>NZ_JBDJAF010000002.1:0-346602 GCF_039652555.1 Parafrigoribacterium mesophilum
CATCCCATTGCCCAGTTTGCGCAGTTTCAGACTGCGCTGCTGGAACAGTTCCGCCTCCCGGGCAGGGATACCCTCCTCATCGATCAGATCCCGACAGATGCGGGCTTCCTTGAACAGTTGATCCGCCGATAAGTGCGCCTGCTGGACGATCAACTGTTCGGCGGTAGCCCGCAGCACTTCGGCACTGACCTGATCGGTGGGGATGCCCAGGCCGCGGCGCACCGCATCGGCCTGCTCGGCCGAGAGCACCCCGGTCGTCAGGGCGGTGCTGATCGGGGCCTCCCAGGGCAGGACCACCGGTTCCCCGCCGATATTCTCGATACCCTCATCTAGTAACGATTGGGCTGCTTCGGCCTCGCTGCTGATCTTCCCCAACGTGACCAGCTGGCTGGCCTCACGTCCGGTCGCGCCAGTGATCGACTGCAGCATCGCCTCCGGGCTGCGGAACCCTTCCCGGGCGGCCAGACCGGCATGACCCAACTCCCGGCGAGACCGACGCGCCAACTCCCCGGCAGCGGCAGTCTTAATCGCATCCAGCTGCCGTTGATGCGCCGACGCGGTCTTCTGCAACTCGACCAACTGGCCGTCGGTGAGGGTCTGGTAGTCGGTACCGCAGGCGCCGAAACCGGCTACCGTGCGGGCGGTAGTCATGAACGGGCCTGCGATGTTTTTCATAACACTAATCTTCGCACCATAGAACACTTGTTTCCATGGTTTGTGAAGATCAGTGGACAACTCGTTCTCCACCAGGCTGTGGAGGAGTGGGCAACCGGGACGTGTGATTTCGACGGGGCTTGCCGTGTACCCCGGCGCGGTACCCCCAACTTGCGGGACTATCGCCCACGCCCTATCGGCGGAAGTATGAAGAGACTCGGTGAGGTATTCATCGTGAACCCGAACAGCCGACGCGTGCCTCCCTAGGGTGCGCCCGGCGAATGTAGTGACAAAGGAGGGTTCTGTGGCGTCGTTAACCGACATCCTGATCCTGCGTGGAGTTTTGCCGATCGAGGCTCTCGATACGGCCGATAAAGAAGGCGACGAGGCATCCGTGCGCCGTCTCGTCGATGAGGGGGTGGTCACGGAACTGCAGTTCGCGGCAGCCCGCGCGGCGCAGTCCGAGGTGCCGTTCGTCGAACTGGTCGACTATCCGATCGATCCGCTGGCCATCGCGCGCGTGCCCGCGGCGATCTGCCGCCGCTATGGCATCCTGCCGGTGGCCATCGCCGACGGCCGCCTGGTGCTGGCCATGGTCGACCCGCGTAACGTGTTCGCTCTGGACGACGTGTCCGCCGCGGCGCGGATGGAGCTTACGCCGGTCGTGGCGGAACGCTCCGACCTGCTCGCCGCGATCGACCGGTACCACCGCGCCGACGGCGAGCTCAACGACCTCACCACGGTGCTGGAGGAGGAGAGCGTCCAGAGCGCCGAGGAGGACACCTCCGAGGCCGCCGACGACGCGGCGCCGATCGTGCGCTTCGTGAACCTGCTGGTCAGCCAGGCCATCCAGGACCGCGCCTCCGACATACACATCGAGCCGGCCGAACACGACGTGCGCGTCCGGTACCGCATCGACGGTGTGCTGCATGAGATGCAGCGCGCGCCGAAGAACATCCAAAACGGCGTCATCTCCCGGCTCAAGATCATGAGCGACATCGACATCGCCGAGCGGCGCAAGCCGCAGGACGGCCGGATGTCGGTCAAGCACGCCGGGCGCAAGATCGACCTGCGCGTGGCCACGCTGCCCACGGTGTGGGGCGAGAAAGTGGTCATGCGCATCCTGGACAACGCCGCGTCCAACATGGAACTCAGCGACCTGCACATGCTCGACCGCAACCTCGCGGCGTTCCGCGGGTCGTTCACCAAGCCGTACGGGATGATCCTGGTCACCGGGCCGACCGGCTCCGGCAAGTCCACCACCCTGTACACCACGCTGCACACGGTAGCCAAGCCCGAGATCAACGTGATCACGGTCGAGGACCCGGTGGAGTACCGGATGCCGGACATCAACCAGGTGCAGGTGAACGTGAAGGCAGGGCTCACCTTCGCCAGCGCGCTGCGATCCATTCTGCGAAGCGACCCGGATGTGGTGCTGCTGGGCGAGATCCGCGACCACGAAACTGCCCAGATCGCCATCGAGGCCTCGCTCACCGGCCACCTCGTGCTCTCCACGCTGCACACCAACGACGCGCCGAGCGCGATCACCCGGCTCACCGAGATGGAGATCGAGCCGTTTCTGGTTGGCTCTGCCCTGGACTGCGTGGTGGCGCAGCGGCTGGCGCGGCGGCTGTGCGACCGGTGCCGCGAGGCGTACCAGCCCGACCCGGAGCACCTGGCGGCACTACATTTTGCCGTTGACCCCCACCTGCCGCTGCCGACGCTGTACCGGCCGGTGGGCTGCTCCACCTGCTCCAAGACCGGCTTCCACGGCCGCATCGCGGTGCACGAGGTGATGCGCGTCACCGAGGAGATCGAGCGCCTCACCGTGGCCCGCGCCTCCAGCGCCGAGATCGGCCGCACCGCCAGGGAGCAGGGGATGCTGACCCTGCGCGAGGACGGCTGGTCGAAGGTGCAGCTCGGGCTCACTTCGATCGACGAGATCTTGCGGGTCGTCGCATGATGGCCTGAGCGCGGGGGCGCACCTTCACCACTTTCCATGCACAACGAGGGGATATCGCATGACTGATCCAAACCACGCCACTCCGCCGGCCACCTACGGCCTGCGCCGCTCGCGCATCCGAGCGATGGCGGATGATGCGGGGGCCGTCGCACCCGAACAGTCTGCGCCCCCGCGCGCCGCCTCGCCGCACGCGGCGGCGTTCGCACCGTACACGATCGCCCCGGAGTATGGCGGACCCTCGCCGGTGCCGCCGGTGGCTGCTCCCTATCCGGTGCCGGTGGTGCCACGGGTCGAGCCGCCGGTCGCTGCACCCTATCCCGCGTCGGTCGCACCGCCGGTCGTCCCGCCAGCAACGCCGCCGGTCGTGCCGGTGCCGACGGTCGCCGCGCCGCAGTACAGCGCGCCTGCGTTCCCGGCCCCGATGTCCTCCCACGCCGCACCGCCACCCGCGGAGCCCCCGGCCCGCAGCAGCGTCCCGATGCCCGAGGCCGGGCAGAGCTGGGAGGCGCTGCTGGCGAGCATGCAGGGTGCCGAATCCGACCGGGATGCACTGCCGCCTGTGGCACCGCCGGCCGCAACGCCAGCACCCGCGCCCACCAGATCCCACTCGACCCCGGTGTTCGACGTGTCGCCGTCCGCGCTCGCGTCGGCCCCGCCGCCTACGGTCGAGCCCGACCTGGAGTGGCTGCACGAGCCGGTGCCCACCGAGACCGGCTCATGGTCTCTGGACGATGTCGCCTTCGACGCCGAGGAGTCCGCTCCGCAGGCCGACCTCGGCTCTGCCGACCGCGACCTGGTTGCTGCGCTGCAGGAGGTGCTGTTCGCGCGCGCCTCCGACCTGCACGTCACTGTCAACGCCGCGCCGACCATCCGGGTCGACGGGGGGCTGCGTCCGATCGCCGGCACCCAGGTCTGGGGCCGCAGCAAGGTCACGTCCGCGCTGCAGAGCATCCTCACCGACACGCAGAAGGAGACCTTCGAGACCGAGCTCGAACTCGACTTCGCCTACACAATCTCCAGCAACGCCCGATTCCGGGTGAACATGTACCAGCAGCGCGGCTCGATCGGCGCCGCGTTCCGACTCATCCCCACCGAAATCAAAACGTTGAAGGAGCTCGGCATCCCCGAGACGGTGTCTCGGTTCGCTACTCTGGCTCGCGGCTTGGTGCTGGTGACCGGCCCGACCGGTTCCGGCAAGTCGACCACGCTGGCCGCCCTGGTGGACCTGGTGAACCGCACCCGTGCCGACCACATCGTCACGGTGGAGGACCCGATCGAGTTCCTGCACCAGAACCACAAGTCGCTGGTGAACCAGCGCGAGGTGGGCCCGGACACGCACAGTTTCGCGGCCGCGCTCAAGCACGTGCTGCGGCAAGACCCGGATGTCATCCTGATCGGCGAGTTGCGGGACCTGGAGACCATCTCGGTCGCCCTGACCGCCGCCGAGACTGGCCACCTCGTCTTCGCCACCTTGCACACGCAGGATGCCGCCCAGACGATCGACCGCGTCATCGACGTGTTTCCGCCGCACCAGCAGGGCCAGATCCGCACCCAGCTGGCGGCGACGCTGCAGGGCGTTGTCTGTCAGACGCTGGTGAAGATGGCGAGTGGCAAGGGCCGCGTGGTGGCCACCGAGGTGCTGGTGACCACCCCCGCGATCGGCAACTTGATCCGCGAGGGCAAGACCTACCAGATCACCTCG
Organism: Parafrigoribacterium mesophilum; assembly: GCF_039652555.1. Lineage (NCBI taxonomy): Bacteria > Bacillati > Actinomycetota > Actinomycetes > Micrococcales > Microbacteriaceae > Parafrigoribacterium > Parafrigoribacterium mesophilum. The sequence goes on from NZ_JBDJAF010000002.1 coordinate 4,320, forward strand.
GCGCTGCAGGCCGGCCGTGAGTTGGGCATGTACACAATGGACCAGCACCTGGCCGAACTCGTGGACGCTGGCAAGATCACCCACGCCGCCGCAACCGCCAAGGCGCACGACCTCGACAGCCTCAAGCGCCTGATCCACCGTGCCGACCCCGGACTCACGGACGTGTCCCGGCAGATGTCTGTTAGCAGTATCGACTTCGACGGCGACGCGCAGGACCTGGGAGCGTACTGATGCCCCCCACCGTGCAGACCTTCGCCTACAAGGGGCGAGACACCGCCGGCAAGCTCGTTAAGGGGCGCGTGGATGCGGCAACGGAGGGCGCGGTCGCTTCTCGACTGCGCACCATGGGGGTGGCGCCGATCTCCATTGCGGAAGCCAAGGGCACCGGTCTGAATACCGAAATCAATCTCGCCATCCTTAAAAAAAGTGTGAAGCTTAAGGACCTTGCGATCATGAGCCGACAAATGTCGACGATGATCAGCTCGGGGCTATCTTTGTTGCGCACTTTGACTATTCTCACCGACCAGTCAGAGAACAAGACACTTGCCGAGGTGCTTGCCTCACTCACGAAGGACGTCGAGGCAGGCTTGTCTCTCTCTGACGGTATGACGAAACATGCAACGGTATTTCCGCCTATTATGATCAACCTCGTAAGGGCAGGAGAGACTGGAGGCTTCCTCGATGGTGCCCTCGACACCGTGGCGAAGAACTTTGAGTCCGAAGTGAAGCTCCGCGGGACGATCAAGTCGGCGATGGCGTATCCCGTCATCGTACTGATCATGGCGGTAGTCGCAGTGGTCGCCATGCTGTTGTTCATCGTGCCGATCTTCAAGAAAATGTTTGAAGGTTTCGGCGCCGCGCTTCCACTTCCAACGCAACTGCTAGTCTGGCTCTCCAGCATCATGACCTGGCTTGCGCCCCTGCTACTCGTGATAGTTGTCGTCTTTGCATTCTGGTGGAGGAAGAATAAGAACACCGGTCGCGTTCGCAAAGTGGTTGATCCAATCAAGCTGAAGCTGCCCGTGTTCGGCATGTTGTTCAAGAAGATCGCGATCGCTCGGTTCAGTCGGAACTTCTCGAGCATGCTAAGTGCAGGTGTACCAATCCTTCATGTTTTGCAGATCGTTGGCGAGACATCCGGCAACTGGGTGATGGAGCAGGCGCTACAGAAGGTGGCGGATTCGGTGCGCAAAGGTAAGTCAATCGCAGAGCCGCTCTCCGAGGAGCCGGTCTTCCCCTCGATGGTGACTCAGATGATCGCCGTAGGGGAGGATGCTGGGGCGCTCGAAACCATGCTGTCAAAAATAGCGGACTTCTATGACGACGAGGTGCAGTCCACTACCGAGCAACTCACTGCGATGATCGAGCCGCTTATGATTGCTTTCCTCGGTATCGTCATCGGCGGCATGATTGTCGCGCTCTACCTACCAATTTTCAACATCTTCACGCTCATCAAGTAGCGATTGTCCCCCCTTTTGGGGCCACGAAAATCCCTCATGTGCCCCCTTTGTGGGATTACAGCGGAAACGCTTTACCGGGAGCATTACTTCAGGGGGTCAGAGATTTTCTGGGGGCCCTGTCCACAAAACCCGAAGACAGGAAGAATCACATGTTTCTACGTATAAACAAGGCGCTGAACGATAGGCGCGCCGGCCTCGAGCACGAAAAGGGCTTCACCCTCATCGAACTGCTTGTTGTCGTCATCATTATCGGCATCCTGGCCGCGATTGCCATTCCCGTATTTATCGGTGTGCAAAATAGCGCGAAGGACAGCGGAGTCAAGTCCGACGTCGCGAACGCGAAAATCGCGGTTGTCGCTTATCAGACTGACAACAACGGCACCTTGCCCACCGGCCTTACTGGTCTGGATTCGTATGGATACACGGTACCTAGCGATGCAGCGGGCACGGGCGACGCGGCGAACTACAAGACGTTGCCGGTACTTACCCCGGGGGCTACTGCTGGTGCCTTCTGCATCGCTGCGGTTAGCGCCAACGACGTGAATTTCGCAGCTGATGACTCGACCGGAGTAACCGGCGGTACGTGCAGTGCCGCTGGAGTGCTCGTCCCAACTACCCCGGCACCGTAACTCAGCGCTATCGGAGGTGGGGCGTCGCTCATCGTGGCGCCCCACCTCTGTGGCAGTTGGCGTCTGCCGCGCACTGACGTCGCGGCATGCATGCGACGAGAGCTACACCACCCGAAATATCCGAATAAGGGAGGTATGTTATGTTGAGCATTCGGTCTCGGTCGCACCTTGCCTCCAAGACGGATCCTGGCTTCGGCATAATCGAGGTCGTCGTATCGATGTTCCTCCTCGGCCTGCTTGCCGCGGCGTTCTTGCCGCTACTCGTCCAGGGCCTTCAGAAATCCGCGACAAACGCGACTCTCGTTACTGCCACACAACTTGCCAACGACCAGATCGAACTCGCCCGTTCGGCAACGAAATGCACCGAGCTGACCTCGTCTACAACTACGAGCGTCGACCCGAGGAACGTGTCTTTGCTTGTGGTCCGCACCGTTGGCACATCCTGTTCCCCCGTTGCCGAGAACCCGGTCAACGTTCCGGTCGACGTCACTGTAACTCGCACCGACACCGGCGATGTGCTCGCCACCGCGCATACCTTTGTCTTTATCGCGGAGCCGTGACATGAACGACGACATGGGCGAAGATTCCGAAAAGGGCTTCACGCTCATCGAACTTCTCGTTTATATGTTGCTTACAGGTCTGGTCCTAGCGATCGTAGGCGCGATGATGATCAACACGATGAGAACTTCGAATACCGTGAGCAGCGTCACCGACGCTTCCAGCGCGGGCCAGCTGGTCGCACATTCAGTGGAGAAGGGCATCCGCAATTCGTCCGACTTCCTTCTCACTTCGCCCACCGGCAATGATCAATTACTACTGGCACGGACGGCGTTGGGCGGCGATCCGATTCAGTGGATGTGCGCTGCTTGGTATTACTCTCCGGTGGACGGCGGCAGTATTCGTTACAAGGTTTCCACTTCTGCAATCGTCGTCGCAACCGCGTCCGATACGGCAAGCTGGACACTCTTGGACCAAGGAATCGTGCCAAAGATCACTGCTGGTACTCCGCCGGTGCCAGTTGGCATCTTCAAGAAGGCTGCCGACGAGCGGTTAGTTCTATCCTTTAGCGGCCTAGCGGGCGATCACCCGCCGGTAGATGTTACGAGTTCGGCGGTCAGTCGGGCTGGAGCGACAGGAGAACCGATATGTTACCCCTAGTGCGAGTCGCCCGAATTGGGCACAAGGACGAGAGTGGCTCGGCACTGGTGGCCGTCCTCGGTGTCATGGTCGTCGGGCTAATCCTGACAGCACTCATAGCATCATCGGTCGTGAGCGCGTTCGGAGATACGACCGCTGCACGGGCTGGTGTCCAGTCCCACGCATCTTCCGATGCCGGAATCGCTGCGGCCCGTACTGCACTCTTCACTCCTGGCAGCTGCGCTTCCCAACCTGTGCCCGGAGTGTACACATCGACAGTTGAACCGAAGTTTACGGTAAAGGTGGAGTACAACACGGCGTCTGGCTGGCAAGCCGGCTGTCCGCCACTGTCGGCTACCCGGATCCGCCTGACGTCCGTCGGGACTGCTCAGTCCAAGGGCGTCGCCGGTGTCTCGTCACAGGACCAAAGCAAGGTTGAATCAATCTTTCAGTACCTCACACCGGGGCCACCACCCAGCGGTGTTGGCATGTTTCTGTTCGGCGGCGGCGAGTTCGAAGCCAACGCGAACTTGGACCTCTCAGAAGCCGGTGCCACTGGGCTGATCACTAAGAATGGTGACCTCGTGTGCAGCAACAACAACACCGTCTTCAACGCTAGCATCCTGATCAACGGCAACCTCGACTTCGGGTCAAGCAACAAATGCAGTGTCACCGGGGACGCATGGGTTTCTGGGGCTGCGAAGCTCGGATCGAAGGGGACTATCGGAGGCAACCTCACCGCCGCATCCGTCACCGCGAACAACGTTGACACCCAAGTAGGCGGTGACTACACAACCGGTGGCACTCCTCCTGATTCACCTGACTGGGTCAATGTCACATACCAGCCGACCGACTGGAAGGATCAGGACGGTCACGTGTTCGAGGAGAGAACCGCCACCACTCCCGCCGATTGCATATTGCCAAACGGCAATCTGGGCGGCACGATGCTTGGCCAGCCGGTCATCCTCAACATGCTTGCTTGCCCCGGCGGCCCGACGGCGCTCACCCAAAACCCCACCGTGACGCTGACGAGCGACGTGGTGATCTTCGCCAACGCGTTTCTTTGGCCGAGCATCAATGGGATCACGTTCAAGTCGTCGTCCGCTGCAGCGTATCGGCTCTGGCTCATAACCCCTGATGATGGTCCGGCAGGCGACAATAAGCCCACCTGCAACAATCCGGCGAACTCCTACTACGACCCCAGCAAGCCGATACAGGACACCTTCAGCACCAAGAACAACATCACCATTCAGACCCCGATCATGGCGATGGCATATACCCCCTGCTCTTTTGACGGCAAGAACGGGTTCACCTGGAACGGGCAGATCTACGCCGGGGAGCTGAGTTACGCCAAGAACAACCCGACCTTCACTTTCGAACCGGTCGGGATCGCCGGCGTAGACCTGACCACGGGCGATGAGGACCTTGCCGACATCACCAAGCCGCAACCAGGCGCGGTTATCTCCATGCGGGACGTGAACTAGTGCCAGCAATCCTTGCCGGGGGCTTCGGTCTGCTGATCGGTTCCTTCCTCAACGTGGTCGCGTATCGCGTACCGTTGCGGCGGTCGATTGTGTCGCCTCCGAGCGCGTGCCCGACCTGTGGAACCGCGATAAAAGGGTACGACAACATTCCGGTGCTGTCGTGGTTGATGCTGCGCGGCAGGTGCCGGAACTGCGCGTCGCCGATCTCCGTGCGGTACCCGATTGTGGAGTTGGGGACCGGGTTGTTGTTCGCGGCGGTTGCGTTGTGGTTTGGGGTCTCGACAAGCTCGACCACCGCAGCAAGCTCAACTGGCGGGGTGGCCGCCTGGGTGCTCGGTCTGATCGCGTTCCTGTATCTGGCGGCCATTTCCGTGGTACTCGCACTTATCGATCTGGACACGCACACGCTGCCGAACAGGATCGTGCTACCCAGCTACATCGTCGGCGTCGCGCTGCTTGGGATGTCGAGCGTTTTGGCTGGTGACTATGGCCAGCTGCTGCGGGCGGGGATCGGGATGGCGGCATTGTGGCTCGCCTATCTGGCGATGGCGTTCGCGTACCCCGGTGGCATGGGCTTCGGCGACGTGAAACTCGCCGGAGTGCTCGGGCTGTACCTCGCGTGGCTCGGATGGGGGACTCTCATTGTCGGAGCGTTCGCGGCATTCTTATTGGGCGGGCTGTTCGCGGTGGGGTTGCTGATCGCCCGCAAGGCCGGGCGCAAGTCCGGCATCCCGTTCGGGCCCTGGATGCTGCTGGGCTGCTGGGTGGGGACATTTTTCGGCGACAGCATCGCCAGGGGCTATTTGGTCCTCGTGGGACTTGGGTAATGGTAATAGGGGGAAAAGATGAGTGCACAGGTTGTAGTGGGGGTCGACATCGGCGACGACTCGGTGCGCGCCGTCGAGGTAACCGGGCTCGGCAAGGAGCGCCCGACCGTCGAGCGGTATCGGGAGATCTCGCTCCCAGAAGGCGCGGTCAAAGATGGGGAGGTTGCGGAAGTCAACACGGTCGCCGCGGCTCTCAAGCAGCTGTGGTCGGCGGGGGGATTCCGCAGCAAGAAGGTCGTGCTGGGCGTGGGCAACACCAAGGTGCTTGTCCGTGACCTGACCGTGCCCCGTCTTTCGCAGCGAGAGATCCGGCAGTCGCTGCCCTCCCATGTACAAGACATGCTGCCGGTGCCGGTCGGCGATGCCTTGCTTGACTTCTACCCCATTTCCGAGAGTGCATCCGAGGCAGGACCCGTGGTCCACGGTCTTCTCGTCGCGGCCATCAAGGATGCCGTGAAGGCGAACGTCACCGCGGTGCAGCTGGCCGGGCTTTCCCCCGTGGCAGTGGATCTCATCCCGTTCGCGCTCAGTCGGTTGCACGCCCGAGATCGCGCGAAAGCGACACTGGCGTTCATCGACGTCGGTGCCCGCACCAGCCATGTTGTGGTGTCGGTCAACGGTGTACCCCAGTTCGTACGCATCATCGGCATCGGGGGGCAGAACCTCACCCAGGCATTGGCTGACCGACTGGATATCACACCGGAACAGGCGGTTGTGCTTAAATCGTCGCTGGGCCTGATCACCAGCCCGGTTCCTGCGGAGCAGCGCGAAGCGGTCGAGATCATCCACGAAGTCACGGGAGAGCTGCTGAGTAGCCTCCGCAACACCTTGAACTATTTCGCCAACACGCATCCCAGTCTCAAATATGACGAGATCGTGCTGAGCGGCGGAGGAACCCGGCTCCCCGGCTTTGCGGAGGCCCTCGCGGAGATTACCCGGATCGCCGTGTCGCCAGCGGATCCGTTCAACAGCATCGAATTGTCGAGGGATCTCCGCCGTGAAGGTGCCTCGGAGTCCAGCAGCATGGCCGTGGCCCTTGGACTCGCGTTGGGAAGTGTCGCATGAGAATCCTCGGTAATAAAGAGACCAGGCTTGTCCTGGGCGGTGTGCCCCGGGTAGATCTGCTTCCCCCCGAGGTTGGACTTTCCGCCAAAGCACGAGTGCTGCACCGCGGGCTCAGCCTCATGGTCGTCGCTGCGATGGTCGTCGTCGGAGCGGGGTACGCAGCGGCAAGTTTGAATGCTGCGAACAGCAACGCGCAGCTTGCTACGGCGACCGCGCGTACGCAGAGTCTTCTTGCGCAACAGCAGAAATACGTCGAGGTGCGGAAGGTGACCAAGGAGTTGGCCCTCACTACGGCCGGCCGCCAAGTCGGCTCCTCGACCGAGATCAATTGGCAGGAGTATTTCAACTCTGTGCAGGCGAGCCTGCCATCGGGTACGACGATCGTGACGTTCGATTCGTCGTCCAGCACCCCGATGCTCGCGTTGCAGCAGCCCACCGTTCCTCTGCAAGGTGAACGGGTGGCCGAGTTGAGCTTCGAAGCCGAGACAGCGTCGCTGCCAGACGTGCCGGCATGGCTGAACGCCCTGGCGAAGTTGAAGGGATTTGTCGACGCGTCGCCGAACTCCGTGAGTCTCACCGACGGCGTGTACAAGGTCGGCGTGAAGATGCACGTCAACGAGCAGGCACTGGCGAACCGGTACGCGAGCGATGCGGTGAAGTCCCCGGAAAAGAATAACGACAGCGCGAACACGGCGCCCAGTGACACCGCGACCGAAGCGAGCAAGGACGGGGGTAAGTAGCCATGAACGCGAGCGCTAGCAACAGGCTGTGGGTCATCGGCTCGATGGTCCTTGTCGTCGCAATCATCGCCATGGGATGGTTCCTCGGGGTGTCGCCGAAGCTCGCCGAAGCCGCGACGGCAGGCGACCAACGCGTGGCTGCCGAGGCGCAAAACGTCGTGCATCAACGCGAGCTGGAAGCGATCAAGAAGCAGTTCGAAACCCTCCCCGAACTCAAGACCCAGTTGGCGGTGCTGAGGGCAGCTGTGCCCTCCGGGGACGCGATGTCCGCGTTCCTGGATGAATTGCACGCACTGGAGCAGGCGAACGCTGTCACGTTGACGGATTTCAAGGCAAACGACGGTCAGCCTTACACGCCGGTCAAGGATGCCTTGACAACGGTGAGTACGACGAATCCGCTCATTACTGCGGAGAACTTTGTAGCGATACCCGTCACCCTCACCGTGTCGGGCAGCACGTCGAACGTCATGTCCTTCATCAATGGTGTGCAGACCGGGGAGCGGCTCTATCTGGTGCAGGACCTGAAGCTGAAGCAGAGCACCGCCGAGAGCGGATCGCGCACGACGCAGGACTCGGCTGGTGACTTCCAAGCGGACATCAACGGGTTCGTCTACGTGCTGCTCGACAACCCGGCCGCTCCTGCGAAGACGGCCAAGACGGCGGACGCACCGAAGGGATAACGCACACCTCCGACGCCCACGGTAGGGCGATTGCTAGAGTGACCTCCTATACGGATGCACGACCACCGTCAGGAGCGCAGATGAGCGACGAGAACCCCTCGAGAGCCAACACGGCGGACCCCGACAACGAGGGGACGCCGGCCGCAGTGCCCGTCGGCAGCACGCCGGGAAAGGAACGCTCCGCCGAGGTGCCGTTCGAGGAACCCGTCCGGGACGAGTCGCAGCCTGACGATTCGCGCCGGAACGAACCCGCTGCTACCGAGCGTTCTGAGCCGATTCCGGATCTCGTGGAGCCGCCCGCAGCGCCACACACGAGCCCGTTTGCGCCGGACTCCACGCATACCGCTGTGGACGCCGAACCCGAGCATCAGACCGAGGACTTGCCCGCTGCCGAACCCGAAGCGGTTGAGCCTGCCGCCGCGGCGGTGCCGGTGACCGCTATGCCCGACGCCGGAACACCGACACCCGCGGTGAAGACGGTGTACTTGACCGCCCCAACTCCGCCGCGGGCCCGCGGCAACCGCGGCATCGGAACCCTGATGGCCGTGCTCGCCACCGCCGCGTTCGCCATCCTGTTGGCGCTGGTGGCCGCACTGTACCGCGGCCTTGCGGGCACGGAGGGACTGGCCGCGGCGTTCAGCAGCTGGCTGCCCGGTTTCGTGGCGCTGCCGCTGTTTTATGTGCCGGTTGCAGTGTTCCTCGTGCTGTTTGTGGTGTTCGTGCTGCTGGTCAACCGCGCCGGTTGGTGGGTCTACGTGCTCGGTTCGTTCCTGCTGGCCGCGGCGCTCTACTTCGCCTCGATCGGAATCTTGCTGGCCCTCGACGGGATGATGTTCAACTTCACCGGCCACACCAGCTTCGCGAGCCTGGCGGTGAACCCGGCCATTGTGATCGCCACGATCGTGTCCCGCGAGGTGGCCATCTGGTTCGGGGCGGCGATCAGCTCCCGCGGGCGCCGCGTCAAGGCCCGCAACATCGAGGCGGCCGCCGCGTACGAGCGCGATACCGCCGAGAAGAAGGCAGAGTTTGAGCGATCGCAATACGGCACCGTCTCCTGAGGCGCCTCGCCAACGTGCCTCCCCGCTCATCGCGCTGGTTGCCGCCATTGTCTACGTCGCGCTGATGGTCGGGTCGCTGGGGTTTCTGCGCCTGATCAGCGATCGGGATGCCATCGAACCGGATGCCAGTGTGCTGGTCGGTCCGGGGATGGTCGTGGGTGCCGCGGCGGTGGTGTTCCTCCTGGTGCTGCGTGGCACCCGATACCATGCGAGGCGCCTGCCCTTCGCGCGGTCGGTGCTCGCGGCATTCACCGCCTGGATCGCCGGGCCGGCCGTGGGCGGCATCCTCTATGCGGCAGGCCGCACCGAACCGCTGCTGGCGGTCTCCTTCTTCTTCCGCCACCTCGTCGGCCCATTCGCCGCCTGCTTGGTGCTGTCCGCCTTCGTCGTCGTGCTGCTCGCGCCGCTGTTGGATCGGCCGGGCATCCGGTGACGGACAGAGCGGGGTCTCGACAAGCTCGACCGCCGGAAGCGGGGGCCCCGGCACGCGCGACCACCGGAAGGCGCAGTGACAAGATGAGAACTCTCTCATCCGGTTCTCGGGATCACCTCATGGCGCACCACGAGAGTAAGAGCAGCGGTTCCGCACGGGGACCGCTGGAAAGTGAGCGACAAGCGTGATGAAGAAATCCACAAAACTGATCATGACCGGTGCGGCCAGCCTCCTCGGTGTGGCACTCGCTGCCGGCGGGGCATACGCGACGACAGGTCTGTCGGATGCGCCCGGCCAGCTGCTGAAGATCAGCGGCATCGCCCCGGCATCCAGCCACGCCAACCAGAACGCCCTGGCCAACGCCAACGCGAACGCCAAGGGCCTGTTCGACAGCACTCCGAAGGCAGCGGAGACCGACGCGGACGCGGACGCCGACGCCAGCACTGAAGCGGACACCGACACCAGCACCGACACGAGTACGCCCACCGAGGTCACCCCGGTGGCACCGCGGGATGCCGCCGCCAATGCGTCGACGGTGAAGGGCAGCGAAACCGGCCAGAGCGTCAGCGCCTGGGCACACGAGAAGAACAGCGTCGAAGTTGTCGCTCCGCCGGCGGCCGTGTCTCTGGACTCCGGCGCCGCGGTCGGTGCCGACGTCAGCGCCGAAGCGCGGACCAAGCACTAAAAGCTCTGCCCGCGCAACGCGCCGGCAGCTCCCATCGGGGAGCGTCTCTTTCGGGTGAGACGCTCCCCGATTTCTTACTTCAGTCGGTAGCCCATCCCGCGCACGGTCTCGATGCGGTGGGCGCCGATCTTGGCGCGTAAATAGCGCACATACACTTCAACCACGTTCGAACCGGGATCGAAGTCGAGACCCCACACCCGACTCAACAGTTGCTCGCGACTGAGCACCTGGTCCGGGTGCCGGAGAAACTCCTCCGCCAACGCGAACTCCCGCGCCGACAAGTCGAGCTCGGTGCCGTCCACCCTGATCCGACGGGTCTTCACATCGAGCTCCAGACCGTGGGCCTGCAGCGCCTCGGGGGCCTCCGGCCGAGCGTCGTGCAGTCGCAACCGCACTCGTGCCAGCAGCTCATCGAACCGGAACGGCTTGGACATATAGTCGTTGGCCCCGCCTTCCAGCCCGCGCACGGTGTCGGCGCCGGAGTCGCGGGCAGTGAGCACGATCACGGCAATCGGGTTGCCCTCGCCGCGCAGCGTTTCGAGAATGCCGAAGCCGTCGATGCCCGGCAGGCCGATGTCGAGAATGAGCAGCGCAAATTGTCCGGACTGCGCCTCGGCCAGCGCGGTACGACCGTCGGTCACGGCGGTGACCGCGAATCCCGCGGCGCTGAGACCCTTCTCGACGAATGACGCGATGCGGCTCTCGTCTTCGGCGATGAGGATCCTGGTCACTGCTGTGCCGTGCCTTCCTTGAGGTTCTCGTCGTTCTGATTCACGTCGGTCTCCTGAACGTCGTCACGCCACGGGATCCGGATCTCGAACCTCGACCCGGCCCCCGAGGAACTCAGGAGGCCGACACTGCCGCCGTGCGCGCCCGCGATGGCTGCCACGATCGACAGGCCGAGACCGGAACCCTCGGTGCCCCGACTGGACTCGAGCCGACCGAACCGCTCGAAAATCCTCTCATGAGCCTCCTCCGGAATTCCTGGGCCGGCGTCTTGCACACCAAGATGCAGCCAATCCCCGTTACGGCTGGCCACCCGCTCGGTGACGATCACGATCGGAGCTCCCGGCGTGGAGTACTTCACCGCATTCCCGGCAAGTTGAAGCCAGGCCTGGGTGATCCGATGAGGATCGAGCAGCGCGATGCCGCCGGCAGCCGACTCCACCCGCCAGTTGCGGTCCGGGTCGAGCGCAGCGGCCTTGCTGGCGACCGCAGCGGTGAGTGTTTCCACGTCGACTTCCTCCGGATGCACGAACTGCGGCGTTCGCGACTCCGCGAGTAACGAGATCTCCGACACCAGGTCGCTCATCCGGTCCAGTTCGTCGATGGCGAGCTCCCGTGTCGCGTCCACATCGTCGTTGCTGGTGGTGTCGAGAAGCTCGAGGTGACCACGGATGATGGTGAGCGGCGTCTTCAGTTCGTGGCCGACGTCGTTGATGAGGCGTCGCTGACTGACGAAGGCATCCTCGAGTCTGTCGAACATGCCGTTGATCGTCTCGGTGAGTTCCGAGACGTCGTCGTGGCCGGTGACCGGGATGCGCTCGGAGAGGTCCGCGGCAGTGTTGGCGGCGGCCGCCTGACGCAACAGGCGGATCGGCCGCAGCAGCCGGCCGGCGACGAACCAGGCGACGAGCCCGATCAGCGCCAGCGCGATCAAGGCCACGAGCCCATAGATTCGGGAGGCCTGTGCGACATCCTCGAGGGTCTCGTCGAGGTTGTACGCCGCAACATAGAGTCCGCGGCTGGGATCCCCGGCGACGATGACCGGCACGAGCAGGTACCGCAGGGTGCCCAGCTTGCTCTGCGCGGTGCCTCTGACGACGTGGGTCGTGTCGGCTTCTGCCACGAATCGTTTGATCAGCGCGGGATCATCATCCAGCCGGTAGGGCAGCCGGGCGGCGGGCACGAGTGCCGGTGTGCCATCGACGATGCCGAGCACGCTCTCGTTGGTGGCGGGCACGAGTTGTTGCATGGCCGCCCGCAATACCGCGTCGATGGAGGTGAGCGGACCCGCACCGTCTCCGGCGGCCACCGCCTTCAGCTCAGGCACCGTGTGCAGCAACTGCTCATCCACGGCGCTGAGCGCGCGTTCGCGTTGCACGAAATAGGATGCCGCCCCGGATGCTGCAAGACCGAGTGCGGTCACGGCAAGGATCGACACCAGAATCCGCGTCCGCACCGACAGCCGCCGTCGGCCGATGCGGGCGCCAGCATCCTCGATGCGGCGCCGTCGTCGCTCCCGTGCCTCGGCCATTCCCCAATTATCGCGGGCATGACGGCAGGGTTTCGATATGCCGTCCTCGTTCCTCGGGCGGCTACTCAACCCGCTGACGCGGTTTCGATACGCTCGCGCTGGCGCGCTCGCTACTCAACTCGCGGAAGGCGGCATCCGCAATTTGACCGGCGGCTGTGATGCGGCTATTCTCGTTCGAGTGTGCGCTTTGTCGCGTAATCGCAGTGTGCCCAAAAGCATGAAGGCATCCGGCGAGAGGGCGTAAGGCACTATCCGGAATTGGGCTCGACTGCCACGTGTTAAACAAAGCAGCGCCCCCACGGCATACCCACCAGCAGCACGGAATCCCAGCGGTTCCACGGGTGGGTCCACCCGCATCCTTCATATCCGCAGTGGATGTGCGAGTGTGCGGGAAATGCAAGCAGTAACTGTCACCGTGCAGTAAATCCAAGGAGTAATTAGTGCCAACAATTCAGCAGTTGGTCCGTAAGGGCCGCAGCCCCAAGATCACCAAGACCAAGGCTCCGGCGCTCAAGGCCAACCCCCAGCAGCGCGGTGTGTGCACCCGCGTCTACACGACCACCCCCAAGAAGCCGAACTCGGCTCTGCGCAAGGTGGCCCGTGTCAAGCTGAGCAACGGCACCGAGGTCACCGCCTACATCCCCGGCGAAGGCCACAACCTGCAGGAGCACTCGATGGTGCTCGTGCGCGGAGGCCGCGTGAAGGACCTCCCCGGCGTTCGTTACAAGATCGTTCGCGGCGCCCTGGACACCCAGGCCGTCAAGAACCGCAAGCAAGCTCGTAGCCGCTACGGCGCGAAGATGGAGAAGAAGTAATGCCGCGCAAGGGTCCGGCCCCGAAGCGTCCGGTTGTCGCAGATCCGGTCTACGGCGCCCCCGTCGTCAGCCAGCTGGTCAACAAGATCCTGCTCGATGGCAAGAAAGGCCTCGCCGAGCGCATCGTCTACGGTGCTCTCGCGGGTGTTTCGGCCAAGAACGGTGCGGATGCGGTCGTCACCTTGAAGAAGGCCCTCGACAACGTGCGCCCCACCCTCGAGGTGCGTTCCCGCCGCGTCGGCGGTTCGACCTACCAGGTGCCGGTCGAGGTCAAGCCTCACCGCGCGAACACGCTCGCCCTGCGCTGGTTGACCACCTACGCCAAGGCCCGTCGCGAGAAGACCATGACCGAACGACTCACCAACGAGATCCTCGATGCTTCCAACGGCCTGGGTGCCGCGGTCAAGCGTCGCGAGGACACGCACAAGATGGCCGAGGCGAACAAGGCCTTCGCGCACTACCGCTGGTAGGCAATTTTCCCATCGTTGGTCGAGTAGCGAGCGCCAGCGAGCGTATCGGGACCACTCAAGCCGGTCTCGATACGCTCGTGCCTCGCTACTCGACCAGCGGAATCAACAACTTTTCGGAGGACCACCGTGGCACAGGAAGTGCTCACTGACCTAAGCAAGGTCCGCAATATTGGCATCATGGCGCACATTGATGCAGGCAAGACCACCACGACCGAGCGCATCCTTTACTACACCGGCGTCAACCACAAGATCGGTGAGACCCACGACGGCGCCTCGACGACTGACTGGATGGAGCAGGAGCAGGAGCGCGGCATCACCATCACCTCCGCCGCGGTGACCTGTTTCTGGAACAAGAACCAGATCAACATCATTGACACCCCCGGTCACGTCGACTTCACCGTCGAGGTGGAGCGTTCGCTGCGCGTGCTCGACGGTGCCGTTGCCGTGTTCGACGGCAAGGAGGGTGTGGAGCCCCAGTCCGAGACCGTATGGCGGCAGGCCGACAAGTACAACGTGCCGCGCATCTGCTTCGTCAACAAGATGGACAAGCTGGGCGCCGACTTCTTCTACACGGTCGACACCATCGTCAAGCGCCTCGGCGCCAAGCCGCTGGTCATCCAGCTGCCCATCGGCGCCGAGAGCAACTTCGAGGGCGTCGTCGACCTGGTCGAGATGCGGGCACTCACCTGGCGTGGAGACGCCAAGGGTGACGTCCAAATGGGCGCGCACTACGAGACCGAGCCGATCCCGGACGACCTCAAAGACAAGGCGGATGAGTACCACAAGCTGCTCCTCGAAACCGTCGCCGAGACCGACGACGTGTTGCTGGAGAAGTACTTCTCCGGCGAAGAGCTCACCATCGCCGAAGTCAAGGGCGCGATCCGCAAGCTCACCGTGGCCAGCGAGATCTACCCGGTGATGTGCGGCTCCGCGTTCAAGAACCGGGGCGTTCAGCCGATGCTGGATGCTGTCATCGACTACCTGCCGAGCCCGCTCGACGTGCCCGCCATCGAGGGCGCCGACCCGCGCGACGAAGAAAAGGTCATCCTGCGCCACCCGGATGCGAAGGAGCCGTTCGCGGCGCTCGCGTTCAAGGTGGCGGTGCATCCGTTCTTCGGCCGGCTCACCTACATCCGCGTCTACTCTGGGCACCTCGACAGCGGCGGCCAGGTGGCCAACTCCACCAAGGGCAAGAAGGAGCGCATCGGGAAGATCTTCCAGATGTACGCCAACAAGGAGAACCCGGTCCCGTCGGTGACCGCCGGCCACATTTACGCGGTCATCGGCCTCAAGGACACCACCACCGGTGACACGTTGTGTGACCCGGCGAACCAGGTGGTGCTGGAGTCGATGACCTTCCCGGAACCGGTGATCGAGGTCGCCATCGAGCCGAAGACCAAGGCCGACCAGGAGAAGCTCGGCGTGGCCATCCAGAAGCTCGCCGAGGAAGACCCCACGTTCCGCACCGAGCAGAACCAGGACACCGGCCAGACCATCATCAAGGGTATGGGCGAGCTGCACCTGGACATCCTGGTCGACCGGATGCGCCGCGAATTCAACGTCGAGGCGAACGTCGGCAAGCCCCAGGTGGCGTACCGCGAGACGATCCGTAGGATTGTCGAGAAGTTGGACTACACCCACAAGAAGCAGACCGGTGGATCCGGGCAGTTCGCCAAGGTGCAGATCTCACTCGAGCCGCTGGAGATCACGGCGGAGAAGACGTACGAGTTCGTGAACAAGGTCACTGGTGGCCGCGTTCCGCGCGAGTACATCCCCGCGGTGGATGCCGGAATGCACGATGCCATGCAGGTCGGCGTTCTCGCCGGCTACCCCATGGTGGGCGTGAAGGCGATTTTGCTCGATGGCGCGTCCCACGACGTCGACTCCTCGGAGATGGCGTTCAAGATCGCCGGTTCGATGGCGTTCAAGGAGGCGGCCCGCAAGGCGCAGCCTGTGTTGCTTGAGCCGTTGATGGCCGTGGAGGTGCGCACCCCTGAGGAATACATGGGTGACGTCATCGGCGACCTGAACTCGCGGCGTGGCCAGATCCAGTCGATGGAGGACGCCACCGGAGTGAAGGTCATCCGGGCCAATGTTCCACTGTCGGAGATGTTCGGGTATGTTGGCGACCTGAGGTCCAAGACCTCTGGCCGCGCGGTGTACACGATGTCGTTCGACAGCTACTCCGAGGTGCCGCGTGCGGTGGCCGAGGAGATCATCCAGAAAAACAAGGGCGAATAACGCGTCCTGCGCGTCCTAGTAACATATTCACTACCCCATTCGTAGAGCAGCGGTCGAAATCCGTCGATCGTCACGCTTCTACACATAAGTCCTGAGGAGGACCCATTGGCGAAGGCAAAGTTCGAGCGGACTAAGCCGCACGTCAACATCGGTACCATTGGTCACGTCGACCACGGTAAGACCACGTTGACGGCTGCAATTACCAAGGTGCTGCATGACAAGTACCCCACCCTGAACACTGCTTCGGCGTTCGATCAGATCGACAACTCGCCCGAAGAGAAGCAGCGCGGCATCACGATCAACATCTCGCACGTCGAGTACCAGACCGAGAAGCGCCACTACGCGCACGTCGACGCTCCAGGCCACGCCGACTACATCAAGAACATGATCACCGGTGCCGCGCAGATGGACGGCGCGATCCTCGTGGTCGCCGCCACCGACGGCCCGATGCCGCAGACGCGTGAGCACGTGCTGCTCGCCCGCCAGGTTGGCGTGCCGTACATCGTCGTCGCTCTGAACAAGACCGACATGGTGGACGACGAGGAAATCCTCGAGCTCGTCGAGCTGGAGGTGCGTGAGCTGCTCTCCAGCCAGGAGTTCGACGGCGACAACGCGCCGATCGTGCGCGTATCAGCACTCAAGGCCCTCGAGGGTGACGAGAAGTGGGCAGCCACCGTCCTCGACCTCATGGACAAGGTTGACGAGTTCGTTCCCGAGCCCGTGCGTGACATCGAGAAGCCCTTCCTCATGCCCGTTGAAGACGTCTTCACGATCACTGGTCGCGGCACCGTCGTCACCGGTCGTGTCGAGCGCGGCATCCTGAAGCCGAACGACGAGGTTGAGATCGTCGGCATCAAGGACAAGTCGAGCAAGACCACCGTCACCGCGATCGAGATGTTCCGCAAGACCCTGGATGACGCGCGCGCCGGTGAGAACGTCGGCCTGCTGCTGCGTGGCACCAAGCGCGAAGAGGTCGAGCGTGGCCAGGTTGTCTGCAAGCCCGGATCGATCACTCCGCACACCGAGTTCGAGGCGAACGCCTACATCCTCTCCAAGAGCGAGGGTGGGCGTCACAACCCGTTCTACTCGAACTACCGTCCGCAGTTCTACTTCCGCACCACCGACGTCACCGGCGTCATCCAGCTGCCCGAGGGCACCGAGATGGTCATGCCCGGCGACACCACCGAGATGTCCGTCCAGCTGATCCAGCCGGTCGCCATGGAAGAGGGCCTGCGCTTCGCCATCCGTGAAGGTGGCCGCACCGTCGGCGCCGGCACGGTGACCAAGATCAACAAGTAGCACCAGTTCCACAGAAGGGCCGCACCCACCGGGTGTGGCCCTTCTGTCGTCCCCCCCCCCCCGCCACCGCTGCGCATTAGTTCCCGTTCCGGCTAGTTGCGTCCGTTGCGCGGGGCACAGATAGCCGGAACGGGAACAAAAGGCGCGGGCCGGTCTTCTCCTCCCCCAACGGGGCTGAGGCCGCTGTCCGCACAACAGGGCCGTCGCGCGCCCTCAGCACTGCCGGAATGCTCCACTCTCGAGGGCATGCTAGACATTCCTCGACAACCGAACGGACTGATCCTCGTCCACAGCCTTCGTGATGTGAACGTCGACGACCGCCAGCTCCGAGGCGCCCGGGCGCGTGGCGACTTGCACCGGATTCGCCGTGGTGCTTACGCCGGCGCGGAGCTGATGGCATCCGCCGACGACGATGAGCGCTATGACCTTCGGATCGCCGCCGTGCTGGGAACGCGGCGCTCCCCGGTCGTTGCGTCGCATCATTCCGCGGCTCGGCTGTGGAGATTTCCCATTGCGAATCAGTGGCCTCGGGAAGTACATGTCGCGGTGGATCTTGACTCGGCCAAACGCACGAAGAACGGCGTCATCGTGCACCGGCATTCGCTCATGGACGATGAGATCGTTGAGCACGAGGGCGTCTTAGTGACCAGCCGTTTGCGAACGCTCATCGACCTATCTCGGGTTGCGGCCTTCCGGGATGCCGTGGTGGCTTTGGATAACGCTCTGGCGTCGGATGTCGTGCCACTAATCAAGGAGGAACTGCTGGCGGCCCTGGAGGCCCAGGGAACAGCGCGCGGGGCCACCAGGGCGGGAAGGGCCATCGAGTTCGCCACGCCCTTAGCTGCCTCGCCGGGAGAATCTTTCAGTCGGGTGCTGATACACGAGCTTGGATTTCCTGCGCCAGAACTCCAGCATGAGTTTCGGAACCCCATGGGCGGTAGGCGGTTCGCCGACTTCTGGTGGGAATACTTGCGTCTCATTGGCGAGTTCGATGGCCAGGGCAAATATTTCGATCCGCGGTACACCCATGGTCGAACTCCTCAGCAAGTGATGTGGGATGAAAAGCAGCGCGAGAACGAACTCCGAGAACAGGACACCGGGTTAGTGCGGTGGGACTGGTCGCTTCTGCGTGCCCCCACGGCCTTCATCCGGCGGCTGGAAGCGGCGGGGCTGCGTCGTCGCTGAATGGGTGGACTGCAATTGTTGCCGTTCCGGCTGATTGTGCCCGTTGTGCCGGGAACACTTAGCCGGAACGGGAACAATTGCAGACGGGACGCGGCCCTGGGTCACGGGAGCCGGTCGGTACGGGCGACACGCCGAGCCGCGACACGCCCGGGTTGCAGCGAGGCCCGCGCTGTGTCAGACTGTTCCAGTTCAACATTCCGCCGCGTTCTTCGCGAGCGCGTGAGGATCACTGCCAGGCAGTGCATAGGTTTGCAGTTCAACCTAGGCCGCGGGTAGCAGAACTTGTACGACGGAGGGCGTAAGCCGACTCGGCGTACGCAGCTTAATCGACACTCAAGGCCCATGCGGAGACGTGTGTGTCTGAAACGGGCGACACGCCCGAGCGCGGGGGTCGGTGCGCTGCTGGTCACACAGCAGCGTTGAAACCAAAACAGTGGTGCTTTCAGCAGAAGTGCTCAGGCCGCGCGCGCATCCGTCACAGGATGCGGGCAGAACTACAAAATCAGCACTAAAGAGAGAGAGTCAGACATGGCGGGACAGAAGATCCGCATCCGGCTTAAGTCGTATGACCACGAGGTCATCGACAGCTCGGCACGGAAGATCGTCGACACGGTAACCCGTGCGGGCGCGACCGTTGTCGGCCCGGTGCCGCTTCCCACCGAGAAGAACGTGATCGTCGTGATCCGCTCTCCTCACAAGTACAAGGACAGCCGAGAGCACTTCGAGAAGCGCACCCACAAGCGTCTGATCGACATCATTGACCCGACGCCGAAGGCGGTCGACTCGCTCATGCGTCTCGACCTGCCGGCCGACGTCAACATCGAGATCAAGCTCTGAGCCGTTAGAGACGAGAAGGAAATCCATGTCTACTATTAGTGCCGCACAGAAGACCCGTAGAGGTCTACTGGGCACCAAGCTCGGTATGACCCAGGTGTGGGATGCGGCAGGCAAGCTCGTCCCGGTCACGGTCATCGAAGTCTCGCCGAACGTCGTCACCCAGGTGCGTACCCCCGAGATCGACGGATACAGCGCGATCCAGATCGCGTACGGCCAGATCGACCCACGCAAGTCCAACAAGCCAGCCACCGGCCACTTTGAGAAGGCCGGCGTCACGCCGCGCCGCCACCTCGCCGAAGTGCGCACCGCGGATGCCGACACCTACACCCTCGGCCAGGAACTGGCCGCCGACATCTTCGAGGCCGGCAGCAAGGTCGACGTGGTCGGCACCAGCAAGGGCAAGGGCTTCGCCGGTGTCATGAAGCGTCACAACTTCCAGGGCGTCTCCGCCTCGCACGGCGCGCACCGCAACCACCGCAAGCCCGGCTCCATCGGCGCATCCTCCACCCCCAGCCGCGTGTTCAAAGGCTGGCGCATGGCCGGTCGTATGGGCGGCGAGCGGGTCTCGGTGATGAACCTCACCGTGCACGCCGTCGACCTCGAGAAGAACCTCATCCTCGTCAAGGGCGCCGTCCCCGGCTCCAAGGGACAGATCGTCTTCGTCCGCAACGCAGTGAAGGGAGCGTAAGACATGGCATCCGCTACTACGCCCGATACGGCGCAGCTGAACGTGTCGCAGTTGAATGTGATCGACGCGAAGGGCAAGACCGTCGGCACCGTCGACCTGCCCGCCGACACGTTCGATGTGCCGACCAACGTTCCGCTGATCCACCAGGTGGTCGTCGCCCAGCGCGCCGCCGCCCGCCAGGGCACCGCGAACACGCTGCGCCGCGGCGAGGTCTCCGGCGCCGGCCGCAAGCCGTTCAAGCAGAAGGGCACCGGTCGCGCCCGTCAAGGCTCGATCCGCGCCCCCCAGATGACCGGCGGTGGCATCGTTCACGGACCGCACCCCCGCGACTACGCCCAGCGCACCCCCAAGAAGATGATCGCGGCCGCCCTGCGCGGAGCGCTCTCCGATCGGGCCCGCGGCGAACGCATCCACATCGTTGACTCGCTGTCGGTGGGGGATAAGCCATCGACCAAGGCCATCGTCGCGCTGCTGAACGACATCGCCACCAGCAAGCACGTTCTGATCGTGCTCGAGCGCGACGACGAGGTCAGTTACAAGAGCGTGCGCAACGTGCCGAGCGTGCACGTGTTGCCGTACGACCAACTCAACGCGTACGACGTGCTCGTCAGCGATGACATCGTGTTCACCAAGGGCGCGTTTGACGCGTTCGTCGCCGGACCGGTCAAGCAGGTCGACGCGGAGGCCGTTGAGTCGGCTGCACCGCGGTTCGCCAAGAAGCGCGTCTCGCCAGAGCGTGCCGCCGCCAATGATGAGGGGAAGGTCACAGCATGACCGCGACCAACAAGGACCCGCGCGACGTAATCTTGTCGCCGGTCGTCTCCGAGAAGAGCTACGGCCTGATCGACCAGGGCAAGTACACGTTCACCGTGGACCCGCGGGCGAACAAGACCGAGATCAAGCTCGCCATCGAGAAGATCTTCGGCGTGCAGGTCGCATCCATCAACACCCTGAACAAAAAGGGCAAGACGAGCCGCACCAAGTTCGGCACGGGTAAGCGCAAGGACGTCAAGCGCGCCATCGTGACGCTCAAGGCTGGTTCCATCGACATCTTCACGGCTGTCGGCTAGGGACAAGGACAAGGAACATGGCAATTCGCAAATACAAGCCGACGACCCCCGGTCGCCGCGGCTCATCGGTAGCCGACTTCGTGGAGATCACCCGGTCCACCCCGGAGAAGTCCCTGCTGCGTCCGCTGCCCAAGACCGGCGGTCGCAACAACGCCGGCCGCATCACGACCCGCCACATCGGCGGTGGGCACAAGCGCCAGTACCGGGTCATCGACTTCCGTCGCAATGACAAGGACGGCGTGGACGCCAAGGTCGCGCACATCGAGTACGACCCGAACCGCACGGCACGCATCGCGTTGCTGCACTTCGTCGACGGCAGCAAGCGCTACATCATCGCGCCGGAGAAGCTCAAGCAGGGCGACATCGTCGAATCCGGCGCCTCGGCCGACATCAAGCCGGGCAACAACCTGCCACTGAAGAACATCCCGGTCGGTACCGTGATTCACGCGATCGAGCTCAAGCCGGGCGGCGGCGCCAAGTTGGCCCGTTCCGCCGGTTCGTCGGTGCGGCTGGTCGCCAAGGACGGCCCGTACGCGCAGCTTCGCCTGCCATCCGGTGAGATCCGCAACGTGGACGCCCGCTGCCGCGCCACGATCGGCGAGGTCGGCAACGCCGAGCAGTCGAACATCAACTGGGGCAAGGCCGGACGGATGCGCTGGAAGGGCGTCCGCCCCACCGTCCGCGGTGTCGTCATGAACCCGGTCGACCACCCGCACGGTGGTGGTGAGGGCAAGACCTCCGGTGGACGTCACCCGGTCAGCCCGTGGGGTCAGAAAGAGGGCCGCACTCGTCACCCCAACAAAGAGAGCGACCAGCTCATCGTTCGCCGTCGCACCGTCGGCAAGAAGCGCAAGTAGGAGTTGTAAAAAAGGATGCCACGCAGTCTTAAGAAGGGCCCCTTCGTTGACGAGCACCTGCTTCGCAAGGTTGTCACCGCCAACGAGGCCAAGAGCAAGAACGTCATCAAGACCTGGTCGCGTCGCTCGATGATCATCCCGGCGATGCTGGGACACACCATCGCGGTGCACGACGGTCGCAAGCACATTCCGATTTTCATCACGGAGACCATGGTCGGTCACAAGCTCGGGGAATTCTCCCCGACGCGCACCTTCCGCGGTCACGAGAAGGACGACAAGAAGGGGCGTCGCCGCTAACGCGGCGGCGGAAGGAGGATTCAAATGGTGGAGTCGATCGCCCGCGTGCGTCACATCCGCGTCACCCCCATGAAGGCCCGTCGTGTCGTCAACATGATCCGCGGCAAGCAGGCACTGGAGGCGTTGGCCATCCTGAAGTTCGCTGCGCAGGATGCGAGCAACCCGGTCTACAAGCTGGTCGAGTCGGCCATCGCGAACGCCAGGGTCAAGGCCGACAATGCGAACACGTACCTCGACGAGCAAGATTTGTTCATCGCGTCCGCGTATGTCGACGAAGGCAAGACGCTCAAGCGGTTCCAGCCGCGGGCTCAGGGGCGCGCGTTCCAGATTTTGAAGCGCACCAGTCACATCACGGTGGTGCTGGCGACGCCGGACCACTTGGCGGCTGACGACGAGACCGAAGCGGCCCCGTCGAAACAGCGCAAGGCAACTGCGAAGGCAGGAAAGAAGTAATGGGCCAGAAAGTAAATCCGTACGGATTCCGTCTCGGGATCACCACAGACCATGTGTCTCGGTGGTTTTCGGACAGCACCAAGGTGGGCCAGCGGTACAGCGACTACGTGGCGGAGGATGTCAAAATCCGCAACCTGCTGAAGAGCTCGCTCGACCGTGCCGGCGTGGCGCGCATCGAGATCGAGCGCACCCGTGACCGGGTCCGCGTGGACATCCACACCGCCCGCCCGGGTATCGTGATCGGCCGCCGTGGTGCGGAGGCGGAGCGCATCCGCACCGACCTCGAGAAGCTCACCGCCAAGCAGATCCAACTCAACATCCTCGAGGTGAAGAACCCGGAAGCCGAGGCCCAGTTGGTCGCGCAGGGTATCGCCGAGCAGCTCTCCGCCCGCGTCGCATTCCGTCGCGCCATGCGGAAGGGTCTGCAGGGCGCCCAGCGCACCTCGAGCGTCAAGGGTGTTCGCATCCAGGTCTCCGGCCGCCTCGGCGGCGCAGAGATGAGCCGCAGCGAGTTCTATCGCGAGGGCCGCGTTCCGCTGCACACCCTGCGCGCGAACATCGACTACGGATTCTACGAAGCTCGCACCACGTTCGGACGCATCGGCGTGAAGGTGTGGATCTACAAGGGCGACATCACCAACAAGGAACTTGCCCGCGAGCAGGCCAGCGCTAAGTCGTCTCGGCCGGATCGCCGGGACGACCGTCGGGACGACCGTCCGCGCCGCGGATCGGCACCGGCGGTAGCGCCGGCCGCTGCGCCCAAGGCAGAGGCTGCTCCCGTGGCAGCAGTAGGAGCTGAAGGCTAATCATGTTGATTCCCCGCAAGGTCAAGCACCGTAAGCAGCACCACGCCGGCCGTAGTGGCCAGGCGACCGGTGGCACCACGATCAGCTTCGGCGAGTACGGCATCCAGGCGTTGACTCCGGCCTACCTGACGAACCGTCAGATCGAAGCCGCCCGTATCGCCATGACGCGTCACATCAAGCGAGGTGGAAAGGTGTGGATCAACGTCTACCCCGACCGCCCGATCACCAAGAAGCCCGCGGAAACCCGCATGGGCTCCGGCAAGGGTTCACCCGAGTGGTGGGTCGCCAACATCAAGCCGGGTCGCGTGCTCTTTGAGCTCGCCGGTGTCGATGAGACGGTGGCGCGCGAGGCGCTCACCCGTGCCATTCACAAGCTGCCCCTCAAGGCACGCATCATCAAGCGCGAGGAGGGCGACGCATAATGGCGATCGGATCCAAGGAACTCATGCCCGACGAGCTCGACTCCCTCGAGGACGAGCGCCTCGTTGACGAGCTGAAGAAGGCCAAGGAAGAGCTGTTCAACCTGCGCTTCCAGTCCGCAACCGGACAACTGGAGAGCCACGGACGCCTGCGCGCCGTCAAGCGCGACATAGCCCGGATTTACACGATCATCCGCGAACGCGAGCTGGGCATCCGTGCCACGCCCGTTCCGGTCGAGGTACCGGTGAAGGCCGAAAAGAAATCGAAGAAGGCCAAGGCCGATGAGACGGTCGCCGAGGCTCCCGAAGGGGAGTCCGTGACCGAGGAGAAGAAGTAATGGCAGAGAAGAAGACCGCAGAGGCCGGGGTGTCGACGGT
The DNA here is from genome assembly GCF_039652555.1 of Parafrigoribacterium mesophilum. Lineage (NCBI taxonomy): Bacteria > Bacillati > Actinomycetota > Actinomycetes > Micrococcales > Microbacteriaceae > Parafrigoribacterium > Parafrigoribacterium mesophilum. Next base: position 28,590 of record NZ_JBDJAF010000002.1, read on the forward strand.
CTCGATAGGCTCGACCACCGGTACGACCACCGGTGCTGCAGGGGCCGGGGTCTCGACCACCGACCGCGGACACCGCAAGACGCGCCGCGGCTACGTCACCAGCGACAAGATGGAGAAGACCGTCGTCGTGGAGGTAGAGGACCGCGTCAAGCACCCCCTGTACGGCAAGGTCATCCGCCGCACCTCCAAGGTGAAGGTGCACGACGAGACCAACTCCGCCGGCGTGGGTGACCTCGTGGTGATCAGCGAAACCCGTCCGCTCAGCGCCTCGAAGCGCTGGCGTCTTGTGCAGATTCTAGAGAAGGCGAAGTAACCAATGCTTCAACAGGAATCCCGAGTCAAGGTCGCCGACAACACCGGCGCCAAAGAGCTCCTCACCATTCGCGTGATGGGTGGCTCCGGCCGTCGCTACGCCGGCTTGGGCGACGTCATCGTCGCCACAGTCAAGGATGCGATCCCGGGCGGAAACGTGAAGAAGGGCGAGGTCGTCAAGGCCGTCATCGTCCGTACCAAGAAGGAGACCCGTCGTGCCGACGGCTCCTATATCAAGTTCGACGAGAACGCGGCAGTGCTGCTGAAGGCGGATGGCGACCCTCGGGGCACCCGCATCTTCGGGCCGGTCGGTCGCGAGCTTCGTGACAAGAAGTTCATGAAGATCATCTCGTTGGCACCGGAGGTTATCTAAGTCATGGCGAACATCAAGAAGGGTGACCTCGTTCAGGTCATCAGCGGACCCACGCCGGCCCGCGGCGGAGACCGCGGCAAGCAAGGCCGTGTGATCGAGGTGCTCGACGACAAGGACCGTGTCATCGTCGAGGGCATCAACTTCGTCACGAAGCATTCCCGCGTTGGGCAGTCCCAGGGCGGCACCAAGACCGGCGGCATCGAAACCGTCGAGGCGTCGATTCACGTGTCGAACGTCGCCCTGGTCGACCCGGAAACCAAGAAACCCACCCGCGTGGGCTTCCGCGTGGAGAAGAACGAGGACGGCAGAAACGTTCGCGTGCGCTACGCCAAGAAGTCAGGTAAGGACCTGTAATGAGTGACACCACTACTGCTGCGGCGACGAAGATTCAGCCGCGCCTGAAGCAGAAGTACCGCACCGAGATCGCGGCGCAGTTGAAGAAGGACTTCGGGTTCACGAACGTGCACCAGGTGCCCGGGCTCGTGAAGATCGTGGTCAACACCGGTGTCGGCGAGGCTGCCCGCGACGGCAAGATCATGGATGGTGCGGTTCGGGACCTGGCCGCCATCACCGGTCAGAAGCCGCAGGTCACTTCTGCTCGCAAGTCGATCGCGCAGTTCAAGCTGCGCGAGGGCCAGCCGATCGGGGCCCACGTGACCCTGCGCGGAGACCGTGCCTGGGAGTTCCTGGACCGCCTGCTGTCCCTGGCGCTGCCACGCATCCGTGACTTCCGCGGGCTGTCCGATAGGCAGTTCGATGGCCACGGCAACTACACGTTCGGCCTCACCGAGCAGTCGGTGTTCCACGAGATCGACCAGGACAAGATCGACCGCGTGCGTGGTTTCGACATCACCGTCGTCACCACGGCCAAGACAGACGACGAGGGTCGCGCGCTGCTGAAGGCGCTCGGGTTCCCGTTCCGCACAGAAGAAGCCAAGTAACAGGCTCAATCACCGTAATGATCGGAAAGGTCGTCATCCGTGTAACGGATGCCGAAACCGTCTGAGATAAGGAAACAAACACATGACAATGACAGATCCGGTCGCAGACATGCTGACCAGACTGCGGAACGCGAATTCGGCGTACCACGACACCGTGTCGATGCCGCATAGCAAGCTGAAGTCCAACATCGCCGACATCCTGAAGGCGGAGGGCTACATCTCCGGGTGGAGCGTCGAGGACGCCAGGGTCGGCCAGACGCTCACCCTGAGCCTTAAGTTCGGCCCCAACCGGGAGCGCTCCATCGCGGGCATCAAGCGGGTATCAAAGCCGGGGCTGCGCGTTTATGCGAAGTCCACCGAGATCCCGCGGGTGCTCGGCGGACTCGGCGTCGCGATCCTGTCGACCTCCTCCGGCCTCCTCACGGACCGCCAGGCGTCACAGAAGGGCGTGGGTGGGGAAGTCCTCGCCTACGTGTGGTAATCAGCCATGTCACGAATCGGAAGACTTCCCATTGAGATTCCTTCGGGAGTCGACGTCACGGTGGACGGCAGCGCCGTCACCGTCAAGGGCCCCAAGGGCTCGCTCCAGCTTGCCGTGGCAAGCCCGATCGAGGTCAAACTTGAGGACGGCCACGTGCTGGTCACCCGCCCGGACGACGAGCGCGAGTCGCGCTCGCTGCACGGCCTGACCCGCACGCTGATCGCCAATCAGATCATCGGGGTCACCCAGGGCTACTCCAAGGGGCTTGAGATCGTCGGCACCGGTTACCGCGTGCAGGCGAAAGGCTCCTCGTTGGAGTTTGCGCTCGGTTTCTCCCACCCAGTGGTCGTGGATCCGCCGGAGGGTATTTCCTTCACGGTGGAGGGGAACACCAAGCTTGCCGTTCACGGCATCGACAAGCAGGCCGTCGGAGAAGTGGCCGCCAACATCCGCAAGATTCGCAAGCCGGAGCCCTATAAGGGCAAGGGCATCCGCTACGCAGGCGAGATCGTCCGCCGCAAGGCCGGAAAGAGTGGAAAGTAATCGTGGGACTAGGAACTAGAGGCAAGAGCAGGTCGGCCGCCAAGGGCCGCAGGCACGCACGGCTTCGCAAGAAGGTCGTCGGTACGGCGCTGCGTCCCCGCCTGGTGGTCACCAGGTCGGCACGCCACGTCTTCGTGCAGGTGGTCGATGACGCGAAGGGTTTCACCCTGGCGTCCGCATCGACCATGGAGACGGACTTGCGCAGCTTCGACGGCGACAAGACCGCCAAGGCACACAAGGTGGGCGAACTCGTCGCTCAGCGGGCCAAGGAGGCCGGTATCGATGCCGTTGTATTTGACCGTGGTGGAAGCCGCTATGCGGGTCGCGTCGCGGCCATCGCCGATGGCGCGCGAGAGGCGGGACTGAGCCTATGAGTGATGTAACGAACAAGGAGCAGGCAGTGACTTCAACCGAAGCCGAGCCGGCCGTCGCCCAGCCGGTCGAGACCGCTGCGTCGACGGAGCCAGCCAAGGAGCCTCGCGAGGCTCGCCGTGGCGGCCGCGAGCGCAATCCGAACCAGCAGCGCGGAAGCCGTGACTCCGACAAGAGCCAATTCCTCGAGCGAGTTGTCACCATCAACCGCGTCTCCAAGGTCGTCAAGGGTGGTCGTCGCTTCAGCTTCACCGCCCTGGTGATTGTCGGAGACGGGAACGGACTCGTCGGCGTCGGATACGGCAAGGCCCGCGAGGTGCCCACCGCGATCTCTAAGGGCGTAGAGGAAGCCAAGAAGAACTTCTTCCGCGTACCGCGCGTCGGCAAGACCATCCCGCATCCGGTGCAGGGTGAAGCCGCCGCCGGCGTTGTGCTGTTGCGCCCCGCTGCCGCTGGTACCGGTGTTATCGCCGGTGGCCCGGTGCGCGCGGTTCTGGAGTGTGCCGGGATCCATGACGTGCTGAGTAAGTCGCTCGGCTCGTCGAACACCATCAACATCGTGCACGCGACGGTGGATGCGCTCAAGCAGCTCGAAGAGCCTGCTGCCGTCGCCGCCCGCCGTGGCCTGCCGATAGAAGACGTCGTACCCGCCCAGATCCTGAGGATCCAGGCAGAGTCAGCGAAGGTAGGTGCCTGATGGCCGGCCGTTTGAAAGTAACCCAGATCAAGTCCAAGATCAGTGAGAAACAAGACCAACGCGATACGCTGCGCAGCCTCGGGCTGCACCGTATCGGCGACATGGTGGTGCGCGAGGACAACTCCCAGAACCGGGGCTATGTCCGTCACGTCGCACACCTGGTGAAAGTCGAGGAGATTGACTAATGGCTGACGAAGAAAAGCCGCGCCGTACTGAGCCTGCCGAAGTGAAGGCTAAAGCCTCGGCACCCAAGGCCGCTGCCACGAAGGCTGCTGCACCCAAGGCCGCCGCTGCCAAGGATGCCGCGCCAAAAGCCGCCGCCAAGTCCGACGCAACGAAGGACGCCGCCCCCAAGGCCGCTGCGAGCAAGACCGCTGCGAGCAAGACCGCCAAGGCTCCGGCCAAGGCCGCCACAACGCCGGCCGCCGACGTCGTGGCGCGCCCTCAGGTGCTCAAGATGCACCACCTGCGTCCCGCACCCGGTGCCAAGAAGGACCGCACCAGGGTCGGCCGTGGTGAAGGCTCCAAGGGCAAGACCGCCGGCCGCGGCACCAAGGGCACCAAAGCCCGGTACCAAATGCGTCCGGGCTTCGAAGCCGGGAACATCGGCTTCGTGATGCGGGCCCCGAAGCTGCGGGGGTTCAAGAACCCGTTCCGCGTCGAGTACCAGGTCGTGAATGTGGAGAAGCTCGCCGCGCTGTACCCCAATGGCGGCGACGTGACCACGGCCGACTTGGTCGCCAAGGGTGCCGTTCGGAAGAACGAGAAGGTCAAAGTTCTTGGGGACGGTGAGATAGCGGTTAAGCTGAACGTTGCAGTAGATAAGGTCTCTGGCGTAGCTTCGCAAAAGATCATCGCAGCGGGTGGCTCGGTAAACTAAGTCGCTCGGGGCGGCCCGTCAGGGCCGCCACGGCTCTACCAGCTAGCCAGGAGGCCTTGTGTTCAGTGCTATCGCGCGGATATTCCGCACGCCCGATCTTCGCAAGAAGATCGGCTTCACGATTGCGCTCATCGCCCTGTTCCGACTGGGGTCGTTCATTCCCACCCCGTTCGTGGACTACGCGAACGTGCAGAAGTGTCTCGCCGCGGGCTCCGGAACCACGGGGCTGTACGACCTGGTCAACCTGTTCAGCGGCGGCGCGCTGCTGCAACTGTCCGTCTTCGCGCTCGGCATCATGCCGTACATCACCGCGTCGATCATCGTGCAGTTGTTGCGCGTGGTCATCCCGCACTTCGACGACTTGTACAAGGAAGGGCAGGCCGGTCAGGCCACCCTCACCCAGTACACGCGGTACCTGACCATCGGCCTGGGCATCCTTCAGTCCACGACTTTGGTCACCGTCGCTCGAAGCGGTGCGTTGTTCCCGACCTCGACCGGAACGCCGGAGTGCAGCCAGCTGCTCACGAATGACCAGTGGTACGCGATCCTGCTCATGGTCATCACCATGACCGCAGGCAACGGCCTGATCATGTGGATGGGCGAGCTGATCACCGAGCGCGGTGTCGGCAACGGCATGTCGCTGCTGATCTTCATCTCGATCGCGGCAACCTTCCCGAGCGCCCTGTGGGGCATCGCGGTGGCCAAGAGCTTCGAGGTCTTCCTAATGGTGATCATCCTCGGCTTGGTCATCACCGGACTCGTGGTCTACGTCGAACAGTCGCAACGCCGCGTGCCGGTGCAATACGCCAAACGGATGGTCGGCCGACGAACATTCGGTGGCAACAACACCTACATCCCGATCAAGGTCAACATGGCCGGGGTCATCCCGATCATCTTCGCGTCGTCGCTGCTGTACCTGCCCGCGTTGATCGCGCAGTTCAACCAGCCGAAGGGCGGCGGGCTGCCAGCGCCATGGGTGATCTGGATCACCGACAACCTCCGCTCCGGCGACAGCGCGCTGTACATGCTGGTGTACTTCCTGCTCAACATCGGCTTCACATACTTCTACGTCGCCATCACGTTCAACCCAGAAGAAGTCGCCGACAACATGAAGAAGTACGGCGGATTCATTCCTGGCATCCGTGCCGGCCGGCCCACCGCCGAATACCTCGACTATGTGCTGTCCCGGATCACGCTGCCCGGTTCGCTGTACCTGGCGCTGGTCGCGCTGATCCCGTTGTTCGCCCTGTCCACGGTGGGGGCGAACCAGAACTTCCCGTTCGGCGGTGCGAGTCTGCTCATTATCGTCGGCGTGGGGTTGGAGACTGTGAAGCAAATCGACGCGCAACTGCAACAGCGGCACTACGAGGGTCTGCTCCGATGACGCACCTGTTGATCCTCGGTCCGCCCGGAGCGGGCAAGGGAACGCAATCGGCGCGCCTGGCTACGCTGTTCGGGATCCCCGCGATCGCGACCGGAGACATTTTCCGTTTGAACATCAAGAACGGTACCCCGCTCGGGCAGCAGGTGAAGAGCATTGTCGACGCCGGCGATTACGTGCCCGACTCGCTCACCAACGAGTTGGTGCGCACTCGACTGCTCGAAGCTGATGCCGCGGATGGTTTCCTCCTCGACGGATATCCCCGCACCATCGAGCAGGTCGGCTACCTCGACAGCACGCTGGCTGCACGCAAGCAAAGCCTCGACGCGGTGATCCGGCTCGAGGCGGATACCGAGGCCGTGGTCGCCCGGCTGCGCAAGCGCGCCGTCGAACAGGGCAGGGTGGACGACTCCGAAGAGGCCATCCGCCACCGTCAGGACGTGTTCCGCCGCGAGACGGCTCCGTTGGTGGAGGTCTACCGTCAGCGCGGCCTGCTGGTGGCAGTGGATGGGCTCGGCCAGATCGATTCGGTCACGCTGCGCATCGTGACCGCGCTGGCGCAGCGGGGGATCGTACCGCCGGCATCCGATGCTCAGCCTGCTGCTGCGGTCGGATAGGGCACCCTCGCAGTGCGTGTCCGTCCCAATATCTACAAATCGCCCGATGAAATGCGCCGGATGCTCCGGCCCGGCTTGGCCACTGCCGCGTCGTTGACCGCGGCGCGAGACGCCATTGCTCCAGGAGCCACGACCAGGGAACTCGACCTGCTCGCGGAAGCCGCGATCCGTTCGCGCGGTGGTGTGTCCAACTTCAAGAAGGAGCCCGGCTATCGCCACACGATTTGCGCCTCGATCAACGAGGACATCGTGCACGGCATCCCGGGCGAACGGGTCCTGGCCGCCGGCGATATCGTCTCGATCGACAGCGGCGCGGAAGTCGGCGGCTGGAACGGTGACGCGGCCATCACGGTCGTGCTGCCCGACCCGGAACGCCCCGACCGTATCGCGGAGTTGACCGAGTTGTCGGATGTGACCGAGCAGTCGCTGTGGTGCGGCATCGCCGCGCTGGCGTCCGCATCCCATCTCGGTGAGGTGGGCGCGGCGATCGAGGACTACATCGACAGCCGAGGCAGTTACGGCATTCTGGAGGACTACACCGGCCATGGCATCGGGCGTTCGATGCACGAAGAGCCGCCGGTGTTCAACTATCGCGTCCCGGACCGCGGCCCGCGGGTACGTCCCGGCCTGGTGGTGGCGATCGAACCGATGGTGACACTCGGCGGAATCGAGACGTTCGTGCGCCGAGACGGCTGGACGGTGGCCACCTCCGACGGCACGGCGTCCGCGCACTGGGAGCATTCCATCGCAGTGCACGACGACGGTATCTGGGTACTCACCGCCGAGGACGGCGGTGCGGCCGGTCTCGCTCCCTTTGGTGTGACCCCGGTCCCGCTGCCGCAGCCCTAATCCGTTCAGCCTTAATCCCTTCAGCCTTAACCCGTTTCAAGGAGATTTTGTCTAACCCCGGCCGGACCATCGGCATCCGGGACCCACGCGGACAGATTTTCCTTGAGATGGGACTAGGGATGCCGAGGCGCGGATGCGGATGCGGGGCGGGGGCGGATGCGGGGAGCCGAGCTGGAGTAAAGACCCGAAGACGACCACGGTCCCGATTGTTCGATTGGCGCATCCGCGTCTTTTACCATACGATTGATCCTTGGTGCCTGCAGTCGGCTTTGCCGTGCCCATCTCACCACAACCCATCCGCACGACCAGTATTTGTATTTTCTAGCGACAAGTGAGGCTATGGCCAAAAAAGACGGTGTCATCGAGATCGAGGGCGCAGTGGTCGAGGCTCTGCCCAACGCGATGTTTCGCGTTGAGCTCACCAACGGACACAGAGTGCTTGCCCATATCTCGGGCAAGATGCGTCAGCACTACATCCGCATCCTCCCCGAGGACCGCGTGATCGTGGAGTTGAGCCCTTACGACCTGACCCGCGGCCGGATCGTCTACCGCTACAAGTAACAAATGCTGGATAAGTAACGGCCTCGCCTCGGCTGAATCCGGGAACAGGCACGACGACAGCGAAGAGAGAAACAACATGAAGGTCAACCCCAGCGTCAAGAAGATCTGCGACAAGTGCAAGGTAATCCGTCGTAACGGTCGGGTCATGGTCATCTGCGAGAACCCGCGGCACAAGCAGCGCCAGGGCTAGGCGCCGCCCCTTCGAGTTCTTCGAGCCCTTCGAGACGGTCGCTAGAGCGACCTCCCCGGGGACCGGAAGTTACATAACTGAATAGAAGTACACGGCAAGATCGGATCCCGCACAGCGGGGGACACCTCGGGTGGAGGCCCGAGCACAGACCTTGTCCCACACCTCCACTGAAACAATCAGGAGAAAGCCACCATGGCTCGTCTAGCAGGCGTAGACATCCCACGCGACAAGCGTGTGGAAGTCGCACTGACCTACATTTACGGTGTCGGCCGCACGAGGGCGCTCAAGACCCTCGCCGACACGGCGATCAGCGGTGAGATTCGCGTCAAGGATCTCACCGACGATCAACTCATCGCCCTCCGCGACTACATTGAAGGCAACTTCAAGGTAGAAGGTGACCTCCGCCGCGAGGTCGCCGCCGACATCCGCCGCAAGGTCGAGATCGGCAGCTACCAGGGCATCCGCCATCGCCGCGGCCTGCCCGTTCACGGACAGCGCACCAAGACCAATGCGCGCACCCGCAAGGGACCGAAGCGCACCGTAGCCGGCAAGAAGAAGGCCGGCCGCAAGTAGCCGATTTCCGCCCAGATGACGATGTGCCAGCGCACGCGTTGATCCGGGCCGGAGCCATACAGGATTCAGGAGAAACAGATGGCAACACCCAAGTCGGCTACTCGCAAGCCGCGCCGCAAGGAAAAGAAGAATATCGCCGTGGGCCAGGCCCACATCAAGAGCACGTTCAACAACACCATCGTGTCGATCACCGACCCGACCGGTGCGGTCATCAGCTGGGCATCGTCCGGCGGAGTGGGCTTCAAGGGATCGCGCAAGTCGACCCCGTACGCCGCCCAGTTGGCCGCGGAGTCCGCCGCCCGCCAGGCGCAAGAGCACGGCATGAAGAAGGTGGATGTCTTCGTCAAGGGACCCGGCTCAGGCCGCGAGACCGCGATCCGCTCCCTGCAGGCCGCTGGCCTCGAGGTCGGCTCGATCAACGATGTGACACCGCAGGCGCACAACGGATGCCGTCCGCCGAAGCGCAGGCGCGTCTAATTCCTTGATTGAGCGGGTAGAGAGTCCATTCGGGTCTCGACCAGCTCGACCACCGGAGGGTCCGGATGCACGCTCGGCGCGGAGGATTTCGGCCGGGAGTATCTCGACAACTCGCCTAGCGGAAGTTCGATCAGCGGAAGCTCGATCACCGGAATACAAGTTCTTACATAACTCAATAAATACCGACCGGCCCGCCACCGGTCGGACCCCAAGTGTCATATAGCGGACACTTCGCCGAAAGGAAACAACAGTGCTCATCGCACAACGTCCCACCCTGGCCGAGGAGAATATCTCGGAGTTCCGTTCGCGGTTCGTCATTGAACCACTGGAGCCCGGCTTCGGGTACACCCTCGGAAACTCCCTTCGCCGGACCTTGCTCTCCTCCATCCCGGGCGCCGCCGTCACCAGCATCCGCATTGACGGTGTGCTGCACGAGTTCAGCACCGTCGCCGGGGTGAAGGAGGACGTCACCGAGATCATCCTCAACATCAAGGGTCTCGTCGTCTCCAGCGAACACGACGAGCCGATCACCGCTTACTTGCGCAAGCAGGGCGCGGGCCAGGTGACGGCAGCCGACATTTCGGCACCGGCCGGCGTCGAGATCCACAACCCCGAGTTGCTCATCGCGACCCTCAACGACAAAGCCAAGTTCGAACTCGAACTGACCATCGAGCGTGGCCGCGGCTACGTCTCCGGATCGCAGAACCGCAACGAGTTCAGCGAGGCCGGCCAGATTCCGGTCGACTCGATCTACTCTCCGGTGCTCAAGGTCACCTACCGCGTCGAGGCCACCCGCGCCGGTGAGCGCACCGACTTCGACCGCCTCGTGGTGGATGTCGAGACCAAGCCGGCGATCACCCCACGGGATGCCATCGCCTCCGCTGGACGCACGCTCACGGAACTGTTCGGTCTGGCTCGCGAGTTGAACACCGCAGCGGAAGGCATTGAAATCGGCCCGGCGCCGGTGGATGCCGTACTGTCCAGCGAGCTCAGCATGCCGATCGAGGATCTCGACCTGTCCGTGCGCAGCTACAACTGCCTCAAGCGTGAGGGCATCAACAGCGTGAGCGAATTGGTCGCGCTGTCCGAGACGCAGCTGATGAACATCCGCAACTTCGGTCAGAAGTCGGTGGACGAGGTCAAGGACAAGCTCGTCGAGCTCGGCCTGTCGCTGAAGGATGCTGTTCCCGGATTCGACGGAGCCCATTTCTACAGCGGCTACGAGGACGAGACCAACTAGCTTCCGCGCGGAGCTGTCCACCACCATTTGACGAGTACGGAGAAAACTGATCATGCCAACGCCAACCAAGGGTCCACGCCTGGGCGGCGGTCCGGCTCACGAGCGCCTGATGCTCGCGAACCTCGCTGCCGCGCTGTTCACCCATAAATCCATCAAGACGACCGAGACGAAGGCCAAGCGCCTGCGTCCGGTCGCCGAGCGCCTCATCACGTTCGCCAAGCGCGGCGACATGCACTCGCGTCGCCGGGTGCTGGCCACCATCGGCGACAAGACCGTCGTTCACGAGTTGTTCACGCAGATCGCGCCCCAGGTCGCGGAGCGGGAAGGCGGTTACACCCGCATCACCAAGCTCGGCTTCCGCAAGGGCGACAACGCGCCCATGGTGCAGATCGAGCTGGTGCTTGAGCCGCTGAGGTCCGCCCCGGCTGCCAAGGTGTCCACCAAGGCGCCGAAGGCGGCCAAGGAGCCGGTTGCCGAAGAGGCAACCGCCGAGCCCGCCGCAGAGGCAGCCGAGGACGTCACCGCCGAGGTGCCGGCCACCGAGGTTCCCGTCGAGGACACCGCCGAGCCCGCGGACGCCGCCGCCACCGAGGCGACATCCGACGCCGCCGACGTCGCAGTCGACAGCGCCGACGGTGCAGACACCGGCCGCAACCAGTAGCACAACCTCCGAAGGCCCCGTTCCACGTCGGAACGGGGCCTTCGCCGTGCAGCCGCGGCCACCGGCATCCGCTCGGCTGCGCCGGACACGATCGAGGGCGGATTGCAACACGCCGCATGAAACTGGCCAGAATCGCGGTGTGTCGCCCGGATCCCCGCGGTTGGGTACCGCCGCTAGACCGGGGCCGGCGCCAACCCGTACTCTTTCGGCGCCAGCACCGGTGGAAGCTCCGCGAGCCGCTGCAGCGCATCCCGCACCGCCGCCACGTAAATCAAGCCGCCGCGGGCGCCGGGGTGGATCTGGTCCCTGGCCAGTAGACCCAGATGCCCGGCGATCGCGTCCCGCCAATTCGCCAGTTCCACGTCCCGGTACTGTTGCGCGAAGCGGGTCAGCGCCTCGTTCACTCCGGCGGTCCAGCCCCGTGGCGCCTGCACGTTGACGACCACGATGTGCCGCGCCGGGGTGGCGATCGCGCGGATGCGGTCGAGCATCGCTTCGTCGATCGGACCGTTGGTGCCCAGCCCGAGCAGCACGGTGTCCCGCAGCAGTCCCTGGTCACGCAGCGCGGTCAACACCGCGGGCGCCTCGGCGAGTTGGCGGGAGACGACCGCGTCGATCTGGATGCCGGGGAACGCGCTTTGCAACTCCGGTGCGGAGGCGAGCATCACCGAGTCGCCGATCGCGGTGATCCTCGACCCCTCGGGCAGAGCGACCGGAGCTTTCTGCGTCGGAGACGGGCTGGGCTGGGGCGCGGTGATCGCGGCCTGACCCTGTTCGATCGTCACCTGCGCCTGGCTGACGCCCGGGTCGGCGGCGATGGCGGCTCCGGTACTGACGCCGCCGCCGACGACGAGCAGCGCGACCGCGCCCGCACCTGCGAGTTTCGATCTCGAGGCGCGCACTCCTGCGGCCATCGACCGGACCGCCCGCCGGAATCCACCGCGCCGGATCGGCTGCTCCACATACCGGTAGGACAACGCGGCGGCCACCACGGTGAGAACCAAGACGATGCCGCCCAGCGCCCAGCCCGGCGCACCGGACCGGGGCCAGGTCGCCAGCGCCGCAGCCAGCAGCACATACGCCGGCCAGTGCCACAGGTACAACCCGTACGACCGCTCGCCGATCCAGCGCATCGGTGCCACATCCAAAGCGCGGCCGAGGATCGAGCCAGGGACTACCGACCCGGCGATGGCCAGTGCACTGAGCACGGCGACCAGCGGGAGTCCACCACGATAGGCGAGTACCGAGTCGTCGGGCATGAGGGCGGCGACGACAAGCAGGCCGCCAACGGACAGCGCGCCGAGCACCTGCAGGGCCGCGCGCATCCGCGCCGACAGGCGTTCGAGCGCGAACGACCAGTCATGGTGCAGGATGGCGAGCACCGCACCCAGGGCCAGCCCGAAGCTGTGCGTGTCGGTGCCGAAGTACACCCTGGTGGCGTCGCCGCCGGGAAGGTAGACCAGTGCCATGGCCAGGCCGGAGCCGATCGCGCAGGCGGCGACGATGGCGACCCGGATGTGCCGGTTCGTCAGCAGCAGCGCTAGCACAGCCAGCGGCCAGAGCAGGTAGAACTGCTCTTCAACGGCCAGCGACCAGAGGTTGCGGAACAATTCGGGTGTGGTTTCGTCGAAGTAGCTGGTTCCGTCGGCGATGGCCAGCCAGTTGCTGCTGAAGCTGACGGCGCCCAGCACCTGCCTGCCCAGGCCGATGAGCACGTCGCCACCGACCGCCCAGGCGGCGCTGCCGCAGACCAGCAGCAACAACCCGAGCGCCGGGAGCAGTCGCCGGGCCCGCCGGCGCCAGAAATTGGCCAAGGCGATCCGGCCGGTCTTCGTTTTCTCGCGCAGCAGCAGCGCCGTGATCAGGAAGCCGCTGATGACGAAGAACACGTCGACGCCCAGGTAGCCACCCGGTACGAATCCGGGGCTGAGGTGGAACACCATGACCAGCACGACAGCGATGGCGCGCAGTCCGTCGAGTCCTGCGAAACGTGAGGCTCCGGATGCGGCGATCGGCGGAGCAGCGGGGGATTTCGTCATGGGTTCTTCTTCGATGCTTCCGGACCTCCGCCGTCAGGTCAACTTCGACCAGGGCTCGCACAATGCCCGCCGCCGTGGGTACCGCGATGCTGCGCCCCTAGACTCGTGGGGTGGACCTGCCGACAACGCGCATCCGATTGGATATCGCCTACGACGGCGGCGCGTTCAACGGTTGGGCGCGTCAACCGGCGCTGCGCACCGTGCAGGGCGAACTCGAGCAGCGGCTCGCCACGATCTTCCACCGGCATCCCCCGGCGCCCACTCTGACCGTCGCCGGCCGTACCGACGCCGGGGTGCACGCCCTCGGTCAGGTGGCGCACCTCGACCTCACCGAGGAGCAACTCTCCTCCCTCACCCGGCGCGGGCCCTCCGCAACCGCAGGCGCCACGGCGCTGGCAACCCGTCTCAACGGGATCGCCGGGCTCCACTCCGATGTGGTGATCACCGCGTCTGCGATCGCTCCGCCAGGCTTCGATGCCCGCTTCTCCGCCCTGTCCCGGAGCTATCGCTACCGGGTGGCGGCCGCGGCGGCCCCGCGAAATCCTCTCGAGCGCGGCTTCACCCTCTGGTATCCGCGCACCCTCGACGGCGAGCTGATGGACACCGCCGCCCGCTCGCTGACCGGGCTGCACGACTGGGCCGCGTACTGCAAGGCCCGCGACGGCGCCACGACCATCCGCACCCTGCAGCAGTTCTCCTGGGCGAGGCAGGGCGACGGGGTGCTGGTCGCCGATGTCACCGCGGATGCCTTTTGCCACGGCATGGTGCGCGCCCTGGTGGGGGCCTGCCTGGCCGTGGGGGAGGGCAAACTGGACGGCCGTGATCTCGTGGCGCTGCGCACCGAGGCGACGCGCACCAGCGCGTTCAAGGTGGCGCCGGCACGCGGCCTCACCCTCACCGAGGTGCGGTACCCGGATGCCGCGCAACTGCACATCCGGGCGCTGCAGACCCGCGCCCGCCGCGAACCGATCGGGTCGGCAGAGTGATCGGTTTGCACGGTGACCGCGCCATAGTCTAATGTTGATCCTTGGTGCCTGCGCTTGTTCAGCCGGACATCCGAACTTGAGCCCTCCACCGGTTGCGTTACCCACGTGAACGCACCACGGAGCGGGATTCACGAACACCTCATTTCGATCAGAGAGCAGCACTACTGTGACGCGCACCTATTCCCCCAAGCCCGACGACATCCAGCGTGACTGGTTGATCATCGACGCAACAGACGTCGTGCTCGGTCGGCTCGCCAGCCAGGCAGCCGTACTGCTGCGCGGCAAGCACAAGCCGACCTTCGCCCCCCACATGGACACCGGCGACTTCGTCATCATCATCAATGCCGAGAAGGTGGCCCTGACCGGCTCCAAGCTCGTCAAGAAGCTGGCTTACCGCCACTCGGGATACCCGGGCGGCTTGACCTCGAGCAACTACGCCGAGATGCTCGAGCGGCACCCCACCCGGGCCGTGGAGAAAGCCATCCGCGGGATGCTCCCGAAGAACTCGATCGGCCGCGGCCAGTTCGCCAAGCTGAAGGTGTACGCGGGGCCAGAGCACCCGCACGCCGCACAGCAGCCCAAAATCTTCACCATCAACCAGGTCGCGCAGTAGCGCCGACCGACCAGCTTAAGGATTCCCATGGCGACAATCGCAGACTCCATCGAACAGGCTCCTGAGAGCTATTCGACGCAAACGCCGGCCGAGGCCGCACCCAAGGCCGCGCGCGCGGTGCTCAACGTTCCCGGCGCAGCAGTCGGCCGCCGCAAGCAGGCAATCGCCCGCGTGCGCATCAAGCCCGGGACCGGCGTCATCACGGTCAACGGCCGCGAGCTGGCCGACTACTTCCCCAACAAGCTGCACCAGCAGCTGATCAACGACCCGTTCAAGGTGCTGGACCTGCTCGGCAGCTACGACGTGATCGCCCGCATCACCGGCGGCGGCCCCTCGGGTCAAGCCGGCGCGTTGCGGCTGGGCATCGCCCGGGCGCTCAACGAGATCGATCGCGAAAACAACCGTCCCGCACTCAAGAAGGTCGGCTTCCTCAGCCGGGACCCGCGAGTGAAGGAACGCAAGAAGGCTGGACTCAAGAAGGCCCGTAAGGCTCCGCAGTTCTCGAAGCGCTAGTCTGCTCGTAGCTGAGCGACTATGCCTCGCATTTTTGGTACCGACGGTGTCCGCGGGCTCGCCAACGACACCCTGACGGTCGAACTCGCCCTGAGTCTTGCTCAGGGTGCGGCGTCCGTGTTCGACAAGGGACACCGCGCCGACGCACGCCGCGCATCCGGCCGAAGGCCCGTGGCCGTCGTCGCGCGCGACCCGCGGATTTCTGGCGAGTTCATCGCGGCAGCGGTGTCCGCCGGCCTGGCGAGTTCCGGCGTTGACGTGCTTGACGCCGGGGTGATTCCGACCCCGGCGACGGCGTTCTTGATCGCCGACATCGACGCCGACTTCGGGGTGATGGTCTCCGCCTCGCACAATCCGGCACCGGACAACGGCATCAAGTTTTTCGCCGCCGGTGGAACCAAACTCCCCGATGAGGTCGAGGACCGCATCGAGGCGGCCATGGCCGGCCGCAAACTGGCTCCGACCGGTGGCGGCGTCGGCCGCATCAGCCGGTTCGCGGATGCCGAAGACCGCTACGTAGTGCACCTGCTCGCGTCGTTGCCGAACCGACTCGACGGCATCCATGTCGTACTCGACTGCGCCAACGGGGCCGCTGCAGGACCGTCGCCGGACGCGTTCGTGAACGCCGGCGCGAAGGTCACGGTGATCGGCGCAGACCCCGACGGCATCAACATCAATGACGGCGTCGGGTCGACCCACCTCGATAACCTCGCCAAGGCGGTGCTCGAGTACGGCGCAGACGTCGGCATCGCCCACGACGGCGACGCGGACCGCTGCCTGGCCATCGATCACTTGGGACGCGTGGTCGACGGTGACCAGATCATGGCCATCCTGGCGGTGTCGATGAAGGAGCGGGGCCTGCTGCGCCAGGACACCCTCGTCGCCACGGTGATGAGCAACCTGGGGCTGCGTTTTGCCATGGAGGCGCACGGCATTTCGATGCTGCAGACCAAGGTCGGCGACCGTTACGTGCTGGAAACCCTCAACAGCGGCGGCTTCAGCTTGGGGGGCGAGCAGTCCGGGCACGTCATCATGACCGACTACGCGACGACCGGCGACGGGATCCTCACCGGGTTGCACCTGCTCGCCGAGATGGCGCGTACCGGAAAATCACTTGCAGAGCTCGCTCAGGTGATGACCGTGTACCCCCAGGTGATGGTCAACGTGAAGGGCGTTGCCCACCACCGGCTCAACGGGGATGAGACGATCGCGGCCGCCGTCGGGCTGGCAGAGGGACGGCTTGGCGCTGACGGGCGGGTCGTGCTGCGCCCCTCGGGGACTGAGCCGCTCGTGCGCGTGATGGTCGAGGCATCCGACCGCAGCTTGGCGGACGAGATCGCGCAGGCGCTGGCCGACGTGGTGCGCAAGCAACTCGCCCTGTAGCTCCCGGAACTTCCCTAAACCCGGATCTTCCCTAAACCCGACACAAGACTTAATCCCCTCTCAAGGAAATTCTGTCCGGAGGGGGCCCGGATCCCAATACGCCGGCTCTCGGAAGACAGAAACTCCTTGAGACGGGGTGTGAACGGGGGGGTGAGGGACGGGTTGAGGCGGGGTGTCGCCCGGGGCGGGGGTCAGATCTTGCGGAGCAGGATGCTCTTGACGGCGTGACTGGCGTTCTTGCGCAGCACCAGGGTGGCCCGCGAGCGGGTGGGCAGGATGTTCCGGGTCAGGTTCGGCTCGTTGATACGGTTCCAGATGTCCCTAGCCTTCGCACGCGCCTGCTCCGGGCTCAGCGTCGAGTATCGATGGAAGTACGACTTGGGGTTCGCGAACGCGCCGCGCTGCAGTTTGAGGAAGCGCTCCTCGTACCAGGTGGCGATGTCCGACGTCCTGGCATCCACGTAGACGGTGAAGTCGAACAGGTCGCTGATCGCCAAGCCGTGCCCGCTGGTAGGCGGTTGCAGCACGTTGAGCCCCTCGACGATGAGGATGTCCGGTTGCCGCACCACGATCTCGGCGCCGGGCGAGATGTCGTAGCTCAAATGCGAGTAGAACGGCGCGCGCACCTCGGCGGCACCGCTTTTCACCTTGCTCACGAACCGCAGCAACGCGCGACGGTCGTACGACTCCGGGAATCCCTTCCGGTCCATCAGCCCGCGCCGCTCCAACTCTGCGTTCGGCAGCAGGAACCCGTCGGTGGTGAGCAGCTCCACCCGCGGCGTGTCCTCCCACCGGGAGAGCAGCTCCCGCAGCAGCCGCGAAATCGTCGACTTGCCGACCGCCACCGACCCGGCCACTCCAATCACGAACGGGGTCCGCTCACTCGGCCGCCTCAGGAAGCTGCTGGTTGACTGATGCAGCCGCTGCGCGCCCACCGCGTACAGGGTGAGCAGCTTGCTCAGCGGCAGGTAGACCTCGGCCACCTCTTCGAGCGAGAGCCGGTCGCCCAGTCCGCTCAATTCGACGATTTCGGTGGGGCTCAGCGGCAGCGTCGTGGACGGCGCAAGCTCGGCCCAATAGCTGCGCGGGATCTCCACGAAGGGAGTGGAGTGCTCGCTGTTCGCGCCGTGCGATCCCGACTCAGGCATAGGTGACCAGACTAGCCCGACGGATGCCCGACGACGATGCGCGGTACAGGTACCGTAAAATCGTGTTCCATGTGTGGAATCGTGGGCTACGTCGGCACCGACCGCAGTGTTGAGGTGCTCCTCGGGGGCCTGCGGCGCCTGGAATACCGCGGTTACGACTCCGCCGGCATCGCGGTGATCGACGCATCCGGCATCCTGAACACGCGCAAACGCGCCGGCAAACTGCAGATGCTCGTCGGCGATCTGGACGCCGATCCGATGAACGACGGTGCCACCGGCATCGGTCACACGCGTTGGGCCACGCACGGCGGTCCCACCGACGCCAACGCGCACCCGCACCTCGGCGACGACGGCAAACTCGCCCTGATCCACAACGGCATCATCGAGAACTTCGACGAGCTCAAGGCCGAGCTGCTCGCGGAACATCCTGACACGGTGTTCACCAGCGAAACCGACAGCGAGGTGGCCGCGCTGCTCGTCGGCAACGCCTACCGCGACACCGGCGACGTCACCGAGGCCCTGCGCCGGGTCGTTGCCCGGCTGCACGGCGCCTTCACGCTGCTCGCGGTGCACCAGGACCAGCCCGGCGTCGTAGTCGGCGCGCGGCGCAACTCCCCGCTGGTGATCGGTTTGGGTGACGGCGAGAACTTCCTCGGCTCCGACGTCGCCGCGTTCGTGGAACACACCCAACGGGCCGTGGCGATCGGCCAAGATCAGATCGTCACCATCACCGCGCAACAGGTCACCGTCACCGACTTCGACGGCACGCCGGTGGACACCGAGGAGTTCACCGTCGCCTGGGACGCCTCCGCCGCCGAAAAGGGCGGTTGGTCCAGCTTCATGGCCAAGGAAATCAGCGAAGAGCCGGAGGCGATCGCGAACACCCTGCTCGGCCGCAGCAGTGACGGTACCTTGCAGCTCGCCGAACTCGACGGGTTGGCCGAGGTGCTGCGAGACATCGACCGCATCGTCATCATCGGCTGCGGCACCGCGTCCTATGCGGGAATGCTGGGCAAATACGCGATCGAGAAATGGGCGCGCATCCCGGTCGAGGTCGACCTCTCGCACGAATTCCGGTACCGCGACCCAATCCTCGACCCGCGAACGCTGGTCGTCTCAATCAGCCAATCCGGGGAAACGATGGACACCCTGATGGCGGTCAAGTTCGCCATCCAGGCCGGCGCGCATACCCTGTCGATCTGCAACACCCAGGGCGCCACCATTGCCCGCGAATCGGATGCGGTGCTCTACACACACGCCGGCCCCGAAGTCGCCGTCGCCTCCACCAAGGCGTTCGTCGCCCAGGTCACCGCCCTGTACCTGTTCGGCCTGCACCTGGCCGCCCTCCGCGGCACCCTCTCATCCGGCGAGGTCGCTGCGCAGCTGGAGGAACTCCACGCCGTCCCTGCCCAGCTCGCCGTCGTGCTGGAGCAGCACGAGGAGATCCGCCAGCTGGCCCGCTGGATGTCCGACACCCGCGCGGTGCTCTTCCTCGGCCGCCACGTCGGGTTCCCGGTCGCGCTGGAGGGTGCCCTGAAACTGAAGGAACTCGCCTACATCCACGCCGAGGGGTTTGCCGCCGGGGAACTCAAACACGGGCCCATCGCGCTCATCGAACCGGGCCAGCCGGTCTTCGTGATCGTGCCGAGCCCCCGCGAGGACGGCTCGTTGCATCCGAAGGTCATCTCGAACATCCAGGAGATCCGGGCGCGCGGCGCCAGAGTCCTCGCGATCGCAGAAAAAGGCGACGCGGCCGTGCTGCCGTATGCTGACGTCGTGTTCGCCGTTCCCGTCGCCTCCACCCTGTTCCAACCGCTGCTGTCGGTGGTACCGCTGCAGATCTTCGCCATGGAACTGGCGGCGGCCAAGGGGCTGGACGTGGACCAGCCCCGCAACCTGGCCAAATCGGTGACGGTGGAGTGACCTCGTGCCAGCGCCGTGCTAAAACTAGGGCCGTGGTGGGAGTAGCGCCGTGATCGTCGGCATCGGCGTGGACCTGGTGGACCTCGCCAGGTTCGACCGCGCCGCCTCACGCACCCCGGCGCTGCTGAACCGGCTGTTCACCAAGCAGGAAACGGTCACCGCCGCCGGCCGGCCGCTGCCGTTGCGCTCCCTGGCCGGTCGGTTCGCGGCCAAGGAGGCCCTGATCAAGGCGGTAGGCGACTCGACCGGGATGCGCTGGCACGACATGCGGGTCGTCTCGGATCCGTTGGGCAACCCATCGTTCGCGGTGTACGGCGCCATGGCCGGCATCCTTCAACGCTGCGGCGTCAGCCGGCTGCACCTGTCCTTGAGTCATGACGGCGGACTGGCCATCGCCTATGTGATCGCCGAGGGTCCGGCGTGAGTATGCCGCGCGCGACCCGGGGCCCACGGTGAGCGTACGACCCCTGCGCGAAGCGCACATCGATCTTTCGGCGATCTCGCACAACGTTCGAGTATTGCGTCAGGCGATCGGGACCGCCCACTTCATGGCCGTCGTGAAGGCGGACGGTTTCGGCCACGGCGCTGTCGAGTCGGCGCGCGCGGCCGTGCGCGGCGGCGCCGACTGGCTCGGCGTGCTCGACATTCCCGAGGCTCTCGAACTGCGTGCCGCCGGGATCCGCGAACCCATCCTGACCTGGATGCACGCTCCGGAGCAGGATTTCGGCCCCGCGGTGGCCGCAGGCATCGACATCGGCGTCAGCACCCTCGAGCAGGTGGAGGCACTGGCGCAGCTGCACGCGCTCGGCCCGGACGTGCCCAGGATGCAGATCAAGGTCGACACCGGACTCAGCCGCAACGGCGCGATGCCGCAGCTTTGGGAGCGCCTCTTCGCCGCGGCGGCCGACTACGAACGCCGCGGCGCCCTCACCATTACCGGCATTTTCAGCCACCTCGCCAACGCGGGAGCCGAGGCGGATGCCACCCAGCTGGATGCGTTCCGGGAGGCCCTCAACCTCGCACGGGCGGCGGGACTGAATCCGCCGCTCACCCATCTCGCGGCCACCGCCGGAGCGCTGGAGTGGCCGCAGTGTCGATTCGATCTGGTGCGTGTCGGGCTCGGCATTTACGGGCTGCTGCCGTTCGAGGACGACACGATGCGCGCTGGTGAGCTCGGGCGGTCACTGCGCCCAGCTCTGGAACTGAGCGCCGCCGTCGTGTCGGTCAAGCGGGTGCCAGCCGGCAGCGGCGTGTCCTACGGGCACACCTTCCACACCGGCCGGGACAGCACCCTGGCGCTCGTGCCGCTCGGTTACGGCGACGGCGTGCCCCGGCACGCCTCCGGCCGCGGCCCGGTCTGGATCAACGGCAGAACCTACTGCATCGCCGGCCGGGTCGCCATGGACCAGATCATCGTCGACCTCGGCGACGACACCGCCGAGGTGGGCGATCGAGCGATCCTGTTCGGCGACCCGCGCACGGGCGTGCCGTCCGCCGATGACTGGGCGCGCAGCGCCGACACCATCAACTACGAGATTGTGACACGCCTGGGCGGTCGCATCCAGCGCACCTACAGCGGAGGCGAGTGATGCGGCTCACCATCGACACCCCCGAGCAGATGGAAGAGCTGGGTGGCCGGATCGCCGGGCAGTTGGCCGCAGGCGACATCGTGGCCCTCACCGGCGAGCTGGGGGCGGGCAAGACCACCCTGACCCGCGGCCTCGGCCACGCCCTCGGCGTACGCGGCGCGGTAGCCAGCCCCACCTTCGTGCTCGCCAGGACGCATCCGCGGCCCGGCGGCGTGCCGCTCGTCCACGTGGACGCCTACCGGCTCGCCGGCGCCGACGAGCTGGAAGACCTCGACATCGACTTCGAAGGATCCATCGTCGTGGTGGAATGGGCAGAGGGGATGCTGGACGGCCTCGCCGATTCCTGGCTTGCCGTGCGGATCGACCGGCCGAAGGGCGGCGCGGGCGCTGACGGGCCAGGAACCGTTTTCGAGGACGCCGCCGAACCGCGCGAAGTCACCATCACCGGGCACGGGCCGCGCTGGGCCGGCGTCGTGCTGTAACCCACCGATACCATTCCGGACCATTGAGCCCGCCGCGGCGGGCGGTCTGGTCCGGAACAGCATCGCTCGGTGCATGCGGCGGCCAGGCGGCGGCCGGATGCGAGCGGCCGGGCAAATTAGACTGGCGGGGTGCTTCTCGCCATCGATACCTCCGCAGGCACCAGCGTCGCGGTGGTCGACCCGGACCGGGGCACTCTCGCCCTGCGACACGAATCCGGCACCCGCTCGCACGCCGAAGTGATCGGGACGCTGATTGCCGAAAGCCTCACACAGTCACAGGTTACGGCCGCGACGCTCTCCGCAGTCGCCGTGGGGATGGGACCGGGTCCATTCACCGGCCTGCGCGTGGGCATCGCGGCCGCGCAGGCGTTCGCGCTGGGAGCCGGGAAGTCACTGCTGCGGGTGGTCAGCCACGACGCGGTAGCGTTCGGCCGCTACGCCGAGGGTTTCACCGGCCCGCTGCTGGTGGTCACCGACGCACGCCGCCGCGAGGTGTACTGGTCCGCCTACAGCGGCGTCGACGCCACCGGAATCCCCCAGCGGGTCGACGACCCCGGACTGTCCCGACCCGGCGATCTCGCGGAGGCCGTCACCGATTACCCGCGCTACGAACGGCTGGATGCCACCGAGGTGTCCGCGGCATCCGTCGGCCTGCTCGCCGAGGCACTGCACCGGCACGGCAGAGCGTTCGCCGGTCCGGCTCCGCTCTATCTGCGCTCGCCGGATGTGACGGTGCCGACCTCGATGAAGCGGGTCAGCCAGTGACCTGGCAGCTGCGCCGGGCCAGACCTGCGGACCTCGCGACGATCATGGTGCTGGAGAAGTCGATCTTCACCGCGGATGCCTGGTCGACAGCCACCATGAAGCGCGACCTGCTGAATCCACAGTGCTACTACCTCGTGGCCTTCGACCCGGAAACCCCGGAGACGATCGACGGCTACGCCGGACTGTTCGCCCCGTCGGGCGCCGGCGATGCCGACATCC
The DNA here is from genome assembly GCF_039652555.1 of Parafrigoribacterium mesophilum. NCBI lineage: Bacteria > Bacillati > Actinomycetota > Actinomycetes > Micrococcales > Microbacteriaceae > Parafrigoribacterium > Parafrigoribacterium mesophilum. The sequence goes on from NZ_JBDJAF010000002.1 coordinate 51,398, forward strand.
AGACCATCGCGGTCGCTGAGGCCTCCCGCCGCGCCGGACTGGGACGCGTGCTGATGCTCTCGCTGATCACCGAGGCGCGTCATCGCGGTGCGCGGCAGGTGTTCCTCGAGGTGCGGGCGGACAACCCCGCGGCACAGAACCTGTACCGCACCCTGGGATTCGAGCAGATCGGCGTGCGCGTGGCGTACTACCAGCCGGACGGCGTCGACGCGCTGACCATGCGCCTGACCGTGCCGGAACCCCGGATCGCCCCGGCGGTGGGTGTCCCGGCCGGGAACAGCCCGCTCGTGCTCGGCATCGAGACCAGTTGCGACGAGACCGGAATCGGCATCGTGCGCGGCGACACCCTGCTCGCCAACGTGATCGCGTCGTCCATGGACGAGCATGCCCGCTACGGCGGCGTGGTCCCCGAGATCGCGGCGCGCGCCCACCTCGAAGCGCTCACCCCGAGCCTGACGGCCGCGCTCGACCGGGCCGGCGTCACCCTCCGGGAACTGGACGCGATCGCCGTCACCAGCGGCCCAGGGCTCGCCGGCGCGCTCATGGTAGGGGTGGGGGCGGCGAAGGCGCTCGCCATCGCCCTGGACACGCCGCTCTACGCCGTCAACCACCTGGTCGGTCACGTCGGCGCTGACGTGCTGCGCCACGGTGACTCCTCCCAGGTGTCCGGACCGCTGGAATACCCCACCATCGCCCTGCTGGTCTCCGGCGGGCACACCTCGCTGCTGCTGGTGCGCGACCTCGTCTCGGACGTGGAACTGCTCGGCGAGACCATCGACGACGCGGCCGGCGAGGCGTTCGACAAGGTGGCCAGGTTGCTCGGCCTGCCCTATCCCGGCGGACCGCACATCGACCGGGTCGCTGCGGGCGGCAACCCGGATGCCATCCGTTTCCCCCGAGGGCTCAGCCGCCCCAAGGACCTCGAGAAGCACCGCTACGACTTCTCATTCTCGGGACTCAAGACGGCGGTCGCCAGGTGGGTGGAACAGCGAACGGATGCCGGTGAGCCGGTACCGATGGCCGACACCGCTGCCAGCTTCCGCGAGGCCGTCGTCGACGTGCTCACCGCGAAGGCTGTCGCCGCCTGCCTGGACTTCGGCATCCCGCGCCTCCTGCTCGGCGGCGGCGTCATCGCCAACGCCCGACTGCGCGAGGTGGCCGCCGAACGCTGCGCCGCCCACGGGATCGAACTGCGGGTGCCGCCGCTGTCGCTGTGCACCGACAACGGCGCGATGATCGCGGCGCTCGGCGCGCAGTTGGTGATGGCCGGACGGGGGCCGTCCGGGCTCGGTTTCGGCGCGGACTCCACCCTCCCGGTGACCACCATTCAGGCCTGAAAGCGACCCATTGACACGCGCAGTTCAGGGTGTCAGCATGGCCCGCAACACTAACGTGTCTACCCCGAACGGAGACGTCATGACCGACCCGGATCTCCCACCCAGCACCCCGCCGCCGACGGTACCGCCGCCGACTCCGCCCACCACCCCACCGACGAATCCTCCACCGGGACCCGGTGCGCCGCCGGAAGAGCCACCGCTCCTCGACGACGTACGCGGTGACTATCGCGGTGACCATCGTGATGACCATCGCGGTGGCGCGCCAGGCGCCACCGCCTACGGCGCGGGCCCTGCTGCTGCCCCATACGGGACGCAAACCGCGTACGGCACGCGCGATCCCGCCCCGAAACAAACTCTGAGTCTCACCTCGTTCATCGTCGGGCTTGCCAGCCTCGTCTTCTGCTGGGTCCCGGTGCTCGGCTTCCTTGGCGCGATCGCCGCCGTGATCATCGGCTTCATCGCCAAGAACCGGGAGCCACAGGCGCCCAAGTGGATGTGGCTGGTCGGCATCATCTCCGGATTCGCGGCCATCCTGCTCAGCCTGCTCATCCTCATCCCGCTCATCTTGCTGTTCGCGTTCGGAGCGGCAGTCAGCACCGGCGTTCCGGTTCCGACTCCCTGAGCGTCGGGCTACCGAATTTCACCGTCGCGCTCGACGATGAGCACGCAGTGGCGTCCGGCCACCCGGGTAATCACCACCGTCGCGCTGCCCTTGCCCTTCAATCCGAGTCTTTTCCGCAGCGTCGCCGGGTCGACATCCGCCCCCCGCTTCTTGATCTCCACGGCACCGATACCGCGCTGCGTCAGGGTCTTCTTCAGCGTCCGCTCGTCCCACGGCAGCCGGTCGAGGATGCGGAACCGCGTGGCGAACGGCGTGTCGACCCGCGTGTCTGAGCTCAGATAGGCGATCCCGTCGCTGATCATGGATGCGCCCAAATCCCGCGCCAGGTCGCCGATCAGCCGGGCGCGGATCACCGCGCCATCCGGCTCATAAAGGTACTGCCCGAGCGCACCGACCGGCGCGTCCGTGCTGTCCTCACCCGCCGCCAGTTCGGCGCTGCCGTGTTTTCCGAGCAGCAGCGCGCTGCGACGGATGCCGGGCCTGGCCAGAGCGCCGAACCACAGCGACACCTCGACCACCTCCCGGTCCACGGAAACCCACTGTGCTTCGGCCTGGGCTGGGATCAGTGCGCGGTCCATGCCGGGAGCCAGTTTCACCCCGGTGGGCAGTTGGTCGGCGAAGGCGAACGCCGTCTCCAGCGACGGTGACCAGTCGGCTGGATCGGACAGGCGGCGGGACGAGGTGCGCCGGGCGGGGTCCAGGTAGACGCCGTCGGCCTCTGTCGGCACGAACGAGGCGGCGTCTCCGTGCACCACGGTGGCGTGCGGCCACGGCGCGAGGTTGTATGCGGCGATCGCGGCGGTGACTTCGTCCCGTTCGACCGCAGTCACCCGAATGTCCAGCGCCGCCAGCGCCAGCGCGTCACCACCGATTCCGCAGCCCAGGTCGGCGACGCGGTTCAGCCCCGCCGAGCGGAACCGGCCGGCGTGCACGGCGGCGACCGACAGTCTGGTCGCCTGTTCCAGTCCGGCCGGAGTGAACAGCATCCGGTCGGCGAACTCGCCGAACTTGAGGGTCGCGTGCCGCCGAAGCTTCGACTGGGTCAGTACCGCCGAGACGAGCGCGGGGGAGTGCCCCGCCTCGCGCAGCGCGCTGACCATGCGCACCACATCCGCCGTCGAGTCGTAGGGCGGCAGGTCGTCGAGCAGGCTCAGCCCCTCGGTCGACAGCACTTCGAGCAACTCGGCAGTTTCCATCCGCCCATTCTGATCCGAAATGACGGAGATCTGGTCATCGGGATGCCCGCACCGCGCGATCCCGGGTCCTCTGGTAGCAAAACTCCGTCATTTCGCCAAGGGCGGGAGTGGCTAGGAGGCGGGCGGGGCAGGGGCCTGAATTGGCACTCGGATTGACCGAGTGCCAACCGAGGCCGTACAGTAGTTCTGGCACACTCACAGTGAGAGTGCTAACCAGAGATTTCTAAGTTCTTCAGAAAGAGGTCAGCCGTGTCGGTGTCAATCAAGCCGCTCGAGGATCGCATTGTAGTAAAGCAGGTCGATGCAGAGGAGACCACCGCATCCGGTCTCGTCATCCCTGACACCGCGAAGGAGAAGCCCCAGGAGGGTGAAGTTCTCGCCGTGGGTCCAGGGCGCATCGACGACAACGGCAACCGCGTCCCGCTCGATATCGCCGTGGGCGACAAGGTCATCTACTCCAAGTACGGCGGAACCGAGGTCAAGTACAGCGGCGAAGACCTGCTCGTGCTCTCGGCCCGCGACGTGCTCGCGGTCGTGGTGCGCTAGAGGCACGCTCAGCTGAAGCGCCGATAGATTCAGCGCTCGTATGGCCCGTCCGGTTGATCCGGACGGGCCATTTGCGTACCTTGGCGCGCAAGGACAGGAGTAGCATGCGAACAGTGCCCGCTCCTTCCGCCGCCTTCGCAGCACGCGAGCGGTCCGGTGTTGCCTATGCCGTCTCGGCGTATGGCCTCTGGGGGCTGTTCCCGCTCTACTTCCTCCTGCTGCTGCCGAGCGGGCCGTTCGAAATCGTCGCCTACCGGGTGCTGTTCTCGTTCGTCTTCTGCCTCATCGTCATCACGATGCTGCGTCGATGGGACAAGATTTTCGCCATGGTTCGGCAGACCAGGCTCTTTTTGACGCTGGGCGTCGCCGGCATCCTCATCTTCGGCAACTGGCAGGTCTACGTGCTTGCCGTGCTCGGCGGGCACGTCACCGAAGCAGCACTCGGGTACTTCATCAACCCCATCGTCACGGTGCTCCTGGGTGTGCTGCTGTTGCGCGAGAAGCTCCGGCCGGCGCAGTGGACGGCGGTCGCGCTGAGTGGTGTCGCGGTGCTCGTTCTCGCCATCAACTACGGAGCATTCCCCTGGATCGCCCTCGCCCTCGCGTTCACGTTCGGACTGTACGGCTATGCGAAGAAGTCGGTCGGGGGTGAGGTGGATGCGCTCACCGGTTTGACCATTGAAACCGCCTGGCTGGTCCCGGTCGCTCTGGCCGAGCTCGTGTTCGTCGGAATGACCACCGGCATCACCTTCGGCAACATCAGCGTGGCCAACACCTTGCTGCTGCTCAGCGCCGGAGTCGTCACTGCGATCCCGCTGCTCCTGTTCGCCGCCTCCGCCCGGCGGCTTCGGCTGACCACGATCGGACTGATCCAGTACCTGACTCCGATTCTGCAGTTCGTCATCGGCGCGTTCGTGCTGAACGAGGCGATGCCGACGTCCCGCTGGATCGGGTTCGCGCTGGTCTGGATGGCGCTGATCATCCTCTCGGTGGACATGGTGGTCTCCGGCCGTTCCCGCCGCGCCTTGCCGTTACCCGGTTGAGCGTTCGATAGTCTTCCGCCCAGAAGCCGCAAACCACAGGCTACGAAAGGATGCCGGATGCCTCGATCGCGCACCATTTCATTGGTCGCGGTCTTCGTGGCGGCATCGTTGGCCTGCGCGGCCTGCACGAGCGGGCCGAGCCAGGCGCCCTCGACATCCTCCAGTCCCACCCCGAGCGTCACCGCCGGACCGCTTGCGCCCGGTGACGGTGTGCTGCGCATCGGGACTCTGCTGCCCACGACCGGTGCCTCGGCCTTCCTCGCCCCGGCGCAGGCTGCCGGTGTGGAACTCGCCGTGCGCGAGATCAACGAAGCAGGCGGCGTTCTCGGCGTGCCGGTCGAGGTGTTCCACCGCGACTCCGGCGACGCCTCCACCACCACGCTGGAAACCTCATTCGCCGACCTGCTCACCAAGAAGATCGACGTGGTGATCGGCCCGTCCTCCTCCGTGCTCGCCGCCCGGCTGCTGCCGAAGAGCACCGAAGCCAAGATCCCGATGATCTCACCGGCTGCCACCGGCATCGCACTGACGACCCAGCAGAACGAAGGATGGTTCTTCCGCAGCATCCCCTCGGCGGCGCTGCAGTCCAGTGCCCTCGCGGCAGCGGTCACGAAATCCGGCGCCACGAAACTCGGAGTCATCGCGTTCGAGGATCCGACCGGCAGTGCCGTGTCCCAGGGGCTGGATAGCGCCATGACCGCGGCCGGTGGCGCGCTGGTGGTGCAGCAGAGCTTTGGCGCCGAGACGAAGGACCTCGCGCCCGTGGTCGCCGCCATTGTCAAGGCCGCCCCGCAGTCGGTGGCGCTGGTCAGTCCGTTCAGCGCCATGGCGCAGAACCAGGCGCTGATCACCGCGCTGAGCGCGGCGGGATTCGGCGGCGCCAAGCTCTGGCTCACCAGCGGCAATCTCGCGGACTATTCCCAGGCGCTGCCGGCGGGGCTGCTCAAGGACGTCAACGGCATCCTCGAGGGCGACACCACAAACGAGGCGTTCGACAAACGCGTGCTCTCGGCCGGACCCTCGGTCACCGACTACCGTTACGCCGCGGAGGCCTATGACGCGGTGATGCTCGCCGCGCTCGCCGCCATCGTGGGACACAACGACACCGGTGCCGGGATCGCCCGGCAGCTGCGCGGGGTCTCCTCCGGCGGCATCAAATGCCAAAGCTTCGGGGAATGTCTCGACGTGCTCAAGACCCAGAAGGACATCGACTACGACGGCGTGTCCGGGCCGCTCACACTGGATGCCGCCGGGGACCCTTCGCCCGCACACTACGGCGTCTACCGCTACAGCGCCGAGAACCAGTACAGTCGCGTCGGCGACGTGCTCGCGGGGTGAACTGCGGAATTCGGCGCGGCCATGCGGGCAAGCGCAAATTACCCCCGGTCGGGAACGTAATAGTAACGATTCCGTAGTGTTATCGCCGTAAGACGTGCCTTCATTTGTGCGCAGGTCGTTTGGGCAATAGCTTTACGGGAGGCAGTGTTATCTGCCATGTCTCAAGCACAGAAAAATACAAGGAGCAACATGAGCGCATTTGTGAAGGTTAAATCCTCACGGTCGCGGTATCTGAAGTCAGTCCTCAGTGGTGTCGCCATGCTCGGCGTTGGAGCAATGGTGCTCGCCGGCTGTTCGGCGACTCCGAGCGCCAGCCCGACGAAGTCGGCTGGCCCGGTGCAGGATCTTACCCTCAACCTCGGCACGGTGATTGCGCAAACCGGGTCACTCGCGTTCCTCGGGCCGCCGCAGGAGGCCGGAGTCCAACTCGCCGTCAAGGACATCAACGACGCCAACCTCGGCATCAAAGTGAACTTGACGCTCGGAGACTCTGGCGACCCGGACAACAAGGCGTACGCCACCACGGTTCCGAACCTGATCAACAAGAAGGTCAACGCCATTGTTGGTGCTTCTGCCTCCAGTGTGACGAAGCTGATCCTCGACCAGGTCACTGGTGCCGGAATCCTGCTGATTTCCCCATCGGCAACCTCGCCGGACTTCACCACGGCGCCGGACAACGGGTTGTTCTTCCGCACGGCCCCGTCTGACCTGCTGCAAGGTGAGACGCTCGGCAACCTGATCGCGGCGGACGGTGCCAGCACGCTGGGCGTCATCGCACTCAACGACCCATATGGAACCGGATTGCAGAAGGCGACCTCGAAGGCATTCGAGGCGGCTGGTGGAAAGACTGTTGCCAACGAGCTGTTCAACGATGGCGACACGAACTTCACCTCGCAGATCTCAGCTGTGCTGGCTCAGAAGCCTGACGCTATCGCGCTGATCACCTTCGACCAGGGCAAGACCATCATCCCGGCACTCAAGGATGCTGGATTTGACATGAGCCACCTGTACCTGGTTGATGGCAACACCAGCCACTACGGCACCCAGTTGGCACCGGGCACACTCACCGGTGCTCAGGGGACGATCCCTGGCCCGGCGCTGTCGACGGACTTCCACGACCAGTTGGTCGCCAACTACGCGGCAGTCAACAACGGCGCGGAGTTGAAGGAATTCACCTATTCCGCCGAAAGCTATGACGCCGTTGTACTCGTCGCGCTCGCGGCACTGTCGGCCAAGTCGGTCGACGGCAAGGCGATGGCAGCGAAGATGGCTGCGGTGTCCGGTGCGGACAAGGGCAAGAAGGCCACGACCTTCGCCGAAGCCGCGAAGATCATCAACGCCGGTGACGCAGTTGACTACGACGGCCCGTCCGGCGGAGTCAAGTTCGACAAGGCAGGAGACCCGACCGAGGCATCGATCGGCATCTACAAGTACGACGCCACGAACGAATTCAAGCGCACCAACAAGTAACGCCGGCACGAGAAGAAGGGCCCCGACCGTCACGGTCGGGGCCCTTCCTTCGTGCTTCGCGCAACCGCTAGGCGGCGTCCTCGCCGAGCGTGCCCAGGTAGAGGTTGATCACCTTAGGATCGGTCAGCAAATCACGCCCACGGCCCGTGTATGCGTCTTTGCCTTGATCCAGCACGTAGCCTCGGTCGCAGATCTGCAGGCAGCGTCTGGCATTCTGCTCCACCATGATGATCGTGACGCCAGCCTTGTTGATCTCCGAGACGCGGATGAACGCCTCGTCTTGACGCACCGGGGAAAGCCCGGCCGATGGCTCGTCCAGCAGCAGAACGTGTGGCTCCATCATCAGCGCACGCGACATCGCCACCATTTGGCGTTCGCCGCCCGACAGAGAACCGGCACGCTGCTTGAGCCGAGACGACAGTTCCCCGAAAATGCTGACCACGAACTCCAGGCGCTCCTCATAGAGCTTGGGTTTCTGGAAGACACCCATTTGCAGGTTCTCTTCGATGCTCAGGGTGGGGAAGATGTTGTTGTTCTGGGGAACGTACCCGACGCCACGGGCAACAAGCTTGTTCGCAGGCAATCCCGTGATGGTGTCACCGTTCAACACGATTTCGCCGCCGCGAACGTGCACCTGGCCGAAGATCGCCTTGAGCAGCGTCGATTTGCCGGCGCCATTGGGACCGATGATGCCGATCAGCTCGCCGCGGTTCACGTGCACCGAACAGTCATTGAGAATGTTGACGCCCGGCAGGTATCCGGCGAAGAGGTGGTCTACCTCAATGACCGCTTGTTCGTTCGTCTCGCTCACAATGGAACCCCCTGTTCACTCACCCGGCCGGTGACGACACCGAGATCCGTGTCGAGATGGCTGCCGAGATAAGCGTCGATCACGGCTGGATCCTTCATCACCAGATCCGGCGGTCCCTCAGCCACAACGCGCCCCTGCGCCATCACCACGACCCAGTCCGCAATGTGACGCACCATCTGCATGTCGTGCTCCACGAAGAGCACCGTCATACCGTCGCGCTTGAGATTGAGGATGTGGTCCAGCAGCGACTGGGTGAGCGCTGGGTTGACTCCCGCCATGGGCTCATCGAGCATCACGAGTGTTGGATCACTCATCAACGCCCTGGCCATCTCCAGAAGCTTGCGTTGCCCGCCGGAAAGGCTGGCCGCGTAGTCGTTTGCTTTTTCGGCGAGCTTGAAGTGGGTAAGCAGTTCTCGTGCCTTCGCCTCGATCGCATCGTCTTGCTTGCGCCACAGCTTGGGAATGAGGCCCACCCAGAAGTTCTCGCCCCGCTGCTCGCGGGCTCCCAGCTTCATGTTCTCCAAGACCGACAGCATCCCGAGGGCCTTGGTCAGCTGAAAGGTGCGCACCTGACCGAGCCGTGAGATCTTGAACGCCGGAATGCCGTGCAGCGGTGTGCCGTTGAACGTCCAGGTGCCGGTGTTCGGCTTGTCAAAGCCGGTGATCAGGTTGAAGAACGTGGTCTTGCCGGCGCCATTCGGGCCGATGAGCGCCGTGATGGCGTTACGCGGGATCTCGAGGTGATCGACATCCACGGCCTTCAATCCGCCGTAGGCGCGGGTGACGTTGTCGGCGACGATGATCGGGTCGGTCTTCGCGCATCCCGGAACCATATCCCCGATGTGCAGCCCAGTGGACTTGGTGTATTGCTGCGTGGTTGCCGGCACGTCAGCCAATCCCACGCCGTCGTCTAGCGCGTCGACACGGGTGATGGGGAGTGACTCAGCGGAGTCATCGGCCAGGATCTCGCCGGGGAGCGTGCCGTCCGGCAGGGTCTCTCCTGGAATCGAATCAGCGGGCATTGAAGGTCATCTCCTTCTTGTTGCCGAGGATTCCCTGCGGCCGGAACACGACGATGAGCATGAGCGCGATGCCGACAAGTACGAAGCGCAGCACGCTGGCTTGGATGGGCGACATGAACGGCAGGAATCCGGCTGACGACAACGCCGGTAGGAACACCGACAGGAAGGCCATGATCAGCCAGAACGCGATGGATCCGAGCACCGGGCCGAGTACGGTCGCTGCGCCACCGAGCAGCAACACCGTCCACAAGAAGAAGGTCAGCGACGGCAGGTAAACGCCGGGAACGACCGCGGAGGGCAGGGCGAGCACGACTCCGCCGAGCGAGCCGAGGCATCCACCGAGCACCAAAACCTGCATCTTGTACGAGAACACGTTCTTGCCGAGCGCCCGCACCGCATCCTCGTCCTCACGGATGCCCTTGACCACGCGACCCCATGGGCTGCGCATCAGTAACCAGACCACCAGCACGGCGACGATCAGAAGTGCGATGCCGAAGATGCGCACCCACCAGTCCTGCTCGTTGTAGCGGAACGGGCCGAAACCGTATGTTCCTGCCGGAATCGGGTTGGATGCACGGAATCCGGCATGGTAGCCGCCGAGACCGTCGGCGGAGTTGGTGTACTCCCCGAAGAGGGTGCTGTTGAACAGCAAGCGCAACACTTCCGCCGCCGCAATGGTGGCGATGGCGAGATAGTCGGCGCGCAGCCTCAGGGTGGGCAGGCCCAGAATGAACGCGAAAATGACGGAGGCCACCAGACCGATCAGGATGCCCATCCACCAAGGCAGGTGGAACGACAGGATCGAGATGGCGTACGCGTAACCGCCGATAGCCATGAAGCCGGCTTGGCCGAAGTTGAGCAGACCGCCGTAGCCGAAGTGCACGGCGAGGCCGACGGTGGCGATCGCGTAGGCGATGGTCTCCGGCGCGATCAGCCAGGCGGCCGTGTTCGAGAAAATGAAACCCCAGTCCATGCCAGCTACCTAACCTATTCTCTCTTTGCGGCCGAGGATGCCCTGTGGTCTGAAAAGCAGCACGATGATCAAAATCGTCAACGGTGCGACGTACTTCAGGTCCGACGGCAGCCAGAGGGTGGAGATTTCGACCAGCAGGCCGACGATGATCGAACCGATCAGGGCGCCGAACGCGGTGCCGAGCCCGCCCAGCACGACGGCGGCGAAAACCAGCAGCAAGATCTGCCAGCCCATATCCCACTTGATTCCCGGCCGGAAGTAAGCCCAGAGGATGCCGGAAAGCCCGGCCAGCGCCGCGCCGAAGACCCAGATCAGGCGGATCACATGGTCCACATCGATGCCGGAGGCCGATGCCAGTGCCGGGTTATCCGAAATGGCTCTGGTGGCCTTTCCGGTGCGGGTGCGCAACAGCCAGTAGCCGACTCCGACGAGCACCACGATGCTGATTCCCATGCTGATCATGTCGGTGACCGATAGGGCGATTGGGCCGAGCAGCGTGATCTTCGCCGATCCAGAGTCCGGCAGCTGATAAGTGCCACCACCGTAGAAGTACTGGAAGATATACCGCAGGGCCAGTGACAGACCGATGCTGACGATCATCAACTGCACCACGCTGAGATTTCGCTTCCGCAACGGTTTCCAGAGCGTGATGTCCAGTCCCCAGCTGAGCAGCCCGGTGAGGACGATCGCGAGCGGGAACGCGATCCACCAGGGGAACGCCAATTGCACGCCGAAGGTCAACGCCATCACCGCGCCGAACGTGACGAATTCGGCGTGCGCGAAGTTGGCCAACCCGGTGGTGCCGTAGATCAGGGACAGCCCGATGGAGGCCAGGGCCAACATGAGTCCGAAGTTGAGGCCGCTGATGACCCGCTGAATGAACTGGTCGGCGAAGCTCGTCACGTGCCGTTCGCCCTGTCCCAGGAAGTAGTTCACCGAGCGCATGTTGGTCAGGCCGAAGTTCGCATCGACCACGTTCGAGCCCTTGGCGACGATCACGCCTTTCGGCAGAGTCGACTCGTCGAGGGTGATCGTGTATTTCGCCTTCTTGGGCACGCCGACCGACCACTGGCCCTTAGCGTCGGTCTTCACCTCGGCCTTGTAGCCGTTGCCCGACACTTCCAGCACCACGCCGTCCAGTGGCTTGTCGTTGTACTTCACGTTGCCGCTGAACACGTAGTCGTACTTGTCGACGTTGATCGAATCCGCGGATGCCGGCGATGCCAACAGGGTCGACAGCGTGAGCGCGGCGAGCAGCACGCCCAGGAGAACCAAAGCGAATCGTCGCCAGCGCACACGACTTTGACCAACTGCTACCACGAGACCTCCAAGACGGACCAGGTGAGATTTTTGCATCTCGGACGATTCTGGCATCCGTCGTCGTTGACGATACCTGCCGATTATGACGCATATTGATGGTCTGCGCGCACCACAGGGTCGGCGTCAGGTTCAGATGCGGCCGAACCGTTAATATGAAAGTACCGGAATTCGCGCGGGCATCCCGCCTCGCGCTTTCGCGGAGAAAATCGGGAGACATATGGACAGCGATGATCCTTTCGGCTTCATCGGACTCACCTACGACGACGTCATGCTGCTGCCAGGGCACACCGATGTCATCCCCAGCGAGGCTGACACCACGACGCGGCTGAGCCGCAGGATCACGGTGTCTTCTCCGCTGCTGTCCTCGGCCATGGACACCGTCACCGAAGCCCGGATGGCGATCGCCATGGCGCGGCAGGGCGGTCTCGGCGTGCTGCACCGCAACCTGTCCATCGCCGATCAAGCGGACTACGTCGACAAGGTCAAGCGCAGCGAATCCGGCATGATCACCAACCCGGTGACCACGACGCCGGAGGCCACCGTCGCCGAGGTCGATGCGCTGTGCGGTCAGTTCAGGGTCTCGGGTCTCCCGGTGGTGCAAGGTGACGGTCTGCTGGTGGGCATCATCACCAACCGCGACATGAGATTCGTGCCCATGGTCGACCGGGCCAGCGCCCTGGTGCGCGATGTGATGACGCGCACGCCTCTGATCACCGCCCCCGCAGGCATCGCGCCCGAGGACGCGATCAAGATCCTCGCAAAGCACAAGATCGAGAAGCTGCCGCTGGTGGATGCCGACGGCAAGCTGCGCGGGCTGATCACCGTGAAGGACTTCGACAAGTCGGAGCAGTACCCGAACTCCACCAAGGATGAGGCGGGCCGACTGCGCGTCGGTGCTGCGATCGGATTCTTCGGCGACGCCTGGGTGCGGGCGATGACGCTGGTCGAGGCCGGCGTGGACGCGCTGATCGTGGACACCGCGAACGGCGATTCCGCCGGGGTGATCGACCTCATCCGCAAGCTCAAGGCCGAGCCCGCCGCCGCCCATGTCGACGTGATCGGTGGGAACGTCGCCACCCGCAGCGGCGCGCAGGCGCTCGTGGATGCCGGCGCGGATGCCGTGAAAGTCGGCGTCGGGCCGGGCTCGATCTGCACCACCCGCGTGGTGGCCGGCGTGGGCGTGCCCCAGGTGACGGCGGTGTACGAGGCGTCCTTGGCGGCCCGGCCGGCTGGTATCCCGGTGATCGCCGACGGCGGCCTGCAGTACTCCGGCGACATCGCCAAGGCCCTCGTGGCCGGCGCCGACTCTGTGATGCTCGGCTCGCTGCTAGCCGGATGCGACGAGAGCCCGGGTGAGCTGGTCTTCGTGAACGGCAAGCAGTTCAAGAACTACCGCGGGATGGGCTCGCTGGGCGCGCTGCAGACGCGCGGGAAGGCGACCTCATACTCCAAGGACCGGTACTTCCAGGCGGACGTGCCCTCCGACGACAAGCTGATCCCCGAGGGGATCGAGGGCCGGGTGCCCTACCGCGGGCCGCTGTCCGCGGTGGCGTACCAGTTGCTCGGCGGACTGCGGCAGTCGATGTTCTATGTCGGTGCGCGCACCATCCCGGAGCTGAAGAGCCGCGGCAAGTTCGTGCGGATCACGGCGGCCGGGCTGAAGGAATCGCATCCGCACGACATCCAGATGATGGTCGAAGCGCCGAACTACAACCAGCACTAACCGGGACGGCGGGCAGGGGCCTCGATACGCTCGTTCCTCGCTACTCGACCGGCTATCCGGCCCAGTGAGTCGGGTAGCGACCGAGCTTTGCGAGCCACTTGCCGAGACCGCTCAGCGGGCCGCCGCGAGCCGCCCGATGGCCTCGGTGAGCACATCGGGTGAGCATCCGAAGTTCAGACGCACGAAGCCGCGCCCCTGGGCGCCGAAACTGGGGCCGGGATTGAGCGCCACCCTGGCCTGCTCCAGGGCGTGGAGTGACGGATCGTCGCCCCAGTCCAGCGCGCGGAAGTCGAGCCAGGCCAAGTAACTGGCCTCCGGCGCGCGGTACCGCACCTCGGGAAGGTGTTCGGCCAGCAGGGCACCGAGTAGGGCGCGGTTGGCGTCGAGCGCGCGCTTGGCAGCATCCAGCCACGGGTCGCCGACGGTGAACCCGGTGACGCTCGCGATGCGGCCGAACAAGCTGGTGCGAAAGTGCACCTCCTCCGGCAGTTGGGACAGCAGCTGCGACATCCGGTCGCTCGCGGTGACGAACAAGGCGCACTTGAGCCCCGCGATGTTCCAGGACTTGCTCGCGGAGGTGACCGCGATGCCCTGCTCGCGGGCGGCCTCCGACACGCTGAGGAACGGTGTGAACCGGCTGGTCGAGTAGGTGAGCGGTGCGTGGATCTCGTCGCTGACCACCGTCGCGTCGTACTTCGCGGCGAGTTCGGCCAGTTTCCCCAGTTGTTCTGCGGAGTGCACGAGGCCCAGCGGATTGTGCGGATTGCACAGCAGGTATCCGCGGGCGCCGGCGATGAAGGCGTGCTCGATGGCCTCGAGGTCGAGTTCCCAGGCCTCGCCTGTGCGCAGGAGCGGCACCTCGACAGGCATTCCGCCGGCCTCGGCGATGAGGTCGAAGAACGGGGCGTAGACCGGCGGGTTGAGCACGACGCCGTCGCCGGGGCTGATCGCCAGCCGTAACGATTCGACGATGGTGACGCTGACATCGGTCGTGCTGGAGACCCGGGCCGGGTCCACCACCCAGTCCCAGTGCCGCCGCGCGAAACCGGCGAACGCCTCAGGCAACTGCGTACTGCTCGGCTCGTAGCCGGTGTCGGAGCGGCGGATGGCGGCGGTCAACGCCGCCGCGATCGGCTCGGCGAGCGGGAAGTCCATCTCCGCGACGAACAGCGGCAGCACGTCTGGCGGGTAGGCCGTCCACTTCTCGCTCGTACGGGTGCGCAGCAGGGACAGCGGGTCGGCCTTGATCTCCATGTCTCCAGCATGGCGCAGGCGCGCCCTTTTGTTCCCGTTGCGGGGGGGGGGGGGGGGGCGGGGGGGGGGGCGGGGGGGGCGCGGGGGGGCGGGGGGGGGGGCGGGGGAGCGGGGGGGTTGTCTCCCGGACCCGCCCCCGGGGCCCCGCCGCCCCCCCCACCCGCGCCCGGAACGGGAACAAGTGCGGCGGACCGAGGCGGATGATGGCCGCGGGTAGGGTTGAGACGTGACTGAGGTAGAGATCGGCCGCGCCAAGAGCGCCCGCAGAGTGTATGCATTCGACGATGTCGCGATCGTCCCGAGCCGCCGTACCCGCGATCCGCAGGACGTGTCGATCTCCTGGAGCATCGACGCCTACCAGTTCGAGGTTCCCTTCCTCGCCGCGCCGATGGACTCCGTCGTCTCGCCGGCCACCGCGATCCTGATGGGCCAGCTCGGCGGACTCGGGGTGCTCAACCTCGAGGGTCTGTGGACCCGGTACGAGAACCCGGAGCCGCTGCTCGCCGAGATCCGCGGCCTGCCGGCGGAGCAGGCGACCCAGCGGATGCAGGCGATCTACTCCGAGCCGGTGAAACCCGAACTCGTCACCAGCCGGCTCGCCCAGATCCGAGCTGCCGGAGTCACCGTGGCCGGCGCGCTGTCGCCACAGCGCACGCAGGAGCTGTACAAGACCGTGGTGGAGGCCGGCGTCGACCTCTTCGTCATCCGCGGGACCACCGTCAGCGCCGAACACGTCTCCAAGACCCAAGAGCCGCTGAACCTCAAGAAATTCATCTACGAACTCGACGTGCCGGTCATCGTCGGGGGCGCGGCCGGTTACACCCCGGCACTGCACCTCATGCGCACCGGCGCGGCCGGCGTTCTGGTCGGCTTCGGCGGCGGCGCCGCGTCGACCACCCGCGCCAGCCTCGGCATCCACGCCCCCATGGCCACCGCCGTGGCGGATGTCGCCGGCGCCCGACGGGACTACATGGACGAGTCCGGCGGCCGTTACGTGCACGTCATCGCCGACGGCGGCCTCGGCAGTTCCGGCGACATCGTCAAGGCGATCGGGATGGGCGCCGACGCGGTCATGCTCGGCAGCACCCTGGCGCGTGCCACCGAAGCACCGGGCGGCGGCAAGCACTGGGGTCCGGAGGCGCACCACCCCGAACTGCCGCGCGGCAACCGCGTGGAGGTCGGACAGGTCGCGCCGCTCGAACAAATTCTTTTCGGGCCATCCACAGTCACCAATGGCACAGTTAACCTCGCCGGTGCTTTGCGCCGGTCGATGGCAACCACCGGATACTCCGACCTCAAGGCATTCCAAAAGGTTGAAGTGGTGGTCGCACCGTACAACGCGCGGTAACATTTCCGCTCGGAATTCGGGAGGCTGCAATGGCAAGGCCTAGAACCGTAACCCGTTCCTCGAAACTCGGGCCTGACGAACGTCTCGAGGCGATCGACGCTCTCAAGGTCAAGGAACTCGACATCCTGGTCATCGGCGGTGGCATCGTCGGCACCGGGTCGGCCTTGGATGCCGTCACTCGGGGCCTCAGCGTCGGTCTCGTGGAGGCCCGCGACTGGGCCTCCGGCACCTCGAGCCGGTCCTCCAAACTCGTGCACGGCGGCATCCGGTACCTGGAGCAGCTCGACTTCCGCCTGGTGCGCGAGGCGCTGATTGAACGCGGCCTGCTTCTGCAACGGCTCGCGCCGCACCTGGTGAAGCCGGTGAAGTTCCTCTACCCGCTCACCAGTCGGCTGATCGAACGGTTCTACGTCGGCTCCGGGATGCTGCTCTACGACATCTTCAGCTACACCGGCGGTCGCCCGCCCGGAGTGCCGCACCACAAGCACATGACCAAGGGTCAGGTGCGCCGGGCGGTGCCCAGTCTGGCCGCCGACACCATCGTCGGCGGAATCACCTACTACGACGCGCAGGTCGACGACGCCCGCTACGTCGCCACGCTGGCCCGCACCGCCTCCTTCTATGGCGCGCACGTCGTCAGCCGGATGCGCGTCGAGGGCTTCCTCAAGGTCGGGGAACGCGTCGTCGGCGCACGGGTACACGACCTGGAGACCGGAGAGCGATTCGAGATCCACGCGAAGCAGGTCGTGAACGCGACCGGCGTGTGGACGGATGACACCCAGTCGATGGTAGGCGAGCGCGGCCAATTCAAGGTACGAGCGTCCAAGGGCATCCATCTGCTCGTGCCGCGAGATCGCTTCCATTCCACGATGGGACTGCTGCTGCGCACCGAGAAGAGCGTGCTGTTCGTCATCCCGTGGGGCCGGCACTGGCTGATCGGCACGACCGACACCGATTGGCACCTCGACAAGGCGCATCCGGCCGCCACGGCGGCCGACATCGACTACTTGCTGGAGCATGTGAACTCGGTGCTTTCGGTGAAACTGACCAAGGAAGACGTCGAAGGCGTCTACGCCGGGCTGCGTCCGCTGCTCGCCGGGGAGTCGGAGCAGACCTCCAAACTGTCACGGGAACACATCGTCGCGCACTCGGTACCCGGCCTGGTCGTGGTCGCCGGCGGCAAATGGACGACCTACCGGGTGATGGCGACGGATGCGATCAACGAGGCCGCCGCGGCGCTGGACGGGAAGGTGCCGGAAAGTGCGACAGCAGACATCCCGCTGCTCGGCGCCGAGGGGTATCTCGCGGCCTGGAACAAGCGGGCCAAGATCGCCAGGGCGTTCGGCGTGCATCCGGTGCGCATCGAACACCTGCTGAACCGGTACGGGACCATGACCGACGACCTGCTCGACCTGATCCGCGAGACGCCATCGCTGGGCCACCCGCTGCCCGGTGCGGACGACTACCTCGAGGTGGAGGTCGTGTATGCGGCATCGCACGAGGGCGCCCTGCACCTGGAAGACGTGCTCGCCCGCCGCACCCGGATTTCGATCGAGGCCTGGGACCGTGGAGTGTCGGCGGCGCCGGTGGCAGCACGCCTGATGGGCGACGTGCTGGGTTGGGACGACGCCAAGGTCACCCAAGAGGTCAACAACTACCTGAAACGGGTCACGGCCGAGCGGGCCAGCCAGGAGCAGCCGGACGATGAGTCCGCCGACCGGGTGCGGCTGGAGGCGCCGGACATCGTGCCCGCCTAGTCACGCGGCGGGGGAAACCCCCACGGGCTGGCGGTTAGACTTGGCCGATATGTGGTCCGTCGCCCGCCGTCCGCGTTGGATCGCGATGCTCGTCCTCGCGCTCGCGGTCTCCGCCGGCTTCGCGGCCCTGTCGCAGTGGCAACTGGCCCGCAGCGTTGCCACCGGCACGGTGATCGTGCGGGACACCGAGACGCCGGTAGCGCTGAAGTCGATCGCGCAGCCCCAGCATCCGGTGACCACAACGTCCGACGGGCAACTGGTCACCGTCACCGGCACCTGGGCACCCCGCGACTACCTGCTGGTCAGCGACCGACTGAACGACGGGGTTTCCGGATACTGGGTGGTTGGCCACCTCACCACGGACGATTCGGTGGGCGTCGCGGTGGCCCTCGGCTGGACCAGCAGCCGCCAGACGGCCGAATCGGCGCTCGCCGAACTCGCGGGCCGCTCCAGCGACACCGCCACGGTGACCGGCCGGTACCTGGCGAGCGAGGGACCCCAGGACAGCAGGTTCGAACAGGGCAAGCTCAGCACCATCTCCGCCGGCGCGATGGTCAACCTGTGGCACACAGTGGACACCAAGGGCGTCTACGGCGGATACATCGTCTCCCGCAGTGCCAGCGGCCCTCTGGAGGCGATCCATTCGCCACGGCCGTCCTCCGAAATCGAGCTCAACTGGCTCAACTTGTTCTACGCCGCCGAGTGGGTGGTGTTCGCCGGCTTCGCCATCTTCCTGTGGTACCGCCTGGTCAAGGATGCCTGGGAGCGCGAGCAGGACGAGGCGGCCGAACTAAACTAGGGATATGCCCCTGAAGCCCCGCGTTTCCGACGCTCCGAGGATACGATCGGCGGTTCGGTTGTACCGCGTCAGCGCCTACATCACCGGAACCATGCTGCTGTTGCTCGTGGCCGAGATGATCCTCAAGTACACTCCGTTGCAGCTGGAAATCGAGCTCGGCGGACCGAACGGATTCCTCGCCCTCGTTCCGGACAAGACGGTCACCGCGGTGAATCTGTCCACCGGCATCCTCATCGCCCACGGCTGGCTCTACGTGCTCTACCTGTTCAGCGACTTCCACCTGTGGAGCCTGCTGCGCTGGCCGTTCAGCCGATTCATCGCAATCGCCCTCGGCGGTGTCGTTCCGTTCCTCTCGTTTATCGTCGAGCACTTCATGAGCCGGCGCGCATTGCAGGAGATCGCAGAACTGGAAGCTCCGGCGCCGGCGGAGGCGCTCCATTAGCGCCGCGACCCGGCCGGTACTCGTCGTCGACTTCGGCGCCCAGTACGCCCAGTTGATCGCCCGGCGGGTGCGCGAGGCGCACGTCTACTCCGAGATCGTGCCGCACACGATCACCGCGGCCGAGGTCGCCGCGAAGCATCCGGCGGGCATCGTGCTCAGCGGCGGCCCCTCCAGCGTGTACGAACCTGGATCGCCGGAACTGGATCCGGGCATCCTGAAACTCGGGATCCCGGTACTCGGGATCTGCTACGGGTTTCAGGTGATGGCCCAGCAGCTGGGCGGCGAAGTCGCCCACACCGGCGCCCGCGAGTACGGGGCAACGGATGTCGCGCTCGGCGAGGCGCGAGGCTCGCTGCTGGCCGGGCAGCCGGCCGCGCAAACCGCGTGGATGAGCCACGGCGACTCGGTCTGCACAGCCCCGGCCGGGTTCACCGTGCTGGCCTCCAGCGCCTCCACCCCGGTCGCCGCCTTCGCCAACGAGGAACAGCAGCTGTACGGCGTGCAGTGGCATCCGGAGGTCAAGCACTCCCCGTTCGGCCAGGGCCTGCTGGAGAACTTCCTGCACGATTCCGCCGGAATTCCCGCCGACTGGACCAGCGGCAGCGTCATCGCGGAACAGGTGGAGCGGATCCGCGCCCAGATCGGCTCCGCGCAGGTGATCTGCGGACTGTCCGGCGGGGTCGACTCCGCCGTCGCCGCGGCACTCGTGCACAGGGCGGTCGGCGACCAACTCACCTGCGTCTTCGTCGACCACGGCCTGCTGCGGCAGGATGAACGTCGCCAGGTCGAGGAGGACTACGTTGCGGCGACGGGCGTGCGCCTGGTCACCGTCGACGCGGCGGACACCTTCCTGGCCGCGCTGTCCGGCGTGACCGATCCGGAACTGAAGCGCAAAGCCATCGGGCGGGAGTTCATCCGAAGTTTCGAGGGCGCCGCCGCCCAACTGGCCGCGGAGGCCGCTGCCGACGGCGAGCCGATCCGGTTCCTCGTGCAGGGCACGCTGTACCCGGATGTCGTGGAGTCCGGCGGCGGCAGCGGAACCGCGAACATCAAGAGCCACCACAACGTCGGCGGACTGCCGGAAGACCTCAAGTTCGAGCTCGTCGAGCCGCTGCGCACCCTCTTTAAAGACGAGGTACGTGCGATCGGACGGGAACTCGGGCTTCCCGAGGTGATCGTGGGCCGCCAGCCGTTCCCCGGACCAGGGCTCGGCATCCGGATCGTCGGCGAAGTCACCGCCGCGCGACTGGAGCTGCTGCGCCAGGCGGATGCCATCGCCCGGGCGGAACTGACCGTCGCCGGCCTGGACGACGAGATCTGGCAGTGCCCGGTCGTGCTGCTCGCAGACGTGCACTCGGTCGGCGTGCAGGGCGATGCCCGCACCTACGGACACCCGATCGTGCTGCGACCGGTGTCGTCGGAGGACGCGATGACCGCCGACTGGACCCGGCTGCCCTATGAGGTGCTCGCGCGGATCAGCAACCGGATCACGAACGAAGTAGAGGGGGTCAACCGGGTGGTACTGGATGTGACCTCTAAGCCGCCGGGGACGATTGAGTGGGAGTGAACTAAGGCGCTCGCGGGTGGTTTCGCTCTTACCGTGTGACCCGTCGGGGGACGGATGTTTCGCTCCTCAGCTCAGACATTGAAGCGGCGGGACGGCCGAAAGGCGTGGCCATCCCGCCGCTTCAAAACTCGACACCCCGCGAAACAGCCGTCCCCCGACTCCGGCCCCTTCGAAGCACCGCGCTTGGGGACCTTAAGCGTCGAGGGCTAGCGTGAAGAACGAAAGCGTGAAGTAGAGATAAGGAGCATTTCGGACATGAGCGTGGGGATTCTGGCACTGCGGCTCGTCATCGGCGGTTTGTTTGTCGGACACGGCACACAGAAGCTCAAGGGATGGTTCGGCGGCAGCGGACTCGAGGGCACCGAGAAGATGATGGAGAAACTGGACATGCATCCGACGCGCGCGAACGCCATCGCGTCGGGGACGGCAGAGGCGTTCGGGGGCGCGCTGCTGGCCACCGGACTGGCCGTCCCGGTCGCCGCCTCCGGCCTGATCGGCACCATGGTCACCGCCGTGCGCAAGGTGCACTGGAAGAACGGCCCCTGGAACTCGAATCGCGGCTGGGAGTACAACGGTACTGATCGCGGCGGTCACCGCCATCGTGGAGGCCGGTCCCGGAATGGTGTCACTGGATGCGGCGCGCGGCCGCGTCCGCTCCGGTCCGGGCTGGGCGTTGGCAGCCCTTGCCGCCGGCGTGATCGGATCCACCATCGCGATCGAACGGGGCCGTCAGATCGCCCAGGCCGCCGAAGACGAGACCGCAGCCTGAATCGAGGCCGTCCGCGAGCGTCACCGCGCAGACGGCACCCTGGCCAGAAACTCACGCACGGCGGGCAGTGCATCCGGATGCTGGAGGGTTTCGCCGTGGGTGGCTCCGGGCAGTAGCCGCAACGTCGCCGATGGCATCATCCCTGCCGCGTTCTTGGCGGCGTCCAGGCGCTCCTCATCCTTCGACCCGACCAGCAGCAGCGTCGGCAGGTCGATGCCGGCGACTGCCGCATCCGGAACGCCGGGGTCATCCTGCGACTGACGCATGTATGCCGCCAGAGCAAGAGCGTCGTTCCTGGTGAGCGCGGCGCGAGTGTTGTCGTCAATCGTGGCACCGGAGTGTTCCCAGGCCGTCAGGAATCCGGCCATTCCGCCAGTCTCGAGCACCTCGATGCAGCCCGGGAAGAACACGCGGTCGAAACTTCCGCGACCTGCGCTCGGTGCACCGGCGGCGCTGATGAAGCTCAACATGCGCTCCGGATGCGTGGCCGCAAGTGAGAAGCCGACCCGTCCGCCGAGCGAATAGCCGAGGAAATGCGCGCGGTCGGTGCCCGTCGCATCCAGTACGGCCAGCACATCCGACACCATCGAATCCATGCTGTAGGCGTTGCGGTCGTGCGGTTTGTCGCTGCGTCCGTGCCCTCTCAGGTCGGGGGTGATCACGGTGAATTCGTCGGCGAACTCACGCGAATAACCGAACCCCCGCCAGATCACCTGCGACAACGTGGTACCGTGCACCATCACGAGAGCGGGGCCGCTGCCCGCCGTGCGAAACGCAATACGGATGCCGTCGGCCGGGTTTTCTACAAAGTCCACCTGCCCAGCTTGCACTATCTCAGGCTGGTCGCGTGCACGCGCCACAAGGAGACTGGCCGCACCCGAAGCTCCGGGTGCGGCCAGCAGGGATTGGGTGCGGCGAGGCTAGCGCGTCCTAGTTGCTCCGCAGGATGGCCAACATCCGCATGATTTCCAGGTAGAGCCACACCACGGTGATCATGATGCCAAACGCGGCGGTCCAGCCGTAGGCACGGGGTGCACCGCGTTCCACGCCGGTCTTGATGCTGTCGAAGTCCAGCACCAGCGAGTATGCGGCCATGATGATGACGAGGATGCCAATGATCACGCCCAGTGGGATGCCGGCGATCTCGATGCTGCGCATCCCGAAGGCATGCTGTGATGCCCCGGTCATCATCAGGATCATGTTGATCACCGAGAACACGAGGTAGCCCACCATCGCGATGAGGAAGACCTTGGTCGCCTTGGCCGAGGCGCGCACCTTGCCGCTGGCGAACAGCGCGAGCGTGACGCCGACGACGACCAGGGTTCCGAGTACCGCCTGCGAGACGATGCCCGGGAAGGATGCTTCGAAGAAGCTCGAAATGCCGCCGACGAAGACACCCTCGACCGCCGCGTAGCTGAGTACCAACGCCCGGGACGGCTTCTTCTTGAAGATGTTGACCAGCGCGAGGACGAAGCCGACGATCATGGCCGGCAGGAACAGCGCCGGCAGCATCCAGCCGACGATCGCACCGACTGCCAGGATGCCGAAGCTCACGGCGATCTTGACGACCGTGTCCTCGTAGCTCATCCGGTCCGTCTGCGCCGGAGTGGCGGACGGCTGGCTGTAGAGCTCGGTGAGCTCCTGGGCGGACATGGTGGCCGGACTGCTCTGACGCACCAACTGGGCGGCGGTACTGGCGCGCGGCGAGAAGGCCGGTGAGTTGTTGAAAACAGGGTTCGACGATGCCATGAGGGTCCTCTATATTTCGCGGGAACGTTCCTGCCATCAACCTAGTCGATACTGGCTGGAGAATCACTCTGCAGGGGCATAGCGACAGCTATGAAGCGAGCCAGCCACGCCGATCCGATCACAACGGCGCCGCTGATCACCAGCACGAGCGCGCCCGAACCGTACTGGGCGAAGTGCAGTGTGAGGAGGTACGCGCTGATAGCGGGCAGCACGAGCACCGGGTAGGCCAGGAACGGCCGGTGTCGCAACCACAGCCAACCGGCGAGCGGGATGACGAGGAACACCATGGCGGCAGCACCGTTGAGGATGAGCATCACCGTGGTCAAGCTCGGCAGTGACACGATCGCGCGACGCCAGCCTCGGCCAGGCAGGATCCACCAGCCGAACAGGTGGGCACCCATACCAATCAGCATCACCTGCGGCAGGTAGACCGAACCGGTCTGCACGAGAACGCCGCCGCCGAGCACCAGCACCAGGGCCGCGAGATAGCGGCCCCGGTAGCCGCCCCATCGCAGCGGTGCGGCCGAGGCCGGCTCCCGCCAGCCCTCGGTCACGCGCCGCTCAGCCACGCGCCGCGAGCAGGCTGGTGACCGCGTAGAGCACGATCAGGAGGCCGATCGCCGCCATTGCGATGCCGAACGCGAGGCGCGCATCGATCCGTCGGCGGGGGTGCGTGGTGCTGGATTCTGGGCGGATTGCGGACGGTATGGCCTCAGCCTCCGCATCCGACGCGGCGTTGTGGAGGGCCGCCACTTGTCGCCCGGTATTAACTGCACCGGTATTTACTGCACCGGTATTAACTGCATGAGAGAGGATCGGATCGTCTACCACGGCTGCGCGAGCACGCACGGGTGCGCCGCAGTGCACACAGAAGTTCCACTGTGGCGCCAGCTCGTTCTGGCAGATCACGCACGTGAGGGAGTCCACGCTGAGAGGTTATCAACCCCGCCCGGCATCACGTAGCGTGGGCAGGGTGGAACCGTCGGCCCTCGTCATTGCGCACCGCGGCGCGAGCGGCTACCGCCCGGAGCACACCGACTCCGCCTACCACTTGGCGATCGAACTGGGCGCTGACGCTGTGGAACCCGACCTGGTCGCGACGGCCGACGGAGTGCTGGTGATCCGTCACGAGAACGAGATTTCCCGGACGACGGACGTCGCCTCCCGCACCGAATTCGCGAGCCTGCGCAGCACCAAAGTGGTGGACGGGAAAGCGCTCACGGGGTGGTTCACCGAGGACTTCACCTGGGCGCAACTAAGCACCCTCCGGGCCACCGAACGGATACCGCAGCTCCGACCTCAGAACACTAAGTATTCCGGCAGTCCCATATTGCGGTTCACTGATTTGCTGCAGCTGGTGGCCGCAGCAAACCGGCGTGTCGGACTGGTGGTGGAGCTCAAGCATGCCACCTACTTCGAATCTCTCGGGCTTCCCCTTGACGAACTTCTCACCGCAGAACTCGTCGAATCCGGGTGGCGAGGCGATTCTCGGCTCACGGTCGAATCGTTCGAGGAGACCGTACTCGGCAAGCTGCGAGAGCGCGGCATCCCGGCGCCGCTCATCTTCCTCATCGAGTCAGAAGGTGCCCCAGCCGACCAGGCCTGGGCTCGAGGCGCCGATGCTATGCCATACTCGGCATATCTCGAGCCCGCCGAGCTGGTGCGACTGTCGCACCGGGTCGACGGGATCAGTATCAACAAGCGCATTCTGCTGCCGCCGCGTGCTGACGGCGACGTGACAGGGGCCACCGATCTCGTGGAGCGCGCCCACGCGACCGGACTTATGGTGTTCTGCTGGACGCTGCGCGCCGAGAACGCGTTTTTGCCGCCGGACCTGCGTCGCGGCGCCGGGCTGCAGAACTTCGGCGATTGGATGGCCGAATTCCAGCTGGTGCTTCGCAGCGGCGTCGACGGCGTCTTCGCCGACCAACCCGACCTCGTGCTCCAGGCCCGCGCGGCGCTGTAGCACAGCTGCTGTGTCTGCCGCCCAGCTTAGAATTAGCGGGACATGACCATCCTTCCTGCCACCGCGATCGACCTGCTCGCCGGACTCAATCCGCAGCAGCGTGAAGCCGTGGAATACCGTGGCCCGGCGCTGCTCATCGTCGCCGGTGCCGGCTCCGGCAAGACGAGCGTGCTCACCCGCCGTATTGCGAGCCTGATCGCCTCGCGCGAGGCATGGCCGAGCCAGATCCTCGCCATCACGTTCACGAACAAGGCCGCGACCGAAATGCGCGAGCGGGTGCACGCCCTGCTCGGTCAGGCCACCGAGGGCATGTGGATCTCCACCTTCCACTCCGCGTGCGTACGGATCCTGCGCCGCGAGGCAGAAAACTTCGGGTTCACCAAAAGCTTCACGATCTACGACTCCGCGGACTCGCGGGCGCTGCTCAAGCGGATCATCAAGGACCTCGGCGCCGACACCTTTGGCTTCACCGTCTCGTCCGCCGCCGGCAAGATCTCACGGCTCAAGAACGAACTGAACGATGTGGAGTCCTACGCGCGCAGCGCCAATTTCGACGACCCGGCTGAACGGGTGTTCCTGGAGGTTTTCGGCGAGTACACCAGGGCACTGCGCAGCGCGAACGCCTTCGACTTCGACGACCTGATCGGCCAGACGGTCTACCTGTTCCGTGCCTTCCCCCAGATCGCCGCGAAATACCAACGACGCTTCCGTCATATTCTCGTTGACGAATATCAAGACACCAACCACGCGCAGTATGCCCTCATTCGGGAATTCACGCGTGCCCCCGCACTCGACACGGCTGCCTCCGACGAAGCGGCGGCGGGCGCATCCCTGACCGTGGTCGGTGACTCTGACCAGTCGATCTACGCCTTCCGCGGGGCCGACATCCGTAACATCGTCGAGTTTGAGCGAGACTTCCCTAACTCGAAGGTCATCCTGCTGGAGCAGAACTACCGCTCGACGCAGAACATTCTCAGTGCCGCCAACGCAGTGATCTCGCACAACTTCGACCGCAAAGACAAGAATCTGTTCACCACGGTGGGCGACGGGGAGAAAATCGTCGGCTACACGGGATACGGACAGCACGATGAAGCACAGTTCATCGCGGACGAAATCGCAAAACTGCGCGAATCCGGCCTGGACTACAAAGACATCGCGGTGTTCTACCGCACCAACGCCCAGACCCGCGCACTCGAGGAGATCTTCATCCGCTCAGCCCTTCCCTACCGGGTGCTCGGCGGTACGAAATTCTATGAGCGCGCCGAGATCAAGGATGTGATGGCCTACCTCACCGCCATCGCGAACCCCTTCGACCCGATCGCCCTGCGCCGCGTCATGAACACACCCAAGCGCGGCATCGGCCCGGCCACCGAGGCCGCGCTGCAGAACCACGCGGACAAGAACGAGCAAACGCTGCGCGAGGCGATGCGGGAAGCCGACCAACTCGGCCTCGGCCCGAAGGTCACCGGGGCGATTCTGCGGCTCGCCGCCATCCTCGACGAAGCGGCGCTGAAAGCCGTCGCCGCCCCGGTATCCGAGATTCTCACCGACGTGCTCGAGAAGGTGGGCTTCCTGGAGGCCCTGCGAGCGAGCCGAGATCCGCAGGATGAGGCCAGGGCCGAGAACGTCGAGGAACTCGTGGCGGTGACGAAGGAGTTCCAGAGGAACAATCCGACAGGCACGCTGATCGACTTCCTCACCGAGGTCTCTTTGGTCGCCGCGGTCGACGACCTGGACGACAGCAGCGGCACGGTATCGCTCATGACGTTGCACACCGCCAAGGGACTCGAGTACGAGGCGGTGTTTCTCACCGGCGTCGAGGAAGGCCTGCTACCGCACCAGATGTCTGCATCGCAGCCGGGCGGTCCGGCCGAGGAACGTCGGCTGTTCTACGTAGGCATCACCCGGGCCCGCACCCGGCTCTACCTGTCGCTGGCGATGACCCGGGCGCAGTTCGGCGAGGTGAACGTGGCCATGCCGAGCCGTTACCTGCAGGAGATTCCCGCCGAACTCATCGACTGGCGGCAGTCACCGGGCATGGCGAACTCGCGGGGCGGCACCCAGCCGCGGGCGCTCAACGCGCGCCGTGGCGGGTTCGGGGCGTCATCGCAGGAGGCGATCGAGGCCCGCGGCATCGGTTTCGGATATGCGCCGGGCTCCAGCGCGCCCAGTGCGACGGCTCGGGCCAGGGCAGCCAGGAACGCGGCCAAGCAGCAGGCCCAAAAGCAGACGCAGACCCAATGGACCAACCGAGTCACGGGCGCCGTGCGCGACAACGGCGACCTCACGCTCTCGCCCGGCGACCGCATCCGTCACTCCGATTTCGGCGACGGCAGGGTGTCGGCGGTGACCGGGGTCGGACCTAAGCGGGTAGCGGAGGTGCAGTTCGACACCGCGGGCCGCAAGAGACTGCTCATCAAGCTGGCGCCGATCGAGAAGATCTAGCTACCTCGCCTCCGCCCGCGCTGACCAAATCTCCGTCATTTCGGCATGGGCAGTGCGTCAGCCGGGCAGTGCACCGAACCGGTGCAGGTAGTGATTTCGCGGCCAGTGCCGGATGCGCTTTGGCAGTCGCGGGTACACGGCTGCCGCGACGGCCATGGCTCGGTCGAAACGTCGCTGTCTGCGGATGTTCCAGGGCAGTCCGTAGAGTGCGCGCTGGTCAGTTGTGAGCAAGCCCACCGTTACGAGCTGCGCGAGAGGCATGACCGCCCGCAACCACAGCGGCACCCGCTGCGGGTGCAGCAGTTCCCCGGCCACCTGCAGGGTCTTCTGGTCGACGGCGAGGTGGGTGACCGCGTCGTCCCAGTAGGCGCGAAAGGCGGTTCGATCTGCGGGCCACAACTCGTGCGGCATCCCGAGCACGGTGCCCAGTGCCGCGTAATCCTGGTAGATCGAGTCGGCGTCCTCCGGCGCCAGCATTCCGAAGATCTGCTGGTAGACCAGCGTCGCCGTGTCGTACAGCGTCGCAGCGACCCACAACTGCAAATTCGGGTCCGACGCGTCGTACTGTGCCCCGCGAACGGGAGAGTGCGCACGGTGGACCGCATGGGCGACGGCCTCGATGTCGTGCGGGGTGCCGCACGAGACGACATAAACGTAGGTGAGCGTGTTGCGCAGCCGTAGCAGCGGATCCGTCGCGAATCTGCTGTGCTCGGCTACGCCCCTCCCGACCGACGGATTGGCGATCTGAAGGAGGATCGCCCGGGCACCGCCGGCCAGCAGGACGGCTTCCCCGGTGATGTCGGCGAGGTGCTTCGTCATCACCCCATTGTGTGCCTGAACCACGCCACGTGTCCGGGCACCGGCTGAGTGGCGCCGAAGAGGCTTACTCCAGCGGAGGCAGCGTGATTCCGGAACTCTGCTCGTGCGCGGCGAAGGAGCCGGGCCATGCCGCACCGATTGCCTGCGGGTCCCAGCCGCCGTCACGGTACTCCAGGGCGATTTCGCTCGAGTGGGAATACAGCGAGAGCTTGTCGCCGCCGATGCCGATGGCCTGCCCCGTGACGGTGCTGGAGCCGTCCGAGGCCAGCCAGACGATCAGCGGCGCCACATCCTCGGGACCGCCGAGCGCGTGAACCTGTCGCACCTGCTTCGGAAGTGGCTCGCCGGCCTGGTACGCGGCCACGACATCCTTATAGATAGGTATGGTCGCCGTCATTGCCGTCAGGGCGGTGGGGATCACCGCGTTCACTGTGATGCCCGCCCTGGCCAACTCCATCGACCAGGTACGGGCGAACGCGACGATGCCCGCCTTGGCCGCGGCATAGTTGGTCTGACCGAAGTTGCCGTGCTGACCGGCCGGGGAGCCGATCAGAATGAGCCGACCGCCCTCGCCCTGCTCGCGCATCGCCACGGCGGCGGCGCGGCCGCAAGTGAACGTCCCGCGGAGGTGGGTCTGGATCACGAGGTCGAAATCGTCATCGCTCATCTTCCAGAGCACCTTGTCGCGCAGCACGCCGGCGTTGGTCACCATGATGTCGAGCCGACCGAATTCGCGCAGCGCGGTGGCGACCAGCACGTCCGCGGTCTCTGTCGGTCCGACCGGCGCAATGACGCTTACCGCGGTTCCGCCCACCGACCGAATCGCCGCCACGGTGTCGTTGGCCGTGTCTGCGTTGACATCGTTGATGACGACGGATGCTCCCGCGGCGGCGAGTGCTTCGGCGTACGCGCCACCGAGGCCTTGTCCACTCCCCGTGACGATGGCGACCTTGCCACCCAGCAGGCCGCTCATGCGTAGAACCGCAAGATCATCGTCATGACGCAGGCCGGTTTGCTCTGCCCTTCCACCTCGAAAGTGACGTCGAACTTCCCCTGGATGCCGCCGGCGATCTCGGTGGCCTCGGCCAGCCGGACGCTGACTCTCAGACGGGAACCGACCGGAACCGGTGCGGGGAACCGGAGCCTGTCGATCCCGTAATTGACTCCGGTGCCCATGTCGGTGACCTCGAACACCTCGGCCATCAGCGGGACCACCAGCGACAGGGTCAAGTATCCATGGGCGATCGTCGTTCCGAACGGACCCCGTGCCGCGACATCGGCATCGGTGTGGATCGGATTGTGGTCCCCGGTCAATTCCGCGAATCGGTCCACCTGATCCTGCGTGATCCTGTGCCAACTCGATGTTCCCAGTTCCGTGCCGACGAGCGCGGGAATGCCGGCGATGGTGGTCCTTGTGGTGGCGGGGGGTGCTTCAACGGACACGGTCTTCTCCTTGCGGTCGGCAACAGCCGTACATTATCAGGTTTACTGAAAATGCGATGTTTGTCTGGACGACTTCTGCGTGGGAGAAGACTTGCACGATCGATTGACTTTTTCAACCATAGATTTTACGGTGTAGCTACCGGCGGGGGATTCCGCCGGTCGGACGGTGTAGTCGAGTGGTCTCCGGAAGTCCGGGCACCGGGAGAGGGTCGTGGACAGCGATGCTGAATCAAGGACTGGGCTCGTGGATCCACCGTCGGCGGGTGAAGTCTGGCCACAAGGCGGCATTGATCTTCAACGGCGTCGAAATCAGCTATTCCCAACTCGATAACCGCATCGATCGGCTGGCGCAGGCGCTCCGCGAGCGGGGTGTCCAGCGCGGTTCCCGTGTCGCCTACCTCGGCGAGAACCATCCCTCCTTCCTCGAGACTTTTTTTGCCGTCGGCACCTTGGGGGCGGTCTTCGTTCCGCTGAATACCCGGCTGGCCCCGCCAGAGGTTCAGTTCGCTCTGCGGGATGCCGGGAGCACGGTCCTCGTGCACTCCGCGAGCCTGACCTCACTTGCCGAAGATGGCTCTCTGGATACCGCGGTCGAGCGCCGCATCGTGGTTCGGGACACGCCAGGGGCCGGTTCCGCGGCCGCCGGCGTTCCGGTGGAGGAGTTGGATGCCGTCATCGCCGCCGCCGTACCCGATCGGCTCGATGTCGCCGTCTCCCAGGACGATCCGGCGATGATCCTGTACACCTCCGGCACAACCGGATTCCCCAAGGGCGCTGTGTTGACTCACGCGAACATCACCTGGAACTGCTTCAACGTGCTGGTCGATTACGACTTCCTGAGCACGGATGTGGCACTGATGATTTCGCCACTGTTCCACGTGGCTTCACTGAACATGGGGTTGCTGCCGACGCTTTTGAAGGGTGGGACCGTCATTCTGGAGCCACGCTTCGATCCCGGCCGCGCCCTCGCCCTCATTGAGAAGTATCGCGCGACCTCGCTCAGCGGTGTGCCCACCACGTTCCAAATGCTGTGCGAGCATCCGGACTGGGCAGGCACGGACATCAGTTCACTGAAGAAATTAACCTGTGGCGGATCAGCGGTGCCGATGCGCGTGCTCGAGGCCTACGAGAGTAGGGGGCTCGCGTTTTCGAACGGATACGGAATGACCGAGACGTCGCCGGGCGCGACCAGTCTCTCGCCGGAGATGAGCCGCGAAAAGGCGGGCTCGGGCGGCCTGCCCCACTTCTTCACCGATATGAGAATCGTGGACGCGGCGGGGGCACCACTGGTGGCTGGTGAGATTGGCGAGATCCAATTGACCGGCCCGAATGTCATCACGGAGTATTGGAACCGGCCTGAGGCGATCGCGGACTGTTATACGGACGATTCGTGGTTCCGGTCGGGGGACCTGGGGTACGTGGACGAGGATGGCTACCTATACATCGCCGACCGGCTCAAGGACATGATCATCTCCGGCGGCGAGAACATCTACTCCGCCGAGGTGGAGCAGGCGATCGCCGAATTGGACGCAGTCGGCAGTGTCGCCGTGATCGGCATGCCGGACGAGAAGTGGGGCGAGGTGCCGCGCGCCGTCGTGACGGTGCGGGACGGCTTCGGCCTGGCTGAGGACGACGTGCGACGACACCTGGAAAGCAGGATCGCCAGGTACAAGATCCCGAAGAGCGTGGTTATCGTGGACGAACTGCCGCGCACGGCCAGCGGCAAGGTTCGCAAGGCGGAGCTGCGCCGGATGTTTTCAGCGTGAGCTCGCGCCACGGGGCTTATTCGGTGGCCTCGTAGGCGACGCGCCGCAAGAGCGCCCTGAGCTCTTCGCGCTCGGGCAGGCTCAGCCCGCTCAGGGATCGGTCTTCCGCGGTGTGCACTATTTTCTTTGCCGCAGAGTAGAGCCTGCGTCCCGCCGCGGTCGCGGCGATGCCCTTGGACCGTCGATCGCGCGGGTCGGTCTCGCGAGTCACCAGGCCCCGGCGTTCCAGTTCGTCGACCAGCGCGACGATCTGGCTCGGGTCCAGGCTGAGGAAGTCGGCAAGTTCGCGCTGCGAAGGGTGCTTGCCACTGCAGGCGAGAGAGAGGACGGAATAGGAGCGCACCTTGAGGTCGAGCGCAGCCAGTGCTGCGTTCGCCCTGGCGATTCCCACCGACCGAGCCCGAGCGGTGAGGAACTCGATCTCCTCGGCCAACTCCGTGCCGAGCAGTCGTGACCGGCTCGTCGACCCGGAAGTGCTCCGCGGATTGGTGATGGCTCGACTCCCTGTCCGTCAGAACGACACGACACCATCGTCGTACAAACCGTTGACTTTTTCAAGGATATAAGTTGTCATGGGTCACATGACCTACGAATCCGCTGTGGACACGACATCGCTGGTGGCCATCGACACGCACGTCCACATCGAGATCGATAACAGCGGGCACGCCGCGTTGCCCCAGGCGCTGGTCGACGCGGCCAGCAAGTACTTCAAGGCGCACGAGCCGCGACCGAGCCTGGATGAGATAGCGCAACTGTATCGCCAGCGTCACATGGCCGCGGTGGTATTCACCGTAGATGCGGCGACGTCGCTGAACCACGCATCCATCAGCAGCGAGGAGATCGCGCAGGGCGCGTTGCGGAACAACGACGTACTGATCCCCTTCGGCTCCGTCGACCCGCATCGAAGCGACGCCGCAGCCAGAATGCGCCGCCTTGCCGAGGACTTCGGCGTGCGCGGCTTCAAGTTCCATCCCACGGTGCAGAACTTCGATCCAAGCGACACCCGGTTCTACCCGCTCTACGAACTGATTCAGGAACTGGGTCTGCCGGTGATCTTCCACACCGGCCAGACCGGTATCGGTGCCGGCCTGCCGGGCGGGTTCGGACTGAAGTTGCGGCTGTCCAACCCGCTGCTGCTGGACGACGTCGCCGCCGACTTCCCCGCGCTGCAGATCGTCATGGCGCATCCCTCCGTGCCGTGGCAGGAGGAAGCCCTCGCCGTGGCCACCCACAAGGCGAACGTCTGGATCGACCTGTCCGGATGGTCGCCGAAGTATTTCCCGCAGAACCTGGTGCGTCAGGCCAACTCGCTCCTGCAGGACAAGGTGCTGTTCGGGTCGGACTTTCCGCTCATCACCCCGGACCGCTGGCTGAAAGACTTCGCAGCACTCGAGGTCAAGGACCAGGTGCGGCCGAAGATCCTCAAGGAGAATGCCATCCGCCTGTTGGGCTTGCGGGATTGACAGGTGGCCACTCCCACCGCCATAATCCACTAACAGGTTTACTGATAGTCAAGGAACCTGAAGGTCAAGTCTTCCCGATGCACCACAGAGGTTCGATTTCGACGGCGAATAATTGGAGTTGCAATGAAGCACAAGAGTTTACTCACAGCCACAATCCTGGCCACGACGTTGGCTATGGCCGGCTGTTCGACGACCGGGGGTGGTACCAGCCCTAACGACTCGAAGGCGCCGCAGACCGGCCCGATCAAAATCGGCATGGTGGTTCCGCTCACCGGGCCGTACGCCCCGCTCGGAACCGGCGACAAGGCGGCTGCCGAACAGGAGGTCGCCGCAATCAACGCGGACGGCGGTATCGACGGGCGCCAGATCACGCTCATCGTGAAGGACGACAAGACCGACGTGACCCAATCGGTCACCGAATTCAACCAATTGGCCGCCGACAAATCGGTCTCCGCGATGCTGTCGTCGTCCTTCGCGAGTGCGTCGGCTGCCACCGCGGCGAGTGCGCTCACGAACAAGATCCCGACCCTCGCGCTCAGCCCCATCAGCGTGCTCGCCGACGGGAGCAACAAGTACGCATTCACCGTGCCGGCGACACCAGAGGTGTACGCGCAGGCCATGGTCGACTACTTCGTCGCCCAGGGAGTGAAGAGCATCGCGATCGGGTACGCGGGCGGGGATGTCTATGGTCAGACTGGAAACGACGCCACCAAGGCCGCAGCCGACAAAGCCGGGCTGAAGATTGCGCTGGACGAGGCGTATGACCAGAAGGCCACCGACTTCACCGCGCTGATCACCCACGTGAAGGGCACGGACGCCGAGGGCCTGCTGGTGTGGGGCGCCGGACCCGCGCCCGTGATCATCACCAAGCAACTTGCCGGAACCGGCATCCAGCCCTACATGACCGGTGCCGAGGCATCCAGCCTTTACGTGCAACCGGCTGGTGCCGCGGCCGAGGGCGTCATCATGAGCAGCAGCATCGCCGTGGCCGGCGACGAGCTTCCAGATGGCCCGCTGAAGACCAAGATCGATTCCTTTGTCACACCGTGGAAGTCAGCGAATAAGGGTGTCAACCCGCCGCAGTTTGCCTTTGACGGGCTCACCGGGATCGACCTCATCAAGGCCGCCATCGACAAGGCCGGCTCCAGCGACCGGGACGCCATCCGCGATGCCCTCGAGTCGCTTGACGTGTTGATGGCCGCCGGGCACTACAAGTACTCGCCCACGGACCACGCCGGCCTCACCACCGATGCCGTCGCCATCGTGCAGGTGAAGGACGGTAAGTTCGTCGCGACGGACTACTCGTTGGAGCGGTTCAAGACACACCTCCCCAAGTGAGCAATGAGCGGCGCGCGATCATGGAAAGCCCCATGCTCGTCGTAGACGGAATCTCGCGGGCGTTCGGCGGCGTCTTTGCCATCAACCATGTCAGCCTGACGGTAGCCAAGGGCGAGCTTCGGGGGGTGATCGGCCCCAACGGAGCAGGAAAGTCGACACTGTTCAACCTGATCAGCGGACATCTGCGGCCGCAGTCCGGATCGATCACCCTCGACGGCCAGCGGGTCGACCGAAAGTCACCTCACACCCGGGCAGGCCTCGGCATCGCCATCGTGTTCCAGGGCGCCCGCACCTTTCCAGCGATGAGTGTTCTGGAGAACGTGATGGTGGGCGCGCACGCACGCACCACCAGTGGGCCGTTCGCCGCCGCGCTGCGCCTTCCCGGGCAGCGGGCCGAGGAACGCCGCATCGAAGCGGCCGCGCACGCCGCTCTGGAGCGGGTCGGCCTCGGCCACTGGGCAGGCCGCGACGCAGAGGATCTGCCGCTCGGACAACAGCGCCGGCTGCAGGTCGCGCGCGCTCTCGCGGGCGAGCCGGCGTTGCTCCTGCTCGACGAGCCGGCCTCCGGGTTGCGCGCGTCGGAGCGGGAGGACCTGTCGGAGCTGATCACCCAGCTTCGCGAGGAGTCAGTGACGATCATGCTCGTCGAACACAACGTCGCGATGGTGACCCGGCTGGCCGACATCATCACCGTCCTCGACCTCGGCAGTGTCATTGCCGAGGGCACGCCCGCCGAGATCCGCAACAACGAACGTGTCATCACCGCCTACTTGGGAACGCAGGCTGCGAATGCTTAGGGTCACCGACGTCGTGGTCCGCTACGGTGCAGCGACCGCT
The DNA here is from genome assembly GCF_039652555.1 of Parafrigoribacterium mesophilum. Classification (NCBI taxonomy): domain Bacteria; kingdom Bacillati; phylum Actinomycetota; class Actinomycetes; order Micrococcales; family Microbacteriaceae; genus Parafrigoribacterium; species Parafrigoribacterium mesophilum. The sequence continues at coordinate 86,561 of NZ_JBDJAF010000002.1, forward strand.
CTCGACACGGTCAGCCTGACAATCGATCGCGGCGAAATGGTCGCCCTCGTCGGACCCAACGGTGCAGGCAAATCGACACTGGTGAACGCGATCAGCGGGCTGCTGCCAGTTGTGAGCGGCAGCATCGAGGTGGACGGGAGAGTCGCCCAGGTTCCCGAGGGACGCCAGCTCTTCGCCGACATGACCGTTGACGAAAATCTGCGCCTCGGCGCCTGGAAGGCGAAGAATCGCGATCCCTCGGCGATCTACGAACTCCTGCCAGACCTGGTCAAACTCCGCAGACACCTCGGTGGAACGCTCTCAGGAGGCCAACAGCAGATGGTGGCCGTCGGACGTGCGCTGATGGCCAGCCCTGACCTGCTCGTCATCGACGAGCTGTCCCTCGGGCTGGCGCCGCTCGTCGTTGCGGATCTCGCCACTCACCTGAAGAGCTTGAACGAGAATCGCGGCACCACGATTCTGCTGATCGAGCAGGAAGTCTCCCTCGCTTTCCGGCTGTGCTCTCGTGCCTACCTCCTGGAAGCGGGCCGGATCGTCACCTCCGGGCTCAGCGCCGACCTCGCCAAAGACCCCGCCATTCGCAAGGCCTACCTTGGCGAATTCTCGGCGGCCGCCGTCGCGCGGGCCGGTAAAGAGGCGGACGCGTGAACCAGTTCCTCACCTACCTGGTCTCGGGGATCGCCCTCGGCGCCTCGTTCGCATTGATCGGCAGCGGCTTTGTGGTCGTCCACCGTGTCACCAGAGTTGTCAACTTCGCCCAGGGCTCCCTCGCTGTCTTCGGTGGTTTGATCTCGTACTCGTTGCTCAGTGGCATCCTGCCTCAGGGACTTGGCCAGGTCGTCACGGTGATCATCTGCGCGGCGATCGGACTGCTCATGGGTGTGATCGCGATCGGCAAGCGCGGCACCCCGCCGATGATCTCCCTGCTGGTCACTCTGGGCCTTGCGATCCTCTCCGGCGCGGTCGTGATCCTGCTGTGGGGACAGGACCCGCTCACCCCGCCAGGAATCCAGGGTTCGATTCAGCTGTTCGGCGCCCAGCTCGAAACCCAACGACTTCTGGTCATCATCGTCACCGCCGTCACCTTCGTTCTGATGAGCCTGTTCTTCGGCAAGACCTACCTCGGTATGGGACTCACGGCGAGTGCGTCTAATCCGCGTGCGGCCAGGCTGGTGGGAATCAACGTGCGCAGGATGGGCTTTGTCTCGTTCGCGGTGGCCGGTGCCCTGGGTGGGCTGGCCGGGGTGCTCATTGCCCCGACTAATCCTGTCTCCTTCTACTCCGACCTCGAGTTGGCACTGAGCGGATTCGCGGCGGCGGTTTTCGGCGGTCTGAACAGTCCGCTCAAGACCGCGATCGGTGGGCTGGTGCTCGGCGTCACGGGGCAGCTCGTTGCAGGTTTCGGCGGTGGGTCGTACCAAACCCAGGTGGCGTTGTTGATGATGCTCATCGTGATGATTGCACGGCACAGGAGCCTGGCGGCGGAGGAAGCGAAATGAGGATCGTCAAGGGCTCGTACTTCGCGGTCGCCGCAGTCGCACTCCTCGCGGCCGTCGTTCCCCTTTTCCTGTCCGACCTCACCTTCTTCGTCCAAATGGTGCTGGCTGCTGTCGTCGTCACCGGGCTCTCGCTGTTAATGGGATATTCCGGGCAGGTCTCGCTCGGGCAAGGCGCCTTCGTGGCCGTCGGGGCACTCACGGTCGCCCTCATGACGACAAGAGGTGGGCTGCCGCCCCTCCTCGCACTCGCCTGCGCGCCAGTGGCAGCAGGGGTCTTTGCCTACGTCGTTGGCGCGCCGCTGCTTCGATTGCGCGGCCACTACCTCGCGTTCGGAACGCTGGCCCTGCTGCTCATCGTCCAGGCACTGATGGGAAATCTCGAAGTGTTCGGGGCCGGGACCGGAATTGCGGGCATCCCGCCGCTCGGCGTGGGCGACTTCGTCGTTTCCGGCCAACTGGCCTATGCGTACATCGCCCTCGCCGCGCTTGCACTCGTCCTCATTCTGACGCGGAATCTGGTGCGCAGCCGGTTCGGCCGAGGCATCCGGGCCCTGTCCGGGAGCGAGTCGGCGGCCAGCTCCTCCGGAGTGCCGGTGCTCCGGAGCAAACTCGCCGTTTTCGCCGTCTCGGGAGCATTTGCCGGACTCGCGGGCGGGATCGGGGCGTTCTTCATCCCGTATGTCAGCCAGGATTCGTTCCCTCCGATGCAGTCATTCGGGTACGTGATCATGGCGGTGATCGGAGGGCTTGGGACGCTGTGGGGCGGGGTGATCGGGGCGGTGCTGATCTCGGTTCTGCTGCAGGTGCTCAACAGCCTGGGGAGCCTGCCCGGGCTACCGCCGACGGCATCGCCGATCCTGCAATATGCCGGATACGGGATCGTGCTAATCTGCGTTTTGCTGTTCATCCCGCGCGGGATCATGCCCACTGTGTCGGACGCGGTGCGGCGCGGGTTTGGCAGGAGCACGACAGGGCCGAGGTCGACAGTGCCCGTTCCGGTGGCGGAAGACAAAGCGGAAATGGGTACTGATGTCTGAAGTGCGTGCCTCGGCAGATTCCGCGACGCTCACGGCGTCGCCGGAGGTCACACTGCTGTATCTGATCAAGCAACTCGAGCTTGCCGTGCGCTCGCATCTGGACGAAGCAGTACGCGACGCCGGACTGACCGCATTGCAGTACACCGCCTTGACGGTGCTTGAGAGGCATCCGGAGTTGACCTCCGCGCAACTGGCGAGGAACTCCTTCGTGCGCGCCCAGACCATGGCTCAGATGATCACCGTGCTCGACGGGCGCGGCCTCATCACCCGGGAGCGGGACCCGAACAGTCACCGGCAGTATCTGCTCTCACTCACCCCCGAGGGTCATCGGGTGCTCGGCCAACTGCGGGAACCCGTGCGCGGGATTGAACGGGAAATGGTCCAGAGCCTGGGCGACGCCGAAATCCGGCAACTGCGTCATGCGCTCCACTCCTGCAGGCGTGCCCTCGGCGGTGGCAACGCGCACTAGCGGCAACCCGCTGGAAACCTCTGGGCGTTACGCGGGGTCGGTGAGGTCCGTCAGCTGCGCGGATGCGAGCAGGATGTTGAGCAGCCGGTGCAATTCCATGCGATCACGTTCAGTGAGGTCGCCGACCAAGATCTGATTGACCCGTCTGGCCCGCGGCTGCATCTCTGCCAGCACGGCAGCCCCGAGCGGGGTGAGGTGCAGGATGTTGCGGCGCCGGTCAACCTGGTCCCGGTCGCGTTCGATGTAGCCGCGGCGTTGGAGCCGGCGACTGACGTCGGCAATCGTCGAGCGGTCCAGTTGCAGGTACCCGCCAAGAGTGCGCTGGTCGATCCCCGGGTGCAGCTGCAGCAGGTTGAGCGCACCGAACTGCACGGAGGTGATCTCCGTGGAAGCCTCCCGCAACCAGAGGCTCGAATGCACCTGCTGAGCCCGCCTGATCAGGAACCCGGTGTACTCGGCGAGATTCAGTGCGGCCATACCGGTGATTATGGCATCCTCGGACCCGTCCATTGATGGTGCAACACATTGGTGCGTACACTGAGTCTTACATGGCAAAGCGATTGACCTTCGCCATGGCCAACAATCGACGATGGAGACGATATGGGTTCCCAACTAGTCAACGAACAAGTAAAAACTGGGCTCTTCATCAACGGGCAGGAGCAGGTAGGCGCCGGCGAACTGCCCGTCAAAGATCCAGCCAACCCGGCTCTGATCGTTGGCGTCGCCGCAGCGGCGTCGCGCGAGCAGGCGCTCCAGGCCGTCGCAGCGGCCAAGGAGGCCCAGCCGGCCTGGGCAGCGTTCAGCGCTCAGGAACGCGCACGCATGCTGGATGACAGCCTCGCGGTCCTCGCCGACCATCAGGCCGAGGACGCCGAGATTCTCAGCCGCGAAAACGGCAAGATCATCATGGAAGCGACCATTGACCTCATTGTCTTGAGCGTGAGGTTCGGTCTGGCCACCGCGCTGGCCGATCAGGTGGACGACGTGACCGTGCTTCCCGGCCCCCCGCACGAGACCACCGTCGCCTACGCACCGATCGGTGTCGTCACGCTCATCGTGCCGTTCAACTGGCCGGCGGCCATCCTGGGCGCCACGCTCCCGTATGCGCTGCTCGCCGGTAACACCGTCATCGTCAAGCCACCGCCCACGACACCTCTGGCTCTGACCCGCGTCGTGCAGCGTATAGCGGAGCAACTCCCACCCGGTGTGCTCAACATCGTTACCGGAGTCGATGCGGAGATCGGCGAGGCGCTGGTCAGCAATGACGACGTCGGGATGGTGTCGTTCACCGGCAGCCCCGGCGGTGGCCGCCGGATCATGGCGATGGCCTCGCCGACGCTGACCAAGGTGGCCCTGGAACTCGGCGGCAACGACCCGGCCATCATCCTCGAGGACGCGGTGCTCGACGACGACGCCATGACCAGGATGTTCCAGGCCGTGTTCGACACCACCGGGCAGATCTGCATGGCGATCAAGCGCATCTATGTGCACCGGTCCCGCTACCAGGAGGTCATCGACGGACTCTCGAAGAACCTGGAGAAGGTCGTGATCGGCCCTGGCCTCGCCGAAGGAACGACGATGGGGCCGCTGCATTCGCCTCGTCAGCGTGACTTCGTCGCGGAGATCGTCGAGGAGGCACGCGCCGCCGGGGCCGAGGTATTGGAGTTCGGCGAACTGCCCACCGAGGAGGGGCTGCGCGACGGCAACTTCCTCAGGCCCAGCATCGTATTGGACCCCGATCCGTCCCTCCGGGTGGTCACCGAGGAGCAGTTCGGTCCCACGATCCCGGTCATCCCGTTCGATGACGAGTCCGAGGCGATCGCTGCGGCCAACGACACCTGGGCGGGCTTGTGCTCCTCCGTGTGGTCAGCAGACCTGGAGCACGCCGCGAAGGTGGGCGCGCGACTGAAGGCGGGCTACATCTTCGTGAACAACCACAGCGCTACCTGGCTGGACCAGCGTGCGCCGTTCGGTGGCGTCAAGGGCAGCGGCTTCGGCCGCGAGATGGGCATCGAAGGCCTTCGGGAATTCATGGTCACCCACAGCATCGCCCTGCCGAAGGAGTAACCGATACGAACAAATCAGGGGAGCCGCGCGAACCCGCGGCTCCCCTTACTCATGCGGACCCGCGCAGGCGACTCCGGCCACCGCCGCAGACACCGGCGTCTTATGGTCGAGGCAGCGCGATACTCCGAGTAGCCATGAACTCCCGTATCCCTTCGATGCCCATCTCCCTACCAGAACCGCTTCCCTTGACGCCGCCGAACGGTGCGCGGGCATCGAGGGCATTGGGACCGTGGCCGTTGACAAAGACGAATCCAGACGCCATTTTCGCCCCGATAGTCAGCGCTCGCCGGGTATCCTGCGTCCAGATGGAGGAGCACAGTCCCGCCCAGGTGTCGTTCGCGGCAGCGATCGCCTCGTCGTCCGTATCGAACGGCAGGATCGGCAGAGTGGGCCCGAATTGCTCGTCGGTGACGATGCGAAGCGACGGTTCCGGGTCCAGAACCAGGCTGGGGCGCAAGAAGTTCCCGTCGCGCAGGCGCTCATCGGTGGGAACCTCGCCGAATTCTCGGATTTCGGTGCCAGCGGCGCGAGCCTCGTCGAGCAGGCCGACGACCACCTCCCGCTGCCGTGCTGAATGCAGCGGCCCCATGGTGGTGCGCTCGTCGAGGCCGTGGCCCAGAACTGTTTTCGCCAATCTCGCGGAGAGTGCCTCGACGACCTCGCTGTACCGCGACCGGTGCACATACAGGCGCTTGATCGCCATGCAGATCTGACCGGTGGTGTCGAAGGCCGCGTGGTAGAGCCGGTCAATCGCATCCGGGTCCAGGCGCGCATCCTCCAGAATGATGGCGGGATCGTTGCCACCAAGCTCCAGAGAAACCCGTGTCAACGACTCTGATGCCATCGCAGCGACTCGGCGTCCGCCGATCCCGCCGCCGGTGAAGGACACCATCGCGATGTCCTCGTTCTGTGCCAGAGCGGTCCCGATTTCGGCGTCCTCGCCAGTGATGATGTTGAGCACCCCGCGGGGAAGCAGTTCGGCAATCCGCCGCGTCGCTCGCGCCGTTGCCAAGGGTGCGGTAGGCGGTGGCTTCACCACGACCGTGTTTCCCGCCAGCAATGCGTACGGCAGGGTGGCCGAGAGGATTCCGATGGGCCAGTTGAACGGCACAATGATGGAAACCACTCCCACGGGGACGTGGGTGACCGTTGTTTCGTAGGGAGGCCCGGAAAGCACCGTGGTCCCCTCCACCTGGTCCGCCAGCGCGAGTGCCAACGCGAAATGACGGCCGAACCCGCTGACGTCTCTCAGGGCCTCCGACCTGAGCTTGCCATTTTCCGCACTGAGGATGGTCGCATCCTCGTCTGCGAAGGCAGCAAGTCCGGCCAAGCTGGCGCGGAGGCTCGCGGCACGCTCGGTGGGTGAGAGTGCTGCCCACGCGGGGAAGGCGGCCTTTGCGGCGGCGACCGCACCGAGTGCCTGCTGCCGCGATGCCGAGGCCGCATAACCCACAACGGCAGCGGGATTTGCAGGATCCCGAACCGTGATGCAGTCGTCACTGACCTGCTCTTCGCCGTCGATGAAGAGGCTGGTCGACACTGGCTTCCGACTGATCAGACCTGAACTCACACCATTTCCCTTCCTTGCCCCGATCCTAGGACGGCGACTTCGACAACTGGATCGGGCTTCCACTACCTGGAAGCCTCATTGGTGTGGGCTGGGCCGATGCGTCAGTCTGGTGTTGGCCCGCTGGACCCATCGCCTAGCAGTGTCTGGCATGAATGATCCGGCCGTCAACGATTCGCAGGAGGAAACAATGGCAGTAAAGGGCTCATGGCCGCGCGCGATATTTTACGACTCCAAGACGACTCTCTTCGACTGGGGATGGAGCTGGGCGACCGCCTCTGAAGCTCTGGTCAAGCGCTACGACTCGGCAATCGATCCGAAGGAATTCGCATCGAACTGGGTCAGGTTGTTCGAGGCACACCACCGGAGGACCGCCTTCGCCGGGTACACCCCCGTCACCGAGATCATCACCGAAGCCCTCATGGACACGTTTCGCATTCTCGACATCCCGGGCGAGCCGACCGACGTGAGCGCGTACACGGAACTTCAGAAGGACGTCGGACTCTTCGAGGAGACCGAGTCGGCACTGCGGGAGCAGCAGGAACTCGGAGTCAAGATCTGGACGTATTCCGACGTCGAACGCAAATATCTCGACATGTATGTCAGCAAATTCAAGAATTTCAAGCCTGACTTCGTGGGCAGTACGGAGGAGGCCCACTTCCACAAGCCGAACCCGCGTACCTACGCTTGGGTCCTCCATCAAAACGACATGCAGCCCCGTGATGTGCTGTTTTGCGCTGCTCCGTCCTTCGACGTACAGGGTGCGATGTCGTATGGTCTGCTCGCCGCACGGCTGCAACGCCCGACCGCCAAGAAGAGCGACGGTGTGCTGGCGAACGAGGCGGACGGCAGCAGGGGCATTACCCCGGACTATGTGATCGAAAGCCTCAACGACATCACGACGATCATCCGGGCGAATCGGGGTGACGCCTGAGTAAGTCGGCTTCCGAAGATAGGAAGTCCGACTGGATCGCCTGACCCGAATGCACCACCATGAGCTTGATCACGGGTCGCGGCATCGGGCTCGGAAAGTGACCTGGAAAGGGTTCTGATGGTTGACAACAACGGCACGAGCGACCGCCTGGCGGGGTTCCACGGTCGCTCGATCGCGGAGTCACCGAAGTCCACGCCGGTCATCGGAGAGTATGACGTCGTTGTCGTCGGCGGGGGTCCCGCGGGCTTGATGGCCGCGACCGCCGCCGCCAGGGCGGGCCGCTCGACCATCCTTCTCGAGCGCTACGGCTTTCTGGGTGGCGCCGGGACGATGGGTGGCCTCAGCACCTTTTGCGGTCTGCATGCGCGGGTCCATGGGGAGGACAAGCAGGTCATTCACGGACTCGCGGACGAACTTCTCGAGAGGATCGACGGTATGGGCGGACTCAACCCGCCGCACCTCACCATAGAGAACAAGATCCTGGCACAGGCCTTCGACATCTCTGTTTACAAGATGGCCGCCGACGATCTCGTCCTGGCCTCCGGCGCCCGAATCCTGTTCCATGCCATGGCCGTCGGGGTCTCGATGACAGACGATTCCACGATCGACGCCGTTCTTATCGAGTCCAAGTCCGGTCGCGGCGCCATCCGTGGACGCGTGTTCGTTGACGGCTCCGGAGACGCGGACCTGGCGACGTGGTCGGGCGTCCCCTACGAAAAGTCGGAAGAACTCCTCTTTCCCTCTCTCATGTTCCGCATCAACGGGGTGGACTTTGAGCGTGCCGGGGCGGCATGGAAGACCGTTGCGCAGCTGATGGATCAGGCCGAACGTGCCGGTACGCATCATTTCCCCCGAAAGAAGCCCATTGTTCGGCCGCAGCGCAACCCGCTTGAATGGCGAGCTAACCTCACTCAATTGTCGAACGGTGACGGTAGCGCTATTGACGGAACCGACGTCGAACAGCTGACCCTCGGCGAGATCGAGGGCCGGCGTCAAGCCCGTGACGCATTTGAGTTCATCAAGGCCACAACCCCGGGGTTCGACTCCTCTTATATTGTCGACCTCGCCCCGCAGATTGGAATCCGGGAGACCCGGCGCATCATCGGCTCGTACCAACTCACCGGAGACGACATTTTGGACTGCGTCGACTTCGGGGATGCGATAGGGGTCAACGGGTGGCCCATCGAAGCTCACGTCGCCGGCGACGTCGACTTTCAGTTCCCTCGCCACGAAAACTCCCGCGGCTTCAACCAGTTGCCCCTGAGGATGCTCATTCCGAAGGTCGTCGAGAACCTCTATGTCGTGGGCCGCTGCGCTTCCATGACCCAGTACGGACAGTCGTCTGCCAGGGTGACCGGACCGTGCTTTGCGATGGGACAGGCAGCAGGTACTGCAGCCGACTTGGCGCTATCGGCTGGGTCCGCGTGCGGCGACATCGACACAGCCCAACTGCAACGGCGGCTCACGGAAGCCGGAGTCTATCTTGGCAATGATCTTGAGGCTCCGCCTCGATTGGCGGCCGCCACGGCACACTCAGAGGAGAAGATATGACGAGGAAACTTCGTAGCGTATTCGAACCGGGAACGACACTGTGGGCGATGAGGCGAGCGCAGTGGAGCGTTCTCGGGATCACCCCCGAGGACGAGCTCAAGCCGAAAATCGCGATCGTGAACAGTTCGTCCCACTTGGCCAGTTGCTTCAGTCACCTGGACGACATTGTTCCCGTGCTGTCCCAAGCGATCCGAGACGCTGGGGGTGTGCCACTGGAAATTCGCACTGCGGCGTCAAGCGATGCCATCACCAGCGCCGGACGCGGTGGACAGTACATCCTGCCGACTCGCGACCTGATCGTCGACGACATCGAGGTCGCCGTGGAGGGTGCCCAACTTGATGGAATGGTGTGCCTCGCCTCGTGCGACAAGACGGCGCCGGGCCAGCTCATGGCCGCCGGGCGTCTCAACATCCCGACGATTATCGTCGCGTGCGGTTACCAGTCTTCTGGCACGTACAAGGGCGAACACATCGATTTCGAGGACGTCTTTCATCGTGCTGGTCAGGTCGCCAGTGGCATGCTGAGCATTCGCGAGTTGGGGAACATGGCGTCGGCTGCGGTCACCGGTCCCGGGGTGTGTTCCGGTATGGGCACGGCGAACACGATGCACATCGTTTGCGAGGCGCTCGGCATGGCGATGACCAACAGCACACCGGTCCGCGCCAACGGCGACAAGATGTGGTCCGCCGTTCGCCGCGCCGGTGAACGGATCGTAGAACTGGTCGAACAAGATGTTCGACCACGTGACATTCTCGTTCCAGACGCGTTCCGCAACGCAGTCGCGGCGGTGCTGGCGATCAGCGGATCTGTCAACGTGATGAAGCACCTTCAGGCAGTGGCTGCGGAGGCGGAATGTGATGTTGATGTGTGGCGCCTCTTCGAGGAGTTGGGGCCACAGGTGCCGCTGCTAGTCGGCGTCAAGCCGAACGGCGAACGGCTCATCGAAGAATTTGACGATGCCGGTGGCGCGCTGGCGCTGCTATCGCGCCTCAGGCCTCTGCTCGTCGACCATGTTGCTACCGTTACCGGACCGACGCTCGGCGAACTGCTCGATGTCGCCGAGGTCCTCGATGATGATGTCGTGCGCTCGCTGGACAACGGCCTTGCCAATCATCCGGCGATTTCCGTGCTCCGCGGCACCCTCGCCCCCGACAGCGCTGTCGTGAAACGAACCGTGGCCGATACCGCCCCCCTCTCGTTCACCGGGCCGGCGCGGGTGTTCCACTCGCGAGACTCGGGGATGGCCGCCATCAAGGACGGCCGTGTCCATCCAGGGGATGTCGTAGTACTCAGCGGGTTGGGGATGAGAGGCTCGCCCGGTATGGCCATGACGTCGGCGTTCATCTTCGCACTCGATGGAGCGGGGTTGAGCGAAGAGGTCGCAGTGGTGACCGACGGCCAGATGTCCGGACTGGTCAACCGAGGTCTCGTGGTGGCGGAAGTCGCCCCCGAAGCCTGGGGCGGGGGACCTCTCGGCCTTGTTCAAGACGGCGATGTGATCTCGATCGATGTGAACGCTGGGACGATCGACCTCCTCGTTGACCCGGTCGCACTCGAGACGCGACGGGCGGCCTCACCCACGGCAGTACCCGCGGTCGGATGCGGATGGCTGTCAACGTACGCCCGTGAGGTGAGCGCACTCAACGCCGGAGCGGTATTGCGCGGCTGAGGAGAGACGTCCGGTAGCTCCGCTCCCGGACGGTCCCGAAAGCGATGGGCCTATCCCGAACGCCGCGTCCTGTTGGCCCGGGAGACGGCTCGTGCGCTTGCCTGGACCAGATAGCCCCACGACCTGCCCTTCATCTGGTCGAAGGGAATGATGATCGACAGTGCCGCTACGACCGTGGCGGAGGAATCATAAATCGGTGCCGCGATGGAGACCAGCTGTGTGTCGATCTGGCGGTCGCTTGTGGCCAATCCTTCCCGTCGTACCCGGTCCAGGGCCGCTCGCAACTTGGCCGGATCGGTCTCGGTGTGCGAGGTGTAGCGCTCCAGCGGAGCCTGGAGGATCTCGTCTTGGACTTCGGTTGGGGCAAACGCGAGGAGAACATGCCCGACCGCGGTCGCGTGAATGGCGTATCGCCCCCCGACACGGGGTCTGGCGTTCGTCAATGTCTTGTCGACCAGTCGCGCGACGAAGACTACTTCGTTTCCCTCCCGGATGGCTAAATGCACCGGATAGTGCGTGATCTCGTAGAGATCCTGCATGAATGGCAGCGCGATGCGCTGCAGGTCGACGGACCGCGGGGCAAGGGAGGCGATCTCCCAGAGCCGCAACCCGACCTGGTATGGACCGCCATCCACCGCCCGCTCCAAGGCGCCGCAACTGACAAGCTGAGCCGCAATGCGGTGGGTCGTCGTCAGAGGCAGCGCGCTGCGACGGCTGATCTCCGACAGGCTCAGTTGGTTGTGCTTCTCGTCAAACGCGCCGAGGAGGCGGAACACCTTCTCCATGACCGAACGCTCTTCCGGTTGCGGCACTGCTGTCCTCCAAGGCGGTTCCTCGCGTCGCTGCTTAGCACTCATCGTAGACACTCCGAAGGGCACTCACGCCTCTGAGTCAGGCACGGGCAACATCGACGGCGCTTCACGTGCATATGAGTCAGATTCTTGACGCTCGTGACGCGTCTGTCTACTATTGCGAGATGACGGAGATCCTAGAGCACGGTGTCCTGCACGGGAAAGTGGTGATTGTCACGGGCGCGGGACGCGGCTTGGGACGTGCCTACGCGATCGCCATGGCAGCGGCCGGAGCGTCGGTGGTGGTCAACGACGTCGATGAGGACGTCGCGCGTGAGGTGGTCTCCGACATCGTTTCGTCCGGGGGGTCCGCTACCACCGAAATCGGCGCCGTGGGATCCGCGGAGGTCGCGGATGCTCTCGTGGATCGGGCGGTGGGGGACTACGGCCGGTTGGATGTGATGTGCACCAATGCCGGTGTGCTGCGAGACCGGACGTTGGCCAAGGTCACCGATGAGGACTTCGATCTGGTGCTCAGGACGCACCTGCGCGGCACATTCACGTGCGCACGTTCCGCGGTCAGGCAGTTCAAGTCGCAGGGCGGCGGGGGACGATTGATCCTCGTCGGTTCGCCGGCTGGGCAACGGGCGAGCTTCGGCCAGACTGCCTACAGCGCCGCAAAAGCCGCGATCGTCGGCTTGGTCCGTACCTGGGCGGTGGAGTTGGAGCGTCAGGGCACGACCGTCAACGCGGTCATCCCTACGGCGCTGACCCGGATGGCGGCGACCATTCCTGGGCTCAGCGACGCCGTCGAGGCGGCCGAGGCCGGTGAGCCGGTCCCGCCACCGCTGCGTCGGCGCGGGCTGGGTGTGCCGGAAGATGTGGCTCCCCTCGTGGTCTTTCTCGCCTCCGACGCGTCGGCCGACGTCACCGGCCAGGCGATCGCCGTGGGCGGAGATCGGCTTGCCCTCTGGTCGCATCCTCGCGAGGTCGTCACCGTGCTTCGCGAGGGCGGCTACTCGGATGACTCGCTGGCGGAGCTGTTCTCCACCGTGCTCCTTCCTCAGCTTCAGCCCTATGGCCGCCCAGTGCCGCCGGCGTCGACCGCGGCCGGCAAGTGACTGCGACAGTGACAGTGGACCCCGCCGATCTCGTTGCCATCGATATGCACGTGCATGTTCAGGCTTTGGTCGCCGGCGGCTCCTCCTCGAGCAGCACCCGCGCGGAGATGTCATCGTATTTCGGGACCGAAATGGGCTCGTTCACCACCGCGCAGATCGCGTCCTATTACCGCGAACGAAAGATGGCGTGCGTCGTGTTCCGCGTCGACCGTGCTGGCGAGTCTGACGACAACGCCCCCAGCAACGAAGAGATAGCCCGAGTCGCCGCCGACAACCCGGACGTGCTGATCCCCTTCGCCAGTGTTGATCCGGCCCGGGGCGCCGAGGGCGTTGACATGATTCACCGACTTGCGGATGATTTCGGCATTCGCGGCGTGAAGTTTCATCCGAACGTGCAGGGCTTTTTCCCGAACGATCCCGCGGTGTATCCGCTCTACGAGGCAATCCAGCAGCATGACCTCATCGCGCTCTTTCACACCGGTCACACGGGTGTGGGCGCCGGCGTCCGTGGCGGTCGCGGGATCCGCCTCAAGTTCTCCAACCCGATGAGCGTTGACGATGTTGCCGTCGATTTCCCCGACCTTCGCATCATCCTGGCGCATCCGTCCTTTCCCTGGCAGGACGAGGCGCTGTCCGTCGCGCTGCACAAGCCCAACGTCTACATCGATCTGTCCGGTTGGTCGCCCAAGTACTTCCCCCCGCAGCTGATTCAGTACGCGAACACGCTGCTCAAGAAGAAAATGTTGTTCGGGTCCGACTTTCCGGCCATCACCCCGGACCGCTGGCTGTCCGACTTCGACCGGCTGGAGATCAGGCCCGAAGTGAGGCCGATGATTCTTAAGGAGAACGCGGCCCGCCTTCTGGGCATCCGGATGCCGAACCCGACCCGATCAGAAGGAGATGAAACATGACGGCCATCACGATCGCCGAAGGAGTCGACGGGCTGCGGGCGTTGTCTGGACAGCATCTGGGCACCAGCGACTGGCTGACAATCACGCAGGACCGAGTGGATGCCTTTGCCGAAGCGACGGGTGATCACCAATGGATCCATGTCGACGTGGAGCGGGCAGCGACCGGACCCTTCGGCGGAACCATCGCCCATGGCTACCTGACGCTCTCCTTAGCGACGATCTTCATGCCCCAGATCCTGGAAACCCGTGGATTCTCGATGGGAGTGAACTACGGCTGTGAGAGGGTGCGTTTCCCCACGCCGGCCCCCGTGGGTTGCCGCATGCGGTGCAGTGCCGTGCTGGATTCGGTCACCGATGTGGCTGGCGGCGTGCAAGTCGCCTTCACGCTCACGTTCGAGATCGACACGTCACCGAAGCCCGCGTGCGTCGCCACGATTCTCATTCGCCGATACCTGTAATCCCTCCTCCGCACGAACACCGGATTGGTGATTTTTGATGGATGCCCACATCGGGTCGCTGCTCGAATCGATCGCCGACCTGGTCGCGGAGGTGGAGCCTGGCCGGATCGCCATTGTTCAGGGTGCAAGACAGCGCAGTTGGGCGGATTTCGAGGCGAGGAGTTCCGCGTTGGCCGGTCACCTCGCACAGTGCGGCGTGACGGCGGGAGCTTGCGTGGGAATCGGGCTGTATAACTCGATCGAATACTTCGAGGCACTCCTGGCGACCTTCAAGCTCGGGGCTGTGCCGATCAACATCAACTATCGATACCGGGACCGGGAACTCGAACAGGTGCTGACCTACACCGGCACCGTGGCGGTGGTTGTCGACGACACGCTGCGTGAATCGATGGGGCGAGTGGCGACGCACATCGGCTTGCGCGCCGTGGTTGTGGTCGGCGGCGATGCGCGGCAGGTCCGGGACGACCCAGTGTCCACGGACTACGAGCAGGCGCTGGCCGCGACGCGGCTGGCCAGGCGCGCCCACGACCCGTCGGACCGCGTCATCATGCTCACCGGCGGTACCACCGGCACACCGAAGGGGGTGGTCTGGACCCACTCGGGTGCTGGCACAGTCGTGCTTTCCACGCATCGGAGGATGGGACTGGACATCCCCGTCGATCATGAACAGGTCGTGGCATTGGCACGAGCACAGTTGAGCGCGGGAACCGCACCGACCGTGTTGCCCGCCTCTCCGCTCATGCACGGCACCGGGTTTTTCAGCACGATCGGGAACCTGCTGCTCGCCGGACGCGTCGTGTGTCTGCCGGGCCGATCGTTCGACGCCGCTGCGCTGTGGAGCGAGGTCGAGCGCCATCGCGTAGACGAGATCGCCATCGTGGGGAACGCCTTTGCCTGGCCGATGGTCGACGCGCTCGAGCGGGCGGAGAACTCCGGGGCACCGTACGACATCAGCAGCCTGCGACGCGTCGTCAGTTCGGGCATGCCGTGGAGCGTCGACGCCAAGGAGAAATTCCTCGCGGCGGGAAACATGACCCTCCATGACTCGATCTCCTCCACGGAGGGTGGACCCTATGCCGTCTCGATCGTCGGAACGAGCGACAGTCCGCGAGATTTCGGATTCCGGCTCCCGGCCAATGCTCGACTGATCGGGTCGGACGGTGCCATCGTCGAGGCGGGTTCGGGGGAAGCGGGGTTGCTAGCCAGCTGCGGGAACCTGCCGCTCGGCTATCTCGACGACCCGGCCATGACTGCTGCGGTGTTCCGGGAGATCGACGGCGTGCGTTTCGCGGTTCCCGGCGACGTTGCGGCGGTTGCGGGGGACGGGACCCTGGTGTTCTTGGGGCGCGGGGCCGGCGTTATCAATACCGGCGGTGAAAAGGTCTTCACCGAGGAGGTGGAGGCGGCGTTGGTCGGTCACCCCGACGTTCAGGATGCTGTAGTCGTCGGCATGCCCGACGAGCGTTGGGGATCGCGGATCATCGCGCTCGTGCGCCTTGTTGACGGGCGGGTTGCGACACAAGAAGAGCTTTCGTCGTATGTCGGTCGAACCCTGGCCGCGTACAAGAGACCGCGGCGGATCTTCTTCGTCGAATCGGTCGAGCGAAATATCTCAGGCAAGATTGACAGGGCTCGAGCGAAGCAGCGGGCCGAAGAGCTGATTTCCCGAGTGGAATCACGCGATTGACTACAGAGGGTGAGCGAGTGTCCGGTCAACATCCGTCGGTGCACGCGCAATCGGTTCTCCTGACGTTCTGTGGTGCGTACGTTCTGGACCAGCGCGCCGTCTCCGCGACCAGCTTTGTGCACGTGCTCGGGGAGATCGGGATCGGTGAATACGCCACCAGATCGGCCCTGACGCGTATGGCTCGAAACGGCCTGTTGCACACCAGTCGCTCGGGCAGGCAGGTGTACTACGGTCTCAGCGACGCGGGTCGTGTACTCCTGACCGAGGCGGCCACCCGAGTGTGGGACAAGGGGGTGGTACTGCGCCGCTGGAACGGGGAATGGACTCTTTTCGGGTTTTCGATTCCCGAGTCCCGGCGTGACGAGCGGCATTCCCTTCGGTCTCGCCTCACCTGGGCCGGGTTCGGCATGCTCCAGCACGGCCTGTGGATATCGCCCCAGCCGATCGACCCGCACCTGTTGCTTGCGGAGTCGGACGTGGCACACTTCGTCCATGGATTCGTGGCCCGTCCCACCAGCGGCACCGACGTCGACACGATCATTGCCTCGGCGTGGGATCTCGAATCGCTGGCGGCTCGATACCGGACGTTCCTGGCGCGCTGGGACGTTCCCGAGCCCCTCCCGGGCGCGACGGACCTCAGTCGGCAGCTTCTGCTCGCGACGGAATGGCTGCTGTTGGTACGGGAAGACCCGTGTCTACCGCTCCAGCATCTGCCTGAAGGGTGGCCGGGCGCTCGTGCGCAGTCGGTGGCACGAGCGCTCAGGGCGACTCTGGCCGGTCCCGCTCGCGTGATCGCCGAACGCACGATAGTGCGGCTGGACGATTGAGATAGTCGTCGGTTACTGCGCGGGTTCCTTGTCGTAATCGAGGTCCCCGGGGGTGAATCGGCCGCTGAGCAGCTCACGGGCAATGGTGCGCCGCAAGATCTCGTCTGTTCCCTCGAAGATGCGGGTGTACCTGAGTTCCCGATACCAGCGCTCGATCGGCAATTCCTTGGTGTACCCCAACGCACCATGGATCTGCAGCGCGCGATCCGCGACCGCGTTCGCCATGGCGGTGCCGCCCAATTTGGCGATCGAGGATGCCATCCGTGAATCGAGCCCCTTCTCCTGCCGCCATGCCGCGTACAGCGTGGTCCAGCGCGCCTGCTCCAGTTCGACCGCCGAGTCGGCCAGTAGCCACTGGATGCCCTGGTAGTGCGCAATCGGTTCGCCGAAGGCGTGCCGGGAGTTTGCGCGATCCACCGCCATGCCGAGCAGACGCTCACCGGCTCCGACCGCCCCGGAAGGGATCATGACAGTCCGCCTCATGCCCGCGCCCGGAACTTCTTCTCGCCGTTGATCAGCCACGAATCTCCGTCTCTTCGAGCGGTCGTCTGGACGCCCGCCGCATCGGACCCCGCACCAGGCTCGGTGATGGCGAAGCACGACACCCGCTCGCCGGCAATGGTCGGCAGCAGGTAGTCCCGTTTCTGCTCCGCGGTGGCCGAAAAGAGGATGTTGTCGGCCTTTCCGCCGAAGTCGAATGGCACGAAAGTACGGCCGAGCTCCGAATGGATCACCGACAACAGCACCGGGCCCAGACCCAGGCCGCCATACTCCTCGGGCGTAGCGAGCCCCCACAGCCCCTGGCGTCGCGCTGTGGCCTGCAGCCGGCGAAGCCGAGGCCGCGGGAGGCCGATCTCGCCCGCGGCCTCCCGGCTCAGAACCTCCAGTTCGAGAGGGATCACCTCGGTGTCGATGAAGCGTCTCACTGCGCTCCGAATTCGCGATTCGTTGTCGCTGAGTGAGAAGTCCATCGTGATGCCCTTTTCCGGCCGTATTGCGTGAGAAGCGCTTTAGCGAACTTACCGGCCCGAAGCCGGCACGATCGGGTTGGGCTTCCGACTCCCGGAAAGGTGTTTGACCAGGACCCGAGCAGCGTGGTTTGGTAGCTCCAACGAAGACGAGTGCTGCCTTCACCTGATTCATCACACAGCAATATCTCATCGAATAACACAGCTAGACCCATCCAACAAGGGAGTCGGATTTATGTCGAACAACGGTCCTGTATTCAGCCGCAGAGGCTTCTTGACCCGTGCCGGGGGAACCGTGCTGATGGGGGCGCTGGGCGCAACGGCGTTGGCTGCCTGCGCCACAGGCGAAGCAACGCCGGCCGCATCCACCTCCGGGGCGCCGGACAAGCCCGTCCCGCTGGTCCCCTTCACGTTCTTGAGCTTCCTCCCAGTGAGTTCATTCACGGTGTCACCGGAGATGATGGCTGTCGCTGGTGGATATTTTAAGAAGAACGGACTCGACGCGACGCTCCAAGCTGTTAAGGGCTCCGCTCAAGCGACCCAACTGCTGGTGGCTAATAAGGGACAAGTCGCCCGCAACGGTGCGATTGACGCAATGACGGCAGGTTTCACCCAGAACCTGCCGGTGAAGATCGTTGGGGTGAACACGTACGGTTCCGCGATCCGCATCTTGACCACGAAAGAGACGCCCAACCCGTCGGATTGGGTGGGCAAAACCATCGGTGTTCCGTCCGTCAACGGGACGAGCGACAAGACACTTTCCGCAGTGTTGCACGATGCGAATATCGATCCGACCAGTGTGAAACGGCAACTTGTAGGCCTAACACCTGGAACGTTCGAGTTGGTCCGGAACGGTTCTCTCGCCGGCTATATGGTCAGTTTGGACACGGCTCTGATCGTTCTCAAACAGAACGCTGACGCCGTTTCGTTTGCGCCGACAAACGTGACAAAGGTCGGGGACAACATCTACATGACGAGCCAGGATCAAATAGACCAACATGGCGACGAGATAAAGAAGTACTTCCTTTCCATTAAGCAAGCGACCTCGGACATGATCGCGGACGAGGCCAACGGGTTTGACAAGACGATCAAGACGTTGCGGAGCGCTTATGACTTTGCCAGCCTTGCCGACGAGGACATCGCTAAAGGGGCACTGAAGGCGTACAGCCATCTGTGGCCGGACGCGGACGGACATCTGCTCACGATCGACATGGACCGGCTCGAGGAGTCGTACCGCCAGATGGTCGACTTGAAGGTCGTTCCGGCCGGAAAAGACATCGAAAGCATCGTCGACACGAGCCTGCTCCCGAAGTAATTGTCGCCGCACCGAAAGTACTGATGGATTTTGAGAAATAGACGAGAGATGGGCGTCATGATCGATAACGGGGAATCGGCCACCCTCACGGAGTCACAGGGCAGAGGGTCTGCGACATCCGCACCGGGAACGAACGTCAAGCTAGAGATCAAGAACGTTAGCAAGGACTTCGTCACTGCGCGAGGGACAACACGCGCGCTCTCAAACATCAGCCTGGCGATTCGCGAGCAAGAGTTCGTATCGTTGATCGGACGTTCCGGGTGTGGCAAGACAACCGCGCTTCGGATCATTGCGGGGCTGATACCCCCCACGTCCGGTGAGGTGTGGATCGGCGGGAAGTCCCTTTGGGCGGGGTCGTCAATTGATTCCGCGGTGATCAGCCATTTGGGTGTTGTCTTCCAGGACGCCAATCTTTTTCCCTGGTACAACATCATTGACAACATCTCCCTTCCGTTGCGACTACGTGATATTCCCAAACCGAAGCGCTATGCCAGGGCGCGGGAACTGATGGAGCTTGTGGGGCTCGGGGGGTTTGAGAAGTCCTATCCTCGGGAGCTATCGGGTGGGATGCGCCAACGAGCCGCCATCGCCCGTGCTTTGAGTTACGACCCAGAGTTGCTCTTGATGGATGAGCCTTTTGGGGCGTTGGACGCGCTGACGCGAGAGCGGATGAATCTTGAGCTGCAGCGGATTGCATCGGCGATCAAAGCGACCGTCGTGTTTGTAACCCACGACATCTCCGAAGCAGTGTTCTTGGGCAATCGAGTGGTTCATCTGACCCCAAGACCAGGTCGGATTCAGAACATCACAACGGTGGACATACCTAGGCCGCGATCGATTGAAGCGCAATCTGAAAAAGAGTTCGTTGAGATTGTGAACAACCTACGCGTCGCACTCAATGCAGAGGAATGAGCAGAAGATGAAATCGAGAGATGAAAAGCTGCGCACTGCGCTGAAATGGGGTGCTACTCCCGTCATCCTGGTTGTCTTCTTCGGGGTGTGGGAGGTGGTGGTGCGAACCTTCCACGTGAGCACCCTGATTCTGCCCCCGCCGACTCAGATCTTCGCCAGCCTCTTTAAGACACTGGGGACAGCGCAGACGTGGCAGGACGCTCAGGTCACCGCCACGGAGGCCGTTGTCGGCTTCTTGATTGCGGTCGTATTCGGCGTTGGGTCAGGTGTTCTCCTCGGCAAATCAGAACTGCTCGAGGTCAGCCTCCGGCCTCTTGTCGTTGCGTCCCAGGTCGTGCCGAAGGTCGCGCTGATCCCGCTTTTCGTCATCTGGTTCGGCTTCGGCATCACGTCGAAGATCGTCATTGCCGCGCTGATGGGGTTTTTCCCCATAATGCTCAATGTTCTGTTGGGGGTGCGGTCGGTTGATCCCGGGCAACGGGATGTGATGCGCAGCCTCAACGCGTCCAAATGGCAGACGTTCTACCACTTGGAGTTGAAGAGCACATTGCCGTATGTCTTCGCGGGAATGGAAGTAGGGATTGTCTTCTCGGTTATCGGCGCCATTGTCGGCGAATACCTCGGAGGAAGCGCAGGCCTCGGCTTCCGAATTGTCGACGCACTGAATCAACTCGATGCACCTGGGCTCTTCGCCGTGATCATCATGCTCTCGACGCTGGGGCTGATCCTCTACTTCTTGGTCAACGTGCTCAAGAGGCTGTCTATCCCGTGGCACGAGTCGACAAACGTGAACTGAGAGCACGAAGGTAGAGCGCCGCCGCGATCGGTCGCTGCGCGGCGGTCGCCCCTGCTGCTCATCGACTGCGCGGGATCGTGGAAGCGAGGTCACAACTAGAAGGAATGTGGATGGTCGCAAATGGAACTCAGAAGTAACTTCGTACCCGGCACTCCGCGCTGGGCGACCCGCAGGACGCAGTGGAGGCAGCTGGGGCTGACCGATGAGGATCTGACCAAGCCGAAGATCGCCATCGTCAACTCGTCGTCGAAGTTGGCTCCGTGCTTCAGCCACCTGGACCCCATCGCTGCCGCGGTCAAGGAGTCCATCCGACTGGCCGGTGGGGTCGGCATCGAGATACGAACGGTAGCTCCGACCGACTTCATCATGACCGCTGGGGGGTCCGGCGGCTACATCCTGTCTGGGCGCGATCTTGTCTCGATGGACATCGAAGCCGCCGTCGAGGGAGCGCAGTTGGACGGGATGGTCTGCCTGGCCTCGTGCGACAAGACGACGCCCGGGCAGCTGATGGCTGCTGCGCGCCTGAACGTGCCGACCCTGATCATCTCCTGCGGCTATCAGAGCTCCGGATTCATGGCGAACGGCGACTCCGTGGACATCGAGGAGGTGTTCCTGAAGGCCGGGCACGTGAAATCCGGTCGCGTCACTTTTGAACAGCTGTGCGATATGAGTGATCGTGCGATCACGAGCCCCGGGGTGTGCACCGGCATGGGTACCGCGAATTCCATGCACGTAGTCGCCGAGGCGCTCGGCATGACGTTGTCGGCCAGCACTCCGACCGCGGCCAACAGCGCTGCGATGTGGAGTGCCGTCGAGCGATCCGGTGCCGCCATCGTCGAGGCCGTCCTGGCGGACCGCCGCCCTCGGGACATCATGACACCGGACGCGTTCGACAACGCGGCCAAGGCGGTCCTGGCCATCAGCGGGTCGATCAACTGCATCAAGCACCTGGCGGCGATCGCGAGGGAGACCGAGGCGGATGTCGACGTCTACCGGCTGTTCGAGAGCGCAGCCGCGACCATCCGCCCGCTGTCCGCGGTGCGGCCCAACGGCGACACCACAATCGAACAGTTTGATGCGGCCGGCGGGGCCGCGGCTGTGCTCAAGCAGCTGCTGCCAAGCCTGAACAGTCAGGTCCTCACCGTCACCGGAGAGAACCTCGGGGAGCGTCTCGACCACATCGTCGTCGCCGACGATGAGGTGATCCGACCCATGGATCGCCCGATGGGCACGATGGCCACCATCGTCGTCATCCGTGGCTCGCTGGCACCGGAGTCGGCGATCGTGAAGCTTTCCGTCACCGAGGAACGGGAGTTGCGATTCACGGGGACCGCGCGCACCTTCGGTGACCCCGCGTCGGCGCTGACCGCCATCGAGGGCGGAGGAATCGTGCCGGGCGACGTGCTCGTGCTGCGCGGCCTCGGCCCGGTCGGCACGCCCGGAATGGGCATGGCCTCCAACGTCGTCTTCGCGCTCAACGGCGCCGGCCTGACCGAAAGCGTCGCCGTCGTCACCGATGGCCAACTCTCCGGCCTCGTCAACAAGGGGATCGTCGTCGGCGAGGTCAGCCCAGAGGGCGCCCTCGACGGCCCGCTCGGCCTCGTCCACGACGGGGACACCATCGCCATCGACGTGACGGCGCGCACGGTGGACTTGCTCGTACCTTTCGACGAGCTCTCGGCCCGCCGGGATTCGCGCCTGGTCGCCGAACCGAAACGCACCGCCGGCTGGCTGGCCGCCTACGCCGGAGCCGCCGAACCACTCCAAAAGGGAGCAACCGTCCGCTCCGGTCGCTCGACGCTGACCTATGGTTGAGACCGCGCTCACCGTTTCCGATCGGGAGCAACAGTGCCACACGAACTGACAGAACTCAAGGTCAACACTGTGACCAAGTCTCCGTCAGCCCCGGCGGAACAGCTAACCGCGGACGTCTGTATCGTCGGCGCCGGGATCTCCGGCATCTCGGCGGCGGTCACCTCCGCGCGGCTCGGGCGCTCCGTCGTGGTCGTGGACGCGTTGCCCGTGCTCGGCGGCCAATGCGTCAACTCGCTGATCGGGCTGTTCTGCGGCGTCTACGGCAATGGGCCGGAGTACCGGCAGCTGACTCACGGGATCTTCGATCAGATGTTCCAGGACCTCGGCAAGACCGGTGACGTGCACTTCAATCGAGGTCACACCATGACCGTCAGCTACGACGAGGTCGTGCTGGGACGGTGGATCGAGAATCTGGTGTCCGAGTTGGGTATCAAGGTGGTGCTGGGCGCCTCTGTGCATCGTGTCGACCAGAGCGATGGCGTCATCTCCGCGACCACCTTCGCCACACGGTACGGAGACGTGCGCGTGCGGGCCGACGGCTTCATCGACGCCACAGGCGACGCTGCGCTCACCTGGGAGGCGGGACTGCCGTGCCAGGTACCGGAACGCACCGTGTGGGGCTCCCAGCAGATTCGCCTCGAGGGGCTGCGGGAGCAGTTCGCCCCGACCGGCGCCGAACTGGTCGATCGGGTGGACGCCAAGTCCGCGCAGTATGGCCTCGTGCGCCGAGACGGCCTGGCGTTCTTCTTCCCGGGACGTAACACCGCCGTGATGAACATGACGCACGTCGAGGCACCGCTCGGGGCAGTGCGCGCGGCCTCCGCCCAACTCGCGGGCCGCATCCAGGCCGACCGCGTCGTGGAGTTCCTGCGCGCGGAGTTCCCGAAGGCGTTCGGCGACGCCAGGGTGAGGCTCTACGGCTTCCCCGGTCGCAGGCAGACCCGGTGGATCGCCGCCGAGCACCAGCTCAGTCTGGAGGAAGTACGCAGCGGACACCGCTTCGAGGACTCGGTCGCCCGAACGGCATGGCCCATCGAACTCCACGACACCATCGAGGGCTACGTGTGGGAGGCCTTCGGGCCGGAGCACACCCATTACGTGCCGTTGCGCAGCCTCATCCCGAAGGGAACCCACAACCTGGTCGCCGCCGGTCGCTGCGTCGATGGCGACGTCGCGGCGCTGTCCAGCGTCCGTGTCATGGGCCCGTGCGCCGCGATGGGCGAGGGCGCCGCCCACGCCCTTGACCTCGCAGGCACCGGCAGCGTTCAGGAGATCGACACGTCGCAGTTGCGCGAGCGCGTGGTCGAGAACATCGAATCCTAGGCGGCGTGAGCGTGGACGGAAGGGAACGGTAGAACATGAAACTAGCCGACGACGAGAAGGCCATGCGCGACGGTGCCGAGGGCGACGCCGTCGCCGCGGCGATGGATCTTCTGATCCGTTATGGTGACGCCCTGGGCGCCGAGCGACTGTGCGACACCCGCAACGTCGCCGGCACCATGGCTCAGCCATCCCCGATCAAGGCGAAACTGGTCAAGGAAGGCGGTTGGACGAAGTCCTATGCCGTCATCAACCTGGACTGCGACGATGAGATCACGTTGCCCAAGATGCGCGTTCCCACGTGTCAGCTGCAGATGGGATTCGGCAAGGCGGACGAAGCTGCCGTTCAGGTCTACGCCCCCGACAAAGTCGAGCTGCAGGAAGACGGGGAGGCGTTCTACGCAGATCATGGCGTGACCATCCTGGCAACCTGCACACCATACCAAGTGGGAAACCTGCCGGTGCGCGGCGAGCATTGCGCCTGGATGGAATCGTCGGCAGTCGTCTACTGTAACTCGGTGCTCGGCGCACGCACGAACTGCGAAGGCACCGCATCCACCGGCTCGGCCAGTCTCACCGGGAAGATTCCGTATTGGGGGAATCACATCCCGGAGAACCGATACGGCACTCACCTCATCGATGTCTCCATCCCGGTCAAGGGATTCCAAGAATGGGGAATGCTGGGCTACTTCGCCGGTGGCGTTGTGATGGAGGCGAGGCCGGTCATCCGCGGCGACTGGGAGCAGCCCGACCTCGCTGACCTCAAGCACTTCGGCGCGGCCGCAGCCACCTCCGGCGGTGTTGAGCTGTATCACATCCCCGGGATCACGCCAGAGGCGCCCACCGTCGAGGCCGCGTTCGGAGGTCGCAGCATCGGCGACCCAATCGTGTACGGCGAGCGTGAGCGCCGTGCGGTCTACGAGGAACTCAACGGCATTGGTTCCTCCACGGATGTCGACTTCATCCTCCTCGGCTGCCCGCACGCATCCATCGACCAAATCGCACGGCTCGCTCGGGCCATCGAGGGCAAGACACTCAATTCCGGCACCCAGTTATGGATCATGACGCCGCGAGCGCTGCGCAGCGTCGCCGACCGGAATGGCTACACCGAGATCATCCAACGCGCCGGCGGCAAGGTGCTGACCGACTCCTGCCCGGCCATGTCGAAGGCAGTCCCCGACGGAACGCGAGTTTTCGCTACCGACTCGGCGAAGCAGGCCCACTACCTGGCGGCCATCATGGGAATCGAGTCCTGGTTCGGAACGCTCGAAGAGTGCGTCGATGCCGCGGTCACCGGCAAGTGGAACGGCCACCTGTCATGACCCTCGAGTTCCACGGCCGCGGGATCGTCGCGGGGGTGGCAGAGGGCGAGGCTCTCGTGTCGCACGAGGCCATCTCGGGATGGGGCGGCATCGACCCGGCCAAGGGAACCATCATCGAGACCCAACACGAGCTTTTCGGCGCGTGCTTTACCGGCAAGATCTTGGTCTTCCCCGGCGCAAAGGGCTCCTCAGGCTGGTCGAGTTTCTTCCAGAGCACTAGGCTGCTCGGCACTGCGCCGCTGGCGATGGTGTTCACCACGGTGACCTCCAAGGCCGTATTGGGGGCCGTTGTGACGCGTGTCCCCACGGTCTCGCAATTCACCGAAGACCCGGTAGCTGCCATCGAGACCGGCGACTGGGTGGTGGTCGACGGCGATCGCGGTGTCGTCATCGTGACCAAGAAGGCGGAGCGCACCGACCTGAAGGTTGCGTGAGCCAAAGAACATGCCGACCATACGCGAGGTAACGTACGAGGTTCTCCGGAAAAACGGGCTCACCACGATCTTCGGCAATCCCGGATCAAATGAGTTGTCATTCCTGGATCGCATGCCGGATGACTTCCGGTACATCCTCGGGTTGCACGAGGGGGTTGTTGCCGGGATGGCGGATGGCTACGCACAGGTCACCGGCCGACCGGTCTTCGTCAATCTGCACGCGGCGGCCGGCACCGGCAACGCCATGGGTGCGATTGCCAACGCTTGGAGCGCACACAGCCCGCTGGTCATTTCGGCGGGACAACAAACACGGGCCATGGTCGGCGTCGAGGCGATGCTGGCCAACGTCGACTCGGTGCAGCTGCCGAAGCCCTTGGTCAAGTGGAGCTACGAGCCCGCGCTCGCCGCCGACGTGCCGCGTGCCATTGCGCAGGGGATCCACACCGCCGGCTCTGCCCCGCAGGGACCGGTCTACGTGTCGATCCCCTGGGATGACTGGGCGCATGAGGCGGACGACGCAAGCGGGAGTGACGGGCTCGCGGGCCGCACCGTCGAGAGTGCCGGCTCTCTTTCGGAGCAGCAACTCGACCACCTCGTGACGCGAATCACGGCTGCCGAGAACCCGGTACTGGTTCTGGGCGCCGACGTCGATGCAGGTGGAGCCAACGGGTTCGCCGTGGAAGTGGCCGAGCGCCAGCGCATGCCCGTGTGGCTTGCACCATCGGCATCACGTTGTCCATTCCCGACCGATCACCCGTGTTTCCGCGGCATTCTCTCGTCCTCAATCGCCGGAATCTCAGGCACCTTGGCCGGTCACGACCTGATCCTTGTCATCGGTGCACCGGTGTTCCGGTATCACATATTCGAACCGGGTCGATACCTGCCAGCCGGGAGTGAGCTGATCCAGATCACTTCTGACCCTGCCGAGGCCGCTCGCGCACCCGTTGGCGACGCCGTCATCGCGGACGTGGGCAGCGTGTTGCAGGCACTCGCGAAGGCCGTTCCCGTCGCCGGCAATCGCGTCATGCCAGCGACCCGCGCCGGCGTGGCTGCGGCAGAGCGCAGCGGCGTACTGACCACGGAAGCTGTGTTCGACGTGCTCGATACCGTCGCGCCCGATGACGCGATTTATGTACGGGAGGCGACTACGACGAACACGGCGTTTTGGGAGCGCATCCGGCTACGGCATCCCGGTAGCTACTTCTTCCCGGCGGCCGGAGGCCTCGGGTTCGGGATGCCGGCAACAGTGGGTATCCAATTGGGCAGCGCCAGCCGGCGAGTCATTGGCATCATTGGCGACGGCAGCGCCAACTACGGTATCACCGCGCTATGGACTGCGGCGCGTTATCGCATCCCCGCCACATTCCTCATCCTGAACAACGGCGGTTACGGAGCGCTGCGCTCATTCGCGACGCGGCTCGGCGTGGAGTCCATCCCTGGGATCGACCTTCCCGGTCTGGACTTCTGCGCGCTCGCGACTGGCTATGGGGTGAGCGCCACGGTTGCCGACACGACCGACGCCCTGGAGGCGGCACTGCGGAATGCACTGGCGGGTAGCGCGCCCACACTCATTGAGATTCCGATCTAGCGCCGCGGCTCGCGTTTTCGTGTTCCCCGCCGGCTAGAGCCAGCGCGGCGCCGCCGGCACGACAGAGCCGTCCGCGGCAGTGACTCCGGCACTCCCGCGCCCGGTTGCCCACCGGGCCAAGGCCGCGGCAGAGCCGGTCAGCACCACGGCGTCACCGGCATCCGCATCGCCGACCGAGCGCGCGCTGTCGCGGTCGTCAGGACGCAACACGAAGTTGGGGATGCTCTCCGCCTCGCGCCGCTTGCGCCAGTTGCTGAGCACGTCCGCGATCAGGTGGTCGATCAGCTCGACCGGGAAATGGGTGACACTGCCACCGTTGTTCAGGTCCACGGCGTGCAGCCACACCTCGCGGGTGCGCATCCAGATCGTGGTGGATGTCGGAACGACGCGACCCTGCGACGTGCGCACTTCGGCGTGCCAGGCGTCGTCGGTGAGATCGCGCCATTGCACGTTGAGGTGCACGGCGGCGTGCTCCGAAAGGTTGCGCAGCGCGACCGGACTCAGCGTCGCCCCGTATTCGATCTCACGCCAGCGCGCCTCGGGCGACTCGTACATCGGATGCTCGACGCCGGTTTGCGCCCATTCGGTCAGCCTCACGATGGCGCGCGCGTTGTAGCCGACGTGGGCGATCAGGTGTCGGCGGCTCCAGCCGGGGAGCAGGCTGGGCTGATCGAACTGGTCGTCAGGCAACTCGTTGAGCTTGCGCGAGAAGTAGGCGGTGCCCCGCCGGGCCAGCAGCAGGCCGGCTCGGATTTCGGGGTCCGTGGTCTTGTCGGTACGTGCTGGCACGGTGCTACCTCACCTTCACTGCCCGGTTCGACTGAGCGCCGAGGCCCTCGATCGACGTCTGAAGTGTGGCGCCGTCGGTGAGGTATCGCGGGGGCTTCCGGGCGTGCCCGACGCCACCGGGGGTTCCGGTCGCGATCACGTCGCCGGGGTTGAGGGTGACCACCTGCGAGAAGTAGGCGATCAGCTTCGCCGGCGAGAACACCAGATCCGACGTCGCCACATCCTGCATCGTCTCGCCGTTGACCAGGGTGGTCAGTTTCGGGCCCGGCGTCCATTCATCCGTTGTCACCAGGTAGGGACCGAACGGGCTGGTGTTCTCGAACGTCTTGCCCTGCAGCCACTGCAGCGTGCGGTACTGGAAGTCGCGCATCGTCACATCGTTGATCACCGCGTACCCGGCAATCGCTTCGGCCGACTGCTCCTCGGTGAGGTTGCGGGCCGGACTGCCGATGACGACGGCCAGTTCGCCCTCCCAGTCCACGGCATCCGATACCGCGGCCAGTTCGATGTCGTCGAACGGGCCGACAAGCGCCTCCGGGAACTTCGAGAAGTACGTGGGATGCTCTGGCAGGGTGCGGCCCATCTCCAGGATGTGGTTGCGGTAGTTGAGTCCGACGCAGAGGATCTTGCCCGGCCGCGGCACGACCGGCGCCCACCGCTGCGGCTCGATGCCCTCCAGCGGATGCACCGGACCGGATGCCGCGGCAGCGAGTTCGCGCCAGTCCCGCTGCTTCAGCAGCGCGCCCACGTCGGTGACGGAGGTGATTTCGGTGGCGGCGGCGGTGCCGACGACGACGGCGACGGTGCCATCGGACGTGCGCAGAGTGGCGAGTTTCACGCGGTCTCCTGAGGGGTGTAGGTGCGGGTGAAATGCAGGCGGTCGATGATCGGTCCGTCGTTGTAGCGGAACAGGTCGAACTGGCTGTTCGCGTGCAATGACCACGATACCCAGGAGGGTACCGCGAAGATGTCGCCGGTGGAGACCTGGTGCTCGACATCGCCGAGGACCACGGTGCCCTCGCCCTCGAACACCTGCCACACCGAGGAGCCCACCTCGTGCCGGGTCGGCGTGTCCGCGCCCGCGCGCAGCCGGTGGAACTCGGCCCGCAGGGTCGGCATCACGTCGCCGCCGGTGGTGGGGTTCACGTAGCGGATGGCGGCGTGGCCCTGCTCCACGGTGGCCGGGTGACCGTCGTCTTCCAGCGCGAGCTGCTCACGCAGGGCGGCATCCGTATACTCCCAGCGGTAGGCGGCCAGCGGGGAACTGGTGGTGTCTTCGAGCGCGGACAGCGGCCGCAGTCCCGGGTAGCCCCAGAGCCGTTCGGCGCGGGAGACGGCCGGGGAGGCCTCGTCGGTGACCCGCTCGGAGCCGTACTCGAAGAATCCGACATCGGTGTAGTGCGAGAACGGGATGTCCAGGCCGTCCAACCAGGCCATCGGCTGGTCCGTGTCGTTGTGATGGCCGTGGAAGTGCCAACCCGGAGTGAGCAGCAGGTCGCCGCGGGTCATCGCCACCGGATCGCCGTTGACGACGGTCCAGACCCCCTCGCCCTCCACGACGAACCGGAACGCGTTCTGGCTGTGCCGATGTTCGGGTGCGGTCTCGTGCGGTCCGAGGTACTGGATGGCGCACCAGAGCGTCGAGGTTGCATGGGCGGTGCCCGGCAGGCCCGGGTTCGCCAGGCCGATTGCACGGCGCTCGCCGCCTCTGCCGACCGGGACTAGGTCCCCGCTGCGCCGCGCGAGGTCGTAGAGCACGTCCCATTTCCATACATAAGGAACGGCGGCGGGCTCTGGCGACATCGGCATCAGCCCTTCGCGCTGGGTCCACAGCGGTGACAGCTGGTGGGTGTCGAAGTCCCGGTACAGCTTTTCCAGTTCCGGGCTGTCGGCCCGGCCATCCATCTGCTGCATTGCAGTCTCCTTTCGCATGCACGGCCGCGCCGCGCCCAAAATGCTCAGTACCGAATGCTCGGTGCCAAAATGCTCAGTGCACCAACTATATGAACATCGAGGCGGATGATCAAGAGTGTTTGGGACCGCGACGGCGAAAGAACACCCGATCTTAAGGCGTCACACAGCCTCCCAGGTCTTTGCCCGCATCGGCGAGCGGGTAGAGTTCTTGGTGGCCAAAGTCTCTTGACGTCGAACTATCTCGGTATCGAGACATGTGCCATTTCAAGCAACCGACGCGCGGATTGGACGAGCAGCGTGGATCTATTCGAGTATCAGGCCAGGGACCTTTTTGAGTCCTACGGAGTGCCTGTGCTGGCCGGCATCATCGCCGACACCCCCGAGGACGTACGAGCGGCGGCCGAGAAGCTCGGCGGCACCGTTGTCGTCAAGGCCCAGGTCAAGGTCGGTGGCCGCGGCAAGGCCGGCGGCGTCAAGGTCGCACACGACCCGGCGCAGGCCGAGGAGGTGTCCCGCGGCATCTTCGGGCTCGACATCAAGGGCCACACGGTGCGTCGCGTCATGGTTGCCGGGGGCGCGAAGATCGCGCGCGAGTTCTACTTCTCGGTGCTGCTGGACCGGGCCAACCGCTCCTTCCTGTCACTGTCCAGCGTCGAGGGCGGCATGGAGATCGAGATCCTGGCCGTGGAGAAGCCGGAGGCGCTGGCCCGCATCGAGGTCGACCCGATGGTCGGCATCGACGAGGCCAAGGCGACCGAGATCGCCCGGGCAGCAGGATTCCCGGATGAGCTCATCGACAAGATGACCCCGGTCATCCGCAACCTCTACAACGTCTTCAAGGGCGAGGACGCCACGCTGGTCGAGGTCAACCCGCTCGTGCTCACCGAGGAGGGCGACATCATCGCCCTGGACGGCAAGGTGACCCTGGACGCCAACGCCGACTTCCGCCACCCGGCGCATGCCGAGCTGGAAGACGTCGCGGCGGAGGACCCGCTGGAGGCCAAGGCCAAGGCCTCGCACCTCAACTACGTGAAGCTCGACGGCAACGTCGGGATCATCGGCAACGGCGCTGGCCTGGTGATGTCCACCTTGGACGTCGTGTCTTACGCGGGGGAGCGCCACGGCGGCGCGAAGCCGGCCAACTTCCTCGACATCGGCGGCGGCGCATCCGCGGCGGTGATGGCGGCCGGACTGGACGTCATCCTCGGCGACAAGCAGGTCAAAAGCGTGTTCGTCAACGTGTTCGGCGGGATCACCTCGTGCGTCGCGGTGGCCAACGGCATCCTCGAAGCGCTGAAGACGCTGGGCGACACCGCCACCAAGCCGCTGGTCGTCCGGTTGGACGGCAACAGCGTCGTCGAGGGGCGCAAAATTCTGGCGGAGGCGAAGCACCCGCTCGTCACCGTCGTCGAGACCATGGACGAAGCCGCCGACAAGGCCGCCGAACTCGCGAACGCGTCGCGCTGATCAAACGCATCCCGGTGATCGAGCTTGTCGAGATCCCAGAATCATAGCTAAGGACTAGAAAATGTCGATTTTCCTCGACGAGAACTCCAAGATTGTCATCCAGGGTCTCACCGGCTCGCAGGGCACCAAGCACGCCGGGCACATGCTGCGCGGCGGCTCGACCATCGTCGGTGGTACCAACCCGCGCAAGGCCGGCACCAGCGTGGAGATCGAGGGCCACAGCCTGCCGATCTTCGGCACGGTGGCGGATGCGATGCAGCAGACCGGCGCGAACGTCTCGGTGGTCTTCGTGCCGCCCGCCTTCGCCAAGGCCGCCGTGATCGAGGCGGTGGATGCCGCGATCCCGCTGGTCATCGTGATCACCGAGGGCATCCCGGTGCACGACTCGGCGGAGTTCTGGGCGTATGCGAAGTCCAAGGGCAACGCCACCCAGATCATCGGCCCGAACTGCCCCGGCGTGATCAGCCCCGGCAAGTCGAACGCCGGCATCATCCCCGCATCGATCTCCGAGGCCGGCCCGATCGGCCTGGTGTCCAAGTCCGGCACCCTGACCTACCAGATGATGTTCGAGCTGCGCGACCTGGGCTTCTCGTCGGCGATCGGCATCGGCGGCGACCCGATCATCGGTACCACCCACATCGACGCGCTCGCCGCGTTCGAGGCGGACCCGGAGACCAAGGCGATCGTCATGATCGGCGAGATCGGCGGCGACGCCGAGGAGCGTGCGGCCGAGTACATCCAGGCCCACGTCACAAAGCCGGTCGTCGCCTACGTCGCGGGCTTCACCGCGCCGGAGGGCAAGACCATGGGCCACGCCGGGGCGATCGTCTCCAACGGCGCCGGCACCGCCGAGGGCAAGAAGGTGGCCCTGGAGGCTGCCGGCGTGCGGGTCGGCAAGACGCCGTCCGAGACCGCGGCCATCATGCGCGAGCTGGTCGCCGCGCTGTAGCCGCCACATCCGGCATCCGACTCCGTCCCCTCCCCTCTCCGAAAACTCAGGAACGTACGTCACCGCCGCGACGGGGAAGGCCGCGCCGCGGCCCGGCCGCCTACTCGGCTGACGTGACTTCCTGAATTTCCGGGGGGGGGGACGCGGTGTTGCGGGGAGTCGGCGCCCGCGAATGTGCCACGGCCCGGACTGCCGCGGCGGGATCGCGGCGGCACGAAGGTAGGCTCCGACGAGTATGAATCGACCGCTCACCGCCCTCTTCGCCGCGCTTGAGGCGCTCCTCGTCGTCGGCATCGGCATCGGCATCCCGCTCGTGCCGCTCACCATCATGTGGGCCGCCCAGTACGGCCTTCAGGTCGACTGGCTCGTGTTCTGGCGCGCCAGCGTGGACATCTGGCTGCTCGGCTCCGGCACGGACATCCGGATGACACTGGACCCGGCCCTGGCCACCGCCGCCGGTTTCGTCGGCGCCGGAACCCCGTTCGTGCTGACCATCGCGCCGTTGGGTTTCTCGCTGCTCACCGTGCTGCTGGGGATCCGGGCGGGTCGACGGGTGGCCGAGACCCCGTACCGGATTTTCGGCCTTCTCGCCTCGATCGGCAGCTTCGGCGTGCTGGCGTTCGCCGCCACGGTGTCCGCGCTGCACCCGCTGGCCCGGCCGTCGATCTCGCAGGGCACGTTGTTGCCGACCCTCGTCTTCGCGACCGGCGTGGCCATCGGCTGGGAGGTGACCAGGCGTCGGCTGCGCGCCGTGCGGGAGAGTCCGGACACGACAAGAGGCAATGCCGCGCGCACGGATGCGACGCGGCCGGGCGCTGCCGGATCGGATGGTCGCAGCGCGGATGACGCGCCGCCGCCGAGGGGCCGGGCCGGCGCCCTGCGCGTCACGGCCGCTCTGGCCGACTGGGCCGACGGGCTGCGCCATCAATGCGGGCGCTGGATCCTCGAACTGCCGACGGGCATCCGCAGCGCTGTTCCGGCGGCGGTGCGCGGCGGCGCCATGGCCGCGGCCGGAGTGGTCTCCGTCGCGTCGGTCCTCGTCGCCGGCTCCCTCGTGGTCAGCTATGCGCGCGTCATCGGCCTGTACGAAAGCGTGCACACGGGGGTGCTCGGTGGCGTCGCCCTCACGCTCGGGCAACTGGCGATCCTGCCGAACCTGGTCATCTGGGGCGGGTCCTGGCTGGTCGGTCCCGGCTTCGCGATCGGCACGGCCTCGGCGGTTTCCCCATTGGGCACCAACCTCGGTCCGCTGCCCGCGGTGCCGGTGCTCGGCGCCCTGCCGTCCGGTGAACTCGGCTTCGGCTTCCTCGGCCTCCTCGTTCCGGTGCTCGCCGGCTTCCTGGCGGCGGTCGTGATCCGCACTCGGATCCAGTCGGTCGGCACACGCGGTGCGTTCGGTCAGGTCGGACTGGGTATCGGCATCGGCGTCAGCGCCGGCGTGGTGCTCGGACTGCTCGCCTGGTTTTCCGCGGGCGCCGCCGGCCCGGGACGGCTCGCCGAGGTGGGGCCGAACCCGTGGCTGGTCGGCGGGTTCGCGGCCCTGGAAATCGGACTCGCCGCCATCGCAGGACTGTTCGCCGTGCGTCCGGCGGAACGACTGGCCTCGCAGCTGGACTCCGCCGGCTCGCGATAAACTTGTAGGGTGCTCTCTGTCGTCGTGCTCATCTCCGGCGGCGGCTCGAACCTCGAAGCACTGCTCCAGCGCGCCGAAGTCGACGGTTTTCCGGCTCGCATCGTCGCGGTCGGTGCCGACCGCCAGGCGAGCGGACTCGCGCACGCAACCTCACGCGGCATCCCCACCTTTGTCTGCGCCACGGCCGACTACCCGGACCGCGCATCCTGGGGCGACGCGCTGCTGGACCAAGTGCAGCACTGGGAGGCGGACCTGGTCATCCTCAGCGGCTTCATGCGGTTGCTGCCGCCGCGTGTGGTCGCGGCGCTGTCGCCTCACCTGATCAACACGCATCCTGCCTTCCTGCCCGAGTTCCCTGGCGCGCATGCGGTGCGGGATGCGCTCACTGCGGGTGTAGAAGCCACGGGAGCTAGCGTCATCGTCGTCGACAACGGAGTCGACAGCGGACCGATCGTCGCAAGACGCAGGGTGCCGGTCCTCCGGGACGATACCGAAGCTGTGCTGCACGACCGCATCAAACTCGTCGAGCGGGAGCTGCTCGCGCAGAGCGTGCTCGGCATCGCCACCGGAACCATCGATCTCAAGGAGCTCGTTCGCGCATGACCGCTACTTCCACCTCCGAGCGTCGCGACCGCGACATCATCCCGATCCGCCGGGCCATCGTCTCCGTCTACGACAAGACCGGCCTCACCGAGCTGGCCGCGGCGCTGGTCGCCGCAGGGGTCGAGATCGTCTCCACGGGGTCGACCGCCGCCCGCATCCGCGACGCCGGACATCCGGTGACCGACGTGTCCAACATCACCGGATTCCCGGAGTCGCTGGACGGCCGGGTGAAGACCCTGCACCCGTCGGTGCACGCCGGCATCCTGGCCGACCTGCGCCTGGCCAGCCACGAGGCGCAACTTGCCGAGCTCGGGATCACCCCGTTCGAACTGGTGGTCAGCAACCTGTATCCGTTCGCCGAGACCGTCGCATCCGGGGCCGCGCCGGACGCGATCATCGAGCAGATCGACATCGGAGGCCCGGCCATGGTGCGCTCGGCCGCGAAGAACTTCGCCAACGTGGCGATCATCACCTCCCCGGAGTCCTATGCGGCGCTCATCGCCGCGGTGGCCGCCGGCGGCACGAGCCTGGCATTCCGCCGGGAACTGGCGACGCTGGCCTTCACGCACACCGCAAGATACGACACCGCCGTCTCCGAGTGGTTCACCTCCGGCACACCGGAGGACGCGGAGGCCGGCTTCCCGAAGACCGTAGCGGCTCGCTATGACCTGGCGCACGAGCTGCGCTACGGCGAGAACGCCCACCAGGCGGCCGCCCTCTACCGCTGCGAGGGCGCCGGCATCGCGCAAGCCACTGTGCTGCACGGCAAAGAAATGTCTTACAACAATTACGTCGACGCGGATGCCGCCTTGCGCGCCGCCTTCGAATTCGACGCTCCCGCCGTGGCCGTCGTCAAGCACGCCAACCCGTGCGGGATCGCGGTCGGCGCCGACATCGCTGACGCGCACGTCAAGGCGCACGCCTGCGACCCGGTCTCCGCGTTCGGCGGGGTCATCGCGGCCAATCGGCCGGTCACCCTGGCGATGGCGCAGACGGTGAAGGACATCTTCACCGAGGTTGTCGTGGCACCCGGCTTCGAGCCGGAGGCGCTGGAACTGCTCGCCCAGAAGAAGAACATCCGCCTGCTGCAGCTGCCCGCCGGCTACGCGCGCGAGCCGCGCGAGTTCAAGCAGATCTCCGGCGGCCTGCTCGTGCAGGAGCCGGACACTCATTTCGCGCCGGCGTCCCAGTGGACCATCGCGGCTGGGCAGCCGGTCGATGCCGCCACCCTGGCGGACCTGGAATTCGCGTGGCGGGCGGTGCGTGCGGTGAAGTCCAACGCCATCCTGCTCGCGCACGACGGCGCCTCCGTCGGCGTCGGCATGGGGCAGGTCAACCGCGTCGATTCCTGCCACCTGGCCGTGACCCGCGCCGGCGACCGGGCGCACGGCAGCGTCGCCGCCTCGGATGCGTTCTTCCCGTTCGCCGACGGCCTGCAGGTGCTGCTGGATGCCGGCGTGCGCGCGGTGGTACAGCCCGGCGGTTCCATCCGTGACGAGGAGGTGATCGCCGCGGCGGCCGCCGCCGGAGTGACGATGTACCTCACCGGCGAGCGTCACTTCTACCACTGAGCCCGCCACTACCACTGAGCCCGCCACTATCACTGAGCCGCCGCCGCTGCTCGACCGGCCAAGGACCTTCGGTGGCGCGGGTCCGGGTACCCAGCCGGCATCCAATAGTGTCGAGGACATGACTTCTTCCTCTGGAACCCTCCCGCTCGCGCGTCGCGTCACGGCCGCACTGCTGCCGGCCGCGACCGCCGCCGCCATCGCGCATGTGGCGACGGTACTGGCGTTCTTCGTCGCCGGCGGGGCGAACACCGAAAGCCTCAGGCAGGTCAGCGACTACTTCCTCGTCGCCACCCTGTTCGCCTTCATCCTGTTGGCCGTCGTCGCGGGCCTGGACGGCCTGCGACGCTGGTACATTGCCGTCCCGGCCGCGATTGTCGTGGCGGCCATCGCATCACTGTTGGGCACGGTAGTCACGCTGGTGACGAGCCAGACGCCGATCGACGCGACCACGATCGGCCCGGTGCTGGCCACACTGCTCGGCCCGAGCCTGGTCTATATCGTCGCGTTCACCGTGGCCGCCGCCACGATCGGCAGACGCGTGTGGTCCGCGCTCGCCGCAACCTCCGTGGAATCGGATGCGACCGGGACCGGTCGCGTGGCCCTGGTGCGCGCACCGGCGGCGAACCTGGCCGAGGGGCAGGTCACCCACATCGAGCGCACCCCGATCGACGCGGACCTCGCCGAGGATCAGTGGGACGGCTATCTGCAGGCCCTGGTCGACAACGGCTGGGAGCCGGTAGAGGTGACCGCGGCGCCGGCCATCCCCGACTCGGTCTTCATCGAGGACACCGTCGTGATGTTCGACGACACCGCCGTCATCACCAGCCCGGGAGCCGAATCACGTCGCGGCGAGACCGCCGCAGTGGAGGACGCCGTGCGGGATCTCGGGCTGAGCATCCGCCGCATCGAACTGCCGGGCACCCTCGATGGCGGTGACGTGCTCAAGGTGGGTCGTACCGTCTACGTGGGCCGTGGCGGCCGCACCAATGCCGAAGGAATCCGCCAACTGCGCGCCATCGTCACGCCGCTCGGGTTCACCGTGGTCGCTGTCCCCACGACGAAAGTGCTGCACCTCAAGAGTGCGGTCACCGCGCTGCCCGACGGCACCGTGATCGGATACCCGCCCCTCGTGGACGACCCGGCCGTCTTCGACCGCTTCCTCGCCGTGCCAGAGGAGTCCGGAGCGCACGTGGTGGTGCTCGGTCCCGACACGGTGCTGATGGCGGCATCCGCCCCCAACAGCGCCGCGCTGATCGCCGACCTCGGCTACCGCGTCGTTCCGGTGGACATCAGCGAGTTCGAGAAGCTCGAGGGCTGCGTCACCTGCCTCTCGGTGCGGGTGCGCTGATTCGGATGCGCTGATTCGACCGCGCCGATTTGGGTGCGCAAGTGTTGCGCAGAACCCGTTGACAGTGCGAAAACGACGTGCTTACCATGCACACCAGGTGCTAGCACTACCGGCCAGACTTCAACGACCTGCGCAGCGGTAACACCCGAAGATGACGAGTCCAGGGACATCGGCGCTTCACGAGGTGTCTCATGACTCCTGATCAGGAGGTTGTGTGATGGTCCTCGCAAACATGCGCCCGACGATGGCGCGCAACCCAGTCTCCAGGCGCGACTTGCTGCGCGGAGCCGGATTGTCCGGCCTTGCCGGCCTGTCCGCTGCGGCGCTGGCCGCCTGCACGACGAACGCCTCGACGGATTCGAAAGCCGGCGGCCCCGGCGACTTTCCCAGTACGCCCAAGTTCAAATTCACCTTCGTCAATCATGTGACGACGAACACGTTCTTCCAGGCCACACAGTACGGGCTGGCCGATGCTGCGGCGCTGCTCGGGCTGCCGACACCGCAATGGACCGGATCCGAGTCCTCGAACGTCTCGCAAATGGTCACCGCGATGAACACCGCGATCACCGCAGGAGTGGACGGGATCGCGGTGGCACTCGTCGATGCGAAGGCGTTCGATGAGCCGACCTCCAAAGCACTGGACGCCGGCATCCCGGTGGTCTCCTACAACGCGGACGTGCCCACCAATCCGCGCCTGGCATACATCGGGCAGGATCTCTTTGCCTCCGGGGAGGCGATGGGTCAGAGGATCGCCACTTTGATGCCGGATGGCGGCGATGTCGCGATCTTCATAGCCACCCCCGGCTCATTGAACATCCAGCCTCGTGCGGATGGCGCCGTCGCCGCCCTGAAGGCCACCGGAAAGTCGTACAACGTCAAGCAGATCGCGACCGGCGCGGACCAAAGCGGTGAGCAGACGGCCATCGATTCGTTCTACACCGGCAACAAGGATGTCAAGGGGCTGTTTGCCGTCGACGCGGGAAGCACCGCAGGGGTGGCGGCCGTGATGACCAAGTACAAGCTCGCCGACAACGGGTTCCACGGCGGCGGTTTCGACCTGCTGACCACCACCGAGAACGCCATCCAGTCGGGCAACTTGGACTTCACCATCGATCAATCGGCGTACCTGCAGGGGCTGCTCCCGACGCTCTACCTGTACATGTACAAACTGTCCGGCACCCTGGTCGCCCCACCGACCACGAACACCGGGTTGAAGTTCGTGGACAAGTCCAACGTCAGTCCGTATTTGAAGACGACGAACCGCTATGAGGGGAGCTCCACCAAGCAGCTGTACATCCACTGAACAAGTGAAACGGTGACGA
Organism: Parafrigoribacterium mesophilum; assembly: GCF_039652555.1. Classification (NCBI taxonomy): domain Bacteria; kingdom Bacillati; phylum Actinomycetota; class Actinomycetes; order Micrococcales; family Microbacteriaceae; genus Parafrigoribacterium; species Parafrigoribacterium mesophilum. The sequence continues at coordinate 125,216 of NZ_JBDJAF010000002.1, forward strand.
CATGGCGGTGAGGGAAGCCGAACAGAAGGACTCGAGCCCGGTGACTCCACCGCGCTCCCGGAATGGGATGGGCATGGTCGGCACGCGGGTGCTCCGCGTGCGCGAGTTGTCAGTACTCGTGGTGGACATCGCCCTGATCGTGTACTTCGGGCTGGCGAATCCGGCCTTCTTCACGGCCGGGAACTTTCAGAACATCGCGAACTTCTTCAGCGCGGCGGCGCTGATCGCGGCAGGGGAGACGTACCTGCTGATCTGCGGCGAAATCGACCTCTCCGCGGGCATGACGTTCGCGCTGGTGCCCGTGATCATGGTGACCCTGAACGGTGAGAACGGCGAGGGTCTGCCGCTGTGGCTGTGCCTGATCATCAGCCTGGCCATCGCCGTGGTCATCGGCGTGTTCAACGGGCTGGTGACCCAGTATCTGAGGTTGCCCTCCTTCATCACCACGCTCGGCACCCTGTACGTGCTGCACGGCATCTCGTTGACCATAGCCGGCAGCACACCGCTGCCGGCACCGCAGGACGGCTTCATCCCCACCGTGTTCGGCGGGTGGATCTGGTCTGAGCTGATCTGGACGGTGGTGATCGTGCTGGTCATGCAGGTGGTACTCACCCAGACCCGCTGGGGAGCGCACACCATTGCGACCGGGGCGAATCTCCTCGGTGCGGCCGAGGCCGGGATCAAGGTGCGGCAGATCAAGACTCGGGCCTTCGTCATCACGGCCGTGTTCGCCGGGCTGGCCGGCATCCTGGACGGAACGAACATCGCGAAGTCGTTCGACCCGAACGCGGGCGGCAACAACCTCATGTTCACCGCCATCGCGGCATCCGTCATCGGCGGCACGGCCCTGCTCGGCGGCTCAGGAACCGTCATCGGCGCCGCCCTCGGCGCCCTGCTGTTGGCCGTGTTGCAGGACGGGTTCAACATCCAAGGGATCAGCGCGACCACGTTCGTGATCGTCGAGGGCGTCGCCATCCTGCTCGCCATGACGCTCAACACCTATCTCGCCCGGTTCAGAGCCCGAGCCAAGGAGGCCTGACCATGGCAGATGTCGCGAGCGACCGGGTGCAGGACGAACCGCGGCCGGCGCCGCCGGCCATCGAGGCCCGCAACGTCAGCAAGAGGTTCGGGTCGGTGACCGCTCTTGAACGGGTCAGCCTGCGGGTGGGCAAGGGCGAGGTGCTCGGCCTGATCGGGGACAACGGCGCCGGCAAGTCCACCCTGATCAAGATCCTCAACGGCTTCCATCAGCCCACCCAGGGCGAACTCCTGATCGACGGGGTGGCAACCAGGCTCACCGGGGTGGCGGATGCCCGCGCGCACGGGATCGAGACGGTGTTCCAGGACCTGGCGTTGATCAACACGCTGCCGGTGTATATGAACCTGCACCTGAACAAGGAACCGCGTTTTGGGCCATTTCTGCGTCGGTCGCTGATGCAGCGCAATTCGCGGCGCTACCTGGACGACATAGGAATCGGCATCTCATCCGTCAACGACGAGGTCGCCAACCTCTCCGGCGGCCAGCGCCAGGCCATCGCCGTGGCCCGATCGGTGTATTCGAACTCGCGGATCCTGCTGCTGGACGAGCCGCTCGCGGCGATGGGGGCGAAGGAGGGCGCGATCATCCTCGATCTCATCTCGATGCTGCGCGAGCGCGGCGACGTGTCGATCATCCTCATCGCCCACAACTACACCCAGGTGCTGGATGTCTGTGATCGGGTCAACCTGCTTCAGCACGGCGAAATCGTGCTCGACAAAAAGACCACCGAGACCTCGGCGGAGGAACTGCTGGACCTGGTGGCCAACGAATACCGGCGCGGCGGACGGCTCGCGGGCACTCGTGGGCAGTTGCTCGACGAGCTCCGCCGCGGATGACCGTTCCCAGCGTCAGTTTCCCCGCGTGATGGTTGCCCGCGTGATGGTTGCCCGCGTGATGGTTGCCCGCGTGATGGTTGCCCGCGTGATGGTTGCACGCTTTTTGGTTGCACGCTTCTTGGTTGCACAGTGGAATGCTCGGGTATAGCCTGTAAAGCTGCCCGGGGGCGCCTCGCGGACGCGACCGCGCCGATCCGGATGCCGTGGCTGACTCCTGTGGAGGCGCCCCGAGGAATCTGTGCTGAGGAGGACGTCGTGATGAAGCCGAGCCGTGCCATCGCTGCCGTGTCCGCCACCGGCGCCGCCGTCCGCTTCGCCGGGCCGCGGTAACCGCCGGGAAGTTCCCGCCACCACCTCAACGCCATCGGGTTAAGTCGGTTCACGCCGACCGCAAGTTTCAAGGAATCCACGTGTCAACTGCCCACACCGGCAAAAGATCCAGTACGTTCGCCTCCATCCTGCGGGTCTACCCCTATGCCCGTCCGGCGATGCCGCGCATCTACCAGGGCATGGTCGCCGCGTTGCTCGCGGCGCTGGTGGCCCTTGCCATCCCGCAGGTGCTGCGTGCCCTGATCGACGGTCCCCTGAAAGACGGCGACTCGAGCGAGATCTGGTGGCCGGTCGGCATCGTCCTCGCCCTGGGCGTGCTGGAGGCGGTGATGATCGCGCTGCGCCGGTGGCTGGTGCTCACGCCGGGCACCCGGATCGAGGCGCGGATGCGGAACAGCATCTACGAGCACCTCCAGGCGCTGCCGGTGAGCTTCCACGACCGTTGGCCCAGCGGACAACTGCTGTCCCGGGCGATCGGTGACCTCAACCTCATCCGCCGCTGGTTCTCATTCGGGATCGTCCTGCTCGTCGTCAACGCGGTCACCATCATCGCCGGGGTCGCGATTCTGGCCAGCATCAACTGGGTGCTGGGCCTCGTCTTTGTCGTCTGCTCGATCCCGCTGTGGATCTACGGCTACGCGTTCGAGAAGCGCTACTCGTCGGTGGCTCGGCTCAGCCAGGACCAGGTCGGCGACCTCGCCACCACGGTCGAGGAGTCCGTGCACGGCATCCGGGTGCTCAAGGCCTTCGGCCGCGGCGGTTACGCGATGAAGAACTTCTCCCGCCAGGCGGAGCACCTGCGCGGCATCGAGATCGAGAAGGCCAAGGCGATCGCCGGCATCTGGCTGTGGCTGCTGCTGGTCCCGGATGTGACGTTTGCGCTGTGCCTGCTCGGCGGGGTGTGGATGGCGTCGGCCGGGGCGATCACGATCGGCGAGCTGGTGATGTTCTTCGCCACCGCGATGGTGCTGCGGTTCCCGGTCGAGTCGATCGGCTTCCTGCTGTCGATGACCTACGACACCCGCACCGCGGCGGATCGGTTCTTCGAGGTGCTCGATGCGCCGGTCACCGTCACCGACCCGGACCAGCCGAAGACGATTCACAGCCCGCGCGGCGCCCTCGCCTTCTGCGACGTGCACTTCCGGTACCAGGATTCGCCCGAGCGTTACGGCGACCTCCTGAACGGCATCGACCTCGAACTGGTGCCGGGGGAGACCATGGCACTGGTCGGCCTCACCGGGTCGGGCAAGTCGACCCTCACTGCGCTCACCACCCGGCTGTACGACGTCACCGGCGGGGCGATCCTGCTCGACGGCATCGACATCCGGGACCTTCGGCACACCGAGCTGCGCCGCCACATCGCCATGGCGTTCGAGGATGCCATCCTGTTCTCCGCCTCCGTGCGCGACAACGTCATGCTCGGCCGGCCCGGCGGCACCGAGGCGGAACTGGCGGAGGCGCTGGACATCGCCCAGGCCGGCTTCGTCTACCAACTGCCCGTGGGTCTCGACACCATGGTCGGCGAGGAAGGCCTGAGCCTGTCCGGCGGGCAGCGCCAGCGACTCGCCCTGGCCCGGGCGATCGCCGCGAAACCGTCGGTTCTTGTGCTCGACGACCCGCTGTCGGCGCTGGACGTCGACACCGAGGCGCTGGTCGAGGCGGCGCTGCGGCGGGTCCTGGCATCCACCACCGCGCTGATCGTCGCACACCGGCCCTCCACCGTCATGCTCGCCGACCGGGTGGCGCTGCTTGAAGCCGGACGGATCACCGCGGTCGGCCGGCACCACGACCTGCTCGCCGCGAACGAGCACTACCGGTTCGTCATCTCCAGCCTCGACGACGAAACGGACAGCGATCGGACGGAGGTGGGGGCATGAGCGTGCTGGGAGTCGAAGGCGAGGAGCGCGACGACTTCACCACGGCGGAGAGCCGGCTCATCCGGGACCGCTCGGTGCGGCTGCTCGGCTCGCTGCTGAAGCCGCTGCGGATGCGGGTGGCGCTGACCATCGTCGTGGTGGTCGCCAGCACCGCGGCCCAGGTCGCCGGGCCCGCGCTGATCGCCTACGGGATCGACGCCGGGCTGCCCGCGCTGCTGAACGCGGATTGGCTGCCGCTGGCCGTGGCGGTCGGCGCGTACCTCACCACGGGAGTCGTCGGCGCCGTCCTCATCGCCTGGTACACCGTGCTCAGCGCGCGGATCAGCCAGGCTATCCTCATCGATCTGCGCAAGCGGGTGTTCCTGAAGACGCAGAAGCTGTCGCTGCAGTTCCACGAGACCTACACCTCGGGGCGCATCATCTCCCGGCAGACCAGCGACCTGGATTCGATCCGGGAACTGCTCGACGAGGGCATCAACCAACTCGTGCAGGGCGGGCTGTACATGGTGTTCATCGCGGTCGCGCTGGTCACGCTGGATCCGATCGGCGGACTGGTGCTTTTCGGGTCGCTGGTGCCGTTGGCGTTCCTGTTCCGTTGGTTCCAGGTGCGCTCGCAGAGGCTGTTCCGGCAGTCGCGGGTCGCCTCGGCGAAGGTCATCGTGCACTTCGTGGAGACGATGACCGGCATCCGGGCGGTGAAGGCGTTCCGCAAGGAGAAGCGCAACGAGGGCGAGTTCGGCGCCCTGGTCGAGGACTACCGGGATGTCAACAACCGCGTCATCCAGCTGTTCGGCTACTTCGATCCCGGCCTGATCCTGATCGGCAACATCACCCTCGCGGTCGTGCTGCTGGTCGGCGGGCTGCGGGTGGCCGGCGGGTCGCTGGCGATTGGCGTGCTGCTCGCGACGCTGCTGTACACGCGCCAGTTCTTCGCTCCGGCGGAGGAAATGGCCATGTTCTACAACTCGTACCAGTCGGCCGCGGCCGCGCTGGAGAAGATCTCCGGCGTGCTCGAGGAGCAGCCGAGCGTGCCGGACCCGACCCGTCCGATCGACCTGTGGCAGGCCAAAGGATCGGTGACATTCGACGGCGTCGAGTTCGCCTACGCCGCCGGCCGGGTCGTGCTCCCGAAGTTCAGCCTGGAGCTGCCGGCGGGACAGACGATCGCGCTGGTCGGCTCGACCGGGGCGGGCAAGTCCACCCTGGCCAAACTCGTCTCGCGGTTCTATGACCCGTCCGAGGGCACGGTGTCGCTGGACGGTGTGGACTTGCGCAGGCTGCATCCCAAGGACCTGCGCCGGGCGATCGTCATGGTCACCCAGGAGGCGTACCTGTTCTCCGGCTCGGTCGCCGACAACATCGCGCTCGGCAAACCGGAGGCGAGCCGGGAGGAGATCGTCGCGGCGGCGAAGGCGGTCGGCGCGCACGAGTTCATCTCCGCGCTGCCGAACGGCTATGACACGGATGTGAACAAGCGCGGCGGGCGGGTCTCGGCCGGCCAGCGTCAGCTCATCTCGTTCGCGCGGGCGTTCCTGGCCGACCCGGTCGTCCTGATCCTGGACGAGGCGACAGCGTCCCTGGATATCCCGAGCGAGCGCCTCGTGCAGCGGGGACTGCAGACGCTGCTCGCCGACCGCACCGCGATCATCATCGCGCACCGGTTGTCGACGGTGGCCATCGCCGACCGGGTGCTCGTGATGGAACACGGCCGGATCGTGGAGGACGGCACCCCCGCCCACCTGATCGCCGGCACCGGCCGCTTCTCGAAGCTGCACGCCGCCTGGCGTGACTCCCTGGTCTGACCCGTTTCAAGGACTTTTTGTCCGGCAACCCGCTACATCCCTGTGCCCGGTTGCCGGATCTACAGATTCTCCGTGAGACGGGCACAGGCAGGCGACGGGGCGGGCGGGACCTGGTCAAAGCAGCTGGGGTGGGACCTGGTCGAAGCAGCCGAGGTGGGACCTGGTCGAAGCGGCTGGGCGGGGACCGGCGGGCTAGGGGCGGTAGCGGGCCAGACGTAGGTCGATGCGGTAGCCGGATGCCGTGGGGGCGAGCGGCGTGCCCTCGGCTTCGTAGTGGGCCAGCGCCTGCTCATCGTGGCAGAGCGGCGGATGCCCGCCGGCGCGGATCACCCGCCACCACGGCACGTCACTGCCGTAGTACGCCATCACCTGGCCCACCGCTCGTGGCGCCCGCGAACCGATGGCGGCCGCGATGTCGCCATAAGTCATCACCTTGCTCGGCGGGATCGATTCGACGACCGCCAGAACCCGGGAGGCGAAATCCTCGCCCGGCGAAACCGGATGCGCCATGGCCGTCGGCTACAGATCCATCGCGCCGATGTTGTCGCCGTACTGGGTTTGCCCGATGGGCTTGAACCCGATCTCGAGGAAGAACCCTTCCGGACCTTCCTCGCCTGGCTCCCAGACCACGGTAAGCCGGTTGAAACCGCGCCGACGGGCCTCGGCGGCCACGGCATGGGCTGCGAACTTGCCGACGCCGCGACCCTGCGCCTCCGCGGCCACGTTGAGCCGCCAGATGCAGCTACGGAACTCCTCGTCCTGCGCATCCGGGTCGAAATTGCCCATCACGAAGCCGACGACGCTGTCGTCGTCGAGCACAACTCGAGGCCAGGAGGTAAGCGGATTCACATACGCTTCCGCGATCGAGTGCGAGACGGGGGCGACGAACTGTTCCTGCCCGGGCTTCAAGCTCAGCGAATTCGCCGCAACGATGTTGGTTGCCGACAGCTCTTCCAGTCTCAACTCACCCATGGACACAGGCTATCTCTCCGTGCGCGTCCGGTGCAGAGATATCTTGATGTCAAGATACTTGCGTCGAGCCTGTAAGATAACGGATGGTCTAATCGGGCGCCAGAAGACCGTCGCCGAACGGCGACGAACAGTGACGAGGGAGAAGCAGTTGTCGAAGATTAAGGTAGCGGGAACAGTCGTCGAGATCGACGGCGACGAGATGACCCGCGTCATCTGGCACGCCATCAAGGACACGCTCCTGCTGCCGTACCTGGACATCAACCTCGACTATTACGACCTGTCGATCCAGAAGCGCGACGAGACGAACGACCAGATCACGATTGACGCGGCCCACGCCATCCAGAAGCACGGCGTCGGCGTGAAATGCGCGACGATCACCCCGGACGAGGCGCGCGTGGAGGAATTCGGCCTCAAGAAGATGTGGAAGTCGCCCAACGGCACTATCCGCAACATCCTCGGGGGCACGATCTTCCGCGAGCCGATCATCATCTCCAACGTCCCGCGCCTGGTGCCCGGCTGGAACAAGCCCATCATCATCGGCCGTCACGCCTTCGGCGACCAGTACAAGGCCACCGACTTCGTCTTCGACGGCCCCGGCACACTGACCATCAGCTTCCAACCGCAGGACGGACCGAACGGCGAAAAGCACGAAGCCCAGTCGTTCCATGTCTTCGACGCCCCCGGTGGCGGCGTGGCCATGGCGATGTACAACCTGGATGCCTCGATCCGCGACTTCGCCCGCTCCAGCCTCAACTACGGGCTCGAGCGCGGCTACCCGGTCTACCTCTCCACCAAGAACACGATCCTCAAGGCCTACGACGGCCGGTTCAAGGACCTCTTCGCCGAGGTGTTCGAGAACGAGTTCAAGGACAAGTACGCCGCCGCCGGGCTCACCTACGAGCACCGACTCATCGACGACATGGTGGCGGCCTCGCTCAAGTGGCAGGGCGGCTATGTCTGGGCCTGCAAGAACTACGACGGCGACGTGCAGTCCGACACCGTCGCCCAGGGCTTCGGCTCGCTGGGCCTGATGACCAGCGTGCTCACCACCCCGGACGGCAAGATCGTCGAGGCCGAAGCGGCGCACGGCACGGTGACCCGGCACTTCCGCCAGCACCAGGCGGGCAAGCCCACCAGCACCAACCCGATCGCGTCCATCTACGCCTGGACCCGGGCGCTGGCCCACCGCGGCAAGCTCGACGGCAACCAGGAACTCATCGACTTCGCACGCACGCTCGAGGATGTCGTCATCACCACCGTCGAATCCGGCAAGATGACGAAGGACCTCGCCTTGCTCATCGGTGCCGACCAGGCGTACCTCACCACCGAGGAGTTCCTCGGCGCCTTGGCCGAGAACCTCGCCGGCCGTCTCGCGTAGCCGGGTTTCCGGCCGGCAGCACCGCGGGAGCGGAGCAGCCCAGCCGGTATGATGGGTGGCGATACCGCTGGCCGCCGTGCGCGGCCGGCTCGCCGTGGCCGACCAGGGCCCACCGACGCAGGCCGTGCAGATCCGCGATGCGACCGATATCACCACAGCCGAAGTTCAGGTTCGCTTCGAACCCTTCCCCATCAAGGAGATCTATGCGTCGCAATATCCTTTTGGCCGGTGCCGGTGCATCGGCCCTGCTCCTCGTCCTGGCTGCCTGCAGCGGCACCGCCGGGACCGACAACGCTGACACCAAGGCCGGCGGACTGACCGGCACCGGCACCGGTGACCAGTGCACCATCAGCGAAGAGGTTCCTGTCTCCGCCGCGTTCAGCCTCACTGGCGCTGCCGCCCAGTACGGAGCCGGCCAGAAGAACGCCCTCGAACTCGCCGTCGACAACCTGAACAAGGCCGGAACGGTGAAGTACAAGCTCACCGTCGAGGACGACCAGACCGACCCCAAGCAGGGCATCCAGTTGTTCGAGCAGTTCGTTGAGAACGGCGCCAGCATCATCGTCGGCCCGACCCTCTCCAACACCGCGATGCAGACCGATCCGGTCGCCCAGGATGGCAAGACTCCGGTGCTCGGTGTTTCCAACACCGCAGAGGGAGTCACCGCGCTCGGTGACTACGTCTTCCGTGACTCGCTCACCGAGGGTGCCGTCATCCCGCAAACCATCAAGGCCGCCGTCAAGGCGCACGACCTGAAGAACGTCGTCGTGATGTACAGCAACGATGACGCGTTCACCACCTCGGGCTACGAGGCCATGAAGGCGGCGCTGGACGATAACGGCGTGAAGATCATCAACACCGTCAAGTTCTCCAAAGCCGACACCGACTTTCACGCCCTGCTCGACCAGGTGAAGAACGCGAAGCCCGACGCGATCATCGTCTCGGCCCTGCTCGACGCCGCCGTCCCGCTGGTCACCCAAGCCCGCGAGCTCGGCATCGATGTCCCGATCGTCGGCGGCAACGGATTCAACTCCCCGGCCCTGATCAAGGGTGCCGGAGCGGCAGCGGAAGGCGTCATCGTCGGTGCCGCGTGGAACTCGGCCTCCGAGAACGAGCAGAACCAGCAGTTCTTGAAGGACTACCAGGCGAAGTACAACGCCGCCCCCGACCAGTTCGCGGCGCAGGCCTACGCGGGCATGCAGGTCATCGACGAGGCCGTGCGCCTCGGATGCTCCGGCGAGCGTGAGGCCATCAAGACGAACCTGTCCAAGGTCAAGGACCTCCCGACGGTGCTTGGCGACATGAGCATCGACAAGAACCGGGACGCCGTGCAAGAAGCGCTCGTCCAGGTGATCAAGGACGGCAAGTTCACCATCCTGAAGTAGCCCACCACCTGGTGGCAATACCAGCGACCGCATGCTGTGCGTCGTCCGTGACAACGGGCGGCGCACGGCGGCGGTTGGGGGACACACTATGCAACAGCTGATGGACGGGATCTTCCTCGGGTCGATCTATGCCCTGTTCGCCGTCGGCTACACCCTCGTCTTCGGGGTGTTGGACCGGCTCAACCTGGCGCACGCAGCGGTGTTCTCCGCCGGCGCCCTGGTCGGCATCGAAGTGGTGACCAGGACCGGCATCTCGATCTGGGCGGCCGTGCCGATCGTCATGGCCGTCGGTGCGATCCTCGGTCTGATCATCGAACGGGTCGCGTTCCGTCCGCTGGAGGGCAGGCACGACGCGCACTTCGCCGGGCTGATCTCCTCCATCGCGCTCGGCGCCATCTTCATCGCCCTGTTGCAGGCCAGGTACGGTGCGGACACCCGGCGGTTCGAGCCGGATGTCTTCCCCAAGTCGCGCTTCGAATTCCTCGGCGCGAGCGTGTCCGTGCTGCAGCTGCTCATCCTCATCATCAGCGTCGGCTTGATGGTTCTGCTCACCTGGCTGGTCGCCCAGTCCAAAATCGGTCGCGGCATGCGGGCCATCTCCGAGAACGCCCACGCCGCCGCGGTGCTGGGCATCAACGTGAACCGGGTCAGCTCGCTCACCTTCGCGATCTCCTCCGCGCTGGGCGCCGCCGCCGGCGTGTTGTTCACCCTCAACGTCAACACCGCGCAACTGGGCATCGGCCACGCCGTCGAGCTCAAGGGGCTGGCCGTCATCATCGTCGGCGGCCTGGGCTCGCTGCCCGGCGCCGTCGTGGGCGGCCTGGCGCTCGGGCTCGCCGAAGTGTTCGCGGTCAACTACGTCGGAACCTCCTGGCGGGACATGGTCGCCTTCGGGCTGCTGTTCCTGATCCTGGTGGTCCGCCCGCAGGGCCTGTTCGGCGCCAAGAAGATCCGGGAGGTGTGACGTGTCATCCTCCCTGATCACGCTGATCGCCCTCGCCGCGATCCTCGCCTACAGCTTCTACGCCGTGCTGCTGGCCGGCCAGCTCAGCCTCGCCCAACTGGGCATCGCCTCGCTCGCCGCGTTCACCTCCACCCTGGTGGTGCCGGATGACCCGCTGTTCGGGTTTGTTCCGCCACTGGTGGTCGGGATCGTGTTCGGGGTGGTGGTCGGGATGCTCGCCGCCTTCATCCTCGGACTGCCGCTGATGCGATTGCGCGGCGTGTTTCTCGCCATCGCCACGCTCGCGTTCGCCGAGATGGTGCGGATCTTTCTGATCAACCAGACCTGGACACACGGTGCACAGGGACTGTCCTTCCCCAAACTGGTGGGACCAGAGATCGCCTGGATCGCGCTGGCCGTCGTCGCGTTCTGCTTCTGGCGGCTGTCGGGATCCCGGCTCGGCCGGGCCTTCGACGCGATCCGCGAGGACGAACTCGCCGCCAGCTCGATGGGCATCAACGTCGCCTGGCACCGGATGATGTCCTTCATCCTCGCCGGCGCGATCGCCGGACTGTACGGGGTGTTGTTCAGCTACTTCACCCGGTTCGCCGACCCCAACGAGTTCTCGTTCACCGCGGCAGTGGACGGCCTGGTGATGGCCGTGGTCGGCGGCGTGGTGCTGTTCATCGGGCCGGTGCTCGGTGCGGCCTTCCTCACCGTGCTGCCGGAACTGCAGCGCACCGTCGGCATTGACGCGAGCTGGATCCGGCCGATGATCTCCGGCGTGCTGCTGCTGGCCGTCATCCTGTTCCTGCCCGGCGGCCTGTCCGGACTTATCCCGCGCCGCAAGTCGGCGAACAAGCTCATCACCGACCCGGCAGCGATGCCGCAGCTGCCGGCACTGCCGCCGCACGGCACCCGGCTGATCACCCTGACCGGGCTCGGCAAGGCCTACGGCGGGGTACGCGCCGTGCACGATGTGAGCCTCGAACTCGGGGCCGGCGAAGTGCTCGGATTAATCGGCCCGAACGGAGCGGGCAAGACCACCCTGGTGAACATGGTCACCGGGCTGACCCGCCCGACGACCGGTGCCGGAGAAGTGCTCGGCACCTCCCTCACCGCGCGCGTGAAGCCACACGTGCTCGCCGGACGCGGAGTGGCCCGCACGTTCCAGCAGATCAAACTGTTCAGCAGGCTGTCGGCGCTGGAGAACGTGCTCGTCGGTGGCTACCGGGTCTCCCGGGGCACCACGGTCCGGCGACTGATCTTCCTGCCCTCCGCCCGGCGGGACGAGCGCAGCGCTCTCGCGATGGCCTCCGCGCAACTGCGGCGGGTCGGCCTGGCCGACCACGCCGCGACCCCGGCAGGCGACCTGTCCTACGGCGACCAGCGCCGCCTGGAGATTGCGCGGGCCCTGGCGTCGCATCCGTCGCTCCTCGTGCTCGATGAACCCGCCGCGGGCATGAACCGGGTCGAGGCCGGCAAACTCTCCGAACTGATCCGATCTCTCGCCACCGACGGCATCGGCATCCTGGTCATCGAACACAACGTGCGGATGATGCTGGAGACCTGCGACCGGATCATCGTGCTCAACTTCGGCGAGGCGATCGCCAGTGGGCAACCGGCCGACATCGCCCGGGACCCCGCCGTGCTCGAGGCGTACCTCGGCGCGGCGGCCACCGGGCCGGGCGAGGAAGCGGCCGAACGCGCGGTCGCCGACCTCACCGCGACCCTCGACGCGGCGGAAACCGTGCGCGACCAACCGGAGGCGGACCGATGAGCCAAGACGGCGAGCCGATCCTCGCGGTCGAGGGGCTGCAGGTGAACTACGGCCGCGTGGACGCGGTGCGGAACGTTTCCTTCCAGGTGCCCGCCGGCTCCCTGGTCACGCTCGTCGGCGCCAACGGGGCGGGCAAGACCTCCATCTTGAACGCAGTCTCCGGCCTGCTGCGACCGCGCCGCGGCGCCATCCGATTCCGCGGCGAGGACGTCACGAAGTGGCCGTCGCACAAGATGGTGAAGGCGGGACTGGTGCAGGTGCCGGAGGGCCGGCAGATCCTGGCGACCCTCACCGTGGCCGAGAACCTCTCCCTGGGCGGCTGGCACCGTGGGCATACCCTGGCCCGCAACGTGGCCGCCATGTACGAACGGTTCCCGGTGCTCGGGCAGCGGCGCACCCTGCAGGCCGGCGCCCTGTCCGGCGGCGAGCAGCAGATGCTCGCCATCGCGCGTGCCCTCATTGCCGAGCCAGCGGTGCTGCTGCTCGACGAGCCGTCCATGGGTTTGGCGCCGAAGATCGTGGACGAGGTGTTCGCCGTGATCGAGCAGATCCGTGCCACCGGAACCACCGTGGTGCTCGTGGAGCAGAACGCCAGGCGAGCGCTGGCCGCCGCCGATTACGGCTACGTGCTGGAGACCGGCGAGATCACCCATTCCGGCCCGGCCGCCGACCTGCTCGCCGACGAAAAGGTGATCGAGGCCTACCTCGGCCTGGAGTAGTTGGCGCTCGCATCCGTGACTTGCACCCTGTGCTCCTTCCCAGGGCGCGGGAAGGTGCACACGGCGCAAGTCACCGGTACCCCACCTACAGCCCCTTGAGCCCGTTTCAAGGAGAAACTGACATTCGAGTGCCTGCCCACCGGGCAATCCGGGGTTCCCGGTCAGAAACTCCGTGAAACGGGTCGGTCGGGCCGGCGCGGACACCGCCGGGTCGGCCTCTGCGGCAGTTGTGTGGATGCTTCAGGCTGGGGGAGGATGGGTCGTGACCACCACCGCAGACGAGGCCGTGCACCGGCTGTCCCCACGCAGCATCGCCGCCACCCTCCTGCCCGGCTTCGCTGGAAGGGTGCTTCCGGACTGGCTCGGCCAGCAGCTTCACGACGGCCTCGGCGGCGTATGCCTGTTCGGAAACAACATCAGCTCGCCCACCCAACTTCGGGAATTGACCGCCGCCATCCTCGACGCCAACCCGCACGCGATCATCGCGATCGACGAAGAAGGCGGGGATGTCACCCGCCTGTACTACGGCATCGGGTCGCCGTTCCCGGGTAACGCCGTGCTTGGTCGGCTGGACGATACCACCGCCACCGAGGCGGTAGCGACCGCTGTGGGGTGGCAGCTGCGCGCGGCCGGATGCACGGTGACCTTCGCACCCGACGTCGACGTGAATTCCAATCCCGACAACCCCGTCATCGGCACCCGCAGCTTCGGCACGACACCGGAGCTCGTCGCCAGACACAGCGCCGCCTGGATCACCGGCCTGCAGGCCACCGGCATCGCCGCCAGCGCCAAACACTTCCCCGGACACGGCGACACCGCGCAAGACTCTCACCTCGCCCTCCCCGTCGTCGACCGCTCCCGCCGCCAGTTGCGCGAGCGGGAACTGGTTCCGTTCGTCGCGGCGATCGCCTCCGGCGCGAAGACGATCATGACCTCGCACATCCTGCTGCCCCAGCTCGACCCGGACAATCCGGCGACCCTGAGCAGCACCATGCTCACCGGCCTGCTCCGCGGCGAGCTGGGCTTCGACGGCGTCATCGTCAGCGACGCGCTGGACATGAAGGGCGCCAGCGGTGCGCTCGGCATCCCGGCCACCGCCGTGCGTGCGCTCGCCGCCGGATGCGACTTGCTGTGCATCGGCACCGACAACACGGCGGAGCAGTTGGCGCGGATCGAGGAGGAGATCCTGACCGCACTGGACGACGGTCGCCTCGAGGCCACGCGGGTCGCGGATGCCGCTCGGCGGGTGCTGGAACTCGCCGACAACCTCGCTACCGAGCGGGAGCGGATTCGGGTACCGGCGGATACCGCCGCCACCGAACCGCACTTCGACGTCGATCGAGTGACCGCCAGCTTCGCGCGCCGACCTGGCGCCGATGCCTGGGTGGTGGCCGCCGCCGGCCGGTTCACCGTGGTCCGCATCGACACCCTCGCCAACATCGCCGTCGGGCAAGCTGCGTGGGGGCCGTTCGCACACCTGCTCGCGCATCCGGATGCGCCGGAGGCCGTCGCCTTCGCCGCCCATCCGCTCGTCGTCGTCACCGAGGCTGGCAGCACAGGGGCCGGCAGCACAGGGACAGTTCCGGAGGCGCACGACCCGGTGGTCGTGATCGGCAAGGACAACCACCGGCATCCGTTCGCGCGCGCCGCCATCGACCGACTGCGGGTCGGCGGCCGCGAGGTGCTCGTGATCGACATGGGCTGGCCCTCCGACGACCGGGCCTACGCCGACGTCGCCACCTTCGGCGCGTCGCGGCTGGTCGGTCAGGCGCTGCTGCGCTACCTGCAGCCCTGACGGCGGACTCCGCACGGCCAGACGGAATGTGCGACAGTGAAACTGTCAGTTCAAAGATAAGAGGAGTTCACACGTGGCCGAGATCGTCATTGTCCGGGATGCCGCTGCGGCAGGGGAGTTGGTCGCCGATGCGATCCTCGACCTGGTCGCGAAGAAGCCGGATGCGGTGCTCGGCCTGGCCACCGGCTCCAGCCCCCTGGCGACCTACGCGGCGCTCGCGGCCCGACACGCGGATCTATCCCGGGTGCGCGGCTTCGCGCTGGACGAGTACGTGGGACTGCCGGCCGGGCATCCGGAAAGCTATCGGGCGGTGATCACCCGCGAGGTCGTCGAGCCACTCGGACTGACCCCCTCCCTCGTGCACGTGCCCGGCAGCGGACCGATCGAGACGGCTGGGGCCGACTACGAGCGGGCGATCACCGACGCCGGCGGGGTCGACCTGCAGATCCTGGGCATTGGCAGCACCGGGCATGTCGGATTCAACGAGCCGAGTTCCTCGTTCGCATCGCTGACCAGGGTGAAGACGCTGGCCGAACGCACCCGCCGGGACAACGCCCGCTTCTTCCACTCGCTGGATGAGGTACCGACGCACTGCATCACCCAAGGACTGGGCACGATCCGGAGGGCGTCGCACCTGGTGCTGCTCGCGTTCGGGCCGAAGAAGGCCGAGGCAATCGCCGCCGCGGTGGAGGGACCGGTCACCGCCAGCATGCCGGCCTCGGTGATCCAGCTGCACCGGCACGTCACGGTGTTCGTCGACGAGGCGGCCGCGGCGCACCTGGCGAATGCGAACTACTACCGCTACGCGTGGGAACACCGGCTGCCCTGGGAGACCCTGTAGGAACGGGTTCCGCTCACTGCTGCCGGTCGCGCCGCTGCTCGGCCCGCAGGTTGAGGATGCCGCTGACCGCGGCCACGACGACGAAGACCGCCGCAATGATGGGGTGGTCGAGCATGACCCAGGCCAACGCGGCCGAGCCCATGACGGCGACCTCCACGATGGTGCGGCCGAACGCATCCAGCGGGAAGCGGGCCCGCGGCGAGCGGAACAAACCCCACACGATCGCCGCGAACAGGGGAGTCCCGATCATAAACGCCACGCCGGGCCACGGGAAGGGCCAGGCGAGATAGCCCCAATACCCCAGTGAGAAGAGCGCAAACAACTCCAGGAAGAACCGCAACACCTCGTTCGGCCCGATACGCGGGTCCGGTTGCGGGTTTGGCACCGCACCAGCCTAGAGGTCCGGAGCGATCGTCGGGAATCAGGCGGAGGCGATGATGTCGTTGACCTGGTCAGCCGACAGCACCTTGTCGAGGATGAGGAACGCCGGCCCGTAGAGACTCGCGTCGACGCCGTTCTTGCTGAGGTCGATGGTGAGGTCGTGCGTGGTCAGCGGCAGGGAGCGCTCGTACAGCGCGGACCGCATGCTGTTGTACAGGGATTCGATCTGCGACAAAGCACCGCCCACTACAATCAATTCCGGGTTGAAGAAATTCGCGATCAGGGCGAGCGCTTCCCCTATGGCACGCCCCGCGGTGCGCGAAAGTTCCAGCGCGTCTGCCTGGTTCTCTCTGGCCAATCGTTCGATTTCCGCGGGATTGCTCACGTCCACGCCGCGCTGCTGCAGGATTCGCACGAGTGCGGAGCCGCCGACCGACGCCTCCAGGCAATGGTCGCGACCGCACAAGCAATGCCGGGCGAATGGCACGTCCACCCAAACGTGGCCGATGTCCCCCGCGCCCCCTGTGCCGCCGCGGTAGACCTGCCCCCGCGCGATGATTCCACACCCGATCCCGCTGCCGATCTTGACGAACAGCATGTCCTGCACGTCGGGGTGCTGGATGCGGTGTTCCGCCAATGCCATCAACGTGGCATCATTGTCCGCGGCCACCGGCACCGAGAAGGCCGAGGCCAGCGGAGTAATGAGGTCGGCGTCGTGCCAACTGGGCACCCGGGTGGGATACACCACCCGACCGGTTTGTGCGTGCACCGGTGCGGGGATGGACAATCCGATACCCAGCAGCGGTCGTTCGGCGATCTCCTGGCGGCTCTTGGACAGGAAGCGGTGCAGCGCCTCGATCAGCCACCGGGTGAATTCGTCGACATGGTCGGTGCCATGCTCCAGTTGACGGCTGGTCAGGATGGCGCCGGTGGCATCCACCAGGCCGAGCCGCACGTGACGGGCGCCGATGTCCGCGACGGCGACGAAACCCAGGCCGGGATCCAGCGCCAGGGCCCTCGGGTTTCGGCCGCCACGATCATTGCTGCCCTGCCGAAGGTAATCGGCCTGCAGAAGCTGTTCGACGCGGGCGGCGACGGTGCTCGGGGACAGCCCGGTGAGTTGCACGAGACCGGCCCGTGATGCCGCTTTCCCGTGTCGGATCAGCTGCAGGAGCTCACCGGCGCTCCACGCGAGCGCAGGCGGAGCGTGATTAGTCACTCGAACCCCTTCGCGCTTTTCTCAGCATCGTATCCGTAATTCGACTGCTCAGGAGGCATCGGCTGGGTCCTCCTCGCGCCCGCTGGTCATCGACCGCACCGCCGCGCGGGAGACGCCGAGGGCGGCGGCGGCCGAGTCGACGCTGCCCGCCACCGGCTCCCGGCCGGTTGCCACACAGTCCAGGAAGTAGTGGATCTGGCTTTGATAGGGGTCGGACGGGGCAACGTCAAGAGACTGCCGGCCGCTGGATGAGAGCAGATCAACCTGGCCGTCCGGCACGGTGGCGTCGGCCGCGGCGGCGACGAAGCGGTGCGACAGGATGCCGTCGCTGCCGACGACCTGGATCGAACTACTGAACGGTGTGCCCGACGGGAGCGCGGAGCCACCCGTGACCAACGCCGTGCGTCCCTCCTGATACGTCACCGTCACGGCGTAGCTTCCGGCGGTTTCCCTCGCCGTCACCGCTTCCGGTCGGCCGAGCAGCCGATTGGCCAGGTCGAAGTCGTGGACCAGCAGATCCACGAGGGGTCCGCCGGATTGGCCCGGGTCGGTGATCCACCGGCTCCAGTTCGGCTTCTCGCCAAATCGTGTCGCCATGACACAGGCTGGCTGACCGATGGCGTCATCATCGACTGCTTGGATGAGCCGTTGATAGCCACCGAAGAACTGCAGGACGTGCGCCACCATCACAACCTGGCCGGCTCTGCGTCGCCGGTAGACATCTTTGATGCGCGCCGCCCCGGTGCCGTCCAGCGCAATCGGTTTCTCGACCAGTACGTGTCGGCCTCCGTCGATGCCGGCTTCGACCAGGAACGGATGCGTGCCGGTCGGCGTGCAGAGATCCAGAATCGTCACTGACGTGTCGGCGAGCACCTCTTCGATCGACGGCGTCCACTGTGCCCCTACTCGTGCCGCCAGTTCGCGTCCCCGCTGGGAGGGGGAGCAGACCCAGGATATGGGTGCGGAGCCCTCGGCTAGCCACGCGTTCGCGTGCACCCCCGCCATGTACCCGGCTCCGACCAGCGCGACGACGTTCACTCGAGGAAGCCCAACTCGAGCAGGCGCCTTCGGGAGACGGCCATCGCATCGTCCACCACCTCGAGCGGCGGCCACGGCTCTCCGGAGAACTCGAGTTCCACCGACATGGGTACGTCGATCCCGCGGCGCTGCAGCAGTTCGAGTACTCGGTCGAACTCGACATGCCCGCCGCCCAGGGCGGGGAAATGCCAGACTCCGGCTCCGCCGAGCTTGTCCTTCAGATGGATGTGCGCGATGTGCTCGATCACGGCAGGCAGGTCGGTGGCGGCGCTGATGCCGGAGTAGAACTCCACGTTCCCGGTGTCGTAGTTGATTTTCACGCCGTCAGATCCGACCTCGCGGATCAGTTCCAGCGCCATCGTCCCGGAGGGTGCAAGGTCGCCGTGCACCTCGACCGCGACGACCACCTCGCATTCTGCGGCCACGTCTCCCAGCCGGCGCAGGCCCTGCACGACGTCGGCAGTCGATGTTTCCGGAGTCGGCTTGGATGCCAGCGCCGCGTTGACGACCGGGACACCGTATGCCGCCGCCCAGCGGACGATCTTCTCGGTGTCGGCCAGGCCGCCCGGCTGGAACAGGTTCACGTGCGCGCTCATCGAGGACGCGGCCAGTCCGTGCGAGGAGAGCAGCCTGCGGACGGCTTCGGGATCGTCGTCGACACTCACGAACTCGCACCAGTTCTGAACCGCCGACAGTTCCGCGTGCGAGTAACCGGCGGCCGCTATTCCGCGCAGGGACTCCTCGAAGCTGTAGCTGTGGTAAGTGTTGGTGTGCCCGGCGACAATGCGCGACATGGCGAGCTCCTTCGTGGGTGGTGGGTGGGTCAGACGGCGCCGTAGGACAGCCCAGACACGAGCCGTTTGCGCATGAGGAAGGCGAACACGATCACGGGGAGCGTGCCGATAATGGCGGCGGCGGCCATCTGGCCGAAGCTGGTTCCCGTGATCGAGAGGAAGAAGCCGACAGTGGTCGGGAAGGTTCTGGCATCGGTCGACGTCAAGAACTGGGCGAATGCGAACTCGTTCCAGCTCTGAATGAGCAGCAGGATGCCGGTGGACGCGATCCCCGGTGCCATGATCGGCACGTGCACGCGCCAGAGGATCCGCATGCTGGAAGCCCCGTCCAGTTGCGCCGCCTCGTCGATTTCGATCGGGATGTCTCGCATGAAGCCGCGCAGCATCCACACCGCCAGCGGCAGGTTCATAGTCATGTAGGCCACGATGAGAAGCAGATGCGTGTCGATCAGGCCCGCAAATTGGCCGATGAGGAAGAACGGAATCACCACGGCGATGGCGGGAATCATCCTGAATGACAGCAGTGTCGTGGCGATCGAGCGCTCGCTCTTCAGCTCGAACCGGGTGAGTCCGTAGGCGGCGAGCAACCCCAGTGCGAGCGAGGGCACCACCGTTCCCACCGAGACGAGTGAGCTGTTGGCCAGGTAGTGGAAGAAGTTTCGCCCAGTGAAGATGTCTTCATAGTTGTCCAGGGTCGGTGAGAAGATCCAGGTGTTCGGGTTGATGACGTCGCGCTTCAGCTTCAGCGATGTGGCGAGAGTGAAGTAGAACGGGAACAGGGAGACCACGGTCCACGCGATGAGAATCAGGTACCGCAACCCGGTCAGGACCCGCCGTAGATACTTGCCCGAAGCCGCGGGCGCCGCCGAGGCGCGCCGGGTCACTCGAGGCCGTGCGATGGTGGTGGTCATCCCTGGAGCTCCTCTGCTTTCTTCAGGTAGCGCGTGACGAAATTCGACAGAATGACCACCAGTACCAGAAGCAGTACCGCAACGGCCGCGGCCCGGCCGATCCACCCCGTCTGATACAGGCCGTAGTGCCAGACCATCAGACCGAGGGTCTCGGTGGCTTTACCCGGACCGCCCTGAGTGAGCGCGTATGCCGTATCGAAGATCTTCATGGAGTCGATCAGCCGCAACGCGACGACGAGGCCGAAAATCGGCTGGATCATCGGGAAGGTAACATGCCGGAATAATTGGAACGCGTTGGCGCCGTCGATCATGGCGGCTTCGCGCGGCCGCGCATCTACCGATTGGATCCCGGCGAAGATGATCAGGGCGACGAACGGTGTCCACTGCCAGGTCTCGACGATGAGCACGGACAGGAAGGCGAGGCTCGGAGTGCCCAGCCAGGACTGCGCGGCGCCGATGGGCGTAAGAAGGGCGTTGACCACGCCGTAGAGGTCGTTCAGCATGAGCCGCCAGATCAGCCCGGCAATGACCGGTGCCATGATCAGCGGGATGAGCATGAGGGTGGTGAACACCGAGCGGGCTCGGATCACCGAGTCGAGCAGGATGGCCAGGACCGTGCCGAGGACGACCGTGCTCGCGGTGGCAGCGACCAGGAAGAGTAGCGTGACGCCCACCGCCGGCCAGAAATTGTCGTCCTGGCCGAACAGGAGCCGTGTGTAATTGTCGAAGCCCACCCAGCGGGCGGAACTGAGAGGCGTCCCCCGGTTGTAGTCGAAGAGGCTGATCAGGTACAGGAAGATGGCCGGGACGATCGTCACCGAGAACATCACGACCAGTGTCGGAGCGACGAAGAGCATGCCCGTGCGTTGTTTGCGTCGGGAGCGTCTCAGGGGTGGGGCTGCTGTCATGATCCTTGCGTCCTTGGTGTACCAGGCGGCACACGTGGCAGCGGGAGCGCGGCCGTCTTTCGACGTGGGTCGCGCTCCCGCCACGGGTTACGGGAGGGCTGCGATCTCGGCCTTGGCCTTGGCGAGCGCCTCCTTGGCGCTGATGGAACCAGCCAGCGCCTCGGAGCCGTAATTGCCGATGATGGTCAGCTTCTCATCGGAGCCGGGCACCTGCGGCAGCCAGCTGTTGCCGGCCTCCACCAGGTTGGCGGATGCCTTGAGTGCATCGAGCATCGCCGGGAAGTAGACCTTCTGATCGTTAGTGGTCGGGTTCTCCAACACACTGGTTCGCGTGGGTACGCCGCCGTTTTCCATGTAGGTCGGTGCCATGGACTTCGACGTCATGTAGGTGACGAATGCCCAGGCGGCATCCTTGTTCTTGCTCTTGTTGGCGATGCCGAGGCTCCAGCCGGCCAATGCGCCGAAGGTGCCCTTCGGACCCTCCGGAGGTCCGGCGAAGGCTACCTTGTCGACGACGGTGGACTGGTCCTTGTCGAGGATCGATGGGGCGATGGCGGTGGCATCGAACCACATCGCGGCGTGGCCCGACATGAACGCCGAGAGCGCTTCCTCGTGGGTGTAGCTGCCGACGTCGCTCGGAGCGTTCTTCAACAGTTCGACGTAGTATTCGAGCGCCTTGACGTTGTCGGCGGAGTCGACCTGGTTCTCACCCGTGGCCGGGTCGAAGAAGCCCTCGGTGAACTGGTACATCAGGGTCATCATCCCCGAGGTGAAGTGGATGCCCTTCTGGCCGCGCATGGCCACCCCGTAGAGGCCTGGTTCCTTGCCGTTGAAGAACTTGGCGAGTTCCAGGAACTCGTCCATGGTCTTCGGCGGCTGCTTGTCGTATTTCTTGAACAGGTCGGTGCGGTACCCGAGGAAGCGGGATTCGCCGGCGATCTGCACGCCGTAGGTCTTCCCGTCATACTTGTCCAGACCCTCCCGGTAAGCCGGCAGGATGTCTTCGTAGTCGAAGAACGCGGGTGTCTGCTTCGCGTCGCTCACCCGGGAGGTGATGTCGTCTACGACACCCTTCTCGGTGAAGCCGCTGAGCCAGAAGCTGTCGATCATGTTGACGTCGTATGCGCTGTTTCCGCTCTGGAAGTCCAGTTCGATCTTCTGTTTCAGGCTGTTCTGGTCGACGATGTCCCAGACGACCTTGATTCCCGTGAGTTCTTCGAACTTCGCGGTCATCTTCTGCATTGATTCGGTGCTCGGGTGGGTCTGCGCCGCGATCGTCACGGTGCTTCCGCCGTGCTCCTTCTTGATGTCGGCGGCCCATTGCTCCACGGCGGAATCGACGTTGGTGTCGCTCGGTGGGGCAGGGTCGTTCGAGCTGCATCCGGCCAGTGCCAGTGACCCGGCGACCAGAACCGCGCCGAGGCGCAATGCGGTGTTCTTCTTCATGTGGGTTTCCTTTTCTTGGTGGTTAGTTCAGGGCAGTGACGTATTCGGTGCGACCGGAGGATAGTGCGCGCTCGATTGCGAAGAGCACGTCGTTTACCGCTATCCCATCCGCGATGGTGGTCGGTACCGGTGATCCGCTCATGATGCTGTGCACGAAGCTGCGGGCCATCCAGGCCGGGGCGGAGGTGTCCGTGCCGTTCTGCTTCGCGTCGAGTGTTCCGATGGTGGCGTGCCGGTTTGTGAAATGCTCGATGCCGCTCCGCCCGATGTCGGTTCGCACACTGCTGGTGCTGCCTACCAGTTCGTAGGTGAAGTCCACGATGGATGGGGCGCCGTCGGGAAGCACCCACGCGGAGGTGAGCGTTGCGGTGGAACCGTTCTCCAATTCCGCCATGACGTGCACGACATCCCAGGTGTCGACGCCGCGAGCCGCGAGCAGGCCCTTGCTGCCGGTGGCCATCACGGTGCGGATGGGTGACCCGCCGAGCCACATCACCAGATCGACGGTGTGCGGCATCAGAAACCACAGCGGCGAACTGGATGCTGCCCAACCGAGCATGTTCGTGGCCACGTGGTAGGTGTTGCTGAGGTTAGCGGACTGGAAGACCGGCGTGCCCAACGCTGACGACTGGACGAGTTCGTGGATCTTCACGAACGGTGGGTTCCAACGGTTCTCGAAGGCGACCATGCACGGGGCCCCACCGCGTCGCACCGCGTCTTGGATCGCGCGCGTATCGTCGATCGTGGTGGCGATGGGTTTCTCCAGCATCATCGCGACGCCGCGCTGCGCGACTTCGACGGCGGGAGCGGCATGAGCGTGATCCGGCGTGGCGAGGATCACGGCATCCGGGCGGCCGTGGTCCAGCAGTTCACTGGTGCTGCCGAACAGTCGCTTCGGTCGGCCGGCGACCGCGAGCTGCGGTGTGGCGTGGAACGGATCCGCAAAGCCGACAAACTCGACCCCCGGGATGTCGGCGATCACGTCGGCAAACATCCTGCCGCGTAGTCCCGCCCCGACCACTCCCAGCCTGAGACCGTCCACTCTGCCGCCACCTCTTCCGTTGGGGTGCATTCCGATATTGGAACTATATATGGCAATGTTGGAGATTCATAGTTTGAATTTGGATGTTACGTGAGCTCTGGGCCCGCGTCGAGCAAGGGAGCCCGTGTGAAGTACTGGGCAGGCGTGGATGTCGGTGGGACGAAAACCCACACGATCGTGGTCGACGTGGACGGCAACATCGCAGCCCAGACACGAGCGCCCACCGGAAAAGGTGGGGATCGGGTGGTCGACGCGGTGGTAGGCGGACTCGTCGACGTGGCCGCGAAGCTGCGTATCGAAGTGGACGGCTTTGCGGGTGTCGGCGTGGGGATCCCAGGGGCGGTCGATGCACGCGCGGGCACCGTCTCGCACGCGCTCAATATCGGTGTTGAACATTTGGATCTGAGGGCGCGTATCCGGCACCGTCTGGGAGTGTGCATCACTTTAGAAAACGACGTGAAGGCTGCCACTCTGGGAGCCTCGAAGCAGATGAACCATCCGACCACGCCTCTGGCGTACCTGAATCTGGGCACGGGGCTGGCTGCCGGCCTGGTGCTCGGCGGCCGGCTCTGGCGCGGCAACTCCGGCACGGCGGGAGAGATCGGCCACATTCCGGTCGACCCGCAGGGTCACCTGTGTTCGTGTGGCCAACGCGGATGTCTTGAGACCAGCGCCTCCGGTGCCGCCGTGGCGCGGGAGTGGCCGACGAAAAGCGGCAGCGCCATAACCAGCCTGTTGTCCGCGGTCGAGGATGGCGACCCGGCCGCCAGCCGCGTGCTTGGCGTGGTCGCGGACC
Source organism: Parafrigoribacterium mesophilum (assembly GCF_039652555.1). Taxonomy (NCBI): domain Bacteria; kingdom Bacillati; phylum Actinomycetota; class Actinomycetes; order Micrococcales; family Microbacteriaceae; genus Parafrigoribacterium; species Parafrigoribacterium mesophilum. Next base: position 149,448 of record NZ_JBDJAF010000002.1, read on the forward strand.
GGGTCGCCACCGCCGTCAAGGTTCTCGTGCTCACCGTTGACGTCGGTACGGTGGTGCTCGGCGGAGGACTCGCATCAGCGGGGGACCGGCTGCGGTCAGCAGTCGCGACAAGCCTGGATCGGGACGCACTGGATTCGGTATTCCTCGCGTCCTTGGGGCTGTCCAATCGCGTGGTGCTGGTCCCGGACCCCGCGACCGTCGGTGCGCTGGGCGCCGCGATCGTGGGCTCGGAGGGTTCCGGCGACTACTGATCCAGTGTGATCGGGATGGTCAGTGGCGCTCTGTCGGGGGCGATCACCGTGACGCTGGCGCTGAAGGCATGGCCGTCGTGCTCATACCGGTGACTGCCCGAGATCGTGTAGAGCCCGTTGACCGAGGTGCCGGTTGCGGCTGTTCCGCTGACCGTCCCGGCGGATGTTGTGCCGTCGCCCCACTGGATCGTCGCGGTGATGACGCTCGCCTCAACCCCCGGGGCCGACACTCTCGCCAGCGGCCTATTCACGATGGTGGTGCCGTGGTCGCCCGGTAGTACGCCGATGCCGTCCAGCGGCCAGGATACCTCGGCGGAGGGGAAGAAGTTGGTTCCCGCCGCCTGGAGCCTGGTGCTCTGGGCGGACAGCCGCTGGAGGAAGTCCTGGTAGGCCGCACTGTCCAGCGTGCGTTCCACCTTGGGCGACCAGGCCAGCTCAGCGAGCGCGAAAAGCCGCGGGAAGACCAGATACTGCGCGTCGCTGAGGCTGGTGACCGTCTCGCTCCACAGCGCGCCTTCCACGCCGATCACATTGTCATCGGTCACTCCGGCGACATAGCTGCTGGGCTCCCAGTTGTAGAACTGATCGACGTCGCAACCGTTCCTACCGCAGGCCCAGGTCAAGCCAAGGTCCGACGGTGTGTTCCGCGCGTACTTCTGATCGAGGTAGGCATGGTTGGCCGGCGCCATCACGATCTTCATGTTCTTCTGCACCGCTTCGGTGCCGGATGTGGTGCCGCTGGCAGACCCGGATGCCGGGTTCCAGTATTCGGCGACCGAGCCGGCCGGCAAGTCGGTGCCGGCTCCGGCGATTTCGGCCCAGCCCATCACGGTCTTGCCCTGCTCGGCGACGATCCCCGCCTCGCGATTGACCAGGCTGGCGTATTGCTCCTGACTGAGCACGCTCGTGGGCACTTCGTCGCCGCCGATGTTGTAGTACTGGCTGGAAGAAAGCGCGGTCAACTGCTCGATGATGGCGGTGAGGATCGAATAGGTGTTGTCGCTGTCCGGGCACAGGGCGCTGTACCCGACCTGTCCCGTGTAGTTCCACTCCGGTGGATTCTTAGTGCTGCAGTTGATGTCGGCCGGAGTGCCGTTCAGCATCGGATTCGCCGTGTCGTTGTACTCGGACATGATGATCGCGTTGGTGTGTCCAGGTGTGTCCACCTCGGGGACCACGGTGATGAATCGCGCGGCCGCATAGGCGACGACCTCGGAGAACTGCGCCTGGGTCCAGAACCCGCCCGGGTCCATCGTTCGGCCGTCGGTACCCACAGAGCCCTGCGCTCCGATTTCTGTCAGGTTGGGGAATCCGTTGATGACGATTCGGAAGCTCTGATCGTCGCTGAGGTGCAGGTGCAGCGTGTTGATCTTGGCCGCGGCCGCCTCATCGATCAGCGTTTCGACCGCCTGTGGAGTCTGGTAGTGCCGGGCGATGTCGAGCATCAAGCCGCGGTATTGGTATCGCGGATAGTCGGTGATCTGGGCGGCGGGAATCGTCCACGGGCCCGGCTGTGCGGTGGGGCTGGCGATCCAGCCGGGCAGCAGCTGGCGGATCGTCTGCACACCGTTGAACAGACCGTGCAGCGTGGTCGCCTTCAGCGATACGGTCGCCGTCGTGACGTCGAGTTGGTAACCCTCGCCGAAGGTGTCGCCCTGCAGTGTGCCGGGGTCGGCGAGTTCGATGGTGATGTCGCCCTGTTCGGCGCTGCGTTCCGTCACCGGCAGTGGGAACCCGGTGGCCGGCCGCAGCGTGGTGCGGAGGAACTGGCCGATGGACCGGGCGGCACCGGATGCCACGATGGCGGTCTTCTTCGTCATGGTGAAGTGGCCGTTGCCCGCGGTCAGCGACACCGGTTTCGGCACGATTTGCGGCGCGGAGGTGCTCCCTTCGGTCAAAGGGCTGGCGGAGGCCGGTGCCGCGACGACCGGGGAGCTGAGAGTTCCGGCTGTGACCACAGCGGCAAAGGCCGCGATGATCATCCGAATCCTGGGCCGGGACTCGCGTCTTGTGGTCAACATTGACGACTCCTTTCGTCCCGTTGGTGCGAACGACTGGTAGGACCAGCGAGAACGTTCTCTATAGACCTATCGGTCTACACCGGGCGCGGGGGCGGCGTCAAGGTTGGCACGCATCCAGGGTGCGCCGGGTATCGTTGACCGTGATGCGGCATGGGTCGCGGCATCCCGCGGGCGGCGAGCGCTCCACGTCTGAAAAAAGGGAAAGTACAGCGCGATGCGCGCGTCCGACAGCGTCACCGATCAGAAGCCTGCCGCCGCCGGCCTGCCCTGGCTCGGCCTGCTTGTTCTGGCCGGCGCGATCTTCCTCTCGGTGACCAGCGAGGTGCTACCCACCGGTCTGCTGCCGGACATGTCCCGCGGACTGGGCGTCTCGGAGTCGCGGATCGGCTTCCTCGTCACAATCTTCGCCGGCGTGGTGGTGATCACCGCGGCGCCGATGACCGCGCTGACCCGGAACTACCCGCGCAAAACCCTCGTCGTCGTCGTGCTGATCGGGTTCGCGCTCAGCAACCTGCTCACCGCTGTGGCGCCGAACTATGAGATCGTCATCGTCTCGCGGGTCATCGGCGGACTCGCACACGGACTGTTCTGGGCCGTCGTCGGCGCCTACGCCGCCCACCTGGTGCCGAAGGAACAACTCGGCCGCGCCATTGCGGTCACCGCGGCGGGCGCCAGCGCCGCGTTCGTGCTGGGTGTGCCGCTGGGCACCGCCCTCGGCCACGCGCTCGGTTGGCGGCTGGCGTTCGGGGTGACCTGCGGCGCGATGGTGTTGCTGGCGGTGCTCGTCGCCTTGTACCTGCCAGCGGTGCACCACATCGTGCGCGTGGCCACCGGTGAGATTCCGCTGCCGCTGTTGCGCGACCCCAGCCTGCCGGCGATCGCGTTCGTCTGCGCGATCACCGGGGTGGTGATGATGGGGCACAACATCTTCTTCACCTACATCGTGCCGTTCTTCATCGGCGTGAACGGATTCCCGGAGTCGTCGGTGAGCACCCTGCTGTTTGTGTACGGCGGGGCCGGTGCCATCGGCCTGTTCCTGGCCGGATGGATCGGCGTCCGGTTTCCCAGGTTGGGCCTGGTCGGCGCGTTTCTCGCGGTGGCCGCCGCGGTGCTGGTCATGGGATTGTTCCCGAGTCTGAGTTGGCTGGTCATCGTGGCCCTGGTCGTGTTCGGTGCCGCGTTCGGCGGAGCCCCGGCCATGCTGCAGACGCGGCTGCTGATGGTGGCGTCGCCTCGGCTGCGGGATTCGGCGGCCGCCTACTTCACTACCGCGTTCAACGTTGCGATCGGCGGCGGAGCGTTCATCGGCGGTCACCTGTTGGACACCTTCGGCATCGAGGTTCTCCCGTTCGTCTACGTCGGCGTGGCGCTCGCAGGCATCGTGCTGATGCTGGTCAGCGATGCCGTCCTGCTCCGCCGTCGCACCCGCGTCCCCGTCTAGCAGAACCCGTTTCAAGGAAAAACTGACCACACGGGACCGCACCACCGGCATCCGGGGGCCTTACCGACAGATTTTCCTTGAGACGGGTTGGGGTCAGACCAGGAGCTGGTGCTTCGCCAGGTCGCGATAGAGCGGGGTGGAGGCGACCAGCTCGGAATGCGTGCCGACGCCGACGACCCGACCGTGGTCGAGTACCACGATCTGGTCCGAGTCGACCACGGTCGACAGCCGGTGCGCGATCACCAGCAGCGTGCGGTTCTCCGCCACCGCGTCGATCGCCTCCCGCAGCAGTTGCTCGTTGAGTCCGTCCAGGTTGGAGGTCGACTCATCCAGCAGCAGAATCGGCGGCGCGGCGAGCAGCGTGCGGGCGATCGCCAGCCGCTGACGCTCCCCGCCGGAGAGCATCACTCCCTCTTCGCCCACCGGAGCATCCAGCCCCTTCTCGTCGCGGTCGAGCACCTCGGTGAGGTTCACCGCGTGCAGCACCTCGATGCACTGCGCGTCGGTGGCGTCCGGCGACCCGAGCTTGAGATTCTCGCGCAGCGACCCGGCGAGCACGGGCGCGTCCTGCTCGACGTACCCGATCTGCGCGCGCAGGGCGGTGCGATCCAGTGCTCGGATGTCGGTGCCGCCGACCCGCACCACACCGGACTCCGGATCGTAAAACCGCTCGATCAGCGCCAGGATGGTGCTCTTGCCCGCCCCGGACGGCCCGACCAAGGCGGTGCGTTTGCCGCGCTGCGCCGTGAAGCTCACGCTGTGCAGCACACCGGAGGGTTGGGCCGGTGCGGACTCAAGCTCGGCGGGAACGGAGTTGGGCTTCGCGGTGCGCGTCCCTGGCTCGAGCGGGTGGACGTCGGCCGGCGCCCCCGCGTACCCGAACACGACGTCCTCGAATTCGATCCCGGCATCCGAGGCCCGAGCCGGCGAGGCATCCAGCGCCAGGGCGGTGTCGCCGTCCTCCTCGGCGGGCAGGTCGATGATCTCCTGGATGCGCCCCAGCGCACCGAGCGCCGCGTTCACCGAGGTGACGGCGCCGAACGCGGTGCCCAGCGGCAGGATCATCATGAACAGGAACAGGATGAACGCCACCAGCGACGCCACCGTGATCGCCCCGCTGGCGACCCGGAACCCGCCGACGCCCAGCACCACCAGAAACGACACCTGCATCGCGATCCCGGCCACCGGCACCACCAGGGCCGAGATCTTCGCGACCTTCAGGCCCATCCGCCAGGCGCCCTCGGCATCCTGCTCCACTGCGGCGATCTCGCGATCGGTGGCCCCGGATGCCCGCACCGTGCGTACCGCCGTGATGGCGCGCTCCACGGACGCGGCCAGGTCGCCGACCTTCTCCTGCGCCTTCCGGCTGGCGATCCGGATGCGACCAGACAGCGTCACGACGACCACGACGGACACCGCGATCACCAGCGCGGTGAGGCCGAGCAGTACCGGGTCGATGATCGCCATGGCGACCACAGCGCCGGTGAAGGTGAGCGCTCCGCCGATCGCGTCGACGAGCCCCTGGGTGAGCACGGCCCGCAGCAGTGTGGTGTCCGAGCCGACCCTGGAGACCAGATCGCCGGTGCGGCGGGTGTCGAACTCGCGGATCGGCAGGCGCAGCATCCGTCCCACCAGCTTGCGCCGGCTGGAGAGCACGACGCCCTCGCCGGTGCGCTGCAGCAGGTAGTGCTGGTAGCCGGTGATCAGCCCGGACAGCACGACCAGCAGCACCAACGTCCAGACCAGCCCGCCGAGCGGTCCCGCGTTCTGCACCACGGTGATCACCTGGCTCACGAGCAGCGGCTGGGCCAGTGACGCCGCCGCGCCCAGGATGCTCAGTCCGATCACGACCGAGAGCACCTTCTTGTGCTCGAACAGGTAGGGCAGCAGTTGGCTGAACGTGGCGCGCGGGCCGTCGTCGGGTTTGGCGGAGAAGCGACGTCGGCGCGGTGTTGCTGTTGTGCTCACCGTTCTATTCTGCGGCCTGCGCACCTGGGGATACGCCGCGCCGGCAGCACCGATTAAGCTCTACAGTCGTGTCACAAACCATGCTGAACGCTCCGGTCATCAGCGCCAGCGGTCTCACCAAGAGATACCAGGACTTCGTGGCCGTCGACGGGATCTCGTTCCAGATTGCTCCGGGGGAGTCGTTCGGCTTCCTCGGCCCGAACGGCGCGGGCAAGTCGACGACCATGCGGATGATCGGGGCCGTCTCCACCCGCAGCGGCGGCACCCTGGAGGTACTCGGCCTCGACCCGGACCGCTACGGCCCCGAGGTGCGATCCCAGCTGGGCGTCGTGCCGCAGGCCGACAACCTGGACATCGAACTGCGGGTGCGCGACAACCTCATCGTGTACGGCCGCTACTTCGGCATGAGCAACAAGACTGCGGGCAGGAGGGCGGATGCGCTGCTCGAGTTCGCGCAGCTGTCCGACCGCGCGAAATCCAAGGTGGACGACCTCTCCGGCGGCATGAAACGGCGGCTCACCATCGCCCGTGCCCTGATCAACGAGCCGCGCATCCTGCTGCTGGATGAGCCCACCACGGGTCTGGACCCGCAGGCGCGGCACATCCTGTGGGACCGGCTGTTCCGGCTCAAGGAGGCCGGCACCACCCTGGTGCTCACCACCCACTACATGGACGAGGCTGAGCAGCTGTGCGACCGGCTCGTCGTGGTCGACAAGGGCACCATCATGGCGGAGGGGTCGCCGCAGAGCCTGATCAGGCAATACTCCAGCCGCGAAGTGCTCGAGTTGCGGTTCGGCTCGGACAAGAACGCGCAGGCGGCGCACCGGCTGAAGGATGTCGGCGACCGGGTTGAGGTGCTTCCCGACCGCGTGCTGATCTACAGTTCCGACGGCGACAGCGAGCTGGCCCGGATCGCCGCGCTCGGATTCGAACCGCTGACGAGCCTGGTGCGGCGCTCCAGCCTGGAGGACGTGTTCCTCCGGCTGACCGGCAGGAGCCTGATCGAATGACCGTGAGTTCGGCGACCGCCGGTGGCCTGAAGCCGCGCCGGTACGGCTCCTGGTACGTGGCGGAGCACCGCATCCGGAGCATGCGCGCCTACGCGCAGACCGTGGTGTTCACCAGCGTCGGCAATCCCCTCGTCTACTTGTTCGCGCTCGGGGTGGGCCTGGCCAGCCTGGTCCCGACCGGGGTCGGCGAGGTGAGCTACCTGGTGTTCGTCGCACCGGCGCTGCTGGCCTCCGCCGCCGTCACGGTCGCCGCCGAGGAGTCGACCTACCCGGTGATGATGAGCTTCAAGTGGAACCCGATCTTCTACGCCATGAACGCGGCACCCATCTCCGGCAACCAGATCGTCAACGGAGTGGTGATCGGCATGCTGGCCAGGATGCTGCCCACCTGCGTCATCTACTACGTGGTGATGCTGTTCTTCGGCGCGGTCCCCTCCGGATTCGGGGTCCTGGCCGTGCCGGCATCCGCGGCGACGGGTCTGGCGGTCGGAACCCTGATCATGTCGTATTCCTCGCGCGTGGAGGAGGACAAGGGCCAGATGGCGATGATCATGCGGTTTGGAATCACCCCGATGTTCCTGTTCTCCGGCACGTTCTTCCCGCTGACGCAATTACCCGGCTTTCTGCAGTGGATCGGCTGGATCTCGCCGCTGTGGCACGGCACGCAGCTCGGCCGGGTGTTCGCCTATGGGTACGCCGAGCCGTTCTGGCTCTCGGTGGTGCACGTGGTCTACCTGGCGGTGCTCACGGTGATCGGTTGGAAACTCACCCAGTCGGTCGTGACGAGGAGGCTGAACAAGTGAGCGTCACCTTCGCGCCGGTGCGGCCGGATGCCCGGCGCCGGGTCGGTCTGATCGGTGCGCTCTATGCCGGCAACGCCCGCTCGGTGGTGCGACGCGGGCTGCTGGCGACCAAGAGCACCAACTACTGGGTGGTGCTCAGCGGATTCTTCGAGCCGGTGTTCTACCTGCTGTCCATGGGCATCGGCCTCGGCGGCCTGGTAGGCACGGTGGCGACGGCCGATGGCATCCAGGTGTCCTACGCCGCCTACATCGCCCCGGCGTTGCTGGCGGTGTCGGCGATGAACGGTGCGGTGTACGACTCCACCTGGAACGTGTTCTTCAAGATGCAGTACGCCAAGTTGTACGAGGGGATGCTCACCACCTCGCTCGGCCCGCTGGATGTCGCGCTCGGCGAGATTTCGCTCGCGCTGCTGCGCGGAGCGATCTACTCGTGCGGGTTCATGATCGTGATGCAGATGCTCGGGCTGAACCTGTCCTGGACGGCGCTGCTCGCCCTGCCGGCGGTGATGCTCATCGCGTTCGGCTTCGCCAGCCTGGGCATGGCGATCACCAGCTACATGAAAACGTTCCAGCAGATGGACTGGATCACGTTCGTGCTGCTGCCGATGTTCCTGTTCTCGGCGACCTTCTTTCCGATCACCGTGTACGCCCAGCCGATCCAGTTGGTGATCCAGGCGCTGCCGCTGTGGCACGGGGTGGAACTGGTGCGCGGCCTGACCACCGGCGTGCTGGGAATCGGCATGGTGTGGCACGTGCTCTACTACGCGGTGCTGGCCCTGGTCGGCATGGTGTTCACCACGCACCGGCTGCGGAAGCTGTTCCTGGACTGACCCGGTCGCGCTAGCCCGGTGCGGCGATGAGGGCGAACGCGAGGCCACATCCGGCCAGCACGGACGTGGTGAGCACCCACACGTACAACGGCACGGCGCTGCTGAACGGCACCCGAGCACCACGGGCGCGCACCAGCATGGTGTGGGCGAACCGGTAGCGCCGGTGACCGAGCAGGAACAGCGCGGTCGTGGCGACCAGACCGATCGCGGCCAGCAGGAAGCTGAGCGAGCAGAACACGCCGACCAGCAGACGGGCGGCGACCAGGAACGCGATGGCAAACGCAAGGATGGTCCGCTGCCAGGCCAGCGCGGTGCGCTCCGCCTGCAAACCGGCGTCGAACGGGCGATCCAGCGGGTCGGTCACGACAGCAGAAGACCCACACCGAGCAGCATTCCGGCGAGCGCGACGCCGATTGCGATCAGTCCGGCCAATCCGGGCGGCGACAACGGGCGTTCCAGACGCAACGCCCGCTCCACCGACATCCAACCCATTCAGGCCTGCAGCGGGGCGAGGATGCCGAGCCCGATCAGCAGCAGCGACGCGCCGAGCCGGAAACCCGGCGCGATCGGCAGGGCGAAGGCCTCCAGGGCGACGCCGACGGCGATCAGCGCCAGCGAGGTGCGGATCCAGGCCAGAAAGGTGCGCTCATTGGCCAACGTGAACCGGGCATCCGGCTCCGAGCCGACGCCGTACACCCTGCGCGGAAATCGCGTTTGAACCGGTCGGCCGGTTCGGTCATCGGTTGGCCCTCACCGCGCCATTCTATCGGCGCAGGCTAGCGGATCTCGGTGAGGTAGGTGTCGAACCCGGCCCGTCGCATCGCCGTGGCGATCGACTTGGTACGGTCCGGTTCGGCGACGGCGATGATCGCGCCGCCGCCCCCGCCGCCGGTCAGCTTGGCGCCGAGCGCTCCAGCCCGACGGGCGAGATCCACCAACGTCTCGATCTCGGGGCTGGACACCTGCAACGCATTGAGCAGGCCCTGGTTGAGGTTCATCAGGTCGCCCAATTCCGCCACGTCGCCACGGCGCAACGCATCCGCCCCCGCGAGCGCCAGAGCGTCGATCTGGGTAAAAATGCCGTCGTAGCGGGACGGATTCTTCGTCCACGCCGTACGCACCAGACTGACCGTGCGCGCCGTGAGCGAGCGCACGCCGGTGAGACCGATGATGACGGGCAGCGGATGCGGCGGTACCACATCCGAGATCTCCGGCCCGCCCGCGCCGATCGCCTTGCGGAACAGAATCGGCCGGCCGAATGTGGCCACCGTGTTGTCGATGCCGGAGGGGGTACCGTGCACGATCTGCTCGCACTCGAACGCCAGCGCACTCACCTGCGCGTCGGTGAGCGGGATGCTGAAACAGTCGGCCATGCCGCGGATCACCGCGACTGCGAGAGCCGCGGAGGCACCCAGCCCGCTGGCCCGTGGCAGGTCGGGGAACACCTCAACCCGCATGCCCTGGTTCTCGATGCCCAGCCGCTGGGTGATCAGCGCGGTGACCCGTACCGGCAGGTCGGAGTCGGCCGACTCGCGGGCCGCGGCACCCCCGCCAGGGATGATCAGTTCGACTCCGGCCGGCTGAGGGGTGACCTTCGCCCGGATCGACAGTCCGATCGGTGCCGCGATCGCGTGGTACCCGTACACCACCGAGTGCTCGCCGAGCAGGATGATCTTGCCGAAGCCGACCTTGCCGAATCCCGCCTTGCCGATGTGCGGAATCGGCGCGGTCTTCGGGGCGGAGGTGAGGTCCTCGCCGCCGGCCGTTCTGGCGCTGTCGGCCGCTTCAATGGCCTCCAGGATGCGCCGCGCCTTCCACACCTTGATCTCCCCGCTGGCGACCAGCTTCTCCACCACCTCGGCGAACCTTTCTCCCGTAGCTCCAGCCGCGACCGCGACGCTGCGCGCGTGCAGGCGCATATGACCCGGCTGGATGCCCTCCGTCGACAGCGCCTTCAGCGCCGCCAGGTTCTGGGCCAGGCCCACCGCCGCCATCACCTGCGCCAGTTCGACCGCGGAGGTGGTCCCCAGGATGCCGTAGGCGATTCGCACCGCGGAGTTCGACTCCACCTGCCCGCCGACGGTGCCCACCTTGAGCGGCAACTCCAGCTCGCCGACCAGGTCGCCGTCCTCGTTGCTGGTCCAGGTGGTCAGCGGTGAGTAGCGGCCGCTGCGCGCCGCGTAAGCATGCGCGGCCGCCTCGATGGCCCGCCAATCGTTCCCGGTGGCGATCGCCACGGCGTCGATGCCGTTCATGATGCCCTTGTTGTGCGTCGTCGCCCGGTGCGCATCCAGCTGCGCGAACTCGTTCGCCAGGATGATGCCGTCGCGCACCTGCTCGCCGGAGAAGTCACCGGAGCCGAGCCGGGCCGTCGGGATCACCGCTCGGGCGCGCACGATGGCCCGGTCGGTGAGGTTCGACAGGATGCGCAGGAACACGTGCCCGCCGGTGATCTCCTCGATCAGCGGCGCCACCGCCTCGCACATCGTGTTGACCAGGTTGGCCCCCATGGCGTCGCAGCTGTCCACCACCAGGTGCACCACGACCAGTTCGCCGTGTTCGGCGGTGTCGCCACGGAGGAACACCTCGACGTCTTTGGCACCGCCGCCGCGCAGCACCATGTTCGGATGCTGGCTGTTGGCGATATCCAGGATCTCCTGCGTGCGCAGCAACAGATTAGTTCGCGCCCGTTCCGGGTCGGTCACGTCGAGCACCTGAACCTGGCCGAGAATCATCGGGGTGTCGGCGACGCTCGTGAAACCGCCGGCTCGGCGCACCAGCCGGGCAGCAGAACTCACCGCCGCGATGATCGACGGCTCCTCCACCACCATGGGCACCAGGTAGTCCAGCTCGTTGATGTGGAAGTTCAGGCCGAGCCCGAGCGGCATCGAGAACACGCCGATCACGTTCTCGGTGAGCCGGTCGGCCTTGTCCACGTCGAGCAGGTACGTTCCCGAGCTCAGTGCGTCGTAATCGGCATCACTGAGCAGGCCGCGCTCGACGAGGGCGCGCAACCGGTCCTTCACGGACAACTGGTAGAACTTGGGGATGCGGGACTGTCTCATATTCCGTCCTCGAGTCCGGCGGCGCCGAAGCCGAGCGGCACCACATCCGCCCCAGCGGCGGCAAGGGATGCCGCCAGTTCACGCGCCGGGGCGCCACTGCGGCTGAAGGCCAACCCTACATCGCCGCCGCCTGCCCCGGAGGTCTTGAACACGGCAGAGTGCCGTCGCGCCAGCGCGTGCAACTCCAGGTGCCGTTCGGTGACGATGCCGGCGTGCGCGTGGACATCCAGCAGGCGCAGTGCGTCGAAGTAGTCGCCCGCCAGTTCGAGGAACCGGTCAGCCGAGCGGAGGGCGACGTGCGCGCGCTCCGCCAGGCCGGTCAGTCGGGCGAGGTCGACGCGGTAGCCGGTGGGGTCCCGGTGGGCGTAGTCGCCGACGCGGCGCACCAGTTCGCTGGTGCTGCTGCCGGTTCCGGTGATCACGACCATCATGGTCAATCCGGTGGGCCAGTGCAGCGGAGCCGGGCTGTCCTCCCTGACAAAGCTGAGCAGGCCGCCGTAGGTGCTGGCCGCGACGTCGCCGCCGCTGCCCGCGCCATCCTGTGCGGCCCGATGCGCCGAACTGGCCAGCCCGCACACCTCGGCCCGATCCAGCCTCAACCCGGCCGCGCGTGCCAGCGCAGCGGTGAGGGCGACCGCCACGGCCGCGCTGGAGCCGAGGCCGAGCTTGTGACCATCCTGGGACAGCGCACTGCTGTCGGTGGTGATGGTCAGGCTGCGCGGCACGGATGCGTTCGGTTGCCCTGCGACGGCGGCGCGCACCGCGTCGAACAGCCGCAGCGTGGCGCGCGCGGGGGCGGGAAGCGACGTCGGTAGGGCACCGTCCTCGCCCAAATGCACCTCGGGCAGGCCGAGGTCGGGCGCATGCAGTTGCCAGGATGCGGTCTCCGGCCTCGTGATCGTGACGCTGACGCGACGGTCGACGGCGGTGAGTAGCGCCGGTGCCCCCTCGAGCACCGCGTACTCGCCGAGCAGGAAGAGTTTGCCGGGAGCCGAGGCGACGATGTCCGTCACGGTGCAGGCACCAGGTGCGCGCCGCGGCCGAGGCCGCTGGTGCGGGTTTCCTGCACTCCGGCCACGGCGGCCAGCGCGGCCGCCACGGTGGCGGCATCCGCCGGGGCGCACAGTGCCTTCAGTTGCGGGCCGGCGTCGATGGTGAAGTAGACCGGGATGCCGCCGGCGCGCAAGTCGCGCACGGCATGGATGGCGGCGACCGTGGCGGCGTTCCAGTAGACCAGAGCCGGTCGGGTGGTGAGCATCAGTGCGTGCAGTTTGAGGCAGCTGTATTCGGCCAGTTCGCCCACTCTGGCGAAGTCCCGGGCGGCGATCGCCGAGCGCATGTCCGCGAGGTCCTGCTCGGCGGTGTCGGTCCAGGCCGGGTAGAACGGAGAGCTTGCAGCGCTACGTCCCATGCCGGCGGTCGATGAGACGCTCTTCGCCTCCCGGGAGGTGATCGCGACCACCACCGACAACGGCCAGTCGGCGGCGTCCAGGATCGGTTCGGCGAACGCATCGCTTCCGTCGGGGGCCACTCCGGCGTGCAGTTCCACGAAGCCGCCGAAGATCGACCGGGCGGCCGACCCCGAGCCGCGCCGAGCCAGGATGGACAGTTCCGTCAATGACGCGTCGACGCCCGCCGCCGCACAGGCGGCAACGGCGAGTGCGGCGAACCCCGAGGCCGACGAGGCCAGGCCCGCGCCGGTGGGGAAGTTGTTGGTGGAGGTCACCGTGGCCGCGGATCGGATGCCGGCGCGCTCCCGCACGAGGTCGAGCATCCGCTGGGCCCGCTGCGCAGACACCCGCTCGCCGTCCAGCACCAGCTCGTCGTCTCCTTCGGAGCCGAACGCTACGGCGGTCTGGGTGCGCAGAGCGTCGAGCGTGACGGAGATTGAGCCCACGGCCGGGAGGTTCAACGCGGTGTCGCGTTTTCCCCAGTACTTGATGAGGGCGATGTTGCTGTGTGCGCGCGCCGCGGCGGTGCTTCCACCGCCGATGGGTTTCTCCACAGTGGTGCTCCGATCGCCTCCACGACATTTTAGCGGTGCCCTTCCGGGGCTTGCTAAAATCGGCTGAGTGTCGGTCGGCACGCGGTTTCAGCTACGGCCGAATGGCTACGAGAATCGGAACGAGAGCAGCTTGACACCTGGAATCAGCGGTCTGTCCCTGTATTTGCCACCGTATCGGGTGCAGTTGGAAGACTGGTGCCGGTGGAACGACGAGCCCTGGAACAAGGTGCGGGGCGTCGTCGGTCGTTCGTTCCGGATGCGCGGCCCGCGGCAAAGCGTCTACACGCTCGCGGCCAACGCGGTGTGGCGGCTGATCCAGGATTACGACATCGATCCAACGCAGGTGGGGCTGCTCGCGTTCGGCACCGAATCATCAAGCGACAACTCGGCCGGCGCGGTCATCCTCAAGGGCATGATCAACGACGCCCTGGTGGCGTCCGGTAAGCCGGAACTGTCCCGCAATTGCGAGGTTCCGGAGTTCAAGCAGGCCTGCCTCGGCGGGGTGTACGCGCTGAAGGCGGCACTGCGCTACCTGGCGACGGATGGCGTCGGCCGGCAGGCGATCGTGGTTTCCGCCGACATCGCCGAGTACGCGATCGGCTCCAGCGGGGAGCCCACCCAGGGCGCCGGAGCGGTGGCGATGCTCGTCGAGGGCGACGCGAAGCTGCTGGAGGTGGACCTGGCCGGTGCCGGCAGCGACTCCGACTACCGCGTCGTGGACTTCCGCAAACCGTTCGCCCGGTTCCGTCAGCCGCCGCGTGATGACGGTCAGATGCAGGATCTGCCCGTGTTCAACGGCCGGTACTCGACTAGTTGCTACATCGACGCCACCCACCACGCGATGGCGGCCATGCTCGCCAAGCGCCCGGGCCGCGGCGTGGACTTCTTCAGCGAGGTCGACGCTGTGTTCATGCACCGTCCCTACCACAGGATGCCGGCGACCGGCTGGGTGATGTCCTACCTGTTCGCGCTCGCCGCCGACGGTGAGCAGGGTCAGGCGCAGCTGCGGCACTACGCTGCGGATGCCGGACTGGACGCCGAACCGTTGATCGCCGAGCTGCTGGCGCCGTCCCCGTTCCGTGGCTACGGGGTGCGCGGCGAGGACACCGGAGACGTGTTCCCGCTGGCGAGGCTCCTGCGTCAGTACCTGCTGAAGACGGACACCTGGCGCATCCTGGTTGACGGCAAGCTGGGCCTGGGCGCCGAAGCGATGCGTGACCTGGGCAATCTGTACACCGCCGCCCTGCCGGCGTGGCTGGCGGCCGGCCTGCAGCACGCGGCAGCTCAGTCGCTCGACATCGCCGGCCAGCAGTGGCTCGCGCTCGGTTACGGCAGCGGCGACGCCGCCGAGGCCCTGCCGATGCGGGTGGTGCCCGGCTGGGAGGACGCGGCGAAGCGGATCAACTTCACCGCGGCGCTCGGCGATCCGATGGACCTCACCCGTGAACAGTACCTTGACCTGCACGACGGCCGCACCGCCGGTTTCCCGGCGCTGCCGGTGCACGACGAGTTTGTCGTGGATCGAGTAGGCACCTCGAACGGGCCGGAGTTCTACGACCGCGGCATCGAGTACTACCGCTTCGAGCCAGCCCGCTAACTAACAACCGGCAATGCCAGCATTAACGTAGGAACCTTCGGCTGCCAGCTGTCGAGCAGCGACCGGGGAGTCACCATCAGCGATGGCGGTCACACCGCGACGGTGGATCTGGGAACGATCAACGGCTCTGCCGCGGGGGAGCGCACGGCCCGCTTGACTCTGACGAACAAGGGGTCGATTCCGCTCGTCGCCCATTGGGGTGCGGAAACAACCGGAGGCGTTATCGGCGGTTCCGAGGCAATTACTGCGATTCCTGCCGCTGATTCGACGGCGTTGAACGCAGGAGGAACCCAGGACGTCAATATCGGGTTCAGGTGGGACGAACTAGGAAACGCGGATCTGAACACCAATCGCACCGCCCTCTACACCGTCAACTGCACCCACGCGGGGACCCAGGCATATGTGGCCGCGAACCACCTGACCGTTTCGAGCGCGTTCATTGTTGCAGACGCCAGCGCGTCAGCCGGTTCGACTAACGTCATCAGCTGCGTGAACTACTCTGGGACGCGGTTGTTCGGCACGGGTTGCTGATTCGCCAACGTTCCATCTGAGGGGTCCCCGGCCTCGGCCGGGGACCCCTTCGTATGTCTACGCGCTCAGCTGCTGCAGCACCCGCGCAGTCGCCAGCGCCGCTTCGGCCGCCTCGGCGCCCTTGTCTTCCTTCGAACCCTCCAGCCCGGCCCGATCCAGTCCCTGCTGTTCGTCGTCGAGGGTGAGCACCCCGAAGCCCACGGGTTTGCCGGTGGTCAGGGCCACCTGGGTCAGTCCGTTGGTGGCGGCGGCGGAGATGTACTCGAAGTGGGGGGTTCCGCCGCGGATGATCACGCCGAGCGCCACGACGGCATCCGCCCCGGCGTTCAGCGCCGCCTGGCAGGCTACCGCCAGTTCGAAGCTGCCGGGAACTCGCACCTCGGTGACCTCGGCTCCGGAGGCGTCGAGCACGCGGTGCGCGCCGGCGAGGAGGCCCGCGGCGATCGCCTCGTGCCAGCGGCCAGCCACGATGGTGACCTTGAGGCCGCTGCCGTCGGTGTGGTGTTGGGGGGCGCCGGCGCCGCTCATGCGCTTTCCTTTCCCTTGCCGTGGTGCTGTGACGCGCCCAGCCGTCCGAGCGCTGCATCCAGCGGCCCGTCTCCGGAGCCGGGCACGGGGTTGGCCGTGGTGAACTTGTGGCCCATCTTGTCGCGCTTGGTGGCCAGGTATCCGGCGTTCAGCGGTCCGACGCCGACCAGCAGCGGCACCTGTTCGGTCACGGTGATGCCGCGTTCGCGCAACTGCCGCACCTTGTCGGGGTTGTTGGTGATCACCCGGACCTCGGACAGGCCGAGGTCCTCAAGGATGGCGACGGCTGCACTGTAGTCTCGCTCGTCCACCGGCAATCCCAGTGCGAGGTTCGCGTCGAAGGTGTCCAGCCCGTCTTCCTGCAGCCGGTACGCCTTGAGCTTGTTGATCAGGCCGATGCCCCTGCCCTCGTGGCCGCGCATGTAGATGACCACACCGCCCTCGCGCTGGATGGTCTCCAGCGCCGATTGCAATTGCGGCCCGCACTCGCACTTGAGCGAGCCGAACACCTCGCCGGTGAGGCACTCGGAGTGCACCCGGAGGAGGGTTCCATTGCTGGGCGCCCCGGAGATGATCGCCAGGTGGTCAGCTCCGGTCATCCGGTCCCGGTAGGCGCGGATGGTGAACGATCCGTAGACGGTCGGCACCGTGGTCTCCACCTCGAAGATCACCCGGGAAGTCTCGGGCACGGACGCGATGCTGTGCGCCGTGGTGTCGGCGTTGGTGCGCACCAGGTAACCGATCAATTCGGCGATGGTGATCACCGTGACGTTCTCGCGCTCGCCGAACGCGAGCAGTTCCGGCAGTCGCATCATCTCTCCGTCGTCCGCGACGATTTCGGAGATCGCGCCGACCGGGATGAGGCCGGCCAGGGTGAGCAGGTCGACGGTTGCCTCGGTGTGGCCGTCGCGCACACGAACGCCACCTTCCATGGCGCGCAGCGGCAGCACGTGGCCTGGCCGGTGCAGGCTGGTGGGGCTGGATGCGGGGTCGGCGAGGACGCGCAGCGTGTGCGCGCGGTCGGCGGCGCTGATACCGGTGCTGAGCCGGTCGGCGGCGTCGACACTGACGGTGTAGTTGGTGCCGCGCGGGTCCTCGTTGTCGGCCACCATGACCGGCAGTTCCAGGCGGTCGGCGATCTCGTTGGTCATGGGAGCGCAAATGTAGCCGGAGGTGTGGCGCACCATCCAGGCGATCCACTCCTGGGTCGCGAGTTGGGCGGAGATAATGACGTCGCCCTCGTTCTCACGGCTCTCGTCGTCCACGACGATCAGCGGTTTACCGGCCCGCAGGTCATCCAGGGCGGTGGGGATGTCAGCGAGACTCATGGCTCGCTCCTTTCGGTGGTGGTGCGCAGATCGTTCGAACGGCCCGCGGTGAACTGCAGCAGGCGCGCAACGTGCCGCGCCAGGATGTCGGTTTCGATGTTGACGGCCTCGCCAACGGCGCGCTCGCCCAGGGTGGTGGCGCGAAGTGTTTCGGGGATGAGCGAGACTTCGAACCAGTCCGGTCCGATCGCGCTCACAGTGAGGGAGACGCCGTCAACGGCGATGGAGCCCTTGCCGGTGACCAGCGGGGCGAGCGCCTCATCGAGGGTGAAGCGCAGCACCCGCCACGCATCCCCGTCGGTGATGCTCAGCAGGGTGCTCGTGCCGTCGACGTGGCCCTGCACGATGTGCCCGCCGAGGCGGTCGCCGACGTGCGCGGCCCGCTCCAGGTTCACCCGGGAACCCACCGCGGGCGACTTCAGGGTGCTCATCGCAATGGTTTCGGCCATCACATCGGCGGTGAACCAGTCGTCGCCGGTGTCGACGACGGTGAGGCACACTCCGCTGACCGCAATCGAATCGCCGTGACCGGCATCCGACACGGCCAGCGGACCGCGCACGGTGAGTCGGGCAGCGTCCTCCGAGACACTCCACTCCAGGACCTCGCCCAGCTCTTCGATGATTCCGGTGAACACTAGCGCACTCCTTCTTCCGTCGATTCGTCAGCCTGCGTCGCCGGTCGGGCGACCAGCACGGTGTCGTCGCCGAGGCGCTCCACCGAGCTCACAATGAGCCGTCGTTGCTCGCCGATCGTGCCCACGCCGATGTCGCCGATCGCGCTGTGCGGCCCACCGAGGAGGGTCGGCGCCAGGTAGATCAGGTACTCGTCGACGAGGCCGGCGGCGACGAACGCGGTGGTCAGCGTGGGGCCGCCCTCGACGAAGGCATGACGCACTCCCCGGGCGAAGAGGCCGGCCAGGATGGCGCTCAGGTCTCGGCTGGCGGTGATAACCGGCCGCTGCGGATGCGTGAACAGCCGGGCATCCGGTGGGACGGGACGTTCGCCGACCACGACGGGGATCGGCTGGTGCGGCAGGAGGGTGCCGTCCGGTGCGCGCGCGGTGAGGGCGGGGTTGTCGGTGAGCACGGTGCCGGTGCCCACCAGGATGGCGTCGGCCTTCGCGCGCTGACGGTGCGCGTGCGCGCGGGCGCTTTCGCCGGTAATCCATTGGCTGGATCCGTCGGCGGCCGCGGTTCGACCGTCCAGGCTGGAGGCCCACTTGAGGGTGATGTAGGGGCGGCCCAGGCTCATGGCGGCGAGCCAGTCGTGCATGAACGAGCTGACCGCATCCGCCAGCACCTCACCGACCACCTCGACCCCGGCGTTGCGCAGCCGCTGGGCTCCTCCGTGGGCGACCGGGTTGGGGTCGGACAGCGCGTAGAAGACACGGGTGATGCCCGCCTCGATGAGTGCCTCGCTGCACGGGCCGGTGTGCCCGGTGTGGTTGCAGGGTTCCAGCGTGACCACCGCGGTGGCGCCGCGCGCCTGGTCGGCGTCGAGCTTCGCGAGGGCGTCCACCTCGGCGTGCGGTGTGCCGACGCCGCGGTGCCAGCCTTCGGCCAGCGTGTGGCCGGCGGGGGAGAGGATGACGCAGCCGACCTGCGGGTTCGGACCAGTCGCGGGGCCGCGGGCCGCGAGCTCCAGCGCCCGGGACATGGCGTGCTCGATGTCCGCCGCGACGGCACGGGTCGCCGGAGCAGCTGCCGTGTCGCTGGCTGGGCTGGTCATCCGGTTCCTCATGTCTGAACGAGACGGGCTCCGGGATTTCGTGCCGGCCGTTGCGTCAACGGGCCACGGCCGCCGACGGCGGCCACACGCGTGCTTCCTTCCATCCGGACTGAGAGACGTTGCCTGTCTCATAACCGTCGGTCCCGGAATTCCACCGGCTCAACCGCATCCGGTCTTCACCGAACGCGGGTCGCGGACTATCACCGCCGGTTCGGATTCTCACCGACCCCGGAGCACGTACTGCTGAACTTCTAGTCTAGTTAACCGGGCGGGCGCGGCGGTATTCCCCCGTCACGGATGACCGGGGAATACCGGTGACAGCTACTCCTCGTCGGCCGTGGTCGGCAAGTCGGTGTCGTCGCGGGTACGGCCCGTCGGTTCGACGAGCCCGGCCCTAGCGTGCAGGATGTCGCCGATGAACCAGTCGTACACGAACACGCCGACGATGCCACCGACCAGCGGACCGATGATCGGCACCCAGAAGTACCAGCTGAACGAACCGTCGATCGTGCCGGGGAGGGCGACGTCACCCCAGCCGGCCATCCACGCGAACAGACGGGGGCCGAAGTCACGAGCCGGGTTGATCGCGTATCCGGCGTTGGCTCCGAAGGAGATGCCGATCGCGGCCACGGCGAATCCGATAATCAACGGTCCGAGGTTGGCCTTGACGGCGAGGTTGCGCATGTCGATCACCGCCGCCACCAGCATCACCAGGAACATCGTGCCCACGACCTGGTCGATGAACGGAATGGTCAGGTTGCCGTGGAAGTACGGCGCCGGGAACGTGGCGAAGATCGAGAAGGTGGCTAGCCCACCCGCGGCATCCCTGGCTGTCTTGGATGCCTTGTTGAACGCGTCGATCGCGTCGTGGTAGAGCAGGTAGACCAGTGCGGCGCCGGCGAAGGCGCCGACGACTTGAGCGGCCATATATGGCAACACCTTGCCCCAGGCGAACTTGCGCCGGACGGCGAACGCGAGCGTGATCGCCGGATTGAGGTGCGCTCCGCTGACGCCGCCGGCGATGTACACGCCGAACACGACCGCGAAGGCCCAACCCCAGGCGATCAGCAACCAGTCGCCCGCCGCGAGGAAGATCGTGGTGTCGCTTTGCGCGCGACCCGATCCCGGCAGTGCGGCGACCGCCATCGCCACGACCCCGTCGCCGAATGAGAGCAAAACGAAGGTGCCGAGGAACTCGGCGAGTACCTCGCCCCAGGTGCCTCCCACGCGTTTCAGGCCGCTGCCGTTGCGCATAGAGTTGCGGAGCGAATTCCGGATGGGGCTGATGTCAGTCACGATTCAATCTCCCTCGATCGGTGGCGAGATCTGCCACGCATCCATGAAAGAACTGTCGAACGACCGCCAGGCTAGACCCACTGTTTGCGCCTCACCAGCCCCAATTTTTTGTCGTGAAATTCAGCCGGCATCGAGCCGAAGTGACGATAATGCACTTCCACACCCCCTTGTCCGCGGTGAGCGGCGGGGATAGCTTCATCACGCGGACCACTCTTAACGCAAGGAGTTGCACATTATGAATCAGTACGTTGTCGCCATCGACCAGGGCACGACCAGCTCCCGGGCCATCGTGTTCGACCACTCGGGATCCATCGTCTCCACCGGGCAACTGGAGCACGAGCAGATCTTCCCAAGGGCGGGCTGGGTCGAGCACGATCCCATGGAGATCTGGAACAACACCCGTGAGGTGATCGGGCAGGCGCTGTCCAAGGCGAACATCACTCGGCACGACGTTGCCGCGATCGGCATCACCAACCAGCGTGAGACCGCCGTGGTGTGGGACAAGACCACCGGTGAGCCGGTGTACAACGCCATCGTCTGGCAGGACACGCGCACGCAGGACATCGTCGACCGGCTCGCGGCCGACGGCGGTGTCGAGCGGTTCAAGCAGAAGGTGGGGCTGCCGCTGGCCACGTATTTCTCCGGCACGAAGATCGTCTGGATCCTGGAGAACGTGGACGGGGCGCGCGAGAAAGCCGAGGCCGGCGATCTGTACTTCGGCAACACCGACTCCTGGGTGCTCTGGAACCTGACCGGCGGTGTCAACGGCGGGGTGCACGTCACCGATGTGACGAACGCGTCCCGCACCATGTTCATGGACCTGGAGACGCTGCAGTGGGATGACGACATCCTGCGGGCCTTCAACGTGCCGAAATCCATGCTGCCCGATATCAAGAGTTCATCCGAGGTGTACGGCACCGCCGAGTCGTCGTCGTTGCTGCGCGAGACGCCGATCGCCGGCATCCTGGGCGACCAGCAGGCGGCCACGTTCGGCCAGGCCGCGTTCGACCAAGGCGAGGCGAAGAACACCTACGGCACCGGGAACTTCCTGATCTTCAACACCGGCGAGGACATCGTCCACTCGAAGAACGGACTGCTCACCACACTCGGCTACAAGCTCGGCGACGCCGCGCCGCACTACGCGCTCGAAGGCTCGATCGCCGTGACCGGCGCCCTGGTGCAGTGGCTCCGCGACAATCTGGGCATGGTCTCCTCGGCGGCGGACGTCGAAGCGCTCGCAAAGACCGTTGAGGACAACGGTGGCGCCTACTTCGTGCCGGCGTTCTCCGGCCTGTTCGCGCCGTACTGGCGATCGGATGCCCGCGGTGCACTCGTCGGACTCACCCGGTTCGTGAACAAAGGCCACATCGCGCGCGCCGTTTTGGAGGCGACCGCGTTCCAGACCCGTGAGGTGCTGGATGCTGTCAACGCCGACTCCGGAGTGCCGCTGGAGGAACTCAAGGTCGACGGTGGCATGATCGCCAACAACCTGCTCATGCAGTTCCAGGCCGACATCCTCGGGGTGCCGGTGGTGCGTCCGGTGGTCGCCGAGACCACGGCGCTCGGCGCGGCGTACGCGGCGGGACTGGCGGTCGGATTCTGGGAGAACCTCGACGACCTGCGGGCGAACTGGCAGGAGGACAGTCGCTGGGAGCCGAAGATGGATGCGGCCGAACGCGACCGCCTCATCCGCAACTGGAAGAAGGCCGTCACCAAGACTTTCGACTGGGTAGACGAGGACGTCACCTGAGGAGCAGCGACTACCCCAGCGCATCCCGGGCGCAGGCGCGCGCATCCGTCGCCGTGCGGGCGGCGCTGGCCGCATCCGCCGCGCGTCTGCACTGATCGAGGGTGACCGACTTCACCTGAACGGCGACCGGCCCGCGGGAGCGCGGCGACATCGACAGACTCGTCACGCCCAGTCCCACGAGCACGGCAGCCAACAGTGGGTCGGCGGCCGCCTCCCCGCACACCCCAACCGGTTTTCCGGCCGACCCGTCGCACACCATCCGAATCAGGCGCAGCACGCTGGGCTGCCACGGGTCGCCGAGCGCCCCGAGTGCGCCCAGGGTGCGGTCGGCGGCCAGCGTGTATTGGGTCAGGTCGTTGGTGCCCAGGCTGACGAAGTCCACCTCGGCGAAGATCTCCGCAGCCATGATGGCCGCTGCGGGGATTTCCACCATCACCCCCACGGTGTCGATCCCGTGAGCGCGGCAGAGCGTCGCGAATTGGGCGGCCTCGTCGGCCGTCGCGATCATCGGCGCCATCACCTGCACCTGCGCCGTTTCGGCCGCGGCGGCGGCAGCGATGGCGGTGAGCTGGTCGTCTAGCACCTGCGGATGCGTGGTGGCGGTGCGGTAGCCCCGCACGCCGAGCGCCGGGTTCGGTTCCGAATGGTCGGTCACAAACGGCAACGGCTTGTCGGCACCGGCATCCAGGGTGCGGATGACCACCTTCTTGCCCGCGAACCCGGCGAACACCTCCCGGTAGGCGGCGGTCTGTTCCTGGACGCTGGGCGCCTCGGTGCGGTCGAGGAAACTGAACTCGGTGCGGAACAGCCCGATCCCTTCTGCGCCTTCTGCCAGGGCGGCGGCGACAGCCTGCGCCGAGCCGATGTTGGCCAGTAGCGGCACCGGATAGCCATCTGCCGTGGCCCCCGGCTCCAGTACCGGGGGGTGCTCGCCGGATGCCGCGACGGTGCCGAGCTGGTCCGGACTCGGATCGATCACGATCTCACCGGTCGTCCCGTCGACCAGGACCGTCGTGCCCTCCGGGATGTCGGTGACGCCCGATGCGCCGACGACGGCGGGGATACCGAGCGAGCGGGCCAGGATGGCGGTGTGCGAGGTCGGACCGCCCTGCTCGGTGACGATGGCGAGACAGTGTGCCGGGTCGAGCACCGCGGTATCCGTCGGGGCCAGGTCGATGGCGGTGAGCACGTACGGTGCACTCGAGTGCGGGATACCGGGTACGGGCTGTCCGCTCAGGTGGGCGATGAGGCGGTCGCGCACGGAGGTGAGGTCGACAATGCGTGCCGCCAATCTGGTGCCGGCGCCCTTGTAGACGGCGGCGATGGCGGTGACCGCCTCCCACACCGCACGCTCGGCGCTCAGTCCGCGGTCGATGATGCCCGAGCGGATGGTGGTCGCCAGTTCCGGATCCCGGGCGATCGCGGCGGTGGCGGTGATGATGTCGCCAGCCTCACCGCGCACCCGGGCGGCCAGTTCCCCGAGGGCGCTGGCCACTGCGTCGATCGCCGGATCGACTCGGCTCGCGGCCGTCTCGCGCTGATCGTCCGGCAGCGGCATGCCGGTGGCGGGCTCGGCGATCGGTGGTGACACGACCATGACCGGGCCGGCGGCGCGCCCGGGGCTCACTCCGAGCGGCCTCCCGGCCCCGGTGGTACCGCCGGTACCGGTGGTTGAGCCTGTCGAAACCGTCGGAACCGCCCCGCTGGCGGTTCCCTCCGCTTTCTCCCCGAACCCCTCGGCGACAAACTGGCGCACAGCAGCCACCGCCTCGACGGCATCCGGCCCGCTGGCCTCGATTCTCAGCGTGTCGCCCTGGCGCGCGGCCAGGGTGGCCAATGCGATGGGACTGTTCGCGGCCGCCGGGCCAGCACCCGAGCGCAGGTTCGTCACGGCGACCGGTGCGGCAAAACCCGAGACCCGGGCGACGAGTGCCGCCGCCGGCCGGGCGTGCAGTCCATCCGGGTTCACCAGGGTGGCCTCGGCAGAGGCGTCGGGTGCGGCCGTCGGGTCCCCGACGGGCTTAGCCACCGCGGCAGGCTCGACCACCGCGGCAGGCTCAGGCAACTGCGCCTGCTTGGCGCTCAGCGCACCGGCCGCCTCCCGCTCCACCTCGTCGAGAGAGGCGCCGGCCGCGGCCAGAACGACAGCCGACTGCAAACCCTCGAAGAACGGGCCAGGGCTCAGCCGCACGTCGATGGATGCGTCCGGCAGCAACTCCAGGGCCAGTCCAGCGCTGAGCACGGCCGAGCCGAGATCCATGACGACGAGCACACCGTCCCCGGCGGAGACCTCACCGATGGCATCCGCCACCTTCGTGGCGTCGGTACCAGTGCCGCCGTCTTCCGTGCCCGCGGCGATCGCGATCGCCGGCTTGTCCCCGGTCACCATCTCCAGCGCCAGCTCGACCGCCGCTTCGGCCAGTCGCCGACTGTGCGAGACCACGACGATGCCGACCCTGGTCATGGGGCCTCTGTCATGCCAGTGCGACCGTTGCACTGCGTGAGGCCGTCGCTGCACTGCATGAGCTCAGTGCAGCGCGGTGGCGAGGGCGCGGAAAAGCAGTGCGGTGGATGTCGCGCCCGGGTCGATGTGGCCGATGCTGCGCTCGCCGAGGTAGCTGGCTCTGCCCTTCTTCGCGAGCATCGGCTCCGTGGCATCCCGGCCCTGTTCCGCGGCGGCCAGGGCTGCGTCGGCGGCCGCAGCAAGGTCGGAGCCTGACTCGACGGCGTTCTGGAAAGCGCCGACCGCCGGGATCAACGCGTCGAGCATGGTCTTGTCCTCCAGCTCGGCCTTTCCGCGGGCGACGACGCCCTCGAGGCCGGCGCGCAGGGCTGCAGCCAGGGCGTTTCCGTCCAGCGTTTCGGCATCACCGGCGGCGGTGCCCAGTCGCAGGAAGAACGTGCCGTACAGCGGACCGCTTGCACCGCCGACCGAGCTGACCAGCGTCATCCCGATCGTTTTGAAGAACTCGCCGGCGTCGGCGGCGGGCGCGGCGCCGGCTTTGGCCATCGCCGCCGTCATGCCGCGGGTCATGTTTGTGCCGTGGTCGGCGTCGCCGATGGCGGAGTCGAGTTCGGTGAGATAGTCGCGTTGCTCGGTGACGAGCCGGCTGAATTCCGTCATCCAGGCCGTCAGTTGGTCCAGCGTCAGCGCATCCGTGGTGCTACACCCCCCAGCGCAGGCCGGGCGTCTTCACCGGGGCGTCCCACAGCGAGATCAGCTCGTCGTCGGCGGCGAGGACGGTGAGTGAGCATCCGGCCATGTCGAGGGAGGTGATGTAGTTGCCGACGAGATTGCGGGCGACGCGCACGCCGGCCTTGTCGAGGAGCTTCTTCACCTCGCCGTACATCAGGTACAGCTCGATGAGCGGCGACCCGCCCATGCCGTTGAGCATCACGATGGTGTCGCCGCCGGTGAAGTCGAAGTCGGCCAGAACCGGATCGACCAGTTGCACGGCGATGTCGGCGGCGCTGGCCAACGGCTCGCGGTGCCGGCCGGGCTCGCCGTGGATGCCGATGCCGATCTCCATCTGATCGTCGGGCAGGTCGAAAGTCGGTTTGCCGGCCGACGGTACGGTGCAACTGGTGAGCGCCATGCCCATCGAACGGCCGGAGTCGTTGACGCGGCGTGCGATGTCGGCGACGGATGCGAGGTCGCGGCCCTCTTCCGCTGCCGCCCCGGCGATCTTCTCCAGCAGCACGGTGATGCCGACACCGCGGCGGCCCGCGGTGTAGAGGGAGTCCTGCACGGCGACGTCATCGTTGGTGACCACCGATTGCACCTCCACGCCGGCGTCGTCGGCCGCGATCTCGGCGGCCATGTCGAAGTTCATCACGTCGCCCGTGTAGTTCTTGACGATGTGCAGCACGCCGGCGCCGCCGTTGACGTTCTTCGTCGCCTCCACCATCTGGTCCGGAGTGGGAGAGGTGAAGATCTCGCCCGCGCAGGCGGCATCCAGCATCCCGAGCCCGACGAAACCGCCGTGGAGCGGCTCGTGGCCGGAGCCGCCTCCCGAGATCAGGCCGACTTTGCCTGACCGCGGAGTGTCGCGTCGGTAGATGATGCGGTGCTCGTGGTCGATTCGCAGGTCGGGGCAGGCTGCTTCGATGCCGACGAGCGCGTCTGCGACGACGTTGTCCGGCGAGTTGATGAGCTTTTTCATGGTCTGCTTCTCTCAGAGGAGTGAATACCGAGCGTTGAGTACGTCGGAGACTGAAGTACGTCGAATATGCTCCCGGCTTTGATCAACTGTCAAGGCCTGGCGCGGGGCCCTTCGGTGGTTGAGGTCCGTCGACACCGCGCCACGTTCGGTGCACGGGCTCGTCGAGATCCGCACATCCGGTGGTCGAGCCCCGTCGAGATCCGCACTGAATCCGGTCTCCGGTGGTCGAGCCCCGTCGAGATCCGCACTGAATCCTGATTCCGGTGGTCGAGCCCCGCCGAGACCGCGCGTGTCCCTCGGCCCTAGCTTTCCGTTTCCCACCAGCGCGGTGTGCCCGGTGGGGGAGCCGGCCAGCCCGGTTGCGGCACGGAGGGATCGCCGCGCCGCAGTACACCGTGCCAGGATCGCGGATACGAACCATCTCGCGCCGCAGTCGACGCCGGGCCTGCTCCCGTATACGTGAAGCCGCAGCTGCGTGCCACCGACATCGAGGACCAATTGCCTTCCACGCAAGCCCAATTGACTTCCGTGACCCCGCCGACGCTGCTGGAAAACACCCACTCGGTGAGCAGCCGCACGGCGCGAGGCATGTATCCCCGGCCCCGGCGTTCAGCTCCCAACCAGAAGCCCAGGTCCGACGTCGGCAACCGCAGCCCGATCACGCCGAGGAACACGCCGTCCGGATCCCGCAACGCCCACGTCAATTCACTGCCGTCCGCCCAGCCCTGCGGCACGAACTCCCTCACGAAGTACTCGGCGTCGTCCCGGCGGTACGGCCACGGAATCGTGAGGAACCGCTCGAACACCGGGTCCTGGCAATACTGAAAGATCGCCGCTTCATCGGAGGAACGGAATTCATCGAGCCGCAGACCGGGAGCACTCAGGGTGAACGGCGACATGGCGAATGCTGCTAGGTGTCAGGGCCGGGACTGGGGCAGCAGCCCGATCCGGTCATACACCTTGGCTAGCGTCACGTTGGCGATCGCCGCGGCGCGCTCGGCGTTGCCGGCCAGTACCCGGTCGAGTTCGGCCGGGTCGTCGAGCAGTTCCAGCGCACGCGAACGGATCGGCCCGAACCTGTCCACCACGATGTCCGCGAGGTCTTTCTTGAGGTCGCCGTATCCGTGTCCCCCGTACTGCTGCTCGAGCTCCGGAATCGGTCGGTCGGCGAGCACCGAGTAGATCGTGAGCAGGTTCGCGATGCCAGGCTTCGCCTCCTGGTCGAATCGCACCTCCCGCTCGTCATCCGTCACCGCGGAGCGGATCTTCTTCGCACTGACCGACGGATCGTCCATCATCCACAGCACTCCCGACGTGGATGCGGCGGATTTGCTCATCTTCGATGTGGGGTCCTGCAGGTCGTAGATCTTCGCCGTCTCCTTCAGGATCACCGCTTCGGGCACCACAAAGGTGTCTCCGAACCGGGAGTTGAACCGGGCGGCTAGGTCGCGGGTCAGCTCGACGTGCTGCCGCTGGTCGGCCCCTACCGGCACCACGCTCGCTCCGTACAGCAGGATGTCCGCTGCCATCAGCATCGGGTACGCGAACAGGCCAACGGTGGTCGACTCGGCGCCGTGCCGGGTCGACTTGTCCTTGAACTGGGTCATCCGGCCCGCCTCGCCGAACCCGGTGATGGTGTTGAGCACCCACGCGAGTTGCGGATGCGCGGCCACGTGCGACTGCACGAACAGTGTGGAGGCGGACGGGTCGATTCCGGCCGCGATGTACTGCGCCGCCGTGCGTCGGGTGTTCTCCCGCAGCTCGGCGGGATCCTGGGCGACGGTGATCGCATGCAGATCGACGATGCTGAACACGGCGTCGAATTCGGACTGCAGCTTCTTCCACTGCAGCAGTGCGCCCATGTAGTTGCCGATGTGCAGGCTGCCCGCGGAGGGTTGCATGCCGGAGAAGAGTCGGAGTTTGTCGGTCATGTGTCGATTCTTTCAGTCATCAGTGGAACAAGTTCGCGAGTGCCATCCGCCGTCCCCCTCCGGAAATTCAGGAACTGGGGAGACGAGCATCCGAGGAATCCGGTGGGGGACCCCGAGGTGGCACGCATCTTCCTGAATTTCCGGGGGGCGGAGAGAGAGGGGACGAGGCGGGCGGGGGCTGGGGTGGGTCGTCAGATGGCGTAGTCGACGACGACCGGCGTGTGGTCCGACCATCGCTGATCCCAGGACTGCGCGCGGTCCACGCGGTAGTCCTGCACGCGCTCCGCGAGGGCCGGGGTCGCCACGTGGTAGTCGAGCCGCCATCCGGTGTCGGTGTCGAAGGCCTTGCCGCGCCAGCTCCACCAGGTGTAGGGGCCGTCCACCTCGCCCGCCCAACGGCGGCCGACATCCACCCACCCCAGGCCGGGTCCGACGCTGCCGTCCACGCCCGTGACCGGTTCGCCGACCGGCCCGAAGAACCGGTCGAAGTAGGCGCGCTCCTTGGGCAGGAACCCGGCGTTCTTGCGGTTGCCCTTCCAGTTGCGGATGTCGAGCTCCCGATGCCCGACGTTGAGGTCGCCGAGCACGACGGCGAGTTCCGAATGCGCCGCCAGCTCCGGCAGTCGGGCGGTCATCGCGTCGAGGAACTTGTACTTCTCCGCCTGCTTGGGCGTGCCGTCCGCACCGGAGTGCACGTAGGTGCTCACCACAGTGACGATGTGGCCGTCCACCTGATAATCGGCCTCGAGCCAACGTCCGGCGCTGTCGAAGTCGGGGTCGCCGAGCTCCACGCGGTGAATGGATGCCCCGTGTCCATGAGCGCCGGCCCGGCTGGCCAATGCCACGCCGGCGCGACCCTTCGCGGTGGCCGGATCGTGCAGGATGTCCCACTTCGGCCCGAGCAGTTCCTCGAGGTCTTCTGTGGAGGCGCGCACCTCTTGGATGGCGAGGATGTCGACATCCCGGGTCTCCAGCCAGGCGGCCATGCCCTTGCGGTATGCGGCGCGGATGCCATTGGTGTTGATCGTGGCGATTCGCAGCGGCGGCATGCCCTCCAGCTTACCGATCGGCCTCCGACGCTCCGGCTGTCAGCGGCGCCGGAACAAGCGGCGGAACCGCCGCCGCCACCAGCCGCCCGCGGAGGCCGCCGCCTGTTCGGCGGTTGCCTTCTCTGCTGCCTTCGCGGCTGCCTTCTCTGCGGCCACCCGCTCCGCCTC
Organism: Parafrigoribacterium mesophilum; assembly: GCF_039652555.1. Taxonomy (NCBI): domain Bacteria; kingdom Bacillati; phylum Actinomycetota; class Actinomycetes; order Micrococcales; family Microbacteriaceae; genus Parafrigoribacterium; species Parafrigoribacterium mesophilum. The sequence goes on from NZ_JBDJAF010000002.1 coordinate 178,912, forward strand.
GCGCCGCTCCGCCGCGATCTCCGGATCGGCGACGATGCCGTCGTCGGCCATGCCGGTGGCGATCCACGAGGCGGTGAGCAGTATCACCTGGCAGACCAGGTTGAACCAGATCAGCAGTCCGATGATGACGGCGAAGGAGGCGAGCAACGGATTCCGGCTCGCGCCGCCCAGCAGTGCGCTGCCGAGCACCTTCAGCACACCCAGGCCGACGGCGCCGAGCAACGCCCCGCCGAACAGGCGCCGCGACGGAATGGTCAGCCCGGACAGTAGCCGAAACAGCGCCGCCAACACCCCGGTGTCCAGCATCAGCATGAGCACCAGTCCGATCCCGCGGCCGACGACGGAGGCGACGACGGAGTGTTCGTCGACACCGAGCCAACCGAACACCACTCCGAGCGCCTGTGTGCTCACCACCGACAGCGCCGCCGAGACGAGCAGGACGGCGCCGAAGCCGAGCGCGAGGCCGAAATCCTTGAGCTTCAGCAGCAGAAAGTTGGTGCGCTCCCCTGGGAGGTCGAACAGCGCGCGCACCGCGTCGCGTGCGGACGACAGCCAGCCCAGCCCGGTGAACAGCAACCCGACGGCCGCGATGATGCCGGACCAGCCCAGGATGCTGGTTTGCAGCAGTTGGTCGACGGTTACGGCTCCCTTGCCGCTGCCGGTGTCGATAAGCCCGGGAATCGACGTGTTGATGGTGGCGAAGAACGCCGAACTCAGCTCCGGATTCGCGCGCAGGACCAGCCCGGCCACCGAGAACCCCAGCCACAGTGCGGCGAACACGGCAAATATCGACTGGAACGACAGCCCGCCCGCCAGGATCGGACCGCGCCGCTCCTGGTATCTGAGGAACATCCGCACCGCTTTGAGTTTCTGCGCCCGGCCGATGAGTCGCTGCACGGCATTCGAAGGTGCGGATCCTTCGGCAGCCCTCATGCGGTCAGCATAAGCGTAGGGCGCGTGGATCGCCCACCCCGATAGAGTGGCCGGAGGCGGCGAGGACGAAGAGAACAGCCATGGAATTGCACGGTGTGGGCGTCGGTCGCGGTGTCGTGGTCGGCACGGTGCGCCGGATGCCCGACCCCCTGCCCGAACCTGCCGACGTACCGTTCCTCGGCGATCCGGTGCTCGAATTCGCGGCGGTGGTGGCGGCCCAACGCCACGTGGCGCAGGAACTTCTCGGCCGCGGCGCCCGCGCCGGCGCCCAGGCGCAGGCCATCCTCGACGCCGTGGCGATGATGGCGGAGGATCCCAGCCTGATCGCGCAGGTACGCCAACGGATTGAGGCGGGCGCCACCGGCGAACGCGCGGTGTTCGAGGCGTTCGCCGGATTCCAGACCACCTTGGAGGGGCTCGGCGGCCGATTCGCCGAACGCGCCGTCGACCTCGCCGACGTCGCCGGCCGGGTCATCGCCCAGCTGCGCGGCGTGGGCGCGCCAGGAGTCCCGGTTTCCGAGCATCCGTTCATCCTCGTCGCGCCGGACCTCGCCCCCGCCGATGCGGCACTCCTCGATCCCGCGCTCGTGCTGGGACTGATCACCCGCGACGGCGGCCCCACCAGCCACACCGCTGTGCTGGCACGCGCGAAGTCGCTGCCGACAATCGTGGCGGTGGCGGAGGCGCTTGAGATCCAGGAGGGCACCGAGGTGCTGCTGGATGCCGCCGCCGGTGTGGTGCGGACCGACCCCAGCACCGCGGAGCGGGCCGCAGCCGGCACACCACCGCCGGCCGCGCACTCCGACACGGCCGGCCGGACCGGCGCCCGCGCCGGCTCCCTGGCCGACGGCACCGCGGTGCCGCTGCTGGGCATCCTCGGATCCGCGGCGGACGCCGCAGACGCGCTCGACCGCGGTGCCGAGGGGATTGGGCTGTTCCGCACCGAGTTCCTCTACCTGGACGCCGCATCCGCCCCCTCGATCGCCGACCAGCAGGCTCGATATCTGCAGCTGTTGCGGCACTTCCCAGGTAAGACCGTCATCGTTCGGTGCTTCGATTCCGGCGCGGACAAGCCGCTGAAGTTCCTGCCAGTGCCCCGGGGCGAGAACCCGGCCCTGGGGATGCGCGGACTGCGGGCGCTGCGCGCCCACGAGCCGGTGCTGCGCGACCAGCTGACCGCGCTGGCGCGCGCCGGAGCCCAGGCCGACGCCGACCTGTGGGTGATGGCGCCGATCGTCACGGACCCGGAGCAGGCGGCCTACTTCGTCCGACTCGGGCACGACAGCGGCTTGTCCACCGTCGGCGTGATGGCCGAGGTGCCGTCGCTGGCGATCCTGGCCGACCAGGTGGCCGAGGTGGCGGACTTCATCAGCGTGGGCACCAACGACCTCACCCAGTACACGCTGGCGGCCGATCGGCAGTTGGGCGCCATGTCCGGGCTGCAGGACCCATGGCATCCGGCGGTGCTGCGGCTGATCCAGCGGATCGGTGCCGCCGGCGCCGCAGCCGGCAAGCACATCAGTGTCTGCGGCGAGGCGGCAGCCGATCCGCAGCTCGCCGTGGTGCTCGTCGGGCTCGGCGCCACGACGCTGAGCATGGCACCGAACGCGCTGGGCGCCGTGCGGGATCAACTGGCCCAGGTCACGCTCGAGAAGGCCCGGGAACTGGCCGCCACCGCGCTGCAGGCGCGCTCCGCAGCCGAAGCGCGCGGCAGCATCCGACATTTCTTTGCCCCTGGCTCTACCGCTCCGGAGCAAAACCCGGCATAATTGGGGCAGTTTCACCTTCCGCTCCATGGTGGGCATGGGGGGGGCGGGGATCCTGAGGGGGATCAGTGCTGCGTCACCCGAGACGAGACCAGGCGACCGCGTCGGACGAGTCGTTGCTGGCCGGAGCGCGCGCCGGCGACAAGGGCGCGTTCGCCGAACTGTGGCAGCGTCACGCCCGTTCCGGCCTGCGGGTGGCCCGGCAGTTCACCTCGTCCCTGGACGCCGACGACCTCGTGGCGGAGGCATTCACGCAGATCTACCGCCAGGTGCTGGCCGGCGGCGGACCGAACGGATCATTCCGCCCGTATCTCTACACCACCATCCGGAATCTGGCGTGCCGGTGGGGCCGGGAGTCTCACGAGATCCCCATCGACGACCTGGATGGCATCGAGGATCCGTTCGCGCTCGATGATCCCGCCGTCGCTGCACTCGACCGCAGTTTCACCGTACGGGCGTTCCGCAGTTTGCCGCAGCGCTGGCAGTCCGTGCTGTGGTACACCGAGGTCGAAGGCATGGACCCGCACGAGGTGGCACCACTGCTCGGATTGACCGCGAATTCGGTCGCGGCGCTGTCGTATCGCGCCCGGGAGGGTTTGCGCACCGCGTGGCTCCAAGCCCATATCTCGGACACCGTGACGGATGCCGACTGCCGCTGGGCGATCGACCGTCTCGGTGGCCACGCCCGGCACGGGCTCAGTGCTCGCGAGGCCGAGCGGCTCGGCGAACACCTTCGGACCTGTGCGCGCTGCAGCATCATCTCGGAGGAAGTCGACGAGGTGGGCGCGCGGCTCGCCCTCGTTCTGCTGCCGCTGATTCTCGGCGGCGTGGCCGGCGGAGCGATGCTCGCCGGCGTTTCCGCGCCGACCGGTGCGGCAGCCGCGCAGCTGATGCCGGCCATCCCGCCGGCCTTCCAGACCCTCGCCGGCACCGGACTCGGCACCGCTACCGCAGGGTTGTCGCTGGCTTCCGCCTTCAGCGCCCCGGCCCTCGTGGGCAGCCTGGCCATCGTGGTGGCACTGTCCGGCGGACTCGCCGCCTCCGTGACGTCACCGCCGCCGGCATCCGCCGACGCGGTCGCGGTGCAATCGGGTGCTGCCTCGGCGGGCTCAGACGGCCGAACCGCGCCCAGCACACCGGCACCGGACGGGGTGATTCACCCTATCGTCGACCCGGCTGCCGCGGTGATTCCGGAGGTGCGCACCCCGGCTGCGATCGTAGGCGACGTCGACGGGGCAGTCGATCGGGTGCTGGGAGCTGTTCCGGATGCCGTCGGTCCGACGGTGGAATCGGTGACCGGCGCCGTGGACGCAACGGTCGGCACCGTCGCCGGCGCTGTGGACTCGACCGTTGACTCCGTCGCCGGCTCTGTCGACGCCGCGGCGGGTTCCGTCGGCGCGTTGACCGACGCGGCCGACGCGACGGTGGGGGCTGCCACCGACACGGTCGACGCGACGGTGGGCGCGAGCAACGACACGGTCGACGCGACGGTGGGCGCCGTCACCGGGGTTGTTGACTCCACAACATCCGAAGTCGCCACAGACGCCGGCGTCGTGCTTCCCGGGCTCTGGCGTTAGCCGCAAAAACTTTCTTTAAGATTCCGCGTCATAATTCACCGGTTTCCGACTCTCTTCAACTGAGAGGGTAAGCAGTCAATAAATAAATAAGGTCGCAATACCGTTCGGGGACGGGGCGGCCTTCACACTAACAGGACCGTCAGCGCTTCTTCGGGTGATGCGCTGGCGGTCTTGTGCTGTGTGGAAATGATTCCTGAGAAACGCGACTGCCTTCAGCTGAGCGGGTGAAAAAAGCAGGTATGAATGGAAAGCCCACCGTTCGGGGACGGGCGGCTTTCAAGACAGAGGGCCGTACGCGCTTCTTCGGGTGAAGCGCCCACGGCCCTCTGTTGTTGCGGTGTGTGTTGCTGCGGTGTGCGTTACGGCTTGCCGCGCATGATCGCCTGCTTGACCTCGGCGATCGCCTGCGTGATCTGGATGCCGCGCGGGCAGACATCCGTGCAGTTGAAGGTGGTGCGGCAGCGCCACACGCCCTCTTGGTCGTTGAGGATGTCCAGGCGCACCTGGGCGCCCTCGTCGCGCGAGTCGAAGATGAAACGGTGCGCGTTGACGATCGCTGCCGGGCCGAAGTACTGCCCGTCGGTCCAGAACACCGGGCACGACGAGGTGCACGCGGCGCAGAGGATGCACTTGGTGGAGTCGTCGAACGCGTTGCGCTGGGCGGGGGACTGCTTGCGCTCCTTGCCGTCGGCTGGCACGGTGCTGGACATCAGGAACGGCTGGATGGCGCGGAAGCTGTCGAAGAACGGCTCCATGTCCACGATCAGGTCCTTCTCCAGCGGCAGGCCTTTCAGCGCTTCGATGTAGATCGGTTTGCTGACATCCAGGTCTTTCAGCAGTGTCTTGCAGGCAAGCCGGTTGCGGCCGTTGATGCGCATCGCATCCGAGCCGCAGACGCCGTGCGCGCAAGAACGGCGGAAGCTGAGGCTGCCGTCCTGCTCCCACTTGATCTTGTGCAGCGCGTCCAGCACGCGGTCGGTGGCGTGCATCTCAACATCGAAGTCCTGCCAGTGCGGCTCTTCGTCGACGTCGGGGTCGAAACGGCGGATGATCAAGGTTGCCGTGAAGGTAGGAACAACATCGTGCTCCATCGGCCCTTTCTCAAGCAGTGCAGTGCTCATTAGTACTTTCTTTCAGTCGGCGGGTAGTTCGTCACGACAACCGGTTTGGTGCCCAACTTGATGTGACCGCCGGCCGAGGTCTCGGGGTCGCCGGTGAGGTAGGCCATCGTGTGCACCATGAAGTTCTCATCGTCGCGCTTCGGGTAGTCCTCGCGCATGTGGCAGCCGCGACTTTCCTTGCGGTTCCGTGCAGAGTACACGACCACCTCGGCAAGGTCGAGCAGGAAGCCCAGTTCCACGGCCTCCAGCAGCTCCGTGTTGAAGCGCTTGCCCTTGTCCTGCACGCCGACGTTGCGGTAGCGAACGCGCAGCTGCTGAATGAGCTCGCCGACCTCCCGCAGAGTTTCGTCGGTGCGGAACACCTGGGCGTTGCGGTCCATGTTCTCCTGCAGCTCTTTGCGGATCGCGCCGACCCGTTCGCTGCCGTCGCCACCGCGGGTGTGCTCGAGCAAGGCGCGGATGCCCGTGGTCGGGTTCTCCGGCAACGGCACCCAGTCTGCGGTCTTGATGAACTCCACGGCGTTGTCGCCGGCGCGCTTGCCGAACACGTTGATGTCCAGCAGCGAGTTCGTGCCGAGCCGGTTCGAGCCGTGCACGCTCACGCAGGCGCACTCACCGGCGGCGTACAACCCAGGCACCGTCTGGGTGCTGTTCGCCAGCACCTCCGCATTCACGGTGGTGGGGATGCCGCCCATCGCGTAGTGCGCTGTGGGCAGCACCGGGATCGGCTCGGTGTACGGCTCGACCCCCAGGTAGGTGCGGGCGAATTCGGTGATGTCCGGCAGCTTCGCGTCGATCACCGCCGGCTCGAGGTGGGTGAGGTCGAGGTACAGGTAGTCCCGGTACGGTCCGGCGCCACGCCCCTCGCGAATCTCGGTCGACATCGAGCGGGACACGATGTCGCGCGGTGCGAGGTCCTTGATGGTTGGCGCGTACCGCTCCATGAAGCGCTCGCCGTCGGCGTTGCGCAGGATGCCGCCCTCACCGCGGGCGGCCTCAGACAGCAGGATGCCCAGGCCGGCCAGACCGGTCGGGTGGAACTGGAAGAACTCCATGTCCTCCAACGGCAAGCCGTTGCGCCAGAGAATGCCGACGCCGTCACCGGTCAGAGTGTGCGCGTTCGAGGTGGTCTTGTAGATCTTGCCGAAACCACCGGTGGCGAAGATGAACGCCTTGCCCTGGAACACGTGCAGCTCGCCGGTCGCCAGCTCGTAGGCGACCACGGCGGACGGCTTCTTAACCCCGTCGACCTCGACCATGAGCAGGTCCAGAACGTAGAACTCGTTGAAGAAGTTGATACCGTGCTTGACGCACTGTTGGTACAGGGTCTGCAGGATCATGTGGCCCGTGCGGTCGGCCGAGTAGCACGACCGGCGCACGGCGCTCTTGCCATGGTCGCGGGTGTGACCGCCGAAGCGACGCTGGTCGATCAGGCCGTCCTCGGTGCGGCTGAACGGCAACCCCATGTGCTCGAGGTCGATGACCGCGTCAATGGCTTCCTTCGCGAGGATCTCCGCGGCGTCCTGGTCCACCAGGAAGTCACCGCCCTTGACGGTGTCGTAGGTGTGCCACTCCCAGTTGTCCTCCTCGACGTTGCCGAGGGCCGCGGCCATGCCGCCCTGGGCCGCTCCGGTGTGGGAACGAGTCGGGTAGAGCTTGGAGATCACCGCGGTATCCGCGTTCGGTCCGGCCTGGATCGCCGCGCGCATCCCGGCGCCACCGGCGCCGATGATCACGATGTCGTGCTTGTGGTAGTGCACACCGTCAATCAGCGTGCCTTCGTGGTTCTCGCCCGTCACGGTATCCTGTGCCGCCATCAGCTTGCCGCGCAGAACGACGGGAGGAGGTTGGCGGCTTGGCCTGCGGGGCAGGGGTCGAACGAAAAGATCACAAGGGTTCCCAGAATAAGTAGTACGACGGTGGCGGCAACGAGGCCGCCCTTGAAGATGACGGATAGAAGCCGGTTGTGGGCGTAGTCGTTGACGATGGTGCGCATCCCGTTGGCGCCGTGGATCAGCGCGAGCCACAGCATCGCGCAATCCCAGACCTTCCAAAACGGGTCGGACCACTTGCCGCCGACGAAAGCGAAGTCGAGCGCCTTGATGCCCTCGCCGGTGAGCAGGTTCACGAACAGGTGGCCGAAGATGAGCACGAGCAGCAGCACGCCGCTGGCGCGCATGAAGATCCAGCCCCACTTCTCCATGTTCATACCGGCGCGGCGGCGGGTGGGGAGCGCGGTGCGGGGGGCGTCAATGGTGGTCATGGTCTTATGCCCCTTCGCTGAAGACGTGCATCAAGTGGATCGGGGCGAAGCCGAGCATCAGGATGACCCAGATCACGATGACGATCCAGTACAGCGCCTTCTCGTGCTTGGCGCCGAAGCGCCAGAAGTCGACGAGGATGATCCGCAGGCCGTTGAGCGCGTGCAGCATGACCGCCGCGACCAGGATGGTCTCGCCGAGCCCCATGATCGGGTTCTTGTAGGTGCCGATCACCGCGTTGTACGCCTCCGGACTGACCCGCACGAGCGAGGTGTCCAGAATGTGCACCAGCAGGAAGAAGAAGATGCCGACGCCGGTGATCCGGTGCAGCACCCACGACCACATGCCGAGGTCACCACGGTAGAGAGTGCCTACAGGGGCCTTCGGTTTGCTGAGTCTGGGAAATGGATACTTTTTCGCTGGCCGTGGGGCGACCAGGGCCCCCGTGGACTTCTCCGGCACGAGCAACCCTCCCTGAGGTTCTTCGTCCCGTGAGCGGGACAGACGATTGGTCGGGATTCCGACAACGCCAGTCTATTCCCACCGAATACCGCACGGGCACGGCAGGGCGGGCAGCGGCGACCTCCGGCTACAGTGGTCGCATGGTCCCCAACCCGAGTGCACTTGACCGGCTCTACAGCATCATCCCGGCTGGCGGCATCGGTTCGCGGCTATGGCCGCTGTCCCGCGCTGATGCCCCGAAGTTCTTGCACGACCTCACCGGCAGCGGCAAGACGCTGCTGCGCGCCACCTGGGATCGGCTCGTCCCGTTGTCCGGCCAGGACCGGATCATGGTCGTCACCGGTCGGGCGCACCGGGCGGCGGTAGAGCAGCAGCTGCCGGAGCTGACCGACCCGAATGTGGTGCTCGAGAGCGAGCCCAAGGATTCCAGCGCCGCGATCGGACTGGCAGCGGCCATCCTGGTGAACCGCGAGCCGGATGTGATCATTGGATCGTTCGCTGCCGACCACGTGATCGGGGACACCCGCGGCTTCAAACGCGCGGTTGCCCAGGCGGTGGCGGCGGCCGATGCCGGATACATCTCCACCATCGGGATCACGCCCACTGAACCGGCGATCGGCTTCGGCTACATCCACTGCAATGGCACCCTGGAGATCTCCGGCGCTCCGAGCGCCGTGCTCGCCGACTCGTTCGTGGAGAAGCCGGCGCTCGAGGTCGCCGAACGGTACCTCGCCGACGGTCACTACCTCTGGAACGGCGGCATGTTCGTCTCCCGGGCCGATGTCTTGCTCGAGCAGCTCGGCAAGTCAGAACCGGAGTTGCTGGCCGGGCTCACCGAGCTGGCGGCAGCCTGGGACACCCCGCGCCGCGGTGCGGTGGTGGACAAGGTCTGGCCGCGGCTGAAGAAGATCGCCATCGACTACACGGTCGCCGAGCCCGCCGCCGCGGCAGGACGGCTGGCGGTCGTGCCCGGCGATTTCGACTGGGACGACGTCGGTGACTTCGCGGCGATCGCGAAACTGAACTCCGGCGGACGTAAGGCGAACCTCGCGATTCTGGGCGAGAACGCCCGGGTGCTCGCGGATGCCTCCAGTGGCATCGTCGTGAGCCAGTGCGAGCGGCTGATCTCGCTGGTCGGCGTCACCGACATCGTCGTGGTGGACACTCCGGATGCGCTGCTGGTGACCACCACCGCAAATGCGCAGCGGGTGAAGAAAGTGGTGGACGCCCTCAAGCTCTCCGGTCGAGGCGACATCCTCTAGCCGCCCCCAGCGGTCTCCCGCGTCGGTGATTTCGACGAGCTCAATCACCGGGGGTTGGTGACGTCTCGGGGTTGTGCGGGTTTCCGGTGGTCGAGCTCCGTCGAGACCGCCCCGACGGGGTCCGCGCCGACCGGAAGAACGAACGGAGCACGCGTCAAAGGGGTGTTCTGCGCAGTTATATTGCTTGGCATGGAGGCATCTTGCGGCAGATGGACTGCCGAGCCAACAATCTGGTAACCATTCAGAGTGACGTCCACGTGCATCCCTGAACTTAACGTCACTTTAGGTAATATTCATCGAACACAGCCTCGGCAACCTCTGTCGGGGCGGCACCTTGGAGGACATTGTGAGAATCACCTCACGTAAAGCCGCCCTCAGCGGCTTTGCAACGCTCGGCGTGGCTGTACTGCTCGCCGGATGCGCCACAGCACCGGAGAAAGCACCAGCAAGTTCTCCGACCGCGGGCGCCAACGATTTCCTGGGCTGTATGGTCTCGGACGCCGGCGGGTTCGACGACCGGTCGTTCAACCAACTCGGGCTCGAGGGTTTGACCACCGCAGTCAAGGATCTAGGGGCCAAAGAGAAGCACGTCCAATCGGATGCCGACACCGACTACGCGCCCAACATCAACCAGCTGCTGGAGAGCAACTGCAACCTCATCGTCACCGTCGGCTTCAACCTCGCCGCCGCAAGTCTGGCCGCCGCGAAGGCGAACCCCGATGTCGAGTTCGCGATCATCGACGACGCCGCAGACGCGACCGGCGCTAAGGATAAGGACGGCAAGGACACCGGAGACGGCAAGCCCGACTACCCGAACATCAAGCCGATTCTCTTCGACACCGCGCAGTCGGCCTTCCTCGGCGGGTACGTCGCGGCCAGCTACAGCAAGACCGGCATCGTCGGAACCTTCGGCGGCCTGCCCATCCCGCCGGTCACCATCTTCATGGACGGCTTCGTCGATGGCGTCAACTACTACAACAGCAAGAAGAACAAGAACGTGCAGGTGCTCGGCTGGGACGTCAAGACGCAGAACGGCTCCTTCACCGGTGGCTTCGCCGCCGGCCAAGAGGCGCTCGGCGCGGCCAACGCCCTGATCGACAAGAACGCCGACGTGATCCTCCCTGTCGGGGGTCCGATCTACCAGAGCGCTGCCGCCGCCATCCTGGACTCGAAGAAGGACATCGCGCTGCTGGGCGTCGACGCCGACCTCTTCGAGACCGACACGAAGTACCAGTCGCTGTTCCTCACCTCGATCCTGAAGGGGATGAAGCAGGGCGTCGAAGCCGTCGTCAAGGACGCTGCTGCCGACAAGTTCGACAACTCGCCGTACGTGGGCACCTTGGAAAACGGCGGAGTCGGCCTGGCGCCGTTCCACAACTTCCAGGACAAGGTCGACCCGGGCCTGCAGGGTGAACTGGATGCCATCAAGAAGGACATCATCAGCGGCGCGATCAAGGTCGAGTCGCCGTCGTCACCGAAGTAAGCAGTAAGACCGAGTAGAAGCAACACAGGGCAGAATGGGTCGGGGAGCCTATGGTGGCTCCCCGACCCGTTCGATGCGTAAACTGACAGCTCCGTGCCGCCGGGCACGGCGGATCGACAATGGTGACGGATGAAACTCGAACTTCGCGGCATTACCAAACGGTTTGGCGCCCTGGTCGCCAACGACCACATCGATCTGACGGTGGAACCCGGCGAGATCCACTGCCTGCTCGGTGAGAACGGCGCAGGCAAATCCACCCTGATGAACGTGTTGTACGGCCTGTACCAGGCCGACGAGGGCGAGATCCTGCTCGACGGCAAGCCCGTGCACTTCGCCGGACCGGGCGATGCGATGGCCGCGGGCATCGGAATGGTGCACCAACACTTCATGCTCATCCCGGTGTTCACCGTCGCCGAGAACGTGATGCTCGGCCACGAGCAGACCGGTGTCGGCGGGCGCCTGAACGTCGGCGCCGCCCGCGAGCAGGTTCGGGAGATCTCGGCACGGTTCGGCTTCGACATCGACCCGGATGCGCTGGTGGAGGATCTGCCGGTCGGCATTCAACAGCGGGTCGAGATCATCAAGGCGCTGTCCCGCGACGCGAAGGTGCTCGTCTTCGACGAGCCCACCGCGGTGCTCACGCCGCAGGAGACCGACGAGTTGATGGCCATCATGGAGCAGCTCAAGGCATCCGGCACCGCCATCATCTTCATCACCCACAAGCTGCGCGAGGTGCGCGAGGTCGCCGACAAGATCACCGTCATCCGGCTCGGGAAGGTCGTCGGCGAGGCGTCCCCGACCGCGAGCAACACCGAACTGGCTTCGCTGATGGTGGGCCGTCCGGTGGACCTCACCGTCGACAAGGGTCCGCAGAAGCCGGGCGAGCCGGCGCTCATCGTGAAAGACCTCTGCGTCATCGACCACCTGGGGCAGTTCGTGGTGGACCACATCGACTTTCAGGTGCACGCCGGCGAGATCCTCGCCGTCGCCGGGGTGCAGGGCAACGGCCAGACCGAACTCACCGAGGCGATCATGGGCCTGCAGCAGCGCGTCACCGGCGACATCCTGCTGGACGGCACCAACCTGCAGGGGCTGTCGGTGCGGAAGATTCTCGATGCCGGTGTCGGCTTCATCCCGGAAGACCGGCAGGAAGACGGCCTAATCAGCGAGTTCACGATCGCCGAGAACCTGATGCTGGACCGCTCCACCGGAGCGCCCTTCGTGCGCTTCGGCAACCTTCAACTGGGGTACCTGGCCCAGTTCGCCGAGGACAAGATCACCGAATTCGACATCCGCGCGCAGGGCATCGGCACGCACGCCGGCAAGCTCTCCGGCGGCAACCAGCAGAAGGTCGTGATCGCCCGTGAACTCAGCCGCGACCTGCGCCTGTTCGTCGCCGCCCAGCCGACCAGGGGACTGGATGTCGGGTCGGTGGAGTTCGTGCACTCGAGAATCGTCGCCACGAGGGATGCTGGCATCCCCGTCATCGTGGTCTCCACCGAACTCGACGAAGTGACCGCGCTGGCCGACCGCATCGCCGTCATGTTCCGCGGCCGAATCGTCGGCATCGTCCCCGGGGATACGCCCCGCGACGTGCTGGGCCTGATGATGGCCGGCGAGGCCCCGACCGAGGTGGCCGCATGAGCGATTCGCAGCTGCCCGTGCAGGGACGCACCCCCGACACGGAGTCGATCGAACCGGGTCAGACTCCGGCCGTGCGTCCGGACGCGGTGGAGGACGCCCCGCAGTCGCGATTCTCGGTGGTGCTGCGGGAAATCACCACCGGCGGTGCCGCGATTTCGCTGTTCGCCGTCATCCTCGCCCTGATCGCCGGCGCCGTGCTGATCGCCATCACCGACAAGAGCGTGCAAACCGCAGCCGGATACTTCTTCTCCCGGCCCGCCGACACCTTCAGCGCGATCTGGAACTCCGTCTCCGGCGCGTACGTGTCCCTGTTCCAGGGATCGGTCTACAACTTCCGCCGCCCAGGCTTTGCTAACGGCATCCGGCCGTTCATCGCGACGCTCACGTTCGCGACCCCGCTCATCGCAGCAGGCCTCGGCGTGGCGATCGGATTCCGCGCCGGTCTGTTCAACATCGGCGGCCGCGGGCAGATGATCATCGCGGCTGCCCTCGCCGGCTGGGTCGGCTTCTCCTTCGACCTTCCCGCCGGCATCCACCTCGTCGTCGCGCTGGCCACGGGTATGGCCGGAGCGGCGATCTGGAGCGGACTGGCCGGATTCCTGCGCGCCACGACCGGTGCGCACGAGGTGATCACCACGATCATGCTCAACTACGTCGCGTTTTACTTCATCAGCTACCTGCTCCGCCACCAAGGACTGCTGCAGGCGCCAGGGTCGAATAACCCGAAGTCCCCGGCGATGAACCAGACGGCGGTCTTCCCGCCGTTGCTCGGCCCGCGGTACGGATTGACCATCGGCTTCCTCTTCGTCATCGCCGCCACGGTTTTCGCCTGGTGGCTGCTGAACCGGTCCAACCTCGGCTTCCAGTTCCGCGCGCTCGGCGAAAATCCGAGCGCGGCACGGGTCGCCGGCATCAATGTCAAACGGATGTATGTCTACTCGATGCTCATCGGCGGCGCCCTCGTCGGCCTTGCCGGCGCCAACCAGGTGCAGGGCGTCATCACCACCGGTTTCACCGCGGGAATCGACGCCGGTATCGGCTTCGACGCGATCACCGTCGCCCTCCTGGGCCGTTCCCGGCCTTGGGGCGTATTCGCCGCCGGCATCCTGTTCGGCGCGTTCAAGGCCGGCGGCTTCTCCATGCAGGCCGCGCAGGGCATCCCGGTGGACATCGTGCTCGTCGTGCAGTCCCTCATAGTGCTGTTCATCGCCGCGCCGCCGCTGGTGCGGGCCGTGTTCCGATTGCCGAAACCGCTGCTGGTGCCCAGGGTGAAACCCGCGAAGATTCGGGGCAAGAAGGCGGTGGTGACCCGATGAGCATCCTCACCCAGGCCGCACCGTCCGGCGCCGTGCAGGTCGCCAGGGCCGTGGTCAAGAGCTGGAAGGTGCCGATCGCATTGGCCGTATTCGCGGCTATCTCCACCCTGTTGTTCTGGGGTTTCGGGCGCGACGGCGACAGCACGTTCCAGTTGTCTACTTCGCGCGACGCGATCCAGCTGCCCGACCTCACCGTGCCCACCAGGGCCACCGGAATCGTGATCTCCGTCATCCTCATCGCCATGGCGGTGTGGGCGGTCATCCTGGTCCGGCGCACGATCAAGGTGCCGCTCTGGTTCATCAGCCTGTTCGCGGTGCTGTTCCTGGTCGTTTTCCTGGCCTGGGTCTCCGCCGGCGACAAGCTGCCCGTGCCGGGGCTGCTGGTCGGCACCGTGGCTCTGAGCGCCCCGCTCATCTTCGGTGCACTCAGCGGTGTGATCTGCGAACGCGGCGGCGTGGTGAACATCGCCATCGAAGGCCAACTGCTTGCCGGCGCCTTCGTGGCCGCCCTGATCGCATCCATTACCGGTTCGGCATATATCGGCCTGCTCGGCGCGATGATCGCCGGGATGCTGGTCTCGTTCGTACTTGCGGCGTTCTCGATCAAGTACTTCGTCGACCAGATCATCGTCGGCGTCGTGCTGAACGTGCTGGTGGCCGGACTGACCAGCTTCCTCTACTCCACGGTGCTCACCCGCACCCCGGCCCTGAACAACCCGCCGCAGTTCCCGCGGATCAACATCCCGGTTCTCAGCGAGATCCCCATCCTCGGCCCGGTGCTGTTCCGGCAGACCATCATCATCTACATCATGTACGTCACCGTCGCGGCCGTCTGGTTCGGACTGTTCCACACCAAATGGGGACTGCGCCTGCGCTCCACCGGCGAGCATCCGCAGGCCGCAGACACGGTCGGCATCAACGTGAACCGCACCCGGTTCTGGAACGTGTCCCTGGCCGGGGTGATCGCCGGGCTGGGCGGCGCGTTCTACACGCTCACCTCCGTCGGAGCGTTCAACAAGGAAATGACCAACGGCGCCGGGTTCATCGCCCTGGCCGCCGTGATCTTCGGCGGCTGGCGGCCGTTGCAGGCCACCATGGCCGCCCTGCTGTTCGGCTTCGCCAGCAACCTGCAGAACGTGCTCAGCGTGATGGGCTCGCCCGTGCCGAGCGAGTTCATGCTGATGCTGCCCTACGTCGTGACGATCTTCGCGGTCGCCGGGCTGGTCGGAAAGGTGCGGATGCCGGCAGCCGACGGAAAACCGTACATCAAGTCATGAACACCCCAACCGAGGCGCCGTGACCGGCCATCGGCCGTCCTGGCGACTGTGGAGTGGCATCGCGGTCGTTCTGGTGTCGCTGAACTTCCGGCCGGCGGTGGTGTCCATGGCGCCGCTGCTCGATGAGATCAGCGCCGCAGTCGGACTGACGCCGTTCACGGCTGGACTGCTGCTGACCTTGCCGGTGCTCTGTTTCGGCGCACTCGGGCCCGCGGCGCCGGTCATCGCCCAGCGGTTCGGCATCGAGTGGACACTGGTCGGCGTGCTGCTGGCGGTGATCGTCGGCTCCGCGGTCCGGCTGATCCCCACCGTGCCTGCACTGTTCCTCGGTACCCTCCTCATCGGCGCCGGCATTGCGATCGGGAACATCCTGCTTCCCGGGCTGATCAAACGCGACTTTCCGCACTCCATCGGGCTGATGTCCGGCCTGTACACACTGTCACTCACCGGCGGCGCGGCGCTCGGCGCCGGCGCGACGGTGCCCATCGCCCAGGCTGTCGGGTTCGACTGGAACTTCGCGCTGGGCGCCTGGGGGCTGTTCGCGATCCTCGGCCTGATCGTCTGGCTGCCCGGGCTGCGCGGGGTGCGCGCCCGGCACGGCGCGCTCAAGCGGTCGACCCTCAAACTCGGACGTGACCCAGTGGCCTGGCTGGTGACCGCGTACTTCGGCTTCCAGTCGCTGAACTTCTACACGACTAGCGCCTGGTTGCCGACACTGCTGATCTTCGACGGCGCAGACCCGGCCTACGCCGGGTTGATGCTGTCGCTGATGAATCTGGTCTCGATCATTCCGGCGATGATCAGCCCGCTGATCGCGGCCAGGATGCGGCGGCAGTCGTCGCTCGCCGTTGCGCTGGTCGGCTTCTACGCCGTCGGGATCATCGGGCTGATGCTGGCGCCCGGCATCGCCGTCGTGTGGGTTCTTGTGCTGGGCATCGGTCAGGGCGCCACGCTGGGCATCGCCCTGGCCTACATCGTGCTCCGTTCGCCGGACGCCGACCACGCCACCAAGCTCTCGGGCATGTCGCAAAGCTGGGGGTACCTGATGGCGGCCGGCGGCCCGCTGCTGCTCGGCGCGCTGTTCGGCGCGACCGGCACCTGGTTCGTCCCGCTGCTGTTCCTCGCGGTGCTGTTGATCCCGCAGGCCTACACCGGCTACCGGGCCGGCGCGCCCCGCCTGGTAGGGGCGAAGCTGGAGTCGACGAAGGAGCAAGCATGACTGATCAGGCAAACGGCACACCGATCGACTGGGACTCGCTGCGGAAGGTCGCCGGCGCTGCCGCGGTGAACGCCTACGTGCCGTATTCGAAGTTCCCGGTCGGCGCCGCGGCGATCGTCGACGACGGACGGGTGATCTCCGGCTGCAACGTGGAAAACGCCTCCTACGGGCTCACCTTGTGCGCCGAATGCGGCCTGGTATCCGCGCTGCACTCCAGTGGTGGCGGACACCTCGTGGCCTTCACCTGCGTCGACGGACACGGCGCCGTGCTGATGCCCTGCGGTCGGTGCCGCCAACTGCTCTACGAACATTCCGCTCCGGGAATGCTTCTGGAGACCGTGTCAGGCATCCGCACCATCCACGAGGTGCTGCCTGATGCGTTCGGCCCGGGCACCCTGACCGAGTACGCGGGCACGTGAGTGGTGAGTGGGTTGAGTAGCCGCCCGAGCTTGCGAGGCCGGCGTATCGAAACCGCGTTGCACGGCGACCGGTTTCGATACGCTCGCTGGCGCTCGCTACTCAACCCGCTGGCGCGGTTTCGACAGATTCGCGCTGGCGCTCGCTACTCAACCCGCTGGCGCGGTTTCGACAGGTTCGCGCTGGCGCTCGCTACTCAACCCGCTTCTTCCCCCATCCATTTTCGTGAAAGGCATCCATGACCACCCGGCTTGAGCCATTCGACACCGTCGACCTCATCCACATCAAACGCGATCGGGGCACGCTCAGCACCGCGCAGATCGACTGGCTCGTCGACGCTTACACGCGCGGCTACGTCGGCGAGGAACAGATGGCGGCAATGGCCATGGCGATCTTCCTCAACGGCATGAACCGGCAGGAGGTGCGCGACCTCACCCTCGCCATGATCGACAGCGGCGACCGAATGAACTTCGCCGCCCTGTCGAAACGAACCGTCGACAAGCACTCCACCGGCGGCGTCGGCGACAAGATCACCCTGCCATTGGCCCCCCTGGTCGCCTCCTTCGGTGTCGCCGTGCCGCAGCTTTCCGGCCGCGGACTGGGCCACACCGGCGGCACCCTGGACAAGCTCGAGTCGATCCCGGGCTGGCAGGCGAACCTGACGAACGAGCGGATGCGCCGCCAACTGGAGACCATCGGCGCGGTAGTCTGCGCGGCCGGCTCCGGCCTTGCCCCCGCCGACGGCAAGCTCTACAGCCTGCGCGACATCACCGGCACCGTGGAGTCCATCCCGCTCATCGCATCCTCGATCATGAGCAAGAAGATCGCCGAGGGCACCTCCGCCCTGGTGCTCGACGTGAAATTCGGCTCGGGCGCGTTCCTGAAAGAGATCGACCGCTCCCGCGAACTGGCCGAAACCATGGTCGCTCTCGGCACCGACGCCGGCGTGGCCACCACCGCGCTGCTCACCAACATGAACGTGCCGCTGGGCCTGGCCATCGGCAACGCCAACGAGGTGCGCGAATCGGTCGAGGTGCTCGCCGGCGGCGGGCCGGCGGACGTGGTCGCTCTCACCGTTGCGCTGGCCCGGGAGATGCTCACCCTCGCCGGCCGGCCCGACGCCGACGTCGAGGCCGCCCTGAACGACGGCCGCGCGATGGACACCTGGCGGTCGATGATCCGCGCGCAGGACGGCGACCCGGATGCCGCGCTGCCGGCCCCGCGCGAAACCCAAGTGGTCACCGCGCCGCGCAGCGGCATCCTGGTGGAGCAGCAGGCGCTGCCGTTCGGCATCGCCGCGTGGCGGCTCGGCGCCGGCCGGGCCCGCAAACAGGACCCGGTGCAGCACGCCGCGGGCATCGACCTGCACGCCAAACCGGGCGACACGGTCACCGCCGGGCAGCCGCTGTTCACCCTGTCTGCCGACGACCCGGACCGGTTCGCCCGTGCCCTGGAGATCCTCGAGGGTGCCTACCGCATCGGCGACCCCGGCGACCCGGTGCTGGACGGTGGTCCGCTCATCGCCGCCCGAATCGGTAGCTGACGTCAGCGCGGTAACTCAGCCGGTTGAGTAGCGAGCGTCAGCGCGATGTCTCAGCCGGTTGAGTAGCGAGCGTCAGCGCGAGCGTATCGAAACCGCAGCAGGTAACCCGGGGGTTTCGATACGCCGTCCTCGTTCCTCGGGCGGCTACTCACCCCGCTGAGACGTCAGCTGGTTGAGTAGGCGAGCGCTCGCGCGAGCCGTATCGAAACCAGCGGACGCGGTGCGGTTTCGATACGCCGGCCAAGCTCGGGCGGCTACTCACCCCGCCATCGCGAGGCGGGCGAGCAATGCAGGGACATCGATAAAGGCGAAGTGCACCGACGAGTCACCCACCCCGAACGGCAGCAGCAGCTGGTCGCCGACGACCATCGCCCCGCACGAGTAGAGCACGTTCGGCACGTAGCCGTCGCGCTCCTCCGCCCGCGGCCGCATCAGCGGCTCCCGTAGCGAGCCGACCACCTTCGTCGGATCGTCCAGGTCGAGCAGGATCGCCCCGAGCGAGTACTCCCGCATCGGCCCGACCCCGTGGGTGATCACCAGCCATCCGGCGGCCGTTTCGATCGGCGAGCCGGCGTTGCCCAGCTGGATGATTTCCCACGGCTGCCGCGGCGAGTGCAACGTGATCGGGGCGCCCCAGATGCGCCCGTCCGCCGACGTAGCGATCGCTGTGCTCTCCCGGTCCCAGCGGGACAAGGCCACGAAACTGCCGTTCACCTTCCGCGGGAAGAGCGCCATGCCCTTATTTCTCGCGGACGGGCCGGAGAGCTGACTGATCCGGAACTGCTCGAAGTCCGCCGTCTCGATCAGCTGCGGCGCCACCTGGTCCCCGTTGTACGCGGTGTAGGTGCCGTAGTAGGTGGCGGTCCCGTCGTCGCCCACGAACCGGACGAAGCGCGCATCCTCCATTCCCTGGGACTCGGACGGGGCGTGCGGCCACAGGATGCGTTCGGCCAGCGGCGAGGACGCTGCGAAGTCCAGGTCGTAATTGCACGCGGCGATCCACCTGGCCAACTCGGCGGTGTGGGTGCTGCCGTGCCAGGCCATCGACCGATGGGATGCCTGCGACAGAGCGGTGCGCAGTGTCTCGTCGTCGAAGTGCGCCGGCAGCTGCTGCAGCAGGAAGGAGGCGCTCTCCCCGTCGGCGCCCGCCTCGGTGAGTTTGCCGAGGAACAGCGCCCGGTCGTACACGGTCGCGTGGTGTTGCCCGGCGTCGAGGAATCTGCCAGGGTCGTCCAGCGTCAGGGTTTGGCCGGGCCCGGCGACGCCGGTGCGGAATTCGATGCTGGAGATGTGGCCCTCGCCCACGGCCCGCAAGCTCATCACGAACCGCACCGCGCCAGCGGGAAGGCCGGACTGGTCGGGGTGCGGCACCACCGACGGGTTGAACAGCGCCGCCGCCTCGACCGCATACTCCTTGGTGAAGCAGGCGCCGATCAGCAGCCGCCGCGCCTCGGTGAGCAGGGCGACCGTCGGCACCCGGTGGGCGACCCGGTCGAAGTGCGTCTGGAGGATCTGCCGCAGGTTGCGGTGCCGGCCGGAGAAGTCGGCAATCACCGACTCGAGCGTTGCGACGACCGTCTCCTCGGGCAGGGACAGGATGCGGTTCAGCACGTTCGAGGTGCGCGACTCGTGGTCCAGCGCCAACTCCTGGCCGGGCACGAACAGTTGCGCCACCACGCGGGACGGGTCGGCGATCAGCGTGAGGTCGGCGCGGGTGACCACGCTCGGGGTCGTCGCGGCGCCCATCGGCTCGGCGCTCATCGGCTCAGCACGGGCAGCCGGCGGGCCAGTTGCAGCGTCGACAGCGCCGCCAGCGTGGATTCCGCACCCTGGTTCTCGTTGCGCCCGTTCGGCTGCAGCCCGTCGCAGCATCCGCCGCCGGCCGGATCGTAGAGCGCCACCCCTGCGTCGTTATTCCCGAGGAACCAGGCCGCGGCCAGGTCGACCCCGTCGGCGAAGCGGTGCTCGCCAGTGAGCCGGAACGCGCGCAAGCAGGCGCCTGCGATCGCGGCGGCCTCGATCGGCTGCTGGTCGAATCCGGATGCCTGCGTTCCCGGACCGCGTCCGCCGACCGGTGTCACGGAGAGGTGACCGCCTCGGGTCTCGACAGTCATAAGCCAGTCCAGCAGCATCAGCCCGTCGGCCAGAACTGAGTCGTCGCCCAGTGCCTCGCCGGCGGCGATCAGCGCCTCGGGCAGGGCCGCGTTCGCGTAGCGCAGGCTGTCCTCCGGCCACGGCCACAGGTGCGCCGCCCGTGGTCGGCCGATTGTCTCGGCCGCGGCGGCCAGCAGCGCACGCGCTCCGGTATGGTCGGGCAGCACACTCAGCACATCCGCGGCGCCGAGCGCGGCGAACGCCATCGAGTGGCGGTACGGCGAGCGCCACGCGGCGCCGGCGGTGAACGCGGCGAGAGCGTCATCAGCGGCGTCGCTGGTCGCGGCATCCGGATGCGCGGCGACCGCGGCGCCGAGCCCCCAGAGGGCGCGTCCCCAGCAGTCTTCGAGGCTGGGCAGGTCGCTCCAGTGCCCGGTCAGGCTGAGCCGGTTGTGGAATCGTCCGTCGCTTCCCTGAGCGTCCACCAGGAACTTCAGGTACACCGCGGCCAGGTCCTGCAGCTCGGTTCCCTCCCGGCTGACCACCACCAGGGCGCGGGCGACGTCGTCCACGCAGTAGCCGAGGTGGCGGCGGGCCACGGAGCCGCGGGCGTGTTCGAACAGAACCCGGTCGTCGGTGAGGCGCCGCAGGTGGGCGAAGGAAATTTCGGGCAGGCTCACGAGGCGGTGGCCAAGGTCGCCGGCGCGGCGGGCAGTGCCGCCGGGGTCAGGCCGACGGCGACGTCCCGGTAACGCCGGGCAACCGCGGACCACGCGAGATCGGGAGCCTCACCGGCCGCCGTGTCGGCCATGTGCTGGGCAAGTCCCGGTTCGGTGATCACCCGGCGCAGCGCGGCCGCCATCGCGGCGGGGTCGCGTTGCGGCACGAGCAGTCCTGCGCCGCCGGAGAGCAGCTCGACGGCGTGCGGGAAGGCGGTCGACACGACGGGACGACCGGCCGCGACGGCCTCGATCAGCACTCCGGAGGTGACCTGGTCCGGCGAGTCGTAGGGCAGCAGCACGACGTCCGCACGCTCCACGAGGTCGGCCAACTCGGTGAGGCTCAGATAGCTCGAGTCGATCTCGACGACATCCGTCACGCCAGCGGCGTCGGCGCGCTCGGCCAGGCTCTGACGGTACTGCTCGCCGTCCTTCTCCAGCACCTTCGGATGGGTCTTGCCGATCACGAGGTACCGCGGGTTCAGGTCCTTCAGCGACGCCATGGCGTCGATCGCCCACTCGATGCCCTTGCCCGGGCCGAGCAGTCCCCAGGTGAGTACAAACGGCCGATCGTTCGCGGGATGCGTGCGGCCCAGCGTGCCGTGGTCGATCGCTCCGTGCGGGATCACCGCGATGTGCTCGGGGTCGACGCCGTAGCACTCCTCGAGGCGGCGGCGTCCGGTCTGTGTCATCGTCACGACGACATCCGAGGCGGCGACCAGCCGGTTCAGGATGTCGCGCTGGCTGTCGGACGGCTCCTGCAGCACCGTGTGCAACACGACGATCGTCGGCACGGTGAGCGCCTCGACCACCTCGAGCACGTCGATGCCGTCGCGGCCGCCGTAGATGCCGTATTCGTGCTGCACGATGACGGTGCCGTAGTCATTGAGGGCGCGAGCGGTCTCGGCGGCACTCGCCGTGGAACCGTTGACCAGGTAGCCGACCACGCCGGGGGAGGTGTGCGTTCCGTCATCCGGGGCATCCAGCACGCTGATGATACCGACGCGGCCGGGCAGTTTGCCCAGCTGACCGTACAGGGCCTGCGTGAAGGTGGCCAGTCCGCACTGGGTGGGCGGATAGGTGCTCAGCAGCGCGATGCTGCCGGGCAGGGCGGACGCGGCGGGGGTCGTATGGCCGGACGAGACCGCGGTGCGGCGGGACCGGGCTGAACGGACCGCGTGTGTGAGCGAGGTAGTCGTGCGCGAATGAGCATGCTGCAGCGTCATGGCGACGCTCCTGTCTTGGCCGTAAAACCGGCCAGATTACTTCTGATGTTCTAGTGCTGGGGCGGTGCGAGACGGATGTCGACCGCGAAAACGAGCCTTCGATACCTCTTCAGGGTACGCCGGCACCCTGTGAGCCCCACCCGGTTCGCGCAGGACTGGTCGAGTTCCCAGATTATTGGGCCCGCCGAGCCGGTAGATTTGGCCCTATGAATACTGTTGCGGAGGATGTTCTCCTGACGGGTGGCGGCGTGAACATCACCTCCCTGCCTAAGGTCTCCTTGCACGACCACCTCGACGGCGGCCTCCGCCCGCAGACGATCATCGAACTGGGCGACGCCATCGACCTGGATCTGCCCGAAACCGACGCGGATGCGCTCGGACAATGGTTTGCCGACCGGTCGGATTCCGGATCGTTGGTGGAGTATCTGAAGACGTTCGACGTGACCACGGCGGTGATGCAGACCCACGAGGGCCTGGAACGGGTGGCCCGCGAATTCGTGCTGGATCTCGCCGCCGACGGCGTGATCTACGGCGAGGTGCGCTGGGCGCCGGAGCAGCACCTGACCCGCGGCCTCACCCTCGATGAGGTCGTCGACGCCGTGCAGGAGGGCATCGAGGCGGGCATCGACGATGTCGAGCGCGGCGGCGGCAACATCCGGATCGGCCAGCTGGTCAGCGCGATGCGGCACGCCGACCGCGGCCTGGAGATCGCCGAACTGGCCGTGCGGCACCGGGACCACGGAGTGGTGGGCTTTGACATCGCCGGACCCGAGGCCGGGTTTCTGCCGAGCCGGATGCGACAGGCGTTCGACTACCTGGCGCACCACTTCCTGCCGGTGACGGTGCACGCGGGCGAGGCGGACGGGCTGGACAGCATCCGCAGCGCCCTGTTCGACGGCCGCGCGCTGCGCCTCGGGCACGGGGTGCGACTGGCCGAGGGCATCGTCGTGGACCACGAGGACGAGGAGAACAGTTACGTCACCCTCGGCCCGGTGGCGCAGTGGGTCAAGGACCGGGAGATCGCGCTCGAGCTCAGCCCGTCGTCGAACCTGCAGACCGGCGCCATCGCACAGTGGGGTGACGACCTCATCGACCACCCGTTCGACCTGTTGTACCAACTCGGATTCCGGGTTACCGTCAATACCGACAACCGTCTCATGAGCAACACCACGCTCAGTCGCGAGTTGTCGCTGCTCAGCGATGCGTTCGGGTACGACCTGGCGGACCTTGAGGTCTTCCAGCTGAACGCCGCCGCGGCGAGTTTCTTGAGTACAGAAGACCGCGAGGAACTCGCGGACGAAATCAGTGTCGGCTTTGGGGAGATTTAGGCAATGACGCTTCCTCCGCTTATGGAAACTGGTGTGGTCATCGGGGCTGAGGCCGCCGACTGGCGCGCCGCCGTGCGCCTGGCCGGCGATGCCCTGGCCCGGTCCGGGGCGACGTTGCCCGGATATGGCGACGATATGGTGCGGATGATCGAGGAGCACGGCCCCTACGTCGTGATCGCCCCCGGTCTCGCGCTGGCCCACGCCCGGCCCGGGCCGGATGTGCTCGCGGACGGCCTCTCGGTCGTCACGCTGGCCACCCCGGTCGCGTTCGGGCATCCGCACAACGACCCGGTGTGCGTCGTGCTCGGGCTGTCCGTGGTGTCGGTGGGCGACCACCTGGAGTCGATCGCGCAGCTGGCGAACATCTTCAACGACGTCAGCGTGATTCCGGCGCTGAGGGGTGCGAAGGACGCGGCTGAGGTGATGCACATTATGGGCATCTCGCATCCGGCGGTCAGCACCGCCGCGGTGGACCAGGTCGAACTCTAGAGCTGGGGCGTTCTCAGTTCGGCCAGTAGCGGGTGGATGGCGGCTTCGAGTCGGTCCACGCACTGCTGCGCGGTCGTGATCCGCTCGGCTGCCGCCCCCGTGCTGCTGGACGCGTCGATGTACACCTTGAGCTTCGGCTCGGTGCCGCTCGGCCGCACGATAATGCGCGCGGAGCCGGCGAGGGTGAAGCGCAGGATGTCGCTGGGCGCGAAGTCGCCGAGCCCCGCCGCGAAGTCGTCCACGCTGTCGATGACCATGCCGGCGATGCGCTGAGGCGGGTCAGCGCGCAGCCGCCGCATGATCGTGGCGATGTCCGCGGTGTCGGTGACGCGCAGCGAGACCTGGGCGGAGGCGAACGCCCCGAATCGGGCGGCGAAGGCGAGCGCGTGCTCGGGCAGGTTCGACCCGTCGGCCTTCAGTTCCGCGGCGAGGGCGAGGAAGTCGAGCGCTGCCGAGATGCCGTCCTTGTCGCGCACGGTGTCGGGATCGACGAGGTAACCGAGTGCCTCCTCGTAGCCGTAGGCGAGGTTCGGCACCCGGGACACCCATTTGAAGCCGGTGAGGGTCTCGACGTGGTCGGAACCGTACTGCCGGGCGATCTCGGCCAGGGCCGGGGAGCTGACGATGGAGGTGGCCAGGGTGCCGCGGCGGCCCTCGCGGCGCATCCGTTCCGCAGCACGCCAGCCGAGGAGGTAGCCCACCTCGTTGCCGCTGAGCCGGCGCCAGGCGCCGGTGCCCGTGGCGGACGCATCCGGCACGGCGATGGCGAGCCGGTCGGCATCCGGGTCGTTGGCCACGATCAGCTCGGCGCCTTCACGCTGCGCGGTGGCGATGGCCAGGTCCAGGGCGCCGGGCTCCTCCGGGTTGGGGAAGGCCACGGTGGGGAAGGCGGCATCCGGCTCGATCTGCTCCGGAACCGGGATCGCCCCGGCCACGCCGGCGGCGGCGAACACGCGCTGCGCGGTCTCCCAGCCGACGCCGTGCATGGCGGTATAGATGAAGCGCAGCGGCGCCGGATGCGTGCCGAACCGGGCGGTGCGCGTCACGTAGTCGTCCAGCAACTGCTCGCCTACGATCTCGTAGTCGCCGCGCGGCAGGTCGGGCACGCTGATGCTGTCGGCGACCTGGAGAATGTGTGCGGCGATCTCCGCGTCGACCGGCGGGACAATTTGCGAGCCCTCGTCGTCCCCGCCGAGGTAGACCTTGTAGCCGTTGTCCCGCGGCGGGTTGTGACTGGCGGTGACCATCACGCCGGCGCTCGCGCCCAGGTGGCGCACCGCGAAGGCCAGCACCGGGGTGGGCAGCAGGCGCGGCAACAGGATGGCGCGCACGCCCGCGCCGGCGAGAATCTCGGCGGAGTCGGTGGCGAACACGCGCGAGTTTTTGCGACCGTCGTAGCCGATCACGACAGACGGGTGCGCCTGGCGCCCGATCAGGAACGCGGCCAACCCAGCGGCCGCTTGCGCCACGAGCACCCGGTTCATCCGGTTCGGGCCGGCGGCCAGCTCCCCGCGCAGTCCCGCGGTGCCGAACTGAAGGCGGGTGTCGAAACGGGAGTGCAGTTCCCGCAAAGCCTCGGAGTCACCGGGCTGTGCACCGGCGGTCTGGGCATCTTCTATTAGGGCATCCAGCTCGGCGCGGGTCTCGGCATCCGGGTCCTGAGCGCGCCAGGCCTGGGCCGCCGCTATGACTCCGGCCGCGCCGTCGGCTGCGGCGTCGCTCGCGCCGCCATCGGTCGCTGCGGTCACAGGGCCGCCACGATCCTGGCCAGCAGTGCGCTGATCACCGGCTCGGCGGCGGCTCCGGCGGCGAGCACCTCGGCGTGACTGAGCGGCTCCTTCTGGATTCCGGCGGCCGGGTTGGTGATCAGCGACATCCCGAGCACCTCCATGCCGGCCTGCCGCGCCGCGATCGCCTCCAACGCGGTCGACATGCCCACGATGTGGCCGCCGATCGCCTTGGCCATCTGCACCTCGGCCGGGGTCTCGTAGTGCGGGCCGCGGAACTGCACGTAGACGCCCTCGTCCAGGCTCTCGTCGATGCTGCGGGCGATGGCGCGCAGCCTTGCCGAGTAGAGGTCGGTGAGGTCGACGAAGGTCGCGCCCTCCAGGGGCGAATCGGCAGTGAGATTGATGTGGTCGCGAATCAGCACCGGTGTTCCGGATGCCCACTCCGGCTTGATGCCGCCGGCCCCGTTGGTGAGGATCATGATGGCGGCGCCGGTCGCCGCCGCCGCCCGCACGCTGTGCACCACCCGCCGGACGCCGTAGCCCTCGTAGTAGTGGGTCCGCGCGCCGATCACGAGGGCACGTTTTCCGCCGGGAAGCAGCACCGAACGCAGCACCCCGGAGTGCCCGACGACCGCCGGCGCACTGAACCCGGTGATCTCCTCGGCGGGGATCGTTGCGGTGGTGTCGCCGATCAGGTCCGCGGCCTTCCCCCATCCGCTGCCCAGGGTCAGCGCGATGTCGTGGTGGGCCACCCCGGTCTTCTCGGCGATCTGCGCGGCCGCGCGGGCCGCGATCTCGAACGGGTCGGCATCCGGGGCATCGAGCGGGTTCACAGCCATGGCCTCCACTCTAATTGCCGCCCCGCGCGCTCTGCCCCTTTCATCATTCAGGACGTTGTGTGGTCAATGTGCCTGAAGGGGCGGATGAGGGTAACTTGCGCCTCGAGGACACCACCAGTCACACCACGTCCTGAATAATGAAAGCCTCACCACGGCAGTAGGCGGCGGATGCGGCGGTTCGTCGGGTCCGGACGCCTGGGAGACAATAGAGCAATGGCATACGAGTTCGAGCGCAAGCAGCGGATCGCGATCGTCGGCGGGGGCCCCGGCGGATACGAGGCGGCCCTGGCCGGCGCCCAGCTCGGAGCCGAGGTCACCCTCGTCGAACGCGTCGGTGTCGGCGGGTCGGCCGTGCTCACCGACAGCGTGCCGTCCAAGACCCTGATCGCCACCGCGGAGGCGGCCAACGCGATCGGCGGCGCCGCGGGTCTGGGCGTCCAGTTCTTCGCCCGCGGCGACAACGGCAGGCCGGTGCGCCCGCAGGTCGCGGTCAACCTCGCCGCCGTCAATCAGCGGCTGCTGCTGCTGGCGCGCCAGCAGTCCGAGGACATGAAGGCCGCGCTCATCCGCGAAGGGGTGACCGTGATCCAGGGCGAGGGACGCCTGGACGGTCCGCAGCGCGTGCTGGTCTCCTCCGGCAAGGGCAGGCGCGGCACCGATTTCGACGCGATCGACGCGGACACCATCGTGCTGTCGGTCGGCGCGACCGCGCGCATCCTGCCCGCGGCCAAGCTGGACGGCGAACGGATCCTCACCTGGAGCCAGCTCTACACCCTCACCGACCTGCCCGAGCGGCTGATCGTGGTCGGCTCCGGCGTCACCGGTGCCGAGTTCGCCTCCGCCTACACGGCGCTCGGCTCCAAGGTCACCCTCATCTCCAGCCGCGAACGCGTGCTCCCTGGCGAGGACGAGGATGCAGCGCATGTCATCGAGGGCGTCTTCAAGCGCAACGGGATGACCGTGCTCTCCAAGTCCCGGGCCCAGTCGGTGGACCGCACCGCCGACGGCGTCGTCGTCACCCTGAACGACGGCCGCACCGTGGAGGGCAGCCACTGTCTGCTCGCGGTCGGCTCCGTGCCGAACACGAAGGGCATCGGGCTCGAGGATGCCGGGGTGCAGCTCACCGACGACGGCCACATCCGGGTCAACCGGGTCGCCCGTACCTCCATGCCGTCCATCTACGCGGCCGGCGACTGTTCGGACTTCCTGCCGCTGGCCTCCGTCGCGTCGATGCAGGGCCGGGTCGCAGTGTTCCACGCGATGGGCGACGCGGTGTTCCCGACCGAGCTGCGCAACGTGACCTCGAACATCTTCACCCAACCGGAGATCGCCACCGTCGGCTGGTCGCAGAAGCAGATCGAGGACGGCGTGGTGCCCGGCAACATCCACAAGCTCGAGCTGTCCTCCAACCCGCGCGCGAAGATGCAGGGCATCACCGAGGGTTTCGTCAAGCTGTTTGCCAGCCGAGGCAGCGGCACCGTGATCGGCGGCGTCGTGGTGGCGCCGAAGGCATCCGAACTCATTCTGCCGATCGCGATCGCGGTGGAGCACCGCCTCACCGTCGACCAGGTCGCCCGGGCCTTCGCGGTGTACCCGTCGCTCTCCGGCAGCATCACGGATGCGGCCCGAGCGATGCACATCGTGCACTGACCGCCCCGCTAAACCCTCCCCGCTACGCCCTCCGGCCGGTCCACCTCCTTTCATTATTCAGGAGGGTGTGTTGCAAATGGGGCTGCCGTGACTGGCGAGAATCACTTCAACCCCAGCGGTTGACGACTGTCACAGAGCGTCCTGAATACTGCAAGGCGACCGTGACGTGCGTTGCTACTCCTGCACAAGTAACGGTGGCAGGAGTTGTGCACGGATGCCGCGTATTCGTCCGGCGGGTGCCACCGGCTGCGGGACGGTACCGTTATGCACGACCCGACTGCCGCCATCCACCGCTGTGGATGCATCGCCACTCGCCAGCAACTCCTTGCTCGGGGCTTCAGTGGATACGACCTGACCTGTGCGGTGAGGCTCGGCCTCATTTCCCGTGTCCGTCAGGCCCGGTATGCCACGCCTGATGCGCCGTCCGATGCGGTCGCAGCAACGCGGATAGGCGGCATGCTCGCCGGACCCAGTGCAGCGAGCAGTTACGGTCTATGGCACGGGTTCGACACCCGATTGCACGTCTCGGTCGGGGAGAACTCGTCCAGGCTCAGGACGAACGTCGCGCCGAGCTTCCGGAGGTTGGGACAAAGGCTGACTCCCGATCTCTCGCCAAGGTCGGCCGTCCTTCACTGGCTGGTCGATGGTGCCGTCCCGGAACTTGGCCCCGAATGCTGGCGAGTTACATTACCGGTCTGCTTACGGCAGATGGTGGCATGGTGCGATCGCGAAACGGCGATCGCCTGCCTCGATACAGCGCTCACCGAATACAAGCTGTCGCGAACGGAGTTGTTGGGAATCTTCTCGGATGCTCCGGCATCAGATCGCCTACTCGCCGGTGAATGTTGTCTCGGCAGCGACTCCGGCACCGAATCGCTCGTGCGGCAACGGCTGGCCGCTGTGGGCATTCACGTGCGGCAGCAGATCGAAATCAGTGGCGTCGGTCGTGTCGATATGGGGATTTCGGGCACCCGCATCATTCTTGAAATCGACAGCGAGAAGTATCACGACAACGATGAGGCTTTCGAGAGGGACCGATGGCGCACCGCGGAACTCGTGGCGCGCGGTTACGTCGTGATCCGACTCAGCTACCGGCGCGTGACGGCCGACTGGAACTGGTGCCTCCGGGTGATCCTCGGCGCGATGGCCGCAGCCTGACCCGGCACCTGCGACGGTCCACAGACCCTGGCCCATCTGCATCCGGTCCCCCGCTTGCTTTCACTAATCAGGAGGACGTGGGACTGCTGGGGGTTCTGAGGCGGCTTTCAACCTCATCGGCCACACCTGTCACAGGGGCCACACAACGTCCTGAATGATGAAAGCACACCGGAGGGAGGGAGCCCGGCGCGGGCGGGTGTCTAGGTGCCTAGACGATGTTGAGCAGCAGGTGCCCGGATGACACGGTGGCGCCCACGTGCGCGTTCAGGTTCGCGATGGTGCCGTCCTTGTGCGCGGTCAGCGGCTGCTCCATCTTCATCGCCTCCAGCACCAGGATCAGGTCGCCCTTGACCACCGAGTCACCGTCCGCTACCGCGAGCTTGACCACCGTGGCCTGCATCGGCGCCTTCACCGAGTCTCCCGTGGAGGTACTCGCCGCCAGGCCGCTGGTGCGACGGCGCGGCGGGGCCACGGATGCGCCGGATGCGCCGGACCCGCCGAGCAGTTTCGCGGGCAGGGTGACCTCGATGCGTTTGCCGTCCACCTCGACGACCACGCTGTGCCGCGGCTTCGACGCCGGAGCATCCGTGAGCGATCCGCTCCATGGCTCGATGCCGCCGGCGAACTCGGTCTCGATCCACCGAGTGAAGATCGAGAACGGCTCGCTGGTGAACGCCGGATCGCGCACCACGGCGCGATGGAACGGCAGCACGGTGGGCAGCCCGGCCACCTCGAATTCGTCCAGGGCGCGGCGGGCGCGCTCCAACGCATCCTGGCGACTGGATCCGGTGATGACGAGCTTGGCCAGCAGCGAGTCGAATGCGCCGGTGATCACGTCGCCGGTGGTCACGCCGCTGTCCACGCGCACACCGGGGCCGCCCGGCATCCGCAGCACGTTCACCGGCCCCGGGGAGGGCAGGAAGCCGCGGCCCGGGTCTTCCCCGTTGATGCGGAACTCGAACGAGTGTCCGCGCGGGGCCGGATCGTCGTAGTCCAGCCGGCCGCCCTCGGCCAGCCGGAACTGCTCCCGCACCAGGTCGATACCGGTGACCTCCTCGGACACGGTGTGTTCCACCTGCAGCCGGGTGTTGACCTCCAGGAACGAGACCGTGCCGTCGCTGCCGAGCAGGAACTCGCAGGTGCCGGCACCGACATAGCCGACCTCGTGCAGTATCGCCTTCGACGCCGAGTACAGCAGCGCGGTCTGCTCCTGCGTGAGGAACGGCGCGGGTGCCTCCTCAACCAGCTTCTGGTGCCGGCGTTGCAGCGAGCAGTCCCGGGTGGAGATCACCACGACCTTGCCGAACGCATCCGCGAGGCACTGGGTCTCCACATGCCGCGGCCGGTCCAGGTACTTCTCCACGAAGCACTCGCCGCGACCGAACGCCGCCACCGCCTCGCGGGTGGCCGACTCGAACTTCTCGGCGACCTCCTCGCGGGTGCGGGCCACCTTGAGCCCGCGTCCGCCGCCCCCGAACGCCGCTTTGATCGCCACCGGCAGGCCGTAACTGTCGACGAATTCCAGGATCTCGGATGCGTCGGCGACCGGGTTCAGCGTGCCGGGCGCCAGCGGCGCACCCACCTTTTCGGCGATGTGCCTGGCCGACACCTTGTCGCCGAGCTTGTCGATCGCCTCAGGGGACGGGCCGATCCAGATTAGCCCGGCGTCGATCACAGCGCGGGCGAAGGACGCGTTCTCGGCGAGGAATCCGTACCCCGGGTGCACCGCATCGGCCCCGGAGCGCCGCGCGATCGAGAGGATCTTGGCCACCACCAGGTAGGTGTCGGCGCTGGTCGTGCCGTCCAGGGCGTACGCCTCGTCGGCCAGTTTCGTGTGCCGCGCATCGCGGTCTTGATCGGCGTAGATAGCGACAGACGCGAGGCCAGCATCTCGGGCCGCGCGGATCACCCGAACTGCTATTTCACCTCGGTTGGCGATGAGAACCTTTGAAATCCGGGGCATAGTCACTTAGCCTATTGCCCCCCAGGCACCGTTCTTTGGATCCAGTGCACAAAAAGGGTGCCGGGTTTGCTGCGCGTTTCTACAAAGGCGGGTTTTCGGCGCCGTTCCACAGGCTTGTCCAACTCACTTCGAAGTCGCGCAGCAGCATCCGGCGCAGCATCGGAATTGACAGGCCGATCACCGCGCTCGGTGCCCCGGCCATCCACGACACGAAGGCCGCCCCGCGCGCGTCGATGGTAAACGCTCCGGCCACGCTCAGCGGTTCGCCCGTGGAGATGTAGGCGTCGATCTCCGCGTCGCTGATGTCCGCCTCGAAACGCACGCGCGCGCTGTCGACGCCGACCGAGACGCCCTGCGGATGCCCGCCGCGGTGGTCGATCAGGCAGTGCCCCGACCAGAGCACTCCTTCGCCACCGCGTTGATCGCGCCAGCGTGCGCGGGCGACCTCGGCGGTGTGCGGTTTGCCGTGGATGTGACCGTCGAACTCGAACGCGGAGTCGCCGCCGAAGATGAAGCCGTCGATCGGCGCGCCCTCCACCTGGGTTCCGACGACCGCTCGTGCCTTCGCCTCGGCCAGGGCACTCACCATCGCGGCCTCGTCCAACGGTCCGCGCTGAGCCTCCAACGCGGCGACCACCGCCGGCTCGTCCACACCGGACGGCAGCACGACCGGTTCGACGCCCGCCGCCCGCAGCGTGGCCAGCCGGGCCGGCGAGGTGGACGCAAGATACAGCCGCACCGGACTCCTATGCTCGTGGGATGGGTGAATGGCTGGGCAAGCACATCGAGATCGAGGTTACCAAGATCGCGCACGGCGGGGTCGCGGTCGGCCGCCACGACGGCCGGGTCGTCTTCGTCGCCGATGCGATCCCCGGAGAAACCGTGCGCGCCGTGATCACCGACGACGCCAAGGACTCGTTCTGGCGCGCCGACACCGTCGCCGTGCTCACCGCCTCCCCGCACCGCCGCCCGCACGTGTGGTCGGCGGCCGCCCTGGAGCGAACCCCGGACGACCGGGCCGGCGGCGCCGAATTCGGCCACATCGAGCTGAGCCACCAGCGCGAGCTCAAGCGCCAGGTGCTCGCCGAGGCACTGTCGCGGATGGCCGGCGTGGCCACGGATGCGGTCGTCGAACCCGCGCATCCGGCCGGCGGCACTGCAGCACCGGACGATGACGGCACCGGATGGCGCACCCGGGTGCGACTCCACGTGGCCGAAGACGGCACCGTCGGCCCATATGCCGCCCGCTCGCATCGGGTCATCCCGGTCACCGACCTGCCGCTGGCCAGCGCCGGCATCGCACGGGTCTCCCCCCTCACCGAACGCTTCCCCGGTGCCCAGTTCGTCGACCTGCTGGACCCGTCCACCGGCGACCCGCAGGTGCTCGTCAACACCGGTCAGCGCGCCCGTCGTACCGTGATCACCGAGAAGGTGGGGGAGCGCAGCTTCCGGCTCGACGCGCGCGGCTTCTGGCAGGTGCACCGGGATGCCGCCGCGACGCTCACCGCCGCCGTGCAGGAGGCGATCGACCCGGCCCGATTCGACCCGGCCGCCGAGAACCTCGACCTCTACGGCGGTGTCGGCCTGCTCGCCGCCGCGATGGCCGACCGAGCTGGCGGCGCGGTGCGGCTCACCACCGTGGAAAGCGACCGGGGCGCTAGCGCTCACGCGGCCCACAACCTGGCGCAGTGGTCGGCCCGGGCCGTGGCCGACCGGGTGGACCGCTACCTGCGCGCGCTGAGCGGGTCGGCCGGCAGCGCGCAGAGGGCGGCACTGCACGCCGCCACGGTGCTGCTGGATCCGCCGCGCTCCGGGGCCGGCAAGGCCGTGGTGGCCGAGCTGGCCGCGCTGGCACCGACCCAGCTGGTGTACGTGGCCTGCGATCCGGTCGCGTTGGCCCGCGATCTGGGCCTGCTGCGCGGTCACGGCTACGAGCTCACCGCGCTGCGCGCGTTCGACCTGTTCCCGCACACCCACCACCTGGAGGCCGTCGCCACCCTGGTGCGTGCCTGAGCGAGAGTTCCCGTTGCGGCTGGCTGTTCCCGTTGCGCCGGGCACAGTTAGCCGGAATGGACACAATTGAGGTCGGCAATCGCGCGCTTGCGGCGGCTCGGCCGTTACCATGGTGGTGCGGCCGCGCTGTCTCGGCGGCCGGATAAAGACGGGACCGACCATAGTGCAGACCACAATTGAACGCTTCGGGGCGCCTCAGAAGGTAACGGGTGTGCGGGTTGCTGTGGTCGACGATCACGAGTCCGTGCGGTTGGGGTTGAAGACCGCCTGCATCGACGCGGGCTACGACTTCGTGCTGGCTGCGGCATCCGTCGACGAGTTCGTCACCGCCTTGAACGGCCGGGAATGCGACGTGGTGGTGCTCGACCTGTCGCTCGGCGATGGCTCGACGGTCACCGAGAACGTCAAGCGCGTGCAGGCGGCCGGATGCGCGGTGCTGGTGCACAGCATCGCCGACCGGGTCGCGTTCGTGCGCGAAGCACTCGCCGCCGGTGCCGCCGGGGTCATTCCGAAATCCTCCGCCACCGAATCCGTCATCGCCGCCGTCGCCGTGGTCGCCCGTGGTGAAGTGCTCAACAACCTCGAGTGGGCCAGCGCCATCGACGCCGACAGCGACTTCGCCAAGGTGCAACTCGGCCGTCGGGAACGAGAAATCCTGCACCTGTACGCCTCCGGCCTGCCGCTCAAGCGCGCCGCTGAGCAGCTGGGCATCGGCTATTCCACCGCCCGCGAGTACCTCGACCGCATCCGGGTCAAGTATGTGGAGGTCGGCAGGCCCGCTCCCACCAAGGTGGACCTGCTCAGGCGCGCGGTCGAAGATGGCATTCTGCCGGGGCTGGACCCGGATGGCGGAGATGGCCACTAGCCCGGCGGCTCTGCACCCGGCCACGCACCCAGCGCAGTCGCACAAGCCGGCCAGCCGGTCCCAGATCGATATCGTCATCTCGCGCTCGGTCGCCATCTTCGGACTGATCTTCGGCGCTCAAACCGTTCCTGCCGTGTTCGGACAGGCCAGCCAGCTGAGCGAAAGCTGGCTGTTCGGCTTCGTGGTCGCCCTCTTCGGCGGGCTGCTACTGGCCGTCGTCGCCTCCGTGGTGCAGCGTTTCGTCCGTGCCGTGAACATCTACATCGCGGTGGTCTACCTCATCGCGATGGTCACCTGGCCGTGGGGTGTGTTGGATGTCGCGGCCACGTCGGCCGGGCGGCCATGGTTGTGGTACTTGTGCACACTGGCCACCGCCGCTGCCGCCGTCGCCTTGTCCACGTGGATGGCCACCCTTTACCTCATCGTTGCACCGCTCGCCTACGCACTCATCCGGGTGACGCCGTCCGGTGGTGGGGCTCAGTGGCAATCGGCGCTGCTGGACGCCGTGTACGCCATCATCCTCGGCGGCGCCGTGCTCATCCTGATGACGTTGCTGCGCTCGGCCGCAGCCTCCCTCGACGCCGCGCAGACCACCGCCCTTGCCCGGTACTCGCACGCCGTGCGCCAGCACGCCACCGAGGTCGAACGGGTGCAGGTCGACTCAATCGTGCACGACAGTGTGCTGACGACCCTGTTGTCGGCCGCGAGCGCCTACGACGCCGACTCCAAGGCGCTGGCCGGGCGGATGGCGGAGCAGGCGATCGGCCACCTCAAAGACGCCGCCGCGGTCGCCCCCGACGACGCGGCCAGCGTGGCGCTGAGCCAGGTCGCCACCCGCATCATCGGTGCGACGGCCACCCTGTCGGCACCGTTCGCGTTGCACTCCCAGCCGGTGGCGGAGGGCGGTATCCCGGTGCAGGCGGCGGACGCGGTCTATTCCGCCTCGGTGCAGGCCATGGTGAACAGTCTCCAGCACGCCGGGTCTGCTCCCTCCATCGAGCGTTGGTTGAGCGTGAGCGGCACCGGCACCGGCGGCCTCGAGGTGCAGGTCGGTGACACCGGCGTCGGATTCGACCCGGACGACGTGCAGGTGGGTCGACTCGGACTCAGGGTATCCATCCTGGAGCGCGTCACCAACGCCGGCGGCTCAGTGCGCATCGACTCGAGCCCCGGGGCGGGAACGATCATCACGATCCTCTGGCCGGCGACGGATGCGGTGAGCGCATGAACATCTCCGTCCCGCGATATCTCATCGTCGCCCTGGCCGCCACCTTCTCGGCGTACCATCTCGTGCTCGCGGTCGCTGCCATCGACGTGCCCAGGCATCCGGGGCCGTTCGTTGCCGCCATGGTGCTGTATGCCGTCGCCACAGCGGTGAGTCTGTGGCCCACCGCGCACCTGCAGATGCCCAGTTGGATGGCCACCTTCAACGTTGCCGTCTGCATTGCACTGCCGCTGCTGGTGACCAGCCAGCTCGACCCGACCAAGCCGATCGACGAGAACTCGGCCACCTGGTACGTCGCGGCGATCGGCACGCTGATGGTGATCACCTCCACCCGGCGCCGGCACACCTACGCCTGGATCGGCATCGGCGTGCTCGTCGTGCAGTCCATCGCCTGGGCTGGTCCCGGGGCCATCATCGCACTCGGCCTGTTCGGCAGCGTCGTCTGGGTCGGTATCTCGCACGCGATCTCCCGCTCGCTGGCGAACACCACCCGACACGCCCGCCAGTTCGCGTTGGCGGAGCGGGAGGCGGCGGCCTGGCAGGCGGCTCAGGAGGCGCACCTGTTCGAGCGGCAGTTCCGGCTGCGTCAGACCAGCCGGATGGCCCTGCCGATGCTGCGGCAGATCGTCTCCAGCGGGGGAGACCTCACCGAGGACCAACGTCGGGAATGCGTGCACCTGGAGGGCGCCATCCGGGACGAGATCCGCGGCCGCAAGCTGCTCAACGACAACGTGCGCCGGCAGGTGATGGCCGCGCGTCGACGCGGCACCACCGTCATTCTGCTCGACGAGGGCGGCATCGACGAGCTACCGGACGCCGACCTCGAGCGGATCCTCGACCGTCTCGCGTTCGTGATCCGCGACACCGAAACTGAAAAGCTCATAGCGCGCACGGTACCGGACGGGTCCGACACTGCCGTCACGGTGGTGGGACTGAGCCAGACCGCGCCGGTGGCGCACCGGGGCGGACCGGCGGTGGCCGACGCTGGCCCGGATGACGATGATGATGACGACGACGAAGAACGTCTTGACCTGTGGCTGGAAATCCCGCGCACGGCCCAGTAGCCGCGCGCACGGTGCAGTAATCGTGGGCCGGGCAGTAATCGTGGACCGGCCGGTAGTCGTGCGCCAGGCATCGGTCCCGCGCGCACAATCCGCCCGTTAACGGCAGAAGGGCCGAAGACCCGATCTTCGGCCCTGCCTAAATGCTCCGAGTCAGGGCGACAACCCGAATGTCGCCCTGACTCGCCCCCAACTCATTAGCCCGCTTACCCTAGTCGGCTAATGGCTGGCGATGTGGCTCAATGAGCAACACCTAGCAGAGTCAATACTGCCGCGCCGGTCGAGTACTGCAAAGTCGACACTTCGGGGGACAACTGGGGGACAAACCCCTTATTTGCCCCCCAAATGGGGCGCGGAATTCCGGACTTTTCCCTGATTAGTGAGGTTCTTTCCGGGGTACATTTGCAGTTTCCCTGAGCCAAACGCCCACTTTTGTGAGGAAAACGCTACCTACAGGGGTTCCCACGACATTAACCGCTATTTAGGTCAAAACACTGTGGAAGTGCCACAATGCACTTAAAAATTGATCTGCCCCCAGTTTTGGGGCAACGGAGAAAGGTTCAGCGCTGGGCGCGGTTCCACCCGCCGCGCGAGGGCACGATCGGCACGGCGATCGGGCGTTGACTGCGCTCCCAGGCGGATGGTCCGGCATCCTTCGCTTCGCGGCGCCGGGCGGCCGACTCCCGCACCAGGCCTTCGATCACGGCCGCGACGGCGGCCAGCTCGTCCGGCGTTGGCGTGCCGGAGACCACGTGCAGCAGCGGCTCCGGTTCCGGTGTCGTCGCGGCGCCGGTCGTGGGGCCGCCGGTCGTGTCGGTCGCTGTGTCGTCGGTCAAAGGGGAATGTTCCCGTGCTTCTTGGGCGGCAGGCTTTCGCGCTTGGTCCTCAGCGCGCGCAGCGCCTTGACGATGGCGACCCGGGTGGCGGCGGGCTCGATCACGCCGTCGAGCTCCCCGCGCTCGGCGGCCAGGAACGGGCTGGCCACGTTGTAGGTGTACTCATTGGCCAGCTTGGTGCGAACCGCCGCCACATCCTCACCATTGGCCTCTGCGGTCTTGATTTCGCCGCGGTACAGGATGTTGACGGCGCCCTGGCCGCCCATCACCGCGATTTCGGCGGTCGGCCAGGCGTAGTTGAGGTCCGCGCCGAGCTGCTTGGAGCCCATCACGATGTACGCCCCGCCGTAGGCCTTGCGGGTGATCACGGTCACGAGCGGCACGGTGGCCTCGGAGTACGCGAACAGCAGCTTCGCGCCGCGGCGGATGACGCCGGTCCACTCCTGGTCGGTGCCCGGCAGATAACCGGGAACATCCACCAGGGTGACAATCGGGATCGAGAATGCGTCGCAGAACCTCACAAAGCGTGCCGATTTCTCACCGGCCTCGATGTTGAGGGTGCCGGCCATCGCGTTCGGCTGGTTCGCCACAATGCCGACGGTGCGCCCCTCGACCCGGCCGAAACCGACGACGATATTCGGGGCGAACAGCGGCTGCGTCTCCAGGAAGTCCCCATCGTCCACAATGTGCTCGATCAGGATCTTGACGTCGTACGGCTGGTTCGGGCTGTCCGGGATCAGCGTGTTGAGCTTGCGGTCCTCGTCGGTGATTTCGAGTTCGACGTCGCTCTCGTAGATGGGCAGTTCTGCGAGGTTG
Source organism: Parafrigoribacterium mesophilum (assembly GCF_039652555.1). Classification (NCBI taxonomy): domain Bacteria; kingdom Bacillati; phylum Actinomycetota; class Actinomycetes; order Micrococcales; family Microbacteriaceae; genus Parafrigoribacterium; species Parafrigoribacterium mesophilum. The sequence goes on from NZ_JBDJAF010000002.1 coordinate 217,205, forward strand.
TTGTCCGGCAGGAAGCTGATCAGCGACCGGGCGTAGTCCAGCGCATCCTCTTCATCCACCGCGAGCCAGTGGGCGACGCCGGAGATCTTGTTGTGGGTGAGTGCCCCGCCGAGCTCCTCCATGCCGACGTCTTCCCCGGTGACGGTCTTGATCACATCCGGGCCGGTGACGAACATCTGGCTGGTCTTGTCGACCATGATCACGAAGTCGGTCAAGGCGGGGGAGTACACCGCGCCGCCGGCCGCCGGGCCCATGATGATCGAGATCTGCGGGATGACACCGGATGCCATCGTGTTGCGGCGGAAGATCTCGCCGTACTTGCCGAGCGCGACGACGCCCTCCTGGATGCGCGCCCCACCGGAGTCGAGCATCCCGATGATCGGCACGCCGGTTTTCAGGGCGAGATCCATGACCTTGATGATCTTCTCGCCGGCGACCTCGCCGAGCGACCCGCCGAAGATCGTGAAGTCCTGCGCGTAGACGCACACCTGCCGACCGAGGATGGTGCCCATCCCGGTGACGACGGCGTCCCCGTACGGGCGTTTCTTCTCCATGCCGAACGCGTGGGTGCGGTGCCGGACGAACTCGTCCACCTCGACGAACGAGCCATGATCCAGCAGCAGTTCGATCCGCTCCCTGGCGGTCTTCTTGCCGCGGGCGTGCTGCTTCTGGATGGCACTCTCGCCGCTGGCGGTGACCGCTTCGTGGTAGCGCGTCTTCAAATCGGCGAGCTTGCCCGCGGTGGTGGAGAGGTCCGGCCCGGCGTTCTCGTCTGCAATCACGCCCTCACTTTACCGTTTGGGCCATTCTCGCCGCCCGCCGCCGTGTGCTTGCTCGGTTGGCGAGCCTTTCATTATTCAGGAGGGTGTGTGACGGATGATGCGGACGATGCTGTTGAGCACGCCATCCGCCGCATCCGCCACACCAGCCACATGACCTCCTGAATAACGAAAGTGGGGCGCGAGTGCTGCAGTGCCTACGCGGCGATGTATCCGTTCGGGTTCAGCACGTACTTGACCGAGGTGCCCGAATCGAAGTCCGCGTACCCGCGTGGCGCATCCTCCAGGGGGATGGCGGTGCCGTTGACGTTCTTCGCGATGGTGACCTTGTCGTGCAGGATCGCGTTCATCAGCCCGCGGTGGTACTTCATCACCGGGCACTGTCCTGTGGTGAACGCCAGCGACTTCGCCCAGCCGGTGCCCAGGCTCAGTGACAGCGAGCCCTTCTTCGCGGCCTCGTCGGATGCCCCGGGGTCGCCGGTGACGTAGAGTCCGATGATGCCCAGGGCGCCGCCGGAGTTGGTGACCTCCATCAGCGAGTTGAGCACCGTGGCCGGCGCCTCACGATTGGACTCGGCCCCGTGCCCCTTGGCCTCGAATCCGACCGCATCCACCGCGCACTCGACCTCGGGGACGCCGAGGATCTGCTCGATCTGCTCCTGCGGTGTGCCCTTGGTCAGGTCGATGGTCTCGCATCCGAAGCTGGCCGCCTGTGTCAGCCGCTGGGTGTTCATGTCGCCGACGATGACCACGGATGCGCCGAGCAACTGCGCGCTGGTCGCCGCGGCCAGCCCGACCGGGCCGGCCCCGGCGATGTAGACGGTGGAGCCAACGCCGACCCCGGCCGACACGCAGCCGTGGAACCCCGTCGGGAAGATGTCGGAGAGCATGGTCAGGTCCATGATCTTCTCCAGGGCCTGGTCCTTGTCCGGGAACTTCAGCAGGTTCCAGTCCGCGTAGGGCACCAGCACGTAGTTGGCCTGCCCTCCCACCCAGCCGCCCATGTCGACGTAGCCGTAGGCACTGCCGTAGCCGTCCGGGTTCACGTTGAGGCAGACGCCGGTCTTGCGTTCCTTGCAGTTGCGGCAGCGGCCGCACGAGATGTTGAACGGCACCGACACGAGGTCGCCCACCTTGATGAACTCGACATCCGGACCGACCTCGACCACTTCGCCGGTGATCTCGTGGCCGAGCACCAGATCGACCGGCGCGGTGGTGCGGCCGCGGACCATGTGCTGGTCCGATCCGCAGATATTCGTGGCGACCGTCTTGAGGATGGCACCGTGGGGCACCTTCCTGCCGACGTTGGCCGGGTTCACGCCTGGCCCGTCCTTCAATTCGAAGGTGGGGTAATCGATGTCGATCAGTTCGACCTTGCCCGGACCCTTGTAGGCGACAGCCTTGTTTTCTGGCATGACACATCCTCTTTCTATTGGCCGGGGCCGCAGTTGTGGCCCGTTGGCGTGGATTTCCGTTGGTGTGGGCTCCCGTTTGGGGAACTCACTGGGCGTGGAGTTCACGTGACCGTGCGAGGAATGGGGCGCGATCGTGACTCCGTCGGTGAATGACGTGCATTCCCGGCACGGGACGACCTTTCGGCCGACGCTAGCACCGGCATCCGTGCAGGACAATGGCCCAATCCTGCGAAGGTCGTGAATGGGGCGGGGGATCAGGCTCCGGATGCGAGCAGCGCGTTGACCTCGGCGCCGGTCGGGGAGGTGGCCGGTCCCCACCGGGTCACGGCCAGCGCCGCGCACGCGTTGGCGCGGCGGGCGGCCTCGAGCGGATGCTGCCCGGCCGCCAGCGCCGCCAGGAACGCCCCGACGTGGGCGTCGCCGGCACCGTTGCTGTCCCGCACCTCGACCGGGAATCCGGGCACGTGCACCGGCTCGGCGCCGGACACCGCGAGTACGCAGCCGTCGGCGCCCAGGCGAACAATGACACCGCGGCGGGCCATGACACCGCGGCCGGCGCTGACGTCCCGGCTCGGGGCGGGGGCCGGTCGGTCCGCCAGCTGCCGTGCCGCCGCCATCGCGGCCTGCACCGTGTCGGCGGTGCCGACACCGGCCCCGGTCGCCGTGCCTGCGGTTCCGGCGGCGATCTCGGTGGCCTGGCCCTCGCCGGTGGCGGCCCGGATGGCCGTGACCGCCTCGGCCAGGGTGCCGCTGAACCAGGTCGCCCGCCGCAGCACGGCGGAGTAGATGCCGGCCGGGATGTCCCGCCCGAGTGGCCCGGGGTCGAACAGGACCAGGGTTTCCGCGGGCAGCGCCGGCAGCCATCCGGCGATCGCGTCGCGGCTCACCTCGTGCACGAGGGAGTACCCGGACACGTGCACCAGGTCGCCGGGCGCCACCGATACGGCGGCGAGGCGGCTGGCGCCCAGCTGCGACTCGGCGCCGACCGCGGTGATGAAGGTGCGCTCGCCGCCGGCATCCGTCAGCGCCACGTCGAAGCCGGTGTCCGCGCCCGGCACCGGCGGCAGCAGCACGCCGATGCCCTCGCGCTGCAGGGCCGCCCTGACCAGCTCGCCGAACGGGCCGGTGCCGTGCGCGCCGCCGTACCGGCCGGCCAGACCCTGCCGGGCAGCCGCCACCAGCACGTTGAACCCGGCACCGCCGACGCTCGGCCCACTCGAGGTGGCCAGCACGTCGCCGCCGCGCTCGGGCAGCGCCGGTATCCGCGCGGTGAGGTCAACCACCGCGTTGCCGACGCTGATCAGCACGTCACCTCCGCAGCCTCAGCAGCCCGTCCGCAAGCGGCGACAGGTGCAGGCGGTTCACCTTGCGCACCGTGTCTACGGCGGTGGCCGGGAATCCGCTCATCCCGTGGCAGGCGCCGGCGACCGCGCCGACCATCGCGGCGATGGTGTCGCTGTCCCCGCCCTGGGACGCCGCGGCCAGGCACGCCGCCCACGGGTCGTCGCCGAACACGGCGAGGATGCCGAACGCGGCCGGCACCGACTCCTGCGTCGCCAGGCTCGTGCCGATCAGGTGCTGGATGCGTTCGAGCGAGCCGGCAGCATCCGTCGGGTCGGCGATCGACACGGCCCACTCGATGCGGTGCGGCACGCTGCCGCCGGCCGCCCAGTGACCTCGGGAGGCACCGAGCCGTGCCGCGGCGATCGCCAGCTGGGTGGCCTCTGCGACACTGGCCCCGTCCAGTCCGGCCGAGACGGCCGCCGCCACCGCCGACGCTCCAGCCAGCGCCACGCCGGTGTTGTGGGTCACGCTGCTGGCCTCTACCACCCGGTCCACGAGCGCGGGCAGGTCGCCGGAGGCCATCACCACGCCCACCGGCGTCACCCGCATCGCCGCGCCGTTCGTCGTGCCGCGGCGGCCCGATTCAGCCGCCGACACCCCGGCGAGGATCGCGGCGACCGCCGCCTTCGTGGACGGGCCGAGCAGGTCTAGGGAGCCGGCCTCGCGCATCCGCCGTTCCCAGACCACCAGCCGTCCGGCGAACTCGACCGGGTCGATGTGGCCGCCGCCGTCGATCAGCGCTTCGGCGACCAGCACGGCCTGTTCGGTGTCGTCGGTGATCGAGCCGGCGGGCAGTCCTGCCGCCAGCGGATGATCCGCAGCGGCGGCCTGGAATCCGCGCAGCGTCCCGAAGCGGTTCGCCACTTCGGCCGGCGACATCATCTGGGTCGGCATGCCCAGCGCGTCGCCGATCGCCAGCCCGTACAGGGCCGCCAGCACCCGGTCGTCGGTCGTCACGCTCTGCCCTGATCCAGCCGGAAGTGCAGCTCAAAGTGCGCGGGATCGAGTACCGCCTCCACCTTCTCGACCAGCTCACCCCGTCTGGTGCGGGTCACCCGCGTCGCGTAGAGGAACAGGTCGCCTACGCCCCGGCCGAGCACCTCGGCCTCCTGGGCGGTAAGCCCGCGCGCGCCCATCCACTGCTCGGCCGAGTGCACCAGCAGACCGGCGGCGATCACGGTCTGGGTGATCGAGCCGTCCACCAGACCACGGCTGGGCAGATCCGCCAGCGCCGGAATGGCGGGCACCCGGCTGCGTTCGTAGGAGACCGCCGGTCCGTCCACGATCCGCCGCACCCGATCGATCGCGATGAGGTCGGCGGCGTCGTCCGACTCATCCACCACCGCCTCGCAGACCAGTTCGATGCGCAGCACGGTGATCTCCGACTGGATGCCTTGGGCCTGCAACCCACGCGCCCAGCCGAGCTGACCGTCCACCGGCCGGCCGTCGAACGTCACGTAGGAACCCTTGCCCGACCGGGTGGCGATCATCCCGGTCCGGTTCAACTCGCGCAGCGCCGCGCGTACCGTGTTGCGGCTCACCGAGAACCGTGCCGCCAGCGCCTGCTCGCCCGGCAGCCGCCGCCCGTGCCGCACCCGCCCGGTGCGGATCTCCTCGCCCAACGCATCCGCGATCTGCATGTGCTTCAGCGGCGGGAGGAGCGTCGGCGGCTCCGGTTCCGAACGGGGTCGCTCAGGCACTCGCATTCGCCTCGAGCAGGTACATGACCCTTTCGACCGAGGTGATCTTGATCAGCGGCCCGTACAGCGCCATCGCATCCAGAGCCCGCTGGTGATCGATGTTGCTCAGGCCCGCGGTGGCGTCGGCGGGGACGCGCACGTGCACCCCCGCATCCGCGGCCGCGAGCGCCGTCGAGAGCACGCAGCAGTCGGTCGACACGCCGGCCAGCACGAACTCCCGGCTGCCGTTCGTCGCCGCTTCCAATTCCGGCCCCCACTTGCCGAAGGTCGACCGGTCCACGACCGTGTGGCCGTCGGTCGGGAATTCCGGGCTCATCTCATTGAGCTCCTTGGCGTCCAGCGCGAAGGGCCATTCCTCGTAATAGGCGCGCCAGGCGCCTTCCGGATGCGCCGGTGCGATGAAGCGCGTATAAACCACCCGCTCGCCGAACGCGTCGATCAACCGGTGAACGGCGGGCACGATCGAGTCGAATCCCCGGGTGAACCAGCCGCTTTTCCGGTCGCCGAAGATCACCTGCATGTCGATCACCACGAGCCAGGGGTCCTCCGCGAACGGCGGCCAGGGTCGCGTCTCGACAGTGTGCTCGACGGGATCCATGGTCATTTCACGACACCTCCTGGGCGGTCTCCCGCATCCGCTCGGGCAGTGCTTCCTGCGCTCGCACCATCCGGCGACCGAAGAGTACAACGCCGAGATATCCGACCACCAGGGCTACCAGAACGCCAAGATTTGCGAAGCCCCAGGTGCCGTCACGGCCGCCCAGGCCGAACGGCCCGAGCAGGTAGCCCTGCCAGTTCAGCCAGTCGATGCCGAACGGGTTGACCACCAGCCCCCAGCCGAGGAAGGTGCCCACGGCGAGGGTGATCAGCGCGAGCCAGTTGGCGGCGCCGTAGCGGCCCTTGGTGCGGAACAGGTCGGACTCGGAGTAGTCGGCGCGGCGCAGTGTCATGTCGGCCAGGAAGATGCCGCACCAGGCGGCGATCGGCACGCCGAGGGTGATCAAAAAGCCCTGGAACGGGCCGATGAAGCTGCCGGCGAAGAACACGATGTAGACGGTGCCGATGATCATGATCACCCCGTCGATGCCGGCGGCCACCGCCCGCGGCACCTTGAGCCCGGCCGACAGCAGGGCGATCCCGGAGGAGTAGATGTCCAGCACGGCGCCGCCGATCAGGCCGAGCACGGCGACGATCGCGAACGGGATCAGGAACCACACCGGCAGGATGCTGGTGAGCGCGCCGATCGGGTCGCCTCCGATCGCGTCGCTGAGCTTGGTCGAGGATGCGGCCAGCAGCAACCCGAACACCACCAGGATCACCGGCGCCAGCGAGGCGCCGAACGTGGTCCAGCCCACCACGCCGCGGCTGGAGGAGGCACGCGGCAGGTAGCGCGAGTAGTCGGCGGCGGCCTGCACCCAGCCGAGGCCGAAGCCGGTCATCATGAACACGAAGCCGCCGATCAGCTGCTGGATACTGCCGTTCGGCACCGCGGCGACCGCCGCGAAGTCGATGTGGTTCCACACCAGCACGATGTACAACGCGGTGAGCACCGCGGTGATGATCGTGATGGCCAGTTGCATCCGCATGATCAGGTGGAAGCCGAACACGCCGCCGCCGATGACCAGCAGCACCACGACGATGAGGGTGATGATCTTGGTCGGGGTGCCGCCGTCCAGGCCGAGTTCGCCGAAGACGGTGGAGGTGGCCAGCACCGCGAGGGACGCCAGCACGGTTTCCCAACCCACGGTGAGCAGCCAGGCGATCACGGAGGGCACCCGGTTGCCGTTCACGCCGAACGGGGCGCGGCTCAGCGTCAGGGTGGGGGCGGAGCCGCGCTTGCCGGCCAGCGAGATGAATCCGCAGAACAGGAACGACACGAAGATCCCGACGAGCGCCACCACGGTGGCCTGCCAGAACGAGATGCCGAATCCGAGCAGGAACGAGCCGTAGCTCACCCCGAGCACCGACACGTTGGCGGCGAACCACGGCCAGAACAAGGAGCGCGGATGCCCCTGGCGCTCGCTCTCGTCGATCGGGTTGAGCCCGTTGGTCTCCACCGCCAATGCCTGTTGCCTCACGGCGTCGGCGGGGCGGATGTCACTTGCAGTCGTCATGAGAGCCTCTCAGAGGGGGTAGACCTGTTCAGACCTGTCCAGCACAAGCTAGCGGCATCCGGGTTGCCCTGTCAACGGGGTTCGGTGCCCCGTGATCGAACCCGGCCACGCTGACGACGCGGCATTTTGTGAACCATGCGGCTGCTGTAACCACCGCATCGTCGACAAACCACCGCGTCGTGGTGTCAAGCCGGCGAACCCGGGCACGTTGCCCCGTACCCTGGAGGCATGGACCTTCCGCTCAGCACGCCGCTCGTGCCCCGGCTCGTAGCGCTCGAGCAGTGCGACTCGACCAACAGCGAACTGGGCGCCCGCGCCACCGGCGGTCAGGAACCCGAGTTCTCCACCGTGGTCACGGCCAACCAGACCCGGGGACACGGCAGGCTGGGCCGCATCTGGGTCGCCCCGCCCGGGCAGACCCTCGCGGTGTCGGTGCTGGTGACTCCCGTGCAGTCGAGTGGTGAAGCGCTGGGCCTCGAGCACTACGGATGGCTGCCGCTGCTGGCGGGGCTGGCCATGACGCGCGCCGTGGTCGGACTGCTGGCCACGACGCCCCCTGAGCGTGTCGAAGGGCGCCCCACCGTCACCCTCAAGTGGCCCAACGACGTGCTGATCGACGGCCGCAAAGTGGCCGGCCTGCTGGCCGAGCTGCTCCCCGACGGCCACGGCGTCGTGCTGGGCGCCGGGCTCAACCTCGCGATCCCGGCCACCGAATTGCCGACCCCGGCCGCTACCTCGCTCACCCTGCACGGGGTGGCGCCCGAGGGCATCCTCGACGCCGCGTTGTCCGCTTATCTGCGTGAACTGCGCGACCTTTACGCGCAGTTCCTTCGGGACGGCAGCGCCGGCATCCGCACGCAGGTCAGCGCCGCGTGCGGCACCCTCGGGAAACAGGTGAAAGTGGAGTTGCCCGGCGGCGAGATCCTCACCGGCACCGCGGTCGACATCGACGAATCCGGGCGGCTGCGTATCAAGACGGCAACGGATGCGCCGCTCACGGCTGTCGCCGCCGGCGACGTCACGCACGTGCGGTAAGAAGGAGACATGTCTTCCCCGGCCCCGGATCCCGAGCGGATCGTCGCCCGACTCCGCCCGCACGGCCGGGTGCTGTTCTGGCCGTCGCTGATCCTCATCGCGGCCACCACGGCGATGGCTTACTTCACCGGCAACTTACCGGAGGCCTGGGAGAACATCGCGGTGTTCGGCGGGGGAGTGCTGGCGATCCTGGTGCTTTGGCTCCTGCCGCTGGTGGCCTGGCTGGGCACCCGTTACATCATCACCACCCGCCGCATCGTGTTGCGACACGGCTTCTTCGTGCGCATCCGACAGGAGTTGCTGCACAGCCGCGGCTACGACATCGTGGTGCGCAAGAACGCGCTGCAGAGCCTGTTCGGCAGCGGCGACGTGCGCATCAACACCGGTCTGGAGCATCCTGTGGTGCTGCGCGATGTGCCGAACGCCGACCTGGTTCAGGGCGTGCTGCACGACCTGATGGAACGCAGCCTCAATCCCATTGCGGCCCGTCGGCAGGCGGAGTCCGCAGGGGCACCGGACGAGACCCGAGTGTGGGGCGTTCGCTGAGCACTGCGGATTCGAGCACTGCGGATTCCACGGCGCTCGCCGACCGAGGCCGGGTGCGTTTCGGACTGAACACCCACACCCGGTAGAGCCAGAACCGGAACGCGGTGCCCAGCGCGAGCCCGACCACGTTGGTGGAGATGTTGTCGGCCAGCAGCGAGGTGTACCCGAGCAGGTAGTGCGACACCCACAGGCAGCCGAGCCCGATGGCCATGCCGCCCAGGCTCACCACGACGAAGTCGATGCCTTCACGCACCATCTCGGGGCGGCGCTCGCGGCCGAAGGTCCAGTACCGGTTGCCGATCCAGTTCGCGATGATCGCCAGCGCGGTGGAGATCACCTTCGCATAGACCGGGCCCTCGTGCACCGCCGACGGTTCGAACACGGTCAGCCGCAGCAGATTGAACACCCCAACGTCAATCACGAGCCCGACCGCGCCGACGAGCCCGAACCGCACCAGCTGGGTGATCAGCGCCCGCATGCTTCCCCTCGGTTCGATACGCCAAGCTCGATACGCAAAGATGGATCAGTGCGGTTCGCAGTCTAACCGCAGCGAACTTGACGCATCCTGTCACCAAGCAGTGTCTTGCCTGGACGGGACCAAGGAACAAGGAGTGAACGGATGATTGTCGGAGTGATCGGCGGAGGCCAACTGGCCCGGATGATGATTCCCCCGGCGGTCAACTTGGGGCTGGAGTTGCGGGTCTTCGCCGAGACCGAAGGGGAATCCGCGGGGCTGGCCACCACGACGGTCGGCGACTTCCGCAACGCGCAGGAGGTCCTCGCGTTTGCGCAGGGCGTGGACGTGATCACCTTCGACCATGAGCACGTGCCGCAGTCGGTGCTGGCCGAGCTCGTCGCCGCCGGCGTCGCGGTGCGTCCGGGGCCGGAGGCGCTGCTCTACGCGCAGGACAAGCTGCTGATGCGCCGGCGGCTGACCGAGCTGGGCGTTCCGGTGCCGGACTGGGCGGCGGTGGAGAGCGCCGAGGAGCTGGGCGCGTTCCTGGCCGACCACGGCGGCCACGCGGTGGTCAAGCCGGCCCGGGGCGGCTACGACGGGCACGGGGTACGGGTGGTGGCCGACGCGCATGACGCGGACGACTGGTTCACCACCCTCGCCGAGGACGCCAACGGCGGCGCCCTGCTGGTGGAGGAATTCGTCGAGTTTCAGCGTGAACTGGCGCAGCTGGTGGCGCGCCGCCCCTCGGGGGAGATCGTGGCCTGGCCGGTAGTGGAGAGCGTGCAGCGCGACGGGATGTGTGTCGAGGTGATCGCGCCGGCACCGTCGTCCGCGGTGCGAGTGGCCGACGCGGCATCCGACATCGCCTACACGGTGGCCGACAAGCTCGGCGTGACCGGCGTTCTCGCGGTCGAACTGTTCGAGACGACGGATGCCCGCCTGCTCGTCAACGAATTGGCGATGCGCCCGCATAACACCGGCCATTGGACCATCGACGGCTCGACCACCAGCCAGTTCGAACAGCACCTGCGCGCCGTGCTCGACCTGCCGCTGGGCGCGACCGGATTCCGGGAGCCGTGGTCGGTGATGGTGAACGTGCTCGGCGGCCCGCCCTCTGGCATTCTCACCGATCGGTACGCCGCGGCGCTGCGCGGCCGGCCCACGGTGAAGGTGCACAACTACGGCAAGGCCGCCAGACCCGGCCGCAAGGTCGGCCACGTCACGGCGACCGGAGACGACTTGGACACGGTCGCGTTCGAGGCCCGCGCGGCGGCGGCGGCGTTCACCGCCCCCTGACCCGTTGCAACCGCGGAAGGTCTTACCGGAATGCGCCCTCCTTTCATTATTCAGGACGTCGTGTGACCAACGTGGCTGACGGGTCGAATGATGACCACACCGGCCACAACGGCATCACTGGTCACACCACCTCCTGAATAATGGAACGGCGCGGGCCTCCAGGAGCGAAGCGGTGCCGCCGGTCAGTGCCGTGGCGAACATACTGGAGGGGTGAACCAGTCCCGTCGACCGACGGTGAAAGCGGCCACGACGGCGCTCGGCATCGACATCGGCAGCACCAATACCAAGGTCGCGGTGATCCGGGTGGACGCCTCGGTCACCGAACTCAGCGTGCAATCATCACCGACTCCGCGCGACGCCTCCAGCCTCATCGACACCGTGCTGCGACTGATCAGCGCTGCGCTCGCCGCCACGGGTGCCCGGCCGGAAGTGGTCGGAATCGCCTCCATGGCCGAAACCGGCGTGCCGCTCGATGCCGCCGGTGACCCGTTGACCGCTCTGCTGCGTTGGGACGGGACAACCGGTTCGAGGGCCGCCGACCACCTGTTCGACCGGCTCGGCCGCCGGGAGCTGTTCGCGGCCACCGGAGTGCCGGCCAGCGCGAAGGCTCCGCTGGCGATCTGGGCCGGCATTCGCCAGGAGCAGCCGCAGCTCTGGTCCGCCATGGCGCACTGGGCGGGGATGTGCGACCTCATCGGGTGGGCGTTGACCGGCGAGCTGGGCACCGACCACACCCTCGCCGGACGCACCATGGCCTACCGGCTGCCCGCGGCATCCGCGTCGTTGTCGCGCGAGTTCGACGACGCTCTGCTCGCCGAGGCCGGGATGCCGGTGGCGCGGCTGCCGAGGATCCTGCTGCCGGGCGAGATCCTGGGCTTCGTCACTCCGACCGCCGCGACGAGCAGCGGCCTGGTCGCCGGCACGCCGGTGATCATCGCCGGCCACGATCACGCGGTGGGCAGCTGGGCGGCCGGGGTTCGTAGCCCGGGCGACGCCGCGGACTCGGTCGGCACCGCCGAGGCGCTCGTTCGCGTGCTGGGTGCGCCGGTCGACCGCGCCGAGGTCGCCGGATGCGGCATGAGCCTCACCCGCTCGGTGACCGGCACCCACGAGTGCCTGCTCGCCGCATCCTCCAGCGCCGGATCGTTCCTGCGCTGGTGGTTCCGCACCCACCTCGGCGGGGCCGAACCGACGCGACTGCTCGCCGCCGGCGACTACCTCGACCCAGATCCGACCGGACTGCTCGTGCTGCCCTATCTGCGCGGCAGGCAGACCCCGGTGCCGGACCCGGATGCGACCGTGCAGCTGCTCGACGTCCACGGCGCCGCGGTGGCGCCGGGAACCCGCCCGCAGGCCGAGCTGGTCCGCGCCGCCTTCGAGGGCCTGTCGCTGCAGCTGCGCTGGATGGACGACGAGCAGCGTCGCCTGGCCGGCCACCCCGAGCCCGGCGCCATCGTCGTGCTGGGCGGCAACGTTGACCGGCACTGGACCAGGATCAAGGCGGCGGTGCTGCCCGGGGCGGTGAGCTCGGTGGCGGCGCGGGAGCCGGTGGCCGCCGGCGCTGCGCTGCTCGCGCTCGCCCGGCTGCATCCACGGGCGCAGTTCCCTACCCTGCCCGCCGTGCCCGAGCCGCACCACGGCACCGACCGCTACCGCGCCGTGTTTGACGCGTTCGTTGTCACGGCCGCCCGCACACCCACCCCAGTCATCGGAGAGAAATGACCGCCACGCTCGACGCCATCGCCCGCCCGTCCGGGGCGCTGGCCATGGTGGCCATGGACCAGCGCGAGAGCTTGCGCACCATGTACGCCGGCGCGGGGTGCGGACGTCCGGATGACGCCACCCTCGTGCACTTCAAACTCGAGGTGGCGAAGGCGCTCGGTCCGTTGGCTTCCGGATTCCTGATCGACCGGCACTATGGATTCGATGCGGTGCGCGACCAGCACCTGCTGCCGGCATCGACCGGTCTGATCCTGGCCGCCGATGAGCTGACCCAGGCGGACGGCGGCCCGGTCGAGGAGACCGCCCTGGACCCGGTGGTGATCCACGACGACTTCGACCTGTCCGGCGTCGCGGCCCTCAAACTGCTGATCATCTGGCGCCGCGACGACAAGCGTGAGGAGCGGGTGCGACTGGCCGAGGAGTTCATCCGGGTCGCGGCGGCCCGTGGTGTGCTGTCGGTGCTGGAGCCGGTGGTGCGGGCCACGCGCAGCGAGCTGGATGCCGGCACCTGGGACACCGATGTCGCCATCCGCGAGGCCGCCGCCGAGCTGTCGGCGCTGGCGCCCAGCCTGTACAAGGTGCAGGTGCCGTTGGGCGGCGATGGCAGCGAGCAGGACCAGCGGCGGGCCAGCGTCGAGCTCGGCCGGGTGATCACCGGGCCGTGGGTGGTGTTGTCGCAGGGCGTGCCGCTCGACCGGTTCCTGCCGGCAGTGGTGGCCGCCTGCCGCGCCGGGGCTAGTGGATTCCTGGCCGGCCGGGCGCTGTGGAGCGACGTGGTGGGCGCGGCCGATCCGGCCGCCGCGCTGCGGGAGCATTCAGTACCACGGCTGGAGCGCCTCGCCGCGGCCGTGGACGCCGAGGCGCGGCCCTGGAGCCAAGCGTGAGCGCGCACTACGGTGCGCGCATCAGCCTGCTGCACATTGAGCCGGTCGAGTGCCCGGCTTCGATGCCACTACCGATTGAGCGCAGCCGGCTCATCCGCAGACGACTCGGCGATGAGCCTCAATTCCGCCTCGCGGCGGGCGATGGTGGCGAGACCATCGGAGCGGTTGTGTCCGTACACCCAGTACCGATAAAGAAGGAATCTAAAGGCTGTGGCGAAAAAGAGGCCAATGACATTAGTCGAAATGTTGTCGGCGACCAGGCTGGTGAATCCAAGGACATAGTGCGAGACGAACAAAAAGAGCAGACTGATACCCATGCCGACGGCGGCAATAACCGAGAACTCCAGCAACTCGACCATGAAGTTTTGGCGGCGGTTTTCACGGAAGGTCCAGTAACGGTTTCCAAACCAGGTCGCGAGTGTGGCGATGGTTACGGAGATGATCTTTGCCCCGAGCGGTCCCTGCCAGAAGTGATCGCTGCCAAAGAAGCCCAGCCTCAAGAAGTTGAATATTCCGACATCGATGACGTATCCGATCAGACCCACAACACCGAACTTGACCGCGTAGCGAAGCAATCGCGTGTAGACGTAGTTGAACGCTCGCGTGAGTGGTCCGGCCACGGCGGCCCTTCGTTGAGATTCGGAAGAATTGAGACCCGTAAATGCTACTCCAGGCGCATGCGCACTATATGTGAGCTTCACAGGGCGGAAGATGCACACGTTCTCGCGTGTGGCCGAGCTGTTGAGATCCGCACAAAGTACTATCGAACACATGCCTACCCCGCTTGTTGCCGTCGTGATGGGCTCGGACTCCGACTGGCGCATCATGCAGGCCGCCGCCGCCGCGTTGGCCGAGTTCGGCGTCCCCTACGAGGTCGAGGTGGTCTCCGCGCACCGCACCCCGGAGAAGATGATCGCCTTCGGCAAGGATGCGGCCGGTCGCGGCCTCAAGGCCATCATCGCCGGCGCCGGGGGAGCGGCGCACCTGCCCGGCATGCTCGCCGCCGTGACCACGCTGCCGGTGATCGGGGTGCCGGTGCCGCTGTCCACCCTCGACGGGATGGATTCCCTGCTCTCCATCGTGCAGATGCCGTCCGGCGTGCCGGTGGCCACCGTGTCCATCGGCGGAGCGCGCAACGCCGGCCTGCTCGCGGTGCGGATGCTCGCCGCATCCGACCCCGACCTCACCGTCAAACTGGCCGACTTCGCGCGCGGGCTAGAGACCCTCGTGGCGCAGAAGAACGCCACCCTGCAAGCATCCCTGTGAGCGAATTATTTCAGTGAGCGCCAGCAACCCGGTGCGGTATCCGGATGCCCGCGACAGCGCCGTGATGACCAAGCGTGCCTGGTGGCTGATCGCGCTCAATTTCCTCCTCCCGGGCTCGGCGCAGCTGCTGGCCGGAAACCGGCGGCTCGGCCGGTTCGGAGTGCGGGCGACCTTGCTGCTGTGGATTCTCGCGATGGTGGCGCTGGTGGTGTTGCTCGCCGCACGGTCCACGCTGATTGGAATTGCCACGAACCCGATCGCCTTGACGGTCGGGCAGGTGCTCCTGGCCGCGTACGCCGTGCTGTGGATCGTGCTCACCCTCGACACGTTGCGGCTGGTGCGGCTGATCAAGACCGGGCCCGCGGCCCGGCCGTTCATAGCGGCGTTGTCCGTGATCGCCCTTGTCGCGGCTGCCGGTACGGCGGGCTATGGCGCTTACTTGGCCGGGTTGACGCGATCCACGGTGTCGGCGATCTTCGGCAGCGGCGAGTATCAGGAGCCGGTCGACGGCCGCTATAACATCCTGATGCTCGGCGGCGACGCCGGGCCCGACCGGTTGGGGATGCGTCCGGACAGCCTGTCCGTGGTCAGCGTCGACGCGAAGACCGGTCAGACCACGATGATCGGGGTACCCCGCAACTTCGAGCGCGCGAGGTTCGCGAAGGACTCCCCGCTGTATGGGCCGTTCCCCAATGGGTACGACTGCGGCGACAACTGTCTGATCAGCTTCCTCTACACCTACGCCGAGGAGCACCCAGAGCTTTATCCGGCCGCCAAGGCTCAGGGCAGCTCTCCAGGCATCGAGGCGACGCGGGATGCGATCGCGGGGGTACTCGGCATCAAACTGCAGTACTTTGCACTCATCGACATGCAGGGTTTCGCCGACCTTGTCGATGCCCTCGGCGGCATCACCATGGACGTGAAAGCCCGTCTCCCAATCAGTGGTGGTGAGAACTCTAATGGACAGCCGATCAACGTGTCCGGGTGGATCGAGCCGGGTGTGCAAAAGATGGACGGCTACACCGCGCTCTGGTACGCCAGGGCACGGCACGGCTCCAGCGACTTCGATCGGATGGCGCGGCAGCGTGACGTGCAGGAGGCCATCCTCAAACAGTTCAAGCCCGGTACGGTGCTCACGAAGTTTCAGGCGATCGCCGAGGCGGGCAAGCAGATCGTCAAGACCGACATTCCGTCAGTAATGCTCGGGGTCTTCGTTGACCTGGCGGCAAAGGCGCGCGCGCAACCGATCACGCGGTTGGAGATTGTGCCGCCACAGTTCGACCCGGCTCGGCCCGACTACCCGAAGATCGAGGCGGCGGTGGCCGACGCTCTGAAGCCGCGACCGACACCCCCCGGGTAACCTCGCCCCGGTGGCCGAGCGACCCCGTCCGGTGGTCGAGCTTGTCGAGACCCCCGCAGGTGCTCGGCGTCTCGACACTTCGACAAGCTCAGTGAAGTCCAAGCTCGACGACCGAACGACGCTCGACGACCGAACGCCTACAGGTCGGCGTGCAACTGCCACACTCGCTCGGCGGAATCCTTCCAACTGAACGCCTTGGCCCGGTCCAGCCCGGTCGTGCGCAGCCGGCGGCAGCGGGCGGCGTCACCGACCACTGATGCGATCGTCGTCGCGAGCCGCTCCGGGTAGCCCGCGGGTTCGTCCCGCGCGACCGTTACCCCGGCTCCTGCAGCCACTTCGAGCACGGCTGGGGCATCCGAGTGCACCACGGGCGTGCCGAAGTGGAACGCCTCGATCACCGGCAGCCCAAACCCTTCGGCCAGGCTCGGGAACACGAACACGGTAGCGCGGTCCAGCACCACCGCCAGGTCGGCATCGGCGAGGAAACCGAGCGCGCGCACCCTGCCCTCGGCGAGCCCCGCCTCGGCGGCGATCGCTGCCACGTTGAGGTCGCCCCAACCTTCCGGACCCACGATGAGCAGCGGAAGGTCCACCGACTCCGGGTGGGCCAGCGACTGGATGAGCGCGGTGAGACCCTTGCGCGGCTCCAGTGTGCCGACGCTGAGCAGGTATTCCCTCGGCAAGTCCAGTGTCGCGGCGCGGGAATCCGCATCGACCGGCAGCGCCAGCTTGGAACTGACGGCCCCGCCGATGATTCGGATCCGATCGCCAAAGTTCAGCACCGACGCCAGCTGCTCGCCGACCAGGTGAGTGGGCACCACCACCGCGTCCGCGTAACGGTGCGCTCGCCTGACCATCATTTTGTTCCACACCACCGCGCGCGGGCTCATCGTCTCCGGATGCGTCCACGCCACCATGTCATGGATGGTCACCACCGTCTGATCGCCCACGTTGTTGAGCCGGTCGTGTCGGCCCAGCGGCGCGAGCAGGTCGGGGGAGTGCACCATGTTCTTGCCCATCAGCGGGCTGAGGCCGAGCTGCCAGGCCACGCTGAGGGCGTTGCGGGGGAGCAAGGTCTTGTGCAGGCCGCTGAGCCCCGGCAGCAGGTCATTGATCCGGCCGTAGTCCTCCGCGGAGGAGGCCGGGACGATGCCCGCCACGTCGCATCCGGCCGGCGCGGTGTCGATCAGGTGCCTGGTGAGTTCTTCCGCATAGCGACCGGTGCCGCCGGGAACCGGTGCGACGACCTGGTCGAGCACCACCCGCAGCGTCGTCACGTATTCTCCAAAACTCCCCGGGCCGCAGCATCCGCCAGGGCGTCACGCCAGTCGCGCAACGGCGCCAACCCGGTGTGAGCCCAACTTTCATGTCCCAGAACCGAGTATGCGGGTCGCGGAGCTGGCCGCACGAAATGTGAGCTATCGGTCGGCTTGACCCTAGCAGGGTCGAGGCCGGCTTCCCTGAAAACCGCCTGCGCGAAGTCGAACCAGCTGCCGCTGCCCGAGTTGGTGGCGTGGTAGATACCGGCCGGGGCATCCGCGTCGAGCAGCGCGACGACCTGCCGGGCCAGGTCGAGCGTCCAGGTGGGCTGGCCGATCTGGTCGTCGACGACGCTGACGGTGTCGTGGTCGGATGCGAGGCGCAGCATGGTCTTGGCAAAGTTGGGGCCGTGCGCGCCGTATAGCCATGCGGCACGAACGATGAAGGTGCCACTGCGATGCAGTTCGGATACCAGCTGCTCACCGGCGGCCTTGGTGCGACCGTAGGCCGAGACCGGGTTCAGTGGGGCGTCCTCCGAGTACGGAGAGGTCGCGGTGCCGTCGAACACGTAGTCGGTGGAGACCTGCACGAGCCGTGCTCCGTTGCCCGCCGCGGCGCGGGCCAGGTTAGCGGCACCCGTGGCGTTAACCGCGAAGGCGAGGTCTTCGTTTGTTTCGGCGTCGTCGACCTTGGTATAGGCGGCGGCGTTGATGATCACGTCGTGACCTGCGGCGGCAGCGGTCACGGCGTCCAGGTCGGTGATGTCCAACTCGGCGCGGGAGAGTGCCGTCACGTCGCGTCCGCTAAAAGCGGCCTGCAGATCCTCGCCGAGCATGCCGGCGGCGCCGGTGATGAGGTAGCGGGTGGCGACCATCAAGTGTTCCTTTCGGGTGCCGAGTGGGCACCGTGCACGTCAGCGTACCGCTCGCCGTTGCCGTGATTTCTACAGGTCGGCGTGAAGCCGCCATACCTTTTCGGCGGAAGCGGCCCAGCTGAACGATCGGGCTCGTTCCAGGCCGCTGGCGCGCATCCGCTGTGCCATCGTCGAATCTGAAACAACCGAGGCAATGGCCGACGCCAGCCTCCGTGGGTATTCTTCGGGGTTCTCGAGAGCCACGCCGAGGCCGGCCCCTCCCGAAACCTCAAGCAGAGCGGGGTCGTCCGAATGGACAACCGGGGTACCGAAGTGGAAGGCCTCGATGATCGGCAGGCCGAAACCTTCCGCGAGGCTAGGAAACACGAACACCGAAGCACGGTCCAAGGCGATGGCGAGGTCCGCATCGGAGAGGAACCCCAGGGTACGCACCCGGTCTGATGCAACTCCCGCTTCCGCCGCAATTGCACCGACGTCGAGCGTTCCCCACCCAGGCGGACCGACAATCAGGAGTGGAAGATCGACCGATTCCGGCACCGCCAGTGACCGGATGAGGGCCGCAATGCCCTTGCGCGGTTCGAGGGTCCCGACGCTGAGGATGAATTCGGCGGGCAGGCCGAGTGCCGCCGCGCGGATGTCCGCGTCGGCCGGCACGACGAGCTTCGTGCTCACCGCGCCCCCGATAACACGGACACGATCGCCGAAGTCCAGGATTTCGCTCAGTTGCTGTGCCACGGTCTGTGTAGGAACCACGATGGCGTCAGCGAACTTCTGCGCCCGGCTGGCCATCGTCCGGTGCCACGAAGCGCCATGCCGCGTCAAGGTCTCCGGATGTGTCCACGGGACGGCATCGTGGATCGTCACGACGATTTGGTCACCACCATCGTGGTCATGGCGTGTGAGCGGCCCGAACAGGCTGGTGGCGTGCACCATTCCTTGTCCGTGTAAGTCGGTGAGACCGAACTGCCACATGGCTTGGAGCGCTTTGCGTGGAAGCGTGGCCCGATCGATGCCGTCGAGCCCGGGCAGCCGCGCCGAGACGTTGCGGAGGTCGGCGTCCGTTGATGCCGACAGCATTCCGGCGACGGTACAACCGGCCGGAGCGGTGTCGATGAGACCCTGGGTGAGTTCTTCTGTGTAGCGCCCGATGCCGCCGGGAACCGGCGCGATCATCTGATCGAGGATCACCCGCAGTGTCGGCATATGTGCTCCAAGACCTTGTGGCGCTCCCCGTATCTGTTAGTGACGACCGATTCCTCTAACCCATCGTAGGGGTGCCGTCACCCGCCAGGACAGAGTCCGCTTCACGGCCGCCACGAGATCTTGTAGCTCAGCGACCCGCTGAGAAAGCATAGCTATGTCGGTGCGGGCCGCGTCAAGTTCCGTTCTCGCACGCTGTTCACGTTGGGTGATGAAGTTATCGAAGACACACGCCGGATACGACAACGCCGCCTTCAGTTGCGCACTCCTCTCCTTCGACACGTAATAGCGGGACAGTCCGTCGAACAAGCAGAATTCGTATCCGGCCGCGAGCACGAGCGGCTCCCACGAGGAATGGCTTGCTGTTGTCGTCCCGGGTGATGTCGCCTCGATAACCAAGATCCAGGGGCGGTATTTCATGAAGTCAAGGGAGCGTAACACTCGCTCTTCTGCGCCTTCGGCGTCCACCACGAGGAAATGCACGTCGCTGCCGCCGATGCCAGATTGTTCGATCGCGGCGTCGAGACGAATGGTTGGGACCGTGAGGTCCGACACGCCATACCCGCCTTTGACGTGTTCAGCGCTGATGGAATCAACCAGCGTTGAGAGTCCGGTCCCGTCGATGACATGGAACGTTGCCGTTGCGTCGGGCGTGTCGGTCACTGCGGCTTCGATGACGGTGTCTCGAGGCCGCTCGGACCGGTACATTGACGCGAACGATGGGTTCGGCTCTATCGCCACACCGGCCCAGCCTCGGTCGTAGAAACTGCGCGTGACCGAGTCGATCAGAGGGTGATTGGCGCCGACATCGACGTACCTCCCCGTTTCGACATCGGCGAGCGCACGATTGAGGATCACGTCCTCACCGTTTTGTGCAAAGGAAATGAAGGGCGTGGTCATCGGAAACTAGGGCCTCTCGTCCTAGATATCCTACCGGGCCGGGGTAGTCGCCCCGTTTTTAGAGTGCAGCACTCTGCTTCAGCGGCTCCCACCAGGCGCGGTTGTCGCGGTACCACTGCACCACGTCGGTGAGGCCCTTCTCGAACGGCACCTGCGGCGCATATCCGAGCTCGGCCTGGATTTTCGCGATGTCGACGGAGTAGCGCAGGTCGTGGCCGAGCCGGTCCGGCACCCGGTCGACGAACGACCAGTCCTTGCCGGTGGCATCCAGCAGCAGCTGGGTGAGCTGTTTGTTGGTCAGCTCGGTACCGCCGCCAATGTTGTACACCTCGCCGGCGCGTCCACGGGTGAGCACCAGGGCGATGCCGCGGCAGTGATCGTCCACGTGCAGCCAGTCCCGGATGTTGTTGCCTTCGCCGTACAGCGGAACGTGCTTGTCGTCGATGAGGTTGGTGACGAACAGCGGGATGACTTTTTCGGGGAAGTGGTACGGCCCGTAATTGTTGGAGCACCGCGTGATGGACACGTTCAGGCCATGGGTGCGGAAGTAGCTGCGGGCGAGCAGGTCGCTGCCGGCCTTCGACGCGGAGTAGGGCGAGTTGGGTTCCAGCGGTCGGTCCTCCGCCCAGGAGCCTTCGGTGATCGAGCCATACACCTCGTCGGTGGACACGTGCACGAACCGCTTGCCGCCGGCGCGCAGGGCGGCGTCGAGCATCCGCTGCGTGCCGAGCACGTTGGTCTCGACGAAGATCGATGAATCGCGCACCGAGCGGTCCACGTGCGATTCGGCGGCGAAGTGAACGATGGAGTCGACCTCCGGCATGAGCTTGTCGAGCAGGGCGGAGTCCCGGATGTCGCCGTGCACGAAACGGTACCGCGGGGAAGCGGCGACCGGCTCGAGGTTGGCCAGGTTGCCCGAGTAGGTGAGCGCGTCGAGTACCACCACGTCGGCGCCTTCGAGTCCTGGGTATGCGTCCTGAAGCGTGCGCCGGACGAAGTTCGAGCCGATGAAGCCGGCCCCTCCCGTGATGAGCAGTCGAGCGGTCACCTTTACGCCTCCGCGTCCACTGTATCCAAACCCTCGGGAGCAAAAGCTGCACGATACGATGACGAAGTGAACATCCGAGAGCTGAAAATCGCTGGGGCGTTCGAAATAACGCCGCAGATCCACGCCGACGAGCGCGGTTCGTTTCTGGAGTCCTATCGTTTCGAGCCGTGGCTGAGCGCACGAAAAACCCCGATGGTGTGGAAGCAGACCAACCTCTCGGTGTCCCGTGCTGGGGTGCTCCGCGGCATTCACTACGCCATGACGCCACCGGGTCAGGCAAAGTATGTCACCGTGGTGGCGGGAAGCGGTCTTGACTTCGTCGTTGACCTTCGGGTCGGATCCCCAAGTTTCGGGCAGTGGGACGTGGTAAGGCTCGATACGTCGACTCGGCGCTCCGTGTTCATCGAAGAAGGCCTCGGGCACGCATTCTTCGCTTACGAAGATGGAACCACGCTCAACTACTTGGTGTCCGAAGTCTTCAATCCGGCGGTTGAGTTCGCCATCGACCCGCTCGATGCCGAGATCGGGCTTGAACTCCCGGTGAACGCAGACGAACTCATCGTTTCGCCGCGGGACCAGGAGTCCCCAACACTGAACGAAGCGGCAGCGCAGGGAAAACTCCCCAGTTGGAGTGCCCACTTTGCGGCGGCCGGCGCATGAAGGGCATCGTCCTCGCCGGGGGCACCGGCACCAGGCTGTATCCCATCACGATGGGAATCTCGAAGCAGCTGATCCCGATCTACAACAAGCCGATGGTGTATTACCCGATTTCCACGCTGATGTTGGCAGGGATCCGCGACATCCTGATCATCACAACACCGAATGACCGTGACGCGTTCGAGCGCCTCCTGGGCGATGGAAGCCGTTTCGGCGCACGGCTCACCTACATCACCCAGGACCAGCCGAGGGGCCTTGCCGACTCGTTCATCCTCGGTGAGAACTTCATCGGCTCAGATTCCGTCGCTCTCATTCTCGGGGACAACATCTTTTACGGCGCCGGGTTAGGGACATCTCTCAGGGCGCTCGCCGACGTATCCGGAGGTCACATCTTCGCCTACAAGGTGGCCAACCCTTCCGCCTATGGGGTGATCGAGTTCGACAATGACATGCGCGCCGTCTCCATCGAGGAAAAGCCGGCCAAACCGAAGTCGAACTACGTCATTCCCGGATTGTACTTTTTCGACAATTCGGTCATCGACGTGGCGAAGTCAATCGTTCCGAGTGCTCGCGGCGAGCTTGAGGTCAGCGACATCAACGCTCATTACCTAGCCGCCGGGCGGCTGAAGGTCACCGTACTGGACCGTGGAACGGCCTGGCTTGATACCGGAACAGTTGTGTCGATGATCCAGGCCAGCGAGTTCGTGCGGGTGGTGTCGGAACGACAGGGCCGAGAAATCGGATGCCTCGAAGAGATCGCCTGGGAACGCGGCTGGATCGACGACGACCAACTCCGGAAACTTGCCGCCCCAATGGCGAAGAGCGCCTACGGCGAGTACCTCCTGCGTTTGCTGGAGTAACCCGCGTTCCGCTAACTGTGCGCGATCAGTCCACGAAGGGTCAGGCCGACGCGCAGCGCCACGCGAAGCGGCCAAAGGTACCAGGCGCTGTACCGTGCCGCGAGGTAAATGTACGCACTGGTGTGATGGGCGCGAACCATTTTTCGGTTCACCTGCTCAGTGGCGTGACCACCTACGTGATGCACCTCGGCAGACGGTGCATAAAGGATACGCCAGCCGGCGCGACCCAGCCTCGCGCAAAGGTCGACGTCCTCAAAGTACATGAAGAACTTCTCGTCAAAGCCTCCGATACTCTCAAACGCGCGCCGACGCACCATCATGCAGGCACCGGACACCCAACCGGCGCTTCGGGCGCGAGGCGGCACCTCGTGATCGGACAAATACGCGCGCGTCCAGGGATTTCCCTTCCAGATTCGGGAAAAGAGCGCATGGCCGACGCCGTTCCTCAACGACGGGAGGTTTCGCGCAGACGGGTACACCTCGCGTGCACCGGTGTAGATGAGGGGACCGACCACACCGATCGCCGGATCAGACATCCCTACGCGAAGCAGTTCATCGATGGCACCCGGGTCGAAGCTGAGATCCGGGTTGACCACCAAGAGCCACTCGCTGTGCGGCTGACTGGACTTATTGGCGGCGTTGACAGCCCCACCGTAACCACGGTTCGAGTCCAGAGTGATGATCGCGGCCTTCACGTTCGTCTTGCTGATGACGACGTCTAACTCCGCGTCGTCCCGAGCGTTGTTGACAATCGTGATCGCAGTTTCGCCATTTGTCGCGCGGGCCACTGACCGCAGCATCCGTGCGATATACGGCCCCGAGTAGTAGGAGACAGTGACCAGATGCACCATCGGATTACCCATGGGTCACCGCGCGTTCATATGCCGCCTCGTGGATGAGGGCGCTGGCCTTCCAGGTGAACTGCTTCGCCCTGGCTGGTCCGGCCTTACTCAGTGCCGTGCGCAAGTTACTGTCCGTCACGAGATCGTACAAGGCGGCAGATAGGGATTCTTCATCGGTCGCCGAGTAGTACACCGCATCCCCACCGACTTCCGGCAGCGCAAGAGCTCGGGTCGTGAGCACCGGCGCCGCGCAGGACATCGCCTCGAGGATTGGCAGTCCGAATCCTTCGCCCAGACTGGGATAGGCGATCAGCACCGCGCCGCCGAGAAATCCTGGAAGAAGTTCGGTCGGCACAAATCCCAGCTGTGCCACGCGAGCCTCCGCCGGCGCGGCGGCCAATGTACTCTCGATATCCTGCTCCCAACCTTTGCCACCGGCTAGGGCGAGCGATGGCACCGATTTTCTCTCCGCCACTAGTCTCACAACGAGGCGGAAGTACGCGCGGATCAGCGCGGGAATGTTCTTACGCGGTTCGATGGTTCCCAGGAATCCGACCCATTGCGACTCCCCATCAAGCAGTGTGGTTCGCGCGCGGGAGATTTCCTGTTTGGTGGGCGGACGGAAGAGCGCCTGGTCAACGCCGTGGTACGCCACCGTGAAACGCTCGGGAGCCACCCCGAGGTATCGGCTGAACTCGTGTGCGGTGGCCTTGCTGGGCACCATGATTTCGCGCGCGAGCCGCTCCGATACCCTGACCCAAGTACGGAAAAACCACCGCTTCAGCCTGGTGTGGAGTTTCGGGTCGCTGAAGAACGTGGCGTCATGAAACGTGACCACTCTGGCACGGCGGGTGAACAGGGGAACCGTGTAGTGCGGTGAGTGGATCACCTCGGCGTGCACCCGCGCTGCCAACCGCGGCAACCCGAATTGCTCCCACAGCAGACGCATCGCGGTGGACTCGAAGCCACGCGGTAGTGGCACAATCCTGGCCGCGGGAAGGAGCGACGCGAAGATGTCCCGGTCCCTGGTCTGGCAGACGATGACGATCGGGCCGTGCAGTCCCGACACTAAACCGTCAACGTAACGACCGACGCCACCACGGTCGCGCGGGATGGCTGAGGCGTCGACGATCGTCAGCGGAGCAGGCATCGCGCAACGAAAATCGGCATGGTCTAGTCGAGAAGTTCTAGGTCGTGGGCGACCATGAGCTTCACGATTTCATCGAAGGATTTCGTTGGGGTCCACCCGAGCTCCGATCGCAGCTTTGAATTGTCTCCTCGCATGACCGGGGTATCGGCGGGACGGGCAAATCGTGCATCCAACGACACGAGACCATCCCAGTGTTCGATCCCTGCTGCGCGGAATGCCGCGTCGACGAAGTCACGTACCGAATGTGCTTTGCCCGTTGCAACAACGTAGTCGGCGGCGGCCGGTGCGAGGGCAATCCGCACCATCGCATCGACATAGTCGGGTGCCCAGCCCCAATCGCGGGCGACGTCGAGGTTGCCCAGTGTCAGTGATGTGGAGAGGCCGCGGGCGATTCGCGCCACTTCCCGGGTTATCTTGCGTGTCACAAACTGTGCCGGGCGCCGTGGCGACTCGTGGTTGAACAGGATGGCAGAACTGGCGTGCAGGCCCCGCTCCCGGTAAATCGCTATCAGTTGCTGTCCGAAAGCCTTGGCGGCACCATACGGCGAGACGGGCTTGATGGGCGCCGTCTCCGATTGCAATTGTGTGTTCGAGACACCGAACACCTCGGAACTGGAGGCCTGGAGCATCCGAATCTCCTTGCCGGAGGCCTCCCGAGCCGTCCAACAGGCGCTGAGCAGTGTCGCGACGGGGATTCCCGACACTAGACCGGTCCGCACCGGCTCCTGCCAGGAATAGGCGACCGAGGAGATACCACCGAGGTTGAAGATCACGTCGGGCATCAGGTCGAGAACCAGGGAGGTGAGGGCGGCCTCATCGGTTAAGTCCCCTGCGTGTTGCACAACCTCAGCGCGTACGTCTTGCTCGCCGTCATCCGAGGATAGTCGGACGAGACCATGGACCGACCACCCTTCGGCGAGCAACTGGTCCGCAAGATACGAGCCGTCCTGCCCGGTCAGGCCGGTGATGAATGCGGTGCGCATTTCGCTAGGAGTTCAGGGTCTTCTGTTCCGTGAGGTCGTTCTCGACCATCATCTGGACAAGCTGTTCGAATTTCACGCGAGGCGCCCATCCCAAGACTTCGCGAGCTTTGCTGGAGTCTCCAATGAGAAGGTCCACTTCGGCCGGCCGCATGAAACGCGGATCCTGTTTGATGTATTTCTGCCAGTCGGTGATGCCGGCGGCAGCGAACGCGACCTCCAGCAGGTCACGAATGGAGTGGGTCTCGCCGGTTGAGATCACGTAGTCATCTCCCGCGGGCTGCTGGAGCATGCGCCACATCGCGTCGACGTAGTCACCCGCGAAACCCCAGTCACGTTTAGCGTCGATGTTGCCGAGAGTGAGGTTGTCTTGCAACCCAAGTTTGATACGCGCAACCGCTTGAGAGACCTTTCGAGTAACGAACTCTGGCCCGCGCCGAGGTGACTCGTGGTTGAAGAGGATGCCGCTGGAGGCGTGCATTCCGTACGATTCACGATAGTTAATCGTCATGTAGTGCCCGAAGACCTTGGCTACGCCATAGGGAGACCTCGGCCACAACAACGTCGATTCTTTCTGCGGCACTTCTTGTACCTTGCCGAACATCTCGGAACTCGACGCCTGGTAGAACTTGACCTTTTCGATCTCGTCACCCGCATACAGCCGCGTGGCCTCAAGGACATTGAGGACTCCCTTGCCGGTGACATCCGACGTGAGACTCGCGTTCTCCCATGAGTACGCGACGAACGAAATCGCTCCGAGGTTGTAAATTTCGTCCGGTTGGGCCACACCGAAAGCTCTCATCAGACTCGAAAGATCAGTCAGGTCCCCGGTCAGTAACTTGACTTCTGGTACGGTCGTAGCCACCAGTTCGCGCTTCGGATTGTTCTGACCACGAATCAGGCCATATACCTCATAACCTTTGGAAAGTAGCAGTTCGGAGAGGTAGAGGCCGTCCTGGCCGGTGATTCCTGTAATGAGCGCGCG
The DNA here is from genome assembly GCF_039652555.1 of Parafrigoribacterium mesophilum. NCBI lineage: Bacteria > Bacillati > Actinomycetota > Actinomycetes > Micrococcales > Microbacteriaceae > Parafrigoribacterium > Parafrigoribacterium mesophilum. Next base: position 243,879 of record NZ_JBDJAF010000002.1, read on the forward strand.
GGGCATATTTTCCTTGGAGAAGCATTGACTTTCCGCGTCCGTAATCTGGACGGAGCGGTCGCCTTCCGGCCAGTTTCGTCCCGGATCAGCGCGGCACTAGTCTAACCAGTTGGGCCAAGGCTTCCGAATTGAAATGAGTTGATAGATGGACCGATCACGTCCATTAACGTTCAGCCACGCCCTGCCGACGGCATACGCCTCAACGAGGCGGGCCCTCAGTCATCCCACAACCTTGGCGTTCTTCATGCTGCTCGTTGTCGGCATCATCGCCCGAATCATGTTCGTGTTCAGCATCGGGCATCATATGGATTCGGACCATGCCGTCGTCTATCTGATGGCCAAACACGTCGCCCAGGGCGAGTTTGCGGCGTTCTATTGGGGACAGTCGTACGGTGGCACGTTGCTTCAACTCACAGCTGGCGCCGCCATGGTCGTGTTCGGTGCGACGATTGCCGTCGTTTCGATCACCTCGGTGCTGTACTGGGCGTTCGCCGCCGTGATCCTGCGGTTGATCGTCCAGCGTTCGGTCGGACGCGCGGCTGGCGACCTTGCCGGCGTAATCTTCTGGTTCCCCGGTGCCGTCATCTTCTCGGTCAGCACAGCCGACCCCGGATTCTACGGCCCGACGCTGGTCCTGGGGCTCGGCACGATCTGGCTTGTACTTCGCTGGTCGTCGAGGAACTCCTGGAAGATGTGGGTCGTTCTCGGCGCACTCCTCGGCCTCTCGATGTGGACATCGCCGATGGCGTTGGCGCTGTGTCTGCCAGCAGCGGCGGCCGCACTGGCTAAGGAGCGGAACGTCCGGGGCTGGCTACTCGCCGGCTCGGCCGCGATCATCGCCGCGTCACCCTGGATCGTCGAGACGGCACGCCATTCGCTCGCATCGGTGAAGCCACTCGGCGGTGCGACGCACATGCACCTTGAGAGCTTTGTGTCCATTTTCACGGACATGCTTCCTGCCGCGTTCCCTCTCACCGGTCTCGAGGCGATCCGGTTGCTCGTCACTGTGGCGTTCGTCGTCGCCGTGGTGGCATTGCCCGGTTTCGGGCTCGTGCGCCGCAACTTGGGCGCGATCCTCGTTGGCTTGGGCTTAGTTCTCCTGGTCAGTGTGTTGGTGCTCGGCTCCGGTACTCGGCTTGCTGCCGATTCGGTGCGTTATTCGAGCCTTCTATTGCCTGGCCTGGCGTTTGCGGTCGCGTGGTGGCTTGCTCGATACACGTGGCTGCAGTGGCTGATCATGGTAGCAGTTGTGCTCGGTACGTTAGGCCTTGTTGCCCATAAGACAGACTTCTTCACACTCTCGACCGGCGCTCGGTTCGATCCGGGTCTCACCCAGGTGGCGAACACCCTCGAGTCGCATGGCGTCGCTGCTGCATATGGCGATTATTGGATGGCGTATGCACTGACCGCGACCACCGAGGAGCGCGTCACGGTGGCGGCCCTGGTTCCGCGGCGATACGCCGGCTACGAGGCCGCCGCGGCCGGGCACTCTCCCATGGCGGTCGTGGTGTACGCCGATCACGACAACGATGAATTACTGCGGACTCGTCCTGGATTACCGCACTTCTCACGCACGACCGTTGCCGGTTATGCGATTTATGAATTCGATCGATGGTTCAACCCTTATGCTCTGCCGCTGCAGCTCTTCTGAGCGGTGCCGCTGCTTTCTGTACACCGGAACTGACTTCTGTTAGCCTTTCGTCACCTGCGGGTGGGGGCATGTGCGGGAGCGAGTAACACTAGGGGGGATCTATCCGTGCGGAAATTCACGCGGGCGATGGTGGCAGTTCTAGCGACAGGGCTCATGGTTTCTGGAGTGCTAATTGCTCTTCCACCGGTCAGCTCAACGGCGGCATCCGCGTCTTTGGTCGAAATTGGTTCCGATGGTCAGCCAAGCAATGGGCGCGGAGCGTTCGCCACCGCAAACTTCGGCGGATGGCTTCAGGGGTTCGCGACCGGTGACATGTGGTCGTCCCCCGCTGTTGGCGATGTCACGGGTGACGGTGTTCCCGAGATCGTCGTCGGCGGGGTCAACAGCATTGCACGGGTCTACTCCATCAGCGGCCAACTGTTGACCACCATCGATCCCGGAGGAGCCGATGTCCCCGGCGGTGTCGGAGCAACCCACGCGTCCCCGGCACTTGGTGATATCAACGGCGATGGCACCGACGATATTGTGCTGGCTAACACCGGCAGCATCATGGCTGCGTATTCATTCAAGAATCGCGTTCTCGTCAATCTCATGAAGAAATTCGAAGACCGCGCTTTCAATTCCGGCCCCAACGGACTTTTCGCCACTCCGGCGCTTGGCTATGTCGACGGCGACAACCGATTGGACATCGTCACCGCAAGTTGGGGCCAGCGCCTCGACGTCTGGTCGGGTCGCACCGCGGACCGGGTAGCGAACTGGCCGCAGTGGCTCAAAGACACGATCTGGTCATCTCCGGCGATCGGTGATGTCGACGGTGACGGTGCCAACGAGATCGTCATCGGCGGGGATTGCGACGGGTCCGGCTCGCTGCAGCCCTGCTATGGGATGGGTGGTGGCGGGTACATCTGGGTATTCAACCTGGACGGTACGGTGAAGTGGAAGTACTTCGTCTCAGGCCAAGCAATTTGGTCCTCGCCGGCGCTCGCAGACCTGAATGGCGATGGTGGCCTGGACATCGTCGTCGGCACCGGCGCGTACTGGCCCGAACCGGCAGGGCGCAAGGTCATCGCGCTCAACGGCAAAACGGGAAAGCTCATGTGGGAGGCACCTACCTCCGCTCGGGTGGTGGGCTCACCATCGGTCGGCGATGTGGACGGCGACGGCAAACCAGAAGTCTTTATCGTGAGCCGAGGGGCACACCTGCTGTCCTACGACGGCGAAAACGGACATCTGCGATTCGACAAGTGCATCGACGATGGCAGCAGCTGCGGGGACCCCAATTCCGCGACCCACGGGGGAGTCGCGCTCGCCGATATTGACGGCGACGGTGTGGTCGAGGCCGTTACCCAGGGGGAGCAGAAGCTCCGCGTATTCGACGCGAACTCCGGGGCGTTGGAGACTACGGTGCGGTCCAGTTATGGACATACCCTCTTTGCCCCGTCCTCGACTCCCACGATCGCCAGCGTCAATGGCAAAACCTGGATCGTGCAAACCGCCCACGGCGACGCAAACAACAACTTCGCGCGTGACTCCGCCGATGAACTGGTGGTGATGGTGTGGCAGTCCGCATCGGCACTGGGTGCGGCGCCTTGGCCGACGTTCAAACGGAACATGGCCCGCACCAGCGCGCCGGTGCCAGCGCCTATCGACCCCGTTCCGACTCAGAATTTCGTGAAACAGCTCTACCTGGACTTTCTTGGTCGGGCGCCGAGTCCGACTGAGCTAGGCGACTGGAGTTCATCGTTGCTGGATAGGCGAGTGACGCGCTACAACGTTGCGACCGCGCTGTCGAGGTCTGATGAGTGGATCACCACCGTCATCACCAACTTCTATCGGAACACCCTTGGCCGCGAACCTGACTCTTCCGGATTGCGTGGCTGGATTGACGCTGCAAGAAGCGGTATGCCGGTTGCGCAGATAGCGGCGGCGTTCTACTCATCGCCCGAGTACTTCTCGACAGTGGGCCACAACGATTACAGGACGTGGGTCGCTGACCTGTATAAGAAGCTCCTTCTTAGGACCGCGGATGAGGGCGGTCTCAACGGTTGGGTCGCTGCGCTCAACGCCGGAATGCCCCGTGACACTGTCGCTTTCGGTTTCTACCAGTCGGCAGAGACCTTGGGAGTTAGAATCACGGCGCTGTACACCAAGTTGCTTGGCCGCGCCCCGGAGGCGGGAGCCATCCCGAACTGGGCACCGTTCGTCTCAAATCAGGGGGACCTGGTACTGGCCGCCGCACTGGCTGCATCGGACGAATACTTCACCCACGCAAACAAGTAAGGACTGACGCGCTAAAGCGTGCGTCCTGGAGCCAGCATTGTCCAGCCGGCTTGCTTCCAAAGTTCTACGTCGAGCACGTTTCGCCCGTCCACGATGTTCGGGATGGCGACAAGCTTCAGTAATTCTGCCGGGTTCGCGGATCGATATTCTCGCCACTCGGTCAGGTGTAAAATCAGTTCCGCGCCCCGAACGGCGACGTCGAGGGAATGTTCGTAGCTCAATTCCGGGTGGGACCGCTGAGCATTAGGGATGCCCTTCGGGTCGTGGACGATAACTTTGGCTCCGGCCTGGTGCATCAACACCGCCACGGCAAGTGAAGGTGAATCGCGGATGTCGTCGGACTCCGGCTTGAAGGTGGCGCCGAGCACTGTCACTTTTCGACCTGCGAGATCCGCTCCCAGCAAGTTGCGGGCGAGTGTGACGATTCGATCCCGTCGCCGGAGATTGATCGCATCAACTTGGCCTAGAAAGGTGACTGCATCCCCAACGCCGAGTTCCGCAGCACGAGCCGAGAAGGCTCGAATGTCTTTCGGGAGGCATCCGCCTCCGAACCCGACCCCAGAGCGCAGAAACTTGTTGCCGATGCGGAGGTCGTGGCCCAGTGCCTCGGCGAGGGTCGTTACGTCTCCGCCTGCTGCTTCACAGACCTCGGCCATCGCATTGATGAACGAAATTTTCGTGGCCAGGAATGAATTCGCCGCGACTTTGACCAACTCCGCCGTTGCAATGTCAGTGACGATGAACGGGATGCCCTCGGTGATCATCGGCGCGTATACCTGCCGGAGAACCGCTTCTGCGGCGGGGTCTTGCGTCCCGATGACCAGGCGATCGGGGTGGAGCGTGTCCTCCAGGGCGAATCCCTCACGCAAGAATTCCGGGTTCCACGCGAACAACACGTCGGTGCGATGTGGTTGAGCGGCAAGGAAGCGTTCCTGCAAAACCCGAGTTGTCCCCACCGGCACCGTCGACTTGCCGACAAGGAGAGCCCCCTGCTTGATGTGCGGAGCCAGTGCGTCTATAGCCGCGAACGCATAGGACAGGTCGGCACTCTTCTTGCCCGGTTGCTGAGGCGTACCGACGCAGAGAAACTGCACGTCGGCCCAAGCCGCTGCTTCGGCGGCGTCGCTGGTGAACCGAAGCCGTCCCGCCTCGATGTTTGCCGTCATGACTTCTTCGAGTCCGGGTTCGAAGAAGGGTAGCTCACCTCGTTGAAGGCTCGCCAGACGGGCCGGATTCACCTCGACGCCGACCACGTCGTATCCCAGTTCCGCCATCGCCACGGCGTGGGTAGCACCAAGGTAGCCGGTGCCGATCACTGAAACCCGCATTGTCATGCTGCGGCCCGCTCTGTGAGCTCGGGCGGCTGACGTCGCGAACCCTCCTTCAAGCGAATCTTGAGCAGGATCCACAGCGCCTCAATCCCGTCCTTCGCTGTGATCTTCTTACCTTCCGCTCTGGTACGTGCCTTGTAACTGATGGGCACCTCGTAGGGCCGATAACCCCGCGCGAGCAGCTTCCCGGTGACCTCGGCTTCCATTCCGAAGCCATTGGACTTGATCTTGAGCGATCGGTAGAGCCGCAGCGGCATCAGTTTGAAGCAGGTCTCGAGGTCTGAGATATAGGAGTTGAACAGGATGTTGGCCGCCAAGCTGACGCCTTTGTTGCCGATGACGTACCAGAACGAGAATGATGTGTGGCTGCCGAAGGTCCGGGTTCCGTAGATGACCTCCGCCTCACCGTCCAGAACCGGCTGCAGCAGGGTGGGGATTTCCTGCGGACGGTACTCTTCGTCGGCGTCACACATGATCACATAGTCGCCGGTCGCCAGTTCTACCGCCTTGCGAATAGCGGCGCCTTTGCCTCGGTTCGTCGGCTGGTGGAAGACCACGGCGCGTGTGTCGCTGATCCGGTCAAGGATTGCGGCGGTCTCATCAGTGCTTCCGTCGTTGACCAGAACGAACTCCACCTCGGTCGGAAAGTCGATCGCGAACAGCCGATCGATTACCTTCTGCAGCGTTTTGGCCTCATTGTAAACGGGCGTGAGTATAGACAGTTTCATGAAAGTTCCTGATCAGGCGAGAGTCTTGAACCACTCGATGGTTCTGGCCAGGCCCTCTTCGGCGCCCACGAGTGGTTTCCAGTCGAGCGTGGAGAGTGCAAGGGAGATATCCGGCTTGCGTCGTTCTGGGTCGTCGATGGGACGAGGCTTCATGACGATAGTGGACCTGTTACCAGTCAGTTTGATAATCAGCTTCGCGATTTCCAGAAGAGACTGTTCCCTTGGGTTTCCGATGTTCACGGGGCCACTGTGGTCCGTCATGGCAAAAGCCAGGATGCCGTCGATCAAGTCAGAAACATAGCAAAGCGACCGAGTCTGAGTTCCGTCGCCGTGCAGTGGCAGCGGCTCGCCACGCAGTCCGGCGTCGATGAACGCGGGGACGGCCCGACCGTCGTGAGGGTCCATCCGAGGCCCATAAGTGTTGAAGATCCGTACGATCCCGGTATTGACCTCGAAGCTTCGCCGATACGCCGCGGTGATGGCCTCCGCGTAGCGCTTCGCCTCGTCATAGACGCTCCGCGGCCCGTTCGGATTGACGTTGCCCCAGTAATTTTCAGTTTGTGGGTGTTCGAGTGGGTTGCCATAAACCTCTGACGTGGAGGCCAAGACGAAGCGTGCGGCATCCCGTTGGGCGACATTGAGCAACGCTTCTGTCGCCCTCGACCCTGAGTGCAGAGTTTCGATGGGGTGCCGCATGTAGTGCGGGGGAGAAGCGGGAGAGGCGAAGTGCATCACAAGATCGAAAGGTCCCTGGATGCTCATGGCTTCGACAACGTCCATTTCGACGATGCTGAACTGGGGGTTATCGACAAGGTGCGCGACATTGTCTCGCCTGCCGGTGATGAAGTTGTCAACCGCTACGACGGCGAATCCTCGCTCGAGAAGGCGTTCCGACAGGTGCGAGCCAAGAAAGCCCGAACCTCCCGCAATGAGGGCACGGGGCTTTTCCATTTACTGTCTACTGTCCTTTTGTAACTGTCGTCCGTAACCTCTAAAAGCTAGCACAAGGTATTGACGAGACAGCCCGATAGAGGGCCTCACGGATAGCGTGAAATCGCACGACTCTCGTACTCGTCACTCCCCAGGATGGCGGAGCGTACGGCGGAGTCGCCGTAGCGCAGGGCGTAGTCACCCCATTGCACGAGCCCAGCCCAGTCGGGGGTGCGGGCCAGGTAGTCCTGGTACATAACAGCGACTCGGGCGCGTGCCGTTTCGACCGAGAACCAGATCAAGTCCACCACGCCGGCTCGCCCATACTGGTCAACCGCCGAGGTCCAGTAATCGATCTCCGGCTGGGCGGCTGGGCGCTTGAGGATTCGCTCGTAGACGGCCGCGACGAACTTCGGGTTCGTACCGCCCGTGCTGTTGAAGTACTCCTCCGATTGCATGAAAATGCGGTAAACGTCATCCGGTGAAAGCGTGCCCGCGCGCATTCCGTTGAGCCACCCGATACGTCCCGCGTCATCGGCGGCGCGGCCGAGCACTTCCTTGTAGGCAAGATCGATCTTTTGCAGCCTGAACTCGTCACTGTTGACAAATGCGCCAGCCACCTGGCTTCTCGGCATATATGCCATGAGCGCCTTGCCCCAGACAATGGCCTCACCCTCGGAGGGTTGGCGTGCCAGAACATCCTGATAGACCGCCTTCACGAAAGACTGAGCAGCTTGGGAAATGGTCGTTGAGCCGAACCAGTCCGTGAAGTAAACCCAGAAGTTTCGGTTCCCGTAGGAGGAGCAACCATCCCCCAGGCCGTACAGGTTACTGAGTGCCGCTTGGTTGGGTCGATAGGGCGTATAGATGTACAGGCCGGCCGTTGCCGTGTTCTGGATAAGGACGTGGCTGCTCCCGCACTGGGCGTTGGGATGCCATTGAATGACATTGTCCTGCCCAGGCCGGTATCTGAAATCGTTCGGCCACATGGCATAGATCTGGAATTGTCGAGCCGCCGAATAGAGCTGGTTGGCGAAACCGTAATACTTGGAGTCGCAAGCCGCAGTGTCCGGGCAGCCGTATCCCATGGCTATTTTGTATTTCCCCGGTGTGGGGCTTGTCGACGTGACCAGCCCTTGCTCTTTCTGAAGGGTTACCAGCAGAACTTGCGGGTTGATGTTGCAGGCGGACGCAACGTTCATGATGATGCGTGACGCGAGTTCGTCTGTACCGCCCTGGTAGGCCCCGGTGCAGTACTTGTCCGCGGCGCGAGGAGCGCTGGATTGGCGGTATGACTTGAGGCAGGGTGCCTGCGCGGCCGTCGAGCAGGTGCGCACCTTTGAGTCCAGGAATGATTGGATTTGACTCTCGTTCATGAGCGAACTGTTGTAAAAGATCTGATCGCTGATGATGTTTCCCGGATCGAATTGCGTGGCGTCGGCCGCGTTGGCGGACTGTACCGCGATTCCGGACATCGTGGCGACCAGGGTGACAACCGCGGACAACACGGCAAGCGCCTTCACCGATCGCGTAGCTACCATGACTTCCCCTCCAGGCATGCAGTCAAGAGCCACAGGTCGTCGTGCTACGGTTGGGCCCCCTCGAAGAACTGTAAACTACTTCTGCGCATTTCGGCCTTATTCGTTGTCGGTGCGCGAGGCGGCAAGAGTGAGAAGCAAGGCGGGGAAGGACGAGATGACGCAGGTTGACCGTGACGCGGAGGCCGAACTCGTCGAACTCCGCGAGGCGGTCCTCGACGATTGGATCTTCGTGACGTCGCGGGTAAGTGGTGCACTGCGCGCCATGCAGCACACGCTCTCGTGGAGAATCACCAGGCCACTGCGAGTCTTCCGTAAGTTCAGCTACAAGGCTCGCGAAGTCGGGGTGGTCGATGCCGGCCAGCTCGCCGCCGTCGCGTTGGCCCGCAGGTTCGGATTGCATCGGTGACGGTAGAAGAGTTACCGCGTTCGAGCCGAGCGAAAGATGCACTCCACGAAAGGCTGATGACAGCAGCCCCGATTCTGGCACCGGAGCTAGGCCTGGGGCTCAGCACCAGTGAGCTTCTGGATCGGCTTGCGCGGCACGTCAAGGCCGAGGGCAGCGATCGTGGAAGCTGGCTGCTCTTTACCGCGATCACTGGGATGTTCCCGAATGCACGCCAACTCAGTCAGTTCCGCCGGTCGTTGTCGCTGGCCTCTGAAGCTACAGCGATCGTAGCCGTGCTGGAATCAACAGTCGAGGCGGCCTCGTTGCCGCACGCCGAATTCCGGCGACTGCACCTCGTGCACGATCGTGTGCTTGTGGATGTCGATTTCTGCGCGACACACGAGCACAACACAGGAATTCAGCGCGTCGTGCGTCGGACGGTTCCGGTTTGGGCGGAGGCGGGACGTCCGTTCGATCTGGTGGCATGGACGCAGGATACGTCGGGACTGCGATCGCTGACCGAACCGGAAGCCGACCGGGTCCTCAATTGGAACCATCGTCGTTTTGCGCCAAGTTATGACGCGGGTGCAGCTTCGCCCGACTCCATTGAGTCGATTATCGTCCCGTGGAACTGCCAGGTATTCCTTGCCGAGGTGCCGTCCGCCGCAGCCTGCACGATGCTTGAATGCCTTGCTGCATCATCGGGTAATCGTGTGAGTTTGCTCGGCTATGACGCGATTCCCCTCGTGAGCGCGGTGGGACAGCGTGACGAAGAGTCCGAGCGATTTGCGCACTACCTTACGGTCGTCAAACACTCTGAGGTAGTCGTGGCCATTAGTGAGTCGGCTGCCGAAGAATTCCGAGGATTCCGCGATATGCTCGTTGCCCAGGGGCTTGCCGGCCCAACAGTGAGCAGCGTCAGTCTCGCGGTGGACGTTCCGGCGGCCCTTAAAGCGACGCAGACGGAAGAGGGCACTCGACCTCTTGTCCTTTGCGTTGGCAGCCATGAACCGCGCAAGAATCAGGAAGCAGTTCTTTTCGCTGCGGACGCGCTCTATCGTGAGGGCTTTGACTTCGAGCTTGTCTTCGTGGGCGGTGGCGATACCGTTGTCCTGCACGACTTTGACAAGCGGATCAAGCGACTCAACACACGGGGCGGGCACGTGAGTTCGTTCCGCACTCTGGGCGACACGCAATTGTGGGAGCTTTATGCGCGGGCGCGGTTCAGTGTGTTCGTATCCCTGCACGAGGGCTTCGGGCTGCCAGTTGCGGAGTCCCTCGCGTTTGGCACTCCTGCGCTCACCTCTAACTTCGGTAGCCTTGCCGAGATAGCGCTCGCGGGCGGATGCCTGATGGTCGATCCTCGAGACGATCTACAAGTTGTCGAAGGATTTCGCAAGATGTTGACCGACGATGCCCTTATTGACAGCCTCACCGCGCAAGCCGCAGCCATGGTGACGAAAACCTGGCCGGAATACGCCGACGAACTGTGGAGTGTCGCCATCGAGGCCGGTGGAGTCGAGTCGTGATGCGCATCTCGGCCCAGGATCGGCTGCGGACCATCGCGAACTCAATGCAGTCGAGTGAGGCCCCGAGCGGAAGCTCTGTACGTGAACTCCGGGACTGGATCGTGGATAATGCGCCCGTCCCGAATGAAACGCTGGCGTTCCTCATACTTGCCGTGCTTTACAGTCGTATTCCGCGGACGGACCTCGTGGTGTCGTTCACGCGTGGCTGGCGGCTTGAGGGGCTACGACCCCTGCTTGACCGGCATCTCACGACTTCCCGCGGGGTGAGACGCCGATCGTCATTGCCGATTCGGGTGGAATCGGGCCTCGTGATTGACGTGACCGACACGTCACGCAGTAGGTTCACTTCGGGAATCCAGCGAGTTGCGCGTGAAACTCTTTCGCGCTGGGTGACTGCGCGGGACTTCACTCTGGTCGCATGGGACCTTCGAGGCGACGTTCTTACCACTCTCTCTTCAGAGGAAGAGGAACGGACGCTTCTCAGAGCCCCGGCTCGATCGCACCCACGCGAATTTGTCGTACCGTTCCACGCCACGTTTGTTCTTCCTGAGATCTCAGTACAGTCCGAACGCACCGCCCGACTCCTTTCGATCGCACTGTTTAGCGGCGGTCGCTCCATGGCGATCGGATTCGACTGCATCCCGGTCACTATGGCCGAGACCACCGGCGTCGGAATGCCCGGGGCGTTCAGCAAGTACCTCAGCACGCTCGCTCGATTCGACGTGGTCGCTCCGATCTCTTCGGCAGCCGGACAGGAGTACCGCGGCTGGAAGAGAATGCTTTCGGGTGCCGGACTGACCGGGCCTGTCATTCACGAAATCGCACTGCCCTTCGTGGCCAGTAGCACCGCCCGTGTGACGGTCGATGAGACACGCACACAACTTGGCCTCGTCGATACATCGGTCGTGCTGGCTGTCGGAAGTCGCGAACCCCGCAAGAATCATCTCAACCTGCTTCACGCCGCCGAGTTGGCGTGGCGGGATGGCCATGAGTTTGCACTCGTGTTGGTGGGTGGCAACGCATGGGACACCGAGCTCTTTGATGAGCTAGTGGCACGGCTGAGGCGTAAGGGGCGACGGATTCTTACGCTGCACGGAGTCGCCGACGACGTTGTTTGGGATCTTTACAAGATGGCCTGTTTCAGCGTCTTCTGTTCGCTCAACGAGGGGTTTGGCCTCCCGATCGCCGAATCGCTGTCAAGCGGCACACCCGTCATCACGTCAAACTTCGGAAGCATGCGTGAACTCGGTGAGGGACACGGCGCGGTGTTGGTGGACCCCCACAACGTCGAACAGATGGCCGCTGCGATGACTTCGCTGCTGTCGAATCCGCAACTGGTGGGGGAGCTCATCGCCTTGACCGGTGACTTGCCTGCTGCATCCTGGGACACCTATGCGGATCAGCTTTGGGCGCTTACCGCCGACGAGACCCGTGGATAAGCCGGAGCTTCTGGCTGCTACAGTTCCTGCGCGAAGTTTCCTTCTAGGCGGGCAAACACGCGCTGTGACACCCACAGCAGGCCCAGGCTGATCAACCCGACGACCACGAGGCGGAACGTGAGGTCGGTGGGCCAGGTTTCGTTGGTGCCCGAAATCCACATCGCCTTTTCAAAGCACATCACCACGACGGTCACAGGGTTCCAGAGGTAAATCTGCTCAAGCCAACTGCCGTTCAAGACCCGATTCACCAGCGTGAACGAGTACACAATGGGCGACGCCCAAAACAGGACAAGGAGAAGCACCTCCACCAAGTGCTCGAAGTCACGAAGATAAACGTTGACGGCCGAAAGCAGGAGTCCGAGGGCGAAACTGAACAGCAGCATCACCACGAGGGCGAGCGGCAGGTACAGCAGGTCCGCGTGGAATGGCGCTTTCCCGAAGGCAATGGTCGCGATCAGCAGAATGCAGAACTGCACGCCGAAATTGAACAGTGCAGAGCCCACGCTGCTCAAGGGGAAGATCTCCCGCGGAAGATATACCTTCTTGATCAATCCGGAGTTAGCGACGATCGATGTCGTCGATCCGAGCAGGATTTCCGAGAAGAGGCCCCACACAGTGAGTCCAGAAAACATGAAAATGGCAAAGTCTGGAATGGCGCGGTCCGCTCCGAGAAACTTGCCCACCGCTACGTAGTAGATCAGCAGCTGCATGAGCGGTTTCAGGAGGCTCCACATTAGCCCCAGAGAGCTGTCCTTGTAGCGAGCCTTGATCTCGCGCCGCACGAGCAGGCCGAGCAACTCGCGATGATTCCAGATCGCCCTGGCCGAGTACGTTGTTCCAGTAACCCAACCGGGAGGTGGGCCCGCGGTAACGAGCGGTGCTAGGTCGTCTGGGGCGTGCGGTGCCATCTGCTAGTGGGAGCCTTTCGAGTGATGCCCGAGCCCATGCAACTAACGCACTGGCCAAAGGCCCTACTGATGCACACTAATCTAGATGCGGAGCCGATGTCCATTCGACAGACGCCCCCCAGGGAGATTCCGGAGAAGAACCGCTTGAATGATTCTGACGTCGCGATACGCGTCAGTGACGTGTCCAAGCGATTCGTCATTCGCAAGGAGAAATCGCTGAAGGAACGCATCGTCAACTTCGGGCGGTCGAACCTCCACAAAGAGGACTTCTACGCCCTCAGTGACGTTTCGTTCGACATCGAGGCCGGCACGACGGTGGGATTGATCGGACCCAACGGTTCAGGCAAGAGCACGCTCCTGAAAACTATCGGCGGGATCATTCAGCCGACCACGGGGACGGTTCAACACCGCGGTCGGCTTGCAGCTCTACTGGAGCTCGGTGCGGGCTTCCACCCTGATCTGACCGGCCGCGAGAACGTCTACCTCAACGCCTCCATCCTTGGAATATCGAGGAAGGAGACGGAGGAGCACTTCGCCGAGATCGTCGAGTTTTCAGGCATTGGCCAGTTCATTGACACTCAGGTAAAGTTCTACTCCTCGGGCATGTATGTGCGCCTCGCCTTTGCCGTCGCTGTGCATGTCGACCCGGACATCCTCATCATCGACGAGGTGTTGGCGGTCGGCGATGAGCCGTTCCAACGCAAGTGCATGGACCGGGTTCGCGACTTCAAACGACAGGGAAAGACCATCGTTCTCGTCACCCACGCGCTGGACCAGGTCGCCGAATTCTGCGATCGTGCCATCGTTCTTGAAGCTGGAAAGATAGTTTTCGATGGCGAATCCAGTCCCGCGATTCAGGCGCTTCGCAAGGACTTCGAGACCATCAGACAAAACGCCGAGGCAGCAGATGTTTCGGGGGAATTGCAAGAGTCTTTGATCAAAGGCGTGGTCCTCAAGTCGCTGAAGGACGCATCTCCCGTTGACGTGATCGATTCTGGTCAAGGTCTCGCCGTCGAGATAACCTTGGCGGTGCCCGAAGCAACCACAGACTGGGTTGTCGGGGTAGGCATAGAGACGTCCATCGGCCAGGTCGTGTTCGGGACGAATTCGGAGCGGCTCGGCTGCGAAAGAGTTTCGATCAGCGGTTCGACCGTCTTTCGCTTCAATCTAGATCCTCTCCCGCTTGGCAAAGGGCAGTACTTCGTCCATGCATCTTATGGGACGCTGGGCCAAGGCGAGATCATGCGAGTAACGCAGGCTGCAGCCTTCTCGGTCAGTGAGCCGTCGGAGAATGTCGGTGTCGTCAGTTCACACGCACAAGGCGAAGTCGTTTCCACGAGCAGGCACTAAGGGTTCAGTACCGAATATTGCGGAACGGCGTAAGCCCCGCAACGAGTACGTCAGGCGGACTACGGCGCTGGTATCGACCCGCAGTCCAGCGGCACCGTGTCGACCGTTGTCGCGTGCACCATCGGCGTAATCTGTGCCTCCAGTTTCTTCTCACCTGGGGCGGCCGCTAAGACGTCGAAGGTGAGATTCTGAGTCTTCCCGGGACCGAAGATCACCGCTGCCTTCGCCACCGGGTAGTCGGTGTCGTGCAAGCCGTCGAGCTGGATCGGTGCGCCGCTGATGGTTGCGCCAACGATCTGCGAGCCCGGCGGGGCATAAAGCATGACGATCATGCGCTGGTCACCGGGCTTTAGCTGCGTGAACTTCCATTGACCAAGAATGGAGGGTGAGAGTTTCTTCAGTGCATTGTCCGGGGCCGTGTTGGTGAGGTCCACGCTGATGCGGTAGTTCTGGCGGCCATCCGCGCGACAGACGGCCTGACTTAAGTGCACGCTCTGCTTGAGGTAGTAGTCCATCTTTGACCCGATGGCATCCTGGAAATACACGCCCACTCGGTCAGCCGTCTTGTCACTCTTGGGCAACTCGCCAGCCAGGCCGGCTTTAACAAACTGTTCTTGCTCTTGTTGGCGGTCGCTCCAAAAAAGAAGACGATGTTCTGAGGTAGCGCGTGTTATTGACGCCAGGAGCTTCTTCGCGTCGAATTTCCCGCTCGAAAGCGCCTCGAAGGTAGAGCCCACCGCCTCACCATAGACAACATCTTGAGCGCGATTATCCGCGACAGCATCCTTGGTCCAGTACCGCTGATAGACCTGATTCAATAGCAAAGGCACAACTGTGTCCCCGGTCAAGATATCGCCGGTTGAAAGTTTGATGGGTTGCGCTGCGCTCAGGATGTAACTAAGCGCAACGGGATCAATCGAAATCACGCCGTCTGGCTGAAGCCCGAATTGCCTCTTCCACATCTCGCTCGTCATTTGTGCCGCCGACACGAAACTCGGCCGGATGGTTGCATCTGCGATGAAGGTGCCGAAAGAGCGACCCGGGTAAACATCGCGGGCGCCATCCGGAACGGGGATGACCGGCTCGTCATACTTATTGAAGTTTCCGAAGCCCGCGGAAACGGTCTTCGCCAGGTTGATCTTGCCGTGGTCCATCGTCACCAGGGCGAACGAGAGTGCCGTGCCGCCCAAAGCTCGTGCCTCCGCGTTGTTTTGGAACATCACGACATAATGTCGCGGACCCTCGGCGCCCATCGCCGGCGGCAACATCGGCAGGAGTGTTTCGACAGTGTCCAGCGTCGGCGCTACGACGCCGAGCAGGGTTCCGAGCTTTTTCTTGGCCGCCGAGATCTGGCTCATCGTGCCCGAGGTGTCCATGGCGTTGACGGTGGCTATGGCGGAATGGATCGCCTTGGTCGCTGCTTTGACCGGCGCGGCAGCGGTTTGGAACGGTACAAGATCAATGGCCCCGTCTTTGGGAGCCAGAGAGGCCGGCGTGAATACGCTCGCCACCTGGAGGAGAGGGGCGATGGCATCAGTGACCACCGTGTTCGTCACCCCAGCGAGCTCGCGAACCAGGGTGAGATTGCGGCCTAACATCGGGACAGCTTCTGCAGTGCGCCAGATGGGGTCGCTGGTGAGTTCCTCGGCCTTCGCCGCATGTTCGCTGAGGCGGGTAAGAGTCTTCGTGGCGCCAGCGATATTTTGGTCGAGTGCTTCGGTCTTAAGCTGACCGACAAGGGTCTGCGCTGCTTCCAGTTCTGACTTGGCCTGCAGTCCTCGGACACCAACCCAAGATCCGGCGGATACGACGATCAGCAGTACGCCAACGCTTGTCCAGAACCACCACCGGGAACTGATGCGCTGTCGTTTCCTTACCAAGGTGTGTCGCGGGCCATGGGAGTGAGAAGGCGCGCGCATTTATCCATTCAATCAGAGCGCAATGACAAGCCTTGGTAAGTGGGCCGCGAATTGGGAACGGTTCACATCGACTTGTGAGCCCACGTCCCGCTGCGTGGGCCCTCGGTCCACTTCCTGAACCATCGTCTCTCATTGGTGCTTGGTAATTCGAGCCTATCAGGGTGCTCACTTAGCGGAAATTGGGACTCGCGTTGGTACGCGCTGAACAGTGCGACCAAGAGTCCCCAGCTCATCCATATCAGCGGGCGCAAAAGCGACCCCTCGTAACTGGACTCGACTAGAAACGACGCCATCTGTACGACGAAGCCGATACCGATCGAACGAGCTAACCAGCGGCTTTCTCCGTGTTCCTTGCGGAACCACCAGGTAGTGACCCGAACGAGCAGTATGCAGACGACTAATCCGAGGAAGAGCCCGAAATACACGATCTGCTGAACGAAGGTGTTGTGTACATCGGAACCCGTTCCCCCGCCGGTGCCTACTGCCCAATCGTTGAGGATAGCGCCCAACGATTGGCTGAGGAGATCGGTGCGCGCTTCGTAGCCCGCTCCGGAGAATCGGCTCGAGATGAAGGATGCCATCGTTGGGTTCAGAAGCAGAACGAGGGATGAAACTCCGACAATGACAACAAGCGGCAACCAGCCAAGTTTCACCAGGCGGCGCCCATTCTTGCCGTCGATGATTAGGTACAACACGACACCCAGGGCAAGTGCAAGGAGCGTCCCGCGACTAAACGTCAATAGGGTGGCACCGGCCGTAGCCGTTGCCGTCACTCCTGCGAACCGGTTCTTAGTTCGCCATGACCACGCCGCGAGCGGAATCACAAAGAGCGACAATAGCGCCGCGAGATTATTAGAGCGTCCGATTAACGGGTGGCTCAGCCGGGAAAAATAGGAGATGTAATCGCCGCTCGCCGGATTAAGGCTGGCCGGTGGCAGGAATCCAGGAACGTGAGACCAGAGCAGCGCGGACCCAATTAAGAGCGCGATGATCCATAAGCACGCAAACTTCGCTATTTGCTGTGCAGAGGCTTCACGTAATAACGCGATGAATGCAACAAAGACGAGCATCGCTTCCAACGAGGAAACGACGTAAAAGAACGACTCTTCTGGCTCGCGGCTCCAGAAAACGGACGCGGCACTGATCAGGATCGAAACGGTACCTAGCCACATCATCGGTTTCGGGAGCCGTTGCGCTTCTCGACGTAGGAGCAAGGACGTCAGGACTGAAACAAGCACAGCCACATCGAAGAGCGATGCCGTTCGGGATCCAACCACTGGAAATCGGAACGGAAACGCTGCCGCAATGAGTGTCAGACCGACGACCGCTTGCGGAATGCGAGCAACGTAAAAGTGGCGCTTTGTAAGTTTCATCGACTCCGCTCGCCAGGCCTCTTGTATATTGCACCTTCGAACGCAACACTATCTCGCCGGCATTCTCCGATCAGACCTCACAACTGCGTTGGGGTTTTCCGTGTGCGAGCACGGTCCGCGGAAGGAGGAAATATGCAAGCACGCGGCGCGGCGCCGCACTCACACAAGGATGTGATGTGTCCGCCCGGCCTACTTTGTGCAGCTTCCTAGCGAAGTCGTCGGCTGGCGAACACACGATACGTTAAGGAGAGGCGGAACAAGCGCCCCTGTCCCGACTCGAAGGAGACGAATTGCGTGCTGTAGTCACCGGAGTAGCCGGTTTCATTGGAAGCACTTTGGCCCGGACTCTGCTAGAGGACACAAACAATGAAGTCATAGGAATCGATGCGTTCACCGACTACTACGATGTTGGACTCAAGCAGCACAACGTTCAAGAAATACCATCCGATCGTTTCACTTTGGTCACTGGCGACATAAATGAGTTGCCGTTAAGCAAGGTGCTTCGCGGCTCAGACGTAATTTTCCATCTTGCTGGTCAGCCCGGTGTGCGCCGGTCGTGGGGCACTGAGTTTGATCATTACACGCGTCACAACATAAACGCTACGCAGCGTCTTCTCGAAGTGGCTAGAGAGATTGCCACCCTACGGGCTTTCGTATTTGCATCATCGTCGTCGGTCTACGGAAATGCCGTACGGTACCCCACATCCGAGTTGGACCGTCCCGCGCCGCTTAGCCCATACGGGGTCACTAAACTCGCGGCAGAGCACCTCTGCTCACTATACGCAGCGAATTTCGCGGTTCCAACGGTCAGCCTTCGCTACTTCACTGTGTATGGACCGCGTCAACGCCCGGACATGGCTTTCAACAAGTTCATATCAGCCGCACTGGATGCCAGGGAATTGCGGATATATGGAGATGGAACGCAGATACGGGAGTTCACCCATGTCAGTGACATCGTTCGGGCGAATTTGCTCGCATCGCAGGCTGGGTTAGAGCCCGGCGCCGTTATCAACCTGTCTGGCGGCGCTGCGGTTTCCATAAACGAGGTCATTGACATAGTTGCCGCGCTCCACGGCAGTCGTCCAGCAGTCGCGTATGGTAAGTCTTTGCCCGGGGACGTTCTCCGAACCGGAGGGGACACGTCTCGTGCACGGGAACTGCTGGATTGGCGACCTCTGATTAGTATCGAAGAAGGGCTCGAAACCGAGTACGCATGGTTGTGCGGGGTCAGGAATCAACGGCTCGCGTCGGCGAGTTAGCTCAGGACTTTGGCTACGACATAAGCGGCCGCTCGTGTTCGCCTTGACGTCGCTGAGGCGCCCACAATTTTAGCTACGGCACAATGGAAACGTGTAGCGAGAATACGGAATGGAAATCATGCGGGCGGGTCCAGATTGCGCAGAGTGGGGTATTTCGTCAAATGTCGGAGAAGGGTGCACTTGCGCTTCCTCACGGGTGCTGACCTGAATGCAGTCGCACCGCGGAGACTGAGGACTTCGTGAACCTAACGCGAATTTCCGCCGGGACACCGGCGTCCAGGAAGAAGCTCCTGGACTTAATCCTTTCGCAAGCTGTGCCTCTGGCCGCTTCGTCACTCATGACTCTAGCGACGGCGGTCATTCTCGGGGCAGCCGGGAGAGGCGAACTCGCCCTCATATTGGGCACAAGCGGCTTATTGGGAACGATCGGATTCTTGAGTCTTCATGTCGGCATCGTTCGAGCGTATCGCGACGGGGATTCATCTGCGCCACGACGGGGCTGGGTCCTAGCAGGAATACTTTCTTTCGCTGTAGCAGCCGGTGGGTCGGCGATAGCTGGGCTCTTTCCCTCCAGGGTTGGTCTGTTTAACCAGTCGGCGACATTGATGGTCGCTATTGGCGGTGCGCTAGTCCTCATCAACTTGGTTGTACTTCGGACTCGCCAAGGCCTTGGTGACTCGAAAGTGTTTCGGAACGGCTGGATACTCCAATCGCTACTGTTTCCGTTCTTGGGTATTCCGGTCGCATTGTTTTCGCATTCAGCCAATGTGGTTGTGGCCTGTTGGTACATCGCCCTCTTTGCATCAACCTGCTACGGAATTGTCGCCAGGTCGAATGTCGAATTGCCCTTTTCCGCGCAGCCTCGAATCGGCTTCCGAGAGATAGTGACCAATTCTCTGTCGGCACACATAGGGACATTGGGCCAACAACTACTGTATCGAGGCGATGTCGTGGTTCTTGGCTTGTTCGTAAGCGCTGCCTCACTCGGCGTCTACTCAATCGCGATGCCGATAGCGGGGCTAATCTGGATTGTGTCCGAGGCCTTGAGCCTCTTCGCCTTTGACAACGGTGGCAAGTTCACCAGTGTGATACACCAACGCAGACGCTTCGTTCGGCTAACTACCTTGAATATGTTGTTCGGAACTGTTGGCGCCGTCGTGATTGCGCTTGCAAGCATATTCGTTATCCCGGAAGTCCTCCCGCAGTACGCCGGAGCGGTACCACTTGTTTTGATCTTGTTGCCTGGCGTTCTCGTTCAGGGTTATGCACGCATTGGGCTGTCTATCGTATTTACGACAGATTCGAGGCGCGCACCAGTTGTTATCGGAATGGCTTCTGCCGCCCTAAGCGTGCTTTACATCCCGTTCGTTATCGGAATGGGCACGATCGGCGCGGCCATTGCTTCGTCAGTTATTTACGTGCTCCAAATGCTCGTGGTGGGAATCGTTCTCAGGGCACTCTTGAATAGAATGCAGACGAAGGAGTCTCAGTCGAATGCCTAGAGAATTGGCTGCTCCACCGTTGGCCATTGGGGTCGTCATCGTTGCGTACGAGTCGAGCGATATCCTCCATCGTTGCGTCGTGAGTGCCCTCATCGACAATCATGTTTCTCAAGTGGTCGTGATTGACAATTCATCGAATTCGGAATCGGAACGGATTGTTGCGAAAATCTCGTCGATTGACAATCGGGTGCAATATGTCGATCCCGCTTCGAATCTTGGATTTGCGAAGGGGTGCAACGCCGGCGCAGCTAAGTTGGTAAGTCCTACTCATGTTTTCTTCGTGAATCCGGATGTAATACTTGCAAAACCCCTAACCCCGTTGGTAGATCTGTTGGAATCTAACCGGTATGCGATCGTGGCTGGACGGTTGAGGTCTCCCGGTCATGGACATGGCACAAATCGGAGGCCATTGGTGTCGCGTTGGAGGGAATTGAAGAAATCCGCAATCGGAAGCCGAGCATATCGACAGCCCTTGAAGGCATACGAACGGGATAAGCACGTGGTGGTCGTCGGACAGCTTGATGGTGCCCTAATGGGTATGCGATCCGAGACATATGCGGCGCTGGGAGGTTTTGATGAGCAGTTTGAGCTGTACTACGAGGATGTCGATATCTGTGAAAGGGCTCAGGTGTTTGGCGGGTGCGCGCTTGCCCCGATCGAGTGGGGGGTGCACGTCGGTGGCGCAAGTTCCGCGACAGCCTCCACCTTGTCATACTGTCTTGGTCGAATAAGCCGATTGCGCTATTTTCGAAAGCGGTACGGCGCGTCGTGGGTCACCGACGCAACCATCGGCGTCATCGCCGCTGTTGAGTTTCTCGCCAGGTCCATTACCGCGCAATCGGAAGGAATGCACGCTCGCCTGCAGTCAATTAGTCAGCAGTGGGCGGAGATGAGAACGCCAGGATCAGTTAACCTACTGTCGCCATAGTGCGTCGCAGCCCAAATCAGTACAGACTCTTAGGACAGCCTCATGACTTCGAGCCACTTCCGCGCCCAGGCATCGAAGCTATAGTGTTTTTCGACCCCGTCGCGGGCACTTTTGCCCATACCCGACCGCTCACGAGGATTCATTTCGAGGACGTTCGCAATTGCAGTTTCCCATTCTAATGAGGTATTTGCCTCCAAGCCGCCGAGCCTTTGAAGAGCAGCGACGTTTGCGCCGACTGCTGAACCGATGACAGGAACACCGGAGGCACCATACTGGAGAAGCTTGTATGAGCATTTTCCGCGAGTAAATGGATTGTTCGGCAGCGGCATTATCCCAATGTCGGCTGAAGCAATCTGCTCATAGAAGGTGTCCGGACCCCAGGTGTATCGGTCCACGATCTTGTCCAGTTCCCCGAGACTGGCATTGCCGGCACTTATTACAGTTAGCCGAAGGCCAAACCTAGTGTTGAGCGCAAGCAATCCTTTGGCCACAGGGAGGAGGTACGCTTCATTGCCTGGCGAACCGATCCACACTGCTCGTGGAATCTCACCGAGATCGTACGTGGGTTTTCTCATGTATTTACTGGGTTCGACACAACTAGGGATGATCACGACATCATCCCTGAGGACTGACGCCGCCTCCGCGAGGACTTCGCTTCCTGCGACCACTACGTCTGCAGATCGAACAGACTTCGTCCATACATTCTCGACCGACCGAATATTGCGGAAGAAATGATTGCCACTTGCGTATATGGCGTCGTCGAAGTCGTAGACAGAGTGCCGCGCGTTTTTCAGGAGAGTCGCTTCGAGCACTCCAGCGCTAAAGGGCGATGCCGAGCGGCTCAACACCAGAGACTTGTCTTCTAGGCGCTTGGTTAGTTTACGCAGCTCAGCCTCAGCACGGATCACACGAGGTGCGCCGAAAAGCATTGCGCGTGGGTTATTGTTTGCAGTTCCTATGTAGTCATGTATTTCAGCGTTAATTGCGAAATGCTCAAACCAGTCACGTAATCTAACGCGGCTGCTCGCGCCTGATGAGCCGTACCTTGAAACAGCAACGATTCCCGGCTGCTCAACCATTAACGCTCCCGGATGTTGGTCTTACCAAGCTACCGGATGCATTTCTTGCCCGAACGCGCGCGGATTTGCCCTGCATGCGGATCAGCCTTGGCGTTACTCGGACAAAGCCACGAATGCTACTCATTACGGGAGTCATACTGTGATGCGTAGAACAGCTGAAGTTGCTGCCAAACGGCGGGGCGATCGAAGTGCTTCTTTACATGGCGGCTTGCTGCAGATCCCATTGACTCAAGCCGATCAGGGTTGGCTAAGAGGGTTCTCAGCTCCCTGGCAAGCGCATCGCAGTCTCCCGCAGGCACAATTACTCCAGAAACGCCGGGCAGTACTGAATCTATGGCGCCCGTTGCGTCGGTGGTTATCGTCGGCTTGCCGGACGCACCTGCTTCCAATACAACGTTCGGATAGCCCTCTCGGTAGGTGGGAAGGCATAAAAGATCCATCAGCTGGAAGTAGATGGCTGGGTCTTGGACCGCACCAGTTGATGCCGCACAAAGCCCGCTGGCAAGCAGCCGGTCGAGAGTTTTGCGACTACTTGGATCGTCTATGCCGCCCACGATGAGCAGGTCGAATTCGATTCCCCACTCTCGCAGTTGGAGTACGGCATTCTCCAAAACGTCAAATCCTTTGTCTCGTGTCAAGCGCCCGACATAGCCGATTGTTGGAATGCCGGGACGGAGGCCGAGCGTTGCGCGCAACTCGTCGAGTCTGATTGTCGAAAATCTGGCGGGATCGAACTCGCGAACATCTACTCCGTTGCTACTACCCTCACCGACTACGACTACTTTTTCTGGTCTCGAGAGTTTCAGCTTTACGAGAGCTTGCTTGAGGCTTGGACTGACGGCAAGTACGGTGTGTGCAGTGGCAATCGCAATTCGCTCTGCCGAGTAAAGCACGAGTCTCTGCAACCCCGTGGCGGTTTCCATCCTTAATCCGCGTTGCACATAGACGCGACGTGGAACCCGGGTTAGCCAGCCCGCGAGGCCTCCGAGCAAGCCCGCCTTTGGCGTGCCAACCGCAATGAGGTCAGGTCGTACAACTCGGAATAAGCGGATCCATTCGAGTAATGCTCGCAGGTCGTGGAAGGGGGCGGGATTTCGTCGCATCTTCAGCGCGTGGAAGTGAACTGGACTACACAGTGCCCGTTGTGATAGCAAGGGTCCTGGCGAGCAAACTACATGAACTTCCCACCCATTCCTGTCAAGGTATTCAGGGAACCCTCGCATAAGGCGAAGGGACACTTCAGATGTGATTCCGATCAGGATGCGTGGACGTCGTCCAGCCGCTTGATTTCGGTAAGCCATTTTGGATAGCACTTTCCACTTTCATCCATAATTAGGCACAATAGCCTCGCCGGATGTGACTCCCACGGGCGTCTCTTTGGCTGTCAGCGAGCTGGCACCCCCATCACCGTTACACCAGCAGGCACGTTCTTGGTGACGCACGCACAAGCTCCCACGAGCACATTCTCGGCCAGATCCAACCCCTGCAAGACGACGGCGCCAGCGCCGATGACGGTACGTGTGCCCACCCTGACTTCGCCCGAGATTGTCGCGGCCGGATTGATCGAGACGAAGTCGTTCAATAAGGAATCGTGTCCTACCGTTGCATTCGGGTTGACGTGCACATGCCTACCGATGGATACATTCGTTGAAATCTGCGCCCCACCACAAATGATGGAGCCTTCTCCGATACTGACCATGGAGCCAACCGTCGCGGCGGGGTGAACAACGATCGCGCCAGTTAGCCCTGCAGTACGGAACTCCTCGTCAACGCGCTGTCGTAACGTTGGGCTCCCTATGCCTATGAGGTACTGTGCGCGATTCCCCCCAGCGAGCCATTCGGAAGAGCGCCCCAGATAGCGAATGCCTCGTGAATTCAACCGGGCGGCATTGTTGAGACTCGGATCGTCGTCGACTACCCCAAGTAGGTCGAAGACAGGTTCACCGGCCGCCCTATTCACTGCATCAACAACGTCTAGGGTCTCGCGACCGAAACCGCCGGCCCCGATGACTACCAGTGGCGTACTCACCGGTCGACAGCCTTGTCGCTGCGTTTCCCCATGAATTCACTGACCGTGGCATATCCCTCTGCCGAGATACCTTCGCGCTTCAATACTGAAAGTACTGTTGCGCACATGATTCGAAGGTCCATCGCAAAGCTGCGATTTTCGACGTACGCGATGTCCAATGCGAATTTCTTATTCCAATCGAGTGAGTTGCGCCCGCTGACCTGTGCAAGTCCAGTGATTCCAGGTCGCACTTCGTGTCGCCGGCTCTGTTCGGCCGTATACCGGTCTAGATATTGGACGAGCAGCGGCCGCGGACCCACCATGCTCATGTCACCGCGTACGACATTAAATAGAGTCGGGAGTTCATCGAGACTGGTTGACCTCAGAACTCGTCCAAAAGAGGTTAGGCGCTGGTCATCAGTAATTCTGCCTTGCTCGCTGTTAATGCTCCGCATCGTGCGGAACTTGTATAGTCGGAAGATTTTGCGATCGCGACCTGGGCGATCTTGCACAAATAGGATGGGTCGACCAAGGTTCAGCACAACGAGCCCAGCGACTAGGACTAGCACCGGTGACAAGAGGACTAGCCCGACACATCCGCCAACGATATCCAGCACGCGCTTTGCGAGTTCGTAGCGATGTCGACGGGCCGCAATTGTCATTGACGGCCGCCAAGAAAGCCGTTGACCGCTGAGAACAATCGGTCGATCTCGGATTCACCGAGTGCCGACCCGCTGGGAAGAGTCAGGCCAGTCCTAAAAAGTCGCTCGGAGTGGCCGTTCGTTAGCGAGCGGGTGCCCGCAAACACTGGCTGCAAATGCATGGGCTTCCATAGCGGGCGGCTCTCGATGTTCTCGCCAAGCAGCGCCGAACTCAGGTCGGCTGGCGTCCAGCCGGTCACCGCCGAGTCGACGATGATCGAAGTGAGCCAGAAGTTGTCCTGTGCATCACATGCTCCGCCGAAGATTTCGACACCGGCAACGTCCGCAAACAACTCGCGGTACAGATCGCGCATGGCACGGCGGCGGGCGATCATGTCGTCAAGGCGTGACAGCTGCGCACGGCCGAGCGCCGCCAGCAGGTTGCTCATCCGGTAGTTGTAACCAATGTCGATGTGCTCATAGTGAGTGACCGGTTGGCGGGCTTGCGTGGCCAGGTAGCGGGTGTGGGATGCGAGATCGGAGTCGTCGGTGAGCAGCATCCCACCGCCTGACGTGGTCATGACCTTGTTGCCGTTAAAGGAGACGATGGACGCCAGGCCAAAGGAGCCGGCTGGTTTACCGTCGTGGGCAGCACCAAGCGACTCTGCGGCATCGGAGAGCACTGGGATGCCGAACTCGTCAGCGACTGCGAGGATCTCGGTGTAGTTGACCGCCTTTCCCAACAGGTCGACCGGCACGATCGCGGCGACCTTCTCACCCGCACTCGTGAGTTGTTCGATCGCCTGCCCCAGCAGAGCCGGGTCCATGTTTCCAGTTTCCAGCTCGCAGTCCACGAAAAACGGCTCGGCACCCGTGTAAACGACTGCGTTTGCCGTCGCCGCGAACGTCATCGTAGAAGTGATCACTACGTCGCCGGCACCGATACCAAGCCCCAGGAGGCCAAGATGAAGCGCCGCCGTGCCCGAACTCAGGGCCACGCCGTGCTTAACCCCGATGCGGTCGGCTAACTCTCGTTCGAACGCGTCGACCTCAGGACCCAGCGGCGCAATCCAACCGGAGCGAATCGCTCGAACGACCGCCTCCTCCTCGAGGAGGCCAACGTCCGGTGACGACATGTAAATGCGTCCGCTCATCGCGACACGACCTCGGAATCCCATCTGGCTTGCTCAAGCTTGGCCGGCTCCAGTGCGGGCACGGTGGCATGCGAGATCTTCGGGTGAATAGGGCGCTGGTCAGTCTCCGACTCGCCCATGAGCACCTCGTGCAGCTTCTCGCCATCGCGGAGGCCTGTGAAGGTGATCCCGACGTCCCGTCCGGAGCGGGCGATCATCCGCTCGACGATGTCGAGGATTCGCACGGGCTCGCCCATGTCCAAGATCAAGACCTGCCCCGGGCTGCCGATCCCGCCGGCCTGGATCACCAGGTGGCTGGCCTCCGGGATCGTCATGAAGTATCGAGTTGCATCGGCGTGGGTTACCGTGACGGGGCCACCGGACTCGATCATTCTGCTCACGATAGGCAGAAGCGAACCGCGACTGCCGAGCACATTACCGAACCGGACGGACAGGTAACGGCGCCCGCTTTGCTCTGCTGCCCACGCGGTCAACTGCTCGCCAAGGCGCTTCGAATAGCCGAGCACGCTCGTCGGGTCCGCGGCCTTGTCGGTAGACACGTTGACGAAGATCTGCACGTCGATTGCCATGGCGGCCTTCAGAACATTGAGTGTGCCGAGCACGTTGGTCTTCCAGCCCTCCTCCGGGTAGCGCTCGAGAACGGGTAGGTGCTTGAGCGCAGCGGTGTGGAATACCACCTCGGGGCGCCGTTCGGTGAAAATCTTCTCTAGTGCTTCCTCGTCCCGGATGTCGGCGAGCACAGTTTCCTTGGTCTCCATCAGCCCGTGCCCCAGGATCAGGAACTCGGTCGTTTGCAGGTTGGTCTCATCGTGGTCGAGGAGGATCAGTTCGGCGGGGTCGTACTGGGCAATCTGCCGCGACAGTTCGGAGCCGATGGAGCCGCCGGCTCCGGTGACAAGCACCCGCTTGCCGGTGAGGTAGTCGGCGACCGTTTCCACGTGGGTGTCGATCGGATTGCGGCCGATCAGGTCCTCGATCGCCACCTCGCGCAAGTCGCTTAACCGCGACTTGCCCTCCAGGATCTCCTGAAGCAGCGGCAGCACCAGGACGCGTAGCCCTGCCGCTTCGCCTGCGTCGGAAATCTTGCGGATCAGTGCGGCGTCAGCGTGTCCGATGCTGATAACGAGCGCGGTTGCCCTCGTTTTCGCCACCAGAGCGGCCAGATCGTCGCCGGTTCCCAGCACACGCACCCCGTCGATGCTGAAGCGGGACTTGAAGGCGTCGTCATCGACCAGACCGACGGGAAGGTAGGGCGAGAGCGCGTCGGTTCTCATGCGATGCACCAAGTGCTTGGCGAGATAGCCGGCACCGTAGACCAGGGTCCGCTGAGCAGTACTGTCCGGTCGAGTCTGGCCCTCAACATAGACGCGCTGTAGATAGCGGAGTCCTCCCATGAGCACGAACGCCAGAGGTACCGCAATGATCGCGCTGCTCCGCGGTATGTGTATCGTCGACGCCGAGATGAGTTGAGCGCTAGCCAGTAGGACACCAACTATCCCAACCACAAGTGCAAGTGCCCTGGCCTCGTGGAAACTGCCGAGAACGAAACGCCCGCCGTAGAGTGTAATTCGCCAACCTAGAAGCAACTGCAGCAAGGCAGCCACCAGGCAGGCAATCAGCACGGACAACCAGTCGATCTGGCTCACATCGAAGTCATAACGGAGCAGCACAGCTCCGATTATTGCCAGGGCCCACGCGGCCGCGTCCATCGCATATTGGTAACGACCTCGAACCAATGACACAATGCGTCGCGGGGCCCGTTGCCCTGTCGATTCGCCAGCGATGTCAATGGGCGGTGTGCTGAAATTATTCATAATCTCACTGTGTTGGCCAGCGACGTCAGCTATGACGACTGGTCGAACTCTATTTCTCCTCTTTGTTGCATGTTGGGGGCGGTCCTCGGCAAGTACGAATCCGCGGGAATCGGGGACGTGGGTGCGGACTTCGTCAGGATGACTCCCACGGTGGTTTGCGGCCAAGCTCTGGAAAGCGCGATTCGACGGCAATTAGGTCGTATTTCACTTGCTCTGTCCGAGCGATGAGCGACACTTCTGTCGACACTTGACCGACCACGAAAAGCAGCAGATACGGCGTAACTGTTGGCTCGTAGTCGGAGTCTATCGCGAGCGCTGAAAAAAACTCCGTCATGGGGGCTGGGACCAGCGGATCGCCTGGCACTGTTTGAGAGGGGGCCGCGGAACTTCCGCTCCAACTCAAGGGTGGTCGACCGATGAGGCGAGATCACTGTCGGAGACGGTTTCGCCATCGGAATGTAGATCGTCGTTGGGCGGACACAGCGGTCCCGGTCTTTTGTCAAGCCCTGGGATAGGTTCTGAACCTCCAACAAGCGATTCGCCCCTTCGTGTCGAATAAGTCTCGTATAACCTGGCTCGTTTGATGTTTGCACAAAGCGATCAGCGCTGTCTCCTAACATACGATGAAAAGGCCTATTAATAGTGGCTCGGGCACGGGTAGTTGTTCGAAGTGGGGTGAGAGGGACACGGGGCCTAGCGTGCATGTCTCAATGAGCTCGTCGAGACTGGGGTGATCCCGTGCTAGGTTTCACCTCCGGATGCTGTGCGACTGAGCGCCAATCTTCTTCTGCGTGAGGCCGTTGGAGTGGCTGAGGTGCAGTTCACATGAATGGCCCGTCCTCCAAGAGTTTCTGGAACGACGCCGCACGCCGGAACGCCGCTTGGCACGTTGCAACTGGGTATTCAAGCGAAACCGAGGAGTTCTTTGCATCCGGCGTTCGCGAGGTAGACGAGTTTCTGTCGCGAGGCGGTGTGGCGTTGACACACGAAGACACGCTGCTGGAGATCGGCTCCGGAGTCGGGCGGATGACGCGACAGTTTGCCGCCCTCGCGGGACGGGTGATCGCCGTGGATGTCAGTGGAGTGATGCTTGATCGGGCGCGCTCGAATCTCGCCGGGCTGGAAAATGTTGAGTATCTCGAGGTTTCCGGGGAGGGAGAGCTGCCAATTGCGGACGCAAGCGTAGACGCTGTGTTCTCCTACATCACCCTGCAACACGTGCCCACCGCATCGGCCCAGGAACGCTATTTCGTCGAGGCGTTGCGAGTTCTCCGGACGGGCGGTTGGGTGTACCTTCAGTTTCGCCGTTCCGGGCTGCTGCCTAGGCTCCTGGACTGGGCTGGGCACCTCGGGCACCTGCTCCGTTGGAGACGGACCCTCAGCCGTGCGTGGCGTGGGTCTCGCATCAGTGAGCGGACGCTCTTGGGATACGCATCAGAGAGCATGAGCATCCGAATCCTGCCTCAAGGTCGACGGCATATATGGGTGCTCGGCCGAAAGGATTCAGGTGCCGATCGTCAACTCCCGTAGCCTCGTTGAGCTTGCGGCTCACCCTGCGGGCGCGCCAAGGCCCACCGGACTGGACCCCACGAGCGCTCACCGCGCTCTTATCTAGAATTAGACCTGCCCGGATGCCCATAGTGTGTCCGCACCTGTTTGTTCGTACCGTTTGTGCGTAACTGGACATACCCACCTGCCCGGAGAATCCTCGGTCAGCGGATGTCCTGCCCGGCCCACCCAGCCGACGCGTCGTGCGGGCGAGCCGACCACCAGCGCGAAAGCGGGCACATCCTTGACCACGGTTGTGCCGGCGCCCACCAGCGCCCACCGGCCGATGGTCACCGGCGCGATGCACACGCTGCAGGCGCCGATTGGGGCGCCTTCTAGGACGGTGACGCCGACGGCCTCCCAGTCGTCACCGGACTTGAGAGTGCCGTCGACGTTGACCGCGCGGGGGAACTGGTCATCGGTGAACACCACCGCCGGACCCACGAACACGCCATCGCCCAGCCTCGCCGGCTCGTAGACCAGGGCGTAGTTCTGGATCTTGCAGTTGTCGCCGACAACCACGCCCGGCCCGAGGTAGGCGCCGCGGCCGATGATGCAGTTCTCACCTACGCGCACATCCTCGCGAATATGTGCGTACGGCCACACCGTAGTACCGTTCCACAGACGCGTGCGGAGGCAGCGACCTCCGCCGTACTGTGGATGCGGTCATGGGAACTCCCGTGCGGTGGAGCTGAGCGTTCGTTGCGGATCAGCCTAGTCAGTCAGTCGGCCTCGCTGGACTTCTTTGATCGCGTCGAGGGTCAGCGAGGCGGGCGCGTCGCATCCGGATGTGGGATCGCCGCAAACGCCTTACGCCAGCTCAACTCGCGGGACGCCTTCACCGTGCATACCACCAGGGTCAGCCAGCCGAACTCGATCAGGATCGAACTTTCCGCGAACGAGCACGCCACCAGCGCGACCAGCACCAGAGCCGGCCAGGTGAACACCGTGCTGCGCTGGTGCGACCCGAGCAGCCAGGACCGCACCAACGCCAGCGCGATCAGCACGAGAAACGCGAACAGGCCCACCAGCCCCAACTGGAACCAGACATCCAGGAACGCATTGAGGGCCGAGGTCGACGGCCGGGCCGCCTCCACGTCGAACGCGGCGAACGGCAGCAGCTCGGGGCGCCAGTGCCCGATCCATCCCCAACCCTGCAACTCATGGAAAGGCACCAACTGCCAGATCGCCTGCCAGAGTCTGATCCGGTAGGTGACCTCGCCGGTGGCAGCGAGCATCGCGATGATGGTGCCACGGAACAGCCACGCGGACACGGCGACCACGATTGTCGTTGCCAGCAGCGCGAACTGCCAGCCACGGCGTTGATGCGGCTTCAGCCGCCGCAGCCAGTACAGCGCCAGCGCCGCGAGGCACACCAGCACCAGCGCCCCGCCGGACACGGGCGAGCGACTCAGCGCGAGGCACAGCCCCGCCACCACGATCGACCCGATGCCGACCCCGCGGGTCACCGACTTGGTGCGCAGCTCCGTGGCGAACGTGATCAGGGCGACCAGCGCAGTCACGCCCAGCTGATTGCGGGTGCCGAGCAGCCCCTGGATCGGCCCGAGTACATCCAGGTTGCCGGCGACGCCGAGGAAGCGCACCGGAGTGTCCAGCAGCAGTCCCGAGATCACCTCCACCACCAGGGATGCCGTCAGCACCACCCGGAGCACGTCGCCGAAGATCCGCACGATCTGAATCGTGTCGCGCAACAGCCCGACGGTCAGCCCGAGCAGCGTAAAGCCGACCAGATAGGCCAGGGAACCCAAGCTGGCCCACTGGTATTCGCTCCATATCACCGACAGGCCCGCCCAGCCGACGAACACCAGCAGCGACAGCGGCAGCAGTCCGTACCATTCGATCTCGCGCCGCTTCACCAGCAGCGCGAGCACCGCGAATACCGCCAGTCCGCCCAGGATGCCGAGCAGTCCCGGCCAGCCGATCGTCTGCCGCAGCGCGAACGCCGCCGCAGCCGTGCCGACCGCCGTCGTGCACAGGGCCGCCACGAACCGCGGCGAGCCGAGGAACGCCGCTGCGGCCGCGCGGGCGGTGTGGCTCCTCGGCTGATTGCTCATGATCACCTCAAAGTTACGGCATGACCTTCGGCAGGGCCGGGTCCGGCCGCGCGGTCTTCACGGCTAGCAGCGTCAACAGCAGCCAGCCGTACTCGACGATGAGCCGGCTCTCTGCGAGGCTCTGCACAATGAGGGCGGTCAGCAGCAGGATCGGCAGCAGCGTGAGGGCGGACGCGGCGCGGGGTGTGCGCGCCGTCAACGCGTCCGAATGTGCACTCGGCATCCGAACCGCCATCCGCGAGGCCCGAGACACCGTCACCACCACCAACGTGGCGAACACCACCACGCCCAGAATGCCCAACTGCAGCCAGACATCCAGCCACGCGTTGTGCGCGTGCAACTGCTGCACGCCGGCCTTCTTGACAAGGTTCTTGAACGGGGCCGCCCACGGCGCCCAATAGCTGATCCAGCCCCATCCGAAAATGGGACGCTGCTGCGCCAGGCCGATGACGGCGTCCCAGATTCCAAGCCGCCCGGTGAGGGTGTCGCTCTTGCCGAGCAGCGCCAGCAGTTGTTCCCGGAACACGCTGATGATCGCGGCGCCGGCCAGCACCAGGGCCGCCAGCGTCCAGTAGGTGGCAACCAGGGCGCGACGGGTGCGGGCGCGGCGCACCGCGAGCACCGCCACTACCACCGCCGCGCACACCGCGATCCCGACGAAGATTGTTGCCGAGCGGGTGATGGCAGCGATCAGCGCGGCCAGCAGCATCCAGAGCGTGCCGCTGACCCGGCCGACCGACCGGGAGGCCAGCTGCACGCCGAACACGATGAGGCCGAGCAGGGCGATCATCGCCAGCAGGCTGGAGTTACCGACGATGCCCTGGATCTTGCCGTCCACGAATAGTACGTCTCGGGACCAGTAGACGAGCTTGGGCAGGTGGGTGGTGTCGCCGTAGTCGACCCAGAAGGGCAGCACGGCGTGCCGGATGACCAGGGAGACGGTGAGTTCGAATAAGAGGGACAGACCCAGGATGATCCGCAGCGCGATGCCGAGGGCACGCAGCAACTCCGCCCAGCTCAGGGTGATGGCCAGCGCGGTCGCTCCGGCGGTGGTCAGCCACTGGGATAGCGCGCCCGCCGCGGTCAGCCCCGGATAGAAGGACCAGGCGATCGACAGTGTGGCGAGCACGAGGAAGGCGAGCAGTGTCACGGGGAACGGGCGCAGGCGTCTCCGGTTTTGCAGCAACAGTTGGACAGTGCCGATGGCGAGGATCAGGATGATGACGCCCCAGCCGTACCAGCTGATCGAGTAGCGCCAGGCGTCGCCGGCAAGCATCGTGAAGAATACAAGGACGGCGAATCCGATGCGGAATCCGCGGCGCTCGATCATGGAGTTGAGCTTATCGAGCCATGGCATGCGCGCCGTTCGTGCCTTTGGGGAAACAGGGCGGATCCCGCCGGTCGAGTCGCGAGCGTCGGCGAGTGTATCGAGACCCGGGTTGGTGGGTGCGGACCAGCGGTGTGCGGGTCTCGATACGCCGGCCTCGCAGAGCTCGGCCGGCTACTCGACCAGCGGGGCGGCCTCGCAGAGCTCGGTCGGCTACTCGACTAGCGGGCGGCGGAGTGGCGATGTTTCGCTAGCGTGGTGTTGTCACTAATAAGGAGACCCGTCTAATGTTCGTCGGCATTACCAACACACCTCGCCCTTACGCGTGGGGTTCCACCACAGCGATCGCTGAAATCCTCGGGGTGGCCGCCTCGGGTGGCCCGGAGGCGGAGCTGTGGCTGGGCGCGCACCCGGGGTCACCATCGCGAGTACTGGATGCGGCGCAGACCGGCGGCGCCGCCGACCTCGGCCGCTGGATTGCCACCGATCCGACTGCCGCCCTGGGCGCCGCCTACGATGGGCCGCAGCTGCCGTTCCTGCTCAAGGTGCTGGCGGCGGAGCATCCGTTGTCGCTGCAGGCGCATCCGTCCGCTGCCCAGGCGCGCGCCGGCTACCTGCGCGAAACCGACGCGGGCGTGCCGCTGGACGCCCCACACCGCAACTACCGCGACGCGCACCCCAAGCCCGAGATGATCTACGCGCTCAGCGACCGGTTCGATGCACTGTGCGGGTTCCGGCCGGTGGACGAGGTGCGCGACGTGCTGCAGGGCTTCGTCGACCTCGACGTGCGCGGTGACACCCCCCAGGCAGCGCTGCTCTACGACCTGATGGATCGGCTCGACACACTGCCCGAGGCGTTCGAATGGCTGCTCGCCGGCGGCCCACAGGTGGACGCGCTGGTAGCGCGGGTCAGCCGCATCGCCATGCTCGCCGGATACGCCGGACGGGATGCGTTCCCCGAGTTCGTCGGCGCCGCGCCGCTGCCCGGGTCGTTCGGCATCGACCGGGAACTGGCCACGGTGCGCCTGCTCACCGCGGAGTACCCCGGAGATCCCGGCATCGTCGTCTCGTTGCTGCTCAACCAGGTGAGCCTCGCCCGTGGTGAGGCGCTGTATCTGCCAGCCGGCAACATCCACGCGTATCTGCACGGGGTGGGCATCGAGCTGATGAGTGCCTCCGACAACGTGCTGCGCGGCGGACTGACGCCCAAGCACGTGGACGTGCCGGAACTGCTGTCGGTGCTCGACTTCACGGATGCGGCGGTGCCGCTCCTGGAGCCGGCGGCGCCGTCGGCGGGGGTCTCGGTGTTCCGGCCGGGATCCCGGGCCGACGCGCCCGACTTCACGCTGGTGCACGTGGCAGCGCCGGGGGAGCCCGGCGTATCGGGCGCGGGCAATTCGTCGTTCGCGCTACCGGGACCGGCGATCGCGCTCTGCACGGCTGGCGCGATGTGCGTGGCCGGCGCCGCGGCATCCGTCGACCTCGAGCGCGGCCAGGCGGTCTACATCACGCCGGATGAAGCAACTCTCACCTTCACCGGAACCGGCGAGCTGTTCCTGGCGACCACCCGCTGACCTTCCCGTGGCTCGCACTCACCTCGCCCCGGCCACTTTCACTATTCAGGAGGGTGTGTGACCCCTGTGGTCACCGGTGCTGTTGAGGACGACACCAGTCGCATCCGTCTCACCCATCACACACCCTCCTGACTAATGAAAGCGCGGTCAAGGACGAGTTGGCGCGCGTGGCGCGGTCCTGCCCGGTCGAGATATCCGGTAACCGTGTCCGGGCCGCTCAGCTGGCGACGCGCTCGCCGAAGGTGCGTCGGTAGGCGGTCGGCGTGATCTGCAGCACCTTGAGAAAGTGGTGCCGCATCACGGATGCCGCGCCGAATCCGGTCTCGGACGCGATCTCCTCCAGCGGCCGATCGGACTGCTCGAGCAGCTGCTGCGCCCGGATGAGACGCTGCCGGTTTAACCATGCCGCCGGCGTGGTGCCCATGTCGGCCCGGAACCGCCGGGCGAACGTGCGCGACGACATCAGCGCCTTGCGCGCCAACTGATCCACGGTGAGGTTCTGGTCCAGGTGCGCCACCATCCACTGCGTCACCGCCGCGAACGAGTCACTGCGGCACTCGGCGATCGGGAAGTCGATGTACTGCGACTGGCCGCCGTCGCGTTGCGGGGGCACCACCATCCGCCGGGCGATCACGTTCGCCGCCGCCGCGCCCAGCTCCCGCCGCACCAGGTGCAGCGCCGCGTCGATGCCCGCCGCGGTGCCCGCGCTGGTGATCACCTTGCGGTCCTCCACGAACAACACGTCGGGGTCCACGCTGGCCAGCGGGTACCGCGCCGCCAACTCGTCGGTGTACATCCAGTGCGTGGTGCAGCGGCGACCGTCCAGGATGCCAGCCTGCCCGAGGGCGAACGCGCCACTGCAGACGCTGAGCACCCAGGCACCCCGGCGCTCGGCATCCCGGAGCACCTTCAGGTAGGCCTCGTCGGCCGGGTAGTCGCCGTGCGCCGGCACGGCGATCAGGTCAGCGTCGGCGGCTGCGGCAAGGTCGTTCTCGACCACGATGTCGAAGCCGAGCTTCGTGGTGACCCGGCCGGGCATCGCCGTGGCGACCGTGAACTCGAACGACGGACCCCCGGTATCGGTGCGGTCGATGCCGAACACCTCGCAGATCACACCGAACTCGAACGGCGCCAGGCCCGGCACGGCCAGCGCGACGACTTTGTTGAGCATCCGGAACTCCCTCGGCGGTATTGGCAGAAAACAGTATTGGCAGAAATCATCCGTTGGGCGTCAATTCTGCCACTTTCGGCGCGGCCTGCCAATGCCCAAGATTGCTGGCATGGAATTTCTCATTGCAGCAGTGGGGATGCTGGGACTCGGCGGCATCGCCGCGACGGTCTCGCTCATTCGCCGCGACGGATACCGCCGGGTGCCCACCCGGCCGCCCCGCTGATCGCGCGCTGACTGGGCCGACTGGGGCGCCCCTGGCGGCGCGCTAACCTGGGGCCATGACCTGGTTGGTGACCGGCGGCGCCGGCTATATCGGCTCCCACGTGGTGCGTGCGCTGCTGGATGCCGGACAAGACACGGTCGTACTCGACGACCTCTCCACGGGGCGCGAGGCGTTCGTGCCCGGCGGCGCCCAATTGGTGCGCGGTTCGATCCTCGACGGCGAACTGGTGCTCGACGCGCTGCAGCAGCACCAGGTCACCGGCGTCATCCATGTGGCCGGATTCAAGTACGCCGGCGTCTCGGTGACCCGCCCGCTGCACACCTTTCAGCAGAACGTCGAGGGCACTCGGGTGCTGCTCGGCGCGATGCAGGAACACGGCGTCGACCGGATCGTGTTCTCCTCCAGCGCGTCGGTGTACGGCACCCCGGACGTCGACCTCGTCACGGAACACACGCCCAAGCATCCGGAGTCGCCGTACGGCCAGTCCAAACTGATCGGGGAGTGGCTGCTGGCCGACCAGGCCGTCGCCACCGGACTGCGGCACACCTCACTGCGCTACTTCAACGTCGTCGGCTCCGGCGACCCCAGCGTGTTCGACGTCAGCCCGCACAACCTGTTCCCGCTCGTGTTCGACGCGCTGCTGGGCGGGCAGACCCCGCACATCAACGGCGGGGACTACCCAACACCGGACGGCACCTGCGTGCGCGACTACATCCACGTCGCCGACCTCGCGCTGGCCCACGTCGCCGCCGCACGGCGCCTGGATGCCGGCGAACCCATCCAGCCGGCCTACAACCTCGGCAGCGGTGACGGCGTCTCGGTGGGCCAGATCATGGCCGCCGTGGCGGAGGTAACGAACATTCGGTTTACCCCAGAAGTGGGGGCACGCCGGCCGGGCGATCCCGCGCGCATCGTCGCCTCCGGAGACCTCGCCGCCCGCGATCTGGACTGGCGGATGCGGCACAGCCTGCACGAAATGGTCTCCAGCGCGTGGGAGGCGCGGCGGTTGGCCGGGTGAATCACAACTTCACTGGCGAGTCAACCCTGAAGGCGGAATTGAGGGTTTACGATTTGCGACTTGCGCTGGGGGAACTACACGGGTGTAATTATGTTTAACACGGTGCGCAAGTCGTGGGCTACACGAGGGGAGTTTGTGCTATGGCGCTGAACGATCATCGCGGCAGAGTCCCTGACGACTGGTTTGTCGACCCGATCAACCTCGGCGTGCCGGGAGTACGACGACGTACCGACGAGGACGACCCGCTGGCATGGCAGGCGGATGCGCTGTGCGCGCAGACCGATCCCGAAGCGTTTTTCCCCGAAAAGGGTGGATCCACCCGCGACGCGAAGAAGATCTGTGCGTCCTGCGAAGTGCGCGCCCAGTGCCTGGAATACGCGCTCAAGAACGACGAGCGCTTCGGCATCTGGGGCGGCCTCTCCGAGCGCGAGCGTCGCAAGCTGCGCAAGCGCGCCTAGCCCGTTCTCCGGCGACGGAGCCTCCGGTGGTCGGCCCTCCGGTGGTCAAGCTCCCGGTGGTCGAGCCTTCACGTCACGTGGCGTGCTCCAATGTCAGTGGTGTGGTATTCACTTAGACCCATGGAACACGAACACAAGTTCGAGTCTGCTGCGGTGATCACCGTGTCTGTGCGGTCGACACCGTGTCGGCACGTATGTCAGCGGCAAGGTGTGTACTAAGACTGTGAAAGACATCTTCGATGTTCCTACTCCGGATGCCGCCGAGCTGGCGGCAATGGGGATCGCGCCGTGGGAGTTGGACGGCCCGCTGGCCTGGGAGTGCGAGGACTGGGATGCCGAGGGTTGGACTCCCGAGGGCTGGGTCGACCCCCGTACCGACCCGGCGGAGGCGGTGGACCTGGATCCGTTGGGTGATGATCCGGTCGGATCGATCGATGTGTCCGAGGCGATTCGGGTGGGTGTGGGCCGGGTGACCGAGCTGCAGGCGCAGATGTCTCGGTTGCAGGCGCTGCAAATGCGGGAGTTAGCGGATTTGGAACAGCGGACGGAAAACGCCCTGCCCCAGGGAGCGACGCAGGAGCAGCGGGACTGGGCGCACCGATCGATGGCGGCCGAGTTGGCGGTGGCCTGCCGGGTGTCCACCGCCACGATGCAGAGTCGGCTGTCCGAGGCGCAACTGATGGTGCAGAATTTCCCGGCGGCCGTACAGGCGCTACACGCCGGCCGGATCCAGGCCGGACATCTGCGGGCCATCGCCCTGTACGGTCGGTGCATCGATGATGCGGATGCCCGGGCCCGCTATGAGGAGCTGGTGTTGGAGCGGGCCGAGCGGGTTACTCCGGGCCGGTTGACCAAGTACGCGCAGTTGACCGCGTCCCGGGTCGGGAAGGTGTCCTTCCAGGACCGGCACAAGAAAGCCCGGGAGGCCCGGTGTGTGCGCTTGTCCGACGAGGATGATGGGATGGCCACGTTGACCTTGTATGTGACCAAACTGCTGGGTACGGCCATCTGGGACCGGCTGACCGAGCAGGCCAAAGCCATCCATAGCGCCAACACCTGCACCGACGATCAGGCCAACACTGCGTCTGATCCGCGTACGTTTGATCAGATCCGCGCCGATTTGGCTACCGAGCTGTTGTTGACGGGGCAACCCACCGGTGGGCCGGATGCCCCGCACGCCGCGGGTATCGGTATCCGTGCCGAGGTGTCGGTGGTGGTCCCGGTGCTGTCGCTGCTGGGCCAGGGTAAGGTTCCGGCCGTGCTGGCCGGGCATGGTCCGATCGGGATGGATGACGCGCTCCGGTTGGCCGCCGATGCTCCGGAGTGGGTGCGGGTGCTCACCGATCCGGTGGCCGGGAT
The DNA here is from genome assembly GCF_039652555.1 of Parafrigoribacterium mesophilum. NCBI lineage: Bacteria > Bacillati > Actinomycetota > Actinomycetes > Micrococcales > Microbacteriaceae > Parafrigoribacterium > Parafrigoribacterium mesophilum. Next base: position 282,381 of record NZ_JBDJAF010000002.1, read on the forward strand.
GGTGCTCACCGTGGATAAGTACCGGCCCTCGAAACGATTACGCAGATTCTTGCAGGTCCGGGATGGCCGATGTCGGTACCCGGTATGTAACCGGGCCCCCCAGCGTACCGAGATCGACCACACCTTCGCGTGGGAGTTCGGCGGTAAGACCACACCAGAAAATCTGGAATGTTTATGCAAAGGCGATCACACGCTCAAACACCACAGTGCCTGGACGGTACGCCAAGTCGCCCCCGGCATCCTGGAATGGACCAGCCCCCTCGGCCAGATCATCACCGACCTACCCGACAACGATATTCCCGGCAACATCCCACCCTTCTAACCCACAGGCAGGGTCTCGACACTTCGACAGGCTCAGTGGAGTCCAGGCTCGACCACCGGGGGGCTGGGGCGGGGCGAGCTCGACCACCGGGGGAGTTCGAGCTGCGGGGCGGCGGCCCCGGCCGGAGGTGAGCCGCGTGTCCCGCCGCGTACGGCGCCATTCGGCGCCTAGTCTCGACTAGATGCAACCGAGAGTTACTGTGGTCCTCGTTGCCCGCACGGGGGCCGAGTTTCTTCCGCGGACTCTTGCCGCCCTCGCCGCACAGACGCACCGGCCCGACACCATCATTGCCGTCGACGCCGGCTCGACCGACGACACCAGCGCGTTGCTCGCCGAATCCGGCCCCACCCAACTGGTGGAGGTTCCCGGCAAGGTCGGCTTCTCCGCATCCGTCTCCCGCGCCCTGCGCGTTGCATCCCCCGCGACCGCAGACGTGAACGACGACTGGCTCTGGTTGCTCGCCCACGACAACGCTCCTGAACCAACTGCCTTGGCCCAGCTGCTCGCCGCGGTGGAGATCGCTCCCTCCGTGGCGGTCGCCGGCCCCAAGCTGGTGCGCTGGGACCAACCGGACGTGCTGGCCGACTTCGGCCAGACCCTCTCCAAACTCGGCGCCACCGTGCATCTCGTGGAGGGCGAACTCGACCAAGCCCAGCACGACGCCCGCGCCGACGTGCTCGGCGTCGCCGCCGGCGGCATGCTCGTGCGCCGCTCGGTGTGGAACGCGCTCGGCGGATTTGACCCGGGACTGGGCGTCGTGGACGCCGGCCTCGACTTCAGCGTGCGCGTGCGACTTGCCGGCCACCGGGTCATCCTCGTCCCCGGCGCCCGCGTCGCCAGCGCGCACGGTCCCGAGCTGTTCGGCTCCGCCGCATCCGGTGCCTTCGCCCGCCGCCGGGCCGCATCCGACGCCCGCCGCCGACGCCTGGTGCGCACCGCCCAACTGCACCGCCGTCTGGTCTACGCGCCGCTCTGGGCGCTCGGCATCCACTGGTTGTCGCTGGTGCCGCTTGCCGTGCTGCGCTCGCTCGGTCACCTGCTCACCAAACGCCCCGGCGCCATCCCCGGCGAATTCCGCGCCGCGTTCGTCGCCGCCTTCGCCGGCCACGTCACCGGCGGCCGCCGCAACTTCCGACGCACCAAACGGCTCAGCTGGGCCGCGATCGACGCGCTCCGGATGCCGGGAGCCGAGCTGCGCGAGCGACGCGCCCAAGAACGCGAGGCCCAGCGACAACTCCTCGGACAACGCACCAGAGACGACGACCGGGCCGAGTTCCTCGGCGACGGTGGATTCTGGGTTGCCGTCGCCGGCCTCGTGCTCGGCGTCGTCGCCTTCGGTCCGCTGCTGTCCGGCTCGGCGGTCGTCGGCGGCGGCCTGGCACCGCTCAGCCACAGCGTCGCCGACCTGTGGGCCAACGCCGCTTACGGCTGGCGGGACATCGGCGGCGGCTTCGTCGGCGCGGCCGACCCGTTCGCGGTGATCGTCGCGCTGCTCGGCAGCCTCGCCTTCTGGGCGCCCTCTTTCGGCATCGCGCTGTTCTACGTGGCCGCCCTACCGCTAGCCGCCATCGGCGCCTGGTTCTGCGCCCGACGCTTCAGCTCCCGCACCTGGCTGCCGCTCATCGCCGCCGTGCTCTGGATGCTCGGCCCACCACTCCTCGCCTCGCTCACCACCGGACACCTCGGCGCAGCCATCGTCCAGGTGCTGCTGCCGTGGCTCGTGCTGACCGTGGTCGATGCCGCGCACTCCTGGGGCAGCGCCGCCGCCGCCGCGCTGCTGTTCGCCGCGGTCGCCGCATCCGCTCCCTCGCTCGTGCCCGCACTGCTCGTACTCTGGCTGCTCTGGCTGATCGCCCAGCCCAAGAGCGTGCACCGGCTGATCGGCATCCCAATCCCGGCGCTCGCCCTGTTCGCCCCACTCATCCTGGCGCAACTGCAGCGCGGCAACCCGCTCGGCCTGCTCGCCGACCCCGGAGTGCCCAGCGTGGTCACCGCCCCACCGGGCTGGCGGCTGGCGCTCGCCGATGCCGGCACCGGCCTGCACGGCTGGATCCACCTGCTCGACGGCCTATCGCTACCGGGCGAGACCGCCCCGGTGCTTGTCGCCGTACTGCTGCTGCCGGTCGGCGTGCTCGCGCTGCTGGCCCTGTTCGTGCCCGGCTCCCGCCGCGCCATCCCGGCCATGAGCATCGCCCTGCTCGGCTTCGTCACCGCCGTGATCGCCACCCGGATCTCGGTGTCCTTCGCCGCCGGCAACGCCATCACCCTCTGGCCCGGCGCCGCCCTCAGCCTGTTCTGGCTCGGACTGATTGGTGGCAGCCTCGTCGCCCTGGATGCGCTCGGCCGCGCCGCCCTCGCCTCCGGAGTCGTCGCCGCCGCGGCCACCCTCGCCCTGGCGATGCCACTACTGGGCGCCACCCTGGCCGGCACCGCGGCCATCCACCCCGGCTCCGGACGCATCCTGCCCGCCATCGTCACCGCGCAGGCCCAGGTGCGGCCCACGGTGGGCACCCTGCTCATCTCCACCCACGACGGCGGAATCGCCAGCGAACTCGCTCGCAACGTGGGGGCGACGCTCGACGAACAGTCCACCCTCGCGGCGACGGATGCCAGGCTGGAGGCGACCGAGAAACGCGTCGCCAACCTGTCCGGCAACCTCGTCTCGCGTAGCGGCTTCAACGCGCAACCCGACCTCGCCGCCCTGGATATCGGGTTCGTCGTCGTCGCCGACACCACGCGCGGTGATACGAACGACAAGAACGACGAGCTGCGCCGCCGCGCGCTCGACGCGCTGAACAACAACGCCCTGCTCAGCCCGGTCGGCCACACCGCCGACGGGATGCTGTGGCGGGTGACGGACGTTCCGAAGCAGGCACCCGAACTGCGGCCCGAGGACACCGGCGCGCGACTGGGCACCGGCATCCTCCTCGCCCAGGGCGCCATCTTCGCGCTCACGCTGCTGCTGGGCATCCCCACCGCGCCGCGCCGCAAGCGTCAGGCCACGGTGAGCGGAGCCCGGCCGGCCGGCGCCGCCGAGGCCACGTCGGGGGAGGTCAACTGATGGCGAAATGGCCCGACAACCCCGACCCGAAGACGGGCGACATCCCGGCGCTGCGTCCACCTCAGCAGCCCGCGCACCGCGGCGACCTCTCCGAGATCGACCTGTCCAGAATCGGGCTGCCGGACGAGAACGGGGCGACCGAGCCGGCACCGGCGGAACCGTCGCGGTTCGCGCCGCGGCCTCCCGGCGCGGCAGAGCCGTGGCGAGCGCCCCAGCCGGAGCCGAAAGAGGACGAACCCAAGGAGGACGAACCCGAGGAGTCTGGACCGCAGCAGCCCGAGTCGGCACCGGTCGAGTCCGCACCGGTCGACCTCGAGGCGGCCCAAGCCGCGCCTCTCGAACCTGCACCACTCGAACCCGGACCCCTCGAGGCCGAGCCGCGTGAATTCGCGCCGGACGAGGACGATGACCGAATCTCCTCCGAGCCGTGGAACTCCGGGTTTGACGCCTTCGCCGACGATGAGGACGACGCGCCGCTTCCCCCGGTGCGCCCGAAACGGGATGCGCTGAGCAACCTCCGGATCGGGGCTCGAGCCGTCGCCGGCACCGTGGGAATCGGCATCGCGGCCGCCGCCATCGCCGCCGCCACCTGGCTCCCGCTGCCGCAACACGCCCCCGCCGCGCCGTCGATGCTGGTGACCCCGACGGCCACCACCCAGCAACGCGTCTGCCCGGGGCCGGCGCTGCGGATGGTGGATGCGATCGATGCGAACGCCTCCGCAATCTCCTCGGCCGGCCAGCCGGACGTCACCGCAGCATCCGCCAAGGGCGCCGCACGCCAATCAATGCTCACCGCCACAGAAAACAGCTCCGCAGTGGCCCCGGTCGCCATCACGCTGCCCGCCTCGGCGAACGCGGCCCTGGCCGGCAGCCAATCCCAATTGGTACCCACCGGCGGTTTTGCCGCCGCCGAGTGCGCCGAAACGGCTGCCGAGACCTGGCTGGTCGGCGGTGCCACCGACACCGGACGCACCACCCTGATCACCCTGAGCAACCCCGGCGCCGTGCCGGCCACCGTGTCGGTGACCGTGTTCACCGAGAACGGCGAGGTGCGTGCCGCCGGCAGCGAGGGCATCGTCGTGCCCGGCGGCAGCCAGCGCATCCTGCCCCTGGCCGGATTCGCCCCGAACGTGCTCTCCCCGGTGGTGCGGGTGACAAGCGCCGGCGGCCAAGTGGTCGCCAACCTGCAGCACCGCGTCGTGCGCACCCTCGCCTCCGGCGGGCTGGCCATCGTCGGCGCCTCCGCGCCACCGGCCACACACCTGGTGATCCCCGGCGTGGTACTCACCGGCACCGAGGCGCTGGCCGCGCAACAGTCCAGCCCCGGATTCGCCGACATCGCCCCGGTGCTGCGCCTGTACGTGCCCGGCACTGCTGCCGCCAAGGTGCAGATCGCCATCATCCCCGAAGACGGCTCCGCGCCCGACGAACCATCGTCGCTGAGCGTTCCCGGCGGCGTGGTGACCGACCTCCCGATCGAAGCGGGCGACGGCAGCTTCACCATCGGACTCTCGGCGGACATCCCGGTCATCGCCGCCGCCCGTGTCTCGGTCACCGGATCCTCCGGCGCCGCCGACCTCACCTGGTTCGCCGCCGCCCCGGTGCTGCACGAGCGTTCCGAGGTCGCCGTCGCGGCCGGACCCTCGCCCATGCTGCACCTGGCCAACCCCACCGAAAAGAGCCAAACGGTGACGCTGGAGTCCACAGATGCCTCGACGGCGTCGCCAACGTCCGTGTCGGTGCCGGCCAGCGCCAGCGTGACGGTGCCCGTCGCATCCGGCGGCTATCTGCTCAGCGGCTTCGACAGCCTGCGGGTCGCCGTCAGCTACCAGGGCGACGGTCAGCTCAGCGCGTACACGGTGAGCCCCGGCGCGCCCAGCGCCCCGCCGATCCGGGTGTACCCGTAACGACCGGTCAGAAGTGCCGGAACCGGTCCGGTGCCAAATCCCACGGGTCTTTGCCGAGCAACTCGGCCACCGCGCGGAACACGCAACTTTCGATGAGCATCCGTCGGTGCCATTCGTCGTGGCGATGCAACCGGGCTAGCCGCTCGATCGGCAGCCGGTACAGGATGATGCGACGCTCGGCCGGGATCACCCGCCACCGGTCGACGCCGTTGGCGCCCGACGCGGTCGGCAGGCCGGCCACCTCGAAGTGGGCGCCCTCAAGCTCGTCGGGCCACATGTCCTTGAGGTACTCGGCGGCGGCGGCCACGGTGGCGTCGAACACGTCGACCCTGGTGCGCAGCATCGGCAGGTGCGGCCCGGTCACCGCGGCGCGGATCCCGCGCCCGTGCCGGTCGCGCCAGCCGGCCCGCACCGAGCGCGGTGCGCTGCTGCGTCGGGATGTGCGAGCCATGGCTCAAGTGTAGGCGGCGCGGTTCCGCGGCAGCGGGGGAGTTCGCCGTTAGGGTAGAGGCAAATGACCCAGCGCTTCCAAACAACTCAGGGCGTGCAGCTGAACGAGAGACTGTGTAGCAAAGCGGCCTGCCAGGTGGAAGCCACTGCGACCCTCACCTACGACTACGAAGACTCGATGGTCGTGCTCGGCCCGCTCAGCCCGACCAATGAGCCGTACAGTCACGACCTCTGCGCCCGCCACTCGGAACAGCTGTCGGTACCGCACGGCTGGCAAATCGTGCGGCACCAAGTGCTCGGCAGGATAGATTCGGGAGTATGACTTCAGAGAGAACTGGTATTGACCTCAGCGCATTTATCAAGGCCTATGACGTGCGCGGGCTGGTCGGATCACAACTAACCGACGACGTCGTAGCCGCCCTGGCCGCCGGCTTCGTCGACGAGGTGCAGGCTGCCGGGATCGACGTGATCGTCGGTCACGACATGCGCGACTCGTCCCCGCGGTTCGCGGATGCCTTCGCCCGCGGCGCGCAGGCCCGCGGCGCCAACGTCGTGTCGATCGGGCTGTGCTCCACCGACGAAAGCTACTTCGCCTCCGGGCACCTGAACGCACCGGCGGCCATGTTCACCGCCAGCCACAACCCGGCCACCTACAACGGGATCAAGTTCAGCCGCGCCGGAGCACAGGGCATCAGCTTCGACACCGGACTGCGCGGCATTCGGGACCGCGCCGAGCAGTACCTGGCCGACGGCATTGCCGACGTGGCGCAGCCGGGCAGCTTCCGCCAGGTCGATGTGCTCGCGGACTACGCCGCGTACCTGCGCTCGCTCGTCGATCTGTCCGGCATCCGGCCGCTGCGCATCGTCGTGGATGCCGGCAACGGCATGGGCGGGCTGACCGTGCCGGCGGTGCTGGGCGAGGCGGCCGGGCTGCCGACACTGCCGATCGAGGTCATCCCGCTCTACTTCGAGTTGGACGGCACCTTCCCCAACCACGAGGCCAACCCGCTGGTGGCGGCCAACCTCCTCGACCTGCAGAACGCGGTCGTGGCCCACGGCGCCGACCTCGGGCTCGCCTTCGACGGCGACGCGGATCGCTGCTTCGTGGTCGACGAGAAGGGCCACCCGATGAACCCGTCTGCGGTCGCCGCCGTGGTGGCGCTGCGGGAGATTCAGCGGGTGCGGGCGCTGGATGCCGGTGCCGAGATCACGGTGCTGCACAACCTGATCACCTCCCGGATTGTGGAGGAGACGATCACCGCGGCCGGCGCAACGCCGGTGCGCACCAGGGTCGGCCACTCCCTGATCAAGGACCAGATGCACGCCACAGGCGCGATCTTCGGCGGGGAGCACTCCGCGCACTACTACTTCCGGGACTTCTGGGGCGCCGACAACGGCATGCTCGCGGCACTGCACGTGCTGGCCGAGTTCGGTGCCCAGTCCGACCCGCTGTCGGCGATGGCGGCCCGATTCACTCCGTACGCGCTCAGCGGCGAGATCAACTCCACCGTGGCCGACGTGCCGGAGGCCTACAACCGCATCGTCGAGGCCTACACCGGCGTCGCGGAGTTCGACGAGCTGGACGGCCTCACCGTCACCGGCATCGTGCCAGAGGACGAGCCGTTCTGGTGGTTCAACGTGCGCCCGTCCAACACCGAGCCGCTGCTGCGTCTCAACGTGGAATCGGGCACGGATGCGCAGATGCAGCGCATCCGAGACGACGTGCTGGCGATCATCCGCGGCTGACGCTCCGCCCCTCGCGCCCGCTGCTGCCGCTGCTGCCGCTGCTTTCATCATTCAGGACGTGGTGGTGCAGTTGTTGCCGGAGTCACCTGCTGAGGTCCCGCTGGCCGCCGCCGGCAACATCCGTCCCACAGCCTCCTGAATGATGAAAGCTGCGAGAATGGGAGGATGACCTCCGTGACGACATCCCTTCCCTTCAAAGTGGCCGACCTCGCGCTCGCCGCAGCCGGACGTCACCAGCTGCGCCTGGCCGAGAACGAGATGCCCGGGCTGATGGCGCTGCGGGAGGAATTCGGACCCTCCCAGCCACTGGCCGGCGCCCGCATCGCCGGATCCCTGCACATGACCGTGCAGACCGCGGTGCTCATCGAGACCCTGGTCGCCCTCGGCGCACGGGTGCGCTGGGCCAGCTGCAACATCTTCTCCACCCAGGACGAGGCGGCCGCCGCCGTGGCCGTTGGGCCGACCGGCACCGTGGATGCCCCGGCGGGCATTCCGGTGTTCGCCTGGAAGGGCGAGAGCCTCGAGGAGTACTGGTGGTGCACCTCGCAGATCTTCGACTGGGGCACCGAGGGCGGTCCCAACTTGATCCTCGACGACGGTGGCGACGCCACCCTACTGGTGCACAAGGGCCGCGAGTTCGAGCTCGCCGGCGCGGTGCCGGATGCGACGGAGACGGACAGCCACGAATGGCGCGTCATCCTGGACACCCTTCGCGCCTCCCTGGCCGCCGCACCGCAACGCTGGACCACGATCGCCGCCGGCATCGCCGGAGTGACCGAGGAGACCACCACCGGAGTGCACCGGCTGTACGAGCTGGCCAAGGCCGGCACACTGCTGTTCCCGGCGATCAACGTGAACGACTCGGTGACGAAGTCCAAGTTCGACAACCGGTATGGCATCCGCCACTCGCTGCCGGACGGCCTGAACCGGGCCACCGACGTGCTCATCGGCGGCAAGGTCTGCTTCGTCGCCGGCTACGGCGACGTGGGCAAGGGCGCCGCTGAGGCGCTGCGCGGCCAGGGCGCCCGGGTGATCGTCAGCGAAGTCGACCCGATCTGCGCGCTGCAGGCGGCGATGGACGGCTTCCAGGTCACGACCATCGAGGACGTGCTGGAGAAGGCCGACATCTTCGTCACCTGCACCGGCAACGAGAATGTGATCACGGTCGACCACATGCTCGGGATGAAGCACCTGGCGATCGTGGCCAACGTTGGCCACTTCGACAACGAGATCGACATGGCCGGGCTGGAGAAACTGGCCGGGGCGGAACGGATCGAGATCAAGCCGCAGGTGCACGAGTGGCGGCTGCCGTCCGGGCGCAGCGTGCTCGTGCTGTCCGAGGGCCGGCTGATGAACCTCGGCAACGCCACCGGGCATCCGTCGTTCGTGATGAGCAACTCGTTCGCGAACCAGGTGCTCGCCCAGATCGAGCTGTGGACCAACCGCGACGCGTACCCGTTGGGCGTGCACATGCTGCCCAAGGTGCTCGACGAGAAGGTCGCCAGGCTGCACCTGGATGCGCTCGGCGTGAAGCTCTCCCGGCTCACCCCGAAGCAGGCCGACTACATCGACGTGTCGGTCGACGGCCCGTACAAATCGGACTACTACCGGTACTGACCGCGCTCGAGAGCCCCTTCTCGGACGAGACACCCCGCCGCGGCGGCGTCACTCGTCCGGAATGGCATCTTTCGGGGTGCACCGCGGGCCTAGACGACCCCCGGATGGGGGGTTAGTCTGGCAGCATCGGTCCTTGGGGGGATCGGTCTTCCAGGGGTGGGGGTGACCAGCGGTGCGGCAGATCGATGCGGGGTCGACCGTCGGTGTGGTCGTCGGCTTGCGGGTTGCGATCGGCGCCGGGCTACTGGCGGTCGGCTGGCTCGTGCTCGGTGGCGTCACCGGCGGCGCCTCGGCCGCCGAACTGGACGTCGCCGACGGCTCGCTGCTGGGTCCTGACTCGGGTCTCGCGGTCGTGACCGAATCGCTTCAGGGCGTTGGCACGGATGCTGGACCACGCGTTGCGACGCCCGGTGCGGATCATGCGCCCGCCGTAGCGGGGTTGCCGGCTCTTGCCAGCATCGTCACGGATGCCGCCGCCGTACAGCAGCTCACCGAGCCCGTGTCGGAGAGCGTTGAGCCGGTGCTGGAGTCGGTCGAGCCGGTACTGAAGAACGTAGAGCCGGTGCTGAATGTGCTTGATCCGGTGCTGCAATCGGTCGAACCGGTGCTTAAGACCGTCGGCGTCGACGCGACCGTGTTCGGTACGCAGCCTGAGAGTATCGAGGTAGCGCCGGAGCGGGCGACCGCGGCGTACTGCGTCACCGACTGCGACGCGCGCGCGACCGAGGTTCCCCCATCTGTGCGGGGCGACATCCGGTCCACACGTAATCGGTCCGCCGCCGCCATTGCGCCGGAGGATCCGGTGCCACACGCGCCCGCGCCATCCGCGCCGTTGGCGCCGATGGTTCTTTCCGAGACGGTGACGCCCGGCACATCCGGGAGCATCGCCCTAGCGAGCGACGTCGCCGAGCGGGGTTGGGTTTTCTGGGCCCCAAGCGCTCGCACCATGCCGCCGGGCGAGGACGTCCCGCCGGCTTCCCCCACATACGAATCCAACTCAACTCCTGACTGAGTGAGCCCCGCCTGCCCGGAATCGGGCGGGACACCGGGTAAAAGCGCCCGTTCGCGGGCGCGATCATTCATTCAATTCAAGGAGTACAGATCATGAAGAAGTATGTCTCAAGGGCGCTGTGGTGCGCCCTCTTAGCCGGAGGGCTCACGGTCCTCGGCGCCACGGCGGCCAATGCCGCAGAGAGCAGCGGTGAGGATGGGCTCGGCTCGGGAAACCAGATCCTGAGTTCCATCACGGCACCGTTGGCTGTGGAGGGAAATGCAATCTCGTTGCTGGGTGACAGCTCGAGTAGCGGGACCTCGACGGCTCCGGCTGTCGTGGCCGATGGCAGTGGTTCGGATGCTGCTGTGACTGATGGTGGGGATGGGGTTGCTTCAGGCAATCAGGTTGCGCCGGATGTGGTTGCGCCGGTGACGGTGGAAGGAAACGCAATTTCGTTGCTGGGTGACAGCTCGAGTAGCGGGACCTCGACGGCTCCGGCCGTGGTGGCCGATGGCAGTGGTTCGGATGCGGCTGTGACTGATGGTGGGGATGGGGTTGCTTCGGGTAATCAGGTCTCGCCGGATGTGACGGCACCGGTGGCTGTGGAGGGGAACGCGATCTCGTTGCTGGGTGACAGCTCGAGTAGCGGCACCTCGACCGGTCCGGCTGCCGTAGCTGGTGACGCCAACGAGGGGATCCTTGGCTTCGGTGACGATGAGGACGGCATCCTCGATTTCGGTAACGGTGACCAGGGGATCCTCGGCTTCGGTGACGATGAGGGTACCGTTCGTCTCGGGTTCGCCTCTCAGGCCGGAACTGTTGTCGACGGTAACGTCGCCGACGAGCGCACTGGCGACAACGAGGGCGTCCTTGGGTTCGGCACCGACAGCCCTCGGGTTCTTCGTCTCGGATTCGCCTCTCAGGTGGGCGCGGTTCTCGACGGTAACGTCGCCGACGTGCCGGCTGACGACAACACCGCAGAAGGACCGGCAACCACAGCGGTGATCCAGAGCACGAGCACCGGCTCAGTCGACGGCGAATTGGAGACGCTGGCGCTGAGCGAGCCCGCGGCCACCGACGGTGACCTGTCGACGCAGGCACTCGCCGCGACCGGCGGCGACACGGGCAACGGCGCAACCGCCGCGGCCCTGATGCTCGGCGCCGGACTGACGCTGATCGCCGCGGCACGACGCAAGAGCCTGCAGTTCTAAGTGTTGCCGTTCCGGCTAACTGTGCCCCGCGAAACGGGAACAGTTAGCCGGAACAGGCACAATTAGGCGCGCTACTGGACGCGAGCGAACAGCGGCTTGTAGCTGGCTCCGGCGATGATCCCGCCGACGATCGGCGCGACCACGAACGCCCACACCTGACCGAGCGCGACCCCGTCACCGAAGATCGCCGAGGCGATCGAGCGCGCCGGGTTGAGCGAGGCACCGCTAACCGGAAGGCCGACCAGCAACAACATGGTCAACGCGAGACCGATGGCCAGCGGCGCGAGTCCCGCCGGGGCACGCCGGTCGGTCACCCCGAGAATGACATACACGAACAGCGCGGTGAGGATGACCTCGATCAAGAGCACCGACAGCAGGCTGAACCCGCCGGGGGAACGCTCGCCGAAGCCGGTCGACGCGAATCCGCTGGACTGCGCCTTCGCGAGGAAACCGTCCTTGCCACCCGCGGCGATCGCGAACAGCAGCGCGGACGCGATGATCCCGCCCACCAGCTGCGCCACCAGGTAGCCGACGACATCCTTCCAGGGCAGCCGACCGGCGACGGCGGCACCGATGGTCACGGCCGGGTTGAAGTGCGCGCCCGACACGTGCCCGAACGCGTAGGCGCCGGCGACCACCGACAGCCCGAAGGCCAGGGCGATAGGCAGGTACACCTCACCGGCGCCGGGGAACAGTGTGGCGAACAGCACGGTCCCCACGCCGACGAACACGAGGATGAAGGTTCCCAGCGCCTCCGCAGTGAGCCGCGCGGTGATCGACGGGGCATCGGTCGGAGTGTGGGCGGTACGGGTCGGTCGACTGGTTTGCGCCATGATCCTGCTTTCTGATAGGGGGAACCTTCATCCCGAGGCTACCGGATACACACAGCGTACTTCCAGCAATTACCGATCAGGTTCTTGGCGGAAACCGATGCGGCAGGCCGGTCAACACCGGCTCCACGGCCGACAGGCGCTGCTTTCGCAGCTGCAGCGCCAGCAGCTCGCGTTCCCGCCGCACCGCGGCGACCGCGGCGAGGAACAGCTCCGGGTCGGCCCGCGGCAGCGGGGACACAAATCGCGCCGCCTCCGCCGCCAACTGCGAGGCCACCCGCAGCCGCGTCTCCGGGGTGAGGCCGTCGGCCTGCCGCAGGAACTGCGCGATCCGCCGCGCCAGCGGGTCCGGCATCCTGGCGACATCCGCCGACCGGGCCCAGTCGACCAGCACGACCGGCACGCCGAAGATCGCCGGATCCCTGCGCTGCACCCGCTCGTATTGGCTGTAGGTGCCGGCCAGGATGTCGCCCATCCGTTTCGTGCGCGCGTTCAGCAGCCCGAACAGCGCGGCGATCCCGCCCAGCGACATGAACAACTCGAGCACGCCGCTGAGTGCCCGGATGAACGCGTGCCGGAACCCGATCGCCCCGCCGTCGTCGCGGACGATGCGCGCGCCCACCACCAGCCGGCCGAGCGACTTGCCGTGCGTGAGCAACTCCACGGCGGTCGGCAGCACCACGATGCAGAACACGAGCGACGCGATGGTCACCGCCTTCACCGCCGCATCGTCCAGCGCGCCGGCGACCACGGGGGAGTTGATCGCCAGGACGAGCCCGAGCCAACTGCCCAGGTAGACGATCACATCCAGCAGCGCCCCGGCCCCGCGCAGCACAAAACTGGTCGGCCGCAGGTCCAGGCCGACGGCCTCCCCGGTCATCAGCTCGCCTTCGTCGGGCTCCGGGCTTGCCATGTCTAGTATCTAAGCAGATGGATCTTGACGCCTATTCCGCCGCCCACCGCGATGAGTGGGATGAGCTTGCCCGGCTCGCCGGCAAGCGCCATTTCAGCGGCGCCGAGGCGGATGCGCTGATCGAGCGGTACCAAGCCGGCGCCACCCAGCTGTCGGCGATCAAAACCACCGCCGGGCAGTCGGTGCAGGGCGACCGGCTGTCGCTGCTGCTCTCCCGAGCCCGGCTGCGATTCACCGGCGCCAGCGCCAACGTGCTGAGCCGGCTGCCGGAGTTCTTCGGCGCGGGGCTGCCCGCCGCGCTGTATCGCATCCGGTGGCTCAGTCTGGCGATCACCGCCGCGTCGCTGTTGATCGGACTGCTTTACGCGATCTGGGCGATTCAGCACCCCGGGGTGCTGGCCTCCGTGTTCGGCAGCGACGCCGAGCGGCGACACTACGTGGAACACGACTTCGTGGAGTACTACTCCAACTACAGCGGCGGCTCGTTCGCCAGCTCGGTGTGGACCAACAACGCCTGGATCGCCGCGCAGGCCGTCGCCTTCGGCATCGTCGGCGTGTACACCCCGTACCTGCTGTTCACCAACGCGATGCACATCGGCTTCGCCGGCGCGCTCATGCAGCAGTACGGGCAGCTGGACACCTTCTTCCTCTACATTGCACCGCACGGGCAGCTCGAGCTGTACTCCATCTTCGTGGCCGGCGCGGCCGGCCTGCGGATCTTCTGGGCCTGGATCGCACCCGGCGCCCGCAGCCGCGGACAGGCGCTGGCCGAGGATGCGCGGGCGCTGTTCACCGTGGCGATCGGCCTGATCCTGGCGCTGCTCACCTCCGGGATCATCGAGGGATTCGTCACCCGGCAGGACTGGCCCTGGCCGGTCAAGATCGGCATCGGCACCCTCGCGCTCGCGGGATTCCTGGCCTACCAGTGGATCTTGGGTGGCCGGGCCGCGCGGGCCGGCCGCACCGGCGACCTGGACGAGTTCGAGGCCGGCGCCCGCCGCCTCGTGGCGGGCTAACCCGCACCATGCGGTGACTTGCATATTGTTGTGGTTCCCGAGGCCTGGGAAGGTGCACAAGGCGCAACTCAGCGTGGTGGTAGGTCACCCAACTAGAGGCGACCGGCCGCCTTCAGCGCCAGGTACGTGTCGGCCAGCGCGGGAGGCAGCTCCGCCGGCGCGCCGGTGACCACCTCGGCGCCCAGCTGCCGGATGGCGGCCGACACGCGCGCCACATCCAGCAGGGCGCGTTCCGCCGCCGCCGCGCGGTACACCTGCGTCCGGTTCTCGCGTTGCAGCGTCGCCTCGAGCACCGCCGGATCGGTCACCGACGACACCACCACGGTGTGCTTGTGCGTCAGCTGCGGCAGCACCGACAGCAGCGCCCCGGAGCCACCGGGCGCGTCGATCGACGTCATCAGCACCACGAGCGCACGATGACTGGTCACCGACCGCACCAGCGCCGGCACCGCACTCCAGTCCATCTCGATCAGCTCCGGGTCGATCGGCGCCATCGTGTCCACCATCCGGGACAGCAGCTCCGCTCCGCTGGCGCCCTGCACCCGGCCGCGCGCCCGCCGGTCGAACACCACCAGGTCGATCCGATCCCCGGCCCTGGTCGCCAGCGCGGCCAGCAGCAGCGCCGCCTCGAACGCGGTGTCGATGCGCGGCTCGTCCGCGATCCGCGCCGCCGACGTGCGCCCGGAATCCACCACGATGACGACCCGGCGATCCCGTTCCGGACGCCAGGTGCGCACCACCAGCCGGCGGTCGGCATCCGGCCCGGTGCGCCGCGCGGTCGCCCGCCAGTCGATCGAGCGCACATCGTCGCCGCGCACGTACTCCCGCAGCGAGTCGAACTCGGTGCCCTGCCCGCGGATCATCACGCTCGTGCGCCCGTCGAGCTCCCGCAGCCGGGCCAGCCGCGACGGCAGATGCTTGCGCGAATGGAACGGCGGCAGCACCCGGATGGCGCCCGGCACCGCAATGGTCGCCTGCCGCGCCGCCAAGCCCAGCGGCCCGAACGCGCGCACGCTCACCTGGCCGGCGTGCCGCTCACCGCGGCGGAACGGCGTCAACGTCGTGGTGACGGCCCGACGCTCGCCGGCCGGCACGACCAAGCGCGCCCGGGTCGGACTCGCCCCGGCGGAGGGCTGCCAGCCGTCCCGGACCACCCCGCGCACCGGCCGGGACCCCTCGTTGACCACGAGCAGCGTCGAGGTCGTACTTTCGCCCAGCCGGATGCGACCGGGCAGCTCCCGGGTCAGCCGCAGCCGCCGCGGCGAGCCGGCGAGCATCGCATCCACGGCCCCCACCACGACGACCAGCAGCACCCAGGCCGCGGCCACCCACGGGTCGTTCAACAGCACCAGCGGAACGATCCCCAGCGCCAGGAACGCGACGAACCACCCGGAGACGGCCATGCTAGATCGGCACCTGCACCTGCTGCAGAATCGACCGCAGGATCGCATCCGCCGAAACACCCTCCAGCTCCGCCTCCGGACGCAACTGGATGCGATGCCGCCAGACCGGCAAGAGCATCGCCTGCACATGGTCGGGGGTGACCCCATCGGAGCCGTTCAGCCAGGCCCACGCCTTGGCCGCCGACAGCAACGCCGTCGCCCCGCGCGGACTGACCCCGAGCCCCACCGACGGACTGCTGCGGGTGCCGCGCGCCAGGTCCACGATGTAGGCCAGCACATCGGCGCTCGCCGTGACCGCCGCGACCTGCCGCTGCGCCTGCGCCAGCTGCGCGGCATCCAGCACCGGCGTGACCCCGGCGGCCGCCAGGTCCCGCGGGTTGAACCCGGCGGCGCTGCGATTGAGGATCTCCACCTCGTGATCGCGGTCCGGGATGTCCAGGGTGAGCTTGAGCAGGAACCGGTCCAACTGCGCCTCGGGCAGCGTGTAGGTGCCCTCATACTCGATCGGATTCTGCGTGGCCGCCACCAGGAACGGCTCCGGCAGCGGATGGGTCTGCCCGTCCACGGTGACCTGCCGCTCCTCCATGGCCTCCAGCAGCGCCGACTGCGTCTTCGGCGGGGTGCGGTTGATCTCATCGGCCAGCAGGATGTTCGTAAACACCGGCCCGGCGCGGAACTCGAAGTCACCGGCCTTCGCGTCATAGACGAGCGAACCGGTCACATCCCCGGGCATCAGGTCGGGGGTGAACTGCACCCGCTTGGTGTCCAGCCGCAGGCTGCGGCTGAGGGTGCGCACCAGCAGCGTCTTCGCCACCCCGGGCACTCCCTCCAACAGCACGTGGCCGCCCACCAGCAGCGCCACGATGAGGCCGGTCACCGCGCCATCCTGGCCGACCACCGCCTTGCCCACCTCGGCGCGCACCTGCGCGAAAGAGTTCCTCATCTCGTCGGTCATGCGTTCATTCTCCCGTGTTGGCGCCGGTTCCGGATGCCGCCCGCGCGGCGCGCTCGAGCTCCAGCAACTCGTCCGAGAGCCGCACCAACTCGCGGTCGGTGGCGGGCACCGCGTCGACGAGCAGGTCGCGGATCCGGGCCGGGTCGGCCCGGGTCATCGCGGCCACCGCGGCGGCGACCTCGTCCACGCCGGCCAGTCGGGACTGTCCGCACTGCGCGGCGAGCCGCTGGACCGCACCGATCCGCAGCGCATCCAAGGCGTGTAGCCGGGCGGAGGACTTCTGGTACAGCCGCGCCCTGCCCTCCATCGTCTCGCTCGCGCGCACCACCACCGGCAGGTTCTCCACCACCAGCGGCCCGAGCCGCCTGCCGCGCCAGAACGCGGCGGCCACGACGACGAGCAGCAGCAGGATCATCACGCCGGGCACCCACTGCGGGGTGAGCTCCGCCAGGGTGGGTGCCCCACCGGCGACATCGGACACGCTGGGCAGGTACCAGACCAGGTGCGAGTGCTCGCCGAGCAGGCCGAGGGCCAGCGCCGCATTGCCCCGCTCCGCGACGTGCTCGTTGGCGAAGACATCCTGGAGGCCCAGCACCGTGACCGACCCGGATGCGCCGGCGACGCGCACGAGCGAGAACACTGCTCCCTTGTTGTCTGAGTTCGTGCCGGCCAGGCATCCGGTGGCCCGCTCGGCCGCAGTGATCCGGAACCCGGTGCCGCCGCCGGACACTGACCCGGCCCGTCGCACCGCCGGCACGTCGCAGTCGGCGGTCAGCGCCGCATCCGGGACCCGGCCGGCCTGCGCCACCCCGGGTGCCACGGCGGCCAGTGCGGAGAAGCCGGGGCTCACCAGCACACTGTCGGCGGCCAGACCGGCGACCTTCTCGTACTGCTTCGCGTCGAGATAGCCCTTCGGGTCGTACAGGAACAGGGTGGTGTCCCGCGGGTCGGTGATCGCCGCGGTCGTTGCGGCCAGGGTCGAGGTCGCCGTCACCGTCACGCCATGCTGCCGCAGCACCTCGGCCAGCGCCTTGCTGCCGGCGGGCGCCGCGTTGCTGGCCGACAGCGCGTCTCCGGCGCGTCCGGCGGCCCCGGTGAACAGCACGGTACCCACCGCGAACAGGAGCAGGACGACGCCCGCGGCGATCCAGAACGCCCAGCGCCGGGTGGCGCCGCGCACGGTGGGGGTGGTGATCGTCATCGCGGCAGTCCGTTCAGCTGCGGTCGGGCGCCCGCCAGCTCCCGCTCCAGGTCGGCCACCTGCCGGAACGCCTCCTCGGTTCCCGGCCGGCCCAGATAGCGCACCTCGTCGAACGCGGCGGCGGCGAACTGGAGCCGGTCGTCCAGTGTCGGGAACGCGTGCCCGGCGGTGTCGGCGAAGGTGCGCGCCGTGGTCCCTGGGCTCACCGACACGATCGTGCGTTCGGCCAGCCCGCGGGCCAGCGCCCGGAACATCTCCGAGATGGCCAGCGACCACTGCGCCCGGCCCGCCGCCGCCTGCGCCGCGGCCCGCATCGCGGCGGCATCCCGGTCGTCGTCCACGCCGAACAGCACGCCGGCCGCGCGACTGCGGCGGTTCAGCCGGGGCGCGCCGAAAATGAAGTAGGCGGCGATGATCCCGGCCAGCAGCAGCACCGTGATGATCACCAGCAACGGTCCGGGGCCGAGACCGGTGTTGCCGAGGTCCAGCGAGGTCAACCAGTCCCAGAATGCAGCGGACACCCGATCGAACAGGGTCGGTTGCGCGGCCTGGTATTCCGGCTTCGACAGCTCAGCGACGATCCAGCGGCGCGCCTGGTCGGCATCCGGGTCGACCGGCACCTTGGCGGCCAGCCCGCCGAGCAGTGCGGAAGACCCCAGCGCCGCGAGGTGCATCATGCCCAGGGCGACGCATCCGTGGGCGGAATCGGCGCGGCCGGTCGCCGCAGGTTCTGCGCGCCCGGCAGGTACGGGTCGACGACGCCGTGGTCACCGGCCTGGCGGGCTTCGACCACGCGCGCCAGCTCGAGATCGAGACCCTCGGTGCGGATGCGACGGTCGAGATAGATCAGCGCGGACGTGGCCGCCTGCACGACGGCGCCGATCGCGCCGAACACCAGCGTGACCGCGGCGGCGAGCACGGTGATGCCGACGGACACGGCGATCGTGGACGGCTGGTTCTGCCCGTTCGGATCGAGCAGCATCAGCAGCAGCGGGCTCAGCAGCGACAGCGGCGCGGAAATCACCTGCAACGCCACGTTGATGATCACCGCCACGAGCAGCTGGATGCCGAAGGTCTTCCAGAACGCGCCGGTGGTGAGCCGCCAGGACCGGGCGATGGCCCCACGCAGGCTGAGCCGCTCGATCATCAACGCGCTGGAGACCAGCGACAGTTTCGTGCCGATCCAGATGCCCAGGGCCAGCAGCACGAACCCGCCCAGGATGCCCAGCAGCACCGCGATCACGATGCCCGCGGTGCCGGCGGTGGCCGCCAGCAGCACGATCGCACCGACCAGCAGCAGCACCGCGACGGCGATCGCGGCGGTGACGAGCAGTGCCCAGCCGATCAACGCCCACAGCCTGCCGTGGGCCAGGCGCCACAGCTGCCGCAGCGTGAGTTTCTCGCCGAGCGTCGCGCGCGACACCTCGAGCACGATGATGCCTTGCAGCAGCGCCGAGGTGGCGATGGTGAACAGTGCCGCGCCGATGCTGGTGGCCACGATCGCGGCGATGGAGCCGGCCTCGATGACGGCGCTGGTGTCGCTGGCGGCGAAGTCGATGCGGCTCAGCGACAGGTAGGTGACCAGCCCGAGCACGATGAGCACGAGCACCGAGGAGGCACCCTGGATCAGCAGTGCCGCCCCGAACGTGGGCTTCGGGTTGCGGCGCAGCACCCGGAACGAGCCGCCCAGGATCGTGCCGAGGTCCAGCGGCCGCAACGGGATCAGCCCCGGTTTCGGTGGCGGCGTCCAGCCAGGAGGCGGGCCGAGCGTCGGACCGGGTATCCGGCCGTCGGGGGAGTCCGATGGAGAGGCGGCTCCGTACGGTGGCCGCGCGGGTGTGCCGCCGGGAGCCTGCCACTGCTGATTGTCGCTCATTGTCGTCCCCTCGACCGCGCCGGCGATGCCCGCACGCATGCGATTATCGTGACACACTCGACTACTCTTGTGCCAAAGCAATACCACCGCCGAAGAAGGCGGTGCAATTGGATGAAGACGGGACCATGTCAGCGCGCATCTTGGTAGTGGACGATGATACCGCGCTGGCGGAAATGATCGGGATCGTGCTGCGCTCCGAGGGCTTCGATCCGGCGTTCTGTTCCGATGGCGCCGCCGCGTTCGGCGCGTTCCACAGCAGCAGGCCCGATCTCGTGCTGCTCGACCTGATGCTGCCTGGCAAGGACGGCATCGAGGTGTGCACGCAGATCCGCGCCGAATCCGGTGTGCCGATCATCATGCTCACCGCGAAGTCCGACGCCACGGATGTCGTGCGCGGCCTGGAGAGCGGAGCCGACGACTACGTCGTCAAGCCGTTCAATCCCAAGGAGCTGGTGGCGCGCATCCGCACCCGCTTGCGCCCCACGCCGGTCGGGTCCACCGAGGTGCTGCGGGTCGGCGATCTCACCGTGGACGTGCCGGGGCACGAGGTGCGCCGCGGCGATGCGAAGATCAACCTGACCCCGCTGGAGTTCGAGCTGCTGTTCGCGCTGGCGCAGAAGCCGCAGCAGGTGTTCACCCGGGAGATGCTGCTGGAGCAGGTGTGGGGCTACCACTACAAGGCGGACACGCGGCTCGTGAACGTGCACGTGCAACGCCTGCGCGCCAAGGTCGAGGAAGACCCCGACAACCCCAAAATCGTGATGACAGTTCGCGGGGTCGGTTACCGTGCGGGCGCCGCGGGATAGTCTGCGCGTACGCCGCGGTGATTGGCGGGGCTATCCTGCGGCTCTCGCGCGATTCTGGCGAACGTCGCTGCAGTTCCGCACCGTGACCATCACGATCCTGCTGTCCAGCGTCGCGGTGAGCCTGATCGGCGCGTACATGTCGATGAGCATCGGCGACAACCTGTTCTCCTCCCGCCGGGACCAGGTGTCCCAGGAGACCTCGCGGGCCACGGTGCTGGCGCAGGAGATCTTCGACGCCGCGCTGGCCAGCGACGACAACAACCCGGTCGACCTGGAAACCCTCAGTACGGACGCGCTGAACAAGATTCTGCCGTCGGTGACCAGTCCGGCCACCACCGACATCGCGATCCTGCGCAAGCCCGGGCAGCAGACCTCGTTGATCATGCAGCAGACCCAGAGCGCCAATTTCCCGCCGGTGATCACCCAGAGCCTGCGCAGCCAGGTGCAGCGCGGTGATGAGCGCGTGTACCTGCAGTCGGTGCAGTTGCCGGATGGTGCGCCCGGCATCGCGGTCGGCTCGCTGCTGACCGTGCCCAACGCCGGGTCCTATGAGCTCTACCTGGTGTTCGACCTCACGGATGCGCAGCAGACCCTCAACTTCGTGCAGCAAACCCTCGCCCTCGGCGGCCTGGCGCTGGTGCTGCTGATCGGCGCCGTCACCTACGTGGTGGTGCGGCTGGTCGTCGGCCCGATCGTGATGGCCGCCCAGACCAGCGAGAAGCTGGCCGGCGGTCAACTCGAGGAGCGCATCCCCGAGCGCGGCGAGGACGTGATCGCCACCCTGGCCCGCTCGTTCAATAAGATGGCCGACAGCCTGCAGCAGCAGATCACCAAGCTGGCCGAGTTGTCCAGGGTGCAGCAGCGGTTCGTTTCCGACGTCTCGCACGAACTGCGCACACCGCTGACCACCATCCGGCTGGCCGGCGACGTGCTGTACGACCAGCGGCACTCGTTCTCGCCGACCGCGGGCCGAACCGCGGAACTGCTGCACACCCAGGTGGAGCGGTTCGAGATGCTCCTGTCCGACCTGCTGGAGATCAGCCGTTACGACGCCGGCGCGGTGGAACTCGACCTGGAGCCGACCAACCTGGTGCGCCTGGTGGAGGACTCGGTGGAGACGGTGCGCCCGCTCGCCCAGGAACGCGGCTCCGACCTGCGGGTGGTCGCCCCCGGCGGGTACTTCGACGCGGAAGTGGATGCCCGTCGCATCCGTCGCATCCTGCGCAACCTGGTCGGCAACGCGATCGAGCATGGCGAGGGCAAACCCATCGTGGTCACCGTGGACAGCAACGAGACGGCCATCGCGATCGCCGTGCGGGACAACGGGATCGGGATGGACCCGGCGGATGCCGCGCGCGTGTTCGACCGGTTCTGGCGGGCCGACCCGTCCCGCAAGCGCACCATCGGCGGCACCGGGCTGGGGTTGTCCATCGCGCTGGAGGACGCGGCCCTGCACGACGGCGTGCTCGAGGTGTGGTCGCGCAAGGGTGAGGGCACTTGCTTCCGGCTGACACTGCCGCGGCACCGCGGCGCGGCGATCGTGGATTTCCCGGTCGAGTTGCCGCCGACCGATCCGCGCGAACTGGAGGTCGCCGATGCCTGACCGTCGGATACAGTTGCGCCGGATACTGGCGGGCGCGGCCATCGTCGTGGCGGCCAGCGTGCTGTCCGCGTGCGTCGGCATCCCGGCATCCGGCCCCGTGGTGGAGGGCCCGACCATCGACAAGGAGGTCGGCCGGCCGAACGTGTACCTGCCGGAGGGACCCGTCAACGGCGCCGATCAGGAGCAGATCCTGCGCGGGTTCATCTCCGCGTTCGTGGGGCCGCAAAACGACTACAAGGTGGCCAGGCAGTTTCTCACCACCGAGTTCTCCGGCAAATGGGAACCGCGCAGCAGCGTGCTCGTGCGCTCCGGCGGATTCAGCTTCACCTCGATCGGCGAGAACACCATGACCTACTCGTTCAAGGCGCGGGCGGCTATCGACGCCACCGGCTCATACTCCGAATCCCCGACGCCGCTGCCGCAGTCCCTCACCTTCACGTTCGCCAAGGAGGGCAACCAGTGGCGGATCAGCGAGGCGCCGAACGGGATCGTGCTCTCCGACGGCGCGTTCCCGAACGTGTTCGGGCCGCAAACGCTGTACTTCCTCGATCCGTCGCTGCAGCACCTTGTGCCCGATCTGCGCTGGTTCCCCTCCGGCACCGCTCCCACCCGGATCGTGAATGCGTTGCTGGCCGGGCCGCCGCCGTGGTTGCAGAAGGGCGCGGTGACTTCGGTGTTCCCGGACGGCACCCAGCTCACCTCCCCGAAGGTTGTGCTGGTCAACTCGGGGGTGGCGAGGATCGACCTGAGCAGCGAGGCCCTCGCGGCCAAAGGCCGGGAGCGGCAGCTGATGAAGCTGCAACTGACCGCGAGCCTCAGCGGCCTGGCCAGTGTGCGCAGCATCGACATCACCGCCGAGGGATCCCCGTATCCGATCTCCGATTCCGAGGATGGGTTGCCGGTGCTCCAACGGGACGTCGACGGCAGGGCGGTGGTGTCTCGGGAGGGCCAGTTCGGCTATTACGCCAACGGTAAGGTGACCCCGATCGACCAGCTCAGCTCCGGGGTGCTCAGCGCGTCACCCACGGCGGCCACCGTGGACGTGAACCGCCAGGCGGCGGCCGTGCTCGGCAGCGGCGGCGTGTACGCGGTGCGACCCGGCAGCCAGAAGGCCCAGCTGATCGACGACCGGCCGGGGCTCATCCCGCCCACCCTCGACGGGTTCGGCTACGTGTGGTCCGTGCCGGCCGACAACCCAGGCGCGATTCGGGTGTTCGGGCCGGATGCCGCGCCGCACGACATCGCGCCCACCCTGCCGAAGGATGCCCGGGTGGTGTCCTTCGACGTCTCCCGCGACGGCGCCAGGATCGTGGTGCTGCTGCAGACCGACGACGGCCCGCGCGTCATCGTCAGCGCTATCATCCGCGACCCGGACCAGCGCTGGCTGCCGACGACCCTGGGCAGCCCGACCCTCGATGTCGTCGGGGATCCGGGCACGGCCATCGACGCCACCTGGCTCGACGAGCTGTCGGTGGCGACCCTCACCTCGGCGGATGGCATCACCGTGGTCACCCGGTACGAGGTCGGCGGCATGCGCAGCAGCATGGGTCGGCCCGGCGATGGCATCCGCATCGTCGGCGGCAACGACAGCGACAACCTGCGAGTGCTCAGCACCGACCATGTCATCCAGGTACCGCGCGGCAGCAGCTGGTCGAGCACCGAGGTCAAGGTCGACTTCATCGCCACCCAGCACTGAGGCACCCGCCGACAGATACCTTTTCGGACGAGACACCCCGCCGCGGCGGCGTCACTCGTCCGGAACGGTATCGCTCGGCAGCGGAGGCGCCTGCTCTCCGCGCTTCTCCTCCCCAGGCGGGCGCAGGGCTCGCGGCGCACGGTTCCCGGATGCGACGGCGCCGCGGCGCCCGAACGGCGGCACCCTGACACCATGAACCCGCAGAACCCGTCCCAAAAGGTACTGCGGAACGCCCTGCTGGATGCGCTGCGGAACGCGGTCCTGGATGCCTGGTCGGTGCTCTCGCCGGTCAGCTGCGCCGGCTGCGGCGCCGACGACCGCGCATTGTGCCCGGCCTGCCGCGCGGCGCTGGCACTGGACCTGCGGCGGAACGCGCTGCCGGACGGTACACCGGTGTTCAGCGCCCTGCCGTATTCCGGCCCGGTGCGCAGCACGATCCTCGCCTTCAAGGAGCAGGGCCGCACGGATGTCGCGCGCGCCCTCGCCCTCCCGCTGCGGCTGGCATTGGAAACGGCACTACAGACGGTGTCGGCCGGCGCCGCGCACCTCACCACGGTGCCCAGCACCCGGGCCGCCTACCGTCGCCGCGGCTACGATCCGGTGACGTTGCTGGTGGCCAAGGCCGGCGGACATCCGGTTCGGCTGCTGCGGCACACCCGCGCCCACCAGGAGCAGAAATCACTCGGGCGCAGCGAACGCTCCCGCAACCTCGTCGGCTCCCTCGCCGCGCGGCATCCGGGCGTCGGTGCGGTGGTGATCGTGGACGACATCATGACCACCGGGTCCACCCTCACCGAGGCGGTACGGGCCGTGCGGGCGGCCGGTGGACACGTCGAGGCGGCCGTCACGCTGGCGTTCACGGAACGGATTCTGCCCGTCCCGGCGGTTCCCAGAACTTATGAATGACAAGCTCAGCCCGCCACGCTACGGTTGCTGAAAGAGGCGCGAATCATCGCCTGGGTTTTCCGAGCGACGCGCTGATCGGATCGGGAGGGCTCCATGGAAATTTCCATCAACGGTCGCAACCTAGGGATCACGGATCGGTTTCGGGATTACGCGACGGAGAAGGCCGAAAAGATCGAACACCTTGCGGAGAGGGCGCAGGCGTTCGAAGTGAAGGTCAGTCGACACAACGAAAAGAACGGCTCCAACGGCGACGACAAGGTCGAGCTGATGCTGGTCGGGCCGGGTCCGTTGGTGCGTGCAGAGTCGCACGGCACCGACAAGTACGTCGCCTTCGATCTGGCGATGGCCAAACTCATCGAGCGCATCCGTCGCGCCAAAGACCGCACCAAGGTGCACCGCGGCAAGCGCACCCCGGTCTCGCTGCACGATGCCAGCGCGACCGGATTCAGCGTCGTCGACATCACTCCGGCGGCTCCAGAGACCCTGGAGAAGGTGCGCACCGGGGCGATCGACGTCATCCAGGACGAGCAACTCCGATCCGACGAGGAAGAGTGGAGCCCCGTCGTCATAAGAAAGAAGGTGTTCGCGGCGACGCCGATGACGGTCGACGACGCGCTGTACCGGATGGAATTGGTCGGCCACGACTTCTACCTCTTCATCGACGCCGAAACGGACCGGCCGAGCGTCGTCTACCGGCGCAAGGGCTGGGACTACGGCGTGATCGGCTTGGATGTCGAGGACGACCTCGCGGTCAGAGCCGGCCGAAAGGTGCGCCGCTAGCTACCAGTTAGGATTGCTACAGTTATCGGCTGACAAGGGTCGGTTGACTTGCGCTGACCGGAGCGCCGTCGCGCTTCGGTCAGCGGCAGTGCCGAGACGATAAATTGGAGTAATCGGTGTCCAATGTTCTTGAACGGGTTCTTCGAATCGGCGAAGGGCGCACCCTTCGCCGATTGAACCGTTACGCCGCGGCTGTGAACGCACTCGAAGACGACTTCACAGCGCTCAGTGACGACGAACTGAAAAACGAGACGATCGAACTGCGCGAGCGGTACGTGAACGGCGAGTCGCTGGACGACCTGCTGCCCGAGGCGTTTGCCGCCGTGCGGGAGGCATCCGTGCGCACGCTGGGCATGCGCCCATTCGATGTGCAGCTGATGGGCGGCGCTGCGCTGCACCTGGGCAACATCGCTGAGATGAAGACCGGTGAAGGCAAGACCCTGGTGGCCACCCTGCCGGCGTACCTCAACGCGATCGCCTCCCGCGGCGTGCACGTGGTGACCGTGAACGATTATCTGGCCAGCTACCAGTCTGAGCTGATGGGCCGGGTGTTCCGCGCGCTGGGGATGACCACCGGATGCATCATCTCCGGCCAGACCCCGGCTGAGCGCAAAGAGCAGTACGCCGCCGACATCACCTACGGCACCAACAACGAGTTCGGCTTCGACTATCTGCGCGACAACATGGCCTGGGACGCGGCCGACATGGTGCAGCGCGGCCACCACTTCGCGATCGTCGACGAGGTGGACTCCATCCTCATCGACGAGGCCCGCACCCCGCTCATCATCTCCGGGCCGTCCTCCGGGGAGGCGAACCGCTGGTTCACCGAGTTCGCCGGTTTGGCCAAGCACCTGATTGCCGGCGAGGACTTCGAGGTGGACGAGAAGAAGCGCACCGTCGGCGTGCTAGAGCCCGGCATCGAGAAGGTCGAAGACTACCTCGGCATCGACAACCTCTACGAATCAGCCAACACGCCGCTGATCTCGTTCCTCAACAATGCGATCAAAGCATCCGCGTTGTTCAAGCGCGACAAGGACTACGTGGTGATGAACGGTGAGGTGCTCATCGTCGACGAGCACACCGGTCGCATCCTGCTCGGCCGCCGCTACAACGAGGGCATCCACCAGGCGATCGAGGCCAAGGAGGGCGTCGCGGTCAAGGCGGAGAACCAGACCCTGGCCACGGTGACCCTGCAGAACTACTTCCGGCTCTACGACAAGCTGTCCGGCATGACCGGAACCGCCGAGACCGAGGCGGCCGAATTCATGGGCACCTACAAGCTCGGGGTGGTGCCGATTCCGACGAACAAGCCGATGATCCGGATGGACCAGTCCGACCTCGTCTATAAGAACGAGAAGGCCAAGTTCGAGCAGGTCGTGGAAGACATCGCGAAGCGGCACGAGAAGGGCCAGCCGGTGCTGGTCGGCACCACCAGCGTGGAGAAGAGCGAGTACCTCTCCAAGCTGCTGGCCAAACGCGGCGTCAAGCACGAGGTGCTCAACGCGAAGAACCACGCCCGTGAGGCCGCGATCGTCGCGCAGGCCGGGCGGCTCGGATCGGTGACCGTCGCCACCAACATGGCCGGCCGCGGCACCGACATCATGCTCGGCGGCAACGCCGAGTTCCTCTCGGTTGCGGAGTTGAACAAACAGGGCCTCAGCCCGGTGGAGACGCCGGAGGAGTACGAGGCGGCCTGGGACGCCGTGTTCGAGAGCGTGAAGAAGACGGTCGAGGAGGAGGCCGCGAAGGTCATCGAGGTCGGCGGGCTCTACGTGCTCGGCACCGAGCGGCACGAGTCGCGCCGCATCGACAACCAGCTGCGCGGCCGGTCCGGCCGTCAGGGCGACCCGGGGGAGAGCCGGTTCTACCTCTCGCTCACCGACGACCTGATGCGCCTGTTCAACTCCTCGGCGGCGGAGTCGCTGATGGGTCGCAGCAACGTGCCGGATGATCTGGCGATCGAGTCCCGCGTGGTCAGCCGCGCCATCCGCAGCGCTCAGGGCCAGGTGGAGGCGCGCAACGCCGAGATCCGCAAGAACGTGCTCAAGTACGACGACGTGCTGAACCGGCAGCGCGAGGCGATTTATGGCGACCGTCGCCGCATCCTCGAGGGCGACGACCTGCACGACCGCACCCAGAACTTCCTGCAGGACGTCATCACCGCCGTGCTCGACGAGCACACCTCGGAGGGTCACGCTGACGACTGGGATCTGGAGGCTCTGTGGAACGACCTCAAGTTGCTCTACCCGATTTCGATCACCCTTGACGAGCTGGTGCACGAGGTCGGCGGGCGCAATCAGATCACCCGGCAGGTGCTGGATGAGGAGATCCTCTCCGATGCCCGGCTCGCCTACGAGCGCCGCACCGAAGCGCTCGGCGAACCGGCGATGCGGGAACTGGAACGTCGCGTTGTGCTGTCGGTGATCGATCGCCGCTGGCGGGACCACCTCTACGAAATGGACTACCTGAAAGACGGCATCGGGCTGCGGGCGATGGCCCAACGCGACCCGCTGGTGGAGTACCAGCGCGAAGGGTTCTCCCTGTTCCAGACCATGATGGAGCAGATCCGCGAAGAGTCGATCGGCTTCCTGTTCAACCTGGAAGTCGAGGTGAACGCCGGCGGCGACACCACCGCGGCGGTTCCGCAGGTGGCGGCGAAGGGTCTCAGCGGCGCCGGCGCAGGCAACCAGAAGCTCAGCTACTCCGCGCCGTCGGATGCCGGCGGGGTCGAGGTGCGCAACCAGCGCGGCCAGATCGAACAGGCCGCCACCGCCAAGGCCCGCCAGGCTCAGGCCGCTGCGGAACCGGGGTTGAGTCCTGCCTTCGGCGGTCGCGGAGCGCCGAGCGGCCAGCAGGGCGGCACGAAGGCGGCGCCACCGGCCGGTCCGGCCCCGAGCAACCGGGCGGAGCGGCGCGCGCAGGAGCGCAAGCGCGCGCAGCACTGAACGGGTACCGTCCGGGCTCTCTCACAGCACGTTGATCGCGGTCGCCCGCCATCGGTGGTCGAGCCCCTCGAGCCGAAGCGCCACGACCCTGGTGCGCACCCGGCCGTGCACCACGACGACGGCCTCGACCACGCCGTCGCGCGGCTCGCACATCGACGTCGAGCCGATCGTGAACGTCGGCCGAGCGCCGGGCTGCCCCTTGGCTTGCCGCGCCCGGGCCGACAGCACCACCCGTTTCAGCAGGTGTCGGTACACGTCGTCGGTGACCCACCGTGAAATCTGCTCCAGGTCGCGGGCTCCGGCGAGGATCTCGATAACACAGCGGGTGAGATTTTCCAGCAGCGGCTGCGGATCGGGCAGAGCCGACCGCTGCGCAGGCTGATGTCCGAAGAACTCGTCGGACTCGAAGTGCTGATGGATGATTTTGCCCGGCGACGTCGACTCGCGAGATCGCGTCTGGCGGCCGTGCGTCCGGCCGGCGTGCGTTTGATCGGGTTGCGTCTGGTCGGGTTGCGTCTGGTCGGGATTGAGCGCGTTAGTCACGGTTGCTCCCAGGTCTCATGCCGGTCCGGTCTACCCCATAACGGGGGTCGCGTAATGGACAAGAACTTAAGCAGACTCGACCATCGGATGTCCACGCCCCACTGCGGGGCTGTGGATAACATCGCCCGGGTGTCGGTGCGGGTGGCTACGGTCGCATCTATGCGCTGGGACAACCTCTTTGATGACCTCGAAAGTCAGCTCGAACAGGGGCTGACGGCTGAGGAGCTCGACCTGAAGGCCGAGGAGGAGCGCTTGCGCCTCGGCCGGCTCGGGCTGCGCGACCGGATCACGGCAATCCTCCACGCGCAGAAATTCGACCCGGCTTACGGCATCCGTTTCACCCTGCGCGGCGGGCAGAGCCTGTCACTGCGCCCAGTGGCCATCGGCAAGGACTGGCTGTCCGCGGACCTCCTGGACGATTCCACCCGGCGCGCCCAGTGCGTGCTGCCCTTCCCCGCCATCGCCGGCATCATCCTCACCCCGCCCCAGGTGCAGCAGAGCCTGAACCCACCATCACCCCGGGATGCCGAGCCAGGGATCACCAGCCGGCTCGGCCTCACGTTCGTGTTACGTGACCTGTGCCGCCGTCGCCGCGAGGTGAGCGTGCGCCTTGCCGACGGCGATCTGCACGGCACCATCGACCGGGTCGGCCGGGATCACTTCGATCTCGCCGTGCACGAGTCGGGTGCCGCACGGAGGGACTCCGCCGTGTTCTCCTACCGGATGATCCCGCTGGATCAGCTCCTGCTGGTGCTGCTGTGATCACCGGTGCTGCGGTGACCGCCTCGGCCGCCGAGTAACTCCGGGATGCTGCCCAGGTCTGACTGGTTCCACAGGCTGAGCCGTCGCGACTCCTCGTACTTGGCCTCGATGTAGGACTCCAGCACACTGCGTTCCACCCGCCACTGCCCACGTCCGCCGACCTTGATCGCCGGCAACTCGCCGGAGCGCACCAGCGCGTAGGCCTGGCTCGCCGAAACGTTGAGCAGTTCCGCGGTGTCGGCCAAGGTGAGGAACCGGGCGAGGGTGCCGGCGGGGTTGGTGTCGTTCATGTCTCGATTATGGGTGAGCCGGGCACGGCGGAACGGGGCTGTGGATAACTTTCGGCGCCGCAGGGCGCGGGCGGCGACCATAGAGATCACCCCTGGTGGGAGCCCGGGAACCGAAGGAGATCGCCGATGCCCCGCAAAAACACGGCACCCGTGACCGAACGCACACCGCGGTCGTTCTGGTTCGATCCACGGTTCGCCATCGGCGTCTGCCTGATCCTGGCCTCCGTAGTCGGTGTGCTCTGGATCGTTTCCAACGCCGATCGCACCGTGCAGGTGCTGTCGGCGGCGGGCCCACTGAGTCCAGGCGACCGGGTCGCCGCCGCGGACTTCGGTGTACAGAGTGTGCGATTGGGCTCGGCCGGCGACAAGTACCTCACCCGGTCCGACGTGCCGAAGGCCGGTGTCGTGGTCACCAGAGCCGTGGCCGCTGGCGAACTGGTGCCGCTGTCCGCGGTCGGCAGCGTCGAGGGGCTGGACGTGGCCTCCGTCGTGGTCGGGGTGCACGGCGAGCTTCCGCAGGCCGTGGCCGCCGGGACGGTGGTGGATTTGTGGTCGGCGCACGAGACCGAGCAGCACGGCGTGTTCGGTGCTCCGGCGGTGCTCGTGAGCTCCGCCACCGTGGTCAGGGTGATCACCCCCGATGGCCTGGTCGCCGGCAGCACCCAGAGCGTGGAACTGCTCGTGTCGCGCTCGAAGACGGCCAGTGTGCTGGAGGCGGTGGCGAACCAGGATGCGATGTCAGTGGTTCCGGTGAGCCTTCCGGCGAAAGGCTGAACCGTGCCCACGATAGCGATCGGAGTGCCGGAACCCTCCGACGACACTCTCGCCCGTGAGGCCGGCCGCAACGGTTACGACGTGGTAGCGCGGTGCCGCAGCGCCGTGGAACTGGTGACGGCCATCCTCGGGACGCTGCCGAACCTCGTCGCGGTGTCCGCGGCGGAGGGCTACCTGGATGCCAACCTGCTGGCCCAGTGCGATGCCGCGGGGGTGCGCATCGTCGCCTTCGCCGCATCCGAGCGGGACCGGCGCCGGGCCAGCGCGCTGGGACTGCACGAGGTCATCGTCGGCGAACCGAGCTGGTCCGCGTTGGAGTCGCTGCTCGAACGGGTCGACACGCCGTCGACCGGGCCTCGCGGTGGCGGCCAGGTGCTGGCGGTCTGGGGGCCGGCTGGTGCTCCGGGGCGCACGACGCTGGCCGTCAACATCGCCGCCCAGTTGGCGTCCGCCGGTTTCAGCGTCGTGCTCGCCGACGTCGACACGCACGGGGCCGCGGTGGCGCCGGCGCTCGGGCTGCTCGACGAAGCGCCCGGGTTCGCGGCCGCATGCCGGCTCGCGGGTGCCGACAGCCTCACCCAGCTGGAACTGGAACGGATCGGGCAACGCTACCTGTCGGCGCACGGCAGTTTCTGGGTGCTCACCGGCATCGGCCGGGCCAGCCGATGGCCGGAGCTGTCTGCGGAACGGGTCGGTACCGTGGTGCGGGAGTGCCGTAGCTGGGCCGACTTCACGGTGCTCGACACCGGATCCAGCCTGGAAAGCGACGAGGAGATCTCCAGTGACCTGTTCGCGCCGCGCCGCAACGCCGCGACGATCGCGGCGCTGCGTGCGGCCGATCGGGTCATCGCCGTGGGCGCAGCGGATCCGGTGGGGCTGTCCCGGTTCCTGCGCGCCCACGTGGATTTGATCGAGACCCTGGAGACGGACCGGATCACCGTGGTGATGAACAAGATCCGCGCCAGTGCGATCGGGCCGGGCCCAGGCGCACAGGTCGCGCAAACCCTGCAACGCTTCGGCGGGATCACCGCCGCGGTGCTCGTGCCGTACGACCAGCCGGCGCTGGATGCCGCGGTGCTGCGCGGCAAGACGCTGATGGATGCCGCCCGCAAGTCGCCCGCGAACCTGGCCATCGGCAAGTTCGTGTCGGCCCGTCTGATCCCGCCATCGAGCGAATCTGCTCAGCACTGGATGCGGTGGCGACGGCTGCTGCCGGCGCCACGGCTGGCCCGTCCGACGGGGCAGCACCAGAGGATCGCCGAGCGCAGGCTAACCTAGAGGGCGTGTCGACCCTCAGTGATCTGGTCATAGCGCAGGGGCGCTCCGAGGAAGCCGACGTCGAGTGGCTGCACCTGCTCGTGGGGGACTGGCAACTGCTGGCGGACCTCGCCTTCGCGGACATCGTGCTGTGGGTGCCGTCGGCGCAGGGCAGCTTCGTCGCCGTCGCCCACGCCCGTCCGTCCAGCTCCGCCACCCTGTTCTATCGCGACTTCGTCGGGCAGGATGTGCGGCCGGAGTGGGTGTCCCAGGTCACCGAGGCGTTCGAGACCGCGCACATCGTCGATTCCGCCTCGCCGGACTGGTTCGAGGAGACCCCGACCAGGGTGCGTGCGGTGCCGGTGATGCGGCGACTGTCGCCGAGCGGCGCGGAAACCACCAAGCATCCGATCGCCGTGATCAGCCGGCACACCAACTTGAGCGAGGCGCGTACCCCGAGCCGTCAGGAGCTCACCTTCAACGAGTGCGCCAACGATTTGTTCGCGATGATCGAGGTCGGCGACTTTCCCGACCTCGGTGCCCCGGCCGGCCCGCGCCGCGGTGCGCCGCGCGCCTCGGACGGCCTGATCCGGCTGGACGTGGACGGCATCGTCACTTTCGCCAGCCCGAACGGCCTCTCCGCGTTCAACCGGATGGGGTTCGGCGGGGAACTCGAGGGCGAATCGCTGGCCGAGGTGACCACCGGGCTGTTGGCGGGCAAGGTCAGCGTCGACGAATCGCTGCCGCTCGTGGTGACCGGTCGGGCGCCCTGGCGCACCGACATCGAGGCGAAGGGAGTGACCGTCTCACTGCGGTCGATTCCGATCCGCGATCGCGGCGAGCGGGTAGGCGCCATCGTGCTCAGCCGGGACGTCACCGAGCTGCGACACCAGGAGCAAGAATTGCTCACCAAAGACGCCACGATCCGTGAAATCCATCACCGGGTGAAGAACAACCTGCAGACTGTGGCGTCACTGCTGCGCATCCAGGCCCGACGATCTCACTCGGATGACGCGCGGGAGTCGTTGACCCAGGCGATGCGTCGGGTCGCGGCGATCGCGGTGGTGCACGACACGCTCAGCGAAGGGCTCAGCCAGAACGTGGACTTCGACGCGGTGTTCGAGCGGGTGCTGCTGCTCATCGCGGAGATCTCTTCCACGCACAACGCCAAGGTGCATCCGAAGTTCTCCGGCAGCTTCGGCGAACTGCCGAGCGCCTATGCGACGCCGCTGTCGCTCGCGCTCACCGAATTGGTGACCAACGCGATCGAACACGGCCTGGACGGGCGCGAGGGCAACGTGGAGATCACGGCGGAACGCACCGACGCCACGCTCAGCGTGCGGGTGCGCGACACGGGCGCGGGGATGCCTGAGGGCAAGGTCGGTTCTGGACTGGGAACGCAGATCGTGCGCACCCTCATTCAGGGCGAACTGGGCGGCACCATCGACTGGCACACGATGGTGGGCAGCGGGACCGAGGTGACCATCGACATTCCGCTGGCCTGGCTCACGAAGAGCTAGCGGCTCACGAAGAGCGAGCTAGGAGGCCCTGCGGGCGCGGGCGGCACGGCGCTTGAGCGCACGTCGCTCGTCTTCACTGAGCCCGCCCCAGACGCCGTAATCCTGGTTGGTCTCCAGTGCGTACTGCAGGCACTGCTCGCTGACTGTGCAACGACCGCAGACTGCCTTCGCCTTTTCGATCTGGTCGACCGCGGGGCCGGTGTTTCCTACCGGGAAGAACAGTTCGGGGTCGACGGTGAGGCAGGCTGCTTTATCGCGCCAATCCATGAATAGGTACTCCTTCAGGTGTGATGCATAGGTCTAGACCCGTAACGGGATGACGAAGAGGGTTTTGGGATATGCTCACAGCCCTGTGAGGAACAAATCGACCTCAGCTAGAATCTCACACTGGTTGTAGCAAATCAATAGTTTTGTATCGGATCTCCCTGTGAGCGAAAAGAATGACCCGGCCCCGGCGCCCGACGAGGGGCGGATGCGTGCCCCCGTGCTAGTGAGGATCTTGGTCGTCCTGCTCGTGGCCGAAGCCGCCGCACTCGCCGCCGCCGCCGTCTTCCTGCTGGTCGAACTTCTCGCCGAAACCCCGCAGTCCTACGCCGCTGCCGTGGCGATTTTCGCGCTCACCGCCCTCGCCGCGGCGTGGCTCGTCATGGTCGCGGTGAACACGCTTCGCGGCCGGCCCTGGGTGCGCGCGGCGGCGATGGTGTGGCAAGTGCTGCAGATCGGCCTCGGCATCGGCAGCCTGCAGGGGCTGTTCGCCCGCGAAGACGTCGGGTGGTTCCTCATCGTGCCGGCGGTCGTGGTGATCGTCTTGCTGTTCACTCCGTCCGTGCTGGCCGCCACCCGACGCGATCCCTGAGCCCGGCGCCGGCGGAGCACCGGGTAGCCTTGAACCTGATGTTGAAGACACTGTTGACGGCGAAAATCCATCGGGCGACGGTCACCCACGCCGACCTGAACTACGTCGGGTCGATCACGATCGACAAGAACCTTCTGGATGCCTCTGGCATCCTTTCCGGCGAGTTGCTGTCGATTGTGGATGTCACCAACGGCGCACGACTGGAGACGTACGCGATCACGGGTGAGCCGGGCAGCGGCGTCATCGCGATCAACGGGGCCGCGGCCCACCTCGTGCACCCCGGTGACCTCGTCATCATCATGGCGTACGGCCTGTTCGAGGCCGAGGAAGCGCGCTCGTTCCAGCCGAAGGTCGTTCACGTGGATGCCGAGAACCGAGTCGTCGAGATCGGCGCAGACGCCGCATCCGCCCCCGAAGGGCTCCTCACCACCCCGCACCGCTTCTAACGGCGCACGGTCAGGCGTCGAGGCCGAGCTTCTTGCGCAGCGAGGCGACGTGCCCGGTTGCCTTCACGTTGTAGAGCGCGTGCTCGATCGTGCCGGACTCGTCGAGCACGAACGTCGACCGCAGCGTGCCGGTGACGATCTTGCCGTAGAGCGACTTCTCGCCGTAGGCGCCGTACGCGTTGTGCACGTCCAGGCTCGGGTCACTCAGCAGTGGGAAATTCAGACCCTGCTCTTTCTGGAACTTTTTCAGTGGCGGCAGGTCGTCCTTCGAGACGCCGAGCACTTGGTATCCGGAGGACTTCAGCGAGTTGATGTTGTCCCGGAAATCGCAGGCCTCTGTGGTGCAGCCGGGGGTGCTGGCGGCCGGGTAGAAGTAGACGATGACCTTCTTGCCGGCGAAATCGGCCAGCGAAACGGAGTTGCCGTCCTGGTCGTTGAGGGTGAAAGCCGGGGCGGAATCGCCGGGGGCGAGTTTGGTGGATGCCATACGGATTCTCCTGACAGAGGTGGTCGTCCCATTCTACGAAACGCACGGATGCTCCCCGCCAATTCGCACCCGTCGGCGGCGTAATGCTATCGTTGCTTCTCGGCTCATGTTCGAGCCGCAGCCACGCACCTCTAGCTCAATTGGCAGAGCAACTGACTCTTAATCAGTGGGTTCCGGGTTCAAGTCCCGGGGGGTGCACCATTGGTTTGGGTGGAAACATAGCCGTTTAGGTACTAGTGATCTGGCTCAATGTCGTTGACCGACATGCGCCCGAATGGGTTACAGAACTCGATTGTGTCTCCCGGCAGGCCGTTGCCCCGCTTGATGAGATGCTCGTCGCCATCGGGTGCGCTCAAGCCACCTACGGCCGGGAGCGGCTACGGCTGCGTCTTCGGGTTGGTGAATGGGGGGATGGCGTTGTCCCCCCCAGTTTTGGGGCTGTATCGGACGAGTAGAGATGAGGAATAATATAAGAGCTACTCCCGTTGCGCAGCCCGATTTTGCGCGATGAGTTGAGTCGCTGCCCTGATGGCCGCTCCCGGCCGTAGGTGGGCTGCGAATCGCACTCATTACCATTTCTCGTATTGCACTGCTGCCAAGGGATCCCAGCTTGATATTTACCGACGCCCACCATTTCTGTGTAGGTGGTGCGGATGCTGCTTTGTGTCTGACTGTTCGAGTGCACAATTCCAGCGAGAGCTGGTTGGCGCGGCAGGCCAGTCGTCGGCATTGGGACCCTCCTGTCTGGATACTCGGCAGCCCCTTCTGCGGTCAACTGACGTCGGTGCCAATCTCGGCGTACAAATTCTCTGCCTCGGCCATGCTTCGGCACCGTGGTGGTTGCGAAAACTTGGCTGCCGCCGACTGGGGCCAACCATGAGTTCGATAAAGGTGAACGACGGGACCGAGTCGGAGCTGACCATCACCTGCTGGTATACGCTTGCCCGGATCCACGCCTGGGGTTTGCGCGAATGGCGGCACAAGACGCCCCAAAAGCCAGCGCTCATATTCCTCGACGATCCGCCGCGGTCCTCGATGCACCCGAGGGTTGTGGAGATTTTGCTCGCATCCGGTCTCTTGGAAGATTTAGGCGACGATCTAAAAGTTACCAACTCGGGTGCTGCTGTCCTCAAAGAACGGCCGGAAATAATGCAGCGGATGCGCTCCGCTGGAGTCATCTGAGGTGGGCACCATCAGTCAGATTGCTGCGAGCTTCCACAAACCTTTCACTTCCCGGGGCAGACGGCCGCTGGCGGTTTGTCAGGGATGCGGAGCAGGCACTCCCGGTGGTTTCGTCCCCGGAGCGTGCTCGGTACCCGGCGGTGGTGCGGCGAAAAGGTATTGATGAGTTTGGTTCGGACGCTGGTGAGGGAAGTAGTGGAATTCGTGCGCGGGTTGTTGGTTGATTGGCTGTTGGTCGCGTGAGTGTCGGAAAAGGAGAGCTAACCGGTACCCAAAAGGTTGCTGTGGTGCTGATGAACATGCATCAGGAACGTGCTGCGCGGGTGATGATGCAGTTTTCCGAGACGGAAGCCGACGAGATTACAGCGGAGATCGTGCGTTTGCGGCGGGTCGATGCGGATGTAGCAAGTCAAACGCTCACAGAGTTCCATGAAATGGCGCTTCAGGGTCGCGTGCACCAGCGTGGGGGCCGCGAGTTTGCCGTGGGATTGCTGGAGGCATCGTTTGGCGCGGACAAAGCGGCCGGCATGATGAATCGGCTCGCCTCGTCGATGGCAGGGAAGTCGTTCGAGTTCCTCGACGCGGCCGAGCCGGGACAGATCGTCACCCTTTTGGATGGCGAACTGCCGCAAACCATTGCTCTAGTGCTCGCGCACTTGCGCCCGGAGCACGCTTCTGCGGTGCTTGCGGGGTTCGAGGATACGGTGCGTACCGATGTGGCCCGGAGTATTGCGACCATGGGATCGGCGACCCCGGAGGCGGTGAGTGTCGTCGCGGAGACGTTGAAACTGCGTGCCGGTGCCGTCGTAGCCCCGCGCGGCCCGATCGAGATCGTCGGGGGAGTGCAACCGCTGGTTGACATCATCAATCGGGCGGATGTTGCTGTCGAACGTGCTCTTATGGAGGGACTCGACCAGCGCGATCCAGAATTGGCTGAAGAGGTGCGTTCGCGCTTGGTTACCTTCGCTGACATCGTCAAACTGGATCCACTTGACGTACAGCGGGTGGTGCACAGCATCGATCCGAGCGTCCTCGCTCTGGCAATGAAGGGATCATCACCGCTGGTGATCGAGGCAATTCGAATGAACCTGTCCGTGCGGAAGCGCGAATTCCTCGACGACGAGATCGGGAAGATGGGTCCGGCACGAGCGTCCCAGGTGGAGGATGCCAGGGCGGTGATCGTGAAATCTATCCGCGAGTTAGTGGCCGAGGGTAGCATCCGAGTGCAGCGTAACGAGGAAGACTATATTTACTGAGGCAAACGCGAGCCTATTTCGACGAGGTGCTCGCGTGCTGGATGCCTTTGTTGCCAGTTGGCCGACTCCATAAAGGAGATCTCGATGAAGGCCACCGCCAACTAGCGGAATGTCGACTACCCGTATCCGACGAACTGCGAATCGTCCGCTGACAGGCCGGTGCAGCGATATGCTCTGACCTCGGGCGTCATCGATTCTGGGATCAGCTTTTTCCAAGAACGGATCGAAGTCTCCAGACGAGACCACTTGGGCGGCGCCGCTGCCCAATAGCAGTTTCGCCGGGTGGCTGTTTGGCCAGATTTGTCTGGATGAATATTTTTTGGCAGTGGGGGCAATCGATCAGATTCTGGTGCACGGCCATGCCGGTCCCATGGAACGGATTAGCCACCTCCCGGGCAGGTAACCCACACTCAGGGCAAACCACAAACACATCCTCTCTGTTGGTACCGTTCTTGGAATATCCGGCGTCTGCATACAATCGGTGGGTGCATCGTGTTACTCCGTTGTTTGAAATGAATTATTCGGATTCGTCGTGCGGTGGAGTCGTCGGAGCACCCGCTTCGCCCGGAGTTCCTTCGGCCCCGTGCTCTCCCTCCGGTATTGCGGTGCATGGTTGATCGCAGCGGCAAGGGGAGGTGCAAGCTGGGTCGACCACCGGTAGTAGCTTTCGGAACCGCCGGCGAGTGCAATCAGCGCACCATCATGCTCGTGCGAGGGGAAAGGCATTTGCGTGACATAGTCACGATCGCGGCATACCAAGTCGGTGGCTTCGTTAAGTAGACGCGACTGCCAGTCAGCAACAAACCTGGGCAGTGGAGCGAGACTTTGCAAGTGCTTCAATACGGGTATGGCTACCAGAAAGACCTGGATGTCCTCCGCCGCGTCACTATGAAGCACGTCGAGCAACGTTCGAAGGTCTCTTTTCCAGAAACGTGGCGCGGTTAGTCGTAGGGCGTCGTCGATGCCCACCATCACCAGAACCACATCTGAGCGAACTGCCGGCAGGTTCTGGACCCGGCCAACCAACGTGTGGAGAGTCATCCCGGCACCCGCACAGGCCTCGATCTCCACCCCGCGCCCTGTCACGCTGGCCAACTGTCTGCTGAGATGGCCCAGAAGTCCTAATTGGTGGGTTAGCACACCGAAGCCGGCCACGCTCCCGCCTCCTAGAAGGAGTATCCGGACGGGGCTAGGGCCCGGGAGATATCCATACGGCGGATCCTGTGCCCAGGGTGCATTTGGCCACGAGTCGGATACTCCAAGGTGCCACAGCCGCATAAAGGGTCTCAATACCGAGTGAATGAGCAATTCACCCCGGCTCACGATACGGTGTGCCCCGCGATCCGCGTGATGTCACCCGAACCACAATCTGCAACCAATTCCAAGACACTGTCGACACGAGTCGACGAGGCGGACGCAGTAAGCGCGATGAAGGATTCTTGGGGAGCAGGCACCGAAAACCTCAAGCTTGTAATCTCAGGATCTCGGGAACCGCGAATGCGAACGATCTAATACCCAGGCTACCCATCGTGACTTGCCGTCACGTCTGGGCGGTACCCCCAGTTTTGGGCAATACTCTCAAAGGGCTTGCCATGCATGTATCGGCTGGAGTCGCCCGGGTCGGGTGTTCGCACTGCACCGCACCGTTACGGTCGCCTCTCGCAAGAGTTTCGGCGGCCCCAGGATGCCCCATAGCCGGCGGGAACAAGTTGAAGCATGGAGGGGTAGCTACTGGTATTCCGGCTTTATTTGACGCCGGGCATCGTGCTGCGCCTGTGTGTGCCCCAAATAGAGTGCCGCGTGTTTCATGTGAATGGTGAGTTCGGAGGCCCACCTTCGGTAGCTATCGGCACTGCCACCATCCATCCCCGGCCAGTGTGCGTCGTCTGTCATCGGTGAGGGCACGAGGGTGACGTAATCCAATCGGCTGCATATCCGCCTGGTTGCTTCATTAAGGAGCTGGGATTGCCAAACTACGATCCGCTGCGGCAACCACGCGAACACAATGTTCTTGTGCAGTGACGGCGCTTTCACAACGACGATCTGGACGTTCTCAGCCCTATCTTCACGGACCAGATCGAACAAACGGTTCAGGTCCCGCGCCCAACTGCGCAAGGACGTCATCCGGAGGATGTCGTTGATTCCGAGCGCAATCACTACTATGCCGGTACGAACTCGAGGTAGCGTGGCGACGCGGCTCACCAGTTCATTAATGGTCATCCCCACCCGACCGCAGGCTTCCACCTCGATACCCCGACCAGTAGCGTGCGCAAGCTGTCGACCGATTTGCCCTACGAGGCCCAACTCGTGAGTGAGAACGCCGAATCCTGCGACGGCGTTCCCGCCCAAAAGCAGCACGCGTATCGGGTCAGGGCCTTCCACGTAGGTATACGGCGGGTCATCCGCACAAGGCGACATAGACCATGTCGCCTGTGTTGCTAACCGCCACAGTCGCATGATTGGCTTGGCTGAAATATGGCAGAGCACCGCAGCCAGCCAGACTCGCGCCGACGCCATCGTGCCTTCGCCTGCAACCATTGGTCCTCAAGAACAGTGTGCCTAGACCTCGGGTTTCGCGGAAGCGAAGGGTCTGTCACTGATAGTACTTTGGGGGATATTTTGGCTGACCATGCACCGCACCCCCTCTTGTAGGGACGCAACTTCTCTGGTAACCAAACGTGTCCTCCGGCCGAGACGAAGCAGTAATGATGTTCCTACTCGAGCTGAAACTGATGTGGTTGGCCTTGGTTAGATCTCGGCGCTGAAGTGACTGCTATTTATCCGGAATGAACCCGCTCCTGGCCACCGCACCAGTCTTGGTGGGTAGCGGCATGCCATCCGGCTCCAAAGCTTCTTGACAAGAGTCGGCAGCGGGTGAATTCTAAAACCAATATTCATTGGAGCTAGACATCAATTTCACCCGCCCGGCTCCTCACCCCACCGAAGGGAACGCCATGTTCGACTCAGCCAGGAATTACGCGTGCACCATCACTCGTCAGATTGGCGTGCTTACTGCCGCCATGTTGCTGACTGCTGCCGTGTTGGTAGCACTGCCCCAGCAGGCCCAAGCGGCCACGAACGCTGCCGGGCAGACAGTTACCGTCAGTCTCGATGGATCGGCCACCTCGTTCATTGTCACGAAGGGCCAGAAGGGTTAGTCGCCCGACTGCTTTTGCTGCAATAAGTTCGGGCGACCGTCTGAATTCACCCATTCCGAGTTCGTGAGCTCCACGCAACAGCGGTTTGGGCGGAAGGCTAGTTCGGCGTGGATCTGCCGATGATCGCCACTGGCCAAGACACCCTCGATGAGCTGCAGGTTCAAGGTGCAGACCACGTCGCGGTGATCTTGGGAGAGGGTGTGGAACGGGCAGTTGCACAGCTCGATGCGGCCATCATCCGTGGTGCGGGGTTGATATCCGCAGCTACGTAGCGTTGCTAACAGGTCGCCATGTGCGTCTGCGCCCGCGCTGCGACCGGTTTCGAACGCCGCCTGATTCACCGCCGCGCCTACCGAACCGGTGGGGTCCCGGTCTACGGAGGAGACCAGCAGTCGGGCGAGCAACGGATAGTTGCGCGGCGGCACGCTCAGGGAGAGTTCCCGCTCGGCACGACTGTAGACCTTGGCCGGGCGTCCGGCTCCGGGCCCGCTGCGCCCGGGTGGGCGGGCGTAAGTGGCGCTCAAGAGTCCGGCCTTCACGAGCTTGTCTAAGTGGTAGGCCGCCAGAGTGCGGCTGATCCCTGTCGCCGCCGCAGCTTGATCGCGGCCCGCGGGCTGGTCGCAATCACAGACGTATTCATACAGGCGTCGGCGCACCGGATCGTCCAGGCTGCCCAGCCGGGCTAGCACGTCTGCGTCGAGCGAAGACTTGTCACCGGGCATGAGCGAATTCTATAACCGAACAGTTTTGACCGACTGGGTGGAGTCGAGAATTAGGCCGCGTCCGCACGATGACGCCATTGACACCGGTGCGGGCGCGGGGTCTACACTCTAAAACTAACATCTATTAGTGTTAGTGGCGCCCCCCGGCGCTCACGATGCGACGTCGCTGCTGACCGGATCGAAAGGAACACCATGTTCACATCACTAGTCCCCCGTATCGCCGGCGACGACGAACCGCCGGATGCCTCACGACACCGCCGGGATAGGAAGCGGCTGGGCGCAGTCCTGGCCATGGCCTCGGCTCTGGCCATGGGCATTGCAATGATGGCCGCCCCGCAACCCGCCGAGGCGGTTACCAGTATTGACGGGCAGTGGACCGTCTCCCACGGTGGAACTGGGCTGATCACCCTCGACATTGACGGTACCTACACCTCCACCTGCCAGGTCTACCCCGACTACGAAGACGCATGGTGCCCAGCAGCCTCCGGCACCTTCCTCTATGGGTCGGGCTGGGTGGACTTCAACGGTGCCGATGGCAGCACCCATTCGTACCGCGTCTCCGGCCTCGTCTCCAGCCCGGACACCATCTCGTCGGTGTTTGGCAGTGCCACATACTCCGCCCTGGTGATGAAAAAGGGAAGCCAGTTCGTCTGCACCGATTGGTCCGTTGATCGTCTCACGTCGGACAGCCAAATCGTGGACTACGACGCCGCCAGCAACCTCTACTACGCCCACGGGTCACATGAACTGATCAGCTCGGGGTCGCTGAATCTTGCCGAGACCGCACCGGACTACTTCCAAATCGGATACTGTGCCGATTTCCCCGCGCCTCCCGCGCTGCCGACCATCATCATTGATAGCGCCACTGACGCCAGCATCCCCGCCGCTGAATCAGGGTACTGGCTACCCCAAGCGACCGTCACGATCAAGGACCAGGCGGGAGCCCCCGTTGCCGGCGCAACCGTGAACGGAACGTTCACCGACTCCTACGGTCAGAGTTGCGTCACTGCAGCCGACGGCACGTGCACGGTCAGCGCCCGATCCACTATTTCGCACATAGACGACACCTTCCACGCGATTTGGCTCATCAAGGACGGGATGGAGTGGGACGGAAATGCCGTGTACGTCACGCTCAACAAGCCGGAAGGCACTGGCACGCTTCCGGAGCCCACACCGACTCCGACTCCGGCGCCCGTGACCCATCATGTTGTGGATTTGGACAACGTCAGCGCGGCATCGTCGCCGTACTGGCAACCGCAGGTGACCATTACGGTGTTGGATTCGAACGGGGCCCACGTCGCGGGCGCATCCGTCAGCGGAACGTTCAGCGGGCGAACCGGAACGGAGACCTGCATCACGGCGGCGGACGGCAGCTGCACGGTGTCGGACTTCTTCGTCAAGAAGACGACCAAGTCGACGATGTTCACGGTCACCGACGTCACGGCGGCCTCCTCGATATACCAGCCGACGGAAAACAGCGATTCCGAGGGTGACAGCGACGGGACGGTCATCACCGTGAAGCGCCCGTAGCCAGCATGTCGGCGCCACGCCAATAACAGGTGATCTCCCAGGTCCTGGACCGGGGAGATCACCTGTTCGAGTCAGGCGGGTCTGTACCTTTATTCGACGAAGTTGTATGCTGACCCCGCCTAGCGATAGCTGGTCAATAATCTGATCGTTCCGGTGACTTGTCATCGACCAGGAAACAGAGATCAGCGATCACCGTGGGCGCCGCCGATTCGGCGGTGCCGGTGCGGCCACACGGGCATCCAGTGGAGTGCCCGTGCGTCAAGAGGCCTCCGAAGCTCTCTGCCGCCTGACTCAAGGGAGAGCACTGTGTCGATCACGGAACTTCCACCCGCGAAGAGGATCACTTTTGCATGCTGTGTGGAATACGGACCGTTGGAGGAAGGCGCCATCCGCCTGGTGGAGAGCCTGCGCCGCTACGGCGAGGCATTCGCCGGGGCCCGGGTCATCGCGGTGACTCCCCGGCGGGGCCCGCGCTTGCGCGCCTCCACGCTGCGCCGCTTCGAGCAACTCGAAGTGGAGTACGTCAGGAGCGTCCCGCGCAACCGGTACTCGTGGATGCCGTACTTGAACAAGTATTTTGTCTTGAAATCCGCGGAGAGCCGCGCGCAAGGAGACCTGCTGGCCTGGCTTGACAGCGACGTTCTTGTGCTCCGACCACCCGAGAAACTGCTCCTGGATGATGGACTAGACCTCGCGGCGTGCCCGCGGGACAAGAACATCGGAACCAGTGGTCCCGGCGATGAGTTTGAGCCGTACTGGCAGAAGGTCTGCTCAGACGTCGGGCTCACCACGGAGGACCTGCCCTGGGTGCGCACCGCCGCCGATGATCAGCGAGTCCGACTGTATTGGAATGCCGGCATCTTCGTCTACCGCCCGGCATCGGGCTTCATCGACGCGTGGCGGGAGGTCATCGAAGCCATCCTGGATCGCACTGACGCGTCGAACCTGGACAAACTCTTTTGGACCGATCAGGTCGCCCTTGGGCTCGCCGCCGTGCGGATGCACGCGCACACGATGAACCTTCCCGGTGCGTCGAATTATGGCATCGCCTCGCACTTCCGTGACCATCTCAGTTCCGAAGGCCTGGCCTCGGCCCGGTTGCTTCACTACCACGACAGCATGTCCGAAGCCAATTGGGATTGGTTCCTGGGGGAACTTTCCCAGCCATTGCCCTACCGGAGCGCGTGGCTGGCGGGGAAGGGCCCAATACGGGAAGTGAATGATCCGCTCCGCCACCTGACCAGGGACGGATATCGGGTGGCCCGCCAACTCCGGCGGCGGGTGTGGAGCCGAAGCCACGGCGCGGGAGTGCTCGGCCGCTGACCGGCCGTAAGACCCTTTGCCGGCGCCCTGGGCCGCGACAAGCTGTGGTCATGACCGGTGCGCAGGAGGTCGCGGCGGCGCTCACTGAGGTGAGTTGCCCAGCCGATGCCGCATTCGCACCACCCTCAGCTACGCCACAGAACATCCTGACCGCCGCCGAGCGCGGCCACTTTCGGAGCCTGCGGGCGTGAACGCGCGAGCAGTGTCACTTGATCGACGCGACGGCCGCCGCCACCGTGGCCGCCAGCCCGCCGGACAGCGGCGCCGAGCCGGCGGAGTCCGCCGCCTGTTGCTGACCCGCGGAGCCGGACACAAACCCGAGGTACGCCTTCACCAGCTTCGCGGTGGCGGCATCCGGGTACTGCTGGCAGGCGATCAGGTAGCTCACCAGCACCAGCGGGTAGTGGGAGGCAT
The DNA here is from genome assembly GCF_039652555.1 of Parafrigoribacterium mesophilum. Lineage (NCBI taxonomy): Bacteria > Bacillati > Actinomycetota > Actinomycetes > Micrococcales > Microbacteriaceae > Parafrigoribacterium > Parafrigoribacterium mesophilum. Next base: position 327,139 of record NZ_JBDJAF010000002.1, read on the forward strand.
CGGTGGTCTTCCGATCGAGGGTGATCGCGATGTCGTTCGCGGCCCGGCCGGTGGCCAGCGGAGATCCGGCGACGACCGCCGCGGCCGCTTCGGCGCTGTACCGAACGAACGAATCGCCGACCTTCAGTGCCGCGACGCCCAGCTTTCCGGCACGCGAGGCATCCGCGTAGCCGATCGTGTTCACCCCGTTGGTCACCGCGTCGACCACCCCGGAGGTACCCTGGGCTGCTTCGCCTGCGGTGTAGGGGAATGTGTCGGCCGGCTTGGCGTCCCACACCTCCGGGGCCACCTGGTGCAGGTAGTCGGCGAAGTTCTTGGTCGTGCCAGAGTCATCCGAGCGGTGCACCGCGGTGATCGCCGCGCTCGGCAACTCGGCTCCCGGGTTCAGCGCCGCGATCGCCGGGTCGTTCCATTTCGTGATCGCACGCTTGAAGATCCCGGCGATGGTGGCCGCATCCAGGTTCAGTTTGCTCACGCCCGCGACGTTGAAGATCACCGCGATCGGCGAGATATAGACCGGGAGGTCGAGGGCCGCGGAGTCCGGTGCGCACGCGGCGAAGCTTCCGCCCAGTTCCTCGTCGGACAGCGCCGAGTCGCTGCCGGCGTACTGCACCCCTCCGGCGATGAACGCCTTGCGTCCGGCGCCTGAGCCGTCGGGGGAGTAGTTGACCGTCACTTCCGGATTGGCGGTTTGGAAGGCAGCGACCCAGGCATCGGATGCGCTGCCCTGCGACGACGCACCCGACCCGTTGAGCGTGCCGGTCAGCGCGGCGCTGGTGCCCGCCGCCGCCGGTGACTCGTTGCTGGCGCACGAAGACAAGGCGATCGCCGCCACAGCGGCGATGGCGATGGTGCTGGCGACGCGTGCGGTGATGGAGCGCACATGGGGACGCTGGATGTTCATGGGTTTCCCTTTCGGAAGGTTGGTGTGCTGTGCCGGCCGTTGCCGACCCGCGACCTACGCTAAGAAGGTGCCGTGACGCACACCTTCCCGAAGCATGAACTCCGGGTGAACGGTGTCCGAACGCCCTCGGGCCTAGTCTTGAAACATGGATTCCTCAGCGCATCTCGGCGATCTCGCTGATTTCATCGCCGCATCGCCGTCCTCGTACCACGCGGCGGCCGAGGCGGCCCGGCGTCTGACCGCCGCCGGATTCCGCCGGCTCGACGAGACACAACCGTGGCCGGATGCCGCCGGCCCGGCCCGCCGCTTCGTCGTCCGCGACGGCGCGATCGTCGCCTGGATTCAGCCGGCTTCCGCCGGCCCGGCCACCGGGTTCCGCATCCTGGGCGCCCACACCGACTCGCCCGGCTTCAAGCTCAAGCCGAAGCCCACCATCGCCTCACACGGCTGGCTGCAGGCCGGGGTGGAGGTGTACGGCGGTCCGCTGCTGAACTCGTGGCTGGACCGCGAACTGGAACTGGCCGGCCGGCTCGTCAGCCGCGACGGCACCGAGCACCTGGTGCGCACCGGGGCGTTGCTGCGCATCCCGCAACTGGCGGTGCATCTTGACCGCACGGTGAACGATGCGCTCACCCTCGACCGGCAACGCCACCTCACCCCGGTCTTCGGCGTCGACGCAGCGGCGACGGACCTGCTCGACCACCTGGCGGCGCTCGCCGGACTCGACGCCGCGGAGGTCGCCGGCTACGACCTCCTCACCGCCGCCACACAGGCCCCGGCCGTCTTCGGACTGGACGGCGCGTTCTTCGCGGCCGGCCGGTTGGACAACCTCTCCTCGGTGCACGCCGGTCTGCAGGCGCTGCTGTCCGCCCCCGACGACACCGACCAGATCAGCGTGCTCGCCGCCTTCGACCACGAGGAACTCGGCTCGGCGTCGCGCTCCGGCGCCAGCGGCCCGCTGCTCGCCGACATTCTCAGCCGCATCGGCGCCGGCCTGGGTGCCACCGTGTCCGAGCGCGGCCAGGCGTTCGCCGCCTCCTGGTGTCTGTCCGCCGACGCCGGGCACGCGGTGCACCCCAATTACCCGGAGCGGCACGACCCGGTCAACACCCCCACCATCGACGGCGGTCCGCTGCTGAAGATCAACGCCAACCAGCGCTATGCGACGGATGCGCACGGTGCGGCCCTCTGGGCCCGCTGCTGCGAGCAGGCCGGCGTGCGTTACCAGCACTTCGTGTCGAACAACGACGTGCCCTGCGGTTCCACCATCGGTCCGCTCACCGCGACCCGGCTCGGCATCCGCACGCTGGACGTCGGCATCCCGCTGTTGTCGATGCACTCGGCGCGAGAACTGTGCCACGCCGATGCGCCCGCGGCGCTGTCGAACGCGATCGGCGCCTTCTTCGGTCCCCAAGAGTAAGGGGTCCGCTGACCGTGGACATCGTGCCAGAGGGGATCCCGTCGCTGCGCCGCGGCACCCCGGAATATCGTCGGACCAGCCGGGTGCTGTTCGCCGCGGGATTCATGACCTTCGCGATGCTCTACGTCGTGCAGGGCATTCTGCCGGATGTCAGCCGGGACTTCTCCGTCTCACCGGCCGTCGCGAGCCTCACCCTGTCGCTGACCACGCTGCCGTTGGCGGTGGCCGTCATCGTCGCCGCGTCATGGTCGGAGGGCCAGGGTCGTCGCGGAGTGCTCGTGGGCGCGGTGCTGTCCGCCGCGCTGCTCACCCTGGTGGCCTCGATCGTGCCGAGCTTCGGCGCCCTGCTGACCGTTCGGATCCTCACCGGCCTGGTGCTGGCCGGCCTACCGGCCGTGGCGATGGCGTACATCGCCGAGGAGTTCCACCCGTCCGGTTTGGGCACCACGATGGGGTTGTACGTCAGCGGGACTGGCCTGGGTGGGATGAGCGGTCGCCTAGCCGGCGGGCTCATCGCCGGTGCACTCAACTGGCGGGTCGCGATGGCGGTCGTCGGTAGCTTCTGCCTGGCCGGCGGGATCTGGGTGGCGCTGCGGTTGCCGCAATCCCACCATTTCGTGCCGGCGCCCGGCACGATGCGTCAACGACTGGCCGGCATCCGTGGTCCGCTGCGCGACCCGGTGATCATCAGGTTCGCGCTGATCGGTTTCGTGCTGATGGGCGGGCTGGTGTCGTTCTTCAACTACCTGCAGTACCGACTGGTCGCCAGCCCGTTCGATCTGCCGCCCACTCTGGTGGCGCTGGTGTTCGTGCTCTACCTGTTCGGCACCGTCAGCTCCAATTGGATGGGTGGGCTCACCGATCGGCGGGGCCGGCGCAGCATCCTGCTGCTGGGCATGGCCATCATGGCCGCCGGCGCAGTCGTGAGCCTGGTCGACACGCTGCCGTTCGTGCTCGTCGGCACCGCCGCCACGGTGTTCGGCTTCTTCGGCGCGCACTCGGTGATCAGCGGCTGGGTGAGTTCCTGGGGAGCCAGGCAGCGGGCGCAGTCCTCGGCCGTCTACCTCTTCGGCTACCACGTGGGCTCCAGCATCGCCGGTTTCGTCGGCGGATTGTTTTACGCGGCGTTCGGCTGGCCCGGCGAGGTGGGCACGGTGCTCGTGCTCCTTGCGGCCGGCTACGCGATCGCCTTGTCGTTGCCGGCCGGGCGTACCGGAGCTGACGCCGGCCCGGTGTTCACAGGATAATCCCAGGGTATATCCTCGTCTGCGGAGCCCTGTTTGCCGGCCGACGCGATCACAAAAAATGCACGCCGCCGAGTCTCAAGTTCCGGCGGAAATCCCGTCGAACGCCCGACTCTAGAAGAGACACCGATGTCACGTTCTGACACACCCACGCGCGGGCCAGCACGGCCCGGGCCTTACATTCTCGCAGGAATCCTCCTGGCCGCGGGAATCGTTCTTCCACTGCTGGTACCCATGTACGCCAAGAAGGGACCGGAACTGTTCGGGTTCCCCTTCTTCTACTGGTACCAGATCCTCTGGGTCTTCATTGAGGCCGCCCTGCTCTGGGCCACCTACGCGATCGTCACCCGTGAGGACAACCGGCGCCGCGCCGCAGTGCGCACCGATGACGCTGCCACCAAGGGAGGACAGCGATGATCGGCTCCGTTTCGAGCTCCGTTGCCGCGGCAACCACCGGACATCCGGTCCATGGCGTGGCTCTGGCCGTCGTCATCATCATCTTCACCCTCGTCGCCGTCATGGGCTTCATGGCCGTGCGGTGGCGGGTCAAGCCGGAAGAGCGCGGCCTCAAGTCCCTGGACGAATGGGGCCTCGGCGGACGCAGCTTCGGTAACTGGATCACCTGGTTCCTGCTCGGCGGCGACCTGTACACCGCCTACACGTTCATCGCCGTCCCGGCCGCCATGTACGGCACCGGATCGGTCACCGGGTTCTTCGCCGTGCCGTACACGGTCGTGCTGTACCCGATCGTGTTCCTGCTGATGGCGCGCCTGTGGTCGGTCTCACACCGCCACGGCTACGTCACTCCGGCCGACTTCATCAAGGGCCGCTACGGCAGCAAGCCGCTGTCCGTCGCGATCGCCGTCACCGGCATCCTGGCGACCATGCCGTACATCGCGCTGCAGCTCGTCGGCATCAAGGCGGTGCTCTCCGTGCTCGGTCTGGGCAGTGGTGAGAACTGGTTCATGGCCGACCTACCGCTGATCATCGCGTTCGCCGTGCTCGCCGCCTACACGTACACCGCGGGCCTGCGCGCCCCGGCGACCATCGCCGTGGTGAAGGACCTGCTCATCTATCTCGCCATCGTGGTCGCCATCATCTGGCTGCCGTCGCACATGGGCGGCTGGGGAGCGATTTTTGACTCCGCGGAGACGAAGATGGCCGCGGTCAACCCGGCGACGCAGAAGGCGGTCGGCTCGATCATCCCGGGGGCGACCAGCTTCAACGCATACTGGACGCTCGCGCTCGGCTCGGCCATGGCGCTGTTCATGTACCCGCACACCATCACCGGCGTGCTGGCCACCAAGAGCCGCAACACGATCCGCCGCAACGCGGTCGTCCTGCCCCTCTACACGGTGATGCTCGGCTTCCTCGCGCTGCTCGGTTACGTCGCCATCAAGGCCGGCACCGTGCCGATGGGCGTGGACGGCAAGATCAACCCGCAGCTCATCGTGCCGCAGTTGTTCCTGGACAACTTCCCGGCCTGGTTCGCGGGAGTCGCCCTGGCGGCAATCGCGGTCGGCGCTCTGGTGCCTGCGGCGATCATGTCGATCGCGGCATCCAACCTGTTCACCCGCAACATCTACCGGGACCTGTTCCGGCCGAACGCGTCGCCGGAGCAAGAGGCGAAGGTATCGAAAGTCACCTCCCTCGTGGTCAAATTCGGTGCGTTGATCTTCGTGCTGATCATGGACCAGTCCGCGGCGATCAACATGCAGCTGCTCGGCGGCATCTGGATCCTGCAGACCTTCCCCTCGATCGTCGCGGGCCTGTACACCAGGTGGTTCCACAAGACCGCGTTGCTCATTGGTTGGGCCGTCGGTATCGGCTACGGCACCTGGGCGGCCTGGAACGTCGTCAACCCGGTGACCCACGCCCACTTCGGCGGATCCGTCGCGGCGATCCCGTTCACCGACATCCCGGTGTACATCGCGATCACCGCGTTCGTCATCAACGCCATCGTCGCGGTGGTGCTCACCGTCGTCTTCAAGGCCCTCAAGGTCAAGGACGGCGTCGACAGCACCAACCCGAGCGACTACGGCGCCGACGAGCACGACCCGAAGGTCGCCGACCTGGAGAAGTCCGTGGAGGACGAGCTGCTGGCCGGCAACGACGAGCCGGAGGCTGCCCCGGTTCACTGATCACCAGCTGAGTCGATTCCGGCCGGTTCGCAGTCTTTGCTGCGGGCCGGCCGGTGTCGTCGGGCCAGAAGTTGTCGGCCAGAAGTCGTCGGGCAGGAAGTCGTCAGGCCAGAATCAGATCGGCAGCGCGCTCGCCGATCAGCAGGGTCGGCGCGTGCGTGTGGCCCCGGATGATCGTCGGCATCACCGACGCATCCGCGACCCGCAGGCCCTCCACGCCGCGCACCCGCAGCTGAGGATCGACCACCGACGCCGCATCGGATCCCATTCGACAGGTCCCCACCGGGTGGTACATGGTATGTGCATACTGCTCAGGGGCCGCGACGTACCGTTCCTCCGCGGCCAGGCTGCCGCCGCCCTCCGGCGCGATATAGTCGCCCACCACACCGTGGAACGCCGCAGCGTGCAGGATGCGATCGGCCAGCCGCAGTCCGGCCAGCATCGCGCGTCGATCGGCGCCGTCCGGATCGCTGAGGTACCGCGGATCGATCAGCGGCGCGGCCATCGGATCAGCGGAGGCCAGGCCAACCGTGCCGTGGCTGCGCGGCTGCTCGAGCAGCACCCCGAGGGTGATGCCGCGGCGGCGCAGCAGGTAGTCGATCAGCTGCGCGGGCCGGCCGGCGGCACTGAGACTGCCGCCGGCGACCTCGACGATCAGACCGCTGACCAGGTGGTCGACCAGGTTCTTGCCGACCTCCGTCCGGTCGGCCACCACGTCGATGCCGTGTGCGCGCAATTCGTCGCCGTCGCCGACACCGGACAGCATCAGCAACTGCGGCGAATTCAGCGCACCACCCGCGAGGATCACCTCCTTGGCGACCCGCACCGTGTGACGTATACCGCCGCGGACATATTCGACTGCGGCAGCTCGGCGCGGCCCGTCGCCGGCGCCTCGAAGAGCACTCTGGTCGCCTGGGCGCCAGTGAGCACCGTGAGGTTGCTGCGGTGCCGCACCGGCTTCAGGTAGCCGTCCGCCGCCGAAAAGCGCCGGCCTCGGTGTTGGGTGACCAGCGTCTGCACGAATCCGTCCGGCTGCGCCGAGTTAGGCTCGGCCCGCGGCAGGCCGAGTTCGTCGGTCGCGGCGAGGAACCGGGCGGTGTGTCGGCGTGGGCTGCGCTGTGGCTCGATGTGCATCGTCTGGTCGATGCGGGCGAAGTACGGCTGCAGCTGCCGGTAGCCCCAGCCGGCACCGGCGAGTTCGGCCCACCTGTCGTAGTCCGCGGCATAGCCGCGCACCCACATCATCGCGTTGATGGAGGAGGAGCCGCCGAGCACCTTGCCGCGCCTGCCTCGAGGAGAAGCACCGAGGCATCCGCCCTGGAACTGAGTCGGGCTGCGAGCACGGATCCTGAGGAACCGGCACCCACGATCAGATAGTCGACCACGCCTGGCATGCCGCCTCCTGCCTCCACACTAGGCCAGGCTCCCCCTGTACTGGGGTATAGCAGCACAGGACAACACGCTGTTAGCGTCTAGGAATCACCGGGGGGTTGGTGTTCGACACCGAAAACGCCGTTGCTACTTGGGGGAGTAGCAACGGCGTTTGTTCGTTAAATCCTCGTGCGCGACGTGTGCGTCAGCGGCCGTTGATGCGCGGCAGGATGTGGATCGGGATGAAGAACCCGCCGCACATCGCCAGCAGACCTAAGAAGAAGGTCTCGGGCTGGAAAGCTGAGATTTCGAACGCCAGTCCCATGAGGAACAAGCCCAACAGGAACACCCCGAAGGAGACGACGTAGCCGATAGCTTTCATGCCACCATCCTACCTGTGCGGCACGCGCGCGCTCAACGGCGCGGCGCCGGTCGGGCCGCGGTCCGGCAGTAGCCTGGGTACACCGGCGCACCGATGGCCGGCAGGGTGATCAACATACGAGGAGTTGGCGATGGCCGGCGTTATTCTGGGGCCGGCGTACAAGTCCTTCCCCCCACACAGCTGGGGTGCGGCGCTCGACGACTTTCTCTCGAAGCGTCCCGGCCTGGAGGAATTCGCGACTCCGCTGGTGACGGCCGACGCGAACGCCATGGCGCACAACGTGGCGCTGCTGGCCAGGTGGAGCGCCGCCCGCGGCATCCGGCTCGCCCCGCACGGCAAGACGACCATGGCGCCCGCACTGTGGCGGCAGGTGCTCGACGCCGGAGCGTGGGGGCTCACCCTGGCGACCGGCTGGCAGGTGCAGGTGGCGCGCTCCTTCGGCGTGGACCGCATCCTGCTCGCCAACGAGCTGATCGATCCGGTGGCGCTGCGCTGGCTGGCCGCGGAACGGTGCGCGCATCCGCACTTCGAGTTCTACTGCTGGGCGGACAGCCTCGATGCCGTTCGCGGCATGGAATCGGTATTGGCCGGCCTCGAGCTGCCATCCCCGGTGAACGTGCTGGTGGAGCTCGGCACGCTCCGCGGACGCACCGGCGCCCGGTCGATCGACGCCGCACTGGCGGTCGCGGCCGCCATTGCGGCGTCGCGGAGCCTGAGGCTCGCGGGCGTTGGCGCCTACGAGGGCCCGATCACGCACGACCGCAGCGTCTCAGGCCTGGATGCCATCGGCCGGTATCTGGACGACGTCGTCGACCTCCACCACCGACTGGAGGCCGGCATCGGCTACGCGGGCCTGCGCCCGGTGGTCAGCGCCGGCGGCAGCGCCTACTTCGACCTGGTGGCCCAGCACCTGGCACCGCTGGTGGACTCGGCGACGGTGGTGCTGCGCTCCGGTGCCTACCAGGTGCACGACGACGGGTTCTACCGCGGAATCTCACCGTTTGCGCATGCGCCGGCCGAGCAGCGCTTCCATGCGGCGATGCACGGCTGGGCGCGAGTGCTCTCCCGCCCGGAACCGCGGCTGGCCATCCTCGACGGTGGGCGCCGGGATTTCCCGTTCGACGAGGGGCTGCCAACACCGCAGCGGATCGTCGGCGCCTCCGACGCGGACAGCGCCAGGACGCTCTCCGGCAGCCGGGTGACAAAGCTCAACGACCAGCACACGTTCTTGCAACTGGGTGAGGGCGCCGGCGCCGACGCGCTTCCGGTCGGCAGCGTCGTGCGGTTCGGCCTGTCGCATCCGTGCACGGCGTTCGACAAGTGGCGGCTGATGCCGGTCGTGGACGACGCGTCACTACCGCATCCGAGCGTCGTCGACGCGGTGGAAACCTACTTCTAGGCGACCAGGCGCGGGGCCGCCAGCGGCACCGGCACCGAATGGGTGGCGGCGAGCGATGCGGCGATGTCGCGCGCGATGCTGTCGGCGAAGACTTCGCTGAAGAACGCGTCGTCGTCATCGGGGTGACGCACCGCCACGGCGAAGGAACCGTCGCGGCCGATCGCAGTCGTCAGGCGAGTACGGACTAGCTCGTAGACGAGGTCATGCAGATCCGCCGTGTTGGGCGCGTAGACATCGCGGCCAGCACTCCGGTATTTGGAAAACAGCACCGCGCGCTCCCTTCGGTAAGATCGTGTCCCCATTATGGAGGTCACGGCACCACCGTTTCCGGCCGACACGCCGCAGCCGAGAGGAACTCATTCCCGGCCGTAAACCGCCCGGATTGCCGCCAACTAGCATGGAACCATGGCCGGCGCGATCGATCTGCACACCCACAGCAGCGTGTCAGACGGCACCGAGCCGCCCGCCGAGCTCATCGCCTCCGCCGTGCGCGCCGGCCTGGGCGCCGTGGCCCTCACCGACCATGATTCCAGCGCGGGCTGGCAGGAGGCCATGGCCGCCGCCCGCGGCACGGGACTGACCGTGATCCCCGGGATGGAGCTGAGCACGCAACTGGACGGCAGAAGCGTGCATCTTTTGGCATATCTTTTCGACCCGCTCGATCCCGGCATCCTCGACGAGACGGCCCGGATCCGCGAATCGCGGTTGCACCGGGCGGAGGCCATCGTGAGACGGATCGGGGTGGACTACCCGATTGCCTGGGCCGACGTTCTGGCGCAGACCTCCGACGGCACCACCGTCGGCCGACCACACATCGCCGATGCCCTCGTCGCGTTGGGCATCGTGGCCGACCGTGGCGCGGCCTTCGCCGACATCCTGCATCCGCGCAGCAACTACTTCCAGGCGCACTACGCGCCGAATCCGCTGGACGCGGTGAAGCTGGTGCGCGCGGCGGGCGGTGTGCCGGTGCTCGCCCACCCCGGTACCCGCGGCCGCGATAAAGTCGTGTCCGAGGACAGGCTGGCCGAGCTCGTGGATGCCGGCCTGTTCGGGCTGGAGATCCGACACCGGGATAACACCGACGACGGCAAGGAACGGCTCACCGAACTGGCGGCCCAGTTCTCACTGGCGGTCACCGGTTCCAGCGACTACCACGGCGACGGCAAGTCGAACCGGCTCGGCGAGAACTTCACGGAGCCCGCGGTGCTTGAGCGGCTCATCGCCGCCGGCACCGGCTCCGCACCGTTCTACGGCTGAACGCTACGCGGCCGGAGGCGTGCTGCGACGGGTGCGCTGCCGGGACCGCGGAGTGCGTGAGGTCTCCGGCTTCGACTCGGATGAGCGTTGCCCGGCCGGGGCGCCGGCCGCCGCTGTGCGCTGCGAGCGACCGCCCGAGTGCCGCTGACCGCCCGAGCGGGCCTTGTCGGTGCTCCGCGGCCGCACGGCGGCTGGACCGGCGCCGGGCAGGCGGCCCTTGGCTTCCGCGGGGATGTCCAGGTCCGTGTACAGGTGCGGGGACGACGAGTACGTCTCGATCGGCTCCGGCACGCCGAAGTCGAGCGCTTTGTTGATCAGCGTCCACTTGTGCATGTCGTCCCAGTCCACGAAGGTGACGGCGATGCCGGTCTTGCCGGCCCGGCCGGTGCGGCCGACGCGGTGCAGGTAGTTCTTCTCGTCCTCGGGGATGGTGTGGTTGATCACGTGGGTCACGTCGTCGACGTCGATGCCGCGGGCGGCGACATCCGTGGCCACCATGACGTCCTTCTTGCCGGCCTTGAACGCGGCCATGGAGCGCTCGCGCGCCTCCTGGTTCATGTCGCCGTGCACCGCGGTGGTGTTGAAGCCGCGGTCGTGCAGCTCCTCGGCGAGCTTGGCGGCGGCGCGCTTGGTGCGCGTGAAGATCACGGTTTTGCCGCGACCCTCGGCCTGCAGGATGCGCGCGATGACCTCGTCCTTGTCCAGGCTGTGCGCCCGGTAGACGACGTGCTTGATGTTGGCCTGCATGAGGCCCTCATCGGGATCCGACGCGCGGATGTGGATGGGCCGGTTCATGAACCGGCGGGCGAGCGCCACCACCGGGCCGCGCATGGTGGCCGAGAACAGCATGGTGTGCCTGGTCGGGTTGGTCAACGCGAAGATCTTCTCCACGTCGGGCAGGAAGCCGAGGTCGAGCATCTTGTCGGCCTCGTCGAGCACCATCACCTTGACGTTCTTGAGCGACAGCAGGTGCTGCCCGGCGAGGTCGAGCAGCCGGCCCGGGGTGCCGACGACGACCTGCGCGCCGGCCTTGAGCTGCTCGATCTGGCCCTCGTAGGCCTTGCCGCCGTAGATGGCGACGACCTGGGTGGAGCGGTTGCTGGAGGCCAGCACGAGATCCTCGGCCACCTGCACGCACAGCTCGCGGGTGGGGACGACCACGAGCGCCTTCACGCCGGGCTCTGGATCGAGGCCGAGTTCCTGCAACAGCGGCAGGCCGAAGGCGAGAGTCTTGCCGGTTCCGGTCTTGGCCTGGCCGATGATGTCCTGGCCGGCGAGGCCCATCGGGATGCACTGCGTCTGGATCGGGAACGGTTCAACGATCCCTTCCGCCGCCAGCGCATCCACCATGTCGTGGTCTATGGAGAGATCTGAAAATGTCAAAAGAAGTACTGCCCTGTCATTAGGTGGAGCGGATACGCCCACTTTGTCGTCAGGGCGTAAAACCCCCGTCAGAATAGGGGGACTGAGGCCAGTTTACCCGCCGTAGCTGCGCTGCGTCTGCGAGCGGGCCTCCGATGGCGCGTCGGCTTGTTGCCGTAGGCTATTGGCCGTGGTCAGCTTGTTCGGTCGTCGTCGCGCCATCCGAGGCGGCGCCCCCAAGCCGAAATCGCGTCGCGATACCTCCTCGCTCGTGGTGAACCACGTCGGCCTGCGCGAATTGACCCCGGACATCGCCCGCTACCTCGGTCAGGCCGCCTATCTTCAGCTGTCGATTTTCGAGACGCTGACCGGATGCCTTGAGCCGGCTCCGTCGACAGCCGCGAAAGAGGCGGTCACCAAGATCGCCGCCGTGTCACTGGCCAAGCACCGCGGTCTCGTCGCGGAGATCGAGCGCCGCGGCGATGACCCCGGCACGGTGATGGCGTCGTACTCGCGGCGCATCGACGAGTTCCGCCGCACCACGCTCGGCGCGGACTGGCACGAGACCCTGACCACCTGCTACGTCACCGCGGGCATCCTCGACGAGTTGTTCGTCAGCCTGGCTGAAGGGCTGCCCGGCGACTACCCGGCCAAGATGACAGCGCTGCTGTCCGGGGACGAAGAGTCACAACTTCTCGCCGCCGTGCTTCGTGACGCGATCGAGGCCAACCCGCGGCTGGCGTCCCGGCTGGCCATGTGGGGACGCCGCCTGGTCGGGGACACCCTGCTGATGGCGCGTGCCGCCCTCGCCCTGCCGGAAAATACCGCACCGGATGACGCGCGCCTCGAGCCCGTCTTCACCGAATTGATCGCGGCGCACACGCGCAGGATGGACGACCTGGGCCTGACCGCGTAGAACCGGCTACGCCTTGCTGAGCTTCTCGAACATCCGCTCGTCCGAGGCGGAGCGAACCCGCGCCAGCACCAACCCGATGAGCGCCGACGCGGCAACCGCCGCCGCCAAGGCGATCACCCAGATCCAGCCGCCGTCGAACTTCCAGCCCGCCCAGGTGAGCCCGGCCCACACCACCGCCGTCGCGGCGCCGGCCGCCGCCGGCAGCAGGGCAGCACCGTAGCTGTCCTTGCCCGGCAGCAGGTAGTACACGCCGATCCCGAGGAGCAGGCCCCCCAGGACGACGAACAGCATCTCCATGCTCAGGCGACGAAACCGATGCGGCGGGACTCCTCCGAGCCGACCTCGATGTAGGCGAACGTCGCCATCGGAACAATGAAAATCCGTCCCTTGTTGTCGAGAAGCTTCATGAATTTGGCGCCGGACTCCAGTGCCTCTTGCACAATGTTCTCGACGTCGTTGCCGGACTGCGAGGATTCGAAATTGATCTCGCGGGAAGTATTGATGATGCCGATGCGAATGTCCACGCGCCTAGATTACGACAGAACAGCGGCGGACCGCGCTCCCGTTCACTGTCGGCGCAAGCCGCTAGCGTTCAGACATGAGCAAACTCGACCTGTCCCAGTCGGCGGTGCTCGCCCTGCCGCAGGATGCCTGCGCGGCGGTGCTCGGCGCGCCGGGCACCGGTAAGACCAGCACGCTCATCGAACTCGTGGCGCAGCGGGTGCTCGCGGACGGCTGGCCGCCGGAGGAGGTGCTCGTGCTCACCACCTCCAGGTCCACGGCGACAGCACTGCGCGACTCACTCGCCCTCCGACTGGGCATCGCCACCAGCGGCCCGCTCGCCCGCACCGTCAACTCGATCGCGTTCGATATCGTCGGAAACGACCGGCGGGCCTCCGGCGGCACGCCGCCGCGGCTGCTCACCGGATCGGACCAGGACAGCGACATCGGCCACCTGCTCGCCGGGCACCTCGCCGACGGCACCGGCCCCGACTGGCCCGATCCGCTCGGCCCCGACGTGCGCCGCCTGCGCGGATTCCGCACCGAGTTGCGTGAACTGATGATGCGCGCCACCGAATACGACGTCACGCCGAGCCGGTTGCGCGCCCTCGGACTGCACCACGGGCATCCGGAATGGGTCGCCGCCGCCGACTTCACCGCCGAGTATCTGCAGGTGATGGGCGGCGCCCGGCCCGACCAACTCGACTCCGCCGAGCTGGTGCGTGCCGCCTGCCTGGCGCTGGCGGACGGCGAGCCGGGCGAAACGGTCGCGGCGTTGAAGCTGGTGCTGGTCGACGACCTGCAGGAGGCGACCAAATCCACCGTCAACCTGATCGCCGCGCTGGCTCGCCGGGGGATCGCGGTCGTCGCGTTCGGGGACCCCGATGTCGCCACGAACGCGTTCCGCGGCGGCGAACCGGATGTGCTGGGGCGGCTGGGCGCCGTGCTCGGCCGGCAGGTCAGCACCCTGAACCTGGGAACCGTCTACCGGCACGGTCCGGGCTTGCGCGGCTTCACCCGCGCCATCACCGACCGGATCGGCACGGCCGGCACGGTCGGTCACCGCAGCGCCGGCAGTCTCGGCGCGGCGCGCGCCGAGGCGGTGCTGCGGCTGACCGCCGGCACACCGGCGCGCGAAGCGGCGACGGTCGCTCGCCGGCTGCGGGAGCATCATCTGCTCGGCGGCATCGGCTGGCAGCAGATGGCGGTGATCGTTCGCAGCGGCGCCCAGGTGCCCGCGGTGGCGCGGGCGCTCGCCCTGGCCGACGTGCCGACCCGCACCGCGTCGGGCGGAACCGCGCTGCGCGACCACGGCGCCGCGAGGAACCTGCTGGGCGTTGTCGATGTCGGTATCGGCCGCACGCCGCTGACCCCCGAACGGGCCGGCGAGCTGCTGCTCGGCCCGTTCGGCGGCCTAGACCGGCTGGCGCTGCGCCGGCTGCGTCTGGCGCTGCGCGCCGAGGAACTGGCCGGCGACGGCCGTCGCAGCAGCGACGAACTACTCGTGGATGCACTGTCGGCCCCCGGACGGCTGGCCAGCATCGACTCCCGCGTCGCCCGGAACGCCGACCACCTGGCCGGCACGCTCGCGGAGGTGCGCGCGCTGGCGGCCTCCGGGGGAACGATCGAGGAGTTGCTCTGGCTGGTGTGGAAGCGCAGCGGACTGGCCGACGCCTGGCGCACGCAGGCGCTCGGCACCGGCATCCTCGCGGCGGAGGCCAACAACAACCTCGACGGGGTGCTCGCCCTGTTCACCGCGGCGACCCGGTTCGTGGAACGGCAACCCGACTCCGGCCCGAGCGTGTTCCTCGAGGCGGTGCTCGACGCCGAGGTGCCGGAAGACACCCTGTCGCCCCGCTCCGGCGGCGACAGCGTGCTCGTGACCACACCGTCGGGTGCCATCGGCCTCGAATTCGAGGTGGTCGCCCTGCTCGGGGTGCAGGACGGTATCTGGCCGAACCTCAAGTCCCGCGGGTCGCTGCTCTACCCTCAGGAGTTCGCCCGCGTCGTGAGCGGCCAGCCGGAAGGGATCGACGGACGCAAAGAGGTGCTGCACGATGAACTGCGGATGTTCGCACTCGCCGTGTCCCGCGCCCGAGCGCAGGTCATCGTCTCGGCCGTGGCAAACGACGATGAAGCGGCCAGCGTCTTCTTCGCGCTGCTGCCGCGCGACGCCGCGACCTGCGATCCGGCACCGCTGCCACCGCTGTCGCTGCGCGGACTCACCGGGGCGTTGCGGCGCGAGCTGGCTTCGCCGGCGGATGCCGCCTCGGCGCGCCAGGCGGCATCCGCCCTGGCACGGCTCGCGTCGGAGCAGGTGCCGGGCGCGGACCCTGCGCAGTGGCACGGCACGCTGCCGCTGTCGAGCCTGGAGCCGCTCTTCGACGACGACGAGCCGGTGCCGGTCTCCCCGTCCAAACTGGAATTGTTCGAAGAGTCACCGCTGGACTGGTTCATCCAGTCCGTCTCCGGCGGCAGCTCCAGCACCGCCATGGGAATCGGCACGATCGTGCACTGGGCCATGGAGACCGCCACCGACCCGAGCGTCGACGCGTTGACCGCCGCCATCGAGAGCCGCTGGAACGAGCTCGTCTTCGAGTCGCCCTGGCTCGCGGAACAACAAAAGCGGGCCGCCCGCATCCTCGCCGGCGGCCTGGCCGAATACCTCGGCGACTTCGCCGGTGCCGGCAAGGAGCTGGTCGCCGCCGAAGGAAGATTCACGCTGTCAGTGGGCCGCGCTACCGTGAACGGGTCCATCGACCGCGTGGAACGCTCCCGCGACGGGTCGGTAGTGATCGTGGATCTGAAAACGGGGAACGCCATCACGAGCGCAGACGCCATCAACGCGCATCCGCAACTGGGCGCCTACCAGCTCGCCTACGCCGCCGGCGTGCTCGACGACTTTCTCGGCGAACTGGGGGAGCACCACGGCGGCGGCGCCAAGTTGCTGTACGTCAAGAAGGGCATCCGCGGCAAAGGCTACCGCGAAGGCATCCAGCAGCCGCTGGACGAAGAGCAACTGGAAGGATTCCGCACCCGCATCCGGCAGGCAGCCATCGGCATGGCCGCCGCGCAGTTCCGCGGCAGCGTCGACGTCGACCAGTGGGGTTGGGACACCGCCGCCCGGGCCCTGCACCGGGTGAGAGCCGTGTGCAGTGACTGATTCGCTCACCCTTCCCGCGGCGGCACCGGCCGGCGCCGACCTGCGTGCCACCGACATCGCCGCCGCCATCGGGTTGCCCAGACCCACCGCCCAGCAGGTGGCGATCATCGAAGCCCCGCTCGCGCCCGCCCTGGTCATCGCCGGCGCCGGCAGCGGCAAAACCGAGACGATGGCCAGCCGGGTGCTCTGGCTGCTGGCCACCGGGCAGGTGCGGCCGGGGGAGATCCTCGGTCTCACCTTCACCCGCAAGGCGGCCGGTGAACTGTCCGCGCGCATCCGGGAACGCATCACGCAACTCAGCAGCCACGGGCTGCTGCCGGGTGAGTATGACGAATTCGACCCGCCGGTCGTGGCCACCTACAACTCCTTCGCCAACACGATCTATCGCGACCATGCGCTGCTGATCGGCCGGGAGGCCGACGGGGCGGTGCTGGGCGAGGCGTCCGCGTGGCAACTGGCCAGGACGCTGGTGGTGCGTTCGACCGACAGCCGGCTGCCGGACCTGGAGAAGAGCGTCGACACCGTCACCAAGGCGGTGCTCGCACTCAGTCACGCCCTCAGCGAGAACGTCGCCGACACCGATGCGGTGCGGGAAATGGCGCGCACCTTCGCCGCCGTCGGCGACCTCCCTTCCGGCGGCAAGGGCGATTATGCGCGGGTCGTGGACCTGGCGCGCACCGTCGGCGCCCTTCCGGTGCTCCTCGACCTCGCCGAACAGTTCGCGCACGAGAAGCTGCGCCACGGTTTCGTCGAGTACTCCGATCAGGTGGCGCTGGCCCTGCAGATCGTGCGGACCGTTCCGAAGGTCGCCGCCGAGCACCGGGACCGGTTCAAGGTCGTGCTGCTCGACGAGTACCAGGACACCAGCGTCGTGCAGACCTGGCTGCTGGCGGAACTGTTCCGCGGGCATCCGGTGATGGCCGTCGGCGATCCGAACCAATCGATTTACGGATGGCGCGGGGCCAGCGCCGCGAACCTGGAACAGTTCGGTGGGCAGTTCGCCCAGGGCGACGCGCTGCACTTCTCGTTGTCGACGAGCTGGCGCAACGGCCACGGCATTCTCGCGGTGGCCAACGCCATCGCGCAGCCGCTGGCTGCCCACAGCCGCGTGGGCGTGGAACGGCTCGATGCGTCACCCACCGCGTCGGGCGGGCGAGTGGAGGTGGTGTTCGAGGAAACCCTGCCAGAGGAAGCCGACGCGGTCGCGCTGTGGCTGAAGGAACGGCTGGCCGTGCGCGGTCCGCACGGGAAACTGCCCACCGCGGCCATGCTGTTCCGCGCCCGCAAAACCCAGGGCGTGTTCATCGAGGCCCTGCGCCGCCACGGCGTGCCGTTTCACGTACTCGGAGTCGGCGGTTTGATGGCCGAACCGGAAATCGCCGACCTGGTCTGCGCGCTCACCGTCATCCACGACCCGAACGCCGGCTCGGAGCTGGTGCGACTGCTGTCCGGATCCCGTTGGCGCATCGGCGTGCGGGACCTGCGCGCGCTCAGCCGCCTGGCCAGCAAACTCCGCGACCGCGACTACGCGCAGCGCGCGCTGGACGACCTGGTGAAGCAACGGATGCGTGATTCCGTCGCCGACTCCGAGGGTGCCTCCATCGTGGACGCGCTGGATTTTCTGGCTCATACCGCCCCGTCGCACTCGTTTCTGACCGACTTCACCGAGGTCGGACTGACCCGACTGCGGCAGGCGGGACTCACACTGGCACGGCTGCGCGCCCGCTCCACGCTCGATCTGCTCGACTTCATCACCCTCGTCGAGCAGGACTTTCTGCTCGATATTGAAATCGCCGCGAACGAGTGCCGTCCGCTCGGCTCGGCCAACCTCGACGCCTTTTTCGACGCCGTCAACGGATACCTCGCGGTCAACGAGATCGCCGGACTGGGCGGGTTCCTCAGCTGGCTGCGGGAGGCGGAATGGCGTGATGGGCTCTCGCCGCGCCCGGAGGACGCCGAGCCGGGAACCGTGCAACTGCTGACCATCCACGGCTCCAAGGGTCTGGAATGGGACATCGTCGCGGTACCGCGGCAGGTGGAAAAGGAGATGCCCGCCACCGGCAGGGAGGGTTCCAACGGCTGGCTCGGTTTCGGCACATTACCCTACGAGTTCCGTGGTGACGCGCCCGAGCTGCCGAAGTTCGGGTGGCGACAGGCGGCCAGCCGTAAGGAGCTGTTGGAGCTGAAGGCCGGCTTCAAACAGGAGGTCACGCAGCGCCATGAATTGGAGGAACGCCGGCTCGCCTACGTCGCGGTGACCCGGGCCCGGCATTCCCTGCTGCTCAGCGGATCATTCTGGGCGACCCACACCGCCGCTCGCGGGCCGAGCCCGTTTCTGCTTCCGCTCGCCGCAGACGGCATCCTCGGCGAACTGCCCACTGTCAGCGAGTTCACCGAAAGCCCGCTCGGCGATTCCGCCGACACGATCGTGTGGCCGCTGGATCCACTGGGAAGCCGCCGCACCGTGCTGGAGCGCGCCGCCGAGCTGGTGCGGGACGCGCAACGCGGCCACGCCGTGATTGCGGATGCGCCGGTGCCGGATGCCGGACCGTGGCAGAAGCAACTCGAGCTGCTGCTGACCGAACGCGACCGCGCCGCCCGCCCGGCCCGGGTCGCGCTCCCGGCCCGGGTGCCCGCCTCCCGGTTCAAGGACTACATCACCGATTTCGAGGCCGTCGCGGGAACGCTGGTGCGACCCATGCCGCAGCAGCCGTACCGGGCGACCCGACTGGGGACACTGTTCCACGGCTGGGTGGAGGAGCGGTACGGAATCGGCGGATCCAGCGAGGTGATCGACGTGATCGATTCCGAACTCGACCTGGCGACCGGCGACGACTCGGTGAATTCCGGCGAACTGGCCCGGCTCCAGCAGATCTTCGAACATTCGCCGTGGGCGGCGCTGAAACCGCTCGAGGTGGAGCGGGAGATCCACCTTCCGTTCGCAGGCCGCACCGTGGTGTGCAAGATCGACGCCGTGTACTTCACGGAGGGCCGTTACGAGATCGTCGACTGGAAGACCGGAAAGGCTCCCACCGGCGCCGCGGATGTGCGCCAACGGCAACTGCAATTGGCCCTGTACCGGCTCGCATACGCCCGGTGGAAGAACATCGATCCCGAACTGATCGACGCGGTCTTCTATTTCGTCAGCGACGATCTCGTGGTGCGGCCCGAGCGGCTCTTCGACGAGGCGGAGCTCCTCAACCTCTGGTACGCCACCGTCGGGTGACTCCCGCCGACCGTTAGCGGCCTAGCTGTACTGCCCAGGGACGTTGGTTAACCGGGTGATGGGTGGTTTGGCTCCGATCGCGGTGTGGGGCCTGTGGTGATTGTATTCGTGGAGCCAGGCCGGGAGGGCTGCGCGGCGGGCTGATTCGCTGTTGTAGTGGCGTTTGAACGCCCAGCCG
>NZ_JBDJAF010000003.1:0-302083 GCF_039652555.1 Parafrigoribacterium mesophilum
GGGTCTGCCTCTGCCGATTCCACCACCTCACCCTGCACAACAACGGCTGGCGAATCACCCGAGTAGGCAGCAACTACTGGCTCATCCCACCACCAGGCCCCGACCCCGAACAGACACCCATCCCACTACAGAGCAAAAGCCTGCTCATGCGCAAACTACAACGACAAGCCGGCTAACTCGACGAACTGGTCTGGACACTTCGACAAGCTCAGTGGCGTCCAGGCTCGACCACCGAAGATTCCAGGCGGAAGCGCGGGAGCCGGTTTGCCCGAATCAGCAGGAGTCGGCAAACACCCGCCGCGGATGGTCAGGGTCGGTGTTGTCGATGATCGCCGATGCCTTCTCGCTGGGATCCGCATCGGCCTGGTAGAGCGCATCCGCTCCCGTGCCGCGCTGCGCCAGCTCGCCCGTGGGGTCGACGCCGGTGGCGGTGATCCGGGCAAGGGCGACGTCTTGGCTCACGGTCAGCCAGATCGAGTAGTTCCACAGTCCGGCCAGGTCTCCGCGGTTGAGGAACAACCCGTCCACGATCAGCAGGGCGTCGGCGCCAGCGGTGATCCATTTCGGCTGGTGGATGACCTGGTCGCGCTCCTCGTCGTATCCGGCCAGCACGAATCCGGTGCTGCCCGCCGTACGGAACGGGTCGACGAGGATGCGTCGGAACAGCGAATAGTCGAAGGACTCATCGTAGAACGCGCGTGGTGAGAACCAGCCGTCGCGCTCGCGCTCCTTTCTGGAGCGGTGGAAGTCGTCCAGAGCGGCCCGGAACACCGACCTGCCGCGACGGCGGAATTCCTCCGCGAGGTCGTCGGCGAACTGCTTCGTGCCGGCGCCGGATGGGCCGTCGACGGCGATGATCGAGCGACCTTGGCCGTAGTTGTGCAGGATCTCCTCGGCCAGTGCCTGGAGCTGATCTTTCTTCGCCGGTGCCCATCGAGCCATGATTTCAGTGTATGCCGTGGATCGCCGGGTGACCCAGGTCCAACCGCTAGCGTCGATGGCATGCACATCGACTCCCTGGTGACCGACTGGTTCGCAGACGCCGCCCGGGACCTGCCGTGGCGCCGGCCGGAGTTTTCGCCGTGGGGCATCCTGGTCAGCGAGGTGATGCTGCAGCAGACCCCCGCGCTGCGGGTGATCGACCCGCTGGCACAGTGGCTGCGGCGCTGGCCGAGCCCGACGGACCTCGCCGCCGAACCCGCCGGCGAAGCGGTGCGCGCCTGGGGCAGGCTCGGCTACCCGAGACGCGCGTTGCGCCTGCACGCCTGCGCGGTGGCCATCGTCGAGCGGCACGGCGGCGTCGTACCCGATTCGATCGAGGACCTGCTGGCCCTGCCCGGCATCGGGGACTACACCGCCCGCGCGGTCGCCGCTTTCGCGTACGGCACGCGGTGTCCGGTGGTGGACACGAACGTGCGGCGGGTGCTGGCCAGAGCGATCGGCGGACAGGAGCAGCCGGCGCCGCCGTCCACCGCGCGCGACCTGGCTGCGATGGCTGCGTTGTTGCCGGAGGACCCGCCGGCCGCCCAGCGTTTCAACGCGGGGATGATGGAGCTTGGCGCTCTGGTGTGCACGGCCTCCTCGCCGCGGTGTCAGGCGTGCCCGATCGCCGGGCTCTGCGCCTGGCGGCAGGCCGGATACCCGCAATACACCGGGGCGCGCCGGGCGGTGCAGAAACGCTACGAGGGCAGCGACCGTCAGGTGCGCGGCATCATCCTGCATGAGTTGCGGGCGGTGGAACGCGCGGTCCCCGGTGTGGACCTGGAGGCGCTGTGGCCGGATGCCGCACAACGCGATCGCGCGCTGGCCGGGCTGGTGGCGGATGGGCTCGCTGTCCCGGTCGGCGACGGTTACCGGCTTCCGTGACGACCGCCAGGGGCTAGGACTGGGGCTAGGACTCCATCAGCGCCTTAAGGGTGGCCAGATCGCGTGCGATGGCGGCGGCATCCGTTTCGAACGCCTCGTCGTCGACTTCGGCGCGGCGGAACAGGGTGAAGACCACCTCGCTGCCGTCGCCGTTGCGAAAGGTGCGCATTGGATTGTCGAACGTCTCACCGGAGGCCAGCGTCACCGTGTGGTCCAACACGCCGAACTCGTTGGGCGCGGCGAACTGAATTCTCACCTTCCCCAGGCCGGACTCGGCGATCCAGGCCCCGTCGATGTTCGAGATGGCGCCGGTCAGCCCCGCCGCCCACCGCGGCAGGTTTTCCGGATGAGACGCGAACTCGTAGACCTCGCGGAACGGCCGGGCGATCGATGTGCTGATGTGGCGCGTAGGCATTGTCATGCCGACAAACTAGCCCAGTTTCGCTGCGGCTAGTCTTCGTCGATGACGCGCGGCTTGACGTACGGATCTTCATCGCCGGCGTAGCTCGCGCCCTCCTTGAGGGTGGCGGTCTCGCCGTCGCGGGCCCGCGCTTCGGCCAGCAGTCGTTCCATGTGCGCGGCGGTCTCCGGGATCGCGTCGGCAATGAACTCGAGCGACGGGGTGAGCCGTGCGGTGATGTTCTTGCCCACCTCGCTGCGGAACATGCCGGTCGCCGACTTCAGCGCCGCGGCAGAATCCGCGCGCTCCTCCTCCGTGCCGTACACGGTGTAGAACACCGAGGCGTGCTGCAGGTCGCCGGTCACCTTCACATCCGTGATGGTGACGAAGCCCAGCCGCGGATCCTTCAGACCACGCTCCAGGCGCTTGGCGACGATCACCTTGATGCGGTCCGCCATTTTGGCGGCGCGGGCTGGGTCAGCCATGTCTCTCTCCTCGCGTTCAGTTCTTCGATCGGGGGTCTCGACGCGGCTCGACCACCGGGGCCTACACCGGTGGTCGAGCGAGGCTCGACCACCGGACGCCACCGGGTGCGTTACGGCCGCGGCTTCTCTTTCAGCTCGATGGTCTCGATCTCGTCGCCGATCCGGATGTCGTTGAACTTGCCGAGGCCGATACCGCACTCGAAGTCGGTCTTGACCTCGGTGACGTCATCTTTGAACCGACGCAACGACTCGATGGCGAGGTTGTCGCCCACCACAACGCCGTCGCGGATGACCCGCGCCTTCGCGTTGCGGGTGATCGTTCCGCTGCGCACGATGACACCGGCGATGTTGCCGAACTTCGAGGAGCGGAAGATCTCGCGCACTTCGGCGACACCGGACTGCACCTCTTCGAACTCGGGCTTGAGCATACCCTTCAAGGCATTCTCGACATCCTCGAGCGCGTTGTAAATCACCGAGTAGAAGCGCACGTCCACGCCTTCCCTGGCGGCGCGGTCGCGGGCCTTCGGGTCGGGGCGCACGTTGAAGCCGATGATGATGGCGTTGTCGACGGTGGCGAGGTTGATGTCGCTTTCCGTGACCGCGCCGACGCCGCGGTGGATGATCCGCAGCTGCACCGACTCGTCGACCTCGATCTTGAGCAGTGACTCCTCCAATGCCTCGACGGCACCGGAAACGTCACCCTTGATGATGAGGTTGAGCGATTCGACCTTGCCCTCTTCCAGGGCCCTGGTGAAGTCTTCGAGGCTGATCCGCTTGCGGCTGCGGGCCAGCAGGGCGTTGCGCTCAGCTGCCTCGCGCTTCTCGGCGATCTGCCGAGCGGTGCGGTCGTCGTCGGTGACCAGGAAGGTGTCGCCGGCTCGGGGAACCGAGGTCAACCCGAGCACCGCCACCGGACGCGCCGGGGTGGCGAACTCGACGTTGTCGCCGTTCTCGTCGAACATGGCGCGCACCCGGCCGTAGGCGGTTCCCGCCACGATCGGATCTCCGACCTCGAGGGTTCCGGACTGGATGAGCACTGTCGCCACCGCGCCGCGGCCCTTGTCGAGTTTCGCCTCGATGGCCACGCCGCGCGCATCCTTGTTCGGATTCGCGCGCAAATCGAGCCCGGCATCCGCGGTCAGCAGCACGGCCTCGAGAAGCTCGGGGATGCCGATCTTGTTGAGCGCCGACACGTCGATGAACATTGTGTCCCCGCCGTACTCCTCCGCCACCAGGCCGAATTCGGTGAGCTGTTGGCGCACCTTGGCCGGGTTGGCGCTGGGCTTGTCGATCTTGTTCACCGCGACCACGATCGGCACGTTTGCTGCCTGGGCGTGGTTGAGTGCCTCAATTGTCTGCGGCATGATTCCGTCGTCGGCGGCGACCACGAGGATCGCGATGTCGGTGACCTGCGCACCGCGGGCACGCATGGCGGTGAACGCCTCGTGGCCTGGTGTGTCGATGAAGGTGATGGCTCTCTCGAGTCCATCGTGTTCGGTGATCACCTGGTAGGCGCCGATGTGCTGGGTGATGCCGCCGGCTTCCACTGCGACAACGTTCGCGTTCCGGATGGCGTCCAGCAGCCGGGTCTTGCCGTGGTCGACGTGGCCCATGACGGTCACCACGGGAGGCCTGATCTCCAGGTCTTCGTCGCTCTCGTCTTCCAGTTCCTGGTCGAGATCGAGGTCGAAGCCGGCGAGCAGCTCGCGGTCCTCATCCTCCGGGGAGACCATTTGCACCTTGTAGCCGAGCTCGTCGCCGAGGATCTCGAAGGTCGCCTCGTCGAGCGATTCGGTGGCCGTGGCCATCTGCCCGAGGTGGAACAGGACGGTGACCAGGTTGCCTGGGCTCGTGTCGATCTTGTCGGCGAAGTCGGTGATCGACGCGCCGCGGCGCATCCGGATCACGGTCGATCCGTCGCCGCGGGGGACGCTGACGCCGCCCAGCGATGGGGCCTCGCGCTGTTCGAACTCTGCTCTCTTCGTACGCTTCGACTTGCGGGCCTTGGACCGGCCGCCGCCGCGACCGAAGGCGCCAGCGGTGCCGCCACCGGGGCCGCGACCGCGACCGCCGCCGCCTGGCCGGCCGGCGAAGCCCGATGGGGCCCCGCCCGGTGCTCCGGGGCGGAAGCCGCCGGTGCGGGCGCCGCCCGGTCGTGCTGCTGCGCCGGGGCGCGGGGTGAAGCCTCCTGGGCGGGGGGCTCCTGGGCGCGGTGAGCCGGGGCGCGGGGCGCTCGGGCGGGGGGCTCCTGGGCGCGGGATGCCGGTCGACGGCCGGGACTGCATGCCCTGCGTGCTCGCGTATGGGTTATTGCCGGGCCGCGGGGTGCCAGGACGGTGCATGCCCTGCGTGCTGGCGTACGGGTTGTTGCCGGGGCGCGGCTGGCCAGGGCGCGGGATGCCGGAGGGCGCCGGGGTGGCGGTGCCGCCCGGTTTGTTGGTCGTTTCCGCTGCCGGTGCCGGTGTTGCTGCCGGTTCCGGATGCGACACGGCCGCGGGGGTCTCGACGGCGACGGACTCTGCGGCCTTGGCCTCGGCAACCTTCGGAGCGGGCGCGGGAGCCGGGGTCGGCGCCGCGGTCGGCGCCGCGGGAGCGGGTGCGGCCGGGGCCTTCGGGGCTGCGGTGATGCCGTCGGCGGCGAGGGCCGCCTTAAGTTTGCGGGCGACGGGCGGTTCAACGCTCGAGGACGGACCCTTGACGAATTCGCCCATTTCCTTGAGCTTCGCCAAGGCGGTCTTGCTGTCTATGCCGAGTTCTGCTGCGATCTCGTGCACGCGTGGTTTTGCCACTTTTCTCCTGTCTCGGGCCAACTCCCGAGAGGAGAAAGCCGTTATCTGCGGACCGGACTCATTTCGAGCCACTCATTAGTTGTCACTCATTAGAGGTTCACTGTGCCGTTCAGCCTGTTCTTCATGGAACGCTCGGGCGATTTGTTCTCGCTCGGGCGGGTTCCGACTGGTGGTGGTACTTCGGTTGGATGTACTGCCTGCTTCAACTGCTGCGCCGTGGCCGCACTCACCACGACTGCGCCATCCGTCCGCAACGCTCGCCCGAAGGCTTTGCGCGTCAGGGCTTTCTCAACGCATCCGAGGGTGGGGTGCACCCAGGCGCCTCGACCGGGAAGGGTGGCGGAGCGATCCACCACCACCTCACCGTTTCGCGCGACAACCCTCGTCAGGGAGGATCTGTCGGCGCGGGCTCGGCAGCCAAGGCAGGTTCTTACGTGTTCCATACTAACGCAGGATGTTCCGCTCAACCTTCGAGGATGGAATCCGGTTGGATGTCGATGCGGGCGCCGGTGAGTTTCGCGGCCAGGCGGGCGTTTTGGCCCTCCTTGCCGATCGCGAGCGACAGCTGGTAGTCCGGCACGAGCGCGCGCACCGCCTTCATCGATTGGTCGATGACGAACGCCGAGGTCACTTTCGCCGGCGACAGCGCGTTGGCGACGAAGGTGGCCAGGTCGGCGTTGTAGTCGACGATGTCGATCTTCTCGTTGTTGAGTTCTGCGGTGACCGCGCGCACCCGTTGGCCTAGTTCGCCGATGCAGGCGCCCTTCGCGTTCACTCCCGGTTCGTTGGCCCGTACCGCGATCTTGGTGCGGTGGCCCGCCTCCCGGGCCAAGGAGATGATCTCGACGACGCCGCTGGCGATCTCCGGGACTTCAAGCGCGAAGAGCTTCCGTACGAGGGACGGGTGCGTGCGGGAGACGGTGATCGATGGGCCCTTGAGTCCCTTGCTCACGCTGGTGACATACACCCGGATACGGGATCCGTGCGTATATTCCTCTCCGGGAACTTGTTCCTCCGGGGGCAGGATGGCCTCGATCGTGCCGAGGTCGACGTGGATCATGCGGGGGTTCGGGCCCTGCTGGATGATCCCGGCGACGATGTCGCCTTCTCGGCCCTTGAACTCGCCCAGCACGTGGTCGTCGGCGATGTCCCGCAACCGCTGGTTGATCACTTGTTTTGCGGCGAACGCGCCGACCCTGGTGAAATCACTCGGCGAATCCTCTGCCTCGCCAATCTTCACGCCGTCGTCGTCGAACTCCGGGACGTAAATGGCGATGTGCCCGCTCTTGCGGTCCAATTCGACCCGCGCGGGGGCGACGCCTTCCTTGTGTTCGAGCTGTCCGGTGTGCTTCAGGTACGCCGTCAGAATGGCCTGTTCGATGATGGCCACCAGTTCATCGAAGGGGATTTCGCGTTCGCGCTCCATGAGCCGCAGCACGCTCAGGTCGATGTCCACCGAGTGCCTCCACTATTCATTTCTCATTGCCTGGTGGGACGCGCCCACCGAAGTCTCCCTCTACGGTACCGGAGGCAGCCCGGTCATGCTTCGCATCCGTTCTTCGCCGAGGTACAGCCCCGCTCCGGCCAGCACACCAGAAACCACGGGGCCGGCCGCGACGGCCCACGCCGCCGTGTGGTCAACACCGTTTCACGGAGTTTTTGTCTCAGACCGGCCCGGATGCCTGTCGGCAGGGGCCGGACGTACAGAATCTCCGTGAAACGGGATTGTGAAACGGGATTAAGTACTGGTCGGGAAGCCTGGTGGGGAGCTGTTACAGGGCGGCGAGGCGGGAGAGCACCTCGGCGGGCGACAGGCTGTCGCGCTGGCCGGTGCGGCGGTCCCACAGCTCGACGATGCCGTCGGCGGCGCCCTTGCCGACAATGACGATGAGCGGCACCCCGATCAGTTCGGCGTCGCCGAACTTGACCCCGGGCGACACCTTGAGCCTGTCGTCGAAGAGCACGTCGTTGCCGGCGGCCTCGAGTTCGGCGACGAGTTTCTCTGCGGCCTCGTAGACCACCGGTTCCTTCGTGGCGGCGACCACGTGCACGTCGAACGGGCTGACCTCCCGCGGCCAGACCAGGCCCTTGGCGTCGTTGTTGGCCTCGGCGATGACCGCCAGGATGCGGGTGACCCCGATACCGTAGGAGCCCATCGTCACGGTGACGAGCTTGCCGTTCGGGTCGAGCACCTTGAGGCCGAGCGCCTCGGCATACTTGCGCCCGAGTTGGAACACGTGACCGATCTCCATGCCGCGCCGGGTGCGGATCGGTCCCGAGCCATCCGGCGCCGGGTCGCCGTCGCGCACCTCGGCCACCTCCACCGTGCCATCCGCGCTGAAATCACGCCCGGCGACCAAGCCGAAGACGTGCTTGCCGTGTTCGTTGGCGCCGGTGATCCAATCGGAGCCAACGCTCACCCGCGGGTCGAGCAGATAGCGGATGCCGGTTGCCGACTTTTCGCCCAAGACCGCGCCGGCCTGAGACCACGGCCCGATGTAGCCCTTCACGAGCCCGGCACGCTCCACTAGCTTGTCGAACCGCGCGAAGTCCGCATCGGTGGCTGCTTCGACGGCGGCGGGTGCGAACGCCACCTCGGCACGCTTCAGGTCCACTTCTCGGTCCCCGGGCAGGCCGACGACCACGAGTTCGCGGGCACCGTCCAGCGACGTGAGCGCCAGCACGACGTTCTTGAGCGTGTCCGCCCCGGTCCAGGCTCGACCGTCCGAGCGGGGATGATTCGCGTTCGCCCCATCCACGAGCGTGGCAATGGTCGGCGAATCCGGGGTATCGAACACCCGGGCCGGGCCCAGGTTGTCGAACGAGCGGGCCGGCGGCGCCAGGGTGGTGAACGCCTCGACGTTCGCCGCGTAGCCGCCCTCCGAGCTCACGAAGGTGTCCTCGCCGATCGGGGTCGGGTGCAGGAACTCCTCGCTGCGGGAACCGCCCATGGCGCCGGCATCCGCCTGCACGATGACATAGTCGAGACCCAGGCGGCCGAAGATCCGCTCATAGGCGTCGCGCTGCTTCTCGTAGGAGAGGTCGAGGCCGGCGTCGGTGTAGTCGAAGGAGTAGGCATCCTTCATCGAGAACTCACGACCGCGCAGCAGCCCGGCCCGGGGCCGTGCCTCGTCACGGTATTTGTCCTGTATCTGGTAGATCGACAGCGGCAGGTCTTTGTAGGAGGAATAGAGGTCTTTCACGAGCAGCGTGAACACCTCCTCGTGGGTGGGCGCGAGCAGGTAATCGGCGCCCTTGCGGTCCTTGAGCCGGAAGATGCCGTCGCCGTACTCCGTCCAGCGGCCGGTTTCCTCGTATGGTTCGCGCGGCAGCAGCGCCGGAAAATGCACCTCTTGCGCGCCGGCGGACTCCATCTCCTCGCGGATCACCGTTTCGATCTTGCGCCGCACCTTGAGTCCGAGCGGCAGCCACGCGAACACGCCTGGCGCCTGACGACGGATGTAACCGGCGCGCACCAGCAGCCGGTGGCTGGTCACTTCGGCGTCGGCGGGATCTTCACGGAGGGTACGGACAAAGAGATGGGACAGTCGTGTGGGCACCCGTTCACTTTACCGAAGGCCTCGCGCCGGCTCCGGCCGTGCTGCGTTACGCTTGCCGAGACCGGAACTGAGGAGATCGCCATGGCATCGGGCAAGTTCGCGCTCGACCGGGTCGACCGGCGGATCATCGCGGAACTGGGCCAGGATGCCCGGCTCTCGCTGCGCACACTGGCCGAGCGTGTGCACATCTCCCGCACCTCCGCACACACCAGGCTGGGTGCGCTGCTGGAACACGGGGTGATCACCGGATTTGCCGCGACCGTCGACCGGCAGGCGCTCGGCCTCAATCTCACGGCCGTGGTGATGGTCAAGGTCGACGCCGACTGGCCGAGCGTCTCCGCGGCGCTGGTGGCGCTGCCGTTCGTGGAGAAGGCGCAGGCGCTCAGCGGCGACATCGACATCCTGCTCACGGTGAGCGCACCGGACCACGAACAGCTGTCGGAGACGATCCTGCGGCGCATCCGCAGCATCCCCGGCGTTGCATCCACTCACTCATATGTGATCCTCGAGGAAATGGCCGGAACCGCGCCCCAGGACTCCACGGACGCTTGGCAGCTGTAGCCGTCGCAGGGCGGACAAACGGCCCATTCCATCGCCCCTAGCGGCCAACTGTGCCGAACTCTTCGCGGACGTTGGTGGCCGCTCGTGCGGGGGCCCACCATGGTGGTTATGACCCTCAAAGCGGAGACCAAGGATGCCGTCCGGCTGCCCAGCGCACAGCCGATCCGCCTCATCGACGACGCGGGCCACGTCGCCGATCCGGCGCTGACCGGAGGCTTCGCTCTGCCCGACGCGCAGACGCTGAAACTGCTCTACCGGCGGATGGTGCTGGCACGCCGGTTTGACCTTCAAGTCACCGCGTTGACCAGGCAGGGCCGGCTCGCGACCTACCCGTCGGCACTCGGCCAGGAAGGTTGCGAGATCGGCGCGACGGTGGCGCTGGAGCCGACCGACTGGCTGTTCCCCACTTATAGGGACAGCATTGCGGTGCTCACTCGCGGGATCGAAATCGGCGAACTGCTGGCCGGCTTCCGCGGCGATTGGCACTGCGGCTATGACCCGATGCAGCACCGCACCAGCATCCAGGCCACTCCGCTGGCCACCCAGACGCTGCACGCGGTCGGCGTGGCCAAGGCGGCGAAGCTGAGGCGCGATCCGATCGCGGCGCTCGCGTTCGTCGGGGATGGCGCCTCGAGCGAGGGTGACACCCACGAGGCGTTCAACTTCGCCGGGGTGTGGCAGGTTCCCGCGGTCTTCGTGGTGCAGAACAACCAGTTCGCGATCAGCGTGCCGTTGGCCAAGCAGACCCGCGCCCGCGCGATCTCGGATCGCGCGATCGGGTACGGCATCCAGGGTCACTACGTGGACGGGAATGACGTCGCGGCCGTGTATGCCGTCGTGTCCGCGGCGCTGCACAAGGCCCGCAGCGGCAAGGGCCCCACCATCGTGGAGTGCCTCACCTACCGGGTCGAGGCGCACACCAACTCGGACGACCCGTCCCGGTACCGCGACCCCCGCGAGGTGGCCAAGTGGAAGGGTCGCGACCCGATCGAGCGGCTGGAGAAGTACCTCGTGTCGGAGCAGATACTCTGCGACGAGGATCGAGAGGCGATCGCGGCCGAGGCCGAGGAACTGGCCGCCGCGACCCGCGACGCCATGAACACGGCGGCACCCATTGATCCGATGGAACTGTTCGAGAACGTTTACGCGGCCACTCGGCCCAGCCTGCTGGAGCAGCGCGACCTGCTGGCCGCCGAGCTGGCCGCAGCGGAATCGGACCAGCGATGAGCGCATCCGCCACCGCAGCAGCCACCCCCACCGCCGAGCCGAGCATCACCATGTCCGGCGCGCTGAACGCCGCGCTGCGCGATGCACTTGCCGCGAACCCGGATGTGGTCGTGTTCGGAGAGGACGTCGGCCCGCTCGGCGGCGTGTTCCGCATCACCGACAAGCTGAATGCGCAGTTCGGTGACGACCGAGTCTGGGACTCCCCACTGGCCGAGGCAGGGATCGTCGGCACCGCGATCGGCATGGCGATGTACGGGATGCGTCCGGTCGTCGAGATGCAGTTCGACGCGTTCAGTTTTCCGGCGTTCGAGCAGATCGTCTCCCACGTCGCGAAGATGCGCAACCGCACCCGCGGGCGGGTGGCGCTGCCCATCGTCATCCGCATCCCGTGCGCCGGCGGTATCGGCGGAGTCGAGCACCACTCCGACTCCTCCGAGGCGTACTGGACCCACACGCCGGGACTCACCGTGGTCACCCCGTCCAACCCGGCGGATGCCTACTCGATGCTGCGCGAGGCCATCGACAGCGATGACCCGGTGATCTTCATGGAGCCCAAGAGCCGGTACTGGTCGAAGCAGACTGTGACGCTGCCGGTGACCTGCGAGCCGATGACGCGCGCCCGGGTCGTGCGCGAGGGTAGCGACGTCACGCTGATCGCGTACGGGCCGACGGTGGCCACCGCGCTGGAAACGGCGGAGCTCGCCGACGCGGAGGACCTTTCGGTCGAGGTCATCGACCTGCGCAGCCTGTCGCCGTTCGACGACGAAACGGTCGGCGCATCCGTGCGCAAGACTTCCAGGGCGGCAGTGCTCCACGAGGCCGCCCAGTTCGGCGGTTACGGCGCCGAGGTGGCCGCGCGGGTCACCGAGCGCGAGTTCTACCATCTGGCGGCGCCGATCCTGCGGATCACCGGATTCGACATCCCCTACCCCGCCCCCAAGTACGAGGAGTTCTACCTGCCGACGCCGGAGCGCATCCTGAACGCGCTGAACACCTGGGAGTGGGACATCCGATGAGCCGGCAGTTCCTGCTCCCCGATCTCGGTGAGGGGCTGACCGAGGCCGAGATCGTCGGGTGGCTGGTGGCACCGGGCGACACGGTGGCCGTCGACCAGCCGGTCGTTGAGGTCGAGTCGGCGAAGTCGGTTGTCGAGTTGCCCAGCCCGTTCGCCGGTGTCGTGGAGTCGCTGCACCATGCTGCCGGGCAGACCGTGTGGGCCGGCGAGCCATTGCTGAGCATCAGCGAGACAGCGAGCAAGCCGGTTGAGAGCACAAGGAGCGACGCCGCACCGGAGGTAGTTGAGGCCGTCCCCGGGACCGCGTTGCGGGAGCCGGCGGCTTCTGTCGCAGCGCAACCTGCCACGGCATCCGGTGCCGTGCTGATCGGATACGGATTGCCGGAACGTTCGCGCACTGCCCGGCCGACCCCGCGCGGCCGGTTCGGCGCGCGCCGTGACAGCATCCGCGGCGACAGCATCGGCAGGCCGGACACCGCCCCGCCTGCTCCGCGGCGCTCCCCCGTGGTGTCGCCGCTGGTGCGCAAGCTCGCAAAAGATCACGGCTTCAATGCGAGCGACCTCGCCGGCAGCGGGGCCGGCTCGCTCGTGCTGCGGTCCGACGTGCAGTCGCACATCGCTGCGTTGGCCTCCGCTCCATCCGCCGCGGGCGACACGCGCATCCCGATCGCCGGAGTGCGCAAGCTGGTGGCGGAGAAGATGAGCCTCTCGCGTCGGGAAATCCCGGAGGCGACCATCTGGCTGGACGTCGACGCGACGGCGCTCATCGCGGCGAAGAACTATTTGCAACAGTCCACCGGAGATCGCTGGAGTGTGAACACCCTGATCGCCAGGTTCGTGGTGGCGGGTCTGAAGCGCTATCCGATCCTGAATTCGTCGGTCGACTCTGCGGCGGGCGAGATCGTGCAGCACGCCAGAATCAACCTGGGAATCGCCGCCCAGACGCCGCACGGCCTGATGGTTCCGGTGGTGCAGGACGCGGGATCGCTCACTACCGACCGGCTGCGCGCCAGCATCGGGCAGCTCGGGGACCGTGCCCGCAACGGCACCTTCCCGGCCGAGCAATTGCGGGGTGGAACCTTCACGCTGAACAACTACGGCGGCTTCGGCGTCGACGGCTCGGCGGCGATCATCAACCATCCCGAGGTCGCCATCCTGGGCATCGGCCGGATCACCGACCGGCCGTGGGTCGTCGACGGTGAACTTGCGGTTCGTAAGGTGGTCGTGCTGTCGCTCGTGTTCGATCACCGGGTCTGCGATGGCGACATCCCGTCGCAGTTCATCGGGTTCATCGCCCGGTGTATCGAGAACCCGGTCACGCTGCTGGCCGACCTGTAACCCGTCAGCGCCCGGCTCCACCCGCACGGCACCCAGCACACCCGTCTCTTAGAACCCGCTCGTGGAGCCCCCATCTCAAGGAGTTCTTGTCGCAACGGCCTCCGGATGCCTGCGGCCAGGCATCCGGAGGTCAGAAACTCCTTGAGATGGGCCCTTGAGAGGGCGGGTGCCGAGTTGGGGACTTCGGCTGGCCGGGGGCGATTAGTTGCCGTCGTCCTCGCTGTGACCGCTTCTGCTGAGCGGGACAAGGGTGAGCTTGCCGTCCGTCAGCGCATCGGTCGTGACATACAGTGTGCCGTGCCGTAGTTCGATCGCGGCGGGCGCCGACAGGGCGATCAGCGGTGTCGGCGTGTTCGCGCCGGGCCATACGACGGAGACCTGGCCGGTGCCATCCGGACCGCCGAACAGTTCGGCGACGTACACCGTGCCCGTCCGCGGCGACACGGCCAGCCCGGTCGAGCCGGTGAATCCGGTTGCCACCGTGGCGATCTTGCCGGTGTGCGGATTGACCTTGAGCACCGCGCCGCGGGCGCCCAGGCTCGCGTCCTCGGGGCCTCCTGGCAGCGAGGTCACGTACAGCCAGCCGTTCGGGCCCAACTCGACATCGGTGGGCACCGGCTCGAACCGGTAGTTATGTCCTGCCGCGCAGGCGGGGAATCCGAATGCGGAGGCCAGTTCCGCGGTGACAAAGGTGGGCGCGGTCGGCGGCAACACCGCCACCGTGGTGACAGTTCCGTCATAGCCGACCCGCCAGATCGCGTTCGCGCCGGCATCGGCGACGTAGATCGCATCCGCGAGGGCGAGCGAAGCATACGGGTGTGTGTCGACGATTCCGGTGTAGGCCGGCGGGTTCTCCATGGGTCCCGGAGCCGGGAACTGCGCGATGCAGTCTTCACTGAGGCCCTCGAAACCGTAGGCGTTCACCGAATCCGGGTTCTCGCTGTTTTCGTGCGCCCACAGGTCGGCCACCTGCCGCACTGTGCCATTGCTCGATCGTGCCATCAGGGCGGCACTCGAGTGGTCCTGCGCGACGACCGCGTAGTACACGGTCCCGTTCCTGCTGGACACGGCGCCGGTTTCAAAGCCTGGGGCGCTGGCAATGACGGACGCTGTGCCGCGGTGGTCGACTTGAGTGACGAGCCCTGCGAAATTCTGGCTGAGATAGGAGAAGCCGTTGCGGGCAACATCCAGGCTCAGTGGCGAAACGAGGCCGGTGGTCACGGTAACCGGGGTGCCGGCGGTCCATGGCGGTGGACCGCTTCGGTTGTGGGCGGATGCGGGAGCGGCGACGGCGACCGACGCCAGAAGCGACGCGCAGACCGCGGCGGTGATGAGGGGCTTTTTCACGATGTACTCCTTTGTAAGACCTGGCCGCGGAAGGGAGTATTGATGCCTGCGGGATGCCTCCCACAACTGCTTCTGCCTTCCACGCGCCGGCGTTCATGCCCGCCGACCGAGGCATCCTAACCGCCGACTTTTTGCCGCTGCTACGGGTTCCCTTCCCGGCGAAATTGCGCTAGACACGCGCCGCCAACCGGGTGCGTGTGAACCCGTCTCACGGAGTTTCTGTGCCTGAGATCCCCGGATGCCTGATGTCGGGCATCCGCAGGTCAGAATCTCCTTGAAACGGGTCCAGAAGGCCGGGTGCAGAAGGCCGGGTTCAGAAGGCGGCTAGGGCCTGCTACCGACCGCGGAAGAGCGGTGGCCGCTTGTGCTGGAAGGCCTCGAAGCCCTCCCGGTAGTCGGCGGTGCGACTGAGGTCGCCCTGCACGGTGTTCTCGGCCGCGACGGATGCCCACAGGCCGATCCGCTCGTCGCGCAGTCGCGCGATGAGCTTCTTGCTGGCCAGGAACGCGGCGGTGGCGCCGGAAGCCGCCGCGGCCACCTTGCCGCGGGTGAAATCCAGCAGCTCGTCATCCGGCACGACGCGGCTGAACAGTCCGGCGGCGACGGCCTCGGCGCCGGACATCAGGTCGGCGGTGTAGATCAAATCGAGCGCCCGGTGCGCGCCGAGCCGTTCGAAGAACAGCGCGTGCCCGCCGGAGTCCAGCGCGG
Organism: Parafrigoribacterium mesophilum; assembly: GCF_039652555.1. Lineage (NCBI taxonomy): Bacteria > Bacillati > Actinomycetota > Actinomycetes > Micrococcales > Microbacteriaceae > Parafrigoribacterium > Parafrigoribacterium mesophilum. The sequence continues at coordinate 15,297 of NZ_JBDJAF010000003.1, forward strand.
CGCCGAGGTTCGCAAACGGGGAGCCGAACTTGGCCTTCTCGGCGACGTAGACCACATCCGTCGCGATCAGCAGACCCAGGCCGACCCCCAGGCAGGCGCCCTGAGCGGCAGCGAAGGTCGGGGCGGGGAACGCGGCCATTCTGCGCAGCACCGGCAGGGTGGCATCCGTGAGGTAGTGCGACGCGTCGTCCGCGGCCGGATCGAGCTTCGAGATGTCCCGCCCCGCGCAGAACGCGCGGCCCTCACCGCGCAGCAGCAGCGCGCGAACCTGCGCGTCCTCGGCCTGCCGGTATGCGGCGTCGAGGTCGGCGAGTGCCTCCTCGTCCAGGGAGTTCAACTTCTCGGGTGCCCGCAGCGTGATTTCGGCCACGTCGCCGGTGACGGCCAACTCGATCATGGACATGGCGCTCCTAGTGGTCGTAGTTCACAGAGACGCTATCGCTGGTCGGATGCGACTGGCAGGTGAGGATGTAACCGGCGGCGAGTTCCTCCGGCTCGAGCGCGTAGTTCTCGTCCATCTCGATCGTTCCGGCGGTGAGCTTGGCCCGGCAGGTGCCACACACCCCGCCTGCGCAGGCGAAGGGCACATCGGGACGCACCCGCAGCGCGGCGCTGAGGATCGTCTCCCGGCCGTGCGCCGCGGTGGTGATCGACGCGGTGCGGCCATCCAGGGTGAAGTTGATGGTGCGCACTCCGGCGCCCTCGTCGATGGGAAGCACCGGCGGCGGCCCGGTGAATTCAGGGCGGTCGGTGGTGAACAGCTCGAAATGCACGTTCTCCCGCGGTACTCCGGCTTCGGCAAGGGTGTCGCGGCAGAGTTGCACGAGTTCGAACGGGCCGCAGAGGAACCATTCGTCGACGTCGCCGGGCCGCAGCAGGTGCTGCAGGAACAGGGCGAGCCGCTGCGCGTCGAGCCGGCCGGACATCAGCTCCGAGTTGCGCACCTCGCGCGTGAGCACGTGGTACAGGCCGAACCGGGAGGGGTACCGGTCCTTCAAGTCGGCGAGTTCCTCGAGGAACATCACGTCCATGGCGGTGCGATTCGAGTAGAGCAGGCTGAATTTGGCGTGCGGCGCCGTGTTCAGGATGCTGCGGGTGAGCGCCATGATCGGGGTCACGCCGCTTCCGGCGACGACCGCGGCGTAGTGCTTGGTGCTGGCCGGATCGATGTCGGTGGTGAACGTGCCCTGCGGGCTCATCACCTCGAGCACATCGCCGGCGTGCAGTGACTGGTTCGCCCAGCTCGAGAACACGCCGCCGATATCCCGTTTGATCGCGACGCGCACCTCCCCCGGCACCGGAGACGAGCAGATCGAATAGCTGCGGCGCATGTCCCTTCCCGCGACCCGGCCACGAAGGGCGAGGTACTGGCCGGGCTCGAAGTCGTACTCGTCAGCGAGCGCCTCCGGCACGTCGAAGGTGACCTCGATCGAGTCCTCGGTGAGCCGGCGCACGGCCCGGACGGTGAGCGGATGGAACCTGGCCCGTTTGCGCTGACGGTCGGCTGTGGTGGGTCCTGCCACGCTCAGTGCACCTTGAAGTAGTCGAACGGCTCGTGGCAGTTCTGGCAGACGTACAGCGCGCGGCAGGGTGCCGCCCCGAATCGGGACTGCTGACGGGTGTCGCGGGATCCGCACTGCGGGCACGGCACGGCGATCGCGGCCCGGATCGGGCAGACCCCGGCCCTGGCCACGGGAGGCGCGATCCCGAATTCCTCGAGCTTGCGTTTGCCGTCCTCGGACATCCAGTCGCTGGTCCAGGCCGGGGCGAGCACGGTGGTGACCACAGGCTCGGCGTAGCCGGCCGCGACGAGGGCCTTGCGAACATCGGTGGCCATCGAGGCGATCGCCGGGCAGCCAGAGTAGGTCGGCGTGATCGACACCCGCGCCACGCCGTCGACGACGGATGCCTCGCGCAAGACGCCGAGGTCCTCGATCGTGAGCACCGGCAGTTCGGGGTCGCACACCGTGGCGGCGACGTCCCAGACGGCCCGCGCCGCCGGGTCATCCGGCCTGGGCCGGGCGGTGCGCTCGTCCGCCACGATCTCACGCGGTGTGCGTTCATCCACCATCAAGGTCTGCATCATCACCAACTCGCTCCTGGATGCTCGCGCGCGAGCACCTGCATTTCCGCCAACAACGGCCCGAGATACTCCGAGTGCGCGCCGGTGCGCCCGCCGCCCAGGGCGACGAAGCCCGCCGGCACCTCAAGCCCAGCCTCGGCAAGCACGCCTGAGACAACGCGGTCGAAGTCGGCGCGCAGTTCCGACGGCCGCACCGCGACGCCGTCCGATTCGCCGATCGCGCCGACCTCGTCGATGACGGGATCGTCGCGGAACAGCTCGTCGACGTACGGCCAGGTCACCGCAAGTCCGGCGACCATCCGCCGATGCGATTCCTCGGTGCCGATGCCCAACCGCAGCACCCACTGCACGCTGTGGTCCCGGTGGTAGTCGACTTCCTTGACCGCTTTCGCGGCGATCGCGGCGAGGGTCGGCTCGGCGGAGTCGGTGAGCCGGCGGTACAGCTCGTACTGGTAGTGCGAGGCGACCAACTGCCGGGCGATGGTGCGCGCGAAGTCGCCGTTCGGCTGCTCGAACAGGTGCAGGCTGGTGAACTCGCGTTCGCCCCTGAAGTAGGCCAGGTCGTCCTCGGTCTTGTTCCAGGCGAGCGCGGCGAAACTCAAAAACGACCGGGCATGGCCGATCTGATCGAGGGCGATGTTCGCCAGGGCGACATCCTCCTCCAGCTCCGGGGCGTGGGCGATCCAGGCGCCGAGGCGCTGCGCGAGGATGAGGGCGTCGTCACCGAGACCCAGCGCGTAGCGCGCCACGGCATCGGTCGGCAGGTGGCCGTCGACCGACGTCTGCGCGGCAATCTTCTCCGGTGTCAGCGCTCCCTGGACGCCGGTGCTGGGCGTGTTCACAGGTGCCGCACCCCCTCCGACTTGGTGTAGTAGGTGGCATGCCGGTAGTCCTTGCCCTGCGGCGACTCGAAGAACGCGCCGCGCGCGTCGGGGTCGGATGCGGTGATCGCGTCGGCGGGGACGACCCACACCGAGACGCCTTCGTTACGGCGGGTGTACAGGTCGCGGGCGTTGCGGACCGCCATGGTGGCATCCGGCGCGTGCAGCGAACCCGCGTGCACGTGCGACAGCCCACGAGAGGAGCGGATGAACACCTCCCAGAGCGGCCATTCCTCGTGCTGGCCGGCGGCTTGGCCCGGACTGCTCACGACGCCAGCCTTTCGGATGCTGCGGTCTTGCGGGCGTATTCGGCGGCGGCCTCGCGCACCCAGGCGCCGTTTTCGTGCGCCGCACGCCGGTTCTCCATCCGCACGGCATTGCAGGCGCCGCCGCCGCGCAGCACCCGCTTGAACTCGTCCCAGTCCAGCGGTCCGTAGTCCCAGTGCCCGGTGTCCTCGTTCCACTTCAGGTCGGGGTCGGGGAAGGTCACGCCGAGCACCTCGGCCTGCGGCACGATCATGTCGACGAACCGCTGGCGCAGATCGTCGTTGCTGAACCGCTTGATGTTCCAGGCCATGCTCTGGGCCGAGTTCGGCGAGTCGCCGTCCGGCGGCCCAAACATCATCAGCGCCGGCGCGTACCAGCGGTTCACCGATTCTTGGGCCATCTCCTGCTGCGCCGGGGTGCCGTGCATCAGCTCGAGCAGGATTTCAAAGCCCTGCCGCTGGTGGAACGATTCCTCCTTGCAGATGCGCACCATCGCTCGCCCGTACGGGGCGTAGGAGGCGCGGCACAGCGGCACCTGGTTGCAGATGGCGGCGCCGTCGACGAGCCAGCCGATCGACCCCATGTCGGCCCAGGTGGGCGTGGGGTAGTTGAAGATCGACGAGTACTTGGCCTTGCCGGAGATGAGGTCGGCGGTCATGGTGTCCCTGGTGACGCCGAGGGTCTGCGCCGCCGAGTACAGGTAGAGGCCGTGCCCGGCCTCGTCCTGCACCTTCGCCATCAGGATGGCCTTGCGTTTGAGACTGGGTGCGCGCGTGATCCAGTTACCCTCCGGCTGCATGCCGATGATCTCGGAGTGCGCGTGCTGCGACATCTGCCGGACCAGGGTGTGCCGATAGCCGTCCGGCATCCAGTCGGTCGGTTCCACCCGCTGGTCCGCGGCGATCAGTTCGTCGAACCGCGCCTGTCCGGCGGCTTCGTCAACGGCGGGAGTGGGAGCCATCAGATCACCTCAGCATTGATTTCGTCTGACCATTCAACCGGTCAACTAACCGACCGTTCGTTTAGTATGGCATATCTGGCTAGGATACATTCGACGAGAAGAGGTGTCAACGAGATGGCCGATGCTACCGCGGGCGACGTGTCCGGCGAAGTCACCGAGGATTACCGACCTCCCCAGACGATGCTGCGGGACGATCGCGCCTCGACGCAGCTGCTCGGGATGCAGGTGGTCGAGATGAGCCAGGGCCACGCCGTGGTCACCATGGTCGTCCGCGAGGACATGGCCAACGGGCACGGGATCGCCCACGGCGGCCTGGTGTTCACCCTGGCCGACACGGCCTTTGCGATGGCCTGCAATGCGGAGGGCAGCGTCACCGTGTCCTCCGGCGCCGAAATCACCTACTTCTCTCCCACCTGGGTCGGCCAGGAACTGACCGCGACCGCACAGGTGCGCTCGATGCGCGGCCGCAGCGGCATCTATGACGTGCAGGTGTGCGCCGCCGGCCGCGTCGTGGCGGAGTTCCGCGGGCACAGCAGGCGAGTGCGCGAACTTCCAAACCATGCCTAGCGCGGCCACCGGACTGGAACGCATCCGGCACGACCGGGCGTCCATCCTGCGGGTCGCGGTGGAGGTCTTCAACCAGCACGGCTACGACGCGACGTCGATGGGCGTGCTCGCCGAGAACCTTGGACTGACCAAGTCGGCGATCTACCACCACGTCTCCGGCAAGGAGCACCTGCTCGAACTCGCGCTGGACGAAGCGCTCGGCGGCCTGGAGGCCATCCTCGACGACCCTCGGGCACGCACCGGCAGTAGCGGCGAGCGTCTGGAGTTCGTGCTCCGCAGCGCCGTCGGCGTGCTCACCGAGCGCCTGCCGTTCGTCACGCTCCTGGTGCGGCTGCGCGGCAACACCGACATCGAGCGGCTCGCGATGGAGCGGCGACGCACCTTCGACCGCGCCGTGGCCGCGCTGGTCGACGAGGCGCGCAGCGAGGGGTCGTTGCGCAGCGACGTTGACGCGCGCACCACCACCCGGCTGCTGTTCGGCATGATCAACTCGATCGTGGAGTGGTTCCGGCCCGGTGGCGCGATGACGGCGGACAGCCTCGCCGACGACGTGATCAAAGTCGCCTTCTACGGTGTGCTCAACAAGTAGGCACCGGACCTGTCGAGCCGGCCTAGCTGGCCGCGTTGCCGAGGTAGGCGCCGCGCACTTCTGGCAGCTCGACCAACTCGGCCGGTGCGCCAGACAACGCCACCCTGCCGCGGTTCATGACAACCGCGCGATTGGCGATCTTGAATGACGCTCTGACGTTCTGCTCGACCAGGAGCACCGCGAGGTTCTTCTCGTCCCGGAGCCTGGCCAGCACAGCCATGATCTCGGCCACCACCTTGGGCGCCAGGCCGATCGATGGCTCGTCCAGCAGAATCGTCGTCGGCTGGGCCATGAGCCCGCGGCCGATCGCGACCATCTGCTGCTCGCCTCCGGAGAGGGTGCCAGCCAGTTGGCCCAGCCGGGTCTTCAGGCGCGGGAACAGCTCCAGAACCGGGTCAAGGTCGCCAGGGCCCTTTCTGGTCCATGCGCCCAGTGCGAGATTGTCCCGCACGGACAGGGTCGGGAAGCACAGCCGGTTCTCGGGCACGTGGGTGAGGCCCAGCGCCGCCATCTTCTCCGCCGGTGTGCCGGTGATCTCCTTCCCATCCAACATCACCGAGCCGGCGGTGGGGCGGATGAGCCCGCTCACCGCGCGAAGCATGGTGGTCTTGCCTGCGCCGTTCGCCCCGACGACGGCGAGGATCTCACCGGCGGCCACCTCGAGGCCGACCTCGTGCAGCACCTCGAGTTGCCCGTAGCCGGCATCCAGGCAGGAAACGACGAGACTCATGCGTTCTCCTCCAACTCGACCAATTCGGATTCGGCTTCGTCGCGGTCGGTGCCGAGGTAGGCGACGACAACCGCCGGGTCGTTCCGCACCGCCTCCGGGTCTGAGTTGGCGATGAGCACTCCGTCGTCGAGGACGGCCACCTGGTCGGCGAGCGACATCACCTGGGCCACGTCGTGCTCGACGAGCACGATCGTCAGGCCCGCGGTGCGCAGTTGCCGCAGCAGGTCGGCCAGCGCGTCCCGCTCGGCGCCGCTGAGGCCGGCCATAGGTTCGTCGAGCAGCAGCAGCGCCGGCTCGCTGGCCAACGCCCGACAAACCTCCATCATCCGTTGCCGCCCGAACGGCAGCGACGCGGCGAGTTCGTCGGCGACGTCGGTGAGCCGCATCGACGCCAGGATGCCCCGGGCGACCTGCAGATTGTTCTTCTGCTCGACACCCTGCAGGCCCAGCATGCCGCGCAGGATCCCGGCCCGGCCCTTCCGGTACCGACCCATGTAGACGTTGCCGACCACATCCGTCGAGGTGAACACCTGGAGGTTCTGGAAGGTGCGGGTGAGCCCATGCTCGGCCGCGACGTGTGGTTTGCGGCCCTCGATGCTGCGGCCCAGGAAGGTGACGGTGCCGGCCGACGGCGCCAGCGCGCCGGAGATGATGTTGAAGCAGGTGGTTTTTCCGGCGCCGTTCGGGCCGATCAGCCCCAGGATCTTCCCGGCCGGAACCGTGAAGCTGACATCGTTCACGGCGACCACGCCGCCATACCGCTTGGTGAGATGTGACACGGTGAGGATCGGCTCGCCGACCGCCAGCGGTGCACTCACGCGCGGCAATGGCGAGTCCTCGGTGTCGGGCGCCGCAGCGGACGGGTGGGCCCGCCGTGACCGGGTGACCAGTGTGCGCCACAGCGCACTGGCCGCCTGGTGCAAGCCGCCGGGCAGCAGCAGAATCGCGAGAATCAACACGATGCCGTAGCCGAGCAACTGCACCTCGCCCGTGGCGCCGGGGATGATCGCCGGGATCAGGTCGCGCATCCCGTCACCCAGCAGGATGATCAGGAACGCGCCGGCGAGCGCGCCCCAGACCGAACCGAGGCCGCCGATCACAACCATCAACAGCAACTCGACCGACACCTCGAAGCCCGCAGTCTCCGGCGAGACGATGGCCACCTGGTAGGCGTAGAAGACGCCGCCGATTCCGGCAAACGCCGCCGAGAGCACGAAGACCTTCAACCGCAACGCGTAGGTGCTCACGCCGAGGCTTTCCGCCGCGACCTCCGAGTCGTTGATCGCGGACAGTGCCCGGCCGGCCCGGCTGCGGGTGAGGTTGACGGCGAGGATGATGCCGATCAGCACGAACGGGGCCACGAACCAGAAGAAGAACCCGTTGTTGTCGATGGTGATCCCGAGAATCACCGGGCGCGCGATGCCGTAGATCCCGGTGGTGCGTCCGGTGAAGTCCCACTCCCGCACCGCGATGGTCACGATGAACCCCAGTCCCAGGGTGGCCAGCGCCAAATAGTGGCCATGCAGACGCATCAGCGGCAGTCCCACCAACAGGGCGACGAGCATGGCCGCGAGCACCGCGGCGCTCGCCGCCACGATGCCGGGCAGGTGGAACTTGGTGAGCAGGATCGCGTGCGTGTACCCGCCGACGGCGAAGAAGGCGGCCTGGCCGAGGCTGACCTGGCCACCCAGTCCCATCAGCAGGTTCAGTCCGATGGCCGGCAGCGCGAAGATCATGGCGAACACGGCGATGTTCATCATCGAGGTGGAGGCGGTGAACGGAATCATCACGACGATGGCGATGAAGATGGCGCATCCGATCACCGCACCGCGGTTGTTGCGCCAGAAGGTTCCGGAGAAGGCGGTCCGGTCCGCGAACGTCGTCGGGATCGCCATGGTCATGCCCTGCCTTGTCGTGGTTTCAGAACCAGCCCCTGGGTACGGAAGATCAGCACGGCGATGAGGATGAAGAACGCCACGGCGTCGCGCAGCCCCGAGGCCAGATAGGCCGAGACGTACGACTCGAGCATTCCGAGCAGCAGCGCCCCGACGATCGCGGCCCGGAACGACGACAGGCCGCCCAGCACCGCCGCCACGAAGCCCTTCAGTCCGAGCAGCAGGCCACCGGACCAGATCGTGAGGTAGATCGGCGAATACACCACACCGGCCACGGCGCCGACCAACCCGGCAATGCCGAACGCCACGACGGAGGCCATCACCGGCGAGATGCCGACGATCCTGGCCGCCACCGGTTGTTCGGCGCAGGCCCGCAGCGCCTTGCCCCACTTCGTTTTCTCGTAGAAGTACACGATTCCGCCGCCGACGACGACGAGCGCGCCGAGCATCCAGAGTTCCTGCGAGCGGATGCTCACCCCGCCGATCAGCAGGTTCTCGCCCGGCAGCGCCGGCAGCCCCTTCGCCTCGGGGCCCCAGAGGATGAGCATCCCGGCCTCCAGCAGGATCGACACCCCGAGGGTGACGATGAGTGAGACCAGCACCGTCATGTTCTTGACCCTGGCGATGATGACGCGTTCGACCAGCATGGAGACGACGGTCACCGAGAGGATGGCCACCAGGATGGCGAGGATCAGCGGCATACCGGCGGTCACCAACCAGATGGCGCCGAAGCCGGCCAGGGTGGCGTAGTCGCCCTGGGCGATGTTGATCACGTTGCGTACCGTGTAGACGGCGATCAGCCCGACGGCGAGCAGGGCATACACAGTTCCCTGTGACAGCCCTGCCACCGTCAGCTGCAGGAAGTCGGTGAGCACTCGACTAGTCCTTGTAGAGGTTCCAGCGACCGTTCTTCGCCTCGGCGAGGATCAACGCCGAGGCGTCCAACCCGGAGTGGTCCTGCGGTGTCATCTTGAAGATGCCGGAGATGCCCACATACCCGTCGGTCTTCTCGATCGCGTCGCGCAGTGCGGCCGGCTCGGTGCCGACCTTCTTCATGGCGGCCACGGCGATGTTCCAGGCGTCGAAGGCGTGTCCGGCGAAGCTGGACGGCTTGTCGCCGAACGCGGCGCTGTAGTCCTTGTTGAACTTCTCGATCACCTCGCGCTGCGGGTTGTTCGCCTCCAACTGGTCGACCACCAGAAGGCGACCCATCGGCGCGATGACGCCGGTGGCGGAGTCGCCTGCCGCGTCGAAGAACGCCGCGTTGGCGATGCCGTGCGACTGGTAGACCGGCTTGTTAACGCCGAGTTGCACGTACGCCTTCTGCGCCAGACCGGCCGAGGGGGTGATGCCCCAGATGAGCACAGCGTCGGCATCGGATGCGCGCACGTTGGTCATCTGTGGAGTGAAGTCAGTCGCGCTGGGCTCGAACGCCTCGGTCATTACCAGTTTGATGCCGAGATCGGCGCCCAGCTTGGTGATCGTGTCGGCCACTCCCTCGCCGAAGCCGGTCGCGTCGCGTACCAGGGCGAGTTTGGTGTAGCCCTTGGCTTTCGCGTCCTCGAGGATGCGCTGGATGACAACGACGTCGTTCTGCGCGGTCTTGAAGACCCACTTGGAGCCCTGCACGATGACGACGTTGGCCGCGATCGAGATCATCGGCAGCTCGGCGGCTTCGGCGATCGGCCGCATCGCCACGCTCGGGCCGGTGCGCGACGCGCCGATGATGAGGTCGACCTTGTCGCCCTGGATGAGCTTCGTCGTCGCCTTGGCGGCGCCGTCCTCGGTGGACTGGTCATCCTCGATGATCAGTTGAACCTGCCTGCCGTCGATTCCGCCGGCCTTCTCCAGCTGCTTCGCCAGCATGTTCAGCGTGTTCTGCTCCGGGACGCCCAGACTGGCGCCGACGCCGGTGATGTCCAGCACGGCGCCGATCTTGATCGGGCCGTCCGCGCTGGCGCCGGGCTCGGCCTTGTCGCCGCCGAGGTTGCTGGTGCTGCATCCGGTCAAGACCATCGCGAGCGACGCCACGACGACCAACGGGACGAGGCCCCGCCTGTGAGACTGCTTCATCGAAATCTCTCCTCCATTGGAATGTGATGTGATCGACCGTGACAATTGGTGACCGATCAATCGGTCACTAATTATGCTCGCGGCCCGGACGGTTTTGTCAAAACGAGATCGGATGGTGACCATCCGTTCGGAAACCTATTACCAACCGATCGTTCAGTGGGCATATAGTTTTGCTAGCCGACTGCGCCGTCGGCAACCGATTCCGCAATGGAGACCTATGTCAACGATGACCAAAACGCGATTGAGCGCGCCGTCCCGGTCCGAACTCGACCCCGAAGAGCGGATGTCCCGCGACGAGCTGGAATCCCTTCAACTGTCCCGGCTGCAGAGCACCGTGGCCCATGCCTATGCCCGCGTTCCGTTCTATCGAGCGAAGTTCGACGAGCTCGGGGTGCATCCGGACGACATCCGCAGCCTCGACGATGTGACGAAGTTGCCGCTCACCTCCAAGGAAGACCTGCGTCAGAACTACCCGTTCGGCATGTTCGCCGTCCCGATGAGCGAGGTGGCGCGGATCCACGCATCGTCGGGGACCACCGGACATCCGACCGTGGTCGGCTACACGAAGTCGGACCTGAACAACTGGGCCACCGTGGTCGCCCGCAGCCTGAGGGCATCCGGGGTGCGCCCCGGAATGATGGTGCACAACGCGTACGGCTACGGCCTGTTCACCGGGGGCCTGGGCGCCCACGACGGCATCGAGAAGCTCGGCGCCACGGTGATTCCGATGTCAGGGGGCCGCACCTCGCAACAGGTGCAGCTGATCCACGACTTCCAGCCCGACGTGGTCCTGTGCACGCCGAGTTATCTGCTCACCATCGTCGACGCCATGATCGCCGCCGGCGTGGACCCGAGGTCCACGAGCCTCAAGGTCGGCGTGCTCGGCGCCGAGCCGTGGACCAACCAGATGCGGGCAGAACTGGAAGAACGCCTCGACATCGACGCGCTGGACATCTACGGCCTGTCCGAGGTGATGGGGCCCGGCGTTGGCAATGAGTGCATCGAATCCAAGGACGGTCCGCACATCTGGGAGGACCAGTTCCTGCCCGAGATCATCGACGAGAACACTGGCAAAGCCCTGCCAGACGGCACCAGGGGCGAACTGGTGTTCACCTCGCTGACGAAGCAGGCGTTTCCGGTGATCCGGTACCGCACCCGCGACCTCACCAAGCTGCTGCCCGGGACCGCGCGGCCGTCGATGCGACGCATCGAGAAGATCACCGGCCGCGACGACGACATGATCATTCTGCGCGGAGTGAACATGTTCCCCACTCAGATCGAGGAGATCGTGCTCGGCGTCAACGGTCTGTCGCCGCATTTCGTGCTCGAGCTGAGCCGGCCGGCGCGGTTGGACGAGTTGACGGTGCGCGTCGAGCGGCGTGAGGACGCCGACGGGACGACCGTCGAGCGGGCCAGCGTTGAGCTCGTCCGGCGCGTGAAGAGTGAGATCGGATCAACGGTGCAGGTGGTGATCGCAGAGCCCGGAACGCTCGAGCGCAGCACCGGAAAGCTCAAACGTCTCTACGACTTGCGTTAGTGCCGCATCCGATGCCTAAGAGATCAGCGCCAGCACTGGCGGCGCCCGCGCCGTCGACGCGACGGCGTGGTCGGCCAGGCTACGACCAGCAGTCGGTGCTCGAGATCGCGGTCGCCGCGTTCAACGAGTTCGGCTATGACGCGACGTCAATGGGGATGCTGGCATCCCGTCTCGCCCTGTCGAAATCGGCGATCTACCACCACTTCTCCTCCAAGGAGGAACTGCTCCAGGTCGCCCTCGACGTTGCCCTGATCGGGCTGGAGGAAATCCTGACGCACGAGCAGGCCCAATCCGGTCCCGCCGCCGACCGGCTCGATTTCATCCTGCGCGGCGCGGTGAAGGTGTTGGTGACCCGGCAACCGTACGTGACCCTGCTGCTGCGCCTGCACGGCAACACCGTGGTGGAGCGCAATGCGCTTGCCCGCCGGCGCGCATTCAGCGGCACGGTCGCCGCCCTGCTGCTGACGGCGCGGGACGAGGGCTCGGTGAGAAGCGACATCGACCCGGCCGTCGTGGCCCGGCTGCTGTTCGGCATGATCAACTCGATCGTGGAGTGGTACCGGCCGGACGGCCCAGAAGACGCCGACCGGCTAGCCGACGACGTGCTCACCATCGCGTTGGACGGCCTGCGTGAGCCCGCCCGCCCCGCGCGCGATTACTTGGCGACCAGCGTGAGGACGTCGTAGGTCGCGACCGTGTCGTCGTTCTGGTTCTGCAGCAGCGCGTCCCAGCAGACCTCGCCGTAGTCGTCGTTCTCACGCGGCGTGATGCGCTTGGCGGTGAGGGTGACCCGGATGCTGTCACCCGGCGACACCGGCGTGATGAATCGCAGGTTCTCCAGCCCGTAATTGGCCAGCACCGGACCCGGCGCCGGGTCGACGAACAGGCCTGCCGCCCAGGAGACGAGCAGGTAGCCGTGCGCCACGATGCCGGGGAAGAACGGGTTCGCCGCGGCCGCTTCGGCGTTCGTATGGGCGTAAAAGGTGTCACCGGTGGACGCCGCGAACGCGCTGATGTCGTCCAGGGTGACGGTGCGCGGCTTGGAGACGACGGCATCGCCGATCCGCAGTGTCGCCAGCGACTTGCGGAACGGATGCTCGCCGTTCGCCTCACGAGTCGCGCCGGTGAACCACTGCCCGGTGATCGCGGCGAGCATGTCAGGCGAACCCTGCACCGCAGTGCGCTGCATGTGATGCAGCACCGAGCGGATGCCGCCAAGTTCCTCGCTGCCCCCGGCACGGCCGGGTCCGCCGTGCACGAGGTGCGGGACGGGCGAACCGTGACCCGTGTTGGAGCGGGCGTCGTCCCGGTCCAGCACCAGGGTGCGGCCGTGGTGCGCGGCGATACCCAGCACGAGCCGCCTGGCCACATCGGGATCGTGCGTGGCCACGGTGGCCACAAGGGAGCCGCCGCCGAGGGCAGCCAGCCTCACGGCGTCGTCCACGTCGGTGTAGCCCACCACCGAAGCGACCGGCCCGAAGGCCTCGATCGTGTGCGCGGCCGGCGTGTTCGCATCCGCGAAACGCAGCAGCACCGGTGCCATGAACGCGCCGGCCTCGGCGGTGCCGGTGGTTCCGTCGCCGCGCCGCACGCTGGGTTCGTCGAGCGATCCGATGACGATCTCGCCACCGGCGGCGACCAGTTCGCGCACCCGGCCGACTACTTCGCGCTTCTGTTCCCGGCTGACCAGCGCGCCCATGGTGACGCCCTCGGCACGTGGGTCGCCGACCACCACCCGATCGGCAATCCGCTGTGCCGTCGCCCTTATCACGTCGTCGACGAGCCCGACCGGTACGATGGCGCGGCGGATGCTCGTGCACTTCTGGCCGGCCTTGACTGTCATCTCGGTGACGAGGGACTTCACGAAGGCCTCGAATTCCGGGGTGGAGGCGTCGGCATCCGGGCCGAGGATGGCCGCGTTGAGCGAGTCGGTCTCGCTGAGGAACCGCACACCGCCGGACACGACACCGTGGTGTTCCCGGAGTTTGTCGGCCGTGGAGGCGGAGCCGGTGAAGGCAACCAGGTCGCGGTAGTCGAGGTGCTCGAGCAGGTCGCGGGCGCTGCCAGAGACCAGCTGCAGCGACCCGTTGGGCAGCAGTGCCGAGTCAACCATCCGGCGCACGACGGCTTCCGCGAGGTAGCCGGTCGGGGTGGCCGGCTTGACGATGGTGGGTACACCGGCGAGGAAGGCCGAGGCGAACTTCTCCAGCATGCCCCAAACCGGGAAATTGAACGCGTTGATCTGCACGGCGACGCCCGGGATACGGGTGTAGATGTGCTGGCCGAGGAAGGAGCCGTCCTTGGAGAGCTGCTCGACCGGACCGTCGAGATACACCTGGGTGTTGGGCAATTCCCGTCGGCCCTTGGACCCGAACGTGAACAGCACGCCGATGCCGCCGTCGATGTCCACCATGGAGTCCCCGCGGGTGGCGCCGGTGCGTGCAGAGATCTCGTACAGCTGATCGCGCATCCCGTTCAGCGCGCCGGCGAGCGCCTTCAGCACGAGGGCGCGCTGATGGAAGGTGAGCCTGCCGAGCGCGGCCTGTCCGACCGTGCGGCCATACTCCACCACCGAGGCGAGGTCCAGGCCCGCGTCGCTCACGGACGCGATAGTGGCGCCGGTACTGGCGTCGCGCACTTCGGTGCCCGTTGTCTCCGCGCCCGCGGCAGCGGGCTCCGGGGTCCACCAGGAGCCCTTGACGTAACTCGGTACGACGGTCATTGCTTGCCTGCTTCCGTTGCGGTCCACTCGTAAAACCCCTGACCCGACTTCCGGCCGAGTTGGCCGCGCTCCACCATGGACCGCAGCAGCGTCGGCGGGCGGAACCGCTCGCCGAGTTTCTCGTGCAGGTATTCGGCAATGCCCAGTCGCACATCCAGCCCGACGATGTCGGTGAGCCGCAGCGGGCCGACCGGATGCTTGTACCCGAGCACCATCGCGGCGTCGATATCCTGGGGCGAGGCGACGCCCTCCTCCACCATGCGGATCGCCTCCAGGCCGAGGGCGACGCCGAGCCGGGAGCTGGCGAAGCCCGGCGCGTCGGCGACGACGATGGGGGTCTTGCCCAGGGCGTTCACCCAGCCGGAGGCCAGGTCGACGAGCTCCGGATCGCTGCGTTCGCCCACGATGATTTCCACCAGTCCCGAGGCGGGGACCGGGTTGAAGAAGTGCAGGCCGCACAGCCGGGCCGGGCGGGTCAACTGCTCGGCGAGCGAGGTCACCGACAGCGACGAGGTGTTGGTGGCCAGCCACGCCTGGGGGCCGAGGAGGTCCTCGACGCGGCGGAGAGCCTCGGCCTTCATCGAGAAGTCTTCGGGCACGGCCTCGACGACCAGTCCGGCGTCGGCGAAGGCAGCATAGTCGGTCACCACAGCGACGCGCGCGCTGAGAGCGTCAAGGGACTCCGAGGTGGTGCCCCGGTCGATACTGGCCTGCAGCGCGCTGCGCACGTGCTCGCGGGCGGCGGCGGCGCTGGGTTCGTCGCGCTCGACGATGGTGACGGCCACCCCGGACACGCAGAATGCGTGGGCGATTCCCGAGCCCATCCTGCCTCCGCCCAGAACGCCCACGTGGGCGGGCAGCCGATCGTCGGAGCTCATCGCTTTCTCCGTTCCAGGAACGCCGTCATCCTGGCCAGCTTCTGCTCGGATTCGAACAGTTCGGCCTGCGCGATCTCGTCGACCCGCGGATGCTCGCTGCGCGGCGCCGCGAGCACCGACTTGGTGAGCTGGAGGGCGCGCGGGTCCCAGGCAAGGATGCGGTCGGCAAGGGCGTCGGCGGCCGCCAGGAGCGCGCCCGGTTCGTGCACCTCGGTTACCAGGTGCACGAGGAGCGCTTCCTGCGCGGTGAGGATGCGCCCGGCCAGCAGCACCTCTTTCGCAATGGGCTCGCCGACCAATTCGGTGAGCCGCCACAGCGCGCCGGCGGCGGCGATGATGCCCAGGCCCGGTTCCGGGTTGCCGATCTTCGCCATCGTCGAGGCGATGCGGAAGTCGGCGGCGTAGGCCAGTTCCGCGCCGCCGCCCAGCGCGTATCCGTCGATCGCGGCGATCACGGGCATCGGCAGCGCGGCGATGCGGAGAAACAGGTTCGAGTTGATGCCGGCGTGGGCATCCGCGCTGCGCCGCTCGAGCAGTTGCCGGATGTCTGCCCCCGAGGCGAAAACCCCACCGCTGCCGGAGATGATCAGTACCCGTGGGTTTCTCTCCAGTTCCTGGCACACCTCGTGAAAAGCATCAACCATCGCCTGGTCGATCGCGTTGCGCACGTCGGGGCGGTTCAGGGTGACGTGCCACCTGTCGTCGTGCTCGGTGACGAGCAGGCCGCTGGAGCCGGTCATGCCCGCTCCACGGCGAGCGCCGCGCCCTGGCCGACGCCGACGCACATGGTCGCGAGGCCGCGAGTGGCGTCTTCGCGTTCCATCCGCCCGAGCAGGGTGATCAGGATGCGGGTGCCGGACGCGCCGAGCGGATGCCCGAGCGCGATGGCGCCGCCGTCGCGGTTGACGATGTCGGCGTTCAGCTTCAGGCGGCGGATGCAGGCCAACGACTGGGTGGCGAACGCTTCGTTGAGCTCGACGGCGTCGAGGTCGTCGACGCCGAGCCCCAGGCGCTGCAGCAGTTTGGTGGTGGCCGGCACGGGGCCGAGCCCCATCACCTCCGGGGCGACACCGGCGCTCGCCCCGCCGAGGATGCGCGCCCGCGGCTGCAACCCGTACCGTTCGACCGCGTCGGCGCTGGCGACGAGGATCGCCGCGGCGCCGTCGTTGAGCGGGCTCGAGTTGCCGGCCGTGACCACACCGTCTGATCGGACGATGGAACGCAACCGTGCCAAAGCGTCGATGCTGGTGTCCCGACGCGGTCCTTCGTCGGAGTCGACGACGCCCTTCCCGGTTTCCACGCCCACGATTTCGGCGGCGAAGCGTCCGGCATCCTGGGCGACCACGGCGCGCTGGTGGGAGGCCAGCGCGAACCGGTCCGCATCGTCGCGGCTGATCTTGTCGAGGTCCGCGACCTCCTCGGCCGTCTCGGTCATCGAGTAGGTGGCCTTGTCGCGCTTCAGGAATCGCGGGTTCGTGAACCGCCAGCCGATCGACGTGTCGGCGATCTCGCCGGGACGCGCGAATGCCTTCGTCGGTTTCGCCGTGACCCAGGGTGCGCGGGACATCGACTCGACTCCCCCGGCCAGCACCAGTTCGGCCTCGCCTGCCTTGATCGACTGCGCGGCAAGGGTGACGGCCGCGAGCCCGGATGCACAGAGCTGGTTGACGGTGACGCCCGGCACGTGGTCGGGCAGTCCCGCCAGCAGGGAGGCCATCCTGGCGACGTTGCGGTTGTCTTCGCCTGCCTGGTTGGCCGCGCCGAAGAGGACCATATCGATGGCGTCCGGATCGACCCTGGTACGAGCGATGGTCTCGGCAAGCACGAGGGCGGCCAGGTCGTCCGGCCTGACTCCGGAGAGCGCTCCGCCGTACCGACCCATCGGGGTGCGCACGCCGCCAACCAAGAATGCTTCCGTCACTGACTGTTGTCCTCTTCGATAACCCCTGAATGACCGTTCGTTCTGTAAAGACTGTCATGGCTGTCGGGCTCGGTCAAACGAGTCCGAGCAGTTCGCCTTCCCAAGCCTTCTCCTCCACAGTCCAACGGAGAAGATCTTATCCACAGATCGACGAATATCCTTGCCACTTGTATTCGCTTGTAGGAAAATTGGTACATGTCCAGTTCCGAGAGTGTGTTCGACACAGCGATTGCGTCGGTAACCGCTGCCGTCGAGCAATTGCCCAGCGAATTGGCCCCAGTCAAAGCACTCGACGACTCGGCACTACTTGACGCGCAACGCCGCCTCGCCTCCGCCCGCACGAAGCTGGATGCCTGCGCCTCCATGCTCGCTGGCGAGACCGGGTACCGGTCCCGGCACGACCTCGGCCTCACCGGTTTGGCACAGCGGGAGGGCTTCCGAACCCCGGAAGCCCTTGTGCAACACACGACAGGCGGCAGCGCCCGTCAGGCCACCACGTTGGTCACTGTGGGCACCATGATCCGCGATGCAATCACCAGCCAGAGCTCTGACGACAGCAGCGGCGACGGTGCCGACGATACCTATGCCGTCCACGAACCCTGGCTGACCGCTGTCGGCACCGCCGTCAACACCGGATTACTCTCCGCGGAGGCCGCCAGAGCCATCCGCACCGGACTGGGCCAGCCCACCGGCGATGCGCCAAGCGATGCCGAAACCTCCGGCGTCACCCCGGAAATGCTCGCCGACGCCGCGGCCAGACTGCTGCAGGAATCAGGCAAGCTCAACGTCGACGAACTGCTCAAACGAGCCCGCGAATTGCGGGACGAATTGGACGAGGAAGGCATCGCCGCCCGAGAGACGGCGATCTACGAGCAACGCTCCTTCCGACGGGTGAAGCGGTCGAACGGAGTCAGCCGGTTCATCCTCGACCCCGACCTGGAGACCGGCGCCTACCTGGACGACCTGTACGACAAGATGACCTCCCCGCGCCGCGGCGGGCCCCGGTTCATCGATCCGGCGGACCAGGCTTGGGCAGAAGCCGTCGCCAACGACGAACGCAGCCTGGACCAATACGTTCACGACAGCATCACCGCACTGCTGCGTCTTGGCGTCAACGCCGACTTGCGCGACACCCGCACGATCGTCGGCCCCCGCATCCCCGCGGTCCGTGTGCTCACGACGGCAGGCGACATCACGAGCATCACCACCGGCACCGGCACGGCGACCGGCATCAGCACCGGTCCCGTCGGGCACGGGCGCATCGAAGGCTGCGGCGTTCCCGTCTCCCTGGAGACGGTGCAGCGCATAGCGTGCACCGGCGGCACCATCCCGATCCTCTTCGACGACAACGGCCAGGTCCTGGACCTCGGCCGGGAACAACGGCTGTTCACTCCGGCGCAGAAGATCGCAATCAGCGCACGCGACGGCGGATGCATGTGGACCGGCTGCGACAGCCCGCCAGGCGCCACCGAAACACACCACATCGACCAGTGGGACCGGGACCACGGGAACACCGACGTCGCCCTCGGCATCCTCCTCTGTCGGCACCACCACCTGTTGCTCCACAACAACCACTGGAACATCATCCTCAGAGACGGCAGCTATTGGCTCATCCCGCCGCCCGACATCGACCCGGCACAGACACCTCGGCCGCTCGCCTCCAAGAGCGCCGCTCTCGCCGACCTGCAACGTCAGCTCACCGACCTGCAACGACAGACCGGCCCAGTCACCACTGGTTAGGCGCAGTCACCACTCGTTAGTTGCGCTGACCGAGGCCCAGTTGTTCCACCACTGCAGCCACGAAGCGGTCGGGATGCTCGAGGTGCGGAGAGTGCCCGCAGTCCTGAAGCGCCAGCTCCGTCACCTGCCCGCCGGCGTCACGGTAGGCATCCAAAACAGCTCGCGTCTGGGCGATCATCGGCTGCGGCGGCGCCGTCTCTGCGCCCGGCCACCCGGGGATAACCCCGAGTTGGCCCAGATAGTTGAGGTCGAAGAGCGACGTGTCCGAGACGATCACGTCGGCCACTCCCCGGATCCACAACACCGGCGGCTTGTCCGCGATGTCGACAATGCCCGACGCGTTGAAGTATTGGGGCGCCATGGTATTCAGCACGCCGGCCTTACCAGCGGCGAACCCCGGCCAACTCTCGGAGGCCACCGAATCCCCCGGATAGTTCCCCTCCCCGATGGCGGTCGTGAGCATCGACTCCACCCAGAGGTCCTCGTGCTCCGACTGATAGCCCTCAGCCACGTAGGAAGAGCGGAAGACGCTGCGCGGCGAGGTCGGTGCCGCATCGGTGCGGTCTTCGGCGACGATGCGCGCGATGAAGTCGGGGTTCGCTCCCCCGGCCCCGCACCCGGCGGCATCCGTGGTCAGCATCCGCCCGTCGATGCCGCCCGTGCCGCCGAAGCCGAACGGCGACACCGGTGACACCAGCGTCAGGCTCGCAACCTGCTGCGGATGGTCGATGAGGTAGCGCATCACCACTCCGCCGCCCATGCTCCAACCGACCAGGTGTACGCGGTCTACCTCGAGCGCGTCGAGCACGGCGGCAACGTCATCCGAGTAGTCGGCCAGGCCGCGGGTCGCGTCCACCGGGAGCGTTTCACTGTCACCGAATCCGCGCAAATCGATGGCGAGCACCCGCAGGTGGCTGGGCAGCATCAGCATGACCGGCTGCCAGAACGACGACGATGAGACGTTGCCGTGGATGAAGGCGATGGTGGCGGTCTGCTCTGGCGCCACGGTCTGCTCCGGCGCCGGCGTCCGCTCCAGCACGTTGGCCTGCAACCGCCCCGCCGATACCCGGCGGGCGGTGATGCCGTCGAACAGGGTGGTCATGTCAGCTCCTTATGCGTGTCGTGATCGATGTCCCTGGCCAGCTGGGCTGTGTCGCGCACCGCGGTGGCGACGGCGGCCGCGCCCCGATCCGACATCACGATGGTGTAGTGGTTCACGCCGTCCACGTTGCGGACGGTCAGGCTGGGGACTCGCCGGTGCCAGCGGGCCACATCCTCTGGCGAGTACAGCGCCCGCGGCTCGTTCTGCAGGCCGCGCTCGGCCCGCAGGAACGTGGTCGGATGCGCGAGCGAGTGGAGCGCCTGGATCACGGTGTCGCTGCCGCTGAGTTCCGCGGAATCTTCGGCCACGGCCTGATACGCGGTGGCCGCATGCCAGTGCCCTTCCCCGCCGGTGAGGTCGTAGTCGATGTAGCCGGCCACCGTGTCGTTCCAGTCGTGAACGAACGCCGGGTGCACCTTCCAGAACCGGGCATACTCCTGGCGGCTGCTGAAGGTCATCGACAACCGCTCGGCGGCCGGGCCGAGGACGGCGCGGGTGAAGTCCTCGCTACTCGTTCCCTCCGGCACGGTCAACGGCAGCCCGCCGTCGACGAGCACGAGCCCGGACACCCGGCTCGGATGCCGATGGGCCAGCACCACAGACGCGAACGCTCCCATCGAGTGACCCACCACCAGTGCCCGGTCCACGCCGAACCCGTCGAGCACCCGCGCCAGGTCATCGGCGTGCTGCGCCATGCCGAACGGACCACGGAGTGCGTTGCTTCGGCCCCGGCCCCGGAGGTCGGGCGCGATGATGCGCAGCCCTGGCAGGTGCCCGGCAACCAGCGGCCAGCACCGGTGCGACGCGGTCACACCATGCACGGCGAGCACCACCGGTGCATCCTGGTGCCCCCAGGCGCCCACGGCGAGGTCGCCGCCGTCCACCGGCACGGTCCCCAGTCGGTAGTTCTTCGAGTCAGTCATTGGCTGTCCTTTCTCGCGTCGACTGGTTCCGCCGCGCCCAGCCCGCGCGTGATGAACTGCATCATCTGTTCGAAGACCTCGTCGGGCACCCGGGAGGTGCCACTGGCGGTGGGATCGCTGTCGTCGCCCGCCCGATCGCCGTCGCCCCAGAGCACCCACCGCATCCCGACCATTTCGCCGATGCCCATCAGAATCCAGGCCGCGACGGCGGGATCGATCGGACCCACCTCGCCGGCATCGCGGGCCGCGGTGAGGCCCTGGATGTATCCCTCGACGATGCGGGTGTAGTGCAGTTTCAGGGCACGTGGCGAAACGAACTCCGCCTCCCGCACGATGCGGTACAGCGCGGGATGGGCAGCGGTGAATTCGAAGAACCCGCGGAACCCGACGCGTTCGGCCTCCAATCGGGTGGTCGCCGTGGCGGCGGCCTGCGTCATGGCGTGCCGCACTCGCCGGTTCAGGTCCTCCACCAGTTCCTCGAAAATTTCCAGCTTTCCGCCGAAGTAGAGGTAGAAGGTGCCCTGGGCCACGCCGGCGTGTTCGGTGATCCGCACGATGGATGCCGCGTTGTAACCGTTGGCGGAGAAGACCTCTTCCGCGGCCGCCAGCAGTTTGGCGCGGGTGCGGGTGCCCCGTTCGGTGCGCGGTGCGTCCGTCATCTCGTGCTCCTCGTCGATGGCTTCGCGGTGTTGCGGTAGTGGTCCGCCATCACCCTGCGAAGGATCTTGTTGCCGCCGGAGCGGGGGATCTGCTCCACGAACACGACTGCCTTGGGAATCTTGAACGCTGCGAGCTTGCCGGTGCAGAAGCTGAGCAGGTCTTGCTCGTCGGTGGCCACGCCCGCTCTGACCACGATGGCGGCGATGCCGACCTCGCCCCAGCGTTCGTCGGGGACTCCGAAGACGGCGATGTCGGCGACGGCTGGATGCCCGGCCAGCACGTTTTCCACTTCCGCAGGGGAGATGCTTTCGCCACCGGAGATGTACATGTCCGAGATCCTGTCGATCACCTGGTAGTAGCCCTCGGCGTCGCGGTGCACGAGGTCGCCGGTGTGCAGCCACCCGTCGTGAAGGGCGAGCGCGGTGAGTTCGGGCGCGCGGAAGTATCCGGCGAAGACGCTGGGGCCGCGAACGAGAAGCTCGCCGGTGGCCGGGCCGTCCAGGGGTTCGCCGGTGACCGCGTCGGCGACGGCGACCTCGACGTGCGGGTACGGCTTGCCGGCCAGTCCCACCTTGCGGCGGGCGTCTTCGTCGGGAAGGCAGAGCACGTTCGGGGACGCCTCGGTGAGTCCGTAACCCTGGGTGAGTGCGACTCCTCTGGCGTGCCAGGTGCGCAGCAGCGGTTCGGGCATCGGTGCGCCGCCGACGATGGCGTGGCGCAGGCTGGACAGGTCGGCGTCGGCGAACGACGGATGCTGGGCGAGGAACAGGTAGTTCGCCGGCACTCCCATCGTCGTGGTGATGTGGCGTTCCTTGATCAGCTGCAGCACCCGGCCGGGGTCGAAGGTGCGCTCCAGCACCACCGTCGCGCCGACCCACCAGGCCAAGAGCGGCTGCACGTTCCAGCCGCCGACGTGGTACTGCGGCATGACGGCCAGAACGGTGTCCGAGCTGGTGATCTCGGCGATGCGGGACAGCGCGAGGTTGGTCCAGAAGCAGTTCGAGTGGGTGAGGATCGCTCCCTTGGGCTGTCCCTGGGTTCCGGAGGTGAAGATGATGAGCAGGGCGTCGTCGTCTCGCACATCCTGCCTGCCGGCCGCTTCGCCGAGACGGGTGCGAGCCGTCACGCGGGCCTCGATGCCGCCGCTGCCGAGGGCGGCGACCGGTGGCGGCGACAGCAGCCTCTTGCGTGCCGCCGCTGCGAGGGTGTCGAATTCGTCCTCGACGAGCAGCAGAGCCGGGTCGGCCTGGTCGATCTGCAGTGCGAGTTCACGCGGCGACAGTCGCCAGGACAGTGGCACCAGTGCGAGTCCAGCTTTCGCACACGCGAAGAACAGCACCACCTGATCGGCGCTGTTGCCGGTGATGGTGGCGATCCGGTCGCCGATGCGGTAGCCGCTGGCCCGCAGCTGCTGTGCCAGGCGTGAGGCCCGGTCATCCAGGTCGCGGTAGGTGAGCACCACGCCGCGGTCGTCGACGGCGATGCGGTCGCCGGTGGCCAGGGCTCGATCTCTGGTCCACCGGCCGAGGGTGTGCAGTTCGTCGGTCATACCACCTCCTCCAGAACGTCCCGCGCGTCTTTCGCACGTTGCCCGCGCCGCGACAGTCTCAGCGCCACCCCCGCGATGCCGCCGGGCAGGAACAGAACCACGAGGATAAACAACGATCCCAGAAGGAACATCGGCTCGGACAGCGGAACACGCAAGACATCGGGCAAGGAGTTGATCGCGTCGGAAGACGCCAGCGCCGTCAGCCGTTGATCCAGCAGCGTGTAGACCACCCCGCCGATCACGGCGCCCCAGCGCAGCCCCACGCCGCCGAGCACGACGATGACCAGGATGGTGAGGGTGAAATCCGCCGATGCCAGGCGTTGGGTTGCGCTGCTCTGCAGCAGGAGATAGGCCATGCCGACCACGGTCGCCAGCACTCCCGCCACGACGAAGGTGAGCAGTTTGATGAAGTACGGGCGGATCCCGATCACCCGTACTCTCAGTTCGTTCTCGCGGGTGGCGACGGCGACGTGTCCGGCACGGGAGTGTTCGAACCAGCTGCTGATCAAGAACACCGCGACGAGCACGGCCAGGCACAGCCAGTAGAGGTTCCGGGTGTTCAGCACGCCCACGAGCAGGTCGGGCACGTGGGTGGTGTCCAGCGCCAGTCCCTCGTCGCCGCCGGTCAGCTTGCCGGGGTTCTTGCGGACCAGCACGGCGCCGGCCTGCGCGAAGGCGAGGGTCACCATGGCGAAGGAGATTCCGGTCACCCGGAGGCTCAGTGCCCCGACCACGCCGGCCAGCAGCACCCCCACCGCCAGGGTGGCGCCGATCGCGGGAAGCAGTTCCAGGCCGAAGTGCTTCAGCGCGATACCGAGGCCATAGGCACCGGCGGCGAAGTACAGCGCGTGTCCGAAGGACAGCAGTCCCGCAACGCCGAAGATCAGGTGGTAGCTGAGCGCCAGTGCTGCGATGAGCATGCTGAACGCGAGAAGTTGCAGGGTTCCCGGCGTGTAGGTGGGTCCGGGAAGAACACCCGGGATGCTGAGGTTGAGCAGCGGAAGACAGGCCAGGAGTGCCACGAGGGCAGCCGCCAGTGACCAGCTGGCCCACGGCCGGCGCAGCGTCCGGGAGAGCGTGTGGCGATTCATCCGTGGCGTGCGCCTCATGACCGGCTCCCCAGAAGTCCGCGCGGTCTCACCAGGAGCACCGCGGCGAGCAGCAGGACCACCATCAGGTCTCCGGTGCCGCCCCAATAGAAGTTCGCGAACTGCTGCAGTACGGCGACGAGCGCCGAGGCGATGGCGGCGCCCGCGAGGGAGCCGAGTCCGCCGATGACGGTGACGATGAACGCGAAGATCAGCAATGATCCGCCGAGTGCCGGCGAGACGTATCCGTAGTAGTGCGAGGCGAGCACACCGCCGAGGCCGGCGGCCGCTCCGCCGATCGCGAAGACCACTGTGAAAGAACGGCGCACGTCGATGCCAAGGGCGGTCACCATCGGCCGGTTCTCGACACCGGCCCGGATAACGAGACCGTACCGGGTGTGGCGCAGGAACAGCACGATCGCGACCAGTACGGCGACGGCGGCGAAGATGAGGAGGAACCGGTCATTGGGGATTGTGGCACCGAGCACCTGCGTCGTACCGGTGAGCCAGGCTGGACCGTCGACATACACCGGGTCGGTGCCCCAGATCCCCTCGAACAGGGCGACGGTCGCCAGGGCGAGTCCCACGGTGACCAGCACCTGTTCGATGTGCCGTTCGTAGAGCTTTCGGATCAGGAAGAATTCGGTGGCTGCGGCGAAAGCCGCGCCCACCGCGGCGCCCAGCACGAGCGAAAGGATCAGGGTGATCCAGCTGTCTCCACCGAGGCGTCTGGCCAGCTCCCATCCGGCGAACGCGCCGAGAGACAGGAACGCGCCGTGCGCGAAATTCAGCACGCCCATCAACCCGTAGATCAGGGACAGTCCGGAGGAGACCAGGAAGTACAGCGCACCCAGTCCGAGGCCGGTGATGAGAAGCAGCACGATGGTACTCATCGGTCCTCCCCCACGTTCTGGCCCGTCGCATTCGCCTCGGCGTGGACACCGAGGTGACGGAGGATGAGGTTGTGGTCGTCAAGGAAATCGGCGGCGCTGCCGGTGTGCACCACCCGGCCCGCGGCCAGGACGATGACGCCGTCGGCGAGTTGCCGCACCACGGCCAGGTTCTGCTCGACGAGAAGAATCGGCACGCTGCGCGACGCGGCGGCCAGGGCGGCGGTCACCTCGCTGACGATAATCGGCGCGAGGCCCTTGGTGGGTTCGTCAACGAGCAGCAGGCCGTTGCTGTTGATCAGCGCCCGCGCCAGCGAGAGCATCTGCTGCTGGCCCCCGGAGAGGGTGCCGGCGCGCTGGCCGGCGCGGTCCTGGAGGTCGGGGAAGAGCTCGGCCACGAACCGGCGGTGCGGGTCGCGGTCCCGCTCGGCCAGGCGCAGGTTCTCGGCGACGGTGAGTCCGGCGAACACCTCGCGGTCTTCTGGCACGTAGCCGATGCCGCGCTGCACGATCCGGTGGGTGCGTTCCTTGCCGATTGGCGTGCCGGCGAACACGACGTCGCCGCGTCGTTCGATGAGGCCGAGGATGGCGCGGATGGTACTGGTCTTGCCCACGCCGTTGCGGCCGAGCAGGGCGGTAACCCCGCGGGCGGGCACCTCGAAGCTGACGTCCTCGACCACCTGCTGCCCGGCGATTCTGGCGCTGAGCCCGTGCACGCTGAGGATGGGGGCGGCGCTGCTCATGCGACCTCCCCCAGATAGGCGCTCTGCACCAGCGGGTCGGCCATGACCACCTCGGGCCGGTCACAGGCCAGCAGCTGGCCGTGGTGCATGACAGCCACCCGGTCGACCAGGCCCAGAACGACGTCGATGTGGTGCTCCACCATGAGCACCGTGCGGCCGCTGCCCTGGTGCAGGCGACGGATGACCTCGGTCAGCTCCGGGACGTCGCCGGAGGCCACGCCGGCCATCGGCTCGTCCAACAGGATGACGGTGGGTTCGGTGGCCAGCAGCATCGCCACCTCCAGCTTGCGTTTGTCGCCGTGGGAGAGCACTCCGGCCAGGGTGGTGGCGTGCCGTGCCAATCCCACCTCATCCAGGCGCCGCATCGCCGTGCCGGTCGCGGCATCCGAAGCGTGCGGGAATTTGGTGATGGACAGGCTGCCGCCCAGCTCGGTCTGGGCCGCCAGCCGCACGTTCTCTATCGCGCTGAGCCCATTGAACAGGCTCGAAGTCTGGAACGTGCGGCCCAGGCCGGCGCGCGCCCTGCGGTGGATCGGCATCCGGGTGACGTCGCGCCCGCCCAGCCGGATCGTGCCGGAGGTGGGCGCGAGCACTCCCGAGATGAGGTTGAACAGGGTGGTCTTGCCGGCTCCGTTCGGGCCGATCACTCCCAGCATCTCGCCGGCGGGGACCTGCAGCGTGACATCCTCGAGGATGCTCGCACCGCCGATCGTCAGGCTCAGCCCCTCCACCGACAGCGCGCTCTGGTTCGCGGTCACCGTTACTTGACTGCCGGTGCCACCGTGTCGGCGTCCACGGTTTTGATCAGCTCGGGAGCGAAGCTGTTGCCGGAGGCGACCAGGCGGGCCTGGAACATCGGCTGCAACATGGCGTGGTCCTTGGCGCGGATGGTCATGTGCCCCTTCGGTCCGTCGAAGCTCCAGCCCTCGAGCGCGGTGATCATTTTCGCGACATCCGTGCCGCCGCCTTTCTTCACGGCCCTCACGATCATCTGCGCGGCAACGAAGCCGTCGGGCGAGAAAAGGTCGGCCACGTGGTCGTGCGCCTTCAGGTACTTCACCATGGCGTCATTGACGGGGTTGTCCGGCGCGGTGCCGAAGTAGTGGCTGAGGAAGCTGATCTTCTCGCTCGCGGCCCCGTAGGCACCGAACGTCGAGACGTCGCCGAGGCCGGTCACGACCGGGATCGCGTCGAACACGCCCTGTTGCTCAAGGGCCTGCCACATGGCGCCGGAGGTGGCTCCCGCCCAGGCGACGAAGACGAGGTCGGGCGCCGCGTCGCGGATCTTCTGCGCGAACGGGGTGAACTCTGTCGCGTCTTCTGGGACGAGTTCGCCGGAGACCGTGGCGCCCTGGCCGCCGAGCACCGCCTTCACGCCGGCGAGGTTGCCCTGGCCGAACGCCGTGTCTTGGGCGAAGACGAGGACCTTTTTGCCCTGCGGGCTGCCGATGAAGGTTCCGGCGGTGGCGACGTCCTGGAAGGTCTGCCGTCCGGAGCGGAACGTGTAGTCGTTGATGCCGGTGATCGCATCCGCCGCGGCCGGGCCGGAGATGTAGAGCACCTTGTTCTGCTCGGCCTGTTCGGCCAGGGCCAGGGCGATGCCGGAGGAGGCGGTGCCGGCCATGATCTTGTAGCCCTTGCCGATGAAGTCTTTGGCTGCGGTGACAGCCTTGTCGCTGTCCCCGGCGTCGTCGGCGTAGCTGATGTTGAGCTTGTGGCCGTTGACCTCGCCGGTTCCCTTGGTCTCGTGGTCGATGCCGGCTTCGAACCCGGCCAGATAGGCCGCCCCGTAAGTCGCCAGCGGACCGGTTTGCGAGGTGATGATGGCGACGTCGACCGGGGATGCGGTCTCGCCGGGCTTCGCTGCCGGGGCTGCGGTGGGGGCGCAGCCGACCAGGACCATTCCGGCGATGGCCAGAATGGCCGGCGCCAGGTACTTCGTTGTTACCCGCATAGTTGGTTGCCTTTCATGCTGTGGGGATCGCCCAACATGACAGGCGATTCAGGTATCAGAAACCTATCCTGGTGTGCGCGTAGTGTCAAGGACATACACTCGAAATGCGTACTAGGTAAAGGAAGTCGAGTCACGATGAATCACAATGACATCGTTATCCTCGCGGGGTCACGAACCCCCCAGGGCAAGATCAAAGGTCAACTCGCATCACTGAGTGCCGTCCAATTGGGAACCATCGCCATGACGGCCGCACTGAAGCGATCCGGTGTCGAGGCTTCGGCGGTCGACGCCGTGATCTTCGGTCAGGTGCTGCAGGCTGGAGCCGGGCAGAATCCGGCACGGCAGTCAGCCATCGCGGCAGGCCTTACCTGGAACACGCCGGCGGTGACCATCAACAAGGTGTGCCTGTCCGGGCTAGCCGCCGTCATCGATGCGGCCCGCCTGCTCCGCAGCGGAGAAGCCGAGGTGGTCATGGCCGGCGGCCAGGAGTCCATGACGAACGCACCGCACGTCCTGCCCGGCTCCAGGATGGGCTGGTCCTATGGAACGATGCCGATGCTCGACACCACCGCGCACGATGGACTGACCGATGCCTTCGACCACGACTCGATGGGCGCATCCACGGAACGCTTCAACACGAAGCTCGGGATCGGCCGCGAGGAGCAGGACGAGGTGGCGGCGTGGTCCCATCAACGCGCCGGCGCCGCTCAGGCCGCTGGGCTGTTCGACGTGGAGATCGCCCCGGTCACCATCCCGCAGCGCAAGGGCGACCCGGTCGTCCTCACCGCCGACGAGGGAATCCGGCCGGACAGCACCCCGGATACACTCGCCCGTCTGAAGGCCGCGTTCGCCCCGGATGGGACGATCACCGCAGGCAACTCGTCGCCGCTCAGCGACGGTGCGGCGGCTCTCGTCCTCACCACGCGGGACTATGCCGAGAAGCACAATCTGGAGTGGCTCGCCGTGCTGGGTGCCCCCGGCGAGGTGGCCGGGCCGGACAACTCGCTGCACTCCCAGCCGTCGCACGCTCTGACGCAGGCGCTGTCGCGCAGCGAATGGCAGGCATCCGACCTCGACTTCGTGGAGATCAACGAGGCCTTCGCCGCCGTGTCCCTGCATTCGTCGCGGGAGCTCGATCTGCCGCTGGACATCGTCAACATCCACGGCGGCGCGATCGCCATCGGGCATCCGATCGGCGCCTCCGGAGCCCGTTTGGCGCTCCACGCTGCGCACGAGCTGAAGCGGCGTGGTTCCGGCAAGGCCGGTGTGTCGCTCTGCGGCGGTGGCGGACAGGGCGAGGCGCTGCTGCTCTGGCGCTGACCGTCCTTAATCCCGTTTCAAGGAAAAACTGTCCAGGAGGCCCCTGCTTCCCAGTTCCAGCAACCCGAAACTACAGAAACTCCGTGAAACGGGGTGGGGGGGCCGGGTGGGGCGGCGCGGGGTTACCGGTGGCGGGCTGTTACTGCAGGGTGATCGGTTTCACGATGTCGGCGTAGGCGAGCAGCACGCTCATCGCGCCGAGCACGATCACCACCGCGAAGGTGAGCGGCACGAGCCGGGTCGCGTCCACCGGCCCGGGATCCTTGCGCCGGAACAGTTTCGCGAAGAACCTGCGGATGCCCTCCCACAGCGCGCCGGCGATGTGGCCGCCGTCGAGCGGCATCAGCGGGATGAGGTTGAACACCAGCAGCGCCACGTTCACCGAGGCGACCACGCCGATGAGCACCGAGGCGCGCTCCATGATCGGGACGGTGTGCACCGTGGCGATCTCGCCGGCCAGGCGGCCGACGCCGACCAGGCCGATCGGGCCGTTCGGGTCCCGCGGCTGCGTGCCGAACGCCGCATTGGCGACATCGATCATCCGCTGCGGCAGCTGGAGCACGATGTTGGAGACCTGGACGATGTTGTTGCCCACGGCGGGCAGCACGGCGGTCACCGGCTGCCTGGCGAGCTCGTAGGCGGAGGAGACGCCGAGCATGCCGACCTCGGTGGTGACCGGCTTTCCGCTGGCGTCCTTGACCGGTTCGTTCTTGTCGTTGTAGACGTACCACTGGGTGCGCGCGGGTGTCGCCTGCACGGTGCGCCTCGAGCCGTCATTGTCCACGACGATGGTCAGCGGGCGGGCGGCCGAACCGCGGATGATGTCGGTCGCCTGCGCCCAGGAATCGATCGGCCGCGAGTTGATGCTGACGATCGTGTCGCCGGGTTTCAGGCCGGCTGCGGCGCCGGGGGCCGCCGGATCGCCGGGTTCGCAGGTCTGGCGCGCACTGGTGGCAGGCAGCAGACAGGAGTTGACGCTGCCGATGGTTGTGCTCAGCTGCTGCACTCCGAAGCCGCAGAGCACCACCCCGAACAGCACCACGGCGATGACCAGGTTCATGAACGGGCCGCCGCACATGATGATGACGCGCTGGTAGATCGGGAGCCGGTAGAAGGTGCGGTTCTCGTCGCCGTCCCGGATGGTCTCGGCGTTGGCGCTGCGCGCATCCTGCACCAGGGTTTGGAAGAAGCCGGTGCTCGCCGTGCGCGCACCGGCGCCGGCGGAGGCCGGGGGAAACATGCCGGCCATCGAGATGTATCCGCCCAGCGGCAACGCCTTGATGCCGTACTCGGTCTCGCCACGCCGGAATGAGAACACGGTCCGGCCGAAACCGATCATGTACTGGCCGACGCGCACCCCGAACAGCTTCGCGGGTACCAGGTGGCCGATCTCGTGCAACGCGATCGACACCGCGATCCCGACCGCGACAAAGAGGATGCCGAGAAGATACAGCAGCACGGTTTCCACCTGCACAGCGTACCTGCGCGACTCTTTGAATCGTCTGGGTCTGGAGGCGTTCCGCCGTTACGTCAGGCCCATCCTTACTTGAGGCCCAGGATGTCGATGACGAAGACCAGCGTGTCGGTTCCGCCGATGTCGCTGCCCGCGCCCTTGTCTCCGTAACCTTCGGCGGGGGGAACGACGGCGATGACCTGCGAGCCGACCTTCTGCCCCACCACGGCCTTGCTGAAGCCGGGGATCACCTGGGACACGTCGAAGGTCGCCGGTGCGCCCTTCGACCAGCTCTCGTCGAAGATCTTCTTCGTGTTCCAGTTCACGCCAACGTAGTGCACGACGACGCTGCCCTGTTCTGGCACGACCGCGCCGGAGCCCTGCTTGAGCACTGCGGTCTTCAACTCGGACGGCGGTGCGGCATCCGGAATCGTCACGGTCGGGGTTCCGTCATCGGCGACCGTGACCTTCGGGAACCCTGCCTGCGCCGGCTGGTCCTTGCCGTTGGCTTTCGGCAGCGCCGGCGGCTGCTTCTTCGGAACGGTCACCGAGACGACGTCGATCACGAACACGATCGAGTCGGTCGCGCTGATGCCGAACTGCGGCGCCCCGGCGGCTTGGAATGCGTCTTCCGGCGGGATGACCGAGGCGACCCGAGACCCGGCTGGAGCGCACTGCACGGTCTTCACGATCCCGGCCAGCAGCTGCCCGGTGTCGATCGGGAAGTCGGTGGCGCCCTTTTTGTCGTAAGCCGTGGCGTCGACCTTCTTGCCGGTCGTGGCGTCGAACACCGTGTAATTGACCGATGCGACGGTGCCCTTGGCTGCCACCTTGCCGTTGCCCTTGATGATGACCGCACGTTCGGTCTTCTTGGCGCTGAGCGGGGTGGGGAATTTCACGGATGGTGCCGTGCCGAACTTGCCGGTCACCTCGAGTTTCTTCGAGTTGGAGCCGGATGCCGTGGCCGCGCACGAGGGGTCGTCACCGCCGGAGGGGGCGCCGCTGCAGCCGGTGAGCGCGAGGGCCGCGATCGCGGCGATGGCGATCATGCTGGAAAACTTGGACACTGGTCTTCTTCCGTGTGATGACGTGCGGGGATGATTGCCTCCCCCAAGAGTGCACGGCCCAGCCTGACCGATGCCTGAATCGAGATTACCGGTTACTCGGATGCCAATTGCACAGTGGGTTCGTGCGTCACCGGGAAATTGACCGAATTCGCGATGAAGCACAGGCGGCTTGCCTCGTGGTGGCATGCGGCTGCGACGGCGAGGTCATCCGCGGAGGCGACCGTGACCACGGGGCGGAGGACCACCGAGCTGAAGTGCCCGCCGCCGTCGCCGGTCTCTTCCATCGTGCCGATCGGCGCATCCGAGTAGTCCGTGACGACGATCCCGTGGCGGACGGCAACGTGCAAGTAGCTCAGCATGTGGCACTGGCTCAGTGCGGCCAGGAGCAGCTCTTCGGGGTTCCACCGGTCGGCGTTGCCGTGGAAGGTGCGATCGGCCGATCCGTCGATCGAGGGCTTCCCCTCCGCCGAGATCGTGTGCTCGCGACCGTATTCCCGGTAGCCGCTCGTTCCGGTGCCGCGGTTTCCCTGCCATTGCACCCTGACCACGTAGCGATGCTCATGATTCACCCTCCGCACGTTACACCCGGCGATAGGCTCGAATCATCATGACCGACACCAGCGTTTCTGCCAGTTCCACTCGGGATCCCCTTGGCCTGTCCGGCGTGCGGGAGCTCGCCGTTTTAGAGCGCAGCGGCCTCATTGAATCCCGGCATTTCGGCGCCGCGGTCGTCCTGTCGCCGGACGGGACCGTCGAACGCGAAATCGGCGACGGCACCGCGCTGGTGTATCCGAGGTCGGCTCTGAAGCCGCTGCAGGCGATCACGGTGATGCGCAGCGGCGTCGATCTGACCGGCGAGCAGGCGGTCTTGGCGACCGCCAGCCACAGCGGGACGAAGCGGCACGTGCGGGTGGTCAGGGCGATG
Organism: Parafrigoribacterium mesophilum; assembly: GCF_039652555.1. Lineage (NCBI taxonomy): Bacteria > Bacillati > Actinomycetota > Actinomycetes > Micrococcales > Microbacteriaceae > Parafrigoribacterium > Parafrigoribacterium mesophilum. The sequence goes on from NZ_JBDJAF010000003.1 coordinate 47,815, forward strand.
CTTCAGCGGGCCGGCTTGTCCGAGTCGGACTTGGGCTGTCCCGCGGACTGGCCGTCCGACGCGGACGCGTTGTTCGACGCCCGCCGCGAGGGCGTCGGTGCCCGAGCGATCACGATGAACTGTTCAGGAAAGCACGCCGGGTTCTTGATGGCGTGTGCGGCGAACGGCTGGTCGACGCACGACTACCTCGATCCGGAGCATCCGCTGCAACGGGCGGTGAGGCGGACGGTCGAGGAATTCACCGGCCAGAGCGTTGGACACCTGGGGGTCGACGGATGCGGCGCCCCCTTGTTCGCCGTCGGCCTGCGCGGCCTGGCCAGGGCGTTGGGCCTGGTCGCCGGTGCCGGGCTGCGCCACGGCGACGAGCACGCGGCGAGCCTGATGTCGTCGATCCTCGAGCATCCTTGGGCCATTGCCGGACCGGGCCGGGCCAACACCGTCGTCATCGAGCAGCTGGGCATCCTGGCCAAGGGCGGCGCCGAGGGGGTCATCGCCATGGCCACCCCGACCGGCGCCGCGGTCGCGGTGAAGGTGTTCGACGGCAGCCATCGGGTGACCACGCTGATCGCCCTCGAGCTGCTCGCCAGCGTCGGCGCCATCAACCGGGCCGATGCCGACCGGGTGATCGCGCTCACGGTCGAGCCTGTTCTGGGCGGCGGCATCCCGGTGGGACGACTGCGCATGTCCGACGAGTACACAAATCGCTAATATTCGCGGTGCAATGTCACGAAACCGGCACGGTGCGCGGATTTCGGGTGCGGAGCTGACGTCGGCTCGTCGATATTCTTGAGTCGGGCCCGCTCGGCGCCCGTCACCCATCTGTGTCACCCAAGAAAACTGTGTCACTCAAGAAATTTCGGAGAGCAATGAAGGTCGCCATTCCTCAAGAGGTCAAGAACAACGAGTTCCGGGTGGCGATCACCCCGGCCGGTGTCCACGACCTTGTCGCACACGGGCACACGGTCACCGTGCAAACCGGCGCAGGAATGGGATCGTCGATTCCCGATTCGGAATATGTGGCGGCGGGGGCGACGATCAGCCCCGATGCCGCCTCGACGTGGGCGGCGGCGGACCTGCTGCTGAAGGTCAAAGAGCCCATCGAGCAGGAATTTCCGTTTTTGCGGCCGGATCTCGTGCTGTTCACCTACCTGCACCTGGCTGCGGAGCCGGACCTCACCCAGGCGCTCATCGCCAACCGGGTCACCGCCATCGCGTACGAGACGGTTCAGCTGATCACGAGGGCGCTTCCCCTGCTGGCCCCGATGAGCGAGGTCGCCGGCCGACTGGCGCCGATCGTCGGCGCCAACGCCATGCTGAAGCCGAACGGCGGTCCTGGGCTGCTGGTGCCCGGCGTGCCGGGGACCTACCCGGCCAAGGTGGTGGTGATCGGCGGCGGCGTCGCCGGCGCCAACGCGGTCGCCGTCTCGGTCGGTTTGGGCGCCGACGTGACCGTGTTGGACACGAACCTGCAGCGGCTGGCGGAACTCGACTCGCTGTATGCCGGTCGTGTGCACACCATCGCCTCGAACGGCTTCGAAATCGAGCGTGCCCTGCTCACCGCCGACCTGGTGATCGGTTCCGTGCTGATCCCCGGGGCCAAGGCTCCGAAGCTGGTCAGCAACGACCTGGTGGCGCGGATGAAACGCGGCAGCGTGCTGGTGGACATCGCAGTTGACCAGGGCGGCTGCTTCGCCGATTCCCACCCGACCACCCACGAGGACCCGACCTTCACGGTGCACGGCTCACTGTTCTACTGCGTCGCGAACATGCCGGGGGCGGTGCCCAACACCTCCACCTATGCGCTCACCAACGCGACCATGCCGTATGTGCGGGCAATCGCGAACCTGGGCTGGAAGCAGGCGATGACAGCGGATGCGGCGCTGGCGCGCGGGCTGAACACCCACGCCGGCCACGTCACCAACCCCGCCGTCGCGAACGCCCATCACCTCACGCTCACTCCGATCGGAACGGTGCTCGACTGAACGAGCTCGACTGAACGGGCTCCGCTGAACGGGTCGACCGCTACAGGCGTACCCGGCTGACGTTGCCGGCCGGGTTCTTGAGCCACAGGGCGGTCGAGCCCGCCTCCAGCGGCGGCGGCAGGGTCCTCAGCCGGGTGACGGCGCGGAACTCCGCCGCCGGGCAGCCCTCGAACAGCATCGGCAGCGTCGAGCGCACGTTCTCCAGAACGCTCCAACGCGACTGCCAGGTGTCGGCGTCGGCGACGAAGGCGGTCGCTCCCCCGCTGCCTCCAGCGACCACGTCAATCTCGGTGGCGCCGGCGAGTTCGACCACATCGTTGATGTGCGGATGCTGCCGCAACCGCTGTGCGAACCAGACCGGCCGGCTCGACACCGCAATCACACCACGGATGCCGGACAGGTCGAGCCGCGGCGGCTCCGGCACGTCGTCGGGTGGCGGCACCGGGACCGTGGCCACCTGCACGCGGTGGCCACGCCAGAGCCCGGCACCGGGTGCGGCCTCCGGCACGAAATCAGCCGCCGTGCCGCCGGCCATGACGTGCTCCTGCCGGTCGGGCAGGCGCAGCAGCAGCCTGGCGTCGCAGAGCGCCGCGACGGCCTGCAGCGCGGCGGTCGATCGCTGCGTGGCGAGCACGACGTGCACCGACCTGTTGCCGCCTTCGCGCAGCACCGCCACGAGAAGGTCCAGGAACGCACGCTGATAGTCCTCGGGGAATCGGTCCAGCAACGCGTCGAGGTCATCGAGCAGCAGCAGGCGGCCGTGCCCGCCGGGCTGACGCAGTTCATCACGGACCGCGGTGAGACGGTCCCAGGCGCCCGGCACCGTGCCGGGGATCCACCGCACGTCGCCTGCAAACGAGAGTCGGGCTGCGGCTTGCAGCGCCGCAAGCACGGTGCTCTTGCCGGAACCGTGTGCTCCGACCACGAGCAGGTTGCCGTGCCGTTCCGGGTCGTAGACGGCGCAGCTCTGCCGTTGCTGATCGGGAAGATCGGCCACAGCGAAACCGATGCCCGGCTCCTCTGCGGCGGGTAGTCGATCCAGGTCGATGGCGGTGGGCAACGGATCGCACCATGGCCTGCGGAGTGGCACGAGCGGCCACCGTGCGCCGGCACGGTAGCCGTCGGCTCCCTCCGACAGGGCGAATTGCACGAGCTGCGGGCGTTCCCCGGATATGCCGAGGTAGCCGCGGCCGAGCGGCAGCCGCGTCAGTTCGGCTGCGGCGCCGGTGCCGACGACTTCGACGCTGTCGGCGATGCTGTTCACCCGCAGGCAGATCCGCAGCGTGCAGTTCGCCATGACGGCGTCGCGCACCACTCCGGCCGGACGCTGCGTGCACAGGATCAGGTGCACCCCCAGCGACCGGCCGCGTGCCGCCAGGTCGGAGAACAAGCCGTGCAGATCGGGAAAGCCGTCGACCACCGCGGCGAACTCATCGACGACGATGACCAGCCGGGGTAACGCGTCACCGGCCGGCAGGTCTTCCAGCGATCGCACCCCGCATCGCGCCAGCAGCCGCTCCCGAAAACGCAGTTCGGCACGCAGACTGTCCAGCGCGCGGGCGGCGGAGCGCTCATCCAGGTCCGTGATCACGCCGACGCAGTGCGGAAGGTCGACCAGCGGCCCGAAGGAGGACCCGCCCTTGAAGTCGACGAGCAGGAAATTCACCAGGTCTGGGCCGTGATTGCCTGCCATGGCGAGCACCCACGACACCAGCAGTTCGCTCTTGCCGCTGCCGGTGGTCCCGCCGATGACGGCGTGCGGGCCGTCGCCCACCAGGTCGACGGTGAGCGCCCCGCGCGATCCGGCTGCCAGCGTGCAGGACAGGGACGAGCGGGTCTCCCCCGGCCGCTGGGGCAGCGAGGTCAGCGGCACCAATTCCGGCAACCGTGCGCCGGAGCCTAGGATGCCGGCTTCCCCGGCGCAGCGGCGTAACACGGCGGCATGACCGCGCGCCTGCTCCTCGGTCACCGGCTGGGGCGTCAGCGGTCCGCATCGTTCCGGCTCGGGATGCCGAACGACCGAGGCCGGAGCCGTCGTGTCGAGGACGATCCGGCAGTCCCTGGGAAGGTCGGCGGCACGCTTGGCCACCGCGACCACGACGCGCGGGGCTCCCTCGCTGCCCGAGATGGGCGAGAACCGGACGGTGCCGTTCTGCTGTGCGCCCGGTCTCACCGGTGTTCGCGGATGCGGTAGGTCCGCCAGCCATCCAAAGGGGTCGCCGAACGATAGTTCCGCGGCAGACGGCGAGAGCGCATCGGCCAGTTGCACGAGGATGCCGCGGGCCACCGCGGCCGCCACGACGCCGGGGCCGCAGATGCCGATGCCCAACCGGGCGTCCACGATCACGGGGGCATCCTGCAACAGCGCCGCACTCTGCCGCAATTGCCGCAGCGCTGTCGCCGCCTCCTGGCTGATGTCTGCCCCGGATCCGGCCGGCGGGTCGAGGACGAGGGTACTGGGGATCGGCCCGCTGCCGATGGTGATGGGGACCTCGGCGTCGAAGCCGCACCGCCAGCGTTCCGGGTCGCTCGGCGGTGAGCCTAGAACCCGCGAGGGACTCGGCGCCGTTTTCTGCAGAGTGTCACGCTCGAGGCGGTGCGCCTCGCCGATGGCCAGTCGTGCTGCCCTCAGCTCGGCGGCGAACCGGGAGTTGCCGCGCCGCACCGCTGTGGCGCCCTTCCACTTCGCGTCAAGGAAGCTGCCGAGTGCGATGACCGGCCCCAGCGCTGCGAAGGCGAGCAGGTAGATCGAGTGGGTCACCGCCCACATCACCATCGATCCGACCACCGGGGCGGCACTGGCCAGCACCGGGAAGGAATATGGCGGCGGCGACACCGGCGGTGCCGGCAGCGATACGTGCGACGGGCTCACCAGGGTAGGAAAGCACCGTCGTTCTGGGTACCCGTGAGCCGCACGGTGAACTGGGGACGACCGGGTGCCCTGCCGGCTCGGGGAGGACAAGCGGGGCCGGCGATGACCAGGGCGGTCAGCTCACGACGAAGAACTGCTCGCCGATGTCCACCCGGGTTCCGCGCGCCACCCTGTGCCGATGGTCGGGCAGGCAGCGCAGCGGACGCGACTCCGGCTCGCGCACCACGGTTCCATTGCCGGAGAAGCGATCCTTGACCCAGAACGCGCCGGATTCTTGTCCGAACTCCAGGTGCGTCTTGGACACCGACCTGGTCGCATCCGCGATCCGCACCACCCGGTCGAAGTGTTCGCCGGGCTCCGGGTGCGGGCTCCGGCCGATCAGCCCCGAACCGTAGACGGTCACGCTTTCGCCGGTGCTGAACTGGAGGACGAACCGCTCGCCGCTTTGAGGCCGGCCGACGATCCGGGTGGATTCCAGGTCGTCCTCCGGTGGCGGGGCGACGGATGCCGGTGCGACGGGCTCAGGTATCGGCTCGGCCACCGGCATCGGCTCGGCCACCGGCATCGGCTCGAGGTCCGGCGGTGCTGCCGACTCGATCCGTGCGGTGTCGCGGGGGGTGATGAACACCTCGCTGACCGCCGGGGACACGAAGCCGCACTCGCCGCAGAAGATGTCGTGCGCGGACATGGTGGCACCGCACTGCCGGCAGATCACGGCCGCCGACTGAACGGCAGGCCTGGCGACGCCGGGGCTGCGGGAAGAGGACTCATGCGGAACCGACCTGCCGCACTCGCCGCAGAACAGCGCGTCCTGCGGCAGCGCCGTGCCGCAATACGCGCAGTTCACTGCCGATCCCCTTGTCGCTTGAACAGCCTCTTGACACTATAACCACCGAGTGAACGCACCGAGATCCTGGCCTTGATCCGCTGCCACCTGGTGAGGCCGCGCTCGAGTTCGCCTCGCAGCTCACCGACGGTGCGCCACACCTGGTCCGCCTCCCGTGCCTGGCTTGTCTCGGGAGCGAAGACGGCGCGATCGGCGACGGAGGCCAGCATCAGCGACCGCATCCCCCCGGTGAGGGCAGCCACCTCCGTGCGGGTGGGCGACGGCGGTGGCAGGAATCCGTGGTCGACGACGGCGTCCTCGAACTCCCGCCAGCCGCCGCTGATGCGCTCGATCGGGGTGGATGCCTTCCGCCGCAGTGCGCGTCGGCGGGCCTTCGCCGCCACGATGGTCAGGAACGGAGCGAGCACCACGGCCGAGCCGAGCGCCAGCCATCCCACTACCTGCAACGCCACAAGAAGGGCCTGAAGCAGTGGGTCGGGCGCCGGGGTCTGTTCCTGGGTGCTTTCGGGAGGAGTCTGCACGGAGTGCGTGTCCTTCGCCTGCTGCGGCGGCTGCACCGGAGACTGGGGGCGAGCCACCTGTGCCGGCGCTTGCGGGGTCTCCGGCGGAATTTCGCGCTCCGGCGGTGTGGTGTCCAACGCCACCCAGCCGAACTGTGCGGTGCCCACCTCGATCCAGGCTGAGACGTCGCCGCCGCGCACCGTCACCGGACCTGACGATCCCGAGGACGGTTCGAACCCGAACACGACGCGTGCCGGAAAGCCCAGTTCTTGGGCCATCAGCGCGGCGGTGACCGCATACTGTTCCTGGTCGCCGATCATCCGCTGGTCGGTGAGGAGTTGCGTGATCCGGTCCGCCGCGTGGCCGGAACGGCTGGGCGGGTCGTCCGGTGCGACCGCATGGCTGAGATAGCCGTTGGACTTCAGTGCGTCGATCATCGCGACCAACCGGTCGCCGGGGCTGGTGATGTCCCGAACGTAGCGGTCCAGTGTGTTCGACAGTTCGTCGGGAATGAGAGACGGCTGCGGCGACTGTTCGGATCCCGGCGTCAGTCCGGACAACTGCTCCGCCGTCGGGGCAGTCGGCAGGACCGCGTGAAGCTGGTAGCGGCTACCCTCGCCGAGCGGGGCCACCACGGCGGCGGTCCCGCTGGTGTCGTTGTAGTAGAACGAGTCGCGCAGGTCGGCCGCGCCGGTTCCGGAGAACTGGATCCGCTCGAACTTCCCCACCGTGGGAACCCAGACTCCCCGGTAGCCGTCGATGGTCACCTCCACGGTGACGTGTTGCCCGGACACCTCGGACTGGTCGAAGGCGGCGGGAACCCGGGTGAAGGAGCCTGACGCGCTGTTCTGCCGGTCGCTTCCGACGGAATAGACGATGCCGTTGTAGCTGTCGAGGGTGGCGATGCGGATGCGCGCGCCTTGCGGCAGCCCGGAGACGGTGAACATCGTCCTGGATGCGTGACTGGCCTGTTCGTACATCCGGAATCCGCTGAGCGGGCTGACGTAGTCGCGTGGATCGAACGGCTGCACCACGGCGGTGCGCAGCACATCACGGCTGCCGGATGGCGGAACCATCGCGCTGGCGGCGACCGCGGTGCCCGCCGCGAGCGCCATGGTCAGCGCGGCACCCAGCAGTGTCCTCACGCTGATCAGCTGGTGGTCGCGACTTCGGGCGGTGAGAGCGTGTTCCCCGCTGAGCAGCCTGAGCGATTCCAGCCGGCGGTAGGCGCGTCGCCAGAGCAGCCACAGCAGGATGGCCGCGGTCAGCCCCAGAGAGAGTTCCAGCGGCAAGGTCGCCCTGGTCGAGCCGAGGGCGATCGCCGCGAGGAACAGCACGATGGGCCCGAGAACGGCCAGTTCCGATCGTTTCGCCCGCAGCGCCACCGAGCCGCTCACCGTCACGGTGCCGAACACCAGGATGAACGCCGGGACCAGCAGGGTCTGGTAACTCCCCACCGGCAGGGACACCGTGAGCAGCTGCTTCCAGCTCAAGGCGGTGCCGGCGATGAGGTCGAGAAGGCCGTCGGCGGTGGGCAGCACGCCAGACAGGGCGCGATCGGGTACCGCCAGCGGCACGCCGGCGAGCAGGTAGACGGCGATGGCGACCGCCAGACAAACCGCGCTGGACCACCGGAACAGTGCGCCGAGCACGGCGATCGCCGATCCCAGCACCGTGGCGGCGACGACGAGCACGATCAGCGCCGGAGATTGGTAGATCGGCCAGAACGCCACAGACGCGATGGCGGTAGCCAGCCAGAGCATGGCCAGCGTGACGGTGATGAATCCGGCGGAGCCCACGCGGCGCTGCTGGCGGGCGTCAGCCCCGAAGTCGTGGGTCACGCTGCGGCCGCCCGCGCCAGTGACTTCTGGAGGTCTTCCAGGTATCCGATGGTCAGCACGCTGAGACCGGCGACGCGGCGCAATCCCGGAACGGAGTCCGGGTCGCAGACCACGGCGACCACCTCGACCCCCAGTGGAAACATCGTGGACGCCGCCCGCAGTGCCGCAGGGGTCACCGGTGATCCGCAGACCAGGAAGGCGACCGAGATTCCGGTCACCGTGTCGGCGGTGACCCTGGCGACATCGCGGATGGTCAACGCCGCTTCGGCCCGCTCGATCACGGCCAGGTCGTCGAGGAGACGCGCCCTGGTCACGGTGCTGAGTTCTTTGACCGCGAGGACCTTGCGCGTGGCGAAGTCCGGCGTGGTCTCGCTGGCGACGACGGAGACTGTTCTGGCGTCGCGGATCGCGCGCACTCCCAGTGAGCCGGCCACGCTCACCGCCATCTCGAATTCGTCCTCGCCGGAGTAGTCTGACGCGGCCAGACTCAACGCGATGACCAGGTGGCTTCTGCGGGTTTCCTCGAACTGCCGCACCATGTAGGTTCCGGTCTTGGCTGTGCTCTTCCAGTGGATGTACCGGCGCTCGTCGCCTGGCACGTATTCCCGCAGCGCGTGGAACGACACGTCGCTGTTGGACAGGTCCCTGGTGGGGTTGCCCTCGAGGTCGTGGATGAATCCGGTGCTGGTACTGGGCACACTGATGGTACGTGGGTGCACGAACACGTCGACGGTGTCGGTCCACACCAGCTCGCGGCGGACCAGCCCGATCGGGTCGGCGCGCACGGTGCGTACCGGGCCGACCGTGAGCACCCCGCGGTGTGCCGTCGGAACCGAGAAGGTGTCGCGGAACGACCCGCCGCGTGGCAGGCTCGGCATGGCGAATTCCGCCAGGCCGCGGCCCACCGGGACCTCGGTCTTCACTCCGAGCAGGCGGCGTCTGGTGGGGTTCGTTGCGACGACCTGCCCGGTCGCGGCCTCGCCGACGACCACTCGGCTGCGCGGCACGTCAAGTGAGATGGTGAACGCATTGCGTCCGAAGAGATAGAGGGCGGCTACGGCGAGCAGCACGCAGCCCGCGTAGGCCACCGCGACCAGTTCCAACCAGCCGAGGGTGTAACCGAAGAAGAACGCGAGCGGAACCAGAACGACCATGCACCAGCCCAGGGCTGTGACGACGGTGGCCACCCTGCCGCCGACGACACTGCCGATCGTGCGCACTCGTCGGCCCAGCCGCACCAGCGCGATGACGGTGTCGGCGAGGAAGCCGGTGCGGTCGCCGACGATGCGGGTTCTCGCGTTGACCAGACCCTGGGTCGCCCCGAGCGTCGCGTCGAACCGGGCGGACGATGTCGAGGTCATCGTCCGACTGCTGGTCACGCCATGGGTGGGCGCGCCGCTGGCCGGCGCGCCGATGGCCTGACTGGTGCGGCTGCTCACACCGGTTGCCGATCACCGGGCGGTGGGGTTTCGATCAGCACCTGACCGACGACGCTGGACGCGGTCACCCCGTCGAACTCCGCCTCGGGATCGAGCACGAGCCGGTGGGCGAGCACCGGCTCGGCAAGCGCCTTCACGTCGTCGGGCACCACATAGTGCCTGCCGCTGGCAGCCGCGAGTGTTTTCGCGGTGCGTACCAGCGCCAGCGCGCCGCGCACGCTGGCGCCCAGCCGGATTTCGGTTGCGCTCCTGGTCGCATCCACCAGTCGTGAGATGTAGTCGTTGATCGACGGGTCCACGTGCACGGTACGGGCCAAGCGCCCCATTTCGACAATGACCGAGGCGAGCGCGATCGGCGTGATGGTGACGTCATGGGCCTTGACTCCCGCGCCGGCGAGAATGCGGAGCGTTGAGGCGTGGTCGGGGTAGCCGATCGACGTCTTCATGATGAACCTGTCGAGCTGTGCCTCAGGGAGCCGGTAGGTTCCGGCCTGCTCGATCGGGTTCTGAGTGGCGATCACCATGAACGGCGCACCGACCGGATGCGTGACGCCGTCGACGGTGACGCGCCCTTCTTCCATCACCTCGAGCAACGCGGCCTGCGTCTTCGGGCTGGCGCGGTTGATCTCGTCGGCCAGCACGATGTTCGCAAAGATGGGCCCCTTGTGGAATTCGAAGTCACCGGAGCGTTGGTCGTAGATGCTGACTCCGGTGATGTCTCCGGGCAGCAAATCCGGGGTGAACTGCACCCGGTTGCTCGATCCGTCGACGGTTTGTGCCATCGCCCTGGCCAGCGACGTCTTCCCGGTGCCGGGGAAATCCTCCAGCAGCAGGTGTCCCTCGCTGATCAGCGCGGTGAAGGCCAGTCGGATGACGAAGGTCTTCCCGAGCAGCACCTGCTCGACGTTGGCGACCAACCGGCCGAAGATACCGGAGAACCAGGTCGCCTGCTCGGGAGTCATTGTCATCGTGGTGCCCCTTCGGCGAATGCGATTGATGCTTGTCTGTCCATCATGGCGTGCACGGCCCCTCACCGTAGGCGGGGTCGGTGTAGTACGGCGCCGGCCCGATCTCAACGGTCGCCGTCACCCGCACTGCCGTGGTGCCGGCCGGTGGCGTCGCGTCGCTCGCCGCGACCCAGATCCCCAGCTCGTTCTGGAACGAGTATCGGTAGGTCACCGTCGGCGCTCCGGCGTTGACCGGTGGGGTCGGGATCACGTCGGATCCTGCGGCGCAGCTGGTGATACCGGCCCGGGTGTTGACCGGGGTCAGGGTGGTCGGTGCGGAGGATTCGCCGCAGAATCCGCCCACAGCGTCCCGGCAGGCGCGCAGGGTGACGGTGATCGGGTTCCCGTACACCGAAGAGTCGGCCATCGAGGTGATCCAGGTACCGCTGACCAGGGTGGTCCAGGCACCACTGCCGAGCCGGTATTGGAAGACGGTGTCCGGATACTTCGGCCCTGCGCTCGTCAGCGCGTCGACTCGGATGTCGAATTGACCGGTGGTGCCGTTCCGGGCGACGGTCACGGTACCGCTGGTCTGCCCCGGCGTGGCTTTGGTCACCACGGAGCCGGAAACGGTAGGGGTGCAGAAATAGCCGTTGTCGGCGTAGACCACGTAGAAGTAGTGGCCGCCGTCAGACACCGAGGTGTCGGTCCAGCCGCTGACGACCGGCCCGCCAGAGCCGGGACTCGCGCTTCGACAGGCCGTCGGCGCGGTGTCACCGACGGTGAATCGGCCCACCGTATAGGTCACCGAATTCGTCGGGGCACCATTCGGATCGCTTCCGCCCCAGGTCACGGCGACGTCCCCGCGCGCGTTCGCCACCACGGCGCTGAGGGCGCTCACCGCTGACGGCGGACCCACCGCGGTGACCGTGGCCGTGGCACTGCGGTTCCAGTCGTTGCTGCTGAGCACCTGGGCGCTGTTCTTCGCGTAGAGGCTCACCTGGTATTGCCTCCCGGCGACGAGGGTCGGCGTGAACGTGTATTGGCTGGCGCCGGTCGCCGCAACAGCCGAGGAGGAGTCCCAGTCCGGGCCGACGATGCGCACGATGTAGTCGGTGATCGCGCTTCCGCCGGCCGGGGCGGCCACCGCAGGCCAGCTGATGCTCACCGCTCCCGGAGCGACGTTGGTGGCCTTGGCGTCGCTGATCGATGGCGCGGCGGGCAGCAGGTCCGACCAGACGGTGGAGCCGATCGCCGTCGGCTCCGACGTCCCGATCGCGTTCTGTGCGGTGACGGAGATGCGCACCCCGTTGTCTGGGCCGTTTCCGGGGGTACGGACGGCGCATCCGCTGGTGATCGGGCACGGTGTCACCGAGAACACGGTGCCGTCGGTTCGAGTTGCGGTCACCTCGTATCCGCTGATCGGCGAGTTGTTGAACCCGCCGGGGCTGAAGGCGACGGTGACCGATCGGTCGGAGAAGGAGGTCACGGCCACCCCGGTCACCGGTTCGGGAACGTCCTGGATCTGGAGGGTGACGGCACCCCACACGTAACGGTCAGCATCCGCGGTGGCGTCGGCCACTTGGTACTGCAGGTTCACATTGACCGGCTGCGCGGTCTTGGCCACGGTGACCGCGAGCCTGCGGTTGTCGGCGCTCGGCGCGATGCTCACCCCGGCCGGGAGGGCATCGCCGTCGATCCCGCGGATGGCCACCACCTTCAGGGGCTGCCCGGGGAACGGATTTCCGGCGTCGTCGTTGGCGAGGACATCCACAATGGTGGTCGTCCCACGCGGGGTGACCGCCACGTCCGCGGCCGGCCTGGCCAGCGGCCGGGTCGAGGGCACCAAGCCCAGCTGGATGGTTCCGGATTTGCCTTCCGCGATGTCATCGCGCACACCGAGCACGATGGTGCTCGTGGTGTTCTTCACGGCGTCACTGTCGGCGTGCAGGGTGAGTTTCTGGTCCCTGAGGGTGTAGCTGAAGCCGGCGGGCGCCTGTCCCAGTACCGAATACGCCAACTCGTCGACGTCTTTCGGGTACGGGTATGTGGTCAGTTTCAGCAGGTCGAGCACTTTGCTCTCGCCTGGTTCGAAGTCGATGACGCCACCGTTGAACACCGGCGGCTGGTTCTCCCGCGGCGTCACTTTGATCGGCAGCACGAGCGTGGCGACGCGTCCGTTCGGGTCGTCGGCGCTGGCGCCGTCGGTGACCTGGAATGACACCGAGGCCGGTCCGAAATACTTGTCCGCCGAGGTGAACCGCAGCGTGTGGTCGTCCACCACGGGGTTTTGGCCGTTGGAGTGCGTTGCCCGTACTCCGGAGGTGTCGGCGAGCCGCACCTTCTTGCCGCCGATGGCCACCACGTAGTCGTTGAGGTCGATGGTCAGCGCCGATTCGCTGGGCACACTGAGCGCACGGGCCTTGTGGTTCAGTTGCGGCAACGCGTCGTCGTATCCGGGAACCCAGACGAACGCGTATGCGGCCACGGCGCCGTCGCCGGGCCGGGACACCTGGAACGGTATGATCTGGCGCTGGTTGCCGACCGTCACCCGAATCCGCCGATCCGCGGTCACCTGCGCGTCGGCGTCGCGTCCTGGGAGCAGTGCCACTGTCAGGGAGGACACCGGGCCGTCGGCGAGGAACACGTTGCGGAGCACGTCGACGTCGATGGTGTCGCGGTCGAGGATGTCGGTGAGGGTGAGCACCGTGTCCCTGGCCACCGGGTACACCGGCGGCGCGTCGGGGTCGACGATCACGGTGACGAAGTTCGAGCCGGTGCCGCCGGAGTCGTTGGCGATGGTGTAGACCAGCCCGTAGCGTCCGGGGATCCGTGGTGGAGTGACCCGGACCATGTCACCGACGACCTCGGCGGTGACGGTCGGGTCGTTGGGTACGACGCCCACGACGCTGAGCGGGCTGCCGTCAGGATCGGAGTCGTTCGACAGCACCCGCACCGAGACGGTGCTGCCCGGCCGCACCGTCACCTCGTCTTCGAGGGCGACCGGGTTGCGGGCGCCGTCGAGTTTCGCGCTGATGCCGACCCGGACCGTGCCGATAGCCCTGGCGCCGAGCGCATCCAGCACCGTGTAGGTGAAGGTGTCGGTTCCGGCGGAGTAGCCGCCGGCCTCGTAGTCGAAGTAGTCGTCTCCGACGGTGGTGACGGCACCCTTCTGCGGGTTGGATTCCTGGCCGAGAAGCTGAACGGAGTCACCGTCCGGATCGATCCCGGTGAGAGGGATCGGGATGCGCACGGTCGCGCCGGAGAGCACGCGCGCCGTGACCGCCGCCGGCACCGGCGGGTTGTTCGTCGCATCGTTCGGCTCGCGCACCGCGATCCGCACGTTCGCTTGGGCACGCTGCCCGTCGGGTCCCGACACTTCGTAGGTGGCCGTGAAGTTGCCCGGCTTGTCCGGGGCGAGGTAACGCAGCACATCCCCGGAGGCGAACAGCAGTCCGGAATCACCGGTCAGGGTGGTGGACAGCTGCGGATTGAGGCTGAGGTCCTCACCGTCGGGTTGCACGTCGTTGTCCAGAACGGGGATGTCCACCGCGTCTCCGACCCGCACCGTCACCGCGTCGTCCGTCGCGATGGGCGGTTGCAGCCTCGCCGGGATCGGGGTCTCGATCACCCTGACCACCCCTTCGGCTTCGGCCAGCCCATTACTGATCCGGTAGTTGAAGGTGACCGGGCCCGACAGCGGCCCGGTCAGGGTCACCCGGATCGCCTTCTGCTCGAGCACGTCGGCACGCACCGGCGCAGTGCCGGGAACGTTGTACACCCCGGTCACCAGCAGCACGCCGCCTGCCGGGTCGATGTCGGTGGAGGCGACGTCGATGGTCTGGCTGCTCAGGGTCTTCACGAAGATGGTTTTCGGCAGGGTGATCGGGGTGCTGTTGGCATTGGGAGGCGCCGCGACGTCGACTCGGATGACTCCGGTGGCCGTGTTGTCGCCGTCGTTGACCACGAAATCGAGGTAGTGGGTTCTGATCTGATCGCTGGTGAAGGTGAAGGTGCCCTTCTCCAGGCTGGCGGTGATGCTGGAGCCGCTCTTCACCGGCACGCTGGTCAGCCGCAACACCCCGCTACCACCGCGCACATGGTCGAGCGGGTGGATGGTCACCGGCGCTCCGGCGTAGGCCAGCACGACGAACGGGTCGGCGACGATGGGCACCTCGCCCGGTTTTTTGACACTGACGCGGATGCTGCCGCTGGCGCTGTCCTGCCCGTCGGAGACGACGAGGCTGACCGACCGTTGCTCGGCCGAGGCGCCTCCGTCGACGAACACGACGCTGCCCTCCGGCCGGTAGCTGACGGTGTCCGGCGGCGCGGTCGTTGCCGAGACGAGGTAGAACGCGTCGCCGTCAGGGTCGATCCAGTCGCCGAGCGCCGAGACGGTGGCCCGGCCTCCCTGGGCCACCAGCATGGAGGTTTGCCGCACTTGTTCCGGCGGCGAGTTCTCCAGCGGGGACCGCACGGTCACGGTCACCGCGGCGGTGGCGCTGCCGCCGCGGCCGTCGTCGATGGTGTATCGGAAGCCGAACGCGCCGTGGGCGCCGGGCGTCGTGGTCAGCTGCAGCTGCTGCCGGTTGTTCACCAGGTCGATGCGACCTTGGGCCGCGTCGATCGGGGTGACATCCGAGATGACGAGAACGTCGCCGTTCGGGTCATAGTCGTTGAGCAGCACGGGCAGGATGCTGCTGACACCGGGCCTGGCGCCCAGCGTGTCGTTGACGGCCACCGGCGGCATCTGGTCCTTGGCCAGCTCCGGCGGGGTGTCGAGGTTGTTCTCCTCGACCTGCTGCTGATCGTCCTTCGTGACGATGAGTTCAGACCAATTGTCGATCAGGTGCCCGTCGGCCTGCACCGCCCAGGAACCGCCGCCGCGCGGGTCGTTCAGCAGCACCTTGTCGCCGTTGCGCGCAAAGGTGAGCCGTACCGCTGCCGGAGGCATCGAGTCCAACCGCTGCAGCTGTGGTTCGCTCTCCCCGGCGCACGAGCGCCAGGCGCTTCCTCCCGACCACGCGGCGTAGGTGCAGCCGTTCAGGGTGACCGGTGCCGCGGGGAACCCGGACTCTCCGGTGACCTGGGCGCGCGGAGTGCCGCCGGACACCGGCAGCGAGACCAGGCCACCGTCGAACGCGACGTAGACCCGATCGCCGCCGGACGACGGCTGTTGCAGCACGGGGCTGCTGCCACCGCCGATCAGGCTGGACAGGTCGAACAACCGGCCGTCGAGGCTGAGCCGGCGGGAGGTGGCATCCAGCAGCGCCCAATGGTTCCCGACCGAGGTGACGGTGACGGCGGCGTTGGAATCGCCCAGCCCGGCCTGGAAGGTCGCCGGGGTGCTGCCGGGCGCGCCCAGGTCGAGCCGGTAGACCCTGCGGGCCTGGGACGAGTAGCCGATCAGCACACCGTCCGGGGACACGCTCACGACGGCGTCTTTGCCGAGGCTCAGCGTCGGCGGCGACTGCTGGTCGAAATGGACCACGTCCGCTTCGGGCATGACCCAGACCTGGCCGGTCCCGCGCGCGACGATGACAACACTCGCCTCGGTCAGGAAGACCTCCGGATCTTGCGGCGGCAGCGGAACGCTGTCGCGCACCTGAGAGGTCGCCGGATCAACGACATCGATCTTGCTGTCGGTGCGGTCTACCAGGAGCACGTTGGCGCCGCGCTGGACGACGTCGATCTCGGTGCCGGTGCTGGGCACCACGGTGTCCAGCGCGAGCACCTGCGTGTTGGCTCGGCCGATCACGTGCTCCCCGCCGTTGGCCACCCAGACCGAGCCGTCGTTCAGATCCATGCGCTGCGCGGTATAGCCGCCGGACACGATCGCGACCGTGGCCACCAGTACCGCAATAACAGAAGCGCTCGTCGCGGACACGACGAGCGATTTGCGGGCAGCCATCCAGTGGAGAAAAGACCTCATCAGCCGCTCACAAAGTCAGCGCATTTCTCGCTGCTGGGCGGCCCCGTCTTGCCGTCACGATTCACGGTCACGGTGATGCAGACGCGGTCGCCCGCGGTCGCGTCCACCGTGAATGACCGAGTCTGCTGAATGCTGGTCTGTCCATCGCGGGTGGCGATCTGGTATTGGTCATCGGGCCTGAGACCGGGATCGGGCCAACTGAAGTGTACAGAATCGCGGGTCAGTTCGGCGGTGATGTCGCTGACCGCGGGGATTTCCGAGGCGTTCGCGTTGACCAGCACCATCGTTGCCATGGCACCGAGGGCGATGGCCAGCACCAAGCCGGCCACGAGCACCCAGCCGAGAGCCCTGGTCCGCATGCTGATCGGCGCGGACGCGGTTCCGGAGTGCGGTGACAGCGGGCTCGACTCCCGCAACAGCGTGCCGACCGGCGCATAGTCCACCTGGTGACTGAGCGCCCGCCGCCGCCGCGGGCGCGCCGGGCCGCCGGAGCCGACGACGCCGCGGATCCGGGTCCGTTCCTCGAGGTCGGACACGGTGGCCAATGCCCAGTCGTCCATGGCCACCTCGACCGGCGTCTGCGGAACGCCCAGCTCGGTTTCGATCGCCTGGAATTCGCGTACCAGTTCCAGCGCGCTGGCCGGGCGGGACTCCGGTTTCCTGGACATCGCGTGCTGCAGCACCCGCTCCAGGCTCACCGGCACGTCGGACCGGCCGATGGGCTGGGTCTTCGCCCGGTTGATCCGAGAGATCAAGTCGGCGGACTTGTTGGACTGCCCCGGGATCTCGAACGGCGAGCGGCCGGCGAGCAATGAGTACACCGTCGCGGCAAGCGACCACACCTCGGAAGCCACCGATCCGGGCGTTTCATCCATCAGCACCTCGGGAGCCGACCAGGGAATGGACATTCCCACCGCCTCCTGGGTCGCGGCGTCGCTCAGCGTCGCGGCGATACCGAAATCGGACAGCACCGGATGCCCGTAGGCGGTGAGCAGGATGTTCGACGGCTTGATGTCCCGGTGCAGTACCCCCGCGCGGTGGGCGGTTTCCACGGCGCTGCCGATCTTCACCGCGATGCGCATCACCTCCGCGACCGGGACCCGCTCCCTGCGGTAGCGCTCCCCCAGCGCTGACGAGCACATCTCCATGACCAGGTAGGGTCGGCCGTCTGAGGAGACGCTGGCCTGGTACACCGTGAGGATGGACGGGTGCGCGCTGAGTTGAGCCATGAGATTGGCTTCGGCCTGGAACATCTGCCGCACCTGGTCGTTGACGACCTCGCTGAGCAGCACCTTGACCGCGACTTGGCGCCTGGGCATATTCTGCTCGTACAGGAAGACGTCGGCGAAACCCCCCGCGCCCAGAACGTGCACGTAGCTGAATCCGGGCAGCACGGGAGGCTGAGACGGTAGGCGTCGTGCCATGGCGCCCCCCTCACCTCGCTCTGTCAGGTCCCTGGGTCTTGCAAAGCGCTACCCCACCTCTTCATTCTAAGCACGGCAGGTGCGCAAATCGCCGGGTAGCCAGGCGCCCGGCGCCGATGTGTCATCCCCAGTTAGGGGGCCGTCAGTCGAAGAATCCGCTCGTGCCGAGTACGTCGACCACGATGACCGTCACGTTGTCGCGGCCCCCCGCGGACAGGGCGGCGGCGACGAGCGTGTCGGCAGTACGCGCCGCATCCTGGCCGGCGGCGAGGTGGTCGCGGATCGCGCTCTCCTTCAGTTCCTTGGTCAACCCGTCTGAGCACAGCAGCAGGCGCACGTTCTCCCGCACCGGCAGCATCCAGTAGTCGGGGACCGGCTCCACGTTGAAGCCGACGGCGCGGGTGATGATGTTGCCGCGCGGATGCGATTCGGCATCCTCCGGTCTGATCGCCCCGGAATCCACCAGTTCCTGCACCACCGAGTGGTCGACTGTCAGCCTGGAAAGCTCACCGTCTTCGAACAGGTACACCCTGGAGTCGCCGACATTGAACACGGTCCAATACACGCCGTTGCCCTGCACGGTGAGAGCGATGCCGGTGACGGTGGTCCCGACGCCCAGCTGATCCTCGTCGGCGGCGAGGGCGATGTCGGCGGTGGCCGCCCGCAGCGCGGTGTCGATGACGCCTGGCTCGAGGAAGTCGCCCGAGAGCACCTCGTCAAGCCGCGCGACCACGGCGGCGCTGGCCACATCCCCTGCGGCGTGACCGCCCATTCCGTCGGCCACCGCGAAAACGGGAGGGCGCGACAGCAGACTGTCCTCGTTGTGGGCGCGCCTCAGGCCGGTATCGGTGAGGGCAGCCCAGCCCAGCACCACCGACGCTTCCGGCCGCTGTGGTGGATGCACTGTCTGAACTGCCGTGCTGCTGCCGAGCTGCGTCACCTAGGTAAGCCTTTGCGTGGGGAGGATTTCGATGCGATTGCCATCACCAATATCCACCACGGTGCCGGGCGTCACCACCACCGACTCACCTTGACGCAACCTCAGGGGTACGGCTCCCGGCACCAGAACGATCGTGGCATTGGTCGACTTGAGGTCGGTGACGATGACAGACGACCCCTGTTGCACCACCTCGATGTGGGTGCCGGAGACCTCGCTGTGCGGCGACGACACCCGCACCAGGTGCGGAGGGGCCTCCAGCGGAATCCGCGGCGGGACGGGTCTCCTGCCGATGAACACCGGCGCATCCAGCACGATCGGCTGCCGGTCGCCGACCCGCAGCCGATATCGCCTGGGAGCCTCGCCAGCCGCGGATGGTACAGCTGGCACGGATGGCACTGGAGCGGCCGGTGGCAGCACCAGTTCCGACCGATCCCGGATGATCGTGTCGGCGTCGGCGAGGTCCGGCGCGGCGTCAGGGCGGCGCGGCACGCCGACGATCGTTTCCCCGAAATCCTCCTCGTCCCGCATCCCCCCATTATGGCGCGCAGGTCTCGAACGCCCACTCCGGAAGGCGGCCGGCATCGAGCATGGCCGACAACAGCCGGGCGAAGCCGTAGTCGGGTTGGATGGACAGCGCCTGCTGGGCAAGGATGCCGGCCACCGACCCGCGTCCGAGCGCCCACTGCAGCCAGGCCAGCGTGCAGAGCGCTGCCGGCCTGGCGGATTTCGGGGCGCGTGCGGTCACCGCCATCAGCACACCGATGCCGGTAGTGATGCGTGCCGGATCGGGCCGCGGTCCCTCACCGAACATCAGCGCTGCCGACTCGCGGGCGACGCTGTCATCACCGTCCCGGAATTTCGCTTCGCCGAACAGCACACGGAAACCGGCTGCCGGCCCGAAGGCGAATTGCAGCATGAGCGCGTCGCGGCCCACCGGCTTGTGCAGGAGCCAGAGCAGCAGCGCGGCATCCCGGTCCTCAATCCGGGTCGGATTCAGCCGGAGAGCCAGCTCGATGAGACGAGGAAGAGTGAACACCGGCGGCGGACCATCGGTATCGAACACTGCGCCGAGGCGGCCGAACGGCACCAGCTCAGCGGTGTCGGTCACCCGGCGATAGGTAGCCAGCAGGCGCGCCACTCGTTCGGCAGTGCCGAGATCGACTGCGGGGATCACGGCACCGTCGGTGACGGCGCCGAGGGAGCCGCGGGCCGCGGCCGGAATCCTCCGGCCGATGTCGGAGCCGCTGATCTGGTCCAACGGATGTCCACCCGGCGGGCAGTCCGCCTCCAGGTATGAACCCCATCCGTCGCTGGCCACGCACAGCGCGTCGCGAGCACGGAACCCCGCCAGGTCCGCACGCCGCAGCAGGGTTTCCATGAACACGCGGTGCGGGATCGGATCCGCGAACCGGTCGTCGGTGAAGGCAACCGGAACCAGCGCATCCACCTCGGGCAGCTTGCACAGCATCCCGATCATCGTGGTC
The DNA here is from genome assembly GCF_039652555.1 of Parafrigoribacterium mesophilum. NCBI lineage: Bacteria > Bacillati > Actinomycetota > Actinomycetes > Micrococcales > Microbacteriaceae > Parafrigoribacterium > Parafrigoribacterium mesophilum. The sequence goes on from NZ_JBDJAF010000003.1 coordinate 68,024, forward strand.
GCGATGCGCTTACACGCCAGCGCTGCGTCGGTTTTCGGCAGATCGAAGCGCAGGGCACCGCGAGTGCGGTTGCCGCAGAACGCCACGAGCACGACGCTGTCGCGCGGATGGAAGCCGAGCAGGTACGGCACGAGGGCGAGGAAGTCGCTGGCGTTGTGGGCCTTGACGATGGTGGTCATCCGCACAGTGTGCAGCGCTGACGCCTGCCGCTGCGGCGGTCACCCCGGTTCTGTGCACAACCGGCAATCCACCGGCCTGTGCACAACCGAGATGGCCGGCTACACCTCGTCGGCGACCGGAGCGGCGAACTGCGCGTTGTACAGGGTGAAGTAGGCGCCCTGCGCGGCCAGCAACTCCTCGTGGGTGCCCTGCTCGACGATCTGACCGTTCTCCATCACCAGGATGAGGTCGGCGTCGCGGATCGTGGACAGCCGGTGCGCGATCACGAAGCTGGTCCGGTCGCTGCGAAGCGCCGCCATGGCCTTCTGCACCAGAACCTCGGTGCGGGTGTCCACCGAACTGGTCGCCTCGTCGAGGATCAGCACGCTCGGCTTCGCGAGGAACGCCCGCGCAATGGTGAGCAACTGCTTCTCCCCCGCGCTCACATTCTCCGCCTCGTCGGCCAGCACGGTGTCGTAGCCGTCGGGTAGCGATCTGACGAACCGGTCGACGTAGGTGGCCGTTGCCGCATCCAGAATCTCCGCCTCTGTGGCATCCGGCCGCCCGTAGGCGATGTTGTCCCGGATAGTGCCGCCGAACAGCCAGGTGTCTTGCAGCACCATGCCCATCCGCCCCCGCAGGTCGTCACGCGTCATGGTGGCGATGTCGACGCCGTCGAGCGTGATCCGCCCGGCATCCAGTTCGTAGAAGCGCATCATCAGGTTCACCAGGGTGGTCTTGCCAGCTCCGGTCGGCCCGACGATGGCGATCGTGTGACCGGGTTCCGCGGTCAGCGACACGTTCTCAATGAGCGGCTTGTCGGCGGCGTAGCGGAAGGACACGTCCTCGAAGACCAGACGGCCCTGCGTGCCCGACGGGGTTTGTGCCGGCACCGGATCCGCGGTCTGCTCCTGGGTATCCAGCAACTCGAACACCCGCTCGGCGGAGGCGACGCCGGACTGCACCAGATTGGCCATGCTGCCCAGCTGGGTGAGCGGCTGGGTGAATTGGCGGGAGTACTGGATGAACGCCTGCACGTCACCAAGCCGCATCGAGCCGTTCGCCACCTGCAGCCCGCCGACCACGGCGATCGCGACGTAGATCAGGTTGCCGACGAACATCATCGACGGCATGATGATGCCGGACACGAACTGGGCGCCGAAGCTGGCCTTGTAGAGTTCCTCGTTCTTGGCGTCGAACACGGCGCCGACCTCGCGCTGCCGGCCGAACACCTTGACCAGGGAGTGCCCGGTGAAGTTCTCCTCGATGTCGGCGTTCAGCTCACCGGTGTGCTTCCACTGCGCCACGAACAGCTTCTGCGAGCGCTTGGCCACCACGCCGGTGATCACCACGGTCAGCGGGATCGTCACGAGGGCGACGAGGGTGAGCAGCGGCGAGACCAGGAACATCATCACCATCACACCGATCACGGTGAGCAGTGAATTGAGCATCTGGCTGAGCGTCTGCTGCAGCGACTGGGCAACGTTGTCGATGTCGTTGGTGACTCGGCTGAGCAACTCGCCGCGCTGCATTCGGTCGTAGTAGCCCAGCGGCAGAGCGTTGATCTTCACTTCGACGTCCTGGCGGAGCCGGTAGATCGTGCGCTGCACCACCTCGTTGAGCACGTAGGCCTGCAACCAGCCGAACACCGACGAGGCGATGTAGAGCACGAGCACCCACATCAGCACGCTGGAGAGCGCGTGGATGTCGATGCCCACTCCGGGCGTCAGGTGCATGCCGCTGAGCAGGTCGGCCTGGTTGTTCTCGCCCTGGGCGCGCAGGCCCGCGACGATCTGATCCTGGGTGACTCCCGCAGGCAGTTTGGCCGAGATCACTCCCTCGAAGATGAGGTTCGTGGCTTCCCCGAGCAGCTTGGGGCCGATCACGCTGAACCCCACGCTGAGCACGGTGAGCAGGAAGACGAAGGCCAGGCCGACCCGGTGCGGCTTCAACGTTCCGAGCAGTCGCCTGGCCGAGCCCCAAAAATTCATCGATTTCTCGGCCGGCATCCCGGCGCCGCCGAACGGGCCGTGCTGCATGGGGCGGCGGGGAGCCGGCTTCGTGGTCTCGCTCATGCTGCTTCCTCCGCGGTGAGCTGAGATGCGACAATCTCAGCGTAGGTTTCCGAATCCTCCAGCAGCTGCGCGTGCGTTCCGCTGCCCACGAGTGCGCCGCCCTCGAGCACGATGATCTGGTCGGCGTCCATGATGGTGGAGACTCGCTGGGCGACGATGATCATGGTCGCTGTGCTTCGGTACTTCTTCAGCGCCAGGCGCAGCCTGGCGTCGGTGGCGCTGTCCAGCGCGGAAAACGAGTCGTCGAAGATGTAGATCTCGGGCTGTTTGACCAGCGCTCTGGCGATCGCGAGCCGCTGCCGCTGCCCGCCAGAGACGTTTGTGCCGCCCTGAGCGATCTCGGCATCCAACCCGCCCTCCATCTCCTCAACGAAGCCCTTGGCCTGCGCGATCCGCAGCGCCTCCCACAGTTCGTCCTCCGTGGCATCCGGTTTGCCGTAGCGCAGATTGCTGGCGACCGTGCCGGCGAACAGGTAGGGCTTTTGCGGCACCAGGCCGATGCGGCTCCACAGCGTGTCCGGGTCCAGTTCGCGTACGCCAACGCCGTCGACGAACACCGACCCGCCTGTGGCGTCGAACAGTCTCGGCAGCAGGTTCATCAGCGTGGTTTTGCCCGCGCCGGTGCTGCCGATAATCGCCGTGGTCTGCCCGCTGCGCACGGCGAAGCTCACGTTGCGCAGCACCGGCTGCTCCGCCTTCGGGTAGGAGAAGGTCACGTCGACGAATTCGACGGTGCCGTCCTCCTGAAGCGTCGTGACGCCGTGGTCGGGCATCCGCACCGAGGTCTCGGTTTGAAGCACCTCGCCGATCCGGTCGGCACTGACCGCGGCGCGCGGCAGCATCACGCCCATGAAGGTGGCCATCATCACGGCCATGAGGATTTGCAGCAGGTAGCTGAGGTAGGCGACCAGGGCGCCGACCTGCATCTCGCCGGACTCGACCCGCAGCCCGCCGAACCAGATCACCGCGACGCTCGATACGTTGAGCACGAGCATGACGATGGGGAACATCATCGCGAACAGCCGTCCGGCGCCCAGCGAGGTCTCGGTCAGTTCCGCGTTGGCCGTGGCGAACCGGGTGGTCTCGATGTTCTCGCGGACGAACGCGCGAATCACGCGGATGCCGGTGAGCTGTTCGCGCAGCACCCGGTTGACGGTGTCAATTCGTTTTTGCATGAGCCGGAACAGCGGCACCATCCGGGAGATGATCAGCCCGATCGAGATCAACAGCACCGGAACGCTGACCGCCATCAGCCAGGACAGTCCGATGTCCTGCTGCATGGCCATGATCACTCCGCCGATCGCCAGGATCGGCGCCGCGACGAACAGCGTGCAGGTCATCAGCACGACCATCTGCACCTGCTGCACGTCGTTGGTGGTGCGGGTGATCAGCGAGGGCGCCCCGAACTGGGACACCTCCCGCTCGGAGAATTCGCTCACCCGGTGGAAGATCGCGCCGCGCAGGTCGCGGCCCAGCGACATCGACGCCTTCGCGCCGTAGTAGACGGCAGCAATCGCGCAGCCGATTTGGGCCAACGTGATGGCCAGCATGATTGTGCCGACCATCATGATATGACCGACATCGCCCTTGGCGATGCCGTTGTCGATGATGTCGGCGACGAGGGTGGGCAGATACAGCGACGCGATGGACTGTGCGGCTTGGAACAGCGCGACCGCGACGAGCAGTTTCGCGTGCGGCTTCAGATAACGGCGAAGGATGCGTAGCAGCATGGGTGTCCCTAAAGGTGAGGTTCGGGTGTTGATTTTTGGCCGACGATCCCGTACATGACCATCTCGGTCAGCTCGTCTGCCGTGTAGTACTCGCCGTCGTTGAACGGCGGCAGCGAGGACGCGAAGCAGATCCAGCGCAGCAGCTTGGCGGCGCGGTCCGGCGGGATGTTCAGGTGTTCCAGGTCGGGTTCGAACACGCCGGAGAACGCTGCGGCGATGTTCTTCTTGTCGTGTTCACTGCGCGGGTGCGGATGCTCGCCGAGGATCGACACCATCCGGAACACGCCGCGGAACCGCGCCTGCAGGATGACGACGGCCGCCCGGATTCTGTCCTCCAAAGCCAGGTCGGGATTGATCTCGGTGAGCGGCTGCCGGATCGGGGACGATTCCAGGTACCGGTCGACGGCGGCACGGATCAGGCTCTCCTTGTCGCCGAAGGCGCGAAAGATGGTGCCCTCTGCCACCCCGGCGGCGTCGGCGATCTGCCGGGAGGTCACGTCGGCGCCATGGTCCAGCAGCAGCGGGATCACCGCGTCGATGATCATGGCGCGGCGTTCGTCCACGGCGAGTGGGCTGGCCCGAAGTACACGGGGCGGTGTCGAAGTCACCAGAAAACTATAACTGAGTGAGTACTCACTCAGTCAAGTTGTTTCTCAAATTTTTCCGCGCTGCTTCGTTCCGTGCGTACGCGCCGCGCCAGTGCCGACGGGTCGATGCCCGCGAGCGCGAGAGCGCGCGGCACGGTGCCCAGTTCGGCGCCCAGAATGCCCAGCAGCAGATCCGTGCCCACCCGCACGTGGTGTTCCGCGTGCCCGATCGCGGCTCCTCGGCGGATCGCCTCGTTCGCCGAGGTGCCCAACCCCAGCGGCGCGGCGCCCTCGGTCCCGGCAGCCGGCATCCGTTCGCGTAGTTCGACTCCGGCGTAGGCCAGCGCCTCGCGCCGTTCCTGTTGCAGCAGGGCATCGAGGCGTTCCCGGTCCAGGCCCTCCTCAATCAACAGCCTGCCGCACTCTGTGGTCGTTCTGGAGGCCAGTGCCAACAGCAGGTGTTCGGCTTCGACGGTCTTCGAGCCCCTCTTGCGTGCTTCTTGACGGGCGATCTGGAACGTGCGATTGCTCGTCTCGCCGACGAAGTGCTCCGGAGTCGTGATGGTCATCATCCACGCGTCCGCAGTTCCAGGCCGGCAGCGATGAGCCGCTGCCCGTGCTTCTTGTGCACCGCCTGCCGGGTCACCCCGAGCGCCTCCGCCGTTTGCGACCAGGACCAGCCGCTGCGCATGGCGCGTTCGACCTCCGCGTCTTCCAGCTGGTCGGCGAGTTTGCGCAACGCGACGACGGCGGCCAAGCCGTCCGCGGGGCCGCCCAGGGGCGGAATCTGTACGGCGTCCATGGCGGAAACGTTAGATCGTGTTACCTGACTTGGCAACCCAAGTTGCTTATCTCACAGCGTCTTCGGAGGCGGACCCTCTGAAAAGACCTTCTGCGCCACGGCGAACGCCGAGTTGGCTGCCGGGACGCCGCAGTAGATTCCCACCTGAAGCAGCACCTCGCTGATCTCGGCGCGGCTGAGTCCGTTGGTCTGGGCGGCCCGCAGGTGCATGGCCAACTCGTCGAAGTGCCCGTGGGCGACCAGTGCGGTCAGGGTGATGGCGCTGCGCATTCTGCGGTCGAGGCCGGGTCTGGTCCAGATCTCACCCCAGGCGTAGCGGGTGATCAGGTCTTGGAAGTCCGCGGTGGTCTCGTCGAGCTTCGCGTTCGCCCTGTCCACGTGTTCGTCTCCGAGCACGGCACGGCGTACCGCCATGCCGTCGTCGTGTGCTTCCCGTTCGGTGCGGTCTTTTCTCATGACCCTTCCTTTCCGAGGAACCCGGCGAGCGCGTACGCCACCGCCTCCGGCTGTTCGACCGGCGGCAGATGGGCGGCGCCCGGGATCACGGCCGCGCTGCCGGTGCGTACGCGGCCAGCCACGTACTCGGCGTCGGCGGCGGAGATCACCTGATCGTACTCGCCGTAGTACATCCTGGTTGGGCTCGCGATCGAGCCCAGGGCGCTGCGGAAGTCTGCCAGGGCGAGGGCCTGGCAGCACAACGCATAGCTTTCATCGTCGGTGTCGCTGAGCGCGATGAGCAGGGCGCTGGCGCGGTCCGGATGCCGCTGGATGAACCCGGGCGCGAACCATCGTTTCGCTGACCCGTCGACGAGCGCCGGTGTGCCCTGGGTGCGGATGACCTCGGCCCGCTCGTTCCAGGCCTGCGCCGATCCGATTTTCGCTGTGGAGCACATCACGGCGAGGCGCCGCAGCCGATCGGGGTGGTGGATGGCCAGGGCGAATCCGACTTGGCCGCCGAGCGACACTCCGGCATAGTCGAAGGCGTCGATGCCTGCCGCGTCGGCGAGGGCGATGACACCGTCGGCGAGCTCTTCCACCGTGAAGGCGGAACCGGCCGCCGGCGACGCGCCATGGCCCGGCAGGTCCCAGGCGAGCATCCGGAACGACGGTTCCAGCAGCACCGCGGTGGGTTGCCACAGCGCCGTCGGGGTACCGAGGGACGGGCCGAGGATCAGCGCGGGGCCGTGTCCACCCAGTTCGGTGCCGACGATGCTGGGTACGCTCACTTCTGACGTCCTTCCGCTGCCTCACGCAGCACTGCGTCGATGATCTGGTCCGCGGCGCCCAGATAGTTGGCAGGGTTCAGCGCCCGTTCCAGTTGGGGGTCGGTGACCTGTGCCATCGCCGGTTCTGCCCTCAGTGCCGCGGGCAGGTCGTCACCGCCCGCCGAGACCAGCTCCTGCAGTCGCGCCCTGCCGATCACCGGGCCGAACTCGAGCATGAGCCGCTCGCTGATGACGAGCGGGCCGGCCTCATCCAGCCGGGCGCGCATCGCCGCGGCGTCGACGATGAGGCCCGACGTCAGTTCCGCGGTGAGCCGGCTTGCTCCGCCGACCAGCCTGATCAGTTCGCGGAAAGCCTGCCATTCGGCGTGCCAGGCCCCGGGCGGCCGTTCGTCGACGGTGATCGCGCTGCGATGGAGTTCGGCGGCCAGCGACGGGGAACGCCGCGCGGCGGAGGCGATCAGCACGCTCAGCACCGGGTTGTGTTTCTGCGGCATGGCCGAGGACACTCCGCGGCCCGGAGCGGACGGCTCGGCCAGTTCGGCGACTTCCGGCCTGGACAGCAGCAGCACGTTGCCGGCAATCGTGCCCAGCGCGTCCGACAGTGTGGCCAGGTCGTCGCCGAGCGTCGTGATCGGCGCTCGGTGGGTCTGCCACGGCACTTCGGGGGCCGCCAGACCGAGGGAGAGTGCCATCCGGCGGGCGATGTCCATTCCGGCCCCGGTGCCGGCGACCACCTCGAACGAGGCCAGGGTTCCGCCTGCGCCGCCCCACTGCACCGGCAGGTGTGCGCCTGCCAGGGCGCGCCGGGCGCCGACCAGTCCGTGCAGCCAGCCGGCGGTCTTCACGCCGAACGTCGTCGGGACGCCGTGTTGAGTGAGGGTGCGCGACACCATCGCCGTTGCACGATGGCGATCGGCCAGCGTCGCGAGCGCGTCGATCGCCGCGTCGACATCGTGAAGGATGCCGGTCTTGGCGCGGCTGGCGACGAGCATCAGCGCGGTATCGAGGATGTCCTGACTCGTGGCGCCGCGGTGCACCCAGGCTCCGGCACCCGAATCGATGGCGGTGACGGCCTTCCGCAGGTCGCCGACGAGCGGGATCACCGGGTTGCCGCCGCCGGCCGCGCGCGTGGCGAGGTCCGCCGGGTCGAATCTGGTGCCTGCGATCGCCGACCGCAGCGCGTTCGGGGCGGTCTCGGGTGCCAGTGCGAGGGCCGTGTAGGCCTCCACCAGCGCCACCTCGACATCGAGGATCGCGCTCAGTACCGCGCGGTCGCCCGTGGCACGGGCGACCGGAGTTCCCGCCCACGATGGGGCCAACAGGCCGTAGTCGGCGTCGGGCCCCTCAATAGGCAAGGAAGACGGTCTCCTGGTCACCTTGCAGATGGATGTCGTGACGCAGTGAGCCGTCCGCCTCCCGAGTCGCGATCAGAGTGCTCCGTCGCTCGGGCGCCACGGCGCTCAGCAGGCTGTCGGTGCCGCCGTCCGCCGCTTCCGGCACGTAGATCCGGGTGTGCAGTTTGTGCATGAGGCCCCGCGCGAAGACGACCACGGCGAAGAACGGCAGGGAGCCGTCCACTCCCGCCGGCTCCACGGTGGTGAACTGGTAGCGCCCGGTGGCGTCGGTGGGAGTGCGGCCGAAGCCGGTGAAGGTGTATCCGTCACGGTTGATCGAGCCGGGCTCCTGGGAGATCGAGCCCTGTTCGTCGGCTTGCCAGATCTCCACGATGGCGTCGGGGATGCCGTCGCCGGCGCCGTCGAACACGGTCCCGTGCAGTCGCAGTGCGCCGGGGGTGATGCGGTCGACCAATTGCGACCCGCCCTCGTAGGGAAGGGAGTACCCGTAGAACGGGCCGATGGTCTGCTCCGGTGTCTGAATGAACTGGCTCACGCGTCGCCACCTTCCGGTTCGGTCCAGGTTCTCTGCGACCCGGTCAGCACAATGTTCCAACGGTACCCCAGCGCCCACTCGGGGGAACTGACGCTGTGGTCGTACTGTCCCACCAATCTCTCCCGGGCCTTCGGGTCGAGGATGGACTGGAAGATCGGGTCGAGCGGGAACAGCGGGTCGCCCGGGAAGTACATCTGGGTGATGATGCGCTGTGTGAACGCACTGCCGAAAACAGAGAAGTGGATGTGCGCCGGTCGCCAGGCATTGCGATGATTGCGCCACGGGTAGGCGCCTGGCTTGGTCGTCAGGAAGCGGTACACGCCGTTGTCGTCGGTGATGCAGCGGCCCGTTCCGCTGAAGTTGGGGTCCAACGGGGCGGGATGCTGGTCGCGCTTGTGCGGGTACCGCCCTGCGGAGTTGGCATGCCAGACCTCCACGAGCTGATGGCGCACCGGATGTCCGTCGCCGTCGAGCACCTGCCCGGTGACGACAATGCGCTGGCCGAGCGGCTCGCCGTCGCGTTGAATGGTGAGGTCTGACTCCACCTCCGCCACGTCCCGGTGACCAAACGCGGGCGAGAACAACTCGATGGTTTCAGGATCCACGTGGTATGGGTCCTTGGTGGGGTGCCGGAGGATGCTGCTGCGGTACGGCGGGAAGTCCGCGTCTGGCTGCAACTGCTCGGCCGCGCCCGACTCGCGAGCCGAACGGTAGTCGGCTTGGCGGGCTTGGATTTCGGCGGAAATGTCTTCTTGGGTCGGCGTCGTCGCCGCAGTGGGGAGGGTCACGCCCCAAGGGTCACAGCAACGTGCCGACGGCGGCAAGAGCAAATTACCGGCTAGTGAAAATCGCGTCGTCCGACGAGGGCCTTCGCGATGCCGGCTGCCGCATCCTTGAGCAGCGGCACGCTGCGCCGCGGGTCGAATCTGGCCAGGTGCGTCACCAATCCCACCGCGGCGTACGGCGGCCCCTCGCCGACGAAGATCGGAACCGCCAGCGAGGTGTTCCCCAGAGTCATCTCCTGGTTGGTCAGGCTGTACCCGGTGCGTTTGGTCACCTCCAGCTCGGCGCGCACCGCCTTTTCGGTCGTCAGTGAATACGCGGTGGGCTGCGCGAGCGGATGCGAGAAGAACTCTTCGAGGAACGCCTCGCTCTGGAACGCCAGCAGCGCCCTGCCGACTCCGGTGGTGTGCAACGGCAACCGGCCGCCCATCCTGCTGATGGTCGGCACGGAGTGCGGTCCCACCAACCGGGCGACGTAGAGCGCATCCAGTCCCTCGCGTACCGCGAGGTGCACGTTCTCGCGGGTCGCCTCGTACAGCGTGAGCAGGTACGGGAGTGTCGTCTCCCGGAAGTGGAAACTGATCCCGGCCAGCTCGCCCCGCTCCCACAGCGCCGTGCCGATGACGTAGCGGGAGCCGTGCCGCTCGAGCAGTCCTTCGGCGACGAGGCCGCGAATGATGCGGTGCGTGGTCGCCATCGGCAGTGTGGTGCGCGTGACTAGCTCCGTGAGCGTCAGCGCGTCATGGTCGGCGTCGAACGCCCGCAGCACCCGGGCGACCCGCGTGATCATCGATTCGCCGGTCATCGCTGGCTCCGTCCGTGGCGGGCGTGATGCTGCACGACACCATGTTATCGACGCGGTCGCCGGTGCCGAAACTAAACTCGTTCCAAGGCACAAGGAGACCAGATGTCACGCGCAGTGAGGTTCACGAGGTACGGCGGCCCCGAGGTCCTGGAGGTCGTCGAGGTCGACGAGCCGCACCCTGGCGCCGGCCAGGTGCGCGTCGCGGTGCGCGCCGCAGGACTGAACCCGTTCGATTCCAAGGTGCGTCGCGGAACGGTGCCGAGCTTGACAGCGCCGCGCGGTCAGGGCAGCGAGTTCTCCGGAGTCATCGATGAACTCGGTGAGGGTGTCACGACACTCGCGGTGGGCGATGAGGTTCTCGGCTGGGCATCCTCCTGCCAGGCCGACTTCGTGCTGGCGCGGGCCACCAGCGTGGCGCCCAAACCTGCCGAACTGGACTGGGAGACCGCCGGCGGACTCGGGCTGGTCGGCAACACGGCGGTGCGTGCCTCCGCGGCGGTGCGCCTCGACGCGGATGACACGGTTCTGGTCAGCGGCGTGACCGGCGGCGTCGGTCTGCTCAGTGCGCAATTCGCCCGGCGTTCCGGTGCCACGGTGATCGGGACGGCCCGCGAAGCGCACCACGAGTTTCTGCGCAGGCTCGGCATCATCCCGGTGGCCTATGGGCAGGATCTGGGCGAGGCGCTGAAGGCAGTGGCGCCGCACGGGATCACCGCGGTGCTCGACAGCGTTGGCAGCTCGATCGTCGAGCTGGCGTTGGCGATGGGCGTTCCGGCGGACAAGATCAACTCGGTGGCCATCGACGACGGCAGCGCAACGTACGGGATCTCCACCGTCGGCGGTGGCGGGAAGACGGCGGCGGAACTGGCCGAGCTGGCTCGTCTGGCCGCCGCGGGCGAGTTGGTGCTGCCCATCCGGGCGAGCTTCCCCCTGGCGCGAGTTCGAGACGCCTACCAAGAACTCGAGGGTGGTCACGGCCTGGGCAAGATCGTGCTCGTGCCGTGATGCTGGACGGTGCGGCTATCGATCGGCCGTTCCTCGAACACTCCGGCGCCGCGCCGAGCAGCGTGTGGGCGGTGTTCGACGCAACCGGCGTGCTGCACTGGGGCTCCACCGGGACGCTGGATGACGGGTCCGCCCCGACGGACACCACCGCCTACCGCATCGCTTCCTGCACCAAGTCCTTCACCGCGGCCGCGGTGCTGTCATTGCGAGACGAGGGGCAGCTGTCGCTGGAGGAACCGATCACGCGGTTCGTGCCCGAGTTCTCGGCAGTGGCGCTGCCGACCACGGACTCGCCGGTGCCGACGATCGGGATGCTGCTGACCATGTCGGCTGGTCTGCCCACCGACGACCCGTGGGCCGACCGCCAGGAGGCGATGACGGACGACGAGTTCACGGCGCTGCTGGTACGCGGACTGAGTTTCGAATCGATCCCCGGCACCCGGTTCGCGTACTCGAACCTGTCGTTCGCACTGCTCGGCCGCGTCATCGAGCGGGCCGGCGGCATCCCCTACCGCCGGTTCGTGGCCACCCGGTTCCTGCGGCCGCTGCGCCTGAGCTCGACCGGGTTCGACGCGTCGGTGTCGAGCTCCGGCGGCCTCGCCTCCGGCTACCGGAGGTGCGGCGACGGCTGGGAGCGGCTGCCGTTTTCGACCCCCGGGGCGTTTTCCCCGATCGGCGGACTGTTCACCACGGCGGTCGACCTCGCATCCTGGGCGCGCTGGCTCGCCGGCGCCTTCTACGGAGACCCGGATGCCGGCGCACCGGGACTGTCGCGGGCGTCACGTCGCGAGATGCAGCAGCTGCACCGCTTCGCCCCCGCTCGGGGCGCCCACCCGTGCGGCTACGGGTTCGGCCTGTTCGTCGAGCAGTATCCGCGGGAAGGACCCGTCGTCTCCCATTCCGGCGGCTATCCCGGCTTCTCGTCGCACATGCGCTGGTCGGCAGCCTCCGGGTTGGGCATCGTGGCGTTCGCCAATGCGACGCAGGCCCGCGTGTCGGTGCCGGCCACCGCCGCGTTCGATGCCCTGCTCGAGAGCCGCCCCGGCTCCCCCGCCACGCTCGCCTGGCCGCAGACGGAGCCGGCCCGCCGAGCGGTCACCGGCTTGATCGAACACTGGTCGGACGAGGTGGCTGGGCGCCTGTTCTCCGAGAACGTCGCCCTCGACGACAGTTTCGAGCACCGGCGTGCGGCGATCGCGGCGGCCGTGACGGCCGTCGGCGGGCTCACCGGCGGGAGCGAACCACCGGACGACGAGTCCGCCGCCTCCACCGCGTCCCACCAGGTGTGGAACCTCTCCGGCGCCACCAACAGCCTGCGGGTGGAGATGCTGCTCACCCCCGAGAACCCGCCGAGGGTGCAGACTCTGAAGGTTGCCCCGGCGCCCGTGAAAACACCGGCTGTGAGAGCATAGTCGGATGCCACCGGCCACGCCTCCCCTGGTGGACGCGGCAGACATCCTCCGCCTCGTCGGAGAGACCTCCTACCAACGCGGCCGCGCCTATGCCAGAAACGGCGCGGTGACCCACGTCGCCTGGGACGCCGACACATCCCGGCTCACCGGGGTGGTGCAGGGCAGTCGGACCGCGCCCTATCGCTGCCGGATCGACCTGGTGGCCGGTCACGGAGGGCGGAGACGGCCGACTATCAGCGTGTGCAGCTGCCCGATGGAATTCGACTGCAAACACGTCGCGGCCACGCTGCTGGCCGGCAACGCCCTCAGCGTGCGTGCGGCGGTGCCCGGAGGGGCACTACGGCGTGGCAGCGACTGGAAGGCGACACTGTCCCCGCTCGCGGCGGACCCCGAGGAACCGTCCACCGACACCTCGCCGATGGGGTTGCAGTTCGAACTGCGCAAGCAGGCGCGCGCGTCGAGCGGCCTGTGGCGGCTCGGAGTGCGGCCGGTACTGCACAACAGCAAGGGACACTGGGTCAGGGCGAACATGACCTGGAACACGATCGCGTACCAGTCCACTCGGCTGAGCCTCGACCCCGAACAACTGCGCTGGTTCTGCCAGCTGGCCGCCCTGCACCGGGCCGGCGGGCAGTTGTATTTTGGCTATGACAACGACTGGCTCTACCTGGAGGACTTCGCCAGTGGGCTGCTGTGGCAACTGATCCGCGAGGCTCAAGCCCTGGGCATCAGCTTCGTCGGAACGAAAGCGGATGTCCGGGTGGTCGTCGCGCAACGGGCCGAACTGACCCTGGACGCCCGTGCGCAGGGTCACGGCATTACGGTGACGACGATGCTCACCATCGACGGGCGGCCGCATCCTGTGCAGTCGGCAGGCACCATCGGCACGCACGGCGTGTATGCGTTCGATGAGGACTCCGGCACGGTGATCACCCTCGCCCCGGTCGACCGCCCGCTTCAGAGTGCCCAGCGCGCCCTGTTGGGGCGCGCCGCCACGATGTCCGTTCCCGCGGCCGACACCGCGGAGTTTCTGAACCTCTCAGCGCAACTGGGCCGCGCCATCCCGCTGACCAGTTCGGACGATTCTGTTCAGTTCCCCGAGGTGCTGCCTCCCGTGCTCGTGCTGCAGGCCGCCTACGCACCGGACCACGAACTGCGACTGGCCTTCAGCTGGGAACCCCGGGCCTTCCGGGATCGGCCGGCCGAGGCGGCGCTGCTGGCCAGGGTGGGCGCGGTGCTGCGGCCCTGGCAGGCCGAGGATGTCACCCTGCGGGGCATCGATGCCGCTGAATTCACCGAGCACACCCTGCCAGCGCTCGAGGTGCTGCCCGATGTGAAGGTGGAGGTGCTGGGCACCAAACCCGACTACCGCGAGTTGACCGCCGCACCGCAGTTCACCATCACCACCATGGACACCGATCAGAGCGACTGGTTCGACCTCGGGGTGCTCGTGTCCATCGACGGGCGATCGATCCCGTTCGACAACGTCTTCCGCGCCCTGGTGGCGGGACGCGACAAGCTGCTCCTCATCGACGGAAGTTATCTTTCCCTGGCACAGCCCGCATTCGAGAAGCTGCGGCAGTTGATCGAGGAGGCCAAGTCGCTGCAGGAGTGGGAGACCGGCCTGCGGATCAGCCGATACCAGTCGGCGCTGTGGGCCGAGCTGGAGGAACTCGCCGAGAACACCGTGCAGGCGCGCCGCTGGCGGGACAGCGTCACCGGGCTGCTGGAACTGGACCGGGTGGAGCCCACCGAACCGCCGCCTGCGCTCACGGCCACACTGCGGCCCTACCAGTCGGACGGCTTCCACTGGCTGGCATTCCTCTGGCGGCACCGGCTCGGCGGCATCCTGGCCGATGACATGGGCCTCGGCAAAACCCTGCAGGCGCTGGCGCTGATCCTGCACGCCCGTGAATCCGAAGCCGGCAACGCCGCCCCGTTCCTGGTCGTGGCTCCCACCTCGGTCGTGTCGAACTGGTCCGACGAGGCACACCGATTCACGCCGACGTTGCACGTCGTGGCGGTGTCGGGCACCGCCGCCGGACGAGGCACCCAGTTATCGGCGGAGATCTCCGGCGCGGACGTCGTGGTCACCTCGTACACCCTGTTCCGGCTCGACTTCGACCAGTACGCCTCGCAGCGCTGGTCCGGACTCATCCTCGACGAGGCGCAGTTCGTCAAAAACAGGGCATCGGCCATCCACCGTTGCGCCAGGGATCTGGATGCGCCGTTCAAGCTCGCCATCACCGGCACTCCAATGGAGAACAACCTGATGGAGCTGTGGGCGCTGTTCGCGATCGTCGCGCCCGGGCTGTTCCCGTCGGCGCGGCGGTTCGGCGAGCAGTATCAGCGGCCCATCGAGAAGGGCGACGAGGCCGACACCCGGGTCGAGCGGCTCAGCAGACTCCGCCGGCGCATCCGGCCGCTGATGATGCGGCGCACCAAGGACGTCGTCGCCGGGGAACTACCGGCCAAGCAGGAGCAGGTGCTGCGCGTGGAGTTGGGCCCGAGGCACCGGAAGCTGTACGACACGTTTCTACAACGCGAGCGGCAGAAGCTGCTCGGGCTGATCGAAGATCTGGACCGGAATCGTTTCATCGTGTTCCGGTCGTTGACATTGCTGCGGATGCTGAGCCTGGATGCCTCCCTCGTCGACGAGCGCTACGCATCCGTACCGTCGGCGAAGCTGGACGCGCTTTTCGAGCAACTGGAGGACATCGTGGCCGAGGGTCACCGTGTGCTCATCTTCAGCCAGTTCACCTCGTTTTTGAAGAAAGCGGCCGCGCGGTTGACGAGCCTCGGCGTGGACTTCTGCTACCTGGACGGCTCCACCCCTCGGCGTGGCGAGGTGATCGACCGGTTCCGGGGCGGCACCGCACCGGCCTTCTTGATCAGCCTGAAGGCCGGCGGCTTCGGACTGAACCTGACCGAGGCCGACTACGTGTTCCTACTCGACCCGTGGTGGAACCCCGCCACCGAAATCCAGGCCATCGATCGGGCGCACCGGATCGGACAGTCGAACAACGTCATGGTGTACCGCATCCTGGCCACAGGCACGATTGAGGAGAAGGTGATGGCGCTGCGTGATCGGAAGGCGA
Organism: Parafrigoribacterium mesophilum; assembly: GCF_039652555.1. Taxonomy (NCBI): domain Bacteria; kingdom Bacillati; phylum Actinomycetota; class Actinomycetes; order Micrococcales; family Microbacteriaceae; genus Parafrigoribacterium; species Parafrigoribacterium mesophilum. The sequence goes on from NZ_JBDJAF010000003.1 coordinate 83,596, forward strand.
AGCTGTTCACCTCGGTGCTGGACGACGACGGAATTTTCGCGTCGGCGCTCACCGCAGACGACATTCGGGGACTGCTCGAATCGTCATAATCGTTAGCGCCAGCGCGATTGTGGCCCTAGCGCTCCAGCCGCGGTGGACTACCGTCGGCAGAACGATCGATGGGAGGGCACTCCGATGACGCAACAACCCAGCATTCAGAAGGAAGCGGCACCGCCGCCGGACCACCCGGCCAAGCCGCAGACACCGCCGAAGGTGAACAAGGACACCTGGAAGTACGTGCTGAAGCGCACCCTCCACGAGTTCATCGACGACCACTGCACCGACATCGCCGCCAGCCTCACCTACTACGGCATCCTGGCCATGTTCCCCGCACTGCTGGCGTTGGTCGCCGTGCTCGGTCTGGTCGGCAACGCCGACGACACCACCGGGGCGCTGCTGGATGCCGTGGGCACCGTGGCACCGGGCACCGCGGTCGACCTGCTCCGCGACCCGATCCAGGAACTGGTCCACTCGCCCGCGGCCGGTCTCGCGTTCATCGCCGGCATCCTGGGCGCCCTGTGGTCGGCGTCCGCGTATGTCGGCGCGTTTTCTCGAGCGATGAACCGCGTCTACGAGATCGACGAGGGCCGCCCGTTCTGGAAGCTGCGGCCTGTTCTGCTCCTGATGACGCTGATCGCCATCGTCCTCATCGCGGTGATGGCGCTGATCCTGGCCGTCTCGGGGTCCGCCGCCACGGCGGTGGGTGATCTGCTCGGCCTCGGCGAGGTCGCCGTCGCGGTGTGGACGGTGATCAAGTGGCCGATCCTGGTGTTCTTGGCCGTGGTCATCGTCGCGCTGCTGTACTACATCACGCCGAATGTGAAGCAACCCAAGTTCCGCTGGATGAGCCTCGGCGCCTTGATCGCGCTCGTGGTGTTGGCGATCGCCTCCGCCGGCTTCGCGTTCTATGTCGGCAATTTCGCGAGTTACAACAAGACGTATGGCGCGATCGGCGGTGTGATCGTGCTGCTGCTGTGGGTTTGGCTGGCCAACTTGGCGCTGCTGTTCGGTGCGGAATTCGACTCGGAGACCGAGCGCGGTAGGCAGTTGCAGGCGGGCATCGAGGCGGAACAGGCTCTGCAACTGCCGCCGAAGGACAGCAGTCGCAGCGAGAAGCGGAAGAAGAAGGAGGAGACGTCACTTGCCGCCGGCCGCGCACTGAGAGAACGTTTCTCCAGTGGCGACCGGCGGCAAGAAACCGGCCAAGAAACCGGCTCAGAAGGCCGGTAGCCGGCGGCGCGTCAACTGCCCGTCAGGTTCTCCGCCGATCTCGTGCCTTCGTCCTTGACGGTGCCGGCCGCGTCCGTCGCCGACTCCTTGACCGCGTCCATCGCTTCGCGGGCGGGCTCCCTCAGGTGGTCGGCCATCTGCCCGGCCATGCCGGACGCTTCCTGGGCCAGCGGAGCGGCCTTCTCCTTCATCGTTTCGGTGAGTTCCTTCTCCTTCTCGCTGGCCGGGATGAGCGATGAAGCCAACCAGCCGATGCCGAAGGCGATCAGGCCGGCGGCGATGGGGTTGCCCTTTGCTTTTTCCGCGACGTTCGAGGGGACATCGGACAGCGTGTCTGTCATCGATTCCTGCGCGTCCGAGACCGTGCCGAAGACACGATCCTTGGCCGACCCCCAGGCGTTTTTCATGCGGCTGGTCTGGCGGTGCACGATTTTCGACGGTGTTACCTTCTCCGCCAATGCGTCCACGTCGCTGCCCAGTTCGCGGCGGGTGTCTTCGATGTCGGTTCGGATGTCATCCGGATCGGTGTTCATCATTGTTCTGCCTTCCTAAAAGCTTTCTCAGTTGGTTACTTGAGGGTGTCGGGTATTTTCTTCACCGTCTCCACGGTTTGCGGCATGCCCTTCACGGCGCTCATTTCGCGTCGTCCGATGACATACATGATCGCCGCGATGATGCCCCAGATCACGGCCACGATCACCGCGGACCAGGCGTTGCCGATCAGATAACCCAGCCCCCACCAGAGGGCGATCGACAGGAACAGCACGGCGAAGTGTCCGGCTACGCCGGCTCCTCCGTAGAGTCCAGCGCCCTTGCCCGCGCGGGTGGCGGATTGCCGCAACTCGGCTTTGGCCAGCTCCATCTCCTGGCGCAGCAGGGTCGAAAAGTCTCTCGACACTTCGCCGATCAGGTCGCCCAGGGACGTGCTTGCCGCCTTTTGCTCCGGATTCGGTTCTGGCACCTGGGTCATGGCGTCACATCCCGGATGTCGCTGAATTCATCCGTTGTGGTGAATTCGGTGTCGAGGCCGGGTGCCGCAGGTGCAACGTACTGGCTCGGCATCGGGGGTGGCTTCATCGTGTCGTCGGACTCGGTAGCGTTGCTCACCACCGCCCTGGTCAGTCGCCCGATCGCGACACCGGCCACGGCCGCTATCGCAATGAACGTCCCTGGGCGACGACGGGCGAAGCCCTTGACCTCGTCGAGGAGCGAGCCGGGATCCCGTGCATCCAGCCACTGCGCGAACGAGCCGGTACGCTCGGCGGCTTCGCGGACCAGATTACCGGCCAGCCCGTCGTCCGCCGTGTCGCCCATGCTCTGCAGTTGTTCGCTGACTTTGCGCAGGCCGCTGGCGGCTCGTTCCTGTTGTTGCGCCGCTTGGTCGCTTGCTTCGACGCGCGCCTGATCCATCAGGCTTCGCACCTGCCGCCTGGCCTCGCCGGCGACCTTCCCGGCCTCGCCCTTGGCCACCTCGGCCACATGGGCCCCTTCCGATGCGGCGCGGTCCGGGAGCCGCGCAGAATCGTCGGGCGCTGTACTCGGCCGCGGTTCGTAATATGTGTTGCTCATGATCGTTTCCTCCGTTGATGTTCAACCTGCCGCATAGGATGTCTCAACGGAAAACTCTGTCAACCCCCTTGCATCATTGGGGGTGCGAAAACAACTCCGAGATTTCGGCAACCTCGGCAGCCGAGGCCTTCCAACTGGTTGCGCGCTGTGCGTTCTGCACGATCTGCTCCGGTGAGGTGGCACCGGCGATCACGCTGGTCAACCCCGGTTGGGCCAGCAACCAGGCGAAGGTCGCCTCGAGCATCGTGACGCCGCGCTCGGCGCAGAACGTCTCATAGGCCTCCATGGTGTCCCACGGCGCGTTCTCCTGAAGGTGGGAACGGGTGCGCATGATCCGGCTCCCCGCCGGTCCGCCGGTCCGGCTGAATTTGCCGGTGAACAGCCCGTTGTACAGCGGGAACCACGGCAGAAATCCCAGCCCGAACGCGTTCACCGCGGGCAGCACCTCCTTTTCGGCGTCGCGCACGAGCAGGCTGTATTCGTTCTGCGCGGAGACGAACTTCGGATGCCCGTGCAGTTGCGCCGTGAGTTCCGCCTCGGCCACCTGCCAGCCGGCGAAATTGGAGCTACCGATATAACGGATCTTGCCCTCGGTGATGAGCTCGTCCAACGCCGCGAGAGTCTCCTCGATCGGCGTCACGCCATCCGGTTCGTGCAGTTGGTACAGGTCGATCCAGTCGGTCTGAAGTCGGGTCAAGGACGACTCGACGGCGAGCCGGATGTAGCGCCGCGACGCGCGGGCACCCCAGTCCGGTCCGTTCGTGCCCGCCATGTCCATGCCGAACTTGGTGGCGAGCACGATCTTGTCGCGCCGTCCCCTCAGGGAATGCCCCATGAGTGTCTCGCTGAGCCCGCGCTCTTTGCCGTAAATGTCGGCGCCGTCGAAGAAGGTCACTCCCGCGTCGATGGCGGCGTGGATGACGGCGTCGGTGCCGGCTTGAGTCTCGGTGGCGGTGCCCTCGCGCCCGAAGTTGTTGCAGCCGAGCCCGATGGTGGACACCATGAGGCCGGATGGGCCGAGAGCGCGATATTCGATTTCTGACATGTGTCAAGCGTAGGGCGGGCACTACTCAACCGGCGATGGTGCCGAGCCTGTCCTCCCCAGGCGGGAATAGCGGGCGGTTCTCCCCCGCCTGCGAACAGACGCGGAGCCTGGCGACGAGGCGGATTTACAGTGTCGCCATGATCACTCCCACTTTCGCCAGCGACCGTCTCCTCCGGCTGCAGACGCCGATCGGTCGCATCGAACTGCTCAGCGACGGCACGGCCATCACCGGCGTGGCCATCGAGACAGACGGCGTTCTTCCGCACGATCACCTGCCGGAGAGGGCCGACCGGTTGCTCGTGAAAACCGCTCGCCAGCTCGGGGAGTATTTCTCCGGCAGGCGGCACCGGTTCTCGGTTCCGGTGGCGGCCGCCGGCACGATGTTCCAGAAGTCAGTGTGGGCGAAACTGGCGGAGCTGGGATGGGGCGAGGTCACCTCCTACGGTGCACTCGGCACAGCCATAGGACACCCGGCCGCGGGACGGGCGGTCGGCGGCGCGATCCGTGCCAACCCGGTGCCGATCCTGGTGCCCTGCCATCGCGTGCTCACGTCGGGCGGCAAGATCACCGGATACAGCCGCGGGCAGGGCGTGACCACCAAGGCCTGGCTGCTCGACCACGAAGGAATCATCCACAGCGCCCGAGTGCCAGACAATCGAGCGCGGCTTCAGACCACCAGTTCCAGTTCGCCTGGCACCGGCGCCGACAGCGCGATGCCAACGTCTGCCGCCCAGGACAGTAGGGAGTGCGCGTCGGCGTGATCGATACCGGCACGAAGCAGTGCGCGCACGAAGGTGCCTTTGCCCTTCTTGTTGAAGTGGTTCAGTGCTTTGCGACGCCCCTGGCCGTCCTCGGAGACGACCCGCAGGAACAGGCTGCGTCCGGCCGGGGCCGGCCCCAAGCGCGTGTACGACTCCGAGCGGGCGTCGAGGATCAGTCCGGGCTGATTCACGAGGGCGGCTTCGATCGGCGCGCTCCACAGGGTGCGCAGGGACAGGCCGGGAAGCCGTGAGGTCGAGGAGAGCCGGTAGGCCGGGATCGGGTCGTCCGCCCGCACCAGGCCGAACAGTGCGGAGTGGATGACCAGATGCTGGGCCGCGAACCGTCGTGCGGGCTCTGGCAGGCTCGATGCATCCAACGCCTCGTACAGCACGCCGGTATAGCGGTGGAGGGCACCGAGCACCGGTGAGCGCGCCACCCGCCGGTTGCGCACCAACTCGTCGTGCTGATGCGGTCCGAGCCGCAGGGCGCGGCCCATCTCGTCGAAGTCCTTGGCCAGTGCCGACAGGCTTTTCAGCGCCTGTCTGCGTGGTGCCGACAGCGTGGGGTAGCCGAGGGTGCTCAGCCGAAGCCTGCTGTTCGCACTGCCGCCGTCTCGCTTCGATTCGGACGGCGGCAGAAGAATCAGCACGAGTGCCGGACTACCGTCCCGAGACCAGCTCGGCGTTCCTCGCCACGATCGTCACGGTGTTGTTCTCCACCGAGAGGAATCCGTCTTCGGCGTTCGCCACAATCTTGGCACCGCCGGTTTCGGTCACGCGCACTTCTCCGGCTCCGAGGATGGCCAGCAGCGGCTCATGGCCGGGGAGGATACCGATCTCACCCTCGGTGGTACGAGCAACCACCATCGAGGCCGTGCCGGACCAGACTTCCTGCGCTGCGGACACCAGGCTGACGCTGAGTTCGGCCATATCAGCCGTTCTCTTTCTGGATCTGCGCCCACTTGCGGTCGACGTCGTCGAGGTCGCCGACGTTGAAGAACGCCTGCTCTGCAACGGAGTCGTAGTCGCCGTCGGCGATCTTGGAGAAGGACTCGATGGTCGCCTTCAGCGGAACGGTGGAACCCTCCACGCCGGTGAACTTCTTCGCCATGTAGGTGTTCTGCGACAGGAACTGCTGGATGCGCCGCGCGCGCGACACGGTGACCTTGTCCTCTTCTGACAGCTCGTCGACACCGAGGATCGCGATGATCTCCTGCAGTTCCTTGTTCTTCTGCAGGATCGCCTTGACCCGGATCGCCGTGTTGTAGTGGTCGGCACCCAGGTAGCGCGGGTCCAGGATGCGGCTGGTGGAGGTCAGCGGGTCGACGGCCGGGTACAGGCCGCGGGAGGCGATCTCACGGCTGAGCTCTGTGGTGGCGTCGAGGTGGGCGAAGGTGGTTGCCGGGGCCGGGTCGGTGTAGTCGTCGGCTGGCACGTAGATGGCCTGCAGCGAGGTGATCGAGTGACCACGCGTCGAGGTGATGCGCTCCTGGAGGATACCCATCTCGTCCGCGAGGTTCGGTTGGTAACCAACAGCAGAAGGCATGCGGCCCAGCAGGGTGGACACCTCGGACCCGGCTTGCGTGAAGCGGAAGATGTTGTCGATGAAGAGCAGCACGTCCTGCTTCTGCACATCGCGGAAGTACTCCGCCATGGTCAGCGCGGACAACGCCACGCGAAGACGCGTCCCCGGCGGCTCGTCCATCTGGCCGAAGACCAACGCCGTCTTGTCGAAGACGCCGGCCTCTTCCATCTCACCGATCAGGTCGTTGCCCTCACGGGTGCGTTCGCCGACTCCGGCGAACACGGAGACACCGCCGTGGTCCTGCGCGACGCGCTGGATCATCTCCTGGATCAGCACGGTCTTGCCGACGCCGGCGCCGCCGAACAGGCCGATCTTGCCGCCCTGCACGTACGGGGTGAGCAGGTCGATGACCTTGATGCCGGTCTCGAACAGTTCGGTCTTGGATTCGAGCTGGTCGAACGCCGGCGGCTCGCGGTGAATGGGCCAACGCTCGGTGATCTCGATCTTCTCGCCGGGCTTGGCATTCAGAACGTCGCCGATCACGTTGAACACGCGACCCTTGGTGACGTCGCCGACCGGGACCGAGATGGGCGCGCCGGTGTCGCGCACCTCCTGTCCGCGCACGAGGCCGTCGGTCGGGTTCAAGCCGATCGCGCGGACCAGGTCGTCGCCGAGGTGCTGGGCGACTTCCATGGTGATTTCGTGCGAGTCGTCGCCGATGGTGATCGTCGTCTTCAGGGCGTTGTAGATACCGGGAATGGAATCGTGCGGGAACTCGATGTCGACGACCGGGCCGTTGACCCTGGCGATGCGACCAACGCCGGTGGGCTTCTCGAGTGTCGTCGAAGCTGTGGCTGTTTCGGTCATGGCGTGCCTATCTCTCCTGTGTTACTTGCTGACCGAGAGGGCGTCAGCGCCGCCGACGATCTCGGAAATCTGTTGGGTGATTTCGGACTGGCGGGCGTTGTTCGCCAGTCTGGTGTAGTCGCGGATCAGCTTGTCCGCGTTGTCGCTGGCAGACTTCATGGCCTTCTGCGTCGCGGCGAACTTGGATGCCGCCGACTGCAGCATCGCATTGAAGATGCGGCTCTCGATGTACACCGGCAGCAGCGCATCCAATACGTCGCCGACCTCCGGCTCGAACGCGTACAGCGGGAACACTTCGTTCCCCGATGGCGGCTCGACGCCTTCGACAACCTCCAGTGGCAGCAGCCTGACCACCTCGGGCACCTGGGTGAGCATGCTGACCAGTCGGTTGTAGACGATATGGATCTCGTCGACGCCGCCCTCGGATGCCGGGGTGAGGAACGAGGCGACCAGTGCCTCGCCGATCTCCCGAGCGGTTTCCACGGTGGGCGTGTCTGTGCTTCCGACCCAGGTCTGCACGGCGGGCCGCTTGCGGAACGAGAAGTACCCGACCGCTTTGCGGCCGACCAGGTAGTAGACGACGTCTTTGCCCTGGCTGCGCAAGAGCGAAGCTAATTCTTCGGCCGCGCGCAGGACGTTCGCGTTGAACGCACCAGCCAGTCCACGGTCGGAGGCGAAGATGAGTACAGCGGCGCGCTCCACCTTCTCCGGCTCCGTGGTGAGCACGTGGTCGATGTTCGAGAAGGTCGCAACGGCCGACACGGCGCGTGTCACGGCGCGCGAGTAGGGTCCCGACGCCTCAACCCTCGCTCTCGCCCTCTGGATGCGCGAGGCGGAGATCAGCTCCATGGCCCGCGTGATCTTCTTGGTCGTCTGGGCAGATCTGATCTTCTGCCGGTAGACCCGAAGTTGCGCTCCCATGTTTCCCTCCCTTTCGTATTTCCTGCCCATCCCCTTCGAGACGGTCGCAGAGCGACCTCCTCAGGGAACGGGTGCTAGCGCTTCTGGCGGACGATCTTTTCCTGGTTCACGTCTTCTTCCGGCAGTTCCTCGAAGACCTCTTTGCCGACCGAGGCGAGCGTCTTGCCTTCGCCGGTCTGGAACTCGAGCTTGAACTTGTCGATCTGCGCGTCGAGTTCTGCCACGGTGGCGTCGTCGAGCACGTTAGTCTCGCGAAGCGTCGTGAGGACCTTGGAATGGCGGCCGAGGAAGTCCAGCAGTTCGTGTTCGAACCGCAGGATGTCCTCGACGGGGACCTCGTCGAGTTTGCCGTTGGTGCCGGCCCAGATCGAGACGACCTGGTCCTCGATCGGGTACGGCGAGTACTGCGGCTGCTTGAGCAACTCGGTCAGTCTGGCGCCGCGGGCGAGCTGGCGGCGGCTGGCCGCATCGAGGTCCGAGGCGAACATCGCGAACGCCTCGAGGGCACGGTACTGCGCCAGCTCGATCTTCAGGGTTCCGGACACCTTCTTGATCGACTTGACCTGGGCGTCGCCGCCGACGCGGGACACCGAGACGCCGACGTCGACCGCTGGCCGCTGGTTGGCGTTGAACAGGTCGGACTGCAGGAAGATCTGGCCGTCGGTGATGGAGATCACGTTGGTCGGAATGTACGCCGAGATGTCGTTGGCCTTGGTTTCGATGATCGGCAGGCCGGTCATCGATCCGGCGCCCAGCTCGTCGGACAGCTTGGCGCAACGCTCGAGCAGCCGGGAGTGCAGGTAGAACACGTCGCCGGGGTAGGCTTCACGCCCCGGCGGGCGGCGCAGCAGCAGCGATACGGCACGGTAGGCCTCGGCCTGCTTGGAGAGGTCGTCGAACACGATGAGGACGTGCTTGCCTGCGTACATCCAGTGCTGGCCGATCGCCGAGCCGGTGTACGGTGCCAGATACTTGAAGCCCGCGGCGTCGGACGCCGGGGACGCGACGATGGTCGTGTATTCGAGGGCTCCGGCGTCTTCGAGGGCACCCTTGATGCCGGCGATGGTCGAACCCTTCTGACCGATCGCCACGTAGATGCACCGCACCTGCTTGTTCGGGTCGCCGGATTCCCAGTTCGCCTTCTGGTTGATGATGGTGTCCACGGCAATGGCCGTCTTGCCGGTCTGGCGGTCGCCGATGATGAGCTGACGTTGTCCACGGCCGATCGGGATCATCGCGTCGATGGCCTTGATGCCGGTCTGCATCGGCTCCTTGACGCTTTGACGCTGCATGACGCCGGGCGCCTGCAGTTCGAGGGCTCGCCTGGCCTCTGGTTCGATGGCGCCGAGACCGTCGAGCGGGTTACCCAGCGGGTCGACCACGCGGCCGAGGTAGTTGTCGCCGACCGGTACCGAGAGCACTTCGCCGGTGCGGGCGACTTCGAGGCCTTCCACGATGCCGCCGAACTCGCCGAGCACGACGACGCCGATTTCGTTCTCGTCGAGGCTGAGTGCCAGGCCGAGCGTGCCGTCGCCGAACCGGATCAGCTCGTTCGCCATGACACCGGGAAGACCTTCGACGTGCGCGATACCGTCGGCGGCGTCCACGACGTAACCAACCTCGGTGGTGGCGGTCTTGCTCGGCCGATACGACTTAACGAAGTCCTTGAGCGCGTCGCGGATCTCGTCCGGGCTAATCGTTACTTCTGCCATTTTTTCCCTATCTTCGCGGGACCATTCCGTCCCGAATCCTGGATCACACGAGCGCCTGAAGGCTCCCGTTAACTTGCGAGCTGCAACCTGAGGTCTTGGAGCCTGGTGAGTACGCTTCCGTCGATGATGTCGTCGCCGATTTGGACTTTGACGCCGCCGAGTACTGCGGCATCCACTACCTGATTGACCATCAACTCGCGTCCGTAGCTGTCGGAGAGCTTCGACCGTAGTCGCTCCAGCTGGGCGGATGCCAGGGGTGCGGCCGTGGTGATCGTGGCGACGTGCATGTTGGCCTGGTCAGCGACGATGGCTGCCGCCTTGGCCAGCGAGGGCCCGATCCGGCGGCCGCGTGGTTGACGAACGAGATGACGTACGATCGCGACCGTCTGCTCAGAGACCTTGCCGCTCAGCAACGCCTCAACGAGCGCCACTTTCGCGTCAGGGTCACCCAGCCGACTACCGACCGCGAGTTCAAGTTGCGAGTCGGTGGACACTGCCGCGCCGAACGCGAACAGTTCGCTTTCGATGTCGCTGTCGCGTCCTGCAGACTCGGCGACCGCGCGCAGTCCCAATTCTTCGATGCCGCCGAGCAGGTCGTCGGGCCTGGACCAGCGGGTGGCTGCGACGGTCGCGAGCAACCCGGTCACGGCCGGGCCGAGCCTCTGGCCGAACACCTTGGCAACAACGGCCTTCTTCTCCTCCGCCTGGGTGGACGGATCGGCCAGCAGTTGACGCAGCTGCTTGGAGTCGCTGACGACGTGGGCGGCTGCGAACAGTTCTTCGCCGATGCGCAACCCGTCCTTGGCGAGGTCGATGTTGCCGCCGAGGGCGGTGAGCGCCAATCTCGATGCGGCTAATGCCTGCCTGGTTGCGGAGCCCATGTGTTACTTGCCCTGCTCTGCGGCGACGCTCTGCGTGTCTTGGGAGGTAGTGCTTTCAGAAGCCTCCAGGTCTGCGAGGAACCTGTCGACGATGGCTGCCGCCTTCTCGTCGTCGGCGAGAGTCTCGCCGATGACGCCGGAAGCCAGGTCAATAGCGAGCGAGCCTACTTCGGCCCGCAGGCTCACCAGGGCGCCCTGCCGCTCTGCTTCGATCTGGGCCTGAGCCTGCGCAGTCACGCGCGCCGCCTCCGCTTGAGCCTGCTCCCGGAATTCGGCAAGGATCTGAGCTCCGTCGGCGCGAGCGGTCTCACGGATCTTCGCCGCCTCGGCGCGAGCGTCAGCGAGCTGTGCCGTGTATTCGGCCAGCGCAGCATCCGCCTCGGCCTTGGCGCTGTCCGCCTTGGCGATGTTGCCTTCGATGGCTTCCGCTCGAGCATCCAGCAATTCCCGCAAGCGCGGCACGCCGATCTTCCAGAAGAAGAACAGGATGATGAGGAAGCACAGGGTTGCGTAAATGAGGTCGGCGGGAGCCGGAATAAGCGGGTTGTGGTCAGCCTCGGCTGCCGCAACGATTGCGTGAAGCATGGTGACTCCTCAGTCTCCCCGGATTAGTTCAGATGTGACGGTATGCGATTTAGCGCATGAAGAAGAAGGTCGCGATACCGATGAAGGCCAAGGCCTCGGTGAAGGCGATACCGATGTACATGAGCACCTGGAGCCTTCCAGCGAGCTCTGGTTGACGCGCCACACCCTCGACGGTCTTACCGACGACGATGCCGATGCCGATACCGGGGCCAATGGCCGCCAGGCCATAGCCGACAGTTCCAATGTTTCCACCGATTTCGGCGAGAGTAGTGACGTCCACGCGTGTTTCCTTCCGTGATGACGAATCAAGCGGTTGCTTGACCCGGTTAGTGTTCTTCAATCAGCGCGAGCTGGATGTAGACCGTGGTGAGAATGGCGAAGATATATGCCTGCAGCAGGATGATCAGCAGTTCGAAGACGGTGAACGCGAAGCCGAAGGCGAAGGTGCCGATACCGAACAGCTTGAAGATGCCCGGCGAGTCGAGGAGGAACCACTGAGTTGCCGTGAAAAAGAGCACCAGCAGCAGGTGGCCGACGATCATGTTCATCATGAGTCGGAGGGTGAGAGTGACGGGACGAATAACGAACGTCGAGATGAACTCGAGCGGCGTGATGAGGAAGTACAGCGGCCACGGAACGCCCGGGGGGAACAATGAATTCCTTACGAATCCAGACGGGGACTTCTTCACGCCGGCGTAGACGAAGGCGATATAGGCGATGACGGCGAACAGAAGTGGGACGCCGATCACCGAGGTGCCGGCGACGTTGAGTCCGGGAATGACGCCAGCAAGATTCATCGCGAGGATCGTGAAGAACACAGTGGCGATGAGCGGGAAGAATCGGCGGCCGTCCTTCTTGCCCAGCAGGTCTTCCACGATGCTGACCCGTACGAAGTCCAGCGCAATCTCGACACCGCTCTGGAAACGGCCAGGAACTACCTTCATGGCCCGGGTGCCGAGCCAGAAGATGAGCACGATCGCGATGACGGCGAGGAACCGGATGATCATGATCCGGTTGATCTCGAAGGGTGTTCCCGCGAAGAAGATGGCGGGTGGGTAGAACTCCCCGATTGACGGCCCGACGAACGGCGGAACGTCGTCTGCGGTCTGGATGAACAAACCTACGGCGTTCGCTAGCAGCGCTTTCTCCAGGTGCTATCCAGGCGTGCTTTTACACGGCGACGAAAAGGTGGGGGATGACTCTTCGACGATCCTACCAAGACTTTAGGCCTCGCCCGAAATCAGCGCTGGGTGAGCTCGGGGTCCTCAGGCGGTTCCGGGAGTTCGGTCTCGACGTAGGGGACTCTGGACTTCGCGGCGACGATCACGTCGACGGCGAGGGTGCCCAGGACGGCGACGACGATGGTGATGAACAGCACTGTCGGCTGGATCCAAGGCTGGTCTTTCAGGGCGAAGGCCAGTACGAGGAACAGCACGAATTTCAGCAACCAGGCGCCCATAACGATGCCGAAGAATGCGCCGATGTCGAACTTGCGCGCGAACAGGATACTGGTGGCTGTGATGCCCAGAAAGACCACGGCCATGCCGGTGCCAATCAGTGCGCTGGCCACTCCCGCTCCTCCGGCGACGAGTCCTCCGACGATCGACCCGACGACGGCGATGGCCGCGGCCAGGATGCCGCCGTACAGCAGCGCGCGTTTCAACACGAGCACGGAACTCATAGGGTCTCCTTCGGGACGGATGCTGCGTCGAGCCCATCAAGGTGCGCGACGGTGCCAGCGTCGTCCTTGGCAGCGGATTGGGCGGCCTTCTCGAGCGCCTTGCGGCGGGTCAGCGGCGCGAGCGTGAGCCAGGTGCATCCGCCCAATCCGACGACGACGAAGGCAAACGCCCACACTACCGGAATGACCATGAGCAGAAGGCCGCCGACGGCGATTACTCCGCTCCACCCGTAAAAGATCAGCACGGCGTGCAGGTGGGAGTGGCCCATGTCGAGCAGCCGGTGGTGCAGGTGTTTGCGGTCGGCACTGAACGGTGACTTCCCGGCTCTCAGCCGTCGCAGCACTGCCAGCACGAAGTCGATCAGCGGCACGACCAGGATCGCCAGGGGCAACATGATCGGGATGAAGGCGGGCGCCAGGAGTTTTCCGGAGTGCATCGACAGCGGATCGATATTGCTCGTCACCGAGATCGCGGAGGTGGCCATCAGCAGCCCGACAAGGAGTGCGCCGGCGTCGCCCATGAACAGTTTCGCCGGATGCCAGTTGAGTGGCAGGAACCCCAGGCAGGCGCCGATGAGAATGGCCGAAATCAGGGAGGCGAGGTTGAAGTACTCTGCTTCGCCGATCACCCTGGCGAGGACATAACTGTAGACGAAGAAGACGCCGTTGGCGATGATGGCGACGCCGGCGACCAGTCCGTCCAGGCCATCGATGAAGTTGACCGCGTTCATCACGAGTACCACCGCAAGCACGGTGAGGATCAGCGACATGTATGCCGACCCGACGGTGAGGCCGCCGATCGGCAGGGAGACCAGTTGTACTCCTTGCCAGGCGAGCAGTCCTGCCGCGATGATCTGGCCGGCTAGCTTCGTCATCCAGTCGAGGTCCCAGATGTCATCGGCGACGCCGATCAGCACGATGATGAGCGCGGCGCCGAGGATCGCGTAGATCGGGCCGGGATTGACGAAGACCAGGTGGAACCAGCTGACCTGTGAGGCGACCGCGAAGGCGACCAGGATCCCAAGGAACATGGCGATGCCGCCGAGGCGGGGGGTGGGCTGCGTGTGTACGTCGCGTGCTCGGATGGCCGGGTACAACCGGAACTTCGTGCTGAGTTTCCAGATCAGCACTGAGAGCCCGAAGGTGACCAGGGCAGAGATGACCAGGGCGAGCACGTAGAAGATCACCCGATGACCTCCTGGATGGCGGCGTCGGAGATCACGCCGTGCCGCACGATGCGGATGCTGCCCCCGGGTTCCATCAGTTCCGTGGCGTCGATGATCGTGGAGGCGGCATCCTGTCCTTCGTTGTGGTCGTAGCCTGCGCCGGCCACTCCCCCGTCCAGATAGACAGTGACGTCGTCTCCCAGCATGTCGTGGGCTTCCTGTACCGTGCGGGCGGCAGGCTTGCCGGTGAGATTGGCGGAGGAGACGGCCAGCGGCCCGGTCTCATTCAGAAGTTCGAGCACCATCGCGTGGGCGGGCATCCGCAGCGCCACTGTTCCGTGGGTCTCCCCCAGGTCCCATTGGAGGCTGTCCCTGGCGGCCAGGATGATGGTGAGTCCGCCGGGCCAGAACGCGTCGACCAGCGCCCGCACCTGGTCGGGGATGTCGGCGGCGAGCGCGTCGAGGGTCGGGATTCCGGGGATGAGCACCGGCGGTGGCGCCTGTCGGCTGCGGCCCTTTGCGTTCAGCAGGCGCTGCACGGCTGCCGCGTTGAAGGCATCCGCGGCCACGCCGTAGACGGTGTCAGTGGGCAGCACGACGAGTTCGCCTCGGCCGAGTGCCCCTCTGGCGAGTCGCATGCCGGTCAGAAGCTCGGCGCTGTCCGAGCAGTCGTAAATGGTCGCCATATCGTAAGCCATCCTATTCTGGACGGCGCACGCCGTGAGGGTCGCCTAAGCTACGAAGCATCGTGGACCTCTACCTGTTCGACTTCGACAAGACGCTGTACCGGTACCACTTCCGGAGGCGGTTGCCTGCGCTGGCGGAATCGATCGGGGCGAGTCAGTATCATCTCGCGAAAACCTGGTGGGCGGCCGGGTACGAGGCCCGTGCCGAGCGAGGCGAATGGCGTACCGCCGATGAGTATTTCGAGCAATGGGAAAAAGTCACCGGGGTGTCGCTGAGAGAATCGGCTGGTGAGTTGCGAGCTGGGTGCGCGCAAACCCGAGGCGCTCGCGTACCAGCGAGCCTTGGAGCACTTCGGGGTGAGACCCGAGGACGCGTTCATGGCGGATGACTCCGCCGCGAACGTGGCTGCCGCGCTCAAGCTCGGCATGCACGCCCATCACTTCACCGAGGTGGACGGTCAGTTTCAGTTGGAGGCGCTGAATCGGGCCATGGATGATTTCGCCGAGCGTCGCCGATGAGCCTGCTGTTCATTTTCGACATGGACGACGTGTTGTACGGCTACGACTGGAAGGCGCGTTCCGAGAGCCTGTCGCTGCTCACCGGGCTGAGTTCTGAGACACTGCAGGATCTATGGTGGCGCAAGGGAAGTGAGTCCGAGGCAGAGGCCGGCCTTCATGCCAGTCCGGAGGCGTACCTGCTCGCGTTCAACGCCGCAATCGGGGTGGACGTCACGGAATCCGATTGGGTGTCGATCCGCGGCGGAGCGATGACGCCGCTGCCGGAATCGTTGAAGGCCGTCGCCCGAGCCGGCGAGCTCGGCCAAGTGACTTTGCTGACCAATAACGGGCCGCTGGCCGCCAAGCACTTGGGCACGCTCGCACCGGAGCTGGTGCCGCTGTTCGGCGAGCACCTGTTCACCTCGAGCGACTATTCGGCGCGTAAACCGGATCCGATCGTATTCCAACGGGTGCTGGAGCGATACGGTACGCCGGCGCGTGACGCGTTCTTCGCCGATGATCTGCCGGAAAACGTGGCGGGCGCGGAATCGGTGGGCATTACGGGGCATTTGTTCACGACGGGGTCGGAGTTGCTGGCAGCGATCGAGGAGTTCAGCGCAGCGCGGTCGTAGCCCTGTCGCGGCCGAGGAAGTCTTGGTGGGTGGCAGTCGCGCGCCAGCCGTCATCCGCGAGTAGCTGGTGGATGGCCTCCGCTTGCAGTTCGCCGTGCTCGATCACCAGCACCCCGCCCGCGTGTAGCAGGCGCCGAGCGGTGATGGAGACCTCGCGCACGATATCCAGTCCGTCCACTCCGCCGTAGAGGGCATGGTCAGGGTCGAACAGACGCACTTCCGGGTCTATCGGAACGGCGTCGGCCGGGATGTACGGCGGATTGGAGACCACGACATCCACGGCCGAATTCAACTCGGGCAGTGCATCCGCGATGTCGGCGAAGACCGCATGGGCGTTGTCCTTGCCATAGCGACGGAAGTTCCGTTGCGTCCATTCGAAGGCTGCCGGCGAGTTCTCCACCCCGTACACCACTGCGTGCGGAACTTCGGTGGCCATGGCCAGCGCGATGGCGCCGCTGCCGGTTCCGAGGTCGACGGCGACCGGCTCAGGCGAGGCGACAACGCGCAAGGAGTCGATGGCGTACTGGGCGACAGTCTCGGTTTCCGGACGGGGCACAAACACTCCCCGACCCACCGCGAGCTCGAGCAAACGGAATGGCGCACTGCCGGTGATGTGTTGAAGCGGCTCTCTCCGAGAGCGACGAGTGACGGCGTCGGTGACGGCGGTCGCGCACTCCTGGGACACGGTCGCGCCGGTCACCGCGCCGGCTTGCACCTGTCCGCGGCTCATGCCCAGCGCGTGACCTATGAGCAGTTCCGCGTCGACGTCCGGGTCGAGGATGCCTGCAGCCCCAAGCGCCTCGATCGCCGCATCCCGTAGCGCACGCACAGTCAGTTCCATCGATTCCATCCTTTCATCCCGCCACCCCTCGCTCGACCCGCCTCACGCGCGCGACGTGCCCAGCCGATCCGGTGGTCGAGCTCGCCCCGCCCCAGCCCCCCGGTGGTCGAGCCTGGACTCCACTGAGCCTGTCGAAGTGTCGAGACCCTGCCTGTGGTTAGAAGGGTGGGATGTTGCCGGGGATGTCAGTGTCGGGTAGGTCGGTGATGACCTGGCCGAGGGGGCTGGTCCATTCCAGGATGCCGGGGGCGACTTGGCGTACCGTCCAGGCACTGTGGTGTTTGAGCGTGTGATCGCTTTTGCATAAACATTCCAGATTTTCTGGTGTGGTCTTACCGCCGAACTCCCACGCGAAGGTGTGGTCGATCTCGGTACGCTGGGGGGCCCGGTTACATACCGGGTACCGACATCGGCCATCCCGGACCTGCAAGAATCTGCGTAATCGTTTCGAGGGCCGGTACTTATCCACGGTGAGCACCATCCCGGCCACCGGATCGGTGAGCACCCGCACCCACTCCGGAGCATCGGCGGCCAACCGGAGCGCGTCATCCATCCCGATCGGACCATGCCCGGCCAGCACAGCCGGATCCTTACCCTGGCCCAGCAGCGACAGCACCGGGATCACCACCGACACCTCGGCGCGGATACCGATACCCGCGGCATGCGGGGCATCCGACCCACCGGTGGGTTGCCCCGTCAACAACAGCTCGGTAGCCAAATCGGTGCGGATCTGATCAAACGTACGCGGATCAGACGCAGTGTTGGCCTGATCGTCGGTGCTGGTGTTGGCGCTATGGATGGCTTTGGCCTGCTCGGTCAGCCGGTCCCAGATGGCCGTACCCAGCAGTTTGGTCACATACAAGGTCAACGTGGCCATCCCATCATCCTCGTCGGACAAGCGCACACACCGGGCCTCCCTGGCTTTCTTGTGCCGGTCCTGGAAGGACACCTTCCCGACCCGGGACGCGGTCAACTGCGCGTACTTGGTCAACCGGCCCGGAGTAACCCGACCGGCCCGCTCCAACACCAGGCGTTCATATTCGGCCCGGTCGGCCGGATCGGTAATGCTGCCGCCATGCAGGGTGATGGTGCGCACATGCCCGGACTCCACCCGGCCGGCCTGCAATCCCTCCAGGGTGGCCGGGAAATTATGCACCATCAGGTGCGCCAATCCCAGCCTGGCCTGCATCGTGGGGGCCGACACCCGGCAGGCGGCCGCCAACTCCGCCGTCAACGACCGCATCGCCTGCTCAAGCTCCGCACCGCCGGTACCCGGCGCCACGGTATCCTCCACCGTCTGGGCCAGAGCCGCCAACTGGCGGTGCTCCAACGCCTGCAGCCGGGATATCTGTGCCCGTACTGCAACCACCTGCTCGATCCGCCACCGACGCACCACCGGGTCGGTGTCATCCAGATCCGGGTCCCCGTCGGCACCCGCAGCCACCGCCGCGTCGGCACCCATGCCGGCGCCACTGCCGACACCCATCCCGACAACGGGGATGCTATCGCCATCCGGCCGCCAGCCCGGCGTGCACTCCGCGGTGGGTTCCGGCATCCATTCCGGCATCCATTCCACCGCTTCGGCCTCGGCCAGCAACGCCGCGATCCGCGCCTGGCGATCGAAGATGTCTTCCATAATCTGATTACACACCCTGCCACTGACACTGGTGCCGACACGATAACTCGGCACTAGGACGGCCGGTTGTCACTCCAACTGCGAAGACGTGTTCCATACTTCTAGTGAACACCCGACCACTGACACTGGTTCCACGAGCACCGGAGGCAGGTCTCGACGGTGCTCGACCACCGGAGGCAGGTCTCGACGAGGCTCGACCACCGGAGGCAGGTCTCGACGAGGCTCGACCACCGGAGGCAGGTCTCGACGAGGCTCGACCACCGGTTGAAGGTGTGGTTAGACGGACTCGCCGATCTCGGCGATGCGGTGCTCCTCATCCGCGGCGATGCAGGACTCGATCACCGGGTCCAGCGCTCCGTTCATCACCTGGTCGAGGTTGTAGGCCTTGTAGCCGGTGCGGTGGTCCGCGATGCGGTTCTCGGGGAAGTTGTAGGTGCGGATGCGCTCCGACCGGTCCATGGTTCGGATCTGACTCTTGCGGGCCGCCGAGGCCTCGGCATCCGCTTCCTCTTGCTGCTGGGCGAGGATGCGGGCGCGCAGCACGCGCATCCCGGCCTCCTTGTTCTGCAGCTGGCTCTTCTCGTTCTGCATCGACACGACGATGCCGGTCGGAAGGTGGGTGATGCGCACCGCGGAGTCAGTCGTGTTGACCGACTGGCCACCGGGACCGCTGGAGCGGTACACGTCGATCTTGAGGTCGTTCGGGTTGATCTCGACCTCGTCGGGCTCGTCCACCTCGGGGAACACGAGCACGCCCGTGGTGGAGGTGTGAATGCGCCCTTGCGACTCGGTGACCGGTACGCGCTGCACGCGGTGCACGCCGCCCTCGTATTTGAGGTGCGCCCAGACGCCCTGCGCCGGGTCGGTCGCGTTGGACTTGATCGCCAGCTGCACGTCCTTGTAGCCGCCGAGATCGCTCTCGTTGCGCTCGAGCAGCTCGGTCTTCCAGCCCTTGGACTCCGCGTAGTGCAGGTACATGCGCAGCAGGTCCGCGGCGAACAGCGCGCTCTCCGCACCGCCTTCGCCGCCCTTGATCTCCATGATCACGTCACGACCGTCATCCGGGTCGCGCGGGATCAACAGGCGACGCAGGCGTTCCTGGGCGATGTCCAGCTTCTCCTGCATCTCCGGGATCTCCTCCGCGAACGACTCGTCCTCGTCGGCCATCTCGGTGGCCGCCGCCAGGTCATCGGTGAGCTCCCGCCACTCGTGGTATGCCGCAACGATCCGGCTCAGCTCGGCGTACCGCCGGTTGACGCGCTTGGAGCGCACTGGATCCGAGTGGAGGGCCGGATCGGACAGCTGTCCCTGAAGGTCCTCATGCTCGGCCAGTAAGGTTTTCACTGACTCGAACATGGGTGTTAGTCCTCTTTCGCGCCTGCCGGTGACGGCATCGACTTCTGCACCTGCATGAGGAATTCGACGTTGCTCGTCGTGTCCCTCAGCCGGCCGAGCACGAGCTCGAGCGCCTGCTGCGTGTCGAGCCCGGCGAGGGCGCGGCGCAGCTTCCAGGTGATCTTGGTCTCGTCCACGCCCATCAGCATCTCCTCACGGCGGGTTCCGGATGCGTTAACATCCACCGCGGGGAAGATCCGCTTGTCGGCGAGCTGGCGCGACAGGCGCAGCTCCATGTTGCCGGTGCCCTTGAACTCCTCGAAGATGACCTCGTCCATCTTGGATCCGGTCTCCACGAGCGCCGTGGCCAGGATGGTGAGCGAGCCGCCGTCCTCGATGTTGCGGGCCGCGCCGAAGAACCGCTTCGGCGGGTACAACGCCGAGGAGTCGACGCCGCCGGAGAGGATGCGACCGGACGCCGGAGCGGCCAGGTTGTATGCACGGCCCAGGCGGGTGATCGAGTCGAGCAGCACGACGACGTCGTGACCGAGTTCGACCAGGCGTTTGGCCCGCTCGATGGCGAGCTCGGCGACGGTGGTGTGGTCCTCGGCGGGGCGGTCGAAGGTGGAGGCGATGACCTCGCCCTTCACCGTGCGCTGCATGTCGGTGACCTCTTCTGGGCGCTCGTCCACGAGCACGACCATGAGGTGAACCTCGGGGTTGTTCTTCGCGATGGCGTTGGCGATGGCCTGCAGCACGAGCGTCTTGCCCGCTTTCGGCGGTGAGACGATCAGGCCACGCTGGCCCTTGCCGATCGGCGACACGAGGTCGATGATGCGCGGGGTCAGTTTGCCTGACTCGGTCTCCAGGCGCAGCCGCTCGGTCGGGTAGAGCGGGGTGAGCTTGCCGAATTCGGCGCGCTCGCCTGCCTGCTCCACCGGAAGGCCGTTGATCGAGTCGACCTTGACGATGGCGTTGTACTTCTGACGGCTGGTGTTTTCGTTCTCACGGGGCTGCCGGATGGCGCCGACCACGGCATCGCCCTTGCGCAGGTTGTACTTCTTGACCTGGCCTAGCGAGACGTAGACGTCGCTGGGGCCGGGCAGGTAGCCGCTGGTGCGCACGAACGCATAGTTGTCGAGCACGTCGAGGATGCCGGCGACCGGGATGAGCACGTCATCCTCGGTGATCTCCGGCTCGAAGTCGTCGCTCTGGCCACGGCGCTTGCGGTCGCGGTACCGGCTGCGCCCGCCCCTCTCGCTGTCGCCGTCTTGCTGGCGATCCTGGCGGTCACCTCTGCGGTCGTTGCGGCCGCCTCGGCCGCCCTCGTGGTCATCGCCGTGCTGGTCGTCGCCGTGACGGTCGCCCTGCTGGTGGTCGCCCTGCTGACGGTCGCCCTGCTGACGGTCACCGCGGTCGCCGCGATCGCCGCCGTTACGGTTGCGATTGCGGTTGCGGTTCCGCGACGGAGCCGCCTGCTCGCCGTTGCCATGCTCGCCGTTGCCATGCTCGGCGTCGGCCTTATCGGTGCCGGCCTCGGTGCTGACCTGCCCTGTGCGGACCTGATCTGTGCTGACCTTCTCGGTGCTAACCTGCTCGGTCTCGGATGCCGAAGTGGCGGCCGAACCCTCCTCGACGCCCTGAGTGGTCGCGGCGTTTTCTGCGGCATCCTTTGTCCGAGTCTGCCGGCCGGACTTCGCGCGCGACGGACGTTCGGTGCGCTCGGCGGCCAGGTCGACGCCGGCTTCGGCGTGGGCGACGTGGTCGGCGGCGAGCTTGGTGCCGGATGCCGCGGCGTCGATGGCGGCGCGGGCACGTCGGGCACGCGCGCCAGCCGGCTCACGAACGCCGATCCGGCTTTCGCCCGGTGCGGCTTCGTCCTGGTGCTGGTCGGCAGCCGGAGTGTGCGCCTCTTGTGCCGGAGCGTGCGATTCGGTCGGCGGGGTGGCCTGGGGTGCGGCGGGTGCGGCCTGCGGCTCGGCAGGCGCGGCCTTCGGCGCCGTGGTGGTGACGACTCCGCCGCGCGCAGTGGCGCGCCGTGGGGCGCGCTTCTTGACTCCCGCCTCCGCGGCGGGTTCGGTAGGTGCGGTGGTGCTGGCGGTGCTGGCGGCATCGTCCTGGTGAATATCGGTGTGGTTCTGGGCCTCGGAGATTGCGTCCACGAGTTCTCCTTTACGAAGTTTGGAAGCGCCACGGATGCCCACCTGTGCGGCCAGAGCTTGCAGCTCGGAAACGCGCAGGTCGGTCAGCTTGACGCTCGGGTCCGGCCAGGTGGCGCGAACGATGACATCAGTCACTAAGAGTGATTCCTTTCCCCTGACGAATACGGCACCGAGTTGTACGGTGCCCTCGCAGCGGAGCTTGACGATCATCACGCTCGGTCTGAGCGGGTGCGCAGGGTTGGTGTGTGATGAAGCGAGTGCTAGTGATTGCGCAATCCGGGCTAATCAGCCGATGAGGCCGAGATTTCTACCGGATGCGTTATCACTGTAGCACCTTTGAAGTCCACGGCCAGGAGCAGCGATTGCCACGGCGTGGCTTGGTGACGTTGCACCAGTTCGGCGGCTGCGAGACGCTGCGACGGGTCGCTGCACAGCACGAGGATGGACGGTCCGGCCCCGGAGACCACCGCGGGGAAGCCGGCGGAGCGCAGCGTGGCGATGAGCGCATCGGTTTCGGGCATCGCCACGGCGCGGTAGCTCTGGTGCAGCCGGTCCTCGGTGGCCGCCATCAGCAATTCCGGGCTCTGGATGAGCGCGGCAATCAGCAGGGCGGAGCGCGAGACGTTGAAGATCGCATCCTCGTGCGGCACGGATGCCGGCTGCAGGCTTCGCGCGACCTTGGTCGACATCGTGGCCTGCGGAACGCAGATCAACGGTGAGACGCCGCGGTGCACGAACAGCTTCTTGTAGTGCGGTCCGTCGTCGCCGGTCCAGGCGATGGTCAGCCCGCCGAACAGTGCTGGGGCGACGTTGTCGGGGTGGCCCTCCAATTCGCTGGCGATGGCGAGCAGGGTTCCGGCGTCCATCGAGACGATTCCGTCGAGCAGGCCTTTGGCGGCCATCACCCCGGAGACGATGGCCGCACCGGAGGAGCCCAGACCCCGCCCGTGCGGGATCGCGTTGTGCGCGGTGATGTGCAGGCCAGGCAGCTCCTGCCCGAACGCGCGGAAGGTGTGCGCGATGGTGCGTACGACGAGGTTGGTGGCATCCGTCGGCACATCCCCCTCGCCGATGCCGTGAACGTCGACGCTGGCACCTGGCTCCTCGCGCACGGTCACCGTGATGTGGTCGTAGAGCGACAGTGCGAGGCCGAGCGTGTCGAAGCCGGGCCCGAGATTGGCGGTCGTGGCGGGTACCTGCACGCTCACCGAGCGCGACACGAGCCCACGGGCAGCTGCCATCAGGCCGGTGTTTTCGACAGCCCGAGGGCGCTGGCCACCTCGGCGGTGTCGTTGGGCACGATGGTGGGGGTGAACTCGGACCCGTCCGCGTTGTGCACGGCCCACTGCGGGTCTTTCAAGCCGTGCCCGGTGACGGTGATCACCACGGTGGCGCCCTTGGGTATGGCGCCGGCCGCGCTGCGCTCGAGCAGTCCGGCAACGCCGATCGCGGAGGCGGGCTCCACGAAGACGCCCACTTCGGCGGAGAGGATGCGGTGCGCCTGCAGGATGAGCTCGTCGCTGATCGCGCCGAAGTAGCCGTCGGTGGCCTCGCGGGCCGCGGTCGCGAGCTCCCAGGATGCCGGATTGCCGATCCGGATCGCGCTGGCGATCGTCTCGGGGTTCGTGACGATGTGGCCGCGGACGATGGGCGCGCTGCCCTCGGCTTGGAAGCCGAACATTCGCGGGAGTTTCGTGGTGGCGCTCCGGGTCAATTCCTCGGTGTAGCCGCGCGTGTACGCGGTGTAGTTGCCGGCGTTGCCGACCGGGACGATGTGGAAGTCCGGGGCGTCGCCGAGCACTTCGACGATCTCGAACGCCGCCGTCTTCTGGCCTTCGATGCGGTCGGGGTTGACCGAGTTGACCAGGTGCACCGGGTAGTTGTTCGCCAGGTCGCGGGCGATCTCGAGGCAGTCGTCGAAGTTGCCCTGAATCTGCATCAGCTGGGCGTTGTGGGCGATGGCCTGGCTCAGTTTGCCTAGCGCGATCTTGCCTTCGGGGACGAGCACGGCCGCGGTGATCCCGGCATGGGCGGCGTAGGCGGCGGCCGAGGCGGAGGTGTTCCCGGTGGAGGCGCAAATGACCGCTTTCGCACCGTGCTCGAGTGCCTTGGAGACGGCCATCGTCATGCCGCGGTCTTTGAAGGAGCCGGTCGGGTTGGTGCCTTCGAACTTCACCCACACCTTGGCGCCAGTGCGTGCCGACAGCGCGGCGGCGGGAATCAGCGGTGTGCCGCCCTCGCCGAGCGTGACGATCGGCGTCGCATCCGAAATGTCCAGGCGGTCCGCGTACTCGCGCAGAACGCCGCGCCATTGCCGGCTGACGGTGAGAACACCCATTACATACCTTCCACTCTGAGAACCGAGGTGACAGAACTCACCACATCATTGGCGGCCACGGCGGTGACGGTTGCCGCCAGGTCAGATTCCAGGGCCTTGTGGGTCACTATTACCAGGGTAGCGGTGGCCACCGAGTCGCCGGGCGCGAGTCGGCGCACCGACTGCTCCACGTTCTCCACCGACACGCCGTGCTGACTGAACACCGTGGCGATCGCGGCGAGTACGCCGGGCCGGTCGAGCACGGTGAGGGTGATCTGGTAGCGGGTGAGCACTTTCGAGATCGGCAGGATGGGCAAGTGGCCGTGGTTGGACTCGGCGAGGCCCGGTCCGCCGATCACGTGCCGGCGGGCCGCTGAGACCAGGTCGCCGAGCACCGCGGAGGCGCTTTCCAGACCTCCGGCCCCCGCCCCGTAGAACATGAGGTCCCCGGCGGCTTCTGCCTCGATGAACACGGCGTTCTTCACCCCGCGCACCGCCGCGAGCGGGTGATCCAGCGGCACCAGCGCCGGGTAGACGCGGGCATTGACGCCTTCGGATCCGGTCTCCGGGTCGGTGAGACGCTCGCAGATGGCGAGCAGCTTCACCACGTAGCCGGCCTTGCGGGCCGCGTCGACCTGGGCCAGCGTGATCCCGGTAATACCCTCGCGGTGCACCTCGGACAGCGGCACGGGAACGTGGAAGGCCAGGCTGGCCAGGATCGAGGCCTTGTGGGCGGCGTCGATGCCCTCGATGTCGGCGGTGGGGTCGGCTTCGGCGTAACCGAGGGCGCTGGCCGTGGCGAGCGCATCTTCGAGGCTCTCCCCCGCGGTGTCCATTCGATCGAGGATGAAGTTCGTGGTGCCGTTGACAATGCCGAGGATGCGCTTGATCCGGTCGCCGGCAAGGCTGTCCCGCAGCGGGCGCACAATGGGGATCGCTCCGGCGACGGCGGCTTCGTAGTACAGCTGGGCGCCGACCTGCTCGGCGGCGTCGAACAGCTCGCCGCCGTGGGTGGCCAGTAGCGCCTTGTTGCCGGTGATCACGTCGGCGCCGGAGTTCAGGGCCTGCAGGATGTAGCTGCGGGCGGGCTCGATGCCGCCGATCAGCTCAATGACGATGTCCGCGCCGAGGATGAGGGATTCGGCATCCGTGGTGAACAACTCCTGCGGCAGGTCGACGGTGCGTTCGGCATCGACGTCGCGCACCGCGATTCCCGCCAGTTCCAGTCCCGCGCCGGCTCGACCCGCGAGCTCCTCGCCGTGCTGCAGCAGAAGGGACGCCACCTGAGCGCCCACTGCTCCTGCCCCCAAGAGCGCGACTCGGAGATTGCGGTACTCGATCATTCGTTTCCATTCTTTGGCGCGGTGGACTTCATCGGCGCAGTGGATTCAGTGACGTTCTGGATGCCGGCATCGCGGGAGAGCAGGTCGGCTTCGGTTTCGCCGCGCACGATGACCCGGGCGACACCATCGCGCACGGCGACCACGGCGGGGCGACCGAGGTAGTTGTAGTTGCTGGCCATAGACCAGCAGTAGGCGCCGGTGGCCGGCACGGCGAGCAGGTCGCCCGGTGTCACGTCACCGGGCAGGTAGTCGGCGTGTACGACGATGTCCCCGCTTTCGCAGTGTTTGCCGGCGATGCGTACCAGTGCGGGATCGGCGGCCGAGGTGCGGCTGGCGATCCGCACGCTGTAGTCGGCGGCGTAGAGGGCCGGGCGCACGTTGTCGCTCATGCCGCCGTCGACGCTGACGTACTTGCGGATCGCCGTGGCACCGGTGGCACTGGAGACCTCCACATCCTTCACGGTACCCACCTCATACAGCGTCACC
Organism: Parafrigoribacterium mesophilum; assembly: GCF_039652555.1. Classification (NCBI taxonomy): domain Bacteria; kingdom Bacillati; phylum Actinomycetota; class Actinomycetes; order Micrococcales; family Microbacteriaceae; genus Parafrigoribacterium; species Parafrigoribacterium mesophilum. Next base: position 109,514 of record NZ_JBDJAF010000003.1, read on the forward strand.
GTGGACGGCCCGACGATCGACCTGCCAGGCTCGACCGCCACGACCGGCACCGGAATCTGCAGGCGAGCGCACTCCGACTGCACGATGTCGGCCAACCCTCTGGCGAGTTCGTCCAGGGGCATGGCGTGGTCCACGCTCGTATAGGCGATGCCGAATCCGCCACCCAGGTTCAATTCCGGGACCGGGCCGGCGTCGAGGAGCATGGCGTGCAATTCGAGCAGCCGCGACGCGGACTGGGCGAAGCCGTCGGTTCCGAAGATCTGTGAGCCGATGTGTCCGTGCAGACCCAGGAATTCGAGCGTGTCGTGCGCGCGGATCGCGGTGACGGCATCCGCGGCCTCTGCCAGGGCGATGCCGAACTTCTGGTCCTCCCTGGCGGTGGCCAGGTATTCGTGCGTGTGCGCATGGACCCCGGTGTTCACCCGCAGCCGCACCGGCTGGACCAGTCCGTGGTGTTCCGCCGCGGCAGCGACCCGCTCGATCTCGGTCGGGCTGTCGAGCACGATCACGCCGATGCCGACCCGCACCGCACGGTCGATCTCGGCCGCGGATTTGTTGTTGCCGTGAAAGCCCAGGCGTTCCGGCGCGATTCCGGCCGCGAGTGCGACGGCCAACTCTCCCCCGCTGCACACGTCGATGCTGAGTCCGGCCTCGGTGACCCAGCGCGCCACCTCGGTGCACAGGAACGCCTTGCCGGCGTAGTACACCTTGGCGCTCGAGCCAACGCGGGCGAACTCCGACTCGAAGCTGAGCCGGGCATGCTCCGCACGGCCGCGGACGTCCGCTTCGTCCACCGCATATAAGGGAGTGCCGAACCGGCCAGCGAGTTCTGTCGCGTCGACGCCGGCGAGCTGAAGGCGACCGGATGCGTCCCGGGTCGCGTTCGCCGGCCACACCGAGGCTGGCAGGTCGTTGGCGTCCCGCGGATGTTCCAGCCAGGCTGGGGCGAGCGGACTGGAAGTCAAAGGAAACCCTTACTCTGTCTCTGGCGCGTGCTGGGCAGGCGCATAGGGCGGCGGGCTGGCCGCTGAACCCCGTGAATTCTACCGAATCGGCCGACGAGGTGCGTCAGCGTGACGGACAGGTGCCCTTGGCGGCCAGCGATGCAGCATCCAGCCGCAGCCCGGTCGCCGCGAAGGAGAGCACCAGGTCGCTGCCCGACACGCGGGCATCGTCCAGAACCAGCTGGCTGGGCAACTTGTCCGCGATGCAGAAGGTGCGCTTCTGAAACAGCGCGTCGCCGATGGTGGGGAACTGCTGCTTCACGTCCGCGGCGGACACCGACTTGCCGGCCAGGTCCACCCCGGTCGGTGTCAGGGCGATCTCGCCGTTCGACGCGCCGGGAGTCAGATCTAGTCCCACCGGAATGCGCAGCGAGGCGAACACCCGCAGCTCGGATTTCAGGTGCAACGCGCCGTCCCCGATGGTCAGGGAGTCCAGTGGCACAGTACCGAAGGTGCCGATCACCTTCTTGACGTCCTCGGCATCCAGCCTCACGTCGACGGTCAGCCGCTGCACAGCCTTCGTGGTGTCGATCGGCAGGCCCCGGGCCCGCAGGCGGAACGAACCGGTCATTTCGCCCAGCGCCACGCCGTCGGCCGACACCTGTACGTCGTCGAGCGCGCCGGTGGCCAGTTGGGCCAATACCGAGAATCCGCCGACCTTCACGGTCAGCGGGGTCTCGGAACCGAGCCCCACCTCGGTGCGGATCTTCTGCTCGATCTGGTCGGCCGCGTAGGAGCGGGCCACGCCGTCCAGCACGACCACGCCGGCCACGATGACGGCGAGGACGACGATCAGGATCGTGATCAGCACACCTCGCCGGCGCCGGGGGCGCCCGGCCAGTTCGCGATCTGCGGGAGGCATCCGGTCACATCCGTTCTGGTGCGCTTACTCCGAGCAGGCCGAGGCCGTTGCGCAGCACCTGGCCGGTGGCGTCGTTGAGCCAGAGGCGGGTGCGGTGCACATCGGTGATGGGTTCGTCGCCGAGCGGGGTGACCCGGCAGTTGTCGTACCAGCGGTGGTAGGAGCCGGCGAGCTCCTCGAGATAGCGGGCGACGCGGTGCGGTTCGCGCAGCTCGGCCGATTGCGCCACGATGCGCGGGTACTCCCCCAGAGCGCCGAGCAGTTCGCTTTCGGTCTCGTGGGTGAGCGTCTCGGGGGCGAAGGCGCTGCGGTCCACCCCGGACGCGGCAGCGTTCTTGGCCACCTGATGGGTTCGCGCGTGGGCGTACTGCACGTAGAAGACCGGGTTGTCGTTGGTGCGCTTCTGCAGCAGCTCGGGGTCGAGGGTGAGCGGCGAGTCGGCCGGGTAGCGGGCCAGGGAGTAGCGCAGCGCATCCGTGCCGAGCCAGGCCTGCAGGTCGTTCAGTTCGATGATGTTGCCGGCGCGTTTGGAAAGTCTCGCGCCGTTGATGCTCACGAGCTGGCCGATGAGCACCTCGATGTCACGCTCGGGGTCGTCTCCTGCGGCACCGGCGAGCGCCTTGAGTCGGTTCACGTAACCGTGGTGGTCGGCTCCCAGCAGGTAGATCTTGTGCGCGAAGCCGCGGTCGCCCTTATTAAGGTAGTAGGCGGCATCCGAGGCGAAGTAGGTGCGAATGCCGTTGGCGCGGCGGATGACGCGGTCTTTGTCGTCGCCGAAGTCGGTGGTGCGCACCCAGATGGCGCCGTCCGCGGTGAAGACGTGCCCCTGCGCCCGCAGGCGCTCCACGGCGTCGTCGATGGCGTTGCGGCCGGTCGCCGGGTCGACCTTCTTCAGGCTGCGTTCGCTGAACCAGACGTCGAAGTGCACGTTGAACTTCTCGAGCGACTCCTTGATCTCTGCCAGCTGCAGCTGGTAGCCGGTCTCCCGGGCCAGCGCGAGGCCGTCGTCGATCGGGAGCTCGAGGATGTCCGGATGCGCCGCTGCGACCTGTTCGGCCAGGTCGGCGACATACTGCCCCGGGTAGCCGTGCTCTGGGGTCGGTTCACCCTTCAGGGCGGCGTAGATCGAGGCGCCGAAGTTGTCCATCTGGTTGCCGGCGTCGTTGATGTAGAACTCGCTGACTAGGTGCGCGCCGGAGGCTGTGAGCACCCGCGCGATCGAGTCGCCCAGCGCGGCCCAGCGGGTGTGCCCGATGTGCAGCGGTCCGGTGGGGTTGGCCGAGACGAACTCGAGGTTCATGGTCTGCCCGGCAAGGGTGTCGTTGCGTCCGTACGCGTCGCCGCGATCGACGATGGTCTCGGCGAGTCGGCCGGCGGCGGCGGCATCGAGGGTGATGTTGATGAATCCGGGGCCCGCGACATCCACCGAGGCGACGCCGTCGATGGCGCGGATGCCGCTGGCGAACTCTTCGGCCAGTTCGCGCGGGCGTGCGCCGAGCGGGCGTGCCAGCTTCATGGCGATGTTGGCTGCCCAGTCGCCGTGCTCCCGGTTCTTCGGCCTCTCCAGCGCGATCTCCGCCGGCACGAGGGCCGCGCCACCATCGTGCGCCTGCAGCACATCTGTGACGACGGCGAGAATGTGGGCGGAAAGTTCGGCTGGGGTCACGGTGGCCAATTCTACCGGGAGCCGGTTCTGCGGCCGGAACCGCCGAAAGTGGGCGAGGCGGCGGCGCCACGCAGGGTCGAACGGCAACAATGGAGGCGTGTCCATCATCACCGCATCCTCCGCCCGCGCCACCCTTGCCGTTGCCGCGGTCACGCTGACCGTGGCGACGCTGACGGGATGCAGCGGAACACCAGGGCCGAGCGCGAGCCCGTCCCCGTCGTCCAGTCAGACTTCGTCTGCTGCGCCGAGCAGCTCGCCATCGGCGGGCGCGAGTGTGTCGGCATCGCCGTCTCCGTCGGCGTCGGCCAAGGCCAATCCGGTCCCGGTGAATCGCACCTGCGACCAATTGGTGTCACGGCAGGCGATGTACGACTTCAACCCGAACTTCGGGCTGCAGTCGAGTTTCACGCCGGCGGCCGGCAGCACCTCCGCGATCGCGGTCGCCAAGAAGGGTGTGGCCTGCAGCTGGTTGAACCAGACCAGCCGGGACACGATCGAGCTGTCGGCGGCGAACCTGCCGGCCGGTGACATCGCGTCGTTGAAGAGCGACCTGGGTTCCTCGAGCACGGCCACCTCGGCATTCGCGGCGCCCGGCTACTTCACCGTTCAGGGCGGGGTCGGTGTCGCGCAGGTCTTCAGCGGCAGCTACTGGGTGGTCGCTCGGTCAACCTTCTTCGCGGAGCCGGCCGACGCCACGCAGATCGTCAATCCGGCCATCGCCAGCCTCGGCTAGCAGGCGGCCGGCTACGCCATCGCGATGCCGACGACGAACAGGGCCAGGCTGAGGACGCCGATGCCGGCGCGCAGCAGTGTCGCCCGTGTAGCGGCCCGATCGATCGCTGCGGCCTGGGTACCGTCGTCCGGATGCGCGAGGGCGGCCTTGCGCATCCGTCCCATGGCGCGCGCCTGCCGCACGCCGATCCAGGTCACCACCCCGATGGCGACAGCGAGCACCAGCACCGCAATGGTGAACCCGTCGAACGGTCGGGCGATCAGCAGCACCGCGCCGGGGATCACGACCAGTACGGACGCTACCGCGGCCACTCTCAGATAGCGGGGTCCGACCTGACGGAACAGGGCAATACGTTGCGGCCGGTCGAGGCTTTTCTTACTGCTCGCACTGAAGATGATGAGGGCGACGAAACCGCCGATCCAGAGGCTGGAAGCGAGGATCAGCAGGCCGACGAGAACTTTCGCGAGTGCGACAGGGAGTTCGAGGTTCACGCCTTACGGCTTGCCGATTTCGACGCGCCAGACGGTGGGACCCTCTTCGAGGTACTGCCAGGTGTACTGGCCTTTGTGCTCGGCGTCGAATTGGTAGTAGAGCGGCTTGGGGTCGTGGTCGTTCACCAGGATGTAGCTGTGGCCTGCCTCGAGTGCGTGGTAGTGCTCAAAGATCAGTTCGTGCCGCCTCTGCGGGATTTCCGAACGGACGTCGAGGATATAGGCCTCAGCCATGGTGGGTTTCCTTTCCGGATGCGCCGTCGTGAACGCATCCGTTCCTTCGATGTTATCGAGAGCGTGCGTGTGACGGCCAGGGTCGACTGATAACCTAGACGCACCCTGGCCCCCATAGCTCAGGGGATAGAGCACTGCCCTCCGGAGGCAGGGGCCGCAGTTCGAATCTGCGTGGGGGCACCTGTCACGTGCCAGGCCAGTTCGGACTTTTACCATCTAGTTCGCGGTGCCATCGATCCAAAACTAAGTGCGAGCGGCAGAGTGCGACGTCCAGGCGCACTGCTACCGAGTTCCACGTCGTAAGAGGAACGTCCTCCGGGCTGGTGACCACGTCTACTCGAACGGAAGCCCTCGACTCCCGACGCCGTCGTTCACCATTTTCTAAAGGTTGCGGTCCGCGGGAGCGCGTGACAACAGTCAACTCGCCGCACATCATTGATCCATGATCATGCTGAGCTGGGATGGCCTCGAATCGATCAGCACGGAGACCTGTTCTGTGAGCGAATCCGCGGACGGCTTTCGAGTTGAGAGCGCCGTTCACGGGACCTTCGGACAATGTATGTACACGCTGATTGCTGACGATCACTGGCAGTTCCGTTTGCTAGCCCTCGTGCTTGGTTCTCGATCGCTTCGGATCGAGTTTGACGGCGCGGTGTGGACGGTGGACGGCCGTGAGCGGCAAGACCTCGAGGCCGCCCGTGAAGTGGATATCGCCATCTCACCGCTGAGCAACACGCTGCCTATCCGGCGGCTTGAGCTCGCCATCGGCGAGAGTGTCGACATCACGACCGCATACGTCGCGGTGCCCGCCCTCACGGTGGTAGCTGACCCCCAGCGCTACACCCGTCTCGCAGACCATGAGTACCGTTATGAGTCGCGGGACTCCAACTTCGAGCGGGTAATCACGGTTGATGAACATGGGCTGGTGGTCACCTATCCGGGCCTCTTTGCTCGAAGTACCCGATAGACGGACGCTCATCGCCAACATCCCCTATCCCTCACGAAGGGATCAGGATTCTGAGGGCACCAAGGGCAGTTCGAGTCCGTAGTTCCAAGACAGAATCGCCGGCTGCTCGCGGTAGAAGCTGAGCACCGACACTGATCCAGCATCCAAGGTGATCTGGGCCCCGAAACGTGGTGCCATTCGCAGGAATACGGCTGTCAGGATGCGCAGAAAATGGCCATGCGCAACCAGAGCGACATCTCCCTCAGCCATCGCAGGAAGCACTCGCGTGAGCACGCGAGACGCGCGTGCGGCAACCTCTTCCACCGTCTCACCTGGTGTCCGCCCACGAATCACGCCGTGAGAAAACGCGCTCCAGTTGTAGCCGAGCTCGCTTCGAATGTCGCGCGTCGTACGCCCCTCGTATCCGCCGTAATCCCACTCGACGAGAAGCGGATCGATCTCGGCATGCAGGCCTGCCAGTTCAGCAGTTCGCTGCGCGCGCTGTAGTGGTGAGGTCAGGACGAGCGAAAAGTTGTAGCCGGCAACCAACCGACCTGCACCGCGGGCAAGATCCTCCCCTCGGGCAGTGAGCGGAACATCAGTAAGTCCTGTGTGTCGGCCTTTCTGTGACCACTCCGTCTCTCCGTGTCGCAGGAGAACCAGCTTCCCCGACGGGTTGTCGGGAGCAGGATAGTCGGGCAGCGGATCGTTTATGGACACACCGCTACCGTAGTCGCGACACCCTGCGAGCGTCCGAGCGTCCGGAACGGCCTGCAGCACGTGCTGGAGTACTACGGCTACCCGTTACGGTCTCGTCCCGGGGGCAGAGGCAATTGGCCATTCGTTGGGCGTCCGGACCGTGAACACAAAACAATGGGAAGTCGTGGAACCAAGCGGCCAATTCCCGGTCGGTAATGTCAATTCCCGGTCGGTAATGTCTGGGACCCGACCGCGCGACGGATCCCGGACCGGTTCACCCACGAACACCTAGCCGAAATGACGACCCGCCTTGGGCTGCACCCGTTCGATCGGACTTCTACGCACCGAACGGGCGAGGCCTGATCGTCGAGCGCACCGAGCCGATCCAGCCGGATGAATCGACTTACACTCTCGCCCAGGCGCGCGCGAGGAACCAGTCGACTAGAGAGTGGCTGCGCTGGTCGCAGAAGAACAGTAGGAGGCCATGACCGCTCAAGCGCTCCGCGACGTCGTCGCCTCGGTGCTGGAATCAGCACCGTTGGCGAGATGATCCGTCGCCAGCAGCCTCCACTGTCTCCTGGTCACTCGATGACGGTGTCGGCATGGCGATGGGCTACCTTCCACTCGCCGCTCTCTCGGCGATAGACCTGGGTGGCCCGTAGAACGTAGCTGCGCGGCTGGCCGTCGACGGAGGCCGCACTGTGTTCTAAGCCGACGGTATAGGCCATGTCACCGACCACGTCGAACGCGCTCAACTCGAACCTGTACGACGTGCAGTCGGAGAAGCTCTTCGCCAGTGCGGTGAAGAGCTCCTCTATTTCCTGCTGCCCATTGGCGTTGCGCCAGGCACCCAGGACGCTGACGGGCTCGTTGCGAGACCACAGCACCCGGCGCGGAGCCGCGTCGCCGTTGTGCAGGGCGAGCTCTGCCTCGTACAGGGCGGTCTTGACCCAGACCAGGAAGTCATCGCGATCAGTCATTCGCTCAGTGTGCCCCCGAACTAAACGTGTTCACAGGGGAAGTCTCGCCGAGTCCGGCCTGGCGGATTGGCCTGTCCTCGCAACGCGTCAAGGGATTCTGTCGACCCGTCCCGGCTATCGTTGAGAAGTGACGAGGTCCCGGGTTGCGGTGTGGTCGCTGGTCGCCGTCACCGCGACGTGGGGTGGCGCTTTCGTGATCATGAAGCCCGCCATCGAACAACAGCCCTTCTTCGACTTCCTGGCCATCCGCTTCACGTTGGCTGCTCTCATCATGCTGGCGGTACGGCCAAAAGTGGTGATGGCTCTCAAGGGCCGCGTGTTGGGCGTCGGCGCTTCGCTCGGTGTCGTGCTCGGGCTCGGCTACGTCACCCAGACCATCGCCTTGGATATGACGACCGCAGCCATCACCGGCTTTCTCACTGGAACCTACGTCGTGCTCACGCCGATCATCGGCTGGCTCCTCTTTCGTCGCCGAATACGGAGGAGGGTGGCCGTCGGCGCCGTTCTTGCCCTGGTCGGGTTGGGCCTCATCTCCATCACCGGCGTGAGCATCGAGGTGGGCCAGATCTGGGGCGTAGCATGTGCCGTCCTCTTCGCCCTCCACATCGTGGGCCTGGGCCGCTTCAGCTCGAACTTCGACTCCTATACCCTCACGTTCGTTCAGTTGTGTGCCGTGGCGATAGTGTGCTGGATCGGGGCTGTGCCCGACGGTTATCAGGGTCCTCCCACCACCGATGTCTGGATGGCGGTGCTCTTCACGGCGGTGTTCGCCACCGTTTTCGCCTTCTTCGTGCAAACCTGGGCGCAGGCCCAGATGGAGGCATCCCGAGTCGCCATCATCCTCACGCTCGAAGTGGTCTTTACCGCGCTCATCTCGGTGGGTGTAGGCCAAGAAGTCTTGTCGCTGAAGACCGTCGTCGGTGGTGCCTTCATGATCTCCGCCATGGTGCTTGTGGAGCTCCCCAGACGCAGAGCCGCCGTGGGCGTTGCGGCCGCCGATGGTGACGGCGATTTGGTCGCAGTAGAACCCCTGCCGCGCGAACCGGTTTGAGTTGACCTGCCGGCTTCCAGCAGGCGACCACAACAGTTGTGAATTTCTTGTCACATTTCCATTCCCACGGCAACCACTCCGTGGTGTACTGACAGGCACCATCGGCAGACCGTCCGGTCTGCCCCTCGCCGTCCCGCCAGCGGAGATCACGAGTCAACGACGGTTGGGACCCTTCATCTGGAGGTACAACCGTGCTCAAACCCCATAAGCGCGCACTCGGTGTTTCACTGGGCTGCGCCTTGGCATTCACTCTCGTCGCCACCGCGACGGTTCCCGCGGTCGCCGACGACCACGAGAACCTGCCCGGCGAACCCGCCATCACACTGCCGATCAATGACAGTGAGGCCGGCGGTACTTATGACCAAAACTTCACCCGCGCCTATTCGGGCACCACCCCCGATGGCACCCCGGTCTACATCTATATTCCCGAGGGCACCCCGCTCGACGGTTCAGCGCCAGTCGGCGTCGCGAGTCTTGATCCGGCCTTCGACCACAATCCGGCTGACGAATTCGTGCCGTGCGGCGATCGTGCGGCATCCGACTTCGTGCTCACGCAGGCGCAGATCAACTACATGGGTGACGCACTTTCGCACCAGATCGTCGCCGTCGACGAGGAACACTACGGACCGATGGACGCCGCTGATCCGGCCGAACCGGCGAGCGATTCGCTTGTCATGGTGGTGTACAACGTGCAGGACGCTAATTATTACGACTGCGCGGAGACGACGTACACCGCCGGCTACTTCGCCCCAGACTTCATCGACTCGGCAGGCATGAATGTCATCGTTGTGGATGCGTTCGACTGGGCGAACCGAGTGGGGCCGAACGATTCCGGGTGGCGTGACGGCGACCCGTCCAACGATCGGGCGACGCTGTATGAGGGGGTCATCGCCCACGAGCTGGAGCACTTGCTCCAGAACTACAGCGATCCTGGGGAGCTGTCCTGGGTCGATGAGGGATTGGCGGACTTCGCCGTGTTCCTCAACGGGTATGACGTCGGCGGATCGCATTTGACCTATCATCAGGTGTTCTACGCCGAAACGTCGCTGACGCGCTGGGCTGGCGGACTCGAGAACTATGGTGCCGCGTATACCTTCTTCCAGTACCTCTGGGAGCAGGCCGGTGGCAATGGCGACGGCACATTCACTCCTGACCTGCAGAATGACGGCGCCGGCGGCGACCTGTTGATTCAGCGGATCTTCGAGAACCAGGCCGACGGGATGGAGGGAGTGCAGGCGGCGATCGACAGCTTCAACGCCGAGACCGGAGCCGATCTACGCAGCGCCGACGCGCTGTTCCAGGATTGGGCGGTCGCGGTCTACCTCGACGACGAGGAGTCGCCACGTTTCGATATCAAGGCTGTCGACTTCGGCGACCCGGCGTTCACCGACTGGACGATCGACATCGCGGACGACCAATTCTGGGGCGACCGCGGCAGTAGCCAGGGTGCGCAGCCCGCACCGAAGTGGACCAAGCGTGCCAATGCCCAGTCTCCGACGGCACTGCCGTACGGACTGCAGGTTGAGCGGTTCCAGAACCCGGGCCCGAACGTGACGGTGTCCCTGGACGGCGAGGACACCACGCAGGTAGCACCGCACAGCGGCGACACGCACTGGTACGCCGGCTATGAAAGCCAGTCCGACAACATCCTCGACGTGGATGTGACCGGCGAGGCCACCTCGCTCGATTTCTGGACCTGGCACTTCATCGAGGAGGGCTGGGACTACGGATTCGTTGAGGCACTCGTCGGCGACAAGTGGGTCACCGTTCCGCTGGTCGATGACGCGGGGACCGTCGTCACCAGCAACGACGACCCGCACGGCAACAACACCGAAGGCAACGGACTCACCGGCACCTCGGGCGGGGCATACTTCGTGGACGACCCGGCCTACGTGCACTACACGGCACAGCTACCGAACGGAGCGACGGATGTGCGGTTCCGCTACTCTACCGACGCCGCGTACCTCGACACCGGCTGGTTCGTCGACGACGTGCTGGTCAACGGAGCGGCCGCCGCTGTGACCTCCGCCGAGGGCGAGTGGTTCGAAACGACCGGGCTCCAGGACAACAACTGGACTCTACAAGTCGTGGCCGGTTGTGACCTTACCCCGGGCGTCGACTCACCATACGAGATCTCGGATGGCGCAGGTAATTTCGTCTACCGGCTCGAGGGCGATGCGATTTCGCAGTCCGGATTCAACACGAAGTGTGCCAACGGTCCGAACCGGGACTTCGCGACTCTGGTGTCGAACCTGCCCACCGGTGACCTGACGTTCCTCGATGCGGACTACGCCCTCACCGTGAAGAACGACGGGAACCGCAAGGAAGGCTGACCGCAGATCATGAGTGGAGGCTCCTCCCAGACGAGGGAGGAGCCTCCATCCCGGGTCAAGCCGCGGGAGCCGGCTCAATCCACGAGGAGCTATTCAGCGCCGGTTCGGGTGCTGATTCCTCCGAGTGGTGCCGTCCTCGTCGAAATCGATTTGCTCCTTCCGGACCTGCTCACTCACCTGCTGGTCCTCGGTGACGGTTTCTTTGTCGAGGCGCACGCGCTCGACCGGCGTCGCTTCCTTGGAGACAACGACGCGCTCTTCGTTCAAGGTCACTTCGTGGTCCTCCTCGCTGATGTCGGGGCCGGAGAGCGCCTCATCCCGATTCGCGTCGGTGATCGGCTCGCGTTCGACGCGGACCTCTTCATGGCTGACCGGAACCGTGATGTTCTGTTCCTCGGTGACGACGTACTTGTGCAGCCGGGCGGTGCCCCGTTGGGTCTGCTCCTTGTCGACGCGCAACTGCTCCTCGGAGCGGGTCATCGCCGAATCGGTGTTGGGCCCCGTCGTGTCGTGCCCGGTCATGTAATCAGCGTCGGTCGTGTAATCGGTGTCGGTCGAGTAGTCAGCGCCGGTCGCCTCGTTCGCAGCGGAGTAGTCGAGGTGGTAATACTCGTACAGCGCTTGCTCGTCTGCCTCGCTGAGAGCTCCGTCATCGTCAATGCGAGGGGCATCCTTGACGAATTCCTTCTCGAAGCCGACGCGGAGCACGTCTCTGTCAGCGGAAGCGTTCTCGAGCGGCACAAATGATTGCGACGTGCCGAAGAGGCCAGTCTTGACGGTGGCCCAGAGCGGGCGCCCCTTAGGGTCAACGTAAATTTGGCCCACTGTGCCGACCTTGTTGTCCCTGGGGTCGACGACGGGAGCGCCAATGACGCGCGAGATTTCCTTGGTGTCGATCATGTCGAATCGACTCCTTCCTTGTCGGATCTGGCTGCCGATTTAGCAGTCAGACGCGAACATACGGATGCGACCGAGAACCGCACAGGGGCACCAGGTTGGCAGCTGCTGTGAATCGGATGCGTGCCCGCCGAGAAGCCATCGGCTAGACGCCGCCTCCGCCGCCACCGCCGCCACCGCCGCCGGAGCTCGCACCGCCGCCGGAGCCACCGCTCGAGCTGTACGCGGCCGAGACGTTGGTGGACACCGCGCCGATACTGCTCGCGAAAATCGCGGCGTTGAACGTGCCTTGGCCGGTGTACCAGCCGGGCTGAGTCCCGAGTTGCTCGTAGTAGCGGCCGAGTTCCGCCGCCCACCGCTTCTCCTCGCCGAAGAGCATCGCGTACGGCAGCAGGCGTTCGTTCAGCTTCACCACCTGGGCCAGGTTGTCGGTGGCCACCGGTTCACGCAGGGCCCCCTGCGGTGACTGGAGATAGCGAAGCCGGTCCGCCTCCGCCAGTTTGATGTACTCGGCAAGCCCGTCGAGGTGTTCACGCAGCTCGACACCTTTGGGCTGCAACGGCACCCGGAAAACCAGGAGGCCCACCGTCACCGCGGCGAGGACCGCGACCAGCATCAACACCGCTGGCCACGGACCACCATAGGCCTGGTCAAGTGATATGGCGCCGAACACAATGGCACCGGTGACGGCGAGGGCGGCGGCCATCACCACCAGCGCAATCACGCCCACCGGCGGTCTGCGCCGGTATCCGTTCGTGGTCGCGTCCGAGCGCACCCGTTTCGTCAGCGCGGCGATCTTCGTGACCGCGCTCTGGTCGGTCTTCTTGAGGTTGCCGTGCTCGCCTGGCGTCAACACGGTGCCGAACAGCGCGTGCAGGAATTCGCGCTCGTCGGCATCCGTGCCCCTGTCGCTGACGAACTCCAGTCGGTAGCTCGGCTTGCGGCCGGTGACCTCCACGATGCGCAGATTGCCCGAGACGGCAAGCCCGATAATCTGCGCCGCCGTTGACTTGGAGGTGCGATGCAGGATGAGCGCCGACAGCAACAGGTTCACACCCTTGGGCGGTAGGTACTCGGCAATGAGGATGCCCCGGCCGGGCGCATCGCGCAGCCGGGTGTTCCGGATGACGAGGTCTGCGATGCCCGCCGCCAGGGTGCCTGCGGCAAAGAGCAGCGTGAGCAGCGGCCACGGTGCCGCAAAGAAGCCGCTGTCCCTGGGCGTGAAGGTACCCGGCTCAAAGCCGATGGCGAAGGTGAGGTTTTCGCCCGGCCCAAGGTTCTGGGCGGAGAAGGTGAAGGTGTCGTCAGCCGTTCTGGCGGCCTCGGCCGGGCCGTCCGCACCTTCCATGCCCGAGGCGGCATCGACCTTGCCGGACAATCGGGGCACCAGGTCATCGGCCAGCTGCACGGTGGCGGTGACCCTCCCGAACGGCTGGCCCCAGTCGGTGCCGTTGGTATCCCAATAGAACTCGTCGGCATCGGTATCGGCGAAGTACCGGGTGACATTGGACTGCGTGTAGGTAATCACATAGGTCTGGGCGCCGTGCACGAAGTCGTCGGCGGCGATCGTCACCGAGAGGAAGTCGTCCTCGCTGTCGGTCTCGTAGGCGCGTGGGGTGCCGTCCTCGTCGGTGACCGACACGATGTGCAGGTCGGTGGGGTGGCCGTTGTAGTGGTCCACCAGGTTGCGCCGAATGCCGTGGTTCTGATCAGACTCGGGGAACACCGCGACCAGCGTTTCGACCGTGGTCAGTTCGGAGTGGCCCTGGGCATCCGTCGACAGTTGGTAGTGGCCGTCGAAGCTGGTGAATTCGAAATCGTTGACATCGGCGGTGGCGGGAGCGGCCCCGCCGAGCACCAGGCCGACGGCGAGTGCACACAGGACCAGCAGCCTTTTCATTGCAGCAGCCTAGCGACGCCCTGCACCGCTCCACGGATGCGGACCGTCCCCTTCTCATGATGACGCCCACCTTCGACCTGGGGCGCGCGCAGATGCCGCTCGATCGGGCCGTGGTAATAGCAGCGGAACTCGAAGACGAGCAGTTGCTCCGCAAACGCGAGAGCGGAAAGTGAAATCCCGACCAGGATGCGGTGACGACCGGTGAAGCTCGTGGATGCCAATGTGCTCCTGTACGCGGTCGACCGCTCCGCCGATCATCACGCCGAAGCGAGACAGTGGCTGGACTCGGCCATCACCGACCGCGAAACCGTGCTGCTGCCCTGGGTCAGCCTGCTGGCCTTCGTGCGCCTGGTGACCCACCCGTCGATCTTCGAGCGTCCTCTCCCGGTCGATCTTGCGCTCGATGTGGTCGCGGGGTGGCTGGCCGCTCCGGCCGTGGTCATCCCACAACCCGACGACCGTCACGTTCAGCGCCTGCACGAGCTGCTGCACGCGACGGGACGCGGCGGAAACCTGGTCAACGATGCGCACCTTGCCGCGATGGCGCTGCAGTACCAGGCTGCGGTGGTCACGTTCGACAATGACTTCGGACGATTCCCCGGCGTGGCATGGCAGCGCCCGGGAGCGGCCGGCTAGACGCTCATCCACTCGGTGATGTGCCGGCCTGATTCAAGCACGTGATCGCGCATGGCGGCTTCCGAGGCATCCGGGTCGCGCCTCGTGAGCGCCTCCAGCACTGTGCGGTGCGCGACTTCTGAACTGTGCCTCTGTCCGGCGTCGTTCCAGTAGTCGCGCTTGTACGGCAGTGGAACCTCCAGCAAGTGCCGCCCGACGTGCGTCAGTTGTGAATTGTCGACGATCGAAAAGATCAGGTTATGGAAGTACACGTTCTCCGCGTTGCACTGGTCGACAGCTCCTACGGGAAGGGCCTCGAGCCTGTCACAACTTTGCTCGAGCAGGCTCAGTTGCCGGTTGGACACCCGATCGGTGGCGAATCGGGCGACACGCCCCTCCACCAAGCTGCGTACTTCGTGCACAAGATGGATGTCTTCTGCGCTGTAGACCCGCACCCGCGCACCCTTGCCCGGTTGCAGTGTGATGAGGCCCTCCACGGCGAGAACCAGAAACGCCTCACGCACCGGGGTTCGGCTCACGCCAAGTCGTGCTGCGATCTCGACCTCACGGATGCGTTGGCCCGGTTGAATCGAGCCTGACACAATGGCGTCCCGCAACTCTTCGACCACGCCGGCGTGGGCATTGGTGCCGCCACCACCCGCATCATCGTCTATGCGTAACATTCCGACACCTTTGCTCGAAGTGGAAACCTGCAGTTGCTGCACGATATTCCTGAGGTATACGATCACTCAGTCCTGCATGCATTGTATGCAAAACATTCGCGACAGAGTGGTTGATCGGAGAAAATTGTGGCTGATTCGCACGGAAGTCCCTCGCTCACAGCACCGGAACTGGGAGGAAACCCGTCAGGGCCATGGTGGCGTGGCCTGAACCGCACGCACCGGCGGGTGCTGGTCGCCGCCCTGCTGGGGTGGGCACTCGACGGGTTCGAGACGTACGCGCTGGTCATCATCATCGGCCCGGCACTCGCGGACCTGCTCACGGCGGACCAGCAGAAGAACATTGCTCTGTACGCCGGCCTTGCCATCGGCATCACGCTTCTGGGCTCGGGAGTCGGCGGACTGATCGGCGGCACCATCGCGGACTACCTCGGCCGTAAGCCAGTGATGCTGTGGTCCATCGCGGCCTACTCCATCCTCACCGGGCTGACCGCGTTCAGCAGTTCGATCGGGATGCTCATCGCGTTGCGCTTCCTCACCGGGCTTGCCCTCGGCAGCGAATGGGCCACCGGGGCGTCCCTGATCCAAGAAACCTGGCCGGAACGCTCCCGCACCAAGGGCGCAGCGATCGTGCAGTCCGGGTTCGGAATCGGCTCGCTGCTCGCCGCTGTCGCTTGGCTGATCATCGCCAGCATCGACCCGACCGCCTGGCGGGCCATGTTCATCCTGGGCGTGCTGCCGGCACTGCTGGTGCTGTTCCTGCGCACCCGCGTTCCCGAATCCGAGCGTTGGCAACGGGCCGTCGGCCGCACCGACGCGAAGAAGGCCAAGGCGAAGACGAGCCGGGGTCTCACCTTCACCCAGATCTTCGCGGAACCGCACACTCGCAAACTGGTCTTGCTCACCTTCGCGCTGTCCCTGGTGACGATCGCCGGCTGGTACGCGATCTCGTCGTTCCTCCCCCGGTTCGCCGTTGTGCTGGCCACCAAGGACGGCATCGCCAATCCCGCATCCTGGGCCCAGCTTTCGGTGGTCACCTACACGATCGGGTCGATCATCGGCTACGTGGCGGCCGCGTTCGTCGCCGACCGCTTCGGTCGTCGGTTCTTGATCGTGCTGTTCCTGGTCGGCTCGGCCGCCCTCACGCCGATCACCTATCTCTGGCCCGGCAATGTGCAGTCGTTCCTCATCGTCGCGGCGATCAACGGCATGTTCACCCTCGGTGGTTTCGTCTGGATGCCGCTGTACCTGCCGGAACTGTTCGGCACAGCGGTGCGGTCCACGGCCATGTCCACGGTGTTCAACGGCACCCGGCTCATCGCGTGGGTCGGACCGATTCTCACCGGCAGCCTGGTTCTGGTCTTCGGCGGCATCGCCCCGGCGGCAATCTGGATGGGCTCGGTCTATGTGCTCGGCCTGATCGTGGTTCCGTTCCTCAAAGAAACGCGCGGTCTGCCCCTGCCTGAGTGACCGGCCTACCCGTCCTGGAACCGTGGTGACATCGCATACCGCAACAGCACCACGTCGCCGATCGGTCGGGCCTCCACCAGGTGCGCCTGCCGGTCGGGATTCCACGGGAACCCGCCATCGGCCACGAGCCGGGGCGCCCGGGAGTCGCCGACGAAGAACGGTGCCACCACGAGTTGCAACTCGTCGACGAGTCCACTGCTGAGGAACTGGGTATGGATCTTTTCGCCGCCCTCCACCATCAGCCGGCGGATGCCTCGAGAGTAGAGATCCTCGCTCAAGGCGTGCATGGCCACCGGGTGGCCGCCGTCGATCACCGTGGCGATGGAACCGAACCGTCCACGGGCGTCGTCGACGTGAGCGCTTGCGCAGTAGACCAGCTTCTCGGCGTCCCCCGCCGTGAAGAACTTCGCCGCCGGATCCAGTTCTGCACAGTCGGTCACCGTCACCTTGACCGGGGACGGCGACAGACCTTTGGCCACTCGCTCGGCCTTTCTCGCGTCGGTGCGCACCAGCAGGTGCGGGTCGTCGCCGCGAATGGTGGCGGCACCGATCAGGATCGCGTCGCAGGATGCCCGCACGGCATCGACGCGATCGAAGTCATCAGCGTTCGAAAGCAGCAACCTGTGCTCGGATGCATCGTCGATGTATCCGTCGATCGACATACTGCAACTGAGGAGGGTGTACGGACGTTCAGACACGCGCTTCGCTCCCTTCGTCGGCGACGGTCGGCTGCGCGTCGCGCACCCAGCCCGTCGGACGGACACCGCCACGACGGCGACGAAGCCAACATAGGACCAGAACGGCAACTCCGGGTAGGCATGCCACAAACGCGAGCACTCCGTAAACCACGGCGACCGTGACGCCTTGGCCGGCGCCCAGTCCGGCGGCGCCGAACGCCCACGCGGCGACTCCCTCTCGCGGACCCCAGCCGGCGATGTTCGTCGGCACCGACATCGCCAGCAGTATCAGCACCGCCAGCGGCAGCATCCGTATCGGCGGCACCGTGATTCCGGCGGACTGCGCGGCGATGAGGAAGATCGCGGTGTGCCCGGCCGTGACCGCGCATGATGCCAGAACCACGCCGGGCCAGGCGGCCCTGGCGAGCAAACCATGGCGAAGCTCGTTTGCCGAGGCGCGGATGCCGCGGGCCCAGACCGACGTTCCGCGGGCCGAGAATGCGTGGAAGGCGATCGCCGCGCCCACCACGATCCCCACGGCGACCGCCGCAATGGTCGGCGCGGCCGACTGCAGCGGCGACGGAACCAACGCCAGCACCGTCACCACGAGCCCGGTTTGCACGATCTGTCCGCCGACCCTTTCGTAGGCGACCGCGCGCAAGCCGAGTCCGAGGTTTCCCGCCTCCAGGCCATGACCGACGCCGCGATCCACGTCACCGATCACCCCACCGGGAAGCACGGAGTTCAGAAACTGCGACCGATAGTATGCAGCGATCGCCACCCCCAGCGGCAGGTCAGTACCGAGTCCGCGCGACACCAGCCGCCAGCGCCACGCGCAGCAGACTGTTGTGAGTCCGGTGATGACGGCCGCGGCCAGCAGCGCCGGGCCGTTCACCCTGGTGATG
This sequence comes from Parafrigoribacterium mesophilum, assembly GCF_039652555.1. NCBI lineage: Bacteria > Bacillati > Actinomycetota > Actinomycetes > Micrococcales > Microbacteriaceae > Parafrigoribacterium > Parafrigoribacterium mesophilum. The sequence continues at coordinate 127,657 of NZ_JBDJAF010000003.1, forward strand.
CCGTCGACGAACGGTCCGACGCCCAACCGCCACGCCACCGCTCCGATCACCACGGCACCGCCCAGCAGCATCAGCCATCGCCAGAGCGTGCGGTTGAGTGCCATGTCACGCCGCCGCCGTGGTGAGGACTTCGGAAAGCCGCCCGGCGGTGACCGCCCAGCTGGGCAACGTGTCCCGGCGCTGCATGGCCGCCTGCCGCAACCGAAGCCTCAGCTGCCGATCGGACAGCCAGCGGCGCAGCGCCGCGGCGAGGGCGTGCGGGTCGTCGGGCGGCACCAGGATGCCGGGCCGAACCTGGTCGGCACCGTGGCCGAGTGCCTCGGGCACTCCGCCGACGGCGGTGGCAACCACCGGGATTCCCCGCGCCAGCGCCTCGGTCACCACCATGCCGTACGTCTCGGCGCGGGAACCCACCACGACGAGGTCGGCGGCCGCGTAGGTCGCATCCAGCTCCGCGCCGGTGCGCACGCCCACGAATCGGATCCGATCGGCTATCCCGCCCGCCTCGGCCTCGGCCTGGAGCCGTGCGACAAATCTCGTATCGATGTCGACGCGGCCGACGCAGACGCACGCCCACGAAAGGGTGCTCACCTCGGTGAGTGCGGCGACCAGCACGTCGTGGCCCTTGGCCGGCGTGACGGCGGCCACGCAGAGCAACTCGCGGCCTTCGGCGGTGCGCGGTGTCGGTTCGGCGGCATCCGTCCCCGGTTCGACAGTGTGGATCCGCCCGGGCTCCAGCGCGTAGTGTTCGGTGAGCCACTGCTGCGTCCAGGTGCTGGTGGCGACAACGGCCGTGGCGGCGGAAAGAGCGGCGGCTTCCGTGGTACGGATGCCAGCGCCATCGTCGCTTTTCTGGGCCAGCGGCATGTGAACGAGCACCACCAGACGCAACCGCCTGGCGAACTCCGGCAGGTCGGCGGCTGCCGAGGCGATCAGCCCGTCGATCAGCACCAGCGCGCCGTCGGCGAGCCGGGTCAGCTCTGCGGTGAGAGCACGACGTGACACGGCGTCGGGCTTCGGCCAATCGCCGGGTGCGGCGTACTCGTGAACCCGCCATCCGATCGCGGCCAGTTCGTCGCAGATCCGGCGGTCGTATACGTTGCCTCCGCTGGGGCGCGCCGGATCGTCGATGCTGTCGGGCACGATCACGTGCACGGCGCCTGGTACAGACACGACGTTCACAACGACCGCTCGTAGCTCGCCCACGCGACGTGCGACTCGTGCAGTGTCACCACAATGCCGGTCAGTTCATGCGCGCTCGCACCGAGCGCGCCAGCCTGCACGCGCTCGACCAGCCGGTCGGCGATCACCTGGGCCAGGGCTTCGGTCGTGGTGTTGATGCCGGCGAAGGACGGGTCGTCGTCCAGGTTGCGGTAGCTCAACGCGCCAACAATGCTGTGCAGTTCTTCGGTGGCCCGACCGATATCCACGACGATGTTGTCGGCGTCGAGGGCGTTTCGCTTGAAGGTTGCGTCGACGACGAACGTCGCGCCGTGCAGCTGTTGCGCGGGACCGAACACCGCGCCGCGGAAGCTGTGGGCGATCATCATGTGGTCGCGCACGGTGACGCTGAACATGGCTACCTGCCTTCGTAGGAGATGGTGTGGCAGAGGGCGCCCAGGCGTCCGTCGGCCAGCCGCGCCATGACATCCGGCAGGTCCTCGAACGGGGACTCGCCGGTGATCAGTGCGTCGTAGGCGGGGTCGCGCAGCAGAGTCAACGCGAATTCCAGCCGCTGCCTGGTGGTGCGCCGCCGGCGTCGGGCGGGAGCCACGGCGCCGACCTGGCTGGAGTGGATGTTCAGCCGGGACGAGTGGAACGCGCCGCCGAGGGACAGTCGAACCTCGGTGTCGCCATACCAGCTGAGGTCGACCACGGTCCCCTCCGGTCCGAGCAGGTCAAGGGACAGCTGCAGGCCGGCGGAGGTTCCGCTGGTATGGAAAACGAGGTCGCAGCCGGTGGGGGCTGCGGCGGGCAGCGCGAAGCGGGCGCCGAGGGAGCGGACGATCTCGGCCCGGCTGCCGTCGACATCCACCGCGGTGACCCGCACGCCGACGATCTGGCTGAGCAGCCGCGCGACGCACAGTCCCACCATTCCGGCTCCGATGACGGCGATCCGATCCCCGACGAGCGGCGCGGCATCCCATAACGCGTTGACCGCGGTCTCCACGGTGCCGGCGAGCGTCGCCCGTGCCGACGGCACGCCGTCGGGGACGACGAACACGGCATCCGCCGGAACCACATAGGCACTTTGATGCGGGTACAGGCAGAAGACCCGCTTGCCGAGCAGCATGCTCGGCCCCTGTTCAACGACGCCGACATTGAGATAGCCGTATTTGACCGGGGCGGGGAAGTCGCCGTCCTGGAACGGCGCCCGCATCACGCTGTACTGGCTGGGCAGAACGCCGCCGCGGAAGACCAGTGCCTCGCTGGCCCGGCTCACCGCCGAATACAGGGTGCGCACGAGCACGTCGTCGGGACCGGGCGTCCGCAGCGTTTCCGCCCGGATCTCGCCCATCCCGGGTTCGCGCAGCCAGAATGCCAGGGCCTCAGTGCCCACGGAATCTTCCCCTTCTCAGCCTCCGAGGTGAACTGGGAGGGCCGCTTTATCGTAATACTGTTGTCCCCTCAAGAACACGGAGGCGCCGTGCGGTCGGTTCAAACGGGTCCGATAGTCGGGCTGGTTTCCCAGTTTGCGCTGCTCGCTGGGCTCGCCGCGACGGTGGGGCTCGGCGGCCCGGGCTGGGGCGTCGGCGTCGTCTACACGGTCGCTGGGAACGCACTGCTGGCTCGTGCGATCGCGCGGCGCGCCGATGGCGGGTTCCGGCCCGCGGACTGGGTGACCCTGGTGAGAGCCGCTCTGGTCGGCGCCATCACCGCGCTGATCGCGGACTCGGTCAGCCGGGCGGTTCCGGTGACCGTGCTGGTGTCGCTGGCCGCCGTGGCGCTGATTCTGGATGCGGTGGATGGTCGGGTGGCTCGGCGCACCCAGACCGTATCGACCCTCGGTGCGCGCTTCGACATGGAGGTCGACGCGTTCCTCATCCTCGTGCTGAGCGTGTACGTCGCCCCCACGGTCGGCGCGTGGGTGCTCGCCATCGGCCTGGCCCGGTATGCGTTTGTCGTCGCCGGCTGGTTTCTACCCTGGCTGCGTGCATCCGCGCCGCCCCGGCGCTGGTCCAAGGTGGTGGCGGCGATCCAGGGCATCTCGCTGACCGTCGCCGCCACCGGGGTCCTCCCCCGGTTCGGGATCAGCATCATCCTTCTGGTCGCGCTGGGCCTGCTCGGCGAATCGTTCGGCCGCGAGGTGTGGTGGCTGTGGAGCAACCGCCGCCGCGACCGCAGCGGCACCGTGTCGCGGGCCGCCGCCGTCACCGCGCTGGCGGGTCTGATCGTGTGGCTGGCGCTGGCGGTGCCGACCAAGCCCAGCCAGATCACCCCCGTTGCCTTTCTCTCCATTCCCCTGGCCGCGCTCATCATCGTGGCCGTGGTTCTCATCGCGCCATCCGCGCTCCGAATGGCGACGGCCGTGGTCTTCGGTGTGGTTGTAGGCCTGCTGACCATCGTGAAGGCCCTGGACATCGGCTTCGCCGCCGTCTTCGACCGCCCGTTCGACCTGCTCAACGACTGGTACTACTTCGGGCCGGGCGTCGACGTGCTCAGCGACTCCATCGGACGGGTCGGATCGATCGCCGTCGCCGTGGCCGCCCTCGCGGTCGCCATCGCCGCGGTGATCGTGATGCCATGGGCGATGGTCCGCGTCACTCGCGCGATCACCAAAAACCGGCGCGTATCGCTTCGGGCGCTGGCTGCGCTCGGCGTCATCTGGGCCCTCGTCGCGATCACCGGAGTGCAGCCGGTTCCCGGGGTGCGCGCGGCGTCCACCAGCGCCGTCGGGCTCGTCTACGGTCAACTGCACACCCTGGGCAACGATCTGGCCGATCGCAGTGCGTTCACCGACCAGATCGCCAACGACCCGCTGCACGATGCCGCCGACGGCGACTTATTGGGCGGCCTGCGCGGCAAGGACGTCATCCTCGCGTTCGTGGAAAGCTACGGCCGGAGCGCGGTGCAGGGCTCGTCGTTCTCGCCGGGCATCGACGCCGTGCTGACGGCCGGCACCAGGCGGCTGCAGGCGGCGGGATTCTCCTCCCGCAGCGCCTTCCTCACCTCCCCCACCTTCGGCGCGGCCAGTTGGCTCGCCCATTCCACAATGCAATCCGGGCTCTGGGTCAACAGCCAGCAGCGTTACAACCAACTACTCACCCACGAGCGGTTGACCCTGACCGGTGCCTTCTCGCGTGCCGGCTGGCGAACGGTGTTCGACGTCCCGGCCAACACCATCGACTGGCCAGAGGGGGCAAAGTTCTACGGCTTCGACACCCTCTACGACTCCAGGAACGTGGGCTACCAAGGTCCGAAGTTCAGCTACGCGCCGATGCCCGACCAGTACGTGCTGTCCGCCTTCCACCGGCAGGAGCTTGTCAAGGCCGACCGCAGCCCGGTGATGGCGGAGATCGACCTCGTCTCCAGCCACCATCCCTGGACGCCGCTCCCGCACCCGGTGGCGTGGAACGACGTGGGCGACGGGACGATCTTCAACGGCATGCCGGACAAGGGAGCCTCGCCCGAGGAGGCTTTCCAAGACCCAGAAAAGGTGCGCACCCTTTACGGGCAATCCATCCAGTACACGCTGAACACGTTGTTCTCGTTCATCACGACGTTCCCCGACCCCAATCTCGTGGTGATCATGGTCGGCGATCACCAAGCGCATTCATATGTCAGCGGCCAACACCCGGGCCACGACGTGCCGGTCTCGATCATCGCCCACGACCCGTCGGTTCTCAGCCAGATCTCGACCTGGAACTGGCAGGACGGCGTGCTGCCGAGCCCGGCGGCGCCGGTCTGGCCGATGAGTCAGTTCCGTGACCGGTTCCTCACCGCGTACAGCGGTTAGGTCCGCGAGGGAAGCGGCCGGCTCGCCCGGAGGCCGACGAGGCCACCGACGATGGCGACGACCTCCGCCGCCGCCGCTACGAAGACTTCCCAGATCGTCCAGTGCTCGTGCACGCCGAACAGTCCCATCGGGGTGGTGGAGATGAGGAATGCGCCGAGGGTGGCGGCACCGAACAATGCGGCGCCCAGCAGCGGCAGCCAGTGGTGCCAGATCAGCACCAGCACGCCGATGACTATGCCACCGACGAAATTGAGGAGCATCGCGGGACCCATGATCGCGTTATCGCGAAACACGAGAAACCATTGTTCGAGATGGATGACGGCCGCGACGAACACTGCGACCGCAACTACGATGCGAATCCACATGGAGTTTTCCTTCCGGCTTTTCAGACCCGATTGCACCGAATTTGGCCTAACTGCACGAATCGGGTCGAGTCTACGTTTGAGCTGATGTTTCGTCCTCAACTAACCACGTCGTCCGAGTCACAATCGTTCGATGTTGGCGTGCCGACAAACTGATGCTGAGTGAGGGGGTAGGAATATGCCGTCGGGACCGGTTGACACCAGGCCCGAGCAGATCAGTGCTCGGCCAAGGCGGAGACCACCAGGGTGATCGCTTCGTCGGTGCTGAGCTTGAGATTTCGGATCTGCTCGGCGAAGGCTGCTGCCGCCTTTTGCGCCTGTCGGTGCGCCGGGTCGCCGTGGGTTGACACGAAGGTGCCGTGGCGGCCGCGCGTCTCGATGATGCCTGCCCGCTCCAGCTCCCGATACGTGCGTGCCACGGTGTTGGCCGCCACACCGAGGTCCCCGGCCAGCTGCCGCACCGTGGGCAGGCGAGTCTCCGGAGCCAATTCGCCGCGGGTCACCTGGTCCAGGATCTGGACGCGCAGTTGTTCAAACGGCGGAACGCTGGACCGAGGATCGACGACGAGCATAGCCATGGCCTTTCCTTTGTCTCGGTTATGTAGCAATGTAGCGCCTTGATCCGGAGTGCGCGAACCGCCGCGCTAGGCGTCCAACCACGCCATCCCACGCATCTGTACGCGGGTGTGTTCCGGCATCCGCACGATGACCATCAGGGCATCGCCGCACTCGGTGCAGCGCACCACCAAGCCCTGCTCACCGCCGTAGACCATCGACCGGGCAAGCACCGCCACGTCTCCGCAGGAAGCGCAGCGCACTCGTGCCGTTGTCACCTCGAACCGGAACAGTTCGGTGAGCTCACCGGCAATCGCATTGCCATCAACGTGGCCGATCATCAGCTTCCTCCGAACCGTTCGGTCTTGATGGAACTCGGGTCGTGACCGAACGCGACGAGCCCCGACGCGACCGCTTCGACGAACCCGGTCGGGCCGCAGACGAAGGTCGCCGGCGAGTCCGACAGGGGAAACGAAAACGCGGCGAGGTCAGCCCTGGTCATCCGGCCAGCCGGTCGCGGCCAGCCCTGCGGGGGCTTTCTGGTGTACAACCAGGTGACCTCCAGCCCCGGATCGGGCTGGTCGAGTTCGCCGCGGAAGAAGGCATCCTGGTCGCTGCGCACCGAGTAGAGCAGCCGGAACGGCGCGGCGCTTTCCGAGGCCCGGTGCGCGCGGATCATTGCCACCAGCGGCACGATCCCCGACCCGCCGCCGATCAGCTGCACCGGTCCGCTCTGCTGCGGGCGCCAGACGAACCAGCCGCCCAGCGGTCCACGCACCTCGAGTTGGTCGCCCGACCGCAGATCGTCCACGAGATAAGGCGACACCTCGCCGCCGTCGAACCGGTCCACCGCCAGTTCCAGACGGTCCCCTGCCACGGCGGAGGCGACCGAATACGCCCGCACCGCCTGATAGCCGTCCGGTGCGGTGACCCGGACGTCGAGATGTTGGCCGGCCGCATTGCCGCCCCATCCGGGCACGTCAAGCACGATGCTGCGCCCGGTCGGCGTTTGCGTTCTAGTCTCGGCCACGACGGCGACCTTCCAGCCGATCACCAGTACCGTTGTTCCCGCCACGGGTCGCCGTAGAGGTGGTAGCCGTTCTGCTCCCAGAATCCCGGCTCGTCGTCCGCCTGCATCACCATGCCGCTGACCCATTTAGCGCTCTTCCAGAAATACAGATGTGGCACCAGCAGCCGGGCCGGGCCGCCGTGCTCCGGTTCTAGGTTGTCCCCCTCGAAGTCGAACGCGATCCACGCCTTGCCGTTGAGGAGGTCATCCAACGGCAGATTGGTCGTGTATCCGCCGTAGGAGTGCACCATGACGTAGTCGCGATCCGTGTCCACCGCCGCGAACAGGGTGTCGAGGGATACCCCGCGCCAGTCGGTGCCCAGTTTCGACCAGCGCGTCACGCAGTGGATGTCGGTGTGGATGTCGTCCGCCGGCAGGGCACGGAGCTGTTGCCAGTCCCAGCGCTGCACGGCGCCGGTCTCGGTGGTGATGCTGAATTCCCAGTCGGCTGTGTCGATTCGCGGGGTGGGACCGGCGGACAGCACCGGAAAGTCTTCGGTGAGGTACTGGCCCGGCGGAAGGTCGGCGACGTGTTCCCGGCGGCGGCCGGTGAATCCGCGCGAAATGATGCCCATGACGGTGCCCTTTCGTTGCGGGCACACTACCCATGCCACTGTGCTTTGTCTGACCCCCATTCCCGTGCGGGCCACCGGTAGTCGTCGTATTCCTGCAATGGCGGCCGGGCCGTCCGGTACGCGCCGTGCACCACCGTCGTATTCTCGCTCGGCTGACGAAGCGGTACCGTCGGCAGATCCCGCGCCGCCTGCAGCAACCAGCGGGCGGTGCCGGCCAGGCTGACGCTCACATCCCGGGCACGCCCGTCCGAGTCCGTCTCGGTCAGCGCGTCCACCGCCGCGGCCGCGAGCAGGTACCCACTGGCATGATCCAGTGCCTGCGCCGGGAGGGCGCCCGGACGCTCACGGCCGCCCTGGATGATCGCGATGCCGGATGCCGCCTGCACGATGCTGTCGAAGCCTCGCCGGTGCGCCCACGGCCCGCCGGTCCCCCAGGCACTGACGAGGGCGTGGACCAGGCCAGCCGGATGCTCAAGGCCGTACCGTTCGAGCGCCCCCGGCCGATAACCGGTGACGAGAATGTCCGCGGTGCTCAGCAGGTCGTTGGCGAGCGAGCGGCCCGCGGCGGTGCTCAGGTCAAGCAGCGCGCTGCGCTTTCCCTGGCCGGTCTCCATGTGTTGCACCACAAGCTCCGGCAACTGCGGCGGGTCCAGTCGCAAGACGTCGGCCCCGAGCAGGCCGAGCACGCGAGTGGCCACCGGCCCGGCGATCACCCGCGTGAAATCCAACACCCGGATGCCGGCCAACGGCAACTCCGGGTCTAGGACGCGGTTCCGCGGCGTCGCCGCCGCGGTGGCGGCGAAGTGCCGGGCCACCAGCGGCTGGCGTGCCAACGCCCGGCCCGGAGCACCGCCCGACCACTCCGTCTCGTCCCGCACTCGCACCGCGATGGCATCCGCGGTCGCCGACCGGTTCTCCACGTCGCGAGCGGACAGGCCGGCGATCCGTTCGGCCACGACGGCACGGTCGCTGTCTTCGGCCAGACCGAGCGCCTTCAGCAGCCTGAGCCGGTGGTGCGGATAGTTGGCGTGGGTGCGCACCCATCCGTCGGCGGCCTGGAAGAACCCCGACAGTTCGGCGAACCCGGTGACCGGCTGACCGTCGACGCGCATCATCCGGTCCCCCGCGAACGAGGCCGCGACGCGTTCCATCGACATCCGCCAGGTGCGGCCGGTGCCACCGGACCGGGTCAGAAAGCGGTTGACTGACGCGGCGAGCGCCGCCACGGAGCCCTGCGCGAGCGCCGCCACCGGCAAGGATGCGGCCAGGTAGCCGTTCGGCTCGTCCAGCTCGATCCACCCGGGCGACGAACGAGTTCCCATCGCCCGGTCATAGGCGGCGACCAACTGCCATGGCGTGGACATACCACGAACGTAACTACTGGCAGTCCTCGCAGTCCACCCCGTCGTGCGGATCCACCGGAACCTCGTAGCCATCGGTGTGCGCGTCGCTGCTCGGCTGCGCCGTCAAACCGGGCGCGCCGTGTGCATCCGTTTCGTTCGCCTTGTGCGCTGCGTCCATTCCAGAACTCCTGGTTCCAGAATACGGATGCTTCCGGTTTCCGGCACCGGCTTTGTACCATGAACAATGCCCGAACTTTCGCGCCGCCAACTACTGGGGCTGGGCGGGGCGACTCTGCTGCTTGGTGGATGCACGGCACAGCCCACATCGCCATCGGCAGGACCACCGCCGTCGGCCACGCCGCGGGCATCCGCCTCCTCGTCTCCCACTGGACGTGTGGACTGGTCGGCGCTTTCGAGTCGATTGCAGGGCACGCTGCTGGTTCCGGGCGACGGCGGATTCGACCAAGCGCGCCGGCTGGAAAACCCGCGCTACGACGGCGCGATGCCGCTCGCCATCCTCGCCGCGGCCTCCGGGGCCGACATCGCGGCCGGACTCCGGTTCGCCGCCGATCGCAAGGTTCCATTGGCCGTGCGCTCCGGCGGCCACAACTATCCCGGTTGGTCCGGCGGCGGTGCGCAGGGGAGCGGCGTGCCGCCGTCTCTTGTCATCGACGTGCGCGGGCTGACCGCGGTCACCATGGCCAGCGACGGTGCGGTGCAGGTGGGTGCCGGCGCCTCGTTGGCGCAGCTCTACTCCGTCGTCGGAGGCGCCGGCCGCGCGCTGGCCGCCGGCTCCTGCGCCACGGTCGGCGTCGCAGGCCTCACGCTCGGCGGCGGGGTTGGCGTGCTGGTGCGCGCCTACGGCCTCACCTGTGACGCGCTCACCGAGCTGCAGATCGTGACGGCGGACGGCCGGATGCGCACGGTCAGCACTGCCGTCGACGCCGACTTGTTCTGGGCCTGTCGCGGCGGCGGCGGCGGGCACCTCGGCGTGGTCACCTCACTCACCTTTGCCACGCATCCGGCCCCGCCGGTGACCACCTGGAACCTGCGCTGGCCGTTCCAGGACGCGGCGGCGGTGATCGCCGCCTGGCAGGACTGGGCGCCGCATGCCGATCCGAGAATATGGTCGACCCTCAAGCTCCTGAACGGCACGAAGTACACGGCCGGCCCCGGCCTCTTCCTCTCCGGCACCTGGATCGGCGAGCCCGACGCGCTGAGCACCGTGCTGGCTCCGCTACTGCGGGCCGCCGGCCGGCCGCCGTCACAGCAGACTTCGACCGCCCGCAGTTATCTGGACGCGATGATGGGCTACGCCGGATGCCGGGGCATCCCGGTGCAGCGGTGCACGACAGCCCCAGGCGGGGCGCTCACCCGCGAGTCTGCGGCGGCCACCTCGCACATCGCGTATGCACCGTTGGATGACGCCGGCATCGCCACCCTGCTGGCGAAGGTGGAGTCGGCGACGGCGGTGCCCGGCCTCACCGAAGGCGGTGTGTCCCTGGATGCGCTCGGCGGCGCGGTGGCCGACCTGCCCGATGCCGCCACGGCGTTCGGACACCGCCGCGCGCTGATGACCGTGCAGTACACCGCGGCATTCCCTGGCGGCACGGGCACAGGTCCGATGGATTCCTACGTTCGCGGATTCCGCAGCGCCATGGTGCCGTCCTGGGGCTATGGCGCCTACGTGAACTACGCGGATGCGAGCATCACCGACTGGGGGGACGCCTACTTCGCCGGCAACGCGGCACGGCTGGCCGGCATCCGGCGGCAGTACGACCCGCACCGGTTGTTCGGCCAACCGCAGTAGCGCTCCTCAGCTTCCGAACCGGACGTCGGGCCGGCCGACCGCAGGAGCCCTCGACTCGGTGCGCCAGGGCAGCGGCAACCGGCTCAGCCCGATCATGATCAGGGTGACCGCGGCGATGAACAGGGCGATGACCACGAGATAACCGGCCACCGACAGGTTGCCCTCCTGGGAGAACCTGGGATTGAGGAACGGATACGGGTACCAGTCCACCAGCGGCGCCCGCACCATGGTGTAGATCAGCCAGCCCACCGGGTAGGTCATGATGATCCAGAACCGGTTCCACCTCACGTGCGTTCTGCCGGGCGCCAGAAGGAAGTCCACCAGAAGGTAGGCCGGCGCCACCAGGTGCAGCACCGTATTGGCCCAGGTCACCGTCACCGGCTGGTCCAGTGTGATGACGTTGAACGGCATGTGGTACACCACCGATGTCACGATCATGTACACCGCGACGCCGCACCGGAACACCGCGAACTGGAACGGACCCTGACTGCGCCGGAGTGCGTACCAGACGCCGAGCAGCAGCGATCCCGAGGCCATCAGATTGGACTGCACGGTGAAAAAACTGAAGTATTTGATGAGGTATCGCGGCACCCCGGCGTAGATCCGCCAGGTGAACACGAGCTGCGCCACCAGTGCGGTGAGGATAATCGCGGCCATCGAAACACGGATGACCACGAGAGTCACCCTGGCACTGTTTTCAACGCTCTCCATCTCGCTGAGCAAGCTTAGGCCGTGGTGCCGGATGGGGCCCGTGTGCGGTCCGATGATCGGCTCTTCCAGGAATCCGCTTTCTATTAGGAAACTTTACTGATACATTCGGATGAGCGAAGAGAGGGCCGAATGTCGACGAAGACAGTACCGGGGACTCCCTCCTGGCTGCGGGAACGCAACGAACGCACCGCGCTGTCGCTTCTGTTCGACCACGGCGTCCTCACCCGCAACCGCATCGGCGAGCTGTCCGGCCTGTCCAAGCCCACCGCGTCCCAGATCGTTGCCCGCCTGGAAGGCGCAGGACTCATCGAGGTCGTCGGCGAGGTCTCCGCCGGCCGCGGCCCGAACGCTCTGAGTTACGGCGTGCGCGCCGACCGGGTGCTCGGCGTCGCGATCGACATCGACGAGAAGGTGATCCGGTCCACCGTGGTGGATGCGACGGGCACCGAATACCCCGTCGTCGAGACGGTGATCACCAACGGCGACAACGGCCACTCCGCGGCATCGGATGTGCAGGATGCCATCACCGCCGCGAGCGACAGCGCCGCGGTCGACAGCACCGCGGTGCGGGTGGTCGCCATCGGCGTGCAAGGCTCGATCGACCCGCGCACCGACAAACTGTCGTTCATCGACACCCTGCCCGGCTGGCCACGGCAGGGCATCCGCACCCATCTGGAGACTCTGCTCGGACTCGATGTGCACATCGACAACGACGCAAACCTCGCCGCGATCGCCGAACGTTCCGAGGGCGCCGGTGCCGGCACCGGCAGCTTTGCATTGCTGTGGCTGGGCCCAGGGCTCGGCCTGGCCGTCGACCTCGCCGGCGCCGTGCACCGCGGCGCGGCCGGCGGCGCCGGTGAGATCGGCTACCTGCCGGTGCCGTGGAACGCCGTGGACATCGACCCGCAGGCGCATGACCTGCAGCAACTCATCGGCGGTCCGGCGGCCGTCGCCATCGCCCGCAGCCACGGAGTCGCCGGCGACACGGACGGCGACGTGATCGACGCGCTCGGCCAGCATCCCGCGCGCGAGTCCGTTTTCACCGAAGTCGCACGGCGCATCGCGCTCGGCGTCGTTCCGGTGCTGGCGATCCTCGACCCGGAGCTGATCGTGCTCGGCGGACCGATCGGCACCTCCGGCGGGCCGCTGCTGGCCGAATTGGTGCGCGCGGAAATCGAGCGCACCACCCTGTGGCATCCCCGTGCCACGCAATCACTCGTCCCCGTGTACCCCGTCTTGCGCGGGGCACGCGAGGTCCTCGTACACCAGGTACGACAGCACTTGTTCGACGAATTGGACAAGTGACGAGAAGGCCCATCCATGAAGAACCGTAAGAACAGCGAGGTATTACGTTGAACAAACACTCCGTAGTGCGCCAGATCGGTGCACTGACAGCGCTCGCCACCGCGGCGGCGCTCGCCCTTTCCGGGTGCTCCGGTGGCACATCAGGCTCGGACTTCGGGTCGGATGCCCCGCAGAAGCTCTCCGGGACGGTGTCCCTGTGGCACTTCTTCAACGACCGCGAGGCCAAGGCGATCGCGGGAGTGGTCGCGGACTTTGAGAAGAAGAACCCGGACGTGAAGGTGAAGATCCACTCCGGCCAGGACGACGAGAAGCTCGCGAAGGTCATCGCCTCCGGCGGCGACATCGACGTGGCGATCTCGGCATCCACCGACAGCGTCGGTCTGTTCTGCTCGTCCGGATCGTTCCGCGACCTGTCGCCGGTGATCAAACGGGATGGCATCGACATGTCGCAGCTGACCGATGTGGCCAAGAGCTACACCTCCTTCAACGGCAAGCAGTGCGCGATGCCCATGCTCGCCGACGTGTACGGGCTGTACTACAACACCGACCTGCTGGCTGCGGCCGGCATCACCACGCCGCCGAAGACGCTGTCGGAACTCACCGACATGGCGATCAAGCTGACCACCTACAACGCCGACGGCTCGATCAAGACGCTCGGCTTCAACCCGATCATCGGCTCGTACGAGAACACCCCGGTGCACTACGGTCCCGCCGCCGGTGCAAAGTGGATAGACGGCGACAAGAGCGCCATCAACTCGCCCCAGTGGAAGGAGCTGATGACCTGGCAGAAGGACTTCGTCGACAGAATCGGCTACGACAAGCTGCAGGCGTTCACCGCAGGCTTGGGTGACGAATGGTCGGCGGACAACGCGTTCCAGTCCGGTCAGGTCGCCATGGCGATGGACGGCGAATGGCGCGTGGCGTTCCTGGCCGACCAGAAGCCGGACCTGAAGTACGCTACCGCGCCGTTCCCGGTTGCGGACAGCAACCCCGACCTGTACGGCGGTGGCTACACCAGCGGCACCATTGCCGGCGTGGCCAAGGGCTCGCACCAGCCGGAACTGGCCTGGGCGCTGCTGAAGTACCTGACGCTCAACACCGACGCGGTCGTGAAGCTGGCCAACGGCATCAAGAACGTCCCCACCACGAAGGATGCACTGGCCTCGCCCAACCTGGACTTCCCGGAGCAGTTCAAGACGTTCCTGGACGTCGCCGCCAGCCCGCACCTGTCCACCAACCCGGCGACGGCGATCGGCGCGGCGAACCAGACGACCTTCGCCAACTACTGGACGAAGTACCAGTCCGGTGACGGTGGAGACTTGGACGCCGGCCTCACGGCGGTGGACAAGGACATCGACAACGCGCTGGCGCTGAGCAAGGCGCCATAACATGACCACCTCTGTCATCCAGACGGAGGTGACACCGGATGGGCGGGCGACCTCGGTCGCCCGCCCCACCCGGTTCTTCACCCCGAAGAGAAAACGCGGGCTCGTCGTCTGGGCGATGCTGAGCCCGGCCCTTCTAGGCCTGGCCGTGTTCTTCGTGTACCCGCTCATCGCGAACGTGTACTTCTCGATGACCCGCTACGATCTGCTCTCCGAACCACAGTGGGTCGGGTTCCGGAACTACATCTACCTGTTCACCCAGGATCCCAATGTCGTCACCGCTGCGTTCAACACGCTGTGGTTCGTCGTCATCCTGGTGCCGGTGCGCGTGATCACGGCCATGGCGGTCGCCGGGCTGCTCGTGCGTGCCAAGAGCGGCGCCGGATTCTGGCGCACGCTGTTCTACCTTCCCGCTCTGGTGCCGCCGGTCGCCTCAACGGTGGCCTTCGTCTTCCTGTTCAACCCCGGCACCGGCCCGGTCAACCAGATTCTCCGCTTCTTCGGCATCAAGGGACCGCTCTGGTTCAGCGATCCAGCCTGGTCGAAACCATCGCTCGTGCTGCTGGGCATCTGGGTGCTGGGCGACATCATGATCATCTTCCTGGCCTCGCTGCTGGATGTTCCGCAGGAGCAATACGAAGCGGCAGCGCTGGACGGTGCCAACGGTGCGCAGAAGGTGCGCTACGTCACCATCCCGAGCATCACCCCGGTCATCATCTTCGCGGTGATCACCGGTGTGATCGCGGCGCTGCAGTACTTCACTGAGGCCGCCGTCGCCTCCAGCGTCGCCAGTGGCGACTCCAGCACCAAGAACGGCATCGGCAACCTCCTCGGCTACCCGGCGAACTCGCTGCTCACCTACACCGAGTGGCTGTACGTCCGCGGATTCAGCAACTTCCAACTTGGCTACGCCGCCGCGCTGGCGGTGCTGCTGTTCGTGGTCGCCGGCCTGTTCGTCGGCCTGCTGCTGCGCCAGTTCAACGCATTCACCCCGGAGGGCAAAGCATGAGCGCGACCGTTCTCACCAAGCAGCCGGCCGCGAAGACGCGGCACACTGCGGGAGTGTTCGCCTGGGTCGCCGAGCACACCGTGCTGGTCGCCCTGGGCATCCTGTTCGCCGCACCGGTGCTGTTCGTTCTGCTCACCTCGCTCATGTCGAGCTCGCAGACCCTCACGGCAACGCTATGGCCGAACCCGTTCGACTGGGCCAACTACGGCAAGGCGTTCACCCAGGTGCCACTCGCGCTGTGGTTCGGCAACTCGGCGATGTACGCGGTGCTCGCCACCGCGTTCATGCTCGCCTCCTCGGTGCCGGCCGCCTATGTGCTGGCCAAGATCCGATTCCGCGGGGCGAATGCGATCTTCCTCGCCATCATCGTGGCAATGCTGCTGCCGCCGCAGGTGACGGTCGTGCCGATCTACGTGATGTGGGCCCAGCTCGGGCTCACCGGCACGCTGTGGCCGCTGATCCTGCCCAATCTGCTGGGCGATGCGTTCTCGATCTTCCTGCTGCGCCAGTTCTTTCTCACCATCCCGGGAGAGTATTCTGACGCGGCTAGGATCGACGGGAACGGCGAGTTGGGCGTGCTGCTACGGGTGGTCGTGCCGATGGCCAAGCCCGGCATCGCCGCCGCAGGCATCTTCCTGTTCTTCCACTCCTGGAACGACTTCTTCGGCCCGCTGCTGTATACCTCGGAAAATCCACAGAACTGGCCGGTGGCCTACGGGCTGGCGACCTTCCGCGGGGCCCACGGCACGGACTGGGGAACCACCATGGCGGTGACAATGTTGGTGACCATTCCGGTCGTGATCATCTTCTTCTTTGCCCAGAAGTCTTTCGTTGAGGGCATCACACTGACCGGAGTGAAGGGATAGCAATGAAATTAACCGTTGTCGGCGGAGGGTCCACCTATACGCCGGAGCTCATCGACGGGTTCGCCCGCCTCCGCGATGTGCTGCCGGTGGACGAGGTGTGGCTGGTCGACCCGGATGCGCATCGTCTGGAGCTGGTCTCGGCGATCTCGCGGCGCATGTTCGCGCGCGAGGGGCATCCTGGCAAGATCGTCACGACCTCCGACCTGGTGGCCGGGGTCGCGGACGCCGACGTGGTGCTGATCCAGCTACGCATCGGCGGGCAGGCGGCTCGCAAGACCGACGAGACCTGGCCGCACGCGTGCGGCTGCATCGGGCAGGAGACCACCGGCCCCGGCGGGTTCGCCAAGGCGCTGCGCACCGTGCCCGTGGTGTTGCAGGTGGCCGAGGCCATCCGCAAGCATGCGAAGCCGGATGCCTGGATCATCGACTTCACCAATCCCGTCGGCATCGTCACGCGGGCGCTGCTGCAGGCCGGCCACCACGCGATCGGGCTGTGCAACGTGGCCATCGGCTTCCAGCGCAAGTTCGCGACCATGCTGGGCGTCGACCACAGCCACGTGCAGCTGCAGCACGTCGGGCTCAACCACCTCACCTGGGAACGCGGCGTCACCGTCGACGGTCGGCAGGTGCTGCCCGAGATGCTCGAGGCACACCTCGGTGAACTGGCCGAGGAAGTCGAGCTGCCCACCTCGCTGGTGGCCATGCTGGGCATGGTGCCGTCGTACTACCTGCGCTACTTCTACGCGCACGACAGCGTGCTCACCGAACAACTCGGCTCGCGCACCCGCGCGGAAGCGGTCATGGAGGTGGAACACACCCTCCTGGACCTGTACGCGGACCCGACGGTCAACACCAAGCCGGAGGCGCTCAAGAAGCGCGGCGGCGCGTTCTACTCCGAGGCGGCGGTGGACCTGATCGCTTCACTGCGGGGCGACCGGGGTGACGTGCAGGTGGTCAACCTGCGCAATAATGGCGCCATGCCGTTCCTGCCGGACGACCACACCATCGAGGTGTCGGCTACCATCTCCGCGGACGGAGTGCACGCGCTGCCGATCGATCCGCTGCCCGACGACCTCGCCGGTCTTATCGGCCACGTCGCCGCCTACGAGCGGCTGGCGCTGGATGCCGCGGTGAACGGCGGGCGTGAGCGCGTGCTGCGCGCAATGCTGGCGCATCCGCTGGTCGGCCAGTACGACCGCGCCGAGAAGCTCACCGACCTGCTGCTGGCCGAGAACAGGAAGCACCTGGCGTGGGCGTGACGAACCAGCTCGATCCGATTGTCATCGCGATCGACGGCGGCGGCTCGAAGACCGACGGCGTCGCCCTCGACCTCGACGGACACATTATCGCCAGGGACCGCAAACGCGGCTCGAGTTTTCAGCCTGACGACCTTCAGCACTCGGTGCGCGTGGTCGACGATCTGGTCACCCAGCTGCGGACGCAGTCGGGTGGCCGCCCGGTGCTGCAGACGAACATCTACCTCGCGGGACTCGACCTTCCGGTAGAGATAGCGGCGTTCGCCGCGGCGCTGGAGGAGAAGCCGTGGGCCACCGGCGTGGGCGGCCGGCCCGTGGTGGTCGACAACGACCTGTTCGCGCTACTGCGCTCGGGCACTGAGGAGCGCAACGCCGTCGCGGTGGTCTGTGGAACCGGGATCAATTGCATCGGCATCCGCGCCGACGGTGAGCATGCCAGGTTCACCGCCTGGGGCAACATCTCCGGCGACTGGGGCGGCGGCTGGTTCCTGGGCGAGCAAGCACTGTGGCACGCCGCCAGGGCAATGGACGGCCGCGGTGACCCGACTCTGCTCACCAAAAGTGTTCCCGCGCACCTCGGCCTGCCCGACGTGCAGGCCGTCATCGAAGCATTCCACTTCGGGCGGTTGTCCACCGACCGGTTCGCCACGATGGCCCCACTGGTCATGGCGGCCGCCGACGCCGGTGACGAGGTGGCCGGCGGCATCCTGGACCGACAAGCCGACGAGATCGTCGCCCTGGCGGTGGCGGCGCTGAAGCGTCTGGACCTGCTGGAACAGCCGGTGCCGGTTGTGCTCGGCGGCGGGGTGCTGGCCAGCGGCAATCCGCGACTGCTGCGCGGCATCGAGGCGGGGCTCGCGTCTCGCGCGCCCGAGGCATCCGCCCAGCTGGTGAGGTCCCGGCCGATCCTCGGCGCGGCACTGCTCACCCTGGAAGCCGTCGATGCCTCTCCGGCCGCTCTGGCAGCCGCCACCGCCGCTCTCGAGTACACCCCCGCTCCCACCCCCACCCCCACCGGCCAGAACCCGTTTCACGGAGTTTCTGTCGACAGGGTGCCCACAGGCCGGAAGTAAGGCACCTCGAAGACAGAAACTCCGTGAAACGGGTCGGGGCAGGACCGGGCCGGGTCGGTTAGCGTGAGAGGCGTGAGCCTCAACGTTGTGATTGCCCCAGACTCCTTCAAAGGGTCACTCGACGCCCGAGCAGTTGCCGATGCGATCGCGGCCGGATGGCGTCAGGTGCGGCTCGAGGACACGGTGCGGGTGCTCCCGCAAGCCGACGGCGGCGAAGGCACCCTGGATGCGATCGAGGCGGCCGTCTCCGGTGCGCGGCGGCACCACACCGGGCCCGTCACCGGCCCGGACGGGCGGCCGAACCCGGGACAGTGGCTGGAGCTGCCCGGCAAGATCGCGGTGGTGGAACTGGCCCAGATGAGCGGACTGCCGCTGATGTCCGCGCCCGATCCGCTCGGCGCGACCACGGACGGCCTCGGCGAGGTGATCCGTGACGCCCTCGCCGGCGGCGCACGCTCTCTCGTGATCGGCCTGGGCGGCTCGGCCTCCACCGACGGCGGTTCCGGTGCGCTGCGTGCCCTCGGACTGGTGCTGCGGGGCGCCGACGGAGCGCCGGTCCCAGCGGGCGGCGGCGGCCTCGGCCGGGTGGCCGAACTCGATCGGCGCGGTCTGCTGGCGCCGCCGACGGGTGGAGTCACCCTGCTCACCGACGTCGGTGCCCCGCTCACCGGTCCGGAGGGCGCCGCCGCGGTGTTCGGTCCGCAGAAGGGCGCCACCGAGGCGCAGGTCGCGGCGCTGGATGCGGCTCTCGCGCACTTCGCGACGCTGCTCGGCGGAGACCCGAATGTTCCGGGGATGGGAGCGGCAGGCGGTTGCGGTTACGGCTTCGCCGCCGCCTGGGGCGCGGAGGTGGAACCCGGTGCCGCGTACATCGCCCGGCTCAGCGGGCTCGCGGAGGCGATCGCCGGCTCGGATGTCGTGCTCACCGGGGAGGGCCGCTTCGACGCGACCTCAGGCACCGGCAAGGTCGTCGGCGAGTTGCTGCGACTGGCCGGCCGCCACGACGTCGATGCCGGGATCATCGCCGGGCAGGTCTCGGCCGCTCCCGCAGGCGTCTGGACGGCAGCCCTGGTCGACCTCGCCGACTCGGTCGAGAACGCCATCGCGCATCCAGAGCCGCTGTTGCGCGAGGCCGGGGCCGCCGCGGCCCGTCACTTCAGCTGACCGGGCCCCACCTACTTGCCCGAGTGTGCGTCCAGGAAGGCGTACAGCTCGGTGTCGTCGACCCCCGGAAAGGTTCCGGACGGAAGCGGAGACAGGATGTGCGCGTGCAGCCTCGCGCTCGGCCAGGCCTTGTGGGACCACCGCTGCGACACTTCGGCGTCCGGCAACCGGCAACAGGTTCCGTCCGGGCAGCGGGAGGTCGCGCGGTTGGTGGCCTCCCGACCCCTGAACCACTTCGCGTCCGCGAACGGCACCCCGAACGTGATCGAGAACTCTTCGGAGGATGCGGTTCCGATCTGGGTGGAGCACCAGTAGGTGCCGGTGGGGGTGTCGGTGTACTGGTAGAACTCCGTGGTGCGGTTGGTGTGGTCGAAGGCGCCGCGAGCGCCCCAGTGCCGACAGACGATCTGGCCTTCGGTCGCGCCGGTCACATCCGTGGGCAGCAACAGGCCGTCGTTCTCGTAGCCCTTCTGCAGCGAGCCATCCTTGTTCACCCGCAGGAAGTGCACCGTCATGCCCAGGTGCACGGTGCCGAGATTGGAGAACCGCAGCGCCGCCGCCTCGTGGGTGACGCCGAAGGCGTCGCGGAAGTCCTCGATCGCGAGGTTGCGGTTCGCCTTCGCCGCGCTGAGGAAGTCCACCGACTGCTTCTGCGGCATCAGACACGCTGCGGCGAAGTAGTTGATCTCCAGGCGTTGCCGCAGGAATTCGGCGTAACTGGCCGGTTCGTGGTGGTCGAGGATGCGGTGCGCCAGAGCCTGCAGCGCCATCGACCGCAGTCCGTGGCCGCCGGGGATCGACGCCGGAGGCAGGTAGATGCGGCCGTTCTCCAGGTCGGTCACCGAGCGGGTCGAATGCGGCAGGTCGTTGACGTAGATCAGGTCGAAGCCCAGACGCTTGGCCAGCAGGTTCACCGACCGGTGGGTGAGCGCGCCGGTGGCGTGCCCGACGCCCTTGAGCGCATCCTCGGCCAGCTTCTCTATCTCGGGCATGTAATTGTCTTGGGTGCGCATGTACTGGCGCAGTTCGGTGTTGGCGCGGCGGGCCTCCTCCGGCGTCGCGATCGCCTCCCGGGATCGCCGGGCCAGTTCGTGATGCAGCCCGACCAGTGCACGCAGCATCTCATCGGACATCGTGCGGGACGGACGGATGGCCGGCAAGCCGAGCCCGGTGTAGACGGCGCTGCGCTGCATCCTGTCCAGTTCGATTTCCAGCGCCGCCCGGGGGCTGGGCGGAGCCGAGTCCAGCAGGTCCGCCACCTGCACGCTCAGGGTCGTCGCGATGGACTGCAGCAAGGACAGCCGGGGTTCGCGTCGCCCGTTTTCCATCAGTGACAGCTGGCTGCCGGCGATCCCGGTCGCGGAGCCAAGCTGATCCAGCGTCAACCCGCGCTCCGTACGGAAGTAGCGGATGCGTTGGCCCAAGGTGGCAAGATCGGTCATGATTTTTACAATAGCGAAAATTCAGCCATTCTTACCACTCGGTTTCGATGAAAACTGGCTGAAAAGGTCGCACACTGGGATCACCAGCGTTTTTTGCGCGGGCTCACCCCAACGAGACCGGGCTACAGGACGCGATATTTTCAGCGACAGTTGATGACGAGTGAGGACGGACCCCATGACCATGACCTCCGCGAGACGCACGGAACCGGACACTGCCCCCAGTGGCCTCGCCCACCGCCCTCCGGTCGACGCCGACAAGAGCCTGGTCGAGTGGGTCGAACGCATCGCCCGTCTCACCCGCCCCGACGACATCGTCTGGTGTGATGGCTCTCCGCGCGAATACGACACCCTCACCAGGCAAATGGTCACCAGTGGCACCCTGATCCGCCTGAACCCTGAGCACCGGCCGTACAGCTTCCTGGCTCGCAGCGACCCGAAAGATGTGGCGCGCGTCGAGGCGCGCACGTTCATCTGCTCGCTCGACCCGGAGGATGCCGGGCCGACGAACAACTGGCGCGACCCGGTCGAGATGAAGGCGACCCTCACCGAGCTCTTCGACGGATGCATGCGCGGTCGCACCATGTACGTGGTGCCGTTCGCCCTTGGGCCGCTCGGCAGCCCGCTCGGCAAGCTCGGCGTGCAACTCACCGACTCCCCGTACGTCGTGGTGAGCATGAACCTCATGACGCGGATGGGCGCCCCGGCGCTCAAGCTGATCAACGACAAGACGGATTGGGTGCCCGCCGTACACAGCGTCGGTGCGCCGCTGCTGGAGGGCGACACCGACGTGCCCTGGCCGTGCAATGACACGAAGTACATCACGCACTTCCCGCAGACTCGCGAAATCTGGTCGTTCGGCTCCCAATACGGCGGCAACGCGCTGCTGGCCAAGAAGGCGTTCGCGCTGCGCATCGCCTCCGTGCTCGCCCGCGACGAGGGCTGGCTCGCGGAGCACATGCTCATCCTCAAGGTGACCTCCCCGCGCGGCCGCGTGTTCCACCTGGCCGCCGCGTTCCCGTCGGCCTGCGGGAAGACCAACCTCGCCATGCTGCGGCCGACCATCCCCGGTTGGAAGGTCGAGACCATCGGCGACGACATCGCCTGGCTGCGGCCCGGCGCCGACGGCCGCCTGCGCGCAATCAACCCGGAGGCCGGATTCTTCGGCGTCGCCCCCGGCACGAGCCCGACCACCAACGCGACCGCCATCGACACCCTGTGGGGCAACACCATCTTCACCAACGTCGCGCTGCGCGACGACGGGGATGTGTGGTGGGAAGGACTCACCCCGAAGGCGCCGGAGCACCTGATCGACTGGCAGGGCAACGACTGGACCCCCCTGTCCGGGACCCCCGCGGCGCATCCGAACTCCCGGTTCACCGTCGCCGCCAGCCAGTGCCCGACGATCGCCGACACCTGGGATGACCCCAAGGGGGTCGTCATCGACGCGATCATCTTCGGCGGTCGGCGCGCCACCAATGTGCCCCTCGTCGTGGAAGCCCGCGAGTGGGAGCACGGCGTGTTCCTCGGCGCCACGGTGTCGTCCGAACGCACCGCCGCAGCGGAGGGCACCGTCGGCGAACTGCGCCGCGATCCGTTCGCCATGATGCCGTTCTGCGGATACAACATGGCGGACCACTGGTCGCACTGGCTCGAGGTGGGCAAGCGTCTGCGTGAGACGGCGATCGTGCCGCGGATCTTCCAGGTGAACTGGTTCCGCAAGGGCGCCGATGGCAGCTACCTCTGGCCCGGCTTCGCCGAGAACATGCGGGTGCTGAAGTGGATTCTGGAGCGGGTCGACGGCGAGGTCGGCGCGGTCGACACTCCGATCGGACTGACTCCGCGTCCGGAGGGCATCCAGCTCGACGGCCTCGAACTGGCAGACGGCGCCTGGGAGGAGATGTTCGCCATCGACCGCGATCTGTGGTTGTCGGAGCTCGACTCCACGGAGGAGTTCTTCGGGTTGTTCGGCGACCGGCTGCCGGTGCAGCTCACCAGGCAACTGGCGAGCATCCGATCGCGACTGACCACCACGGATGTCGGAGCCGACTAGGAGAATCGGCACAACGTTCCAACCCCCTCGTGCGTCTTAGAGTACGTACGCCATGATGGAGCGAGGGAGGGGACGTGGGCGCTCGGGGCACGACAACGGCGGATGTGCCGCCGAGCGCCGCTGACGGCTGGGAAGGCGTCGTCACGAACCTCGTCGCGCAGCGCGGCGAGGCGCTGACCCGCTACGCGTTCCTGCTCTGCGGCAGCGCGGATGACGCCGCCGACCTGGTGCAGGACGCCCTGGTGAAGACGTTCGGCCGGCTCCGCAACGGGTTCTCGGTCTCCAGCGCGGAAGCCTACGTGCGCCGCGCGATCCTGAACGGGTACCTCGACGGTGGACGCAGACGCACCCGGTTCCGCAAGATCGTGCACCTGGCGGCCACCCCGGAGGCCGAGGAGTCGCCGGCTGGTGCCTCGGGCGCCCGGCTGGACCTGCGGGAGCAACTGCTCAAACTCGCGCCGCGCGAACGATCCTGTGTGGTGCTGAGGTATTACGAAGACCTCAAGGTGGACGACATCGCCCAGTGGCTCGGAATCAGCTCCGGGGCGGTCAAACGCTACCTCAGCGACGCGCTGGGGAAGATGGCCGTCGCGCTGGCCGCGGACGACCAGCCGGCCGGCGCATCCACGAACGCCGTCACCGGCGCCATCACGAACGCACAGGGAGCACCCCATGCCTACTGAATCGGAACTGCGCCAGTGGTTGCACGACCAGGGAGCCACACTTCCCGCGCACCGCGAGCTGGATGCCGGGCGCATCATCCGTCGCAGCAAACGCCGCCGCCTGCCCCGGCAGATCGGTGTGGGAGGGGCGACGACACTGGCCGTCGCCGGCATCGCCGTCGGCGGCTTCACGGGCCTGAAGCCGGTCCTTCAGGGCACGGCGACCACCTCCGGCGCCTCGCAGAGCCTCGACAGGGGTGGATCGGAGCTGGCCCCCGCGCGAGACCTCGGGACGGGAACTCCAGCACAGGCCCCAATGCCGGCACAGGGGTTGAACCTGTGTGGCAGCCCGGTGGCATCCGTTCCGCCGGACCGTTCCGGCCTGGTGCTCACCCCACACTTCCCGTCGAGCGTTCCAGCGAACGGCGAGCCGGTCGACGGAACGGTGACGTTGACCAACACCGGGACCACGACCGTCACGGGCAGCACCGCGGCCAGTGCCGTGATCACGGTGTCTGACGGCGGGATCGTGCTGTGGCACAGCAACGGGCCGACGATCATGCTGGCGAGGCTGATCGACCTGGCGCCTGGCCAGTCGATGGACTTGCCGGCCTTCTTCAGTCCGCTGCGCTGCGAGGCGGGCGATGACAAGCCGGAGGGTTTCCCCGACAACCTGCCGCCGCTGGCCGCCGGCCGGTACCAGGTCGGTGCGCTGCTCGGAGTCAGTCGTGGCGGTGCGGCGGGTCTGGTCGGTGGCCCGTCGGTCCCGATCGACCTGCGCTGAGGCAGAATGCCACACCGCGCGGCAATGTGGTGCGGCTAGAATCCAGCACAGCACGAAACGAGCATCCGAAGCCACAAGCGTCGAAAGGACCCTCTCATGAGCAAGCAATCGATCTTCGGGCGGATCGCCCAACTGGCCAAAGCCAATATCAACGCACTGATCGACTCGGCGGAGGACCCGGGAGTCATGCTCGATCAAATGGTGCGCGATTACACCAACAGCATCGCGGAAGCGGAGAGCGCCATCGCCCAGACGATCGGAAATCTGCGGCTGCTCGAGCAAGACCATGCCGAGGACATCACCAACGCGGAGGACTGGGGCCGCAAGGCGCTCGCGGCCAGCCGCAAGGGCGACGAATTGCGTGCCGGGGGCAACACCGCCGACGCGGACAAGTTCGATGCGCTGGCCAAGGTGGCGCTCGGCCGGCAACTGTCGGCCGAGAAGGAGGCGCGCACCGCGGAGCCGACCATCCAGACGCAGACCAAGGTGGTCGAGCAGCTGAAGAACGGGTTGAATGCCATGCGCGGCAAGCTCAGCGAGCTGTCGGCCAAGCGTGACGAGTTGAACGCGCGCGCCAAGACAGTGCAGGCGCAGTCGCAGGTGCAGGATGCGATCAAGAGCATCGACCTGCTCGATCCGACCAGCGAAGTGAACCGGTTCGAGCAGAAGATCCGCCGCGAGGAGGCGCGGGTGCGCGGATCGCAGGAGCTCGCGGCATCCAGCCTGGACGCCCAGTTCGAGCAGCTCGAGGCCTCCGACGAGCAGGTCGAGCTCGATGCGCGCTTGGCGGCACTCAAGGCAGGTAGTCCGACGCAGCGCTCGGTCACCGCCGCGGAATAGCAACGGCGGAAGAGGAACACCGCGTCGGTTCCGTGAGGTGCCGCGCGCTTTCGCCCCGTGCCGCTGCATGGGCGGGCACGCGTTTCCTACCGCCTCGCGAGCGCGGCGTGAGAAGCTGTCGCCATGACTTACTTCGTCGTGGTGCCGCAGTGGCAAGGATCGGGCTCCGCACGGGCGATGCGGCTTCGTGACGGGGCCGACATCATCCGCGGCGATCTGCCGGCGGCCAAGACACTGCTGGTGGATGTTCCGCTCGGCGTTGGAGACAGACAGGGCAGCGGCGTGCACGGCCTCACCGCGCTGCAGCTAATCGCCAAGCAGACCACGGCGGCCTTGGAGTCCCTCGGCGAGAACGCCCTCGTGATCGGTGGTGACTGCGGGGTCGAATTGGCGGCGATTCCGCATGCGCTGCGGAAGACACAGGGCAGCATGGCGGTGCTGTGGCTGGATGCCCATCCCGATCTCAATACGGTGCAGTCCTCCCCCTCCGGAGCGTTCCACGGCATGGTGTTGCGTACCTTGCTCGGCGAGGGCCTGCTGGCGTTGCTGCCGGACCGCCCGCTTCAGACGAAGGACCTGGTGCTCGCGGGCACTCGGGCGCTGGACGAACCGGAGGCGGCGTTTGTGGAGTCCGCCGGCATCCGGGTGCTCGCCCCAGACGCACTCACCGTGGAGTCCCTGCTCGACGCTCTGACCGCCACCGGCGCACGGAGCGTCTACGTGCACATCGACCTCGACGTGCTCGATCCGGGCGAGTTCGCCGGGATCAGCTATCCCGAGCCGTTCGGGGTGTCCGTGGCCGGGTTGCTGGAGTTGATCCGCGCGGTCAAGGAACGCTTCCCGCTGGCCGGAGCGGCCGTCACCGAGTTTGCGCCGGCCTCGCCCGAGCAGGCCGCCGACGACCTGCCGACGATTCTGCGCATCCTCGGGGCCCTCAACTCCTAACCTGCGCTGCGGCATCCCCGCCGTTCGCCCCGCTGTGTCACCCGCCGCCTGAACCCGTCTCACGGAGATTTGGTCCGGCACCCCCTCGGATCCCAATAGCCCGGCTGTGCCAGGACAGATTCTCCTTGAAACGGGGCAGGAAGTAGCATCGAGCCATGGATGCTGGTGACGTGAGGGTCACGGTCGAACGCGACGGGCATGTGCTGCTGATCGGGCTCAACCGGCCACACAAGCGCAACGCAGCGGACTGGGGCCTGCTGCAGGAGTTGTGCCTGGCCTATGGCGAGTTGGAGCGGGACCCGCAGCTGCGCGTCGGGCTGGTCTTCGCACACGGCGAGCATTTCACTGCGGGACTGGACCTCGCCGACGTCGCCGGCCACATCGGACCGGACGGCATCGACATGGTCCCCGACGGCGGGATCAACCCCTGGCAGGTGGACGGCCGCCAACTGAGCAAGCCTGTCGTCATGGCAGTGCAGGGCACCTGCCTCACGCTGGGGATCGAGCTGATCCTCGCCAGCGACATGGCGGTGGCCGCTGAATCGACCCGGTTCGGGCAGATCGAGGTGGGCCGCGGCATCCTTCCGTTCGGCGGCGCCACCATCCGGTTCCCGCGGGCCGCGGGCTGGGGCAACGCCATGCGCTGGATCCTCACCGGCGACACCTTCGACGCCGCGGAAGCCCACCACATCGGCCTGGTGCAAGAGGTGGTTCCGGATGGCGAACAGTTCGATCGCGCCCTGGCTCTGGCCCGGCGCGTGGCGGCACAGGCACCGCTCGCCGTGCAGGCCACCCTGGCCAATGCCAGGCTCGCCGTCCGTGACGGCGACCCCGCAGCCGAGCGCATGCTCCAACCGGAATTGGTGAGGCTCAGCCAGACCGAGGATGCCGCGATCGGCATACAATCGTTCCTCACGCGCAGCGAGGCCACCTTCATCGGTCGGTAACGCGTTTTGGCGGGGTGCGCGCGTACTCTCGACCCATGAGCGAATACGACGTCATCGTCATCGGGGCAGGAGCGGTCGGCGAGAACGTCGCAGACCGCACCGCGCAGGGCGGATTGCGTACCGTGATTGTGGAAGCGGAATTGGTGGGCGGCACCTGCTCGTACTGGGCGTGTATGCCGTCGAAGGCGCTGCTGCGCAGCGGCATCGCCCTGCGCGCGGCGCAGAACGTCCGTGGTGCCAGGGAAGCGGTGACCGGAGCCTTGAATGTGCCGGCGGTCCTGGCCAGGCGTAACAGTTTCACCCACCACTGGAACGACTCCAGTCAGGTGGAATGGCTCCAGGGCGCCGGCATTGAGCTCATTCGCGGCCACGCGCAGATCACCGGCCCCAAGGCGGTGCAGGTGACCGCCCCGGACGGCTCCGTCACCTCGCTCACCGCCCGGCACGCCGTGGTGATCAGCACCGGATCGGCCCCGCTGCTGCCGGACATTCCCGGCCTGAAAGAGGCGCGGCCGTGGACCAGCCGCGACGCCACGAGCGCCCAGGAGGTGCCGGAAAGCCTCGCGATCATCGGCGGCGGAGTGGTCGCCGTCGAAATGGCCACCGCCTACGCCGGCTTCGGCACCCACGTCACTGTGCTGTCCCGGAACGGCCTCCTGTCCCACAGCGAACCGTTTGCCGGCGAGGCGGTCACGGCATCGTTGCAGGAGTTGGGTGCCGAGGTGCGCCGCGACGTCTCGGCCAGGGCGGTCCACCGGGACGACCGGGGCGTCGTCCTCGAGCTGGACGACGGCAGCACGCTGCGGGCCCAGGAGTTGCTGGTCGCGACCGGCCGCGTGCCGCGCACCGGCGACCTGGGCCTGGGCAGCCTGGGTCTGAACGGCGGAGACTGGTTGACCGTCGACGACACGCTGCGGGTGAACGGGCTGGACTGGCTCTACGCCACGGGTGACGTGAACCACCGTGTGCTGCTCACCCATCAGGGCAAGTATCAGGCCAGAGCGGCCGGCGACCGCATCGCCGCCGTGGCGTCCGGTTCGGTCACCCAGGATGCCGCCTGGGGCGCCCACGTAGCGACCGCCGATCACCAAGCGGTACCGCAGGTGATCTTCAGCGACCCCGAAGTCGCCTCGGCCGGGCTCACCGCACAGGCGGCCGAGGACGCCGGCTACGACATCCGGGTGGTCGACTACGAACTGGGCGATGTGGCTGGGGCGTCGCTGCAGGCCGACCATTACCGCGGCAAGGCGCGGATGGTCGTGGATGAGGCCAGGCACGTCATCCTCGGCGTGACGTTCGTGGGGCAGGATGTTTCGGAACTGATCCACGCGGCGACCGTGGCGATCGTCGGTGAGGTGCCGATCGACCGGCTCTGGCACGCGGTACCCGCCTACCCCACCATGAGCGAGATCTGGCTGCGGCTGCTGGAGCAGTACGGACGACCCCGGGTGATCGAGACGGATCAGGCCAGCAGGCTCGAGTAGACGGCAATCAGCGCCGCCGCGGATGCCGGCCAGGTGAAGCCGAGCGCGTGCAACCGTGCGGACTTCGAGTACCGCTCGCGCTGCGCATCCTCGAGAAGTTCGGCGATGGCCCGCGCCCACTGATGCGGGTCCCAGGAGTCCGTCAGCAGCCCTGACCTGCCGTCGGCGACGGATTCGACCAGTCCGGTGCCGCGGAATCCCACCACCGGTGTTCCACTGGCTGCCGACTCCAGGGCCACCAGGCCGAACGTCTCAGAACGCGACGGAACCAGGGTCACCGATGCGACCGCGAAGAGGTCCGCAAGGGCGTTGCGCCGCAGCGCGCCGACGAACCGCACTCGATCCTCAACGCCGAGTTCGACCGCCAGCCCGTGCAGCATCCGCAGATAGCCGTCGTCGCCCGGTGTGGGTTCGCCGGCGATCACCAGAACCCCCGGAGTACCGCCGAGCCGGTCCAGTTCGGCCAGGGCGCGCACCGCCAGCTCCTGGTTCTTCAGCGTCTGCAGCCGCCCGACGACCGCCAGGATGGGCGGACCGTCGGCAATGTGCAGTTCGCGCCGCACGGCGGCATCCGCGCTGATCCGATCCGGTCGGAACAGATCGACATCCACCCCGGGCGGGATCACCCAGGTGCGTTCCGCTGGAGCCCCCACGGCGCCGACGAGGGTGGCCGCCTCGGCGGCCGAGCCGGCGATGATGGCGTCTGCTTGTGTGGCCAGGTAGCGTTCGGAGACCAGGCGGCGTTCCGGCTCGAGGGGCTGGCCGCCGGCTGCCGTGGATTCCTTCATTGCGGCGAGCGTGTGGAAGCTCTGCACAAGCGGCAGCCCGAGCTCCAGGGCCACGGGCAGGGCGGCGACGCCGCTCAGCCAGTAGTGCGCATGGATCAGGTCGTACGCCTCGCGTCGGGCGAGGACTCCGAGGGCCTCACCGAAGTCGTCCATCACCTCCGGGAGCCGGTTCTTGGGCCACACTTCGGCCGGCCCGGCCGGCAGCTCCCGCAGCGTGATCGAGGGCCCGAGCGTCGTCACCGATGCGCTGCCGGAGGCCCGGCTGATCAGGTCGACGGCGATCCCCTTCCTCGCCAATTCCTGCGACAAGGCCAGGAGCACGGTGGTCATCCCGCCAGAATCGCCGGTCCCGGCGGGCTGCGCCGGCGAACTGTGCATGGCAACCATGGCGATCCGGTGCGGCGGGTGGTTCACCATTGCGGCGGATGCCGGCGCTGCCAGCGAAATCGCCGCTCGAGCTGGGCGCCCAGGGACAGCAGTGTCGCTTCGCCACCCGGCCGGCCGATCAGCTGCACGCCCATCGGCAGCCCGGCGTCGCTCACGTGCACCGGCAGTGTGATCGCGGGCAAGCCGCTGACGTTCACGAACGACGTGAACGGCGTGTATTGCACCTGCTGGGCGAAGTTGCGTTCGCCGTCCTCCGCGTCGTACCAGCCGACCGGCCGGGGCGTCAGCGCCAGAGCGGGCGTGAGCACCGCGTCCACCTGCGCGAACTGGCGAATCACCGACCGCTCGTACTCCGACAGGGTCGCCAGGGCCTGCGCCAGCTGTCGAGCCGTCAGTTCACGCCCCTTCCCCACCAGCCACCGGGTCAACGGTTCGAGAAGCGCCAGTTGCTCACCCTCCGCCGGTATCCCGGCGGCACCCGCCTGCCACACCGTGCGGAAGGCGGGCGCGTAACGATCGTCGGGTTCCAAGGCGAGTTGCTCGATACCGTGGCCGAGGGCATCCAGTTCGGTCACCGCGAGCGTGAGGGCAGCGGATGCCTCCGGCGCGATCCGGATGTCGTAGGTGTCGTCCCATGGCGACGTCGTCATCACCGCGAGTTGGAACCGTCCCTCGCCGCGGACGGCGGCGTTCATGAACGCTCCGCCGTCCCAGCGCGGGGCGCGCAGCGTGAAGGGGTAACTGCCGGAGGCGACCAGCGCGTCCAGAAGCATCGCGGCGTCGGTCACCGATCGGGCCAGAGGCCCGGGCACCGAAAGTCCGGCCAGCTTGTCCACGCCGGAGCCGCACGGGATCAGCCCGCGGGACGGCTTCAGGCCGACGAGGCCGCAGGCCGCCGCCGGAATGCGTACCGAGCCGCCGCCGTCCGAACCGGGCGCGAACGGCAACAGCCCGGCGGCGACGGCCACCGCGGCACCACCGCTGGAGCCGCCGGCACCTAAAGCGGTGTCATAGGGGTTCCGTGCCGGTGGTGCCACGAGCGACTCGGTGTAGGCGGGAAGCCCGAATTCCGGGGTGTTCGTTTTGCCGAGGCTGATGCCGCCGGCGTCGTCCAGTACCCGCACGATGTCGTCGGACTCGTCGGGCACGAAGTCGGCCATCAGCCGGGATCCGAACTTGGCCGGCACGCCGGCGCGCTGAACCAGATCCTTGTCGGCGAACGGCAGACCCCACAGCGGCGCCGTCTTCGGTACCGCGGACAGGCCGCGGGCGCGCTCGCGCGCCGCCTCCGCCGTCACCGTGACGAACCCGCCCAGCCCAGGGTCCAGCCGCTGGATCCGGCCCAGATAGTGTTCGCTCAGTTCGAGCGCGGTGATCTCCCCGCGCTGCAGCCACTCCCACTGTTCCTGGGCGCTCAAATGATGCAGTTCGAACATGCTCCGAGCCTAGGGCCGCAGCATCGCCGGCGTCACTCCAGCTGCTGCCGCAGGCGCAGAAGCAGTTTCTCGAACGCCGCATCCGCGTCGGCCAGCGTGCGCCTGCCGGCGATCCGAGCGGCCCAATGGGCGCGCTGGGCGACATTGACGATCGTCTCCTCCACCCTCGATCCGGTATCGTCGGGCACCACCCGCAATTCGGCGCGGTACCACCAGTCGCCCTGCACGATGATGAGGCTGGCTACCGGATCGGCGGTGAAGTGGGCGTCGGCGGCCGCCGGTTGCAGTTGCTCAGCGAGTGCCTCGAACACCGCGGCCGGCCTGGCCATGACGTGCCCGTGGAGGGTAGCCAGCACGGTGTGCTGCGCGGGCCGCAGCCGGGGTGCTTCTGGCATGCATCGACTGTAGCGCGGCGCTAGGTGACGTCCTGACGCCAGCTGGTGAGGTATCCGATGGCCGCGGCGAGGATGGCGAAGCCGAGCAGCACCAGTCCACCCTGCCACCAGTCGAGCACGGCGACCGGACCCGAACCGGTTCCCATCACGGTGAAGATGCTCGACCCGACCAGGGCGTCGCTGGCTGCACCCGGCAGGAACTGCCCGATCCCCGAGGTCCAGTCCCAGAACGAGGAGACCAGGCGCAGGATCGGTTCAATGAACTGGGTGAATGCCAGCACGATGACGATCGCGGCAACCTGGCTGGGCACCAGCACGCCAAGGCCCACGCCGATCACGGCCCACAGCGCCATGGCCAGGATGACGCGGGAGATGAGCAGCCAGGTGTCTTCCGAACTGAAGTCGGCGTTCTTGCCCATCGCGGCAAGGATGCCACCACCGAGGCCGACCGAGGCGACGAGCGCCGCGATGCCGTACCCCGCGCCGAACACGCCGAGCACGACGAGTTTGGCGCCGAGCACGATGCCGCGCCGCGGAGTTGCCAGGAACGTGGGGGTCAGCGTCTGGTACCGGAACTCGGCGGTCGTCGCCAGCGCGCCGAGCAGCACGGGAAAGACATAGCCGATCGAGGACGCGATGCTGTACACGACCAGGTGCAGGCTGGACTCCGGGATTTTCGGCACGTTGCCGCCGGCCGCCGCGAGTTTCTCACCCAGACCTCCGAAGACGGCGCCCAGCACGCCGGACACGAACGCGACGTAGCCCACCAGAACCAGAAGCAATACCCACCACAAACGCGTGGTGCTGAGTTTGCGCACCTCGGCGCGCAGCGCCGTGACGAAGCTCATGCCGTCCCCGGCTCTGACACGAGTTCGAGAAACGCGTTCTCCAGAGCGCCCTGCTCGACACTGAGCAGGCTGAGCGGGACGCCGGCGTGCTGGGCGATCGCGCCCACCTGGGCAGCGGTGCGTCCTGCCACGACGAGGCCGCCGTGACCGCGCTGCACGTCGAGCCCCTCGGCGCGCAGCGCCGCGCTGAGCGCCGCACGGTCGGGAGCATCCACGAGCACGCGCGATCCGCCATCCAGTTCGAGCAGTCCGCCCTGATAGACGAGGCTGCCGCGCGAGATGATCACCACCGTGTCCACACTCTGCTGTACCTCGCTGAGCAAGTGAGACGAGACGAGAACCGTGCGTCCCTCGCTCGCCAGCTGCCTCAGGAAGGACCGGATCCAGCGAATGCCCTCCGGGTCCAGCCCGTTGACCGGCTCGTCGAGCACGAGAACGCCGGGATCGCCAAGCAGGGCCAGGGCCAGTCCCAGACGCTGACGCATCCCCAGGGAGTAGCCGCCGACCCTCCGTCCGGCGTAGTCGGCCAGGCCGACCTGGGTCAAGACGGTGGCCACCCTGGCCGGGTCGATGCCCGCGGCGAGCGCGTAGATGGCCAGGTGGTCGCGAGCCGATCGCCCGGGATGGAAGCTGGCGGCTTCCAGCGCTGCTCCGACGGTGGCGAGCGGCTGCTCGAGATCTCGGTAGGCGGCGCCGCCGATGGTGGCGGTGCCGGACGTCGGCGTGACCAGTCCGAGCAGGATGCGCAGCGTCGTGGTCTTGCCGGCGCCGTTGGGTCCGAGGAACCCGGTGACCTGTCCCGGCTCCACCCGGAAACTCAGCGAGTCGACCGCGGCGACGGCTCCGAACGACTTCGAGAGCCCGTCGACGACGATCGGCACACCATGGGGCATGCGGTCAGTCAATCAGAACTCAACGACCAGTCCACCGGAGGCGCGCCCTGCTCGGCCAACAATTCGTTCGCGCGGCTGAACGGTTTCGAACCGAAGAATCCGCGGGATGCGGACAACGGACTCGGATGGGCGGACTGGATGACCGGGGTCGCGCCCAGTAGTGGGCGCAGGGAAGCGGCATCCCGCCCCCACAGGATCGCGACCAGCGGCGCACCGCGCGCTACCAGCGCCCGGATCGCCAGTTCGGTCACCGCCTCCCAGCCCTTGCCGCGATGGGCGCCGGCCGAGCCCGGCTGTACGGTGAGCACTCGGTTGAGCAGCATGACGCCCTGTGCGGCCCAGTTGCTCAGGTCGCCGTGCTGCGGCACCGGCAACCCCAAATCGTCATGCAGTTCCCGGTAGATGTTGGCCAGGCTGCGCGGAACCGGACGCAGCGCCCGCTCGACCGCGAAGGCCAGACCGATGGGATGCCCCGGTGTCGGATACGGGTCTTGGCCGACGATGAGCACCCGGACATCCGCCATCGGGTAGGTGAACGCGCGCAGCACATTCCGCCCGGCGGGTAGGTAACCACGACCCGCCGCCGTTTCGGCGCGCAGGAAGTCGCCGAGTCCCGAGATCCGCGGGGCAACCGGTGCGAGCGCCTGCGCCCAGCCAGGGTCGACCAACTCGTGCAGCGGATGAGGGGTCACGTGCGGGGCCGCAGCGGTTGCCGGACCAGCTTGTGCGCGGCCGCTTGGGCGACCGGCCGCATCGTGACGAGGTCGAGGTTCACGTGCCCGGGCAGTTCCAGGGTCGCCACGATCGTCTGCGCGACATCGGCGGCGCTCAGCGGATGCTCCACCCCGGCGTACACGGCCTCCGCCTTCTCGCGGTCACCGCCGTAACGCACCACGGAGAACTCATCGGTCTTCACCAAGCCGGGGGCCACCTCAAGCACCCGGATCGGCTCGCCGGCGAGTTCGAGCCGCAGCACCTCCACCAGGGCGTGCTCGGCGAATTTGGCCGCGTTGTAGCCGCCCCCACCCTCGTAACCGACGTGGCCGGCTGTGGAGGTGACCGTCAGGATGTCCGCGTGCGGGACGTCGCCGGAACCCACCGTTTCCGCCGACACGGCGGCGCGCAGCAGCGGCAGCATCGCGGTGACCATCCGCTTGGTGGCGATCACGTTGAGGTCGAACATGCGCTGCCAGTCCGCCGGGTCGCTCTCCTCCACCGACGCGGTGCCGAACGCGCCGCCTGCGACGTTCACCAGCGCGTGTACCGGTCCGAGCCCTGCCACATGGTCGCGGAGGGCATCCACCTGGGTCTGATCGGTAAGGTCGGCGACGAAGACGTCGGCTCCGGTGTCCGCGGCGAGCGCCCGCAGGCGCTCCTCGCGGCGGGCGACGCCGACGACGTCCCAGCCGTGGCGGCGGAACAACCGCACCGTCGCATCGCCGATCCCCGAACTCGCGCCGGTCACCACTACTCGTCTCGCAGCCACAGCATCCCTTTCGTCACGGCCGATCACGTTACCCAGTATGTCCTGCCGCCTTTGACCGCATGGCATGCGGTTCTTATGCTTCTGTGAAGCCCGCGAATCGAGGAGACCCCCATGAGCGACACCGCAACGCCCGACCTGTCTGCCAACTGGAAGTTCGAGACGAAGCAGATTCACTCCGGAGCGCATCCGGATCCCACCACGAACGCCCGCGCCACACCGATCTACCAGACCACCTCTTACGTGTTCAACAGCGCAGAGCACGCCGAGAAGCTGTTCTCCCTGGCCGAGTTCGGCAACATCTACACCCGCATCCAGAACCCCACCCAGGCGGTCGTCGAGGAGCGGCTCGCCGCCCTCGAAGGCGGCACCGGCGCGTTGCTGCTGGCCTCCGGGATGTCGGCGACGACTCTCGCGGTGCTCAACATCGCAGGAGCAGGCGATCACATCGTCTCCTCCTCGTCGATCTACGGCGGCACGTACAACCTGTTCAAGTACACCCTGGCGAAGCTCGGCATCCAGACCACGTTCGTGGAGAACCAGGATGACGAGGGCGAATGGCGCCGCGCGGTGCGCCCGAACACCAAGCTGTTCTTCGCCGAGACGATCGGTAACCCCAGGATCAACGTGCTCGACATCCGCGCCGTCGCCGACATCGCGCACGAGAACGGTGTGCCGCTGATCGCCGACAACACCATCGCCACCCCGTACCTGCTGCGGCCGTTCGAGCATGGCGCCGACATTGTGGTGCATGCCGCCACGAAGTTCCTCGGCGGGCACGGTACCGTGATCGCCGGCATCATCGTCGACGGCGGCACCTTCGAATGGTCGAAGAACGTGGAGAAGTTCCCCGGTCTCACCGAGCCGGACGAGTCCTACCACGGCGCCAGCTACACGGCCGCGGTCGGCGACGGACTGGCCTACATCATCAAGGCCCGCGTGCAGCTGTTGCGCGACCTGGGCACCGCGATCTCGCCGGTGAGCGCCTGGCAGCTCATCCAGGGCATCGAGACGCTGAGCCTGCGGATGGAGCGGCACGTGTCCAACACGCAGGCGATCGCCGAGTGGCTCGACGGCTTGGACGATGTCGACACGGTGTACTACGCCGGCCTTCCGTCCAGCCCGTGGTTCCAGTTGGCCAACAAGTACACGCCCGGCGGCGTCGGCGCCGTGCTCTCCTTCGACCTCAAGGGCGGTGTGGATGCCGGCCGCGCGCTGGTGGACAACGTGAAGCTGTTCAGCCACCTGGCGAACATCGGCGACGTGCGCAGCCTGATCATCCACCCCGCGTCCACGACGCACTCGCAGCTGAGCCCGGAGCAGCGGCTGTCCGCCGGTGTGACCCCGGGGCTGGTGCGGCTGTCGGTCGGGTTGGAGAACATCGACGACATCAAGGCAGACCTCGCGGCGGGGCTCGCGGCGGCGCGGGCGGTGTCATCGGCGGCGACCTCGGCGTAGCGCAACGAACGGCGGCGCACCCGTGTCATAAACGCCCGGCGCCCAGTCTTTGTCGCGATACTGACTAGACCATGGATTGGCAAACTTCCGAAGACTCCGTCCCCTCCGGCTTCATCACCGAAGCCAACGCGCGGTCGGTGTTGGGAAAGCCGCCGGCCAGCGGCGCATGGCGTGAGGGTGACCCGGTCGGGCACCGCCGATTCGCCGCCCTGGGCGAATTCCACACCGAAACCGGCGGCTACCTGCCCGCGGTGCGGATGGCGTACGAGACCTGGGGCGAACTGGACGACAGCGCAAGCAATGCGGTGCTCGTGCTGCACGCGCTCACCGGCGACAGCCACGTTGCCGGTGGCCCGGCCCGCGGCCATCCGACCGCCGGCTGGTGGTCGGGCATCGTCGGCCCTGGAAAATACATCGACACCGACCGCTGGTATGTCGTTGCGCCGAACCTGCTCGGCGGCTGTCAGGGCAGCACCGGACCGGCCTCCCTCGCCCCCGACGGCCGCGAGTGGGGCTCCCGATTCCCCTACCTGACCATCCGCGACCAGGTTGCCGCCCAAGTGACCCTGTCCGACGTGCTCGGCATCGACCGCTGGGCCGCCGTGATCGGCGGTTCCATGGGCGGCATGCACGCACTGGAATGGGCCGTGGGCCATCCGCACCGGGTGGAGCGCGCCGGGGTGCTGGCCGCACCGGCCACCGGAAGCGCCGACCAGATCGCGCTGAACTCGGTGCAACTCGAGGCCATCCACATGGATCCCGGCTTTTCCGGCGGCGACTATTACGAGGCGGCCGACGGCAGCGGCCCGCACCGCGGGCTGGCGCTGGCCAGACGGATGGCGCTGCTGAACTACCGCTCCCCCGTTGAGCTGAACGAGCGCTTCCGGCGGAGTTGGCAAAGCGGCATCAGCCCGATCGGCGGCACGGGCAAGTTCGCGGTGGAAAGCTACCTGGACTTCCACGGCAACAAGTTCAGCAGACGCTTCGACGCGAACAGTTACATCTGCCTGGTGCAGGCGATGAGCTCCCACGACATCGGCCACGGCCGGGGCGGTGCGGCCGAGGCACTCGGGCGGGTCACCGCGCGCAGCCTGGTTCTCGGAATCGACAGCGACCGGCTGTTCCCCGTGCCGGATCAGCTTTTCATCGCCGATCATCTCCCCACGACGATAGACGGCGGGGATGCGACCGTGATTCACTCGGAGTATGGGCATGATGGGTTTCTCATCGAGAGTGAACTGGTCGGTCCGCATCTTGCCCGGTTGTTGGACAGCTAGACCATGACGGCCCCGGCGCGAACGGCGAACCGGGACATCCGCGTGGCGATCGTCGACGATCTGCAGTTGGTAGTGGACTCGCTCGCGGCTGGCCTGTCCGACCAGCGCTTCGGCATCCGAGTGGTGCAGACCGAGTCGAGTTGGGCGTCGCTGATGGGCGGAGCGGAGTTTCCCGCCGACGTCACCGTGCTCGACCTCAGACTCGGTGACGGAATTCCCATCGATGCGAAGGTGCACGCGCTCACGGCGGCGGGCAGCCAAGTGGTGATCATGAGCCGCCACTCCGACCCTGGATCGGTGCACCGTGCGATGCTCTCCGGCGCGCTCGGCTTCGTGTCGAAGAATTCCAGTTCGCTGGAGCTGGTCGCGGCGATCCACGCCGCAGCCGACGGCCGCCGCCACGGGGGTGCCGTGCCGCCCTCGGACTCGGAACGCCCGGGGCCGCAATTGGGTGAACGGGAGCGTCGGGCGATCGTGCTGTACGCATCCGGACTGCCGATCGCGGCGGTCGCGCAGCGGATGGACACGACGGCCGAGACCGTGAAGTCGTATGTGAAGCGGGCGCGCAGCAAATACCGCAGGGCCGGAATCGACGTGGGCACCAGATTTTTGCTGCGCTGCCACGCGGTGCGCGAAGGATGGTTGGAAGACGAGTGATGGCGACCCCCGCGCTTCGGCCGATTCGGATTCACGGTGGTGTCGGACCCCCATTTATGGTCACTTTATGTGACGATTGCTAGCGTGGAACCAATCGCAAAGGCACGCGATCGCCTCCTCCAGCGCACGGCACGTGCCCTTGGCCTGGGTGGGACGGCGATCGCTGTGGCCAGTCTCAGCATCCCAGGAGTGCTCGGCGTGGACGTGCTGGTCACGGTCCTGCCACTCCTCGTGGTGATGGCGTTCAGCCAGTTCCAGGTCGGGCGGAGCCGGTCCCTGGTATGGGTGCTGCTCGGCCTCGTCGCCGGGGTGGGGGTTCTCGTCGTCGCGCAGCTGCCGTTGGCCGAGCGTCCCACGGATGCCGTGGGCACGGCCCTCGTGCCCGTTGCCGGCCTGGCGCTCGCCGCCTTCGCCGTCGTGCTCACCAACGGGCCACTGCGAATCGCCATCCTCTCCGTAAGCGTCGTCACGGCGGCGGCGCTGACCGAACTGGCCACGGCGGATGCAAACTCGGTGTCCGCCGAGGCCATCGCCGTCGTCTTCGCGTGGCTGCTGTGCACCGTGCTGGGCTACTGGCTCAGCTCGAGCGTGCCCCGCGCAGCCCGCCGTATCTTCAGCATCGGCCGCGCCCACCGGGCCGAACGGCAAGCCAGCGAGACCGAGGCGCAGCGGCGCCAGTCCGCACGGCTGCTGCACGACACGGTGCTGGCCACGCTCACCCTGCTCGCACACTCCGGAGTCGGGGTGGCAACCTCCGCGATGCAGCAGCAGGCCAAGGACGACGCCCGGCTGCTGCGGCAATTGAGGCTCGGCGCGACCCCGAAGCCCCAGTCCTCCGGCAGTTACACGCTGGAGACGGGTGAGGAGATCGCTCTCGGCACCACGCTGGAGTCGGTGAAGCAGCGGTTCGGTCGGATGGGACTGGAGGTCAGCTGGCACGGCACCGGGCAGGTGCTGCTGCCCAGTGAGGTTCTCGACGCCTTCCTGCTCGCCCTGGCGGAATGCCTGGAAAACGTGCGCAGGCACTCCGGGGTCACCGACGCGCACGTGACGATCACCGACGACGAGACGACGGTGCGGGCCATGGTCACCGACGCCGGCGTCGGCTTCAACCTCAGCGATGTCGACGCGGCCAGAATGGGGTTGAAGGAGTCGGTGATGGGCCGGCTCAACGAGGTCGGCGGGCGCGCCAGATTGTTCTCATCGGCCGGGGCTGGCACTACGGTGGTGCTTGAGGTGCCCAAGTGACCAGCTATTCGAGGCCGGAGGAAAACACCCTCGGCATCATCGTCGGCAGGCGTCAACGCCGCGGTGTGCCCGAGGCATCCGTCGCCGCGCTCGCGATCCGGCAGGCCAACGCGCACGGGGCGAGCCTGGGCACCGGATACCTGGGGGTGGGCGCCGGGGTGCTCGCCGGCATTCAGGCGGCCTGCGGCGTCACGCTCTTCTTCCTGCACTTCGATGTCTACCCGAACGTGCTTCCCATCGCCCTGGGCTGGCTGATCTATGTGGTCTGTCTACTCGGTGTGGTGCTGATGATCACCATCGCGGGCGCGCGGATGCCGAACTGGCTGTTCGCCACCTTCGTGGTGCTGCTAGGCCTGGTGATTACCCTCGATCTCGTCGCGATCTGGCCACTGCACAATGTCGGCGCCTACGCCACGGCATCGGCCTCGGTCGGCTTCGGGCTGCTGCTGGCGGTGACGCTGCGCCGGGCGCTGGAGATCTTCGTGTGCACCGGGCTGGCCGCCGCCGCGCTGATCGCGTCGATCATCATGACGACGCCGCTCACGACGCAGACGTTGCCCGCGCAGATCGTCATGGTGGCGTTGGCGGTGCTGCCGCCACTGGCCGGCGTCTACATCGTGCACCGGTTCCGCAGAATGGTGCAGCTGGAATTGGACCGGGTGCTCGTACAAAGCACCATCTCGGCGCCGCGCTTCGCGGTGGGAATGCTTGCCTCGGAAGAACTCGCGCGCCTGGACCTGGCCGCGGAAGACCTGCTGGACTCGGTGGCCACCGGACGCACCACCCTGCCGCTGAAGCCGAAGACAGCGTCGATCGCGGCCTCCCTCGCCACCGAACTGCGGCTGCACCTCATCGAGGGCCGACGCGAAACCTGGCTGTACCACGCCATCACCGAGTCAGAACAGCTCGGCAAATCGGTCACGCTGACCGATCCGGGAAGCCTCGCCGGCCTGCTCAACCCACAGCAGCGGGACGGCCTGCTCGCCGCGGTCTGGCTGCTGGTCAGCGACAAGCCAGCCTCGACTCCGACCCTGCAGCTCACCCTCGGGCCGATGGCACTGCCGACCGTCCCCACGCCGGAACACACCATCACCATCCCGATCGTGATCACCACGACCGGAGTCGCCCGCAACCGGGTCGACCCCGCAACCTGGGGTGCCATCGGCCGAGTCGGCAGGTTCATCGACTCCACCGAGAACTCGAGCCTGCGTGTCGAGATCGCCTGCGTCGTGGCCAACCCGTCAGACCAATATCATCCTGAACAAACGGTCCAGAAGTAGGGAAGCAATCAGTGTCCACAGTAAATAGCCCCATTCGGCTCGCGTTGGTCGACGACCACAAGATGCTCCTGGGCGCGCTGACCGAGTGGATTCGGAACGCCGCATCCGACATCGACATGGTCGCCGCGGTGTCCACCTGGCCAGAGTTGCTCACGCATCCGGAGTTTCCGGTTGATGTGGTGCTGCTGGACCTCGACCTCAAAGACAACATCCCGATCTCACTGAAAATCTCGACCCTGAAGACCACCGGCGTGAAGACGGTGCTGATGAGCACCTATTCCGAGCCGAACGTGGTGCGTGAAGCGCTGGCCGCGGGGGCGCTGGGCTATCTGGTCAAGAGCGAAGACGCCTACATGATCGTCGAGGCGATCCGGGCTGCGACGAAGGGTGAATCGTTCGTCTCGGCGGAACTCGACCTCGCTCTCGGCGCCAGCGACATCGGCGGTGCCCCCAAGCTCAGCGCGCAGGAGCGCCGGGTGATGGCGTTGTACGGCGGAGGCGAACCGGTCAAGGCGGTGGCCTACCAGTTGGGTATCTCCGAGGAGACGGCGAAGAGCTATCTCAAGCGGATCCGGGAGAAGTACCGGGTGGCCGGCATCGACGTGGGCACCAAGGTAGCCCTGCGCAAGCGTGCGATCCAGGACGGCATCCTGCTGCAGCAGGACATGCCCGGCGGATTCTGACCGCAGCGGCTAGGAGTCGAGCACCTGTTCCAGACGCTCCAGCTTCCCGGTGATCTCGCCGGTGTATCCGGGCCGGATGTCCGCCTTCAGCACCAGCGACACCCGTGACCCGTAATGGCCGGCCGCATCCGTCGCGCGGCGGACGACGTCGAACACCTCGTCCCAGTCGCCCTCGATGGTGGTGAACATCGAGTCGGTGCGGTTCGGCAGTCCGGATTCGCGCACGACCCGCACGGCCGCGGCGACGGCGTCGTGCACGGAGTCGCCTTCTGCTCCCCCGCTGGGTGCTACCGAAAATGCGACCAGCATGATCTTCCTCCTCGTAGGTTCGGCTGACGCCGGTTCTGATAACTCCGATCCGGATCGACCTCTTCAACTGTGTCACGCCGGGTACCCAGAATCCAGGCGGCGCCGGGGGATGCGGGCCCGCCGGCGCCCGGTTCCAGGCGCCAGAGCGCGGCGATGGCCCAACCGAGCAGCACGAAGACGAGCCCGTTCCGCGCGCTGATCACCAGCAGCATCAACGGGTGCAACCCGATCAACCAGCCGTACAG
This sequence comes from Parafrigoribacterium mesophilum, assembly GCF_039652555.1. Classification (NCBI taxonomy): domain Bacteria; kingdom Bacillati; phylum Actinomycetota; class Actinomycetes; order Micrococcales; family Microbacteriaceae; genus Parafrigoribacterium; species Parafrigoribacterium mesophilum. The sequence continues at coordinate 169,638 of NZ_JBDJAF010000003.1, forward strand.
GTACGGGTAGAACGCCTGCGTGAGCACCGCCAGGGCAGCCACGATGGTGGCCGGAGTGCGAAACGAGCGCCCACGGCCTGCCGCGTGGGTGGCCAGTCCCAGGATCACGGGCACGGCCAGCCAGGTCATGAACTGTGGTGAGCCCACCTTGTTGAAGGCGATGAGCCCGCTGACCAGGGCCAGCGCGAGAACCGGAAGCACTTCGGCGGCGCTCGCGCCGCGCTGGAGCACCAGCATCGCGATCAGCACGATCACCAGCACGCACAGCACCATGAGCACGGTCATCATGGTGCTGGCGACATCCACACCCGCGCCGGCCACCTGCCAGGTCAGCATGGCCCGGTCGTAATAGACGAACGTGCCGGTCACGCCGGCGAACGCCTGCCACAACCAGAAGGTGCTGATCGGCGCCTCCACCTGAAGACCGCGCGCGGCCTGTTCGCCGACGAAACTGAACACGTTGGCTCCGCCGCCGAGCAGCAGCGCGATCGCCATGACCGCCGCGCTCGTTCCCGCCACGGCGGCGAGGATGCGCCAGCGTTGCCGGGAGGCCACCACCAACGCGGCCAGCAGAGCCGCCGGCCACACCTTGATCCAGGTGGCGAGGGCCAGCAGGACCGCTGCCGTCTGCGGCCGGGCCGCCACGATGAGCACACCGGCGATGGCGAGCGGGATCGTGATCGAGTCGATCCTGCCCATGGCGATCGGGCCGAGCAGGATCAGAAAGCCTGTCCACCACCAGCCGATGACGACACGGCGGCGTTTCTGCTCGCCGCCTCGGACGCCGAGGATCACCGCGAACGCGGCCGCATCCAGCAGCATCACCAGCCCCAGCCAGGTGCTCGCGTACAGCGCCGGCCCGAACGCCGAGGCGGCGAGCATCGGCAGGATCGCGACGATCGGGTACACCCAGCCGCCGTCGACCCCCACGAGGTAATGTCCCACGATGACCTGGTCGGCCCAGAACTTGTAGACCATTGTCACGTCACCGAGCGGATACCCGTCCGCATACAGGTTCAGCAGCCCCAACCACAGATGCGCGATGATGAACCCGCACCACGCGGCGAAGGGATTCAGCAGCACCTGACGCAGCGCGTCACGAGTCCTCACGGGGCCAACCATCCGGCGATCACTGGCGAGACGGCACCGGCCAGATCCAGGACCGTGAACGGACCACCCCGTCCGGCCGCCTGCGCGGCGACGGCGTGCAGCGCGGCGGCGCTGGCGGCCAGCCGCGGCAGCACCGCGGCGTCCGAACCGATCTGCCCGGAGTGGGTCGCCACGAGGGCACCGAGGATGCCGGCCAAGGCGTCGCCGGTGCCCGCAGTCGCCAACCACGCCGACGCGCCCGCGACCATCAACCTGGTGCCATCCGGAGCCGCGATGAAGGTGTTGTGACCCTTGAGCAGCACCGTCACGCCGAGCCGGTCGGCGGCCCGAACCGCCCAGCCTTCCGGGTCGCCGGCGATGTCGTCGGAATCGACCGCCAGCATCCGTGCCAGCTCCCGATAGTGCGGGGTGATCACGACCGGTCCGGTGGCGGAGTCGATCAGGTCAAGACCGCCAGAATCCACCACCGCGGGCACGCCCTCGGCGAGCGCGTCGATGGCCCGCGCCGTCGTCACCGGCCCCCGGTGCTGCGCCGATATCCCGGAGCCGATCAGCCAGGCCTGCACGCGTCCTCCGCCCGGCACCACCTCGGGCCGACGCTGCAGCACCAGCCTGGTCACCCGCGCCGGACCGAGGTAACGCACCATTCCCACCCCGGTGCGCAGCGCGGCCTCCACGCCGAGCACCGCCGCCCCTGGGAAGTCGTCGGAACCGGTGAGCACGCCCAGCACCCCGCGCGAATACTTGTCGTCGGCCGGGCTGGGAACGGCGATAGAGTGGCGGGCATCATCGGGTGTCCATGCGATAAATGCGCTCATCTGTCTCACGATAGTTTGGATGCTGGAAGGGCGGTTCCCATTGGCACTGAATATCCCGGGGCGAGTCGTGGTTTTCGACTACGGCGAGGTGATCTCGCTCAGTCCGAACGAATCGGACCGCGCGGCGCTGCTGGCCGTGGCTGAGGCGGAACCCGAGCCGTTCTGGCGGTCGTACTGGGCGCACCGCGACGATCTCGATCACGGCGTGCTGAGCATCAGGGACTACTGGAAACGCATCGGCGATGACCTGGCGCTGCCCTTCAGCGAGTCCCGCATCCAGCAGCTCTGGCTCGCCGATTTCCGCAGCTGGCTCAGCGTCAACCCGGATACCTTCGACGTGCTCGCCGACTTGCATGCCGGAAACACCAGAATGGCCATGCTCTCGAACGCCGGATTCGACTTCGGCAGTCCGTTCCGGTTCTCCCCGATGGCGAGGTTCTTCGAGAGGGTGTTCATCAGCGCGGAGCTGGGGATGCGCAAGCCCTACCAGGAGATCTTCGACGAGGTCGCCGAAGAACTCGGAATCGTCCCGGCCGACATGATCTTCATCGACAACAAGCAGGAGAACGTGGACGGCGCCGCGTCGCTCGGCGCGACCAGCCACCTGTTCGTCACCGTCGAGGGGCTGCGTGACTTCCTCGGCGGGCTCGCCGTCCCCAGCGGCAGCCGGTCGGCGCGCGCCGCGTTTCTCTAGGAGCGGCGGCGGGTCGCATCCTGCACTTCGCCGACCAGTTCCTCGATGATGTCCTCGAGGAACAGCACCCCCCTGGTGGTTCCCGCCTCGTCGAACACCCGGGCCAGGTGCACGCCGAGCCGGCGCATGCTCGTCAACGCGTCCTCGAGGTCGGTGCCCTCGAAGATGGAGATGAGCTGCCGGATGCGCTTCGGCGGCACAGGTTCGCCGAACTCCTCGGTGCCTTCCAGGTCGAGAACGTCCTTGAGGTGCAGGTAACCGGTCGGCTCGTCGCGCTCGTCGACCAGGACGTAACGTGAGAAGCCGTGCTGGGCGACGGAGCGCTCCACATCGGCCGGAGTGGCCGCCTCCGACAAGCTGATCAGGTCCGGCATCCGCACCGCGATGTCGGACACCTTCTTCACACTGAACTCGAACGCCGCGTTGAGGGCGCCGATGCTGTCGGTGAGCACTCCGGCCTTGGTGGATTGCGCGACGATGTTCGCCACCTCGTCGACCGTGAATGCGCTGTTGGCCTCGTTCCTCGGCTCGACGCGGAACAGCCTGACCACCCCGTTGGCCGTGGCGTTCAACGCCTGGGTGACCGGCCGCAGCATCGTCGCGAAGAACACGAGCGGTGGTGCCAGGAACAGCGCCGCACGATCGGGGACGGAGAACGACAGGTTCTTCGGCACCATCTCCCCGATCACCACGTGCAAGAACGACACGATCACGAGCGCGACGATGAACGCGATCGTCGCCGTGGCCGCATCCGACAGCCCGATCATGGTCAGCGGGATCTCGAGGATGTGGTGGATGGCCGGCTCCGACACATTAAGGATCAGCAGCGAGCACACGGTGATGCCCAGTTGGCTGGTCGCCAACATCAGCGTGGCGTGTTCCATGGCCCACAGTGTGGTTTTCGCGGACTTGTTGCCGGATTCGGCGCGCGGCTCGATCTGCGACCGGCGGGCCGAGATCACGGCGAACTCCGCGGCGACGAAGAAGGCGTTGGCGATGAGCAGGATGCCCAGCCAGGCGATGCCCCACCACTCGTTCATCGTTTCGCCGCCGGCTCGAGCCCTGCGGGGCCGATCTCGGGTTCGTTCGGGGTGAACCGAACCCGGTCGATGCGTCGGCCGTCCAGCCGCTCCACGCGGAAGACCCCGGCTGGCACCGAGACGGTGTCTCCGACCAGCGGCAACCGGCCCAGCTGGCTCATGATGAAGCCGCCGATGGTTTCGTAGGGGCCGTCCTCCGGCACGCTGACTCCGGCACGCTCGAGAAGCTCATCGGGGCGCAGGATGCCGGGGAAGGTGACCCAGTCCCGGGAGCGCACCACGCCCACTCTGGCGCGGTCGTGTTCGTCGGCGACCTCCCCGACGAGTTCCTCCACCAGGTCTTCCAGGGTGGCGACTCCGGCCGTGCCGCCATACTCGTCGACGACCACGGCCATCTGGTAGCCGCGACCGCGTAGTTCGCCGAGCAGCACGTCGAGTTTCATGGTCTCCGGCACCCGCAGCGCCTCGGATTGCAGCGCCGCCACCGGCACGTCGGAGCGCTTCTCCCGCGGCACGGCGATCGCCTGCTTCACGTGCACCAACCCGACGACGTCGTCGATGTTGTCGTCAGTGACCGGGAACCGGGAGAAACCGGTTTGCTTGGCCAGGTCGATGACGGCCTGGGCGGGGTCGCTGCGATCCACGCTCGCCATGCTCAGCCGGGGCGTCATCACGTCGTCCGCCGTGTGCCGGCTGAACACGAGGGTGCGGGAGAGCAGGGTCGCCGTGTCGACATCGAGGCTGCCCTCGCGGGCCGACCGGCGCACCAGGGAGCGCAGTTCCTCGGCGGTCCTGGCCGATGACAGCTCTTCCTTCGGTTCGATGCCGAGGGACCTCAGGATGAGGTTGGCGGTGTTGTTGAGCAGCAGTACCGCCGGCTTGAACACAACGGTGAACGCCACCTGGAATGGGATGACGAGTTTGGCCGTCGCCAGCGGGAGCGCCAGCGCGAAGTTTTTCGGGACCAGCTCGCCGATGATCATGGAGACCAGGGTGGCGATCACCACGGCGGCCACCGTGGCGATGGCGGCCACGGCGACCGGGGCCAAGCCCAGGTCGGACAGCACGGGGCGCAGCAGTCCACTGAACGCCGGCTCCATGGTGAACCCGGTGAGCAGGGTGGTGAGGGTGATGCCGAGTTGGGCACTCGACAGGTGGGTGGAGGTCACCTTCAGCGCACCGATGGACTTCGCCAGGCCACGCTCGCCACGGGCCTCACGGGCTTCGAGATCCGACCGGTCCAGATTGACCAGCGAGAACTCGGAGGCGACGAAGAAGCCGGTGCCGATGGTGAGGAGGATCCCAACGCCCAGCAGAACTAATTCATGCACCGGGAACACCGACGCAGCGACGAGAAGGGGGGTCGTCCATTATTCGACCGAGTATATCCGGCTCCCCTGCAACATCCGTCCCCACCCGTTTCAAGGAGTTTCTGTCACCGACGGCACCGGATACCGGGATGCGGGTGCCCGAAGTACAGAAACTCCGTGAAACGGGACGGGGGCGGGGTGGGCATGAGACGGGACGGGCGAGGAGTGCGGATGCGGGGTACGGGGTACGGGGTACGGGGTGCGGGGCTACCAGCCGACCGGGAGGGCCTTGCCCTCCTCGTAACCGGATGCGGACTGCAACCCGACCAGGGCGCGTTCCTGGAACTCGTCCAGGGTCGTCGCACCGGAGTAGGTGAACGAGGAACGCACCCCCGAGGTGATCATGTCGAGCAGGTCTTCCAGAGACGGTCGCAGCGGATCCAGGTAGATTTTCGAGCTTGAGATGCCCTCGGCGAACAGCGTCTTGCGCGCCAACTCATACGGGTCGAGTCGGTCGAACCGGTCCCGCACCGCCTTGGTGGAGGCCATCCCCCAGCTTTCCTTGTACACCCGGCCGGTGTCATCCGTTTCGAGCATGCCGGGTGCCTCGATCGTGCCGGCGAACCAAGACCCGATCATCACGGATGCCGCGCCGGCCGCGAGCGCCAGCGCCACGTCCCTCGGGTAGCGCACCCCGCCATCCGCCCAGACATGGGCGCCGAGCGAGCGCGCCGCTTCGGCGGTCTCCAGCACTGTGGAGAACTGCGGGCGGCCCACCGCGGTCATCATTCTCGTGGTGCACATGGCGCCCGGTCCGACACCCACCTTGATGATGTTCGCGCCGGCTTCGACGAGCTCCGTCACGGCCGCGGCGGTCACGACGTTGCCTGCGACGATCGGAACGGACAGGTTCAGGCCGGCGACGATGCCGATGGCGCGCAGCATCGCGCTCTGGTGGCCGTGCGCCGTGTCGAGCACCAGCACATCGACACCGGCGGCGACCAGCGCCCGCGCCTTTTCTTCGACGTCCCCGTTGATCCCCAACGCGGCGGCCACCAGCAGGCGACCGCCGGCATCCACGGCCGGCTGGTACAGCGTGGAACGCAAGGCACTCTTGCGGCTGAGTGTGCCGACCAGCACCCCGCGCCGCAACACCGGCGCGAATTCGAGGTCGGCGGCGACCATCAGATCGAAGGCGGCTCGCGGCTCGGTCACGTCGTCGGCATCGATGGATGCCAGTCGCTCCTGGACCAGATCGCCCAGCCGGGCATCCGGCAGCGCGCTGCCCAGGGCGTTGGCGGAGATGCAGCCCAGCACGTCGCCGTCGGCATCCCGGACCACGATGCCGTGACCGGCCACCGACGGCACCAGCCGCAACGCGGCGGCCACGGTCTGCTCCGGACCGAGCACGATCGGCGTGTCGAAGCCGACCGGCTGCTCCTTGACCCAGCGGATGGCGGTGTCCAGCTCTTGCAGGTGCAGGTCCTGGGGCAAGACTCCCATCCCGCCACGTCGGGCCAACGTCGCGGCGAGCCGCGGCCCGGTGACGGAGTTCATGTTGGCGGACACGATGGGAATGGACATCCCGGTGCCGTCCGACGGCGCCAGCGACACATCGAGTCTGCTGCCGACGCTGGAACGTCCGGGGATCAGGAAGACGTCCGAATAGGTCAGATCGTGCTCCGGCGTCGCGTCGTAAAACTGCATGTTTTTAAAGGTAGTGCCTGGGGCTCCGGTCGGCAGGGGGGTTGCAAACCGATTAAGCTTGGTAGGTGTGTGACCAGCAAGGGTCGCGCACACTGATCCAAGACAGAAGCAACGGAAAGTGGGCGGTGGGCTTTGTCTAGCCAAGTAACCGGGGTGGAGTCGCAGGACGCATCCTCGAACGAGTTCGGAGCCAACGAGTGGCTCGTCGACGAACTCTACGAGAAATACATCGTCGACAAAAACTCCGTCGCCCAGTCGTGGTGGCCCATCCTGGAACGCTACCGTCCGGTAGACACCACCGAGGCCACGGCGGGACTCCCCGCCGACGGTACCGCCGCCGCATCTCAGGCGCCGGCCGCCCCCGCCGCAGCACCGCAGGCCGCTGCAGCACCGCAGGCAACTGCCGCACCGCAGGCACAACCGACGGCACCGGCCGCTCCGGCAGCGCCGGCCTCACCCACGGCGACCAGCGCTCAGCCGGTGGCCCGGACCACGTCCATCGAGCCGAAGCCGCAGCCGATCCCCGCCGAGGCTCCCCGCACCACCGCGCCGGCCGCCGCGGATGCTTCCGCGGGTCAGGCCGAGCCCGAAAGCACCGTGACCCCGATCCGCGGCATGGCCAAGGCCCTGGTCACGAACATGAACGCGAGCCTCACGGTTCCCACCGCGACCAGCGTGCGCACGATCCCCGCGAAGCTGATGATCGACAACCGCATCGTCATCAACAACCACCTCAAGCGCTCCCGCGGCGGCAAGGTCTCGTTCACCCACCTGATCGGCTGGGCGCTCATCCAGGCGATCAAGCAGTTCCCCAGCCAGAACGTCTACTACGAGGAGATCGACGGCAAGCCGTCGGTCGTCGCGCCGACCCACACCACGCTGGGCCTGGCCATCGACATCCCGAAACCCGATGGCAGCCGCGCCCTGCTGGTGCCCGGCATCAAGCGTGCCGACACCATGGGCTTCGGCGAGTTCATCGCCGCCTATGAGGAATTGGTCGCCAAGGCGCGCACCAACAAGCTCACCGCCGACGACTTCGCCGGCACCACCGTCTCGCTGACCAACCCGGGCGGCATCGGCACCGAGCACTCGGTGCCACGCCTGATGCGCGGCCAGGGCTGCATCATCGGCGCCGGCGCCCTGCAGTACCCCGCGGAATACCGCGGCGCCTCCGTGAAGACGGTCGTCGACCTGGCGATCGGGCAGACCATCACGCTGACCTCCACCTATGACCACCGGGTCATCCAGGGCGCCGGTTCCGGCGAGTTCCTCAAGATCGTGCAGGAGCTGCTCACCGGGGAGCACGGCTTCTACGAGGAGATCTTCGCCGCGCTGCGCATCCCGTACGACCCGATCCGCTGGGGCATGGACATCAGCGTCGACCTCGCGGACGATGTCAGCCGGGCCACCAGGGTGCACGAGCTGATCAATTCGTTCCGGGTGCGCGGCCACCTGATGGCCGACATCGACCCGCTGGAATACCGCCAGCGGATGCATCCGGACCTGGACATCTACAAGCACGGACTCACCTTCTGGGACCTGGACCGCGAGTTCGTCACCGGCGGCTTCGGCGGCCGGCGCAGCGCCAAACTGCGCGACATCCTGGGCATCCTCCGCGACTCGTACTGCCGCACCGTCGGCATCGAGTACATGCACATCCAGGACCCGGAGCAGCGGCAGTGGATCCAGGACCGCGTCGAGCGGCCGTACTCCAAGCCCGGCCACGACGAGCAGATGCGCATCCTGGCCAAGCTCAACGAGTCCGAGGCGTTCGAAACCTTCCTGCAGACCAAATACGTCGGCCAGAAGCGGTTCAGCCTCGAGGGCGGCGAGTCCACCATCGCACTACTGGATGCCATCCTGCAGGGCGCCGCGGACGAGAAACTCGAAGAGGTCGTCATCGGCATGGCCCACCGCGGCCGGCTCAACGTGTTGACCAACATCGCCGGCAAGACCTACGGCCAGATCTTCCGCGAGTTCGAGGGCACCCAAGACCCCCGCACCGTGCAGGGCTCCGGCGACGTGAAATACCACCTCGGCACCGAGGGCACCTTCACGGCCGCCAACGGCGAGCAGGTGCCGGTGTACCTGGTGGCGAACCCGTCGCACCTGGAAGCCGTTGACGGCGTCATGGAGGGCATCGTCCGCGCCAAGCAGGACCGCAAGCCGATCGGCAGCTTCCGGGTGCTCCCCGTGATGGTGCACGGCGACGCGGCGATGGCCGGCCAGGGCGTCGTGGTCGAGATCCTGCAGATGTCCCAGCTGCGCGGCTACCGCACCGGCGGCACCATCCACATCAACATCAACAACCAGGTGGGCTTCACCACCTCGCCGGATGAAGGCCGCACCTCGGTGTACTCCACCGACGTGGCCAAGACCATCCAGGCGCCGATCTTCCACGTGAACGGCGACGACCCGGAGGCCGTGGTGCGCATCGCCGAACTCGCCTTCGCGTTCCGGCAGGAGTTCCACAAAGACGTCGTCATCGACCTGATCTGCTACCGCCGTCGCGGCCACAACGAGGGCGACGACCCCTCGATGACGCAGCCGCTGATGTACAACCTGATCGAGGCCAAGCGCAGCGTGCGTACCTTGTACGCCGAGGCGCTCGTCGGCCGCGGCGACATCACCGAAGAGGAATACGACGCCGCCCACCAGGACTTCCAGGACCGCCTAGAGCGGGCCTTCGCGGAGACCCACGCGGCGCAAACGGCATCCATCCCGATCATCGTGGACGGAAACGTCGCCGTGAACGATCTGGAGTTGCCGCAGTCCCAGCGTGACGCTGGCGCCGGCGAGCCGGAGAGCACCGGCGTGGACACCAGCATCATCGAGCTCATCGGAGACGCGCACGACAACGCGCCGGCCGGCTTCACGGTGCATCCCAAGCTGCAGGCGCTGCTGAAAAAGCGGGTCGGCATGAGCCGCAACGGTTCGATCGACTGGGCGTTCGGCGAACTGCTGGCGTTCGGCTCGCTGCTGCTGGAGGGCACACCGGTGCGGATGGCCGGGCAGGACACCCGTCGCGGCACGTTCGTCTCCCGGCACGCCATCCTGCACGACCGCGGAAATGGCCAGGAGTGGTTGCCGCTCGGCAACCTCAGCGAGAAGCAGGCTAGGTTCTGGATCTACGACTCGCTGCTGAGCGAGTACGCCGCCCTCGGCTACGAATACGGCTACTCGGTGGAACGGGCGGATGCGCTGGTGCTGTGGGAAGCCCAGTTCGGCGACTTCGCCAACGGCGCCCAGATCATCGTCGACGAGTTCGTCTCCAGCGCCGAGCAGAAGTGGTCGCAACGCTCCGGCGTGGTGATGCTGCTGCCCCACGGCTACGAGGGTCAGGGCCCGGACCACTCCTCGGCACGCATCGAGCGGTACCTGCAGCTGTGCGCGGAGAACAACCTCACCGTCACGCATCCGTCGACGCCCGCGTCGTACTTCCACCTGCTCCGTCGTCAGGCCTACGCCCGGCCGCGCCGCCCGCTCATCGTCTTCACCCCGAAGTCGATGCTGCGCCGGCGGGATGCGACCAGCGCCATCGCCGACTTCACCTCGGGTAAGTTCGAGACGGTCATCGACGATGTCAGGATCCAGGATTCCGCCGCCGTGAAGCGGGTCGTGCTCACCTCGGGCAAGCTGTACTGGGACCTCAACGCGGAGGCGCTGAAGCGCGAGGCCGCCGATGTCGCCCTTGTGCGGTTGGAGCAGTACTACCCGCTGCCGATCGAGGAAATCCTCGCCGTGCTGGCCCGGTACCCGTCCGCGGAAATCGTGTGGGCGCAGGAAGAGCCGAACAACATGGGTGCATGGCCGTTCCTGCTTCAGGAATTGGCGCCGCTGCTCGGAGGGCGCCCGATCACCGGAGTGAGCCGACCGGCCTCCGCGTCACCGGCCACCGGATCGACGAAGCGCAGCGCGCAGGAGCAAGCCGACGTCATTGCCAGGGCACTGACCATCTAGCCGACGACCGGCCCGCTCATCGACGGGCGGGGCGCCTTCGCCGGCGCCTCGCTCAGCCGACTCGGGTCTTGCGCAGGCTCAGCAGCACCTGGGTGCGCAGGTCGGCTGGGGCCTTCTCGGCGCAGGCGCGTCGCACCTTTTCGGTCAGCACAACACCGACATGGTGTTCGCCCTCGCAGTCGTGGCAGCTTGCGAGGTGCTCGACGATGTCGTTGAGTTCGCCGCTGGCCAGTTCGTTGTGCAGGTACTCTTCCAGTTCTGCTTTCGCTTTTTCGCAACCGCAATCGGTCATTTTCCACTCCCAGAGCTTTGCGCGGAGGCGATGCCGCGTCCGTGCGCATATTGGGCCAGCAGTTCGCGCAGCATCCGTCTGCCGCGATGCAGACGGCTCATAACGGTGCCTACTGGAGTTTTCATGATGTCGGCAATCTCCTGATAGGAGAAGCCCTCCACGTCGGCGAAGTAGACCGCCAGGCGAAAGTCTTCAGGGATCGACTGCAACGCGTCTTTGACGGCGCTGTCGGGCAGGTGATCGATGGCTTCCGCCTCTGCCGAACGCGATGTGGTTGCCGTCGCAGACACGGCATTGCCGAGCTGCCAGTCTTCGAGTTCATCGATCGTGCCCTGGTACGGGTCACGCTGCTTCTTGCGATAGCTGTTGATGAACGTGTTGGTCTGGATGCGGTACAGCCACGCCTTCAGGTTGGTGCCCTGCTTGAACTGCTCGAACGCGGCAAAGGCCTTGACGAAGGTTTCCTGCACGAGGTCCGCCGCGTCGGCCGGATTGCGCGTCATCCGCATCGCCGCCGCATACAGCTGGTCCATGTAGGGCAGCGCTTGTTCCTCGAACAGTGCGCGCACGTCGCCGGACTCCGCCGGCGTCTCCACGGCCTCGGTCTCCGGCGGCACGGATGCGGCCGATTCCGCCTCGCGTGAATCAGCAGCGTTCGAATCGAAGTCTGCGGCATCGCCGGTCGAAGTTGTCATCGCCGCCCAGCTTACTTTGCGAGGGGAGAAGCCATCTAGGCGTGCGAGCGGTGGCTGGTCGAGCACAATTGTCACTGGCCACCCCTGTTCGATCCGTGTTCTGCCGATACTCTGGTAACCAATGCTTGTATCCAACTATTCCGCGCCTGAGTTCGATCCGTACGACGACAACAACGAGTTGGTCACCGATTCGGGTCCGTGGGCCGCGCCCCTGGCCTCGCATCCGCTGAACGCCACCCTGCGCCTGCCCGGTTCCAAGTCGCTCACCAACCGGGAACTCGTGCTCGCCGCCCTCGCCGACGGCCCATCCCTGCTGCGCGCACCGCTGCACTCGCGCGACACCAACCTGATGGTGGACGCACTGAAGGCATTGGGCACCTCCATTGTCGAGGTGTCCGGATCCGGCAAGTTCGGCATGGACCTTCTGGTGACCCCCGGCGAACTCAGCGGCGGCGCGTCGATCGAGTGCGGTCTCGCCGGCACCGTGATGCGTTTCGTTCCGCCGGTGGCCGCGCTGGCCCTGGGGCCGGTCGCTTTCGATGGAGACATCAGTGCCCGGAAACGCCCGATGCGGGGCACTATCGCCTCGCTGCGTGCGCTGGGGGTAGATGTCACCGACGACGGCCGCGGGCGCCTGCCGTTCAGCCTGTATGGGGAGGGCGCTGTCGCCGGTGGGGAGATCGACGTGGATGCCTCCGCGTCGAGCCAGTTCATCTCGGCGCTGCTGTTGGTCGCTGCGCGCTTCACCAACGGGCTGGCGCTGCGGCACACCGGCGCCACGCTACCCAGCCTTCCGCACATCGAGATGACCATCGACACTCTGGCGGCCCGCGGCGTGCAGGTGCAGACGCCGCAGCCTGGCCACTGGATCGTTCCGGCCGGGCCGATCGCGGCGCGCGATGTCGACATCGAACCGGACCTGTCCAACGCCGCACCGTTCCTGGCGGCGGCCCTTGTGGCCGGTGGCACGGTCACCATCGATGGCTGGCCGGAGGAGACCACCCAGGTCGGCGCCCGGCTGAAGGAACTGCTTCCACTGTTCGGCGCGACCGTCACCTTCTCGGAAGGCGCCCTCACCGTCGACGGCGGCACGGGCGTGGCCGGCGATGGCATCCCCGGTGTCGAGGTGGACCTCAGCGACTGCGGCGAGCTCGCGCCGGCACTCGTCGCGTTGGCCGCTCTGGCATCCGGCCCCAGCCGCATCACCGGGATCGGTCATCTGCGGGGGCATGAGTCGAACCGGCTGGCGGCGCTGACCGCAGAGATCAACGCCCTGGGCGGATCGGTCACCGAGTCGGACGACGGCCTCGCCATCGAGCCTGCCCCGCTGCACGGCGGTCTCTGGCACACCTACGAAGACCACCGGATGGCGACGGCCGGTGCCATCATCGGACTGGCGGTCCCCGGCGTGGACATCGAAGACATCGAGACCACGACCAAGACACTGCCGGAGTTCGCGTCGCTGTGGCTCGGACCGCTTCTGGGGCTGACCAGGGTCTCGGTCGATCCGCTCAGCATCCTGTAAGTCGATGAGCTGGCTCACCGACTCCGGCGAAGACGATGAGGACAAGTACGCCGACTTTCAGGCCAGGGTGCGCCCCAACCCCAAGGGCAATCGGGCGCGCACCAAGATCCGCCCTGGGCACGAGGATGCGGTCACCGGACGGGTGGTGACCGTGGACCGCGGGCGGTACACGGTGTTGGTCGGCGAGCGCACCGAGGCCGAACGCGTCGTCACCGCCTCCCGGGCCAGCGAGTTGCGCAAACATTCGATCGTCACCGGTGACCTGGTCGACATCGTGGGCGACACGTCGGGCGACACGGGATCGCTCTCCCGAATCGTGCGCATTCAGCCGCGCGTGACCGTGCTGCGCCGCAGCGCCGACGACACGGACGAGGTGGAACGCATCATCGTCGCCAATGCCGACCAGATGCTGATCGTCGTCGCCGCCGCCGACCCGCAGCCGAGGCCGCGCCTGGTGGACAGGTACCTCGTCGCCGCGTTCGATGCCGGCATCGCGGCCATTCTCTGCGTGACGAAGACCGATCTGGCGGACCCCACCGAGTTTCTGGCGAACTTCGCCGCGCTCGATCTGACCGTGGTCACCAGCACCCAAGATGCCATCCCGGTCGAGGAGCTTCGTGACCTGCTGGCCGGTCACACCACCGTCGCGGTCGGGCACTCGGGTGTCGGCAAGTCGACACTGGTGAACGCACTGGTGCCGCAGGCGCATCGAGCGATCGGGCGGGTCAACACGGTCACCGGGCGGGGTCGGCACACCTCGTCGTCGACCGTCTCGTACCGGGTGGGCGATGGCTGGATCATCGACACACCGGGGGTGCGGTCGTTCGGGCTCGGCCACGTGAACCCGGACAACATCCTGCGGTCCTTCACCGACCTCGCCGTCATCGCACAAGAGTGCCCACGGGGCTGCACGCACCTGCCTGACTCGCCGGACTGCGCCATCATGGAACGCGCCGAGTCCGGTGACCTGGGCACGATCGGCAAACTCCGCCTCGACTCGCTACAGCGCCTGCTCACCACGCTTGCCTAGCGCCCACCCATCCCCCGCATCCACCCCGCTACCCTTGAGACGTGACCGACCTGCAGCCCGACCTCCAACTCGCGCACCGTTTGGCCGACGCCGCCGACGCCCTCTCGCTGGCGCGATTTCGTGCCGACGACCTGGTGGTCAGCACCAAACCGGACCTGTCACCGGTGACGGATGCCGACAAGGCCGTCGAGCAGGACCTCCGTTCGGCGATCACCCGGGAGCGACCGGGTGACTCGATCCTCGGTGAAGAGTTCGGCACCGTCGGCGAATCCCGCCGACAGTGGATCATCGACCCGATCGACGGCACCAAGAACTACGTTCGCGGAGTGCCGGTGTGGGCAACACTCATCGCCCTCGCCGTCGACGGCGTGCCCCAGGTAGGCGTGGTGAGCGCACCGGCGCTGGGCAAGCGCTGGTGGGCCGCCAAGGGCAGCGGCGCCTGGATGCGTGACGCCGTCCTCGGTGAAACCGAGCGCAGCATCCGCGTGTCCGCCGTCGCCGACCTGGCCGACGCTTCCGCCAGTTGCAGCGGCCTGAGCCGTTGGGACGGCGCCGGCAAGCTCGAGAGCTATCTGGCGTTGTCCCGCGCGGTGTGGCGCACCCGCGATTACGGCGACATGTGGGCGTACATGATGGTCGCCGAGGGCCTTGTGGATGTCGCGGGCGAGTTGGACCTGCAGGTGTACGACATGGCGGCCCTGGTCCCCATCGTCGAGGAAGCCGGCGGCAGGTTCAGCTCGCTGGACGGTGAACCCGGCCCGTGGCACCACAGTGCCGTGGCGACCAACGGACGCCTGCACGAGGCTGCGCTGGCGATCCTGAATTCCTGAATTTCGCGCGCATCCGCACCGCTACAGCGACTCGATCAGCTCTGGCGCGTTGTTCTTCACACTGTTGACCGCCTTGGACACCGCGTAGTAGCCCAGCTCATGGGCCACCTCGAACGAGGACTCGTCGAGCAGGTGCAGCAGGTCATCGGTGCCCAGGCCGTCGCCGAGCCAGTCATCGTAGGCATCGGCGTCCAGGCACGCCGGCATCCGGTCGTGCACCTCACCGGGGGCGACGTGCGCGTCCCGGGTGATGATGGCCACGGACAACCGCCAGCGCTCCGGATCATCCGCTGCCTTGGTGCGGTCCGGCCACGCGCCCACCACCCCGGCCATCGCGAGATCTGCGCCGGGTTCGTGGATGAAATAGGGCTGTTTGCCGCCCTCCTGCAACTGCCACTCGAAGTAGCCTTTGGCCGGCACGATGCAACGGCGGGACGCGAAGGCGGCCTTGAACATTCCATTGGTCGCCACGGTCTCGATGCGCGCGTTGATGATCGGCTTGCCGCCACCGAAGCTCGACGCGGTCGGGGGCACCAAACCCCAACGCACCAGGTCAACCTCGCGCCGTCCGCCGTGCTCACGCACGATCGGTACCGGATCGGTGGGGGCCACGTTCCACGACGGGCGCCACTCCTGCAGTCGCGCCGTTCCCTCGGCCGCCACGAACTCGGCGATCAGTTCGTCGGTTTCCTTGTCCATCGCGAAGCGTCCGCACATGCGACCACGCTACCCCGGCGCCGTCGGCTTCACAGCGATCCCAGCCACAGCCCCAACGCCGCCGCGAGCACGGAGAACACCAGCATGCCGAGCCCTGTCGCCAGGGCGCTGAAGTACCGTCCGGCCTGAACGAGTCGCACTGTTTCAACGCTCGCCGTGCTGAAGGTCGTGTAGCCGCCGAGGAATCCGCTGCCGACAATGAGGTGCCACTGCTGCGGCAGCCCGTGCGAAATCGCCAGTCCCGTGACCAGCCCGAGCAGCAGCGAACCGGTGACGTTGATCACGGTGGTGCCGAGCGGGTAGGCGGAGCGGATTCTGGCGGAAATGAGTCCATCGAGGACGAGTCGCGCCGCGGCGCCGAGGCCACCTGCCACGGACACCAGAACCACGGTGACGATCACCGCCGGCCGCCCCGACGGGTGGCGACGCGGATGCCCGCGGCGGCGGCCAGCGCGCCGAGGACCACCGTGGTGAGCGCGTACGCGACCGCCAGACCCGCCTGCCCGCTCCTGACCAGGGTGTCCGTGTCGACCGCCAGGGCGCTGTAGGTGGTGAACCCGCCCAGGAAGCCGGTACCGAGCAGGAGTCGGGCGGCACGGCGCGTCCCCTCATCACCGCCGCGGCGTGTCAGAGACGCCAGAAGCACGCCGAGCAGGAACGCTCCGAGGATGTTGACGCCGACCGTCGTCACCGGAACGCTCTGCCAGGAAGGAAGCGCCTCCGTCAGGCCGATACGAGCCGCTGTGCCGAACGTGCCGCCGAGTGCGACCAGGCCGATGTAACGCCAATGCAGGTGCACCGGTCGACGCGCCTGCGGTGAAGCTGGCGCGGGATCGATCGGCACTGTCGTCAATATACACGGCGGCCGGCTCGGCTAAGCGTCCTCCCAGGGCAGCTTCTCCCCGCGCGGCGTCGGCGAGACCGGAATGACCATCACCGGCCGCTTCTGGCGGTGCGCCAGGTGCACCGCCAGCGAACCGCCGAAGAACTCCTGGATGCTGGAGCGCGCACCGTCACGGGTGCCAACGACGATCATCTCGGCATCCAGCGTGTCCGCCAGCTGCGCCAACGCCCGGACCGGTTCCCCGGCCACCGCGTGCACGCTCCACCGCACCGCTTTGTCTCGAAGCAGTTCTTCGATATGCCCCTGGAGTGCTGCGTCGAATTCCGCATCCCCGAGCTCGGGCAGGTCGGGATCGAACGGCAGCGTGACCGGCGACCCGTCGGGATTCTCGCCGACGGTGTAGCGCGACCGGTCCACGCCGACGCAGACCAGTTCCGCACCCAGGGCTGCAGCGAAGTCCGCGGCCCGAAGGAGCACGGCATCCGACTGGTGTGGCACCACGCCCACAACGACCGACTTGGCACGACCCGGCACATCCGCTTGTTCACTCACGCTTGTCCACCCATCCTGGGCCTCCCGCTGTGCCACCGCCGTCGCGATCGAAGGCGGTGTGCCCGCAAGTTTCGCAGATTCCTTCAGGGTTCGGCAGCCCCATCGACCAATACTGCAGTTGTGCATTATTGCAATCTGTGCAATAATATCCATCGTGAGTGTGCCAGATCGGGCACCCAATTCACCGGGCAGTTCCGCCCGAGGCATCCTCGAGCTCCTCGGCAATGCCCCTCACCACTTCCGAGAGGTACTCCACAGACTCAATGACCACCACCCAAATTCGAAGCACCAAGACCCCGGCCCGGGCATCGCACGAAACCAAACGCGGCCTCATTCTCATGTTCGTCGGCCTCATGCTGGCCATGTTCCTTTCGGCCCTGAGTTCGACCGTGCTCAGCGCGGCACTGCCCACCATGGTGGGCGAGCTCAACGGCGTCGACGAGATGCTGTGGGTGATGACCGCCTACATCCTCGCCTCGACCATCATGATGCCCATTTACGGCAAGGTCGGCGACCTGATCGGCCGCAAGGGCCTGCTCATCGGCGCCATCGTCATCTTCATGGCCGGCTCCGTGATCGGCGGCCTCTCCACCAGCATGGGCATGATGATCATCGGCCGTGTCGTGCAGGGCCTCGGCGGCGGCGGACTGATGATCCTCTCCCAGGCGATCATCGCCGACGTGATTCCGGCCCGCGAGCGCGGCAAGTACATGGGCATCATGGGCGCCGTCTTCGCCGTGTCGTCCGTGGCCGGCCCACTGCTCGGCGGCTGGTTCACCGAGGGTCCCGGCTGGCGCTGGACGTTCTGGATGAACATCCCTCTCGGCATCGTCGCGGTATTCGCCGCCGTCAAGTTCCTGCACATCCCGCGGCACGATCACGCAAAGCCGCGCATCGACGTGTGGGGCATGGCGCTCATCGCCGCCACCACGACCTGCCTCGTGCTCGTCGCATCCTGGGGCGGCAATGACTACGCCTGGGACTCCCCGACGATCATCGGCCTCATCGCCGGAACGATCCTCGCCGGGATCGCGTTCGTTCTCGTCGAGCGCAAGACTGCAGAACCGCTGATCCCGATGATGCTGTTCAAGGACCGCAACTTCAACCTCACCACCTCCGCCGGGCTGCTCACCGGTGTGGCCATGTTCGGAGCCGTGGGCTATCTGCCCACCTACCTGCAGATGACCTTCGGGGCGGATGCGACCACCGCGGGGCTACTGATGACCCCGATGATGGGTGCGCTGCTGATCACCTCGGTCGTCACGGGAGCACTAGCGAGCAAGTATGGACGCTACAAGTGGATGCCGATCACCGGCTCGCTGCTGCTAGCCCTCGGGCTCGCGCTGCTCGGCACCCTGACACCGGACACACCGATCTGGGTGTTCTGTTGCTACCTGGCCGTCATGGGCGCCGGACTCGGCACGAGCATGCAGATCCTCGTGCTCGTCGTGCAGAACTCCTTCCACATCAGCCTCGTCGGTACCGCGACCGCATCGAACAACTACTTCCGCCAGATCGGCGCGTCCCTCGGAAGCGCCATCATCGGCAGTTTGTTCGCCTCGCGGTTGATGGACATCCTGACTCAGCGGCTGCCGGGCGGCAGCCACGCGGCCGGCGGCATCACCTCGCTAACCCCCGACGGTGTGCGGGCGCTGCCGCACGCGCTGCGCGACCCGATCCTGCTCGGCTACAACGACGCACTGGTGCCGCTGTTCCTGTACATGGTTCCGCTCGCGTTGCTCGCGTTCGTGCTGCTGTGCTTCCTCAAGGAGGTGCCTCTGGCCACCTCGATCGACCGCAGCCATCCGACGCCGGTGGCCGCCCCTGACGAGGGCGAGCTGCAATCCGCCGGATGAACTTCGTCGGCGTGTCGCACGCGTGCCTCGTTGAGGTGCGCGGCGGGTGATGCCGGATGCTCCAGACTGGGGTCACATCCAGCGAAGGAGCGCCATGCGTGCTGTCCTGTTCCGGGAGTTCGGGGCCCTGCCCGAGCTCGTCGAGGTTCCCGCGCCGCACTGCGCGCCGACAGGCGCCGTCATCCGCGTGCGGGCGACCGGACTGTGCCGCAGCGATTGGCACGGCTGGATGGGCCACGACGACGGGATCGCGCTACCGCACGTGCCCGGCCATGAGCTGGCCGGTGTCATCGAGCAGGTTGGCACGGCGGTGACCAAGTGGAAGGTCGGGGACCGGGTCACCGTGCCGTTCGTCTGCGCGTGCGGTGACTGCGAACAGTGCCAGGGCGGCAACCAGCAGGTGTGCGACCGCCAGGAGCAGCCCGGCTTCACCCAGTGGGGGTCCTTCGCCGAGCAGGTGGCCATCGCGCACGCCGACGTGAACCTCATCGCCCTCCCCGACGCCCAAGACTACGTGTCCGCGGCGGCGCTCGGGTGCCGCTTCGCCACCGCCTACCGCGCCGTGATGACGCAGGGTCGGCTGCGGCCGGGGGAATGGGTGGCCGTGCACGGCTGCGGCGGCGTCGGACTGTCCGCGATCATGATCGCCGTGGCGGCCGGAGCCCGCGTGGTGGGCATCGATGTGTCGCCCGAGGCGCTCGGGCTGGCCCGCGGACTCGGTGCCCTGACCGTGGACGGATCCGGCGACGTCGCATCCGAAGACATCGCATCCGGAGTCCGTGAGCTCACCGGCGGCGGTGCGCACCTGTCGCTGGACGCGTACGGGAGCCGCACCACCTGCGAGAACCCGATTCGGAGCCTGCGCAAGCGCGGTCGGCACGTGCAGGTAGGGCTGATGGTGGGCGACAACGCCATCGCCGGGGTGCCGATGGATCGAGTGATCGCGAACGAACTGGAGATCCGCGGCAGCCACGGCATGGCGGCGCACGAGTATCCCGCGATGCTGGCGACGATCGCCGCCGGCCTGATCGACCCGAGGCTACTGGTCGGCCGCACGATTTCGCTTCAGGAGGCGCCGGAAGCGCTGGCCACGATGAACGCGGGCCGGCACCCGGGGATGACGGTCATCGCGCTGCCGTGACCGTGACCGGCCGCCACCGGTTCCGGCTAGGAGTTGGCCGACTTCCTGGCGCGGTAGGCGATCACATTCATCCGGTTGCCGCAGTTGCCGACGTCGCAGTAGCGCTTCGACCGGTTGCGCGAGAGGTCGACCAGCACGGCGGAGCATCCGTCTGCCGCGCAGCTGCGCAGGCGGTCGAAATCGTCGGTGCGGATGACGTCGATGAACGCCATGGCGGCCTCCACGCGCATCCGGCTCGCCAGCGGGGCGTCCGGCGCGGTCGCGTGCACGTGCCAGTCCCAGTTGCCGTGCCGGGCCAGTTGCGGCAGCGCCCGTTCCTCACGCAGCACCGCGTTCACCAGCTCGGCAGCCTCATCGCGATCGACGTTCCAGTAGCGCCGGAATTCGGTGCGCAGCCCCCGGATCTCCTCGAGTTCCGCGGCGTCGCGGTCCCGGCGGCCCGAATAGTCGTGCTCGTCGAGCAGCGCCTCGAGCTCGTCGATGCTGCTCAGTTCGTCCTCGCCGGAGTTGGATGCGCCGGGCTCGGTGTTGATGAGCGCCGTGGTGAAGGCGAGCATCGCCTCCGTGTCATAGGCAAAGAGCATGTTGACTCCTGACATCCGATTCGCGTAATGTCATCATCGTAACTCTTTTGACTCCTGACATGGAAGCGTGAGCGATGGCCCTCGCAGTCGGCACGAGGCCTGCCCGCCAGACCACCCGCCCCTCCACCCTCGTCCTCGCGGTCGCCTCTGCCGCGGCGTTCGGCACGAGCGGACCGTTCGTCAAGCCGCTGCTGGAGGCGGGGTGGTCCCCGGCCTCCGCGGTCGCGGTGCGAGCCGGCTTCGGCGGCGTGGTCCTCTTGATCCCCGCGCTGATCGCTTTGGCCGGTCGGTTTCGGATGCTGCTGTCGCGCTGGCGGCTCATCGTCACCTATGGAATCGTCGCGGTGGTCGGATCCCAGGTGTTCTACTTCGCCGCCATCGAACGGCTCCCGGTGGGGGTGGCGCTGCTGATCGAGTACACCGCGCCGGTCCTGCTGGTGCTCCTGGCGTGGGCCCGCACCCGGCTCGCCCCGGCCGCGCTGACGATCATCGGCGCGGTGGTGAGCATCGCCGGACTCGTGCTCGTGGTCAAACCCGCGGGGGCCTTCGGCCTCGACATCCTGGGCGTCCTGTTCGCACTCACCGCCGCGGTCTGCGTCGCGGGGTACTTTCTCATCTCGGCCAGGCCCACCGGCGAACTGCCGCCGGTTGTGCTCATCTGCTCCGGCCTGTTCGTGGGCGCGATCGCGCTCGCGATCATCGGTGGCATCGGGCTGGTGCCGTTCACCTTCGCCTTCGAACCGGTGACCCTCCTCGGGGTGCACGGCGTCTGGTGGGTGGTCCCCATGGGTGTTGTCGTCATCGTGGCGACCGCCTTCGCCTATCTCGCCGGCATCCTCTCGGCGGCAAAGCTGGGCTCTCGGGTCGCCTCGTTCATCGGTCTGCTCGAGGTGCTGTTCGCGATCCTGTTCGCCTGGTGGCTGCTCGGCGAGGTGCCGACCCTGATGCAGGGTCTCGGCGGAGCGCTCATCGTGGCGGGCATCGTGCTCGTGAAGATGGAGCGCACGAGCGGTCCATCGACTCGAACGGGTGCCGTTGATGTAGTGCGGAACGATCTGATGGCGCCACCACAGGCGTAGGCATGAGAAAGGCCACCCCGAGCGGGGTGGCCTTTCAACAGTGTGCGATAGCGACCGGTGGTGGAGATGGGGGGAATTGAACCCCCGTCCACTGCTGTGGTCGTGTGTCTTCTACGGGTGTAGCCAGTGCTGGCGTTCCACTCGGCTCCGGAATTTGCCACTGGCACCTAATCCGACAAGCCCAGCCCTGGTGTAAGTCCCTCTATGCCCCAAGGCGGAACATAGAAGCAATCTCTCTAGATAACGCCAGGATCCGGGTAGAGAGCATTCCCGGTCTGACGGACTTCTTTAGTGCGCTCGCTTAGGCAGCGAGGGCGAAGTCAGCGCGGTTAGATTTCGCACTTATTGTTTGCAGAGGTCGTTTACGAGATAACCCTGCATCCTCGACCCGCTTCCCACACTCACTCAGGCAATGTCGAAACCGATCATCCCCATGAAGGTGGTCACTATCACACGCTGTTGAGTTATCAAGCGCAGCCCAAAGGATGCGGCCTTTGAGTATAGAACACCGGGGCGACCGAATCTATGCCTGACGTCGCGCCTTACCCCCTCCGCGGTCAATCGCCGAGGTTGCGGTGCGTTCCCATCGCCCGGGCGGCCTCTCGATTGTCCTGGCGTTCACGTAGTGCCTGACGTTTGTCGTATTCGCGCTTTCCCTTGGCCACCGCCAACTCGACCTTCGCCTTCCCGTCGCTGAAGTACAGCGACAGCGGGACTAACGTGTAACCGCCGCTGGAGATCTTGTTCTGGATCTTCAGGATCTGCGCCTTGTGCAGCAGCATTTTGCGCTTGCGCCGAGGCGGATGGTTGGTCCAGCTGCCGCCGCTGTACTCCGGGATGTGTACGGCATCCAGCCACGCCTCGCCTGCTTCGATGAAGCCGTAGCCGTCGACGAGGGAGGCGCGACCGGCGCGCAACGACTTCACCTCCGTGCCCGTCAAGACCAGGCCCGCCTCGAAGGTGTCCTCGATGGTGTAGTCGTGGCGCGCTTTGCGATTACTGGCCACGACTTTCTGGCCACGATCCCTGGGCACGACGCACTCCTTGGTTGATGACGGCGACCACCCGGGAAAACCGGGCAGCCCATCATTCTAGCCCGCGGGGTCAGACCTTGAGGTACCGGCTGATTGCGATGCTCGCGGAGATCGCAGCCAACGATGCGCCGATCACCAGCAGGACCGGGACCACGATGAGCACATCGTCCAGCCCCACGAACGGCGTGGATTTCAGCATGACCGCGAGGTAGTCCTGCACGAAGAATTTCACGCCGACGAAGACGGCGGCGCCGGCGGCCACCGAGCCGACCAGCGCGGCGATCACCCCCTCGAGGATGAACGGCGTTTGAATGAACCGGTTCGAGGCGCCGACCAGGCGCATGATTCCCAGCTCCCGGCGCCGCGAGAACGCGGACAGCCGGATGGTCATTGCGATGAGCAGCACCGCCGCGATGAGCATGAGTCCTGCGATGCCGATGGCGGTGTAGCTGGCGGCGCCGAGGGCCGAGAAGATCGGCTGCAGGTATTTGCGCTGATCGACGACCTCGTCGACTCCCGGTTTGCCGGACAGGCTCTCGACGAGCACGTCCGACTGGGAAGGGTCCTTGAGGTTGACCCAGTAGGTCTCGGGGAGGAAGTCGGGCGTGACGAAACCGGATGATTTGCTGCCGGCGAACTGCTGCTGGTACTTCGCGTACGCCTGCTCGTGGTTTTCGAACTCGAATCGGGTGATGAGCGGCTTCAGCGGCGCGGATGACAACTGATCCTTGACCTGGGCGATCTGCTCGGCGGTGGCGGCAACGGAGTTGCAGTTGCCACCGTCGGCGACGTCGGTGCACAGGTACACGGCCACCTCGGCGCGGTCGTACCAGTACCCCTTCATCTGGCCGATCTGCAACTGCAGCAGCATCGCCGCGCCGACGAAGGTGAGTGAGATAAACGTGACCAGCACCACCGCGACGACCATCGACAGATTGCGCTTGAGGCCGCCGGCGACCTCGGACATGATCAGGCCGAACCTCACCGGGCGGCTCCTTGCTGCTGCACCGGGAGCGCCTGGGTTTGATAGCCACCGTGACGTTCATCGCGCACCACCCGGCCGTTCACCAGTTCTATGACGCGCCGCTTCATCTGGTCGACGATTCCGGCCTCGTGGGTGGCCATGATCACCGTCGTGCCGTTCGTGTTGATTCGCTCGAGCAGAGCCATGATGCCGGCGCTGGTTGCCGGGTCGAGATTGCCGGTCGGCTCGTCGGCGAGCAGGATGGCTGGCCTGTTCACAATGGCCCGGGCGATGGCCACGCGTTGCTGCTCGCCGCCGGAGAGTTCGGTGGGCAACCTGCTGGACTTGCCGGCCAGACCCACCATCTTCAGCACATCCGGCACCGCCTCTTGGATGAAGCCCTTGCTCTTGCCGATGACCTGCAGTGAGAAGGCGACGTTGGCGAACACCGACTTCTGCGGGAGCAGCCGGAAGTCTTGGAACACGACGCCAATGTTGCGGCGGAAATAGGGCACCTTGCGGCTGCTGAGGCTGCGCAGGTTGCGACCGAGCACGTGAATCTGCCCGGAGGTCGGGTTGTCCTCTTTGAGCACGAGACGCAGAAAACTCGACTTGCCGCTGCCGGATGCGCCGACCAGGAAGACGAACTCCCCGCGGAGGATCTCGACGGTCACCGAACCCAGCGCCGGTCTGGTATTCCGAGCGTAGAGCTTCGTTACTTCATCGAATCGAATCATGACTTCTCGAGCCTAGAGGCCGGGTCCCGAAAGCCTTCAGCGACAGGCCGACGGTTAGCTCTTCGCCTGCTTGCGCCACTTGATGCCCGCGTTGATGAAACCGTCCAGGTCACCGTCGAACACGTTGGACGGGTTGTTCACCTCGTACTCGGTGCGCAAGTCTTTCACCATTTGGTAGGGGGCAAGCACGTAACTGCGCATTTGGTCGCCCCAGCTGGCGGTGATGGTGCCGGCCAGTTCCTTCTTTGTGGCCGCCTCCTGCTCGTGCTGCAGCACGAGCAGCCGCGATTGCAGCACGCGCATCGCCGCCGCCCGGTTCTGGATCTGGCTCTTCTCGTTCTGCATCGACACGACGGTGCCGGTCGGGATGTGCGTGATCCGCACGGCGGAGTCGGTGGTGTTCACCGATTGTCCGCCGGGCCCGGAAGAGCGGAACACGTCCACCCGGATGTCGCCCTCCGGAATGTCGATCGCCTCGGTCTCCTCCATCAGCGGGATGACCTCCACCGCGGCGAAGCTGGTCTGCCGCTTGCCCGCCGAGTTGAACGGGCTCATCCGCACCAGGCGGTGCGTTCCTGCCTCAACGCTGAGCGTGCCGAACGCGTACGGGGCGTCGAGCTCGATGGTGGTGGACTTGATGCCGGCCTCTTCGGCGTAGCTGGTGTCCAGCACTGTGGCCTTGTAGCGGTGCTGTTCCGCCCAGCGTAGGTACATCCGCTGCAGCATCTCCGCGAAGTCGGCGGCGTCCACGCCGCCCGCGCCGGCCCGGATGGTGATCACGGCGGGCCGGGCATCCCATTCGCCGTTGAGCAGGGTCTGGATCTCGAGCTCACCGAGGACTTTCTGCACGCTGGCCAATTCGGTGCGCACCTCGTGCGCGGCGGCCTCGTCGGACTCCTCGTTGGCCAGTTGGGCGAGCACCTCGAGGTCATCCAGACGGTGCTCGATGCTCTCGATCTTCGCCAACTCCGCTTGCCGGTGCGAGAGGTCGCTGGTGATCTTCTGCGCCTTGTCGGTGTCATCCCACAGATCCGGGACGCCCGCCTGCCGGCTCAGTTCGGCGATCTCGGCCTTCAGCCGCTCGACGCCGATGACCGCGCGGATGTCCGCAAAAGTCGCGCGAAGGGCAGCAATCTGCCCCGAAATATCCAGCTCATCCATTTGCTCCAGCCTACTTTGCTCCCGCCCCTCCCCCCGTCCTGACCCGTTTCAAGGACTTTCTGTCGTGACCGGCTCCCTGCATCGGGAAGCAGGGCCCTCGGTGACAGTTTTTCCTTGAAACGGGTTAAGGACGGGGCGGGGACACGGCCCTAGAGTTGACGGGTGACGAGTACGCCCGAGCGGCCTTTCAGCCTGCGTTCGGTGGCGTTGGCCGCGTTTTTGCCCACACTGGTGTTTGCGATCGGCGAGGGTGCGATCATCCCGATCATCCCGGTCGTCGCACACAACCTGGGCGCAACGCTCGCCGTCGCCGGTTTCATCGCGGCGATGATCATGGTCGGCGAACTGCTCGGCGACATCCCCAGCGGCTGGATCGTCAGCCGGATCGGCGAGCGGACCGCGATGATCAGCGCGTCGTTCCTTTCCATCGCCGGGCTGGTCACCGCGATGGTTGCGCCGAACCCGTGGTTGCTGGCATTCGGCATCCTGCTGGTGGGGCTCGCGACCGCCGTGTTCGCGCTGGCCCGGCATGCCTTCATGACCAGTTACGTACCGGTCGCCTACCGGGCCAGGGCGCTGTCCTCGCTCGGTGGCACCTTCCGGTTCGGCTACTTCATCGGCCCGTTCATCAGCGCCGCGGTGATTCACCTCTCCGGCACCTCCCAGTCGGTGTTCTGGATCCACATCGGCGCGTGCCTGGTTGCGGCCGTGATCCTGCTGCTGTTGCCCGACCCGGCGGCGACCTTCGGCACCTCGCGCAGCAGGCCTCACGAGGATGAGAAATTCATCACTCGGCAGGCGAACGGCCTGTTCCACACCATCTGGTCATCCCGCGGCGTGCTCGTGAAGCTCGGCGGCGGCGCGGCACTGATCGGTGCGCTGCGGGCCAGTCGGCAGGTGATCCTGCCGCTGTGGGCGGTGAGCATCGGCATCAGCGACGCGAACACCGCGTTGATCATCGGCGTGGCCGGCGGGGTTGACTTCGCGCTGTTCTATGCCAGCGGGCAGATCATGGACCGATTCGGCCGGATGTGGACCGCCATCCCGTCCATGGTCGGCTTGGGCGCCGGCCACATCGTCCTCGCGTTCACCCATGACGTTCCCGGCCGGGTGGTCTGGTTCATCGGCGTCGCGATCCTGCTCTCGCTGGCCAACGGGATCGGCAGCGGGCTTCTGATGACCCTCGGCGCCGACCTGGCCGACAAGTCCGACCCGGCGCCGTTCCTGGGCGCCTGGCGGTTCACCTCGGATGCCGGCAGTGCCGCCGCTCCCCTGGCGGTCGCCCTCATCACGGCGCTGGCCTCGGTCGCGATCGCCAGCAGCATCATGGGTGCGTTTGGTCTCCTCGGCGCCGGGATCCTCGCGCGGTACCTGCCGCGGTATCTTCCCCGGCCGCCAGCAACTCGGTGATCGAGGTCGATGGGAGCTCCGGATGCGCCAGCCGGAACGCGCCGTCCGCGCTCGGCAGCGGCTCACGGTCCATCACCAGGGCCGCCTTGGCTTGGCGGGCCAACTGCGGTTGCACCCAGCCAAGCGATGCCATCACCTTCAGCATTGCGGGCGGAATGTGACGCGGTGGACCGGTCCTTCCAGCAGTGTCCTGAACGGCCTCGGCCAGCCTGGTGAAGGTCCACCGGTCCGGTCCGGCGATCTCGATCGCACTGCCGCGTAACGACTCGTCGAGAAGCGCGATCGCCACCGCCTGGGCGACGTCGTCCACCGAGACAAACTGAATGGGCTGCTGGCCCTGTCCGAATACCAGCGGCCTGCCGCCGCGCGCCGCCGTCTGTTGCATCAGCTCAATCCACAACTGGGCGAATGCGACGGCGCGCACGATGGTCCACGACGACGAGACGGTGCGCAGGTGCTGCTCGGCGGCGGCCTTCATCCGGGACAGTTCGAGCGGGCTGTCGGGGGCGGCGCCGACAACGGACATCATGACGACGGATGCGCCGGCGTGCTCGGCCGCCTCGACGAGATTGCGGTTGCCGTCCCGATCGACCGACGCCGGAGAGATCCCGCGGTGGCCGACGAACCCGTGCATCGCCGACAGCACCGTGTCCACGCCGTCCATCGCGCTCGTCAGGTCGGCCGCCCGCCTGACGTCGCCGCGCGCGACCTCGACGCCGAGCGGTCGAAGCGGTGCGGCCCGCTCGACATCCCGGGTGAGCACGCGCACCTGGGCCCCGCGCTGCCGGAGCAGTTCGACCACGAGCCGGCCGAGACGACCGGTGCCGCCGGCGACGAGAATCACGAACTCTCCCCCGGCGCCCTGACGAACTGCTCGCGAACCGCCTGATTGATGTCGCCGCCTTCCGTGACCGGTTCCAGGTAGAATCGCGCCCATTGGATCAGGCCGGCCGTGATGCCCAAGATGACGATGCCGGCCATGGCGTGCTCACCGCCGTCCAGACGGGTGCCACGCTGCTCCCACTCGGTCCACACGGTGTCGCCGTCGACCACGGTGCGCACCAGCGTGGAACGCAGGTCCGGCACGAAACGCAGGATCTGTTCCCAGTTCGCTCGCACCTGGTCGCTGCCGGTGAAACTCCGAGACGGGTGGGCGGGGGTCTCGTTACGGTAGTCGGTGGCGAAACACGCCACCATTGCGGCGAGATCGTGCTCGTTGGTGGCGTTCACCAGGCGCTGCACGACATCGAGCGGCGCATCCGTGTCTGCCATGGCTACCTCCCGCGGCAGTGTCGAGACAGCGAAACTGTTTCGAACAGGGCAAGTGTGAACCGCACCAGACGGACTGTCAAGGGTCCGGCACGGTTACGATTCTGAGATCTTTTTCAATCGCCGTTCCCGCTGTTCGTCGACCGGGAGCGATGAGAAGAACACCGCGATTAAGAGAACACCGCGGTCAAGAGAACACCGCGGTCAAGAGAACACCGCGTCAAGAGAACACGGACCGCGCCACCGAGGTGGCGTCGATGCGGATGCCGTCCGGCACCAGCAGGGAGACCAGCGGCGGCCGCCAATACGCGGACAGTTGCACAGTGGCGCTTTCCCCGTCGACGGATTCGGCACGTTCGACCACGAGCTCCTTGAGGCTGTCGCCCGGAATCGTCTGAAGGTACTCGTCGACGGCGGCCGCGACATCGGCCGAGCGCAGAGTCGGGCGCGGCCCTTGCGGGGTCAGCGTGACCGCATCCAGCGCGAACGCCTCGGCGCCGACCAGCGCCGCGCCGTCGGCGACGCCGAGCAGCCGCTTGCGTTCCAGGTAAAGCGACGTGGCGGCCACTACCAGCAGGATGAGCACCAGGGCCACGAAGCCGTAGAAGATGGTGAGCAGCAGCGTGGAGCCGTCCTCGTCACCCAATTGCCAGGCAGTGCCGGGCCTGGGCCGTCCGCGCGCACGGGTTCGTGTCGTCATCCTCCGCTCCAAAATCGTGACACCTGCTCGGTGGCACCGGAGTGCACTGGCACCCCGAGCGGCGTGCCGTCGGTCAGCACGGCCGGCAGCACCGGAAGCGGGACCGTCATGGCCACGGTGATTGTCACCCTGCTCAGGCGGGTCAGGCAGTCGTCGGGGCGCGGTGCGCAACTGACCGCCACCGCCGCGTCGCCGGCATCCAGCCCGTAATCCGCGAGCGCGAAGCGCACCGCCAGCTCGGCCTGCTCCCGCGCTTCCGGAAGGGTGTCGGCTTGCACGAACACGCGCACCGCCTGCCGGGCGGCTCCCTCCACGGCGAACGCCCCACCCTGAATCGCGGCCATGGACAGCACCAGATACACCAGCGGCACCAGCAGGATCAGTCCGGCGGTGATGAACTCGAGCGTCGCGGTGCCGTCGTCCTCACTCCAGCGACTCCACCGCGGCATGGCCCTGTACCTCCATCCCCTGCTCGATGCCGAGAAGCCCGATGAGCGGCAACGGCGCGCGCACGGTGATCACAGCGGCGGCGGTGCCAAGATGGTGTTCGTAGGATGCGTCGATATCGTCGGCGTAACTGGTACCCAGCGCGAGGGTGATCAGGTCCCTGGTGCGTTGCACGCCGTCATCGAGCCCGTTGTCGGCCAGAGCGGCGTAGCGGGCTCCTTCCGCGGCCGCGTCCAGCACGGTGTTGCGAATGAGGAGGGCGAGTCCGAGTTGGATGACGCCCAGCGTGAGCACGGTGAGCAGCGCCCCGACCAGCACGAAGTCGACGGTGGCATCGCCGTCCTGGCCGTGCAGCAGCCGCCGCGGCATGGTGTCAGAATCCGGTCACGCGTTCGATGGCCTGTTGGAACACGTTGCTGAGGGCGGGCCCGGCGAGGCTCCAGATGATGATCACCAGCCCAGCGGTCATCAGGGTGATGAGTACCCACCCGGGGACGTCGCCCCGGTCGTTGCGGAACAGCCGCCTGAATGCGGTCATGGTCGATTCCCTTCCTTGGAGCTAGAAGCCGAACTGCAGCACGAAGATGCCGGGAAAAATCGCGAACACGATGGTGGTCGGCAGGATCAGGAAGACCAGTGGCAGCATCATGGCCACCTCCTTCGTGCCGGCGCTCTCCAGCAGTTGCCGTTTCGCGTCATCGCGTGCGTCCTGCGCCTGGGCGCGCAGCACTTCGGCCAGTGGCGTGCCGCGCTCGAGTGCCCCGGTGATTTGCTCCACACAACGGGTCAACGCCGGCAACCGCACCCCGTCGGCGAGGGCGCTCAAGGAGGACGCGAGCGGTAATCCGGTGTTGACTGCGGTCACCACGCTCGCCAGCTCCGCCGCGAGCTCGCCGCGGCCGACCCGCGCAACTCGGCGCAGCGCGTCGAGGATGCCTTCACCGGCGGAGAGGCTCAGCGTCAAGAATTCCAGCACGGTCGGCAGTTCGCTGGCCATCCGACGGATGCGACCGGCTGCGCGGTGTTGCAAGAGCCGATCCCAGAGCAGGATCCCAGCCAGTCCGCACGCCAGCACGAGTGCGAGTTGCAGCGGGATCGGTTGTTCGTGGACCCGGGAGAGGGCGAAGCCCAGCAGTACGCCAACGCCGACACCACAGATGGCGACCACCAATTGGCGGGACCTGAAGCTCTCGACGGTCTCAGACGACCCGGCCTGCCTCAGCCGCACGCCAACGACGCCGGCGCCGCCGAGCGCCGCCGATAGCAGCGTCCTCCCCCGGGTGAACAGCGGCGAAAACAGTGCGCCGAACAGCGGCAGCGGGTCCACCGCACGGCGGGCAACCAGCGCCCGGGCACCCGCGGAGACATCGACCAGATACGGTGCCACCCGATGCATCAAGCGCGGCCGGCTCAATCTGGGCAGCATGCTCACCAGCGCCCACAGCCCCACACCCAGGGTGATGCCGCAGACCACGCCCCAGGCCGTGATGGAGTTCATTGGAACCACCGCCGCTCCTCCGGCAGCCGACCGAGGGCGAGCATCAGCCGGTAGGCGACGACACTCACGACCAGACCGGCAACGATCACGATGACTCCGGTTGGCGTGTTGTAGGCACTGGCCGCTTCGGTGCGGGTGGACAGCATGAGCAGGATGATCCACGGCGCTGCCACCCCGAGCCGGGCGGCGTTGACGATCCAGGACTGGCGCGCTTCGACCTCGGCGCGCATGGCGACCTCGCTCCGGAGCGATGCGGCCAGGTTGCGCAGCACGGTGGTCAGCTCGGTACCGCCGACCTCGCGGGACATCCGCAGCGTTTCCAGGATGCGATCGGCCACCGGATCGGCCAGCCGCGCCTTCACACCGTCCACGGCGACCTGGAAGTTGCCGGTGGCGACATAGTCGCGCTCGAACGCCGCGAAGTCCTCTCTGGTCGCCTCGGGGCCGAGGCGCGCGAGAGTGGTCACGCTGTCGGGAAGCGATAGCCCGCTGCGCACGGCGGAGACGAGGTGATCGACGGCATCCGGCCAGTTCCCCCGAGTGGCCCGGCGCCGATGCCGCGCCCGCCAATTGACCACCACGGTGGGCATTGTGGCGGCGACCAGACCGGCGGCCGCGGCCAGCGCCACGACCGGAACCAGCGCGAAGGTGGTGGCCGCGCCCACCGCGGCGACGATCAGTGACACCACGACGAGCAGAGGCATGCTGACGAAATGAAGGCCGGCCTGAGCGAGCCTGTCGTGGAAACCGCCGAAGAGTTGCCTGTCGCGGCGGCGGCGGCGTTCGGCGGGCCAGAGCAGCGGTGACAGGGTGAGCACGAGGCCAAGGCCGAGACCGCAGCCCAGCAGCAGAGTCATCCGTTCACCCCGAGAATCGCCGGAAGATCGACGCCGCAGGCCTGGAACTTGGCGGTCTTCACCGGCACCGTCCCTGTCGCCTCGAGGATGCCATGCCGCAGTGCGAAGATCGATCCGGTCTCGATCGCCGATTGGCTGGACCTGCCGGTCGGCGCGGAGATTTCGGCGATGCGGCGGGTGCCGGTGCGTAGCAACTCGCAGTGCACCACGATGTCGATCGCGCTCGCCACGGTGGGCACCACGAAGGCTGAGTCGATGTTCCGGCCGGCCAGCAGCGGAAGCGTGCACAGCTTGGCGAGCGCATCCGACGCGGTATTCGCGTGAATCGAACACATTCCCGGGATACCGCTGTTCAACGCGATCAGCAGATCGAGCGACTCCGCCTCGCGCACTTCGCCGACCACCAGGCGGTCCGGGCGCATCCGGAGCGCTTCCTTGACCAGCCGGCGCAGGGAGATCTCGCCGGTGCCTTCCAGGCTGGGCTGACGGCACTGCATGGCCACGGTGTCGCGGGCGAGCAGGTCGAGCTCGAAGATTTCCTCAACCGTGACGATGCGTTCCTGCGGGCGGGATGCAGACAACAAGGCATTCAGCAGCGTGGTCTTGCCGCTCTGAGTGGCACCGGAGACCAGGATGTTCTGCCCGGACAGCACACAGGCGCGAAGAAACTCGGCGGCGTGAGCGGTGAGCGAGCCCAT
Organism: Parafrigoribacterium mesophilum; assembly: GCF_039652555.1. Taxonomy (NCBI): domain Bacteria; kingdom Bacillati; phylum Actinomycetota; class Actinomycetes; order Micrococcales; family Microbacteriaceae; genus Parafrigoribacterium; species Parafrigoribacterium mesophilum. Next base: position 202,197 of record NZ_JBDJAF010000003.1, read on the forward strand.
GTCGACGAGGTGCTGCAACTCCTTGATGCGCTGCGTGAACTTGCGGATGTTGACCGCCCAGTGCTTCTGCGTCACGTCGGGGATGACAACGTGAAGCCGCGATCCGTCGGGCAGCGACGCGTCGACGAACGGGCTCGAGACGTCGACGCGGCGGCCGGTCGATTGCAGCATCCGTTCCACCAGGTCGCGCACGGCGGTGTCCGTCAATTCCACCGCGGTGCGCTCGGCGAGGCCGCCCTTGGCGATGAAGATCTCGGTCGGAGAATTGATCCAGATCTCCTCGACCTCGGGATCGTCGAAGAAACGCTGCAGAGGCCCGAATCCGACGATGCTCGCGACGATGTCCCTCGCGGTTTGGGCTTCGTCGGCGAGCAATGGCACCGAGCCGCCGAGCGCATACTCGCTGTACCGCTGAACCTCATCGTGCACGTACCGGTGCGCCAAGTCGCGGTCGCGGCTCAAATCGACACCGTCCAGGCGCACACGTTCCCGCACGCGGTCGGTGATGATGGCGACGGCTCTGCTCATCGGGCCATCATGCGCCAGAACGAATGGGGGTGGTGCGGGTTATCCACAGGCCGGAGGCGGCGGCCGTTCAACGGTGGGCGGCGATCAAGTAGCCTTGACTCGCTCGCGGGAGTGGTGAAATTGGTATACACGCAGGTTTTAGGTACCTGTGCCGAAAGGCGTGAGGGTTCAAGTCCCTTCTCCCGCACGACAGTAAGTTTTTTGTAGTCCTCTTCGCAGGTGGCGACAGTTACTCTGTGGGAAGCACTGTGTGGTCGAGGCAGCCTCGGCCGAACCCGAATGGAGACAGATCGTACGTGACTGCCACCGCCCTCATCCCCTGGCTTGACCCGGAAACTCTGATCCACGGGTTCGGCCCATACGCGCTGATCGGCGTGTGCGTGATCATTTTCGCCGAGACCGGGCTGCTGATCGGATTCCTGCTGCCGGGCGACACGCTCCTGGTGATCACGGGGCTGTTCGCATTCCACCCCGGCATCGGTGTGGACGTCTGGTGGGCGGCGCTAGCAATCGGGTTCGCCGCATTCCTCGGCGGCGAGGTGGGCTATCTGATCGGGCACAAGGCCGGCCCCCGGATCTTCGAGCAGAAGGAAAGCGGGCTGTTCAGCAAGCACAACGTGGCGCGCACCAACGCGTTCTTCGAGAGGTTCGGGCCGCTAGCCGTAGTTCTGGCGCGGTTCGTCCCGATCCTACGCACCTTCGCACCGGTAGCCGCGGGCGTCGGACACATGAACTACCGCAAGTACTCGCTGTACAACTTCGTCGGCGCCATCCTCTGGGGCATCGGCCTCACCCTGGGCGGGTACCTGTTGGGTTACATCCCGCCGATCGCGGACTTCGTCAAGTCGTACATCGACATCATCCTGCTCGGCGCGGTAGTGCTGACGCTGATCCCCACCATTTACCACTACATCCGTTCCAGCGTGAAGGCCCGCGCGGCCAACCGGAGCGACGCGCGCCAGCTGGCCGACGGTGACGCGGCGCTGAAGCCGGAATCGCTCGACTGACCGCTAGTGCGGACTAACCGCTAGCTGTGCGGTTGTTCGGTGCTCACCGCGTCGGTGCGGGTGGTGAGCGCCGCTAGCGACTGCTGCGCGGCCCGGCGCACTTCCTTGTCCGGATCCCTCAGCATCGCGGTGAGGGCTGCGGCGCTGCTCGCCTCGCCGGCTGTGGCCAGCGCCCGAGCAGAGGCGGCGCGTACCCGGGGCACCGCATCCGTCGTGTGGCGCAGCAGCGCGCCGGCCGCATCCAGTCCGTGCGCCGCGCAGACCCTGGCGCACATTTCCCGCACCCGCCAGGCCTGGTTGTCCAGACCTGCAACGACTGCCTCCGCGGCAGAATCGTCCCAGGCGCTCAACAGTGCCCTGGCCCCCCACAACTCCGGCCAATAGAGTGCAGGCGCACCATCCAGCACGCCCTGGGCGTGGCGGCCGCCGACCCAGAGCAGAAACTCGTCGCCCTCGTTGCGGCCGCGCAGCAGGTTGGCCGCCCGGGTGGCGACGACGGGTTCGCCGAAGCGTCGCACGGCGGCGTGGATGCGCTCGGCCGGGGAGTCGTCGATCGGGACGGAGGTGCTGGGTGCGTTGTCGTTCATCGCTGTCAACGCTAGCGCGACTGCGGAGCACCGCCGGCTTCGGCCACCCAGATGGACGCGGCCGCCTCATCGCCGAGTTCACGTTCTACACCCCCGACGTCGATCGTCATGGAACTGCCGAACGGCATCCGGCGGACGACGGTAAGGCGGGAGTCCACCGTGATCGCCTGCGACTCGAGATAGCGCAGCAGTTCCGGGTTGCGGTCGCTGATGCGCACTACCTGCCCAGTGAACCCGTCCGGAGCGTCGGTGAGTACCACAGCGGCGGGGCGGACGAGCCGCCCACGGGCATCCGGGATCGGGTCGCCGTGCGGATCGCGCTGCGGATGGCCGAGCTTGTCGGCAATGAGGTTCAGCATCCGGTCGGAGACGGCGTGCTCGAGCACTTCCGCCTCGTCGTGCACCTCGTCCCAGTTGTAGCCGAAGGATTCAACGAGCCAGGTTTCGATGAGCCGGTGCCGGCGCACCATCCGCAGCGCCAGGGACCGACCGGCGTCGGTGAGTTCAATGGCCCCGTACGGAATGTGGGTCACCAGGCCGCTCGTGACGAGTTTCTTGACCATCTCGGTCACCGATGAGGCGGCCAGGCCCAGCCGCTCGGCAAGCGCTGACGTGGTGAGCGGCTGATTCTGCCACTCGGTGTGAGAGTAGATGACCTTGACGTAGTCCTCAATGACGCTGTTCACGGTCGCCTTCTCCCGAACGATCTCATGCTGTTTTTCGGTACACCGAAATATTAGACTATGGGTTGTGAATACCGCGGCGACCGACGAGGGCACCCGGCCGGATACGGCCTACTCTCGCACGAAGCGACTGCTTCCGTTGCTCGGTCCGGCACTGGTCGCCGGCGTCGCCTACCTCGATCCCGGCAACGTGGCGAGCAACATGACCGCGGGCGCGCAGTTCGGTTACCTGTTGGTGTGGGTCGTCGTGTCGGCGAACGTCATGGCCTGGCTCGTGCAGTACCTGTCGGCAAAACTGGGCCTGGTCACCGGCCGCAGCCTGCCCGAACTCATGGGCGAACGGCTCAGGCACACCTGGCAGCGCTTGCTGTATTGGTTGCAGGCCGAGACCGTGGCCATGGCGACCGACCTCGCCGAGGTCATCGGCGGTGCGATCGCCCTCAATCTGCTCTTCGGCCTCCCCTTGCTCGCCGGCGGCGTGATCACCGGCGGAGTCTCGATGCTGGTGCTTGGCATCCACTCCAGGCGGGACACCCGACCGTTCGAACGAGTGATCATCGCGATGATGGCGATCATCGCGATCGGCTTCTCGGCCGGCATCGTCATTCAGCCGCCGGATGCCGCAGCGACCGCCGCCGGCCTGATGCCGCGCTTCGAGGGCAGCGGTTCGGTGCTGCTCGCGGCATCCATCCTGGGGGCCACGATCATGCCGCACGCGATTTACGCGCATTCTGCCCTCACCCGGGACCGCTTCGGGCTGGTGGCGCCGGGACGTCGGCGGCGTCTCATCCTGCGCGCGACGAGAGCGGATGTCACCATCGCCCTTGCCATCGCCGGCACGGTGAACCTCGTGATCCTGCTGCTCGCCGCGAGCTCGCTCCAGGGCGTCGTCGGCACGGACACGCTGGAGGGCGCGCACGCCGCGCTGGAGGCCTCGCTCGGCCCCCTCGTAGCGACCCTGTTCGCGATCGGGCTGCTCGCCTCCGGGCTGGCGTCCACCTCGGTCGGCGCCTACGCGGGCGCGGAGATCATGCACGGCCTGCTCCGAATCCGCATCCCGTTGCTGCTGCGCCGATTGGTCAACCTGATTCCGGCGCTGGTCATCCTCTGGATCGGTGTCGACCCGACCTCGGCGCTGGTGCTCAGTCAGGTGTTCCTGTCGTTCGGCATCCCGTTCGCGCTGGTTCCGCTGGTGATCCTCACCGCCCAGCGCGCTCTGATGGGTGAATCGATGAACCGCTGGTACACCACGCTCGCGGCTTCGGTCACCGCCGGGTTGCTCGTGGCGCTCAACATCGCCCTGCTGGTGTTGCTGCTCGGGTCCTGAGGCGGCCCGGTCACTACCTGTGGAAGTGGTCCTCGTGCTCGGCATGTTCGGCGGGCTCGAGTTGGAAGGTTGAATGGGCGACATCGAAGTGGGTCGCCAGGCACTCCGAGAGCTCGTCGAGGAGCCGCCCGGTTCCTCGATGGGCGAACACCGCCGGCTCCACGACCACGTGGGCGGAGAAGACCGGGTTTCCCGAGGTGATCGCCCAGACGTGCACGTCGTGCACATCGACGACGCCGCGGGTGCCCAGGATGTGCGTGCGGATCTCCAGGACACTGGTGTGTGCCGGGACGGACTCGCTGAGCACCCTGATGGAGTCGCGCAGCAGCAATAGCGCGCGCGGGGCGATGAGCAATGCGATCGCCAGTGACGCGAGCGAGTCGGCCTGCACGAATCCGGTGCCCAGGATGACCACGGCGGCGACGATCGCGGCGATCGAGCCGAGTAGGTCGCCGAGCACCTCGAGGTAGGCGCCGCGCATGTTGATGGAGGCCGCCGCGTGGCTGCGCAGGATGAGCGCGGCGACGATGTTCGCGACGAGGCCGACGATAGCCACCACGAGCATCGGTACGCTCTGAACCTCAACCTGTCCCGGCCCCAGCAGCCGCACCAACGCCGACGCGCCCACCGAGACGGCGACGACGAGCAGGATGACGCCGTTCACCAGGGCGCCGAACACCTCGGCCCGCTGGAAGCCGAACGTGGAGCGGTCGGTGGCCGGTCTGGTCGCCACGGACACGGCCACCAGCGCAACCACCAAGCCGATCACATCCGAGAGCATGTGCCCGGCGTCGGCGAGCAAGGCAAGTGACCCGGTCAGTGCCGCCCCAATGACCTCGATCGCCAACACGAACACGACGATCCCGAGCGCGAGCGACAGACGCGCTCGGTTCGCGGAGCCCGCGACGGGAGCAGTGGTGGTCACACCTCAAGGGTAGGCTGCCCGGCCTCGGCGAGCCATTCGCCACCGCGTTCCGGGACCGATAGCTTTCCGGTCGAAACCGTGCGCCGCGGCCGGCCATCCCGACCGGAAAGCTATCGCTCGGGGGTGAACGACCGGAAGCCGGCAGCGCCCTTCAGGACAACCGTTCCAGCACGGTGGGGGCGAGCGCCGAGAAGGCGCGTCGCCGGTGGCTGATCGCATCCTTCTCGGCCGCGCTCAACTGTGCGCAGGCGACGTGGTATCCCTCCGGCTGGAAGATCGGGTCGTACCCGAAACCTCCGCTGCCCGCCGGAGCGCGCAACACCGACCCGGGCCAGACCCCCAGCTCGACGTGTTCGAAGCTGCCGTCCACCAGCGCCGCGGCGCAGACGAACTGGGCGGCACGGTTGTCGGTGTCCCCCAATTCTTCGAGCAGGTGCGTCAGGTTGTCGGCATCCACCCGTGTCCCCGCATAGCGGGCCGAGTGGATGCCGGGGGCGCCACCCAGCGCATCCACGCAGATCCCCGAGTCATCGGCGAGCGCCGGCAGGCCGGTGTGGGCCGCCGCGGCGTGCGCCTTGATCAGTGCGTTCTCGGCGAACGTGACGCCGTCCTCGACCGGCTCGGGGCCGTCGTAGCCGACCAGTTCGAGGCCGGCAAGCTGCGGTTCGAGGATGCGCCGCAGCTCCTCCACCTTGTGCGCGTTGTGGGTGGCGAGGACGAGCTTCACGACGTGAGGGACGCCAACTGGGCGACGGTGAGCGCTTTCGTGCCGCCGAGCGCGAGGTCCAGGAGCGCGTTCAACTCGGTACGGTCGAACGGGGCTCCCTCGGCGGTGCCTTGCACCTCGACGAACAGTCCGCGACCGGTGACAACCACGTTCATGTCTGTCTCGGCGCGAACATCCTCGGTATATGCCAAATCGAGCATTGGTGTGCCGTCGATGATGCCGACGGACACCGCGGCGACGCTGTCGATCAAGGGCTTCGAGTTCTGGCCCAGGAATTTCTTCGCCCTGCCCCACTCCAGGGCGTCGGCGAGCGCGACATAGGCACCGGTGATCGCGGCGGTGCGCGTGCCGCCGTCGGCTTGCAGCACGTCACAGTCGATCACGATCGTGTTCTCGCCCAGTGCCTTGAGGTCCACGACGGCACGCAGGCTGCGGCCCACCAGGCGGGAGATTTCGTGGGTACGGCCGCCGATCTTGCCCTTGACTGACTCCCGCGCCATCCGTTCGTTGGTGGAGCGCGGCAGCATCGCGTATTCGGCGGTCACCCAGCCTTTTCCCTTGCCGGTCATCCACCGCGGAACACCGTTGGTGAACGATGCGGTGCACAGCACCCTGGTGCGTCCGAACGAAATCAGCGCGGAACCCTCGGCCTGCTCGCTCCAGCCGCGCTCGATGGTCACCGGTCGCAACTCGTCGAGGGTACGCCCATCGGCGCGCAACTTCAGTGCGGTGGTGTCGGTCATGCGCTGTCCTCTTTCGCAGTCAGGATCGGAAGTTGAATGGCGCCGGTCTCCACGAGTTCCACGGTCGACACCTCGGGCCCAAGGAACCGGCGGGCGAGGCGGGTGAATTGGTCCTGGCTGCCGCCGGTGGCCTCGAAAGTGTAGCTGGGTGGCGCTGCGACGCTGCGCTGGAGCGAGTGCTTGACCAGCGTGCGATACACGTCGAAGGCGGTCTCCTCGGCGCTGGAGACCAGCGTGACCTCCCGACCCATCACGTATTGGATGGCGGCAGACATCAGCGGGTAGTGCGTGCAGCCGAGCACGAGTGTGTCGATGCCGCTGTCCTTGAGCGGTTGCAGGTAGCCCTCGGCGATGGCGAATAACTCTGGGCCGGAGGTGATGCCAGCCTCGACGAACTCCACGAATCGCGGGCAGGCTTTGGGGAACAGCTGCAGGTCGGATGCTGCGGCGAAGGCATCCTCGTACGCGCGGGATTTGATGGTGCCCACGGTGCCGATCACGCCTACCCGGTGGTTCTTCGTCTGCCGCGCGGCCGCGCGCACCGCGGGCTGAATCACCTCGACGACCGGGATGCCGTAACCGTCGGTGAACCGCTCACGGGCATCACGCAGCATCGCCGACGACGCCGTGTTGCAGGCGATCACGAGCAGCTTGACCCCTTCGGCGACCAGATCATCCATTACCGCGAGGGAATATTTCCGGACATCGGCGATGGGCTTGGGGCCGTACGGCGAATGGGCGGTGTCGCCGACATAGACGATCGACTCTCCGGGAAGCTGATCGATGATCGCACGGGCCACGGTGAGTCCACCGACACCGGAGTCGAAGATTCCAATGGGCGCGTCATTCACAAGCCCCAAGTTTAGCCCGGTCGTCCCGCGGCGGATTCGACCCTCGCTAGGCTCTCGTGTGTGACCAGCGCACTCCTCACCGACCGCTATGAACTGACGATGCTCGATGCCGCCATCCGCGCAGGCACGCACGACCGCCGCTGCGTGTTCGAGGTGTTCGCCCGCCATCTGCCCGTCGGAAGGCGATACGGAGTGGTGGCCGGCACCGGACGACTGCTCGAGGCAATCGCCGACTTCCGATTCCATGATGCCGAAATCACCTGGCTGAGGGACAATGCCGTCGTCGACTCAGCCACCCTGGACTGGCTCGCCGATTACCGTTTCACCGGAGACGTGTGGGGCTACCAGGAGGGCGAGGTGTATTTCCCGAGCTCGCCGGTGCTGGTAGTGGAGGGCAGCTTCGCGGAGGCGGTGCTGCTCGAGACGCTCGTGCTCAGCGTTTTGAATTACGACACCGCGGTCGCCAGCGCCGCGGCCAGGATGGTCGGCGCCGCGGGCGACCGGCCGGTCGCCGAGATGGGCTCCAGACGTGCCACCGAACGTGGAGCGGTCGCCGCTGCCCGGGCCGCGTACATCGCCGGGTTCAGCGCCACCAGCAACCTCGAGGCCGGCCGCTCCTGGGGAGTGCCGACGATGGGCACCGCAGCCCATTCGTTCACCCTGCTGCACGACAGCGAAGAGGATGCCTTCCGCGCCCAGGTCGCCGCGCTCGGCCCACAGACCACGCTGCTCGTCGACACCTACGACGTCACCGCGGCGGTGGAGTTGGCGGTGAAGGTTGCCGGCACCGGCCTGGGTTCGGTGCGCATCGACAGCGGCGACCTGCCCGGCCAGGTGGCCGCGGTGCGCAAACAGCTCGACGGCCTCGGGGCGACGGGCACCACCATCACCGTCACCAGCGACCTCGACGAGTTCGCGATTGCGGCGCTGCGCGTCGCGCCGGTGGATTCCTATGGCGTGGGCACGTCGGTGGTCACCGGGTCCGGCGCGCCGACTGCGGGGATGGTGTACAAACTGGTGGCGCGACAGGGCAGCGACGGCGAGTGGGTGTCCGTGGCCAAAAGGTCGGCGGAGAAACTGTCGGTCGGCGGCCGCAAGTTCCCGATCCGCACGCTCACCCCGGCGGGCGTCGCCACGAGCGAGTCCATCCACGTCGGCACCGAACCGACGGATGCCGTCGGTCGGCCGTTGCTCGTGCCGCTCATTCGCCACGGTGTGGCGGATGAGCGGTTCCGCGGCGCAGCCGGAACGCGACTGGCCCGCGAGCACTGCGCCAGTGCGATGGCCGAGTTGCCGCAGGAGGCCTTCCGCCTGGCGCGCGGCGAGCCGGTGATTCCCACCGTCTACGCGTAGCAACGCCGACCCGCGCCCCGTAACCTCCGACCGGCTCACCCGCAGCTCCCGCGCGCCGCAGCTCCGGCGGCGGGGAGCTACCTGGGCGCGTGCGCCTCGAGGAACTCGTACACCTCGGTCTGGTCCACCCCAGGGTAGACGCCGGCTGGCATGGCCGCGAGCAGCGACGATTGCATCCTGGCGCTGGGGAATGCTTTGCCCTCCCACGTCGCGGCGAGATCCGCCGGTGCGCTGCGGCAGCAGGACTCGTCGGGGCAGGTGGAGCTCTGCCGGTTCGCGGTGTCCCGGCCCCGGAACCACTTCACGTGGCTGAACGGCGTGCCGACGCTGACCGAGAACGCGCCCTGCGCGGTCGACTGGATGCTCGAGGTGCACCAGTAGGTGCCGTTGGGCTTGTCGGTGTACTGGTGGAACGGGCTGAACCGGTCCTCCGCGTCGAACACCCGACGCGCGCTCCACTTGCGGCAGACCAGCTGCCCTTCCACGGCACCGAGGGCATCCGTGGGGAAGGCGGCACTGTCGTTCTCGTACGCCTTCGAGATCGTGCCAGACTCGTGCACCTTGAGGAAATGCAGCGGGATGCCCAGGTGCTGCGTGGCGAGGTTGGTGAACCGGTGCGCGGCCGTCTCGTAACTCACGGCGAACGCGTCGCGGAGGTCTTCGACCGACAGTTCCCGCTTGTCCTTGGCCTCGCTCAGAAACGCAACCGCGCCATCCTCGGGCACCATGAGCGCCGCGGCGAGATAGTTCGTCTCCACCCGCTGCAACAGAAAGTCGCGGTAATCCTTGGGCTGTTTCGCGCCCAGCACATGTCCGGCCAGGGCCTGCAGCAGCACCGTGCGGGGGTCGCCGCCCGCGTTGATCTTCAGGTAGATACGATGGTGCTTCAGGTCGCTCACCGACCGCGTGGAGTTCGGCAGGTCGCCAACGTAGTGCAGCGAGAATCCCAGATGTGCCGCGAGGTCCGAGGCGACCCGCTGCGACAGTGGGCCGCCGGTGTGCTCGACCCTGGCGAGCAACTGACGGGCCTGGGCTTCCAGGTCGGGGAAGTAGTTGTTCTGGGTTCGCATCTGCCGCCGCAGCTCGGTGTTCGCCCTGCGGGCTTCCTCCGGGGTGGCGGCGCGCTCCCGGTGCAACCTGTCCAGTTCGGCGTGCAGCGCGATGATGGTCTCGATTGCCTCGTCGCTGAGCGATTTGCGTACGTGCAATGGGGCAAGTCCGAGCGAGTCGAACAACGGCCCGCGCTGTGCACGCTCCAACTCGATCTCCAGTTGCGCGCGCTTGGGCAGCGCCTCCGCCGCGAGCAAGTGCTCCAGCGACACCCCGAGAGCCCTGGCCACCGAGCGCAAGTCGCCGAGCCGCGGCTCGCGCTTGCCGTTCTCGAGCACGCTCACCTGCGAGGCGGCGCGGCCGATCGCGGCACCGACTTCATCCAGCGTCATACCGCGGTCCTTGCGTAGTTGACGGATGCGTCGGCCGAGGGTGAGTGAGTCGAGCATCTCTTCATGGTGCGGGACCGGCACTGCTTCTGGAGTCATCCGACTAGCGTTGCACAGCCCGTTCTTGCACGGAATAGAAAAACAGCGTAATTTCTACGAACATTTTCAGTGAAGAGCGCTCGATGTTGCCCCAGTGTGGGTTTTACGACACCGAAGGAGTAGCTCATGACCACCACACGACCAGGAGACCAGACCCAGACCACCGCCGAGTTGGAGGCGCTGTGGAGCGCCGACGCCCGCTGGTCGGGCATCGTCCGCGACTACAGCGCACAGGACGTCGTGACCCTGCGCGGCAGGGTTCGTGAGGAGCACACCCTGGCACGCCGCGGTGCGGAGAACCTGTGGCGACTTCTCCACGAAGGCGACGGCAACCAGAGTTGGGTGGCCGCCCTCGGAGCACTGACCGGAAATCAGGCGGTGCAGCAGGTGCGCGCCGGATTGAAGGCGATTTACCTGTCCGGATGGCAGGTCGCCGCCGACGCGAACCTGGCTGGACAGACCTACCCCGACCAGAGCCTGTATCCGGCGAACTCGGTGCCCGCAGTGGTCCGCAGAATCAACAACGCGTTGCTGCGCGCCGACCAGGTCGCGCTCAGCGAGGCGGATGCCGACTCGGGCGCCATCGCATCCGATATCGACTGGGTCGCGCCGATCGTGGCGGATGCCGAGGCCGGCTTCGGCGGTCCACTCAACGCCTACGAACTGATGTCAGCGATGATCGACGCGGGGGCGGCTGGGGTGCATTTCGAGGACCAGCTGGCCAGCGAGAAGAAGTGCGGCCACATGGGCGGCAAGGTGCTCGTGCCCACGAGCCAGCACATCCGCACGCTGAACGCGGCGCGTCTTGCCGCGGATGTCGCCGACGTGCCCACGGTCATCATCGCCCGCACCGACTCGCTGGCGGCGAACCTGCTCACCAGCGACATTGACGAGCGGGATGCACCATTCCTCACCGGCGAGCGCACCTCGGACGGCTTCTACGAGACCACCCCGGGCATCCAGACCGTCATCAGCCGCGGACTGGCCTTCGCGCCGTACGCGGACCTGCTCTGGGTGGAAAGCGGCGTGCCCGACATCGACCTGGCCCGCACGTTCGCCGAGGCGATCCACCGAGATTTTCCGGGCAAAAAGTTGGCATACAACTGCTCGCCGTCGTTCAATTGGAAGAACGCCCTCGACGACGACCAGATCGCAAGCTTCCAAAAGGAGCTCGCGGCCATGGGGTACGCATTCCAGTTCGTGACCCTCGCGGGTTTCCACGCACTGAACCACTCCATGTTCTCGCTCGCCCGGGACTACAGCAGGCGCCACATGAGCGCCTACGTCGAGCTTCAAGAGGCAGAATTCGCCTCCGAAAGCGACGGATACACGGCCACGCGCCATCAGCGCGAGGTGGGCACCGGCTACTTCGACCGGATCGCCTCCGCTCTCAATCCGGAGAGCAAGACCCTCGCCATGGCGGGCTCCACAGAGACCGCCCAATTCCACTGACCAGATCACCCGCATCCGCGACCCGTTTCACGGAGTTTCTGCTTCCGACCGCCCTAGTTGCCTGGCAACAGGGGCACTGGATGCAGAAACTCCTTGAAACGGGGTGGGAGGCACGCGGGGCTTGCACGAAAGAAAGATGACATGAACACCGCACTGAATACCAGTACAGAAGCCCGAATCCAGATCGCCGGAAGCATGGGCGAACGGTACGACGAGATCCTCACCGACGACGCGCTGCACTTCCTCGCGCAGCTGCACGACCGGTTCAGCGGCCGCCGCCACGACGTTCTGGCGCAGCGGATGCAACGCCGCTTCGACCTCGGCAACGGGCGCGACCTGCGCTTTCTGCCCGAAACCGAATCGATCCGCTCCGACGACAGCTGGCGCGTCGCCGGCGCCGGCCCCGGCCTTCAAGACCGCCGCGTGGAGATCACCGGACCGACCGACCGCAAGATGGCCATCAACGCGCTGAACTCCGGCGCCAACGTGTGGCTCGCCGACCAGGAAGACGCCACCAGCCCCACCTGGGCCAACGTCATCGGCGGCCAGCTGACCCTGTTCGACGCCGTGCGCGGCACCCTCGAGTACGCCAGCGACGACGGCAAGGTGTATTCGGTGCACAACGGCGAGACGCCCACGATCGTGATGCGTCCCCGCGGCTGGCACCTGGTCGAGAAGCACCTGGACTTCGTCGACCGCACCGGGGTCAGCATGCCGGCGTCGGGCAGCCTCGTGGACTTCGGACTCTACTTCTTCCACAACGCCGCGGGGCTCATCGCGCAGGGACGCGGCCCATACTTCTACCTGCCGAAGATCGAATCCCACCAGGAAGCCCGACTCTGGGACGACGTGTTCTCCTACTGCGAGGAGTACCTGGCCCTGGAGCACGGCACCATCCGGGCCACCGTGCTCATCGAGACCATCTCGGCCGCCTTCGAGATGGACGAGATCCTCTACGAACTGCGCGATCACTGCGCCGGGTTGAATGCCGGACGCTGGGATTACATCTTCAGCATCATCAAGAACTACCGCAGCCGCGGCAGCTGGTACGTTCTGCCCGACCGCAAGCAGATCACCATGACGGTGCCGTTCATGCGCGCCTACACCGAACTGCTCGTGAGCACCTGCCACAAGCGCGGCGCCCACGCCATCGGCGGGATGAGCGCGTTCATCCCCAACCGCCGCGACCCGGAGGTGACCGCACAAGCGCTGGAGCAGGTGCGCGAGGACAAGCGCCGCGAGGCCGGTGACGGATTCGACGGCACCTGGGTCGCGCACCCGGATCTGATCGAGACGGCGCGCACCGAATTCGACGCCGTGCTGAACGGACGGCCGCACCAGCTGGACCGGATGCGCGACGACGTGCGCGTCACCCGGGATCAATTGCTGGACATCCGCGGGATCGGCGGATCGGTGACCTACGCGGGGCTGCGCAGCAACGTCAGCATCGCCGTCAGGTACATCGAGTCGTGGCTGCGCGGGGTGGGCGCCGCGGCCATCGACAACCTGATGGAGGACGCCGCTACCGCGGAAATCAGCCGGTCGCAGATCTGGCAGTGGATCCGGCACGGCACCACGACCGAGGACGGAACGACGATCACCGCCGACGTGGTGGAAGGCATCCTCATCGCGCATCCGTTTCCGCGGTTCGATGGCGACCGTTTCGACGACGCGATCGACGTGTTCCGCTCCGTGGCGCTACAGGAGGACTTCCCGACCTTCCTGACGCTGTCTGCGTACGCGCGCTACCTGGTGGAGGGTGCCGCTCCGGTTCCGCAGCGGGAGTTCCAGACCGTGTTCGCCGCGGCCTGAGTAGGACGCGGCCCGCGTTACTTCTTCAGCTTGTCGTAGATCTCTTTGCAGGTCGGGCAGATGGGGAACTTCTGCGGGTCGCGTCCCGGCGTCCACACCTTTCCGCACAGCGCGATCACCGGCTTGCCGCTGATCGCCGACTCCAGGATCTTCTCCTTCTGCACGTAGTGGGAGAACCGCTCGTGGTCGCCTTCCTCCACTTCTTGCCGGAGGAGTTCTTCCAGTTCACGGTCGAGCGTTGAGGTTCCGGAATCTGTGCTGCTCATGCGCCAATCTTAAGCACAATCCGATGCAATTGCTGCTGCTGAACGCGGTATCCGCTCAGGTGCGCAGCGCGAATGCGAGCAGCTCCGGCCCACGCGACTCGAACATCCGCCCGCCCCAGGCGACGCCGATGACCAGCACCGCCAGCCCGATCACCATTCCGGCGGCCAACGACGCGAAATGCCACAGCGCGCCGAACTCAAATCCGAGGAAGGCCAGGATGACCGAGGGCGCCACGAGCGCCACGATCGCGACAACAGTGAGGGTCTGCATCCAGGTGGCCGCGGTCGCACTGGACTGCGGCTGCGAGAACGGGCTGTCCCCCGGCCGCACGGTGGGGTAGGGGAAGCGCACCGACATGATGCTCGATAGTCCGAGGCCGCAGAGCAGCACGCATCCGCTGACGCCGATCAACGACGGCAGCATGGACCAGTCCCCGGCGAGCGTCGCACAGACCGGCGCGCCGATCCCGATCACCAGGATGCCCAATGCCAGCGCGGGGATCAGCCGGCCCACCCGGTCGGCCCAGCCGGCGGTACTCGAGACCACGTGGAGCCAGATGGCGGAGTTGTCGTACGCCACATCGTTGTGCACGGTGCTCCAGGCCAGAAAGAAGCACATGATCGGCACCGGCAACAGCACCAGGAACCGACCAGGTACGCCGCCGACGAGCAGGATGAGGATCATCACCGTCGGAACGATCGGCACGATGACCAGGGCGACCCGGTAGCGGGCGTCCCGCAGCCAGTAGGTGATGCTGCGGGCGGCGATCGCCCCGACCGGGGTGCTGGGCATTCGGCTGAACCAGCCGAGACCGGCATAGTCACGCACTCCGGCCTCCCGCTGCGGCGTGGTCAGCATCCAGGCCACGAGCGATTGCCAGACCAGCCAGAGCAGCCCCAGGAACGCTAACGCGATCACGAGTTTGAGGAGCGCGCCGCCAAAATCTCCGGCGGCGGCATCAGCGGGAGCCGCCCACGCGGCGCCCAGTGGCGTCCAGCCGAGAACCGTGGCGAGGGTTTTCAGCACCGCCAACCCGCTGCGCTGCCAGTCGACGCCCGTGAGCAGCACGACGACCGGCGAGACCGACACGAGGGTGATGAGGGCGATCAGTCCGGTGGTTTCCCTGGCCCGCCTCGTGGCGAGCAGAAATGCGGCGACGGATGTCGTGACGCGGGCGGCAAGCAGGCAGCTTGCGACGATCAACAGCGCCGCTGCCACCGCGAAGGCCACCGGAGCGGCGCCGCGGCTCCAGGTGACGATCTGCGCCACCGCGACCACGCAGATCACCAGAGATGGCACGCCGACCAGGGCAGAGACGGCCAGCGCCCCGGCCAGTCGGCGGTTCGGGATGCCGAACAACGAGAACCGGCGCGGATCGAGCACGTCGTCGACCCCGAACACCAGCGGCAGCACCAGAAAGCCCAGCATGATGATCGACCCGGCGGTGACCACCGCGTCCCGGGCCAGCTCCACCGAAGCGAACCGCAGCGCGGCCAGTCCGACTACCAGCCACAGCGCAATTCCCAGCCCGTAAATGAGGCCGAGCACGATGCCGACCACCTGCCAGGGGCTACGCCGGAACAGGTTCGCCAGCAGTCGGACCTTCAGTCCGAGAAACTGTGCAACCATTCCATGCCTTCCGCCGCCTTGCGTCCTCCGGCAAGTTCCACGAACCGGTCTTCCAGGCTCGCTCCGCGGCGAACTTGGCGCATGGTCCCGGATGCGAGCAGCCGGCCGGAGACGATGATCGCCACCGAATCGCAGATGCGCTGGATGAGGTCCATGCTGTGACTGGACAGCACGACGGTGCCGCCCGCCGTGGTGTAGTGCTGCAGGATTTCAATGATGTTGGCCGCGGACACGGGGTCGACCGATTCGAACGGTTCGTCGAGCACGAGCAGTCGCGGTGAATGGATCATCGCGGCGGCCAACGCCACCTTCTTGGTCATACCGGCCGAGTAGTCGGCCACAAGCCGATTGACGGCATCGTCAAGACCGAAAGCGGTGGTCAGGTCCGCCGACCGTTGCCGCACTGTTGCGGCATCCAATCCCCGAAGCACGCCGGAATAGTAGAGCAGTTGCGCACCGGTCAGTCGATCGAAAAGTCGCAGCCGGTCGGGCAGAACACCCATGATGCGCTTGGCCGCGGCGGGATTGGCCCAGACGCCGGAACCGTGCACCACGACCGTGCCGGAGTCGGGGCGGACCAGTCCGGTCACCATAGAGAGCGTCGTGGTCTTGCCCGCGCCGTTGGGCCCGACGATTCCGAAGATCGACCCGGCGGTGACCGCGAGGTCGATTCCGTCGACGGCCACGGTGTCCCCGAATCGTTTCGAAAGACCTTCGATCGATAGCACTGTCTCGCGCTTTGTGGCTCGCGGCTTCGTGGGGCGTTTCGGCTTGCGCTTCGCCGCGACACTGGTGACCCCGGTGGTCGAGCTTGTCGAGACCGATTCCCCGGTCTTTCCGGTGGTCGAGCTTGTCGAGACCGAGTTCGGGATCTCGACAGGCTCGATCACCGGCGCGACAGGGTCGATCACCGGTACGACAGGCTCGATCACCGGTGGTGGTGGAGGTGGGGGCGGCGGCTGGGCAACTTTGACTGCCGACGTGGAGGGTGCGGGCTTCGCTGCCGCAGGCTTAGAAATCGCGGACTTCGGCGCTGCCGACTTAGACGCTGCGGACTTAGACGCTGCCGACTTAGACCCTGCCGACTTGGCCGCCGCAGGCTTGGCCGGTGTTCGCTTGCGCGGGGCCGGCCTCGCGGAGCGTTGTGACGTGGGTGGTGCGGGCGGGGAGGCCGGAAGGTTTGTCTCGGATGCTTCGGGCTCCTGGTCCACCGAACAACCGTATCAACTCGTCTGGTGTCTGTACCGGTCTGGCTCCCGCGCATCACAAGTTCGCTACGAGTCTTCGAAAGTCCCTACCCACTCTCAGGCGTCGCCGGTACAGTGAGAAGACCACAACGAGGTGTCTTGACCACGCGGACACCCTGAGGAGACCTAAACGTGAGCACACAGATCGTCATTTTGGCGGCCGGAATGGGTAGCCGCCTCGGTCGCTCCCTCCCCAAGCCACTCACCGAGTTGAGCGACGGCCGCACCATCATGCAGCAGCAGTTCGAGAACATCCACCATGCGTTCGGTGACGCCGCGCGGGTGACCATCGTCGTCGGGTACAAGCTCGAGCACATCATCGACGCGTTCCCGGAGGCATCCTTTGTCTACAACGAGCAGTACGACCAGACCAACACCTCGAAGAGCCTGTTGCGCGCACTGCGGGCATCGGCACCCGGCGGCGTGCTCTGGATGAACGGCGACATCGTCTTCGACCCAGAGGCCTTGGTACGGGCGGCGAAGATGGTCAGCCAAGACAAGTCCTTTGTCGCGGTCAACTCCGCGAGCGTGGCCGAAGAAGAAGTCAAGTACACGACGGATGCCGAGGGCTACATACGCGAGCTGTCCAAGACCGTGAAGAACGGCCTCGGCGAAGCGATCGGCATCAACTACGTGTCGCGGGCGGACAAGGCCGCTTTGGTGCGTCAACTCGGTCGAGTTAACGATCAGGACTACTTCGAGCGTGGAATAGAGTTGGCGATTGAGCAGGACCACCTGCGCTTTGAACCGGTGAACATCTCCGACCTCTATGCAGTAGAGATTGACTTCGCGGAAGACCTGGAGCGAGCAAACCTCTTCGTCTGACACGGGGCACGGGGGTGCTGATTCGCAAAGGACCCCGTGACCGATACGACATCGACACGGCCGGCGCGCTCGGCCGCCGCCCGCTACCGGCATTCGCTGTGGCTGCTGACACGCCGCGGCCTGAGCGTGCGGTACTCGACATCGGCGCTCGGATACCTCTGGTCCATTCTCGATCCGCTGGTGATGTCGGCCATCTACTGGTTCGTGTTCACCAAGATCTTCGACCGCACCGTGGGCGCACAGCCGTACATCGTCTTCCTGCTCGCCGCGCTTCTGCCGTGGATGTGGTTCACCGGGTCGGTGTCAGACTGCACGCGCGCCTACCTGCGCGAGGCGAAGCTCATCCGCTCCACGAAGTTGCCCCGCACCATCTGGGTGAACAGCCTGGTGCTCTCCAAGGGCATCGAGTTCCTGGCCTCGATCCCGGTGCTGGCCGTGTTCGCCATCATCACCCAGGCGCCGGTGCACTGGCAGGTGGTGTTCTTTCCGCTCGGCATTCTGCTGCAGGCACTGCTGCTCATGGGGCTGGGGCTCATCGTCGCCCCGCTGGTGGTGTTCTTCCGCGATCTGGAACGTGCGGTGAAGCTCATCCTGCGCTTCCTCTTCTACGCCTCCCCGATCATTTACAGCCTCGGCGACGTGCCGTCGGGTCTGGCGCCGTTTATGGCGTTCAACCCCTTGGCCGGCGTTTTCTCGCTGTACCGTGCGGCATTCTTCCCCGGCGAGCTGGACTGGTACGCCGTGATCGTCGGAACCCTGGTCACCGCTGTGCTACTGGCAATCGGTATTGTCGTGTTCAAGCGCACCGAACGTGCCGTCCTCAAGGAGATCTAGGATGACCGTCTCCCCTCAGACCGCCACGTCAGAGACGAAGCACCGCGCTGCCGTGATCGAAGTAACGGATGCCGGCATCCGGTTCCGACGCAATCGTCGTTCCCGGAGGAACTTCAAGGACCTGTTCGCCGGATCCAACCGCCGTGCCCGGCCCAGCGAATTCTGGGCGTTGCGCCACGTCAGTTTCAGCGTTGCGGCCGGTGAGGCGATCGGGGTGGTCGGCCGCAACGGGCAAGGGAAGTCGACACTGCTCAAGCTGGTCGCCGAGGTCATCCTGCCCGACGAGGGCAGCGTCTCGGTGCGCCGTGGGGTCGCGCCGCTGATCGAGATCACCGGCGGGTTCGTCGACGACTTGACCGTGCGGGAGAACGTGTACCTCACCGCCGGCCTGCACGGGATGCAGCGCGGGACCATCGCCGACAGCTTCGATGACATCATCGCCTTCGCCGACATCGGCGACTTCCTCGACACGCCATACAAGCACCTCTCCAGCGGCATGAAGGTGCGGATCGCGTTCGCGGTCATCTCCCGCTTGGAAGAGCCGATCATCCTGGTGGATGAGGTGCTCGCCGTGGGCGACAGGGCCTTCCGCGAGAAATGCTACCGACGAATCGAAGAAATGCTGGCGAGCGGGCGAACCCTCTTCTTCGTCTCCCACAACGAGAAAGACCTCAAACGGTTCTGCACCCGCGGCCTCTACCTCGACAAGGGAGCGCTGGTGCTGGATGCCTCGATCACCGAGGTGATCGACCGCTACAACTCGGACTACGGACTGCCGGCCTAGCTACCGCTCCTCTCCGTCCGGCGCTGGTCCCGGCCGTGGCGCACACAGCCAAGGAGATTCGGTCGACACGCGGTATTCTTGGCCGGTTTTACCCGGCGTGTTGTACTCCGCCCTCGATTGCGTACCGCAAGCTCCCATCCGGCACGAGGCCTACGGGCGGCGGCGGGCCAGGATGGTGGGCCCGATCACCGGGGCGGGAGCGCGCGCCCCGGTCACCAGCCACAGCGCACCCTCCAGCGCGAGCAGTACGACCTGACCGAGCGCGGCAACAATCATGAAGGGTGTGAGTACCGCTCCGGTATAGGTGATGACCAGCATCGCCGGCGCATCGCGCCACCACAGCACGCTCGACGCGGCCGGCGCCAACAGGAGCACCAGCATCCACCACGGCGCGTCGGGATACCAGCCGAAAGCCATGCCGATCGCGGCATAGATCGAAAGCACCCCGAGCACCGCGTGCGCCACCATGAGCAGCGCCTGCCACCGCCGGAACTCAGCGAACTTCTCAATGCTCACGTAAGACCGCATGATCCGCGCCCGCAGTCGCGGCACCCCACTCTCGACCAGGGCGACGCCGAACAGCCGGTCGGCCTCACGTCGACGACGGATGCCGGTGGGCGGATCGCCGCGCCGGGCTTTGCCGCTGAGATAGTCGTGCAGCAGTGCGGCGCTGGTCTGCCTGCCATAACTGGCGATCAGTCCCCACAGGAATGTCGGCACGGATGCCAGGTCAGTCGCGTTGGCGCCCACCGGCGGCGCGTCGATCTCGTGTGCCGGCACCCGAACCCGCTCAGTTTCGGGCCGGCCGGCCTCAAGGAAGCTGATCGGTCGGACCAGCTGAAATAACCGCGGCGTGCGCTGCACCAGAAAGATGCGCGTCAGCGGCTCATCGTGCTCATCGAAGAATGGCATCGTGGCTCCATGATGCACCCCGATTTCGGGGCGCCAGCGTAGGCTGGGACGGGTGGCGAAAGACCGACAAGTAACGACCGACGCGTTCGGCGTGCGTACCGTCGAGCGCTCCGTGGAGCGCTTGCTCAGTGTGCAACGACCGCTGGTGCTGGCTCATCTGCGTCGCATCCGGACTCAGCACCCGGACGCCGATCCGGCGCAGGTGATCGCGATTCTGGAACGCCGGTTCCTGGCCGCCGTCACCAGCGGCGGGGCCGCCGTCGGCGCCAGCGCCGTCATTCCCGGAGTTGGCGTCGGGATCTCGCTCGCGCTCTCCGGCGCGGAGACCGCCGGATTTCTCGAAGCCAGCGCGCTGTTCGCTCAATCCGTGACCGAGGTGCACGGCATCGCCGTCGAGGATCCGGAGCGGGCCAGAACCCTGGTCATGGCCATGATGCTCGGCTCGGCCGGCTCGGACCTGGTGAAGCAGCTCGCGCAGGAGGCCGCCGGCACCGGCGGCACTCGAAGCCGGTTCTGGGGCGAACTCGTCACCAAGAACCTGCCGAAAACCGCGCTGGGGCAGATCGGAAGCCGCGTCCGCCGGGCGTTTGTGAGAAGGTTTACCGCAACACAGGGTGCGAACGTGGTCGGTCGCGTCATCCCGTTCGGCGTCGGAGCCGTGATCGGCGGGGTCGGCAACCGCCTTCTGGGTCGCAAGATCGTCGCCAGTTCCCGCACCGCATTCGGGCCGCCCCCGGCGGATTTCCCCCTCGTACTCGGCCCGATGATCTACCAGCCACGGCGCAACCGCATTCAGCGACGTCTCGGAGAACGTTCAGACGCTGTCAAATAGGATTGCTGAGCCATGAGAGTGCCCCCTGTGAAATCGCTGCGTAAGCGGCTGCGCCGAGCCGTCCGCTACGAACTGAACGCCAGGTGGCGCCGGATGCCGGTGGAAAAGAACACAGTTTTCTACGAGTCCTTCTCCGGGAACGGAATGCTGTGCAACCCGGAGGCTGTCTTCCAAGCGCTTCTGGCCGCACCCGACCAGGCGCACCTCACCCACATCTGGACACTGTCCGATCTGGACGCCTACGGGTCGACCGTGGCGAAATACTCCGGCCTGGACAATGTGCGATTCGTGAAATACGGGTCCAGTGCCTACTACCGCGCACTGGCCACCTCCGAGTTCCTGGTCAACAACGCCACCTTCCCGCCCGCATTCAGCAAGCGTCCCGGCCAGGTCTACCTCAACACGTGGCACGGCACCCCGCTCAAGCGGATGGGCTATGACATCCAAGACGGCGCGCTGGCGACCGCCAATATCATCCGCAACTTTGTGGCCGCCGACTACCTGCTGGCGCAGAACCAGTTCATGACCGACCAGATGTATGCGAGCGCCTACAAACTGCAGGGCATCTTCCGCGGCACCATCATCGAGGAGGGGTACCCGCGCACCGACCGCCAGATGCTCGACCGCGAGCAGACCGCAGAGGCGCGGACGTTGCTCACCGCTGCCGGCCTGCCGATCGGCGACCGCAAGATCGTGCTGTACGCGCCGACCTGGAAGGGTCTCAGCTTCAGCCATCCGAACGACGATATCGACGAACTGGTGCATCACGTCGCGCAACTGCAATCCCGGATCGATTCCAGCAAATACTGCGTGCTGCTCAAAACGCACCAAATCGTGCACAAACATGCTGCAAACCGGCCGGATCTGACGAGCATCCTCGTGCCCAACGAGATCCCGACCAACGTGGTCCTCGGTCTCACCGACGTTCTGATCACGGACTACTCGAGCATCTTCTTCGACTTCCTGTCCACCGGGCGACCCGTGCTGTTCTTCACCCCGGACCTGGAGGACTACGAGGGCACTCGCGGCCTCTACTTCGAGCCGAGCCAGTGGCCTGGCCCGGTCGCGCGCACCATGGCCGAGTTGGCACCGCACATCACGCGCTACGCGACGACAGGGCAGCTGCCGCCGGAATCGGTGAACCGGTATCGGGCCGCCCAGCAGCGCTTCACGAGCGCCGACGACGGGGAAGCCGCCCGTCGTGTCGTCGACATCGTGTTCCGCGGACACCGCGACGGCTACCGGATGCGGGCGGGCCTGCCCGACGGCCGTACGTCGATCCTGGTGTACCTGGGTGGGATGAAGCCCAACGGGATCACCACTTCCGTGCTCAACCTGCTCAACAGCATCGACCACAGCCGGTTCGACGTTTCGGCCTTCTTCGCGCAGAGCAAGTCCCCGGCGAGGATCGCGAAGCAACGCGAGATCGAGTACAGCGTGCGGCAGTTCCCGCGGGTCGGCGGCATGAATGGGTCGAAGCTGGTGCACCTGTGGCGGCACTTCGAGTTCCGGCGCGGGCGGATCAACCGGCATCGTGAGGAGCCCAGCCAGGATGCGCTGTGGAATGACGAGTGGACCAGGTGCTTCGGCGACAGCCGGTTCGACCACGTCGTCGACTTCAGCGGTTACGGCCCGTTTTGGTCGGTGCTTCTCCTGCACTCCCCCGATGCGGTGCGATCCATCTGGCTGCACAACGACCTGGCCGAAGACGCACACCGTGAGGTGAACGGCAAGAAGAGGATGAAGCGCAGTCTCACCTCCCTGTTCAGCCTGTACCCACAGTTCGACCACCTCGTATCCGTGTCCCCGACGCTGGCCGACATCAACCGCAAGAAATTGTCGGCCTACGCCAGCGACGAATCGTTCGTGTCCGCACTGAACACGGTGGATGCGGCGCACATCCTTCGAGGCGCGGCCGCCGATGTGCGGCAGAGCGCCGTGGACCCGGACACCGGTCAGACGCCGGCCTGGGTCGACAGTCTGCTCGCACGCGACGGGTCCACCATCTTCGTGACGGTGGGTCGGCTCTCACCGGAGAAGAATCAGGCCCGGCTGCTCCGCGCGTTCGCCGGAGTTCATGCGCAGCATCCACTCACCAAACTGTTCATCGTGGGCGACGGCCCGCTTCGGCAGGATCTGGAGCGGCTGATCGATGAGCTCGGGCTGACGGAGTCCGCGATCCTCACCGGTAGGCAGCCGAACCCGCACGCGATCATGGTGGCGGCGGACTGCTTCGTGCTGTCCAGCAACTACGAGGGTCAGCCGATGGTGATTCTGGAGGCACTCGTGCTCGGCTTGCCCGTGGTCACCGTTGACTTCGGATCGGCCCAAAACGCGCTGCCACGCAACTCCGGCCTCGTGGTGCCGCAGAGCGTCGGCGGTCTCGTGCACGGCATGAACGCGTTCCTCCGCGGCGAAGTGCTGCCGGCCGCGTTCGACTACGAGGCCTACAACCGCAAGGCGATCCGGCAGTTCTATGAAGCCATCGGAACGGTGTCCGCCGAGGCCGAATTGTCGGCCTGATGGCCCGATTCACCTTCGCGCAGGGCAACGCCGCCAAACTCGCCTCGCTGCCGTTGTACGGGCTCGGCGCGCTGGCATGCCTGCTGGTTCCGCGCCGGCGTGGATGCTGGGTGTTCGGCAGCGGCACGGGGGTCGGCGAAGGCGCCCTCCCGCTGTTCCTGCACGCCCGGGCGGAGGATCCGAGCCTGGAACTCACCTGGCTGGCCAGAGACTCCACGGAGGTGGCTGCGGCCGCGCATCACGGCATCCGGGCGGTGCGCAAGCGGGGCCCCCGCGGGCTGTGGGCGACTTTACGCGCTCAGGTGGTGGTCGTCACCCACGGTTTCGGAGACGTGAACCGGTTCGGCGTGCGTGGCGCGTTCGTCGTGCAGTTGTGGCACGGGATTCCGCTGAAGCTGATCCATCTGGACTCCCCCGCGACGCTGCGCACCGGCCTCCGGTTCGGATCCACCGTGCTGCAACGGCTCCTGCGACGCATGTACGCCCACGCTTCGGCGGCGATTTCCTTGATGCCGGCGGCCTCGCCGGTCGCGGCGACCAGGTTGCGCACCGCATTCGGGTTGCCCGCCGAGCGGGTGGTCGTCACCGGAGACCCGCGCGACGACGTGCTGTGCCGCGGAACCGCGGCCGAGCGCCTGGCGGCGGCCCGGGAGGCGCTGTCCACAGTGCTGCCGTTGCACGAGTTCCACGGATGCCGTGTGTTGCTGTACGCACCCACCTGGCGAGACGGCGAGCGGGACCCCGGGGTGCCGACCCCGTTGCAGTGGCAGGCGATCGCGGCCTACCTCGAGCTGGCCGATGCGGTGTTGCTCATCCGGCCGCATCCGCTCGGCGTCGGCGAATACGTGGCCGGCACTACGGCTTACCGGCGCGTCATGCTGCTCGGGTCGAACCAGCTGCGGGACATCACACCGGTACTGCCCGCGATCGATGTGCTGATCACCGACTACTCGTCGATCGCCTACGACTTCGCCCTCACCGGCGGCAGCCTGGTCTTTCTGGCTCCGGACTTGGAACGCTATCGCCGCTCCCGGGGGCTCTACCAGCCATATTCGCAGTTCAGCGGCGGCACCGAAACCGACTCCTGGGACGGAGTGCTTGAGGTGCTCCGGCACGGTGACGTGGATCCGGACTTCGCTGCGGGCCTGCGCAGCCACGGCGCCCAGCTGCGGGCGATGCACCACGAGTTCCTCGACGGCAGGAATACTGAAAGGGTGTATCAGGAGATCCGCCGCCGTCTGAACTCGGACCGACCGACGGTGCACCCGTGACCGGCGCGCCGAGCCGGCCCCGCTCACCGGATGAGCTAACGGTCCAGACAGTCCTGATCGATGAGTCTGCACCGCAGATCGTTGTCACCGGCAGCTACGTCGACGCCGTGCCCACCGCCGTGTCACTGGCGGGTACCCGGCAACGCCTGACCGCCACGCTGGAGGTCGCGGATGGCGTCTGGCAGGCCGTTGTGCCGCTGCTGGTGTCTCGATGGGAGTCCGCTCCCCTGGCTCCTCGGTCGGGCGCTTACCGCTTGCAGGTCGAGACCGAGGCTGGTGTCGCCGCGGTGCGGATGGATGCTCCCCTGCCGGCGCCCACCCTGGTGGAGAACGTGGCCAGGGTCGCCGTTCACGAGTCCGCTGACGGCGCGGGTCACCGCGCGCTCGTGGTCGAGTTCGCCGCACCGTTGAACGCCGCCGAGTTCGGGCCAGAGCAGCAATCCAGGCTGGAGACGGAGTACCGCACCGCGGCGTACCAACCGTTGAACGCCGTCTTCTTCGAGAGCTTTTTCGGGCAGAGCGCGTCCTGCAATCCGCTGGCCATCGATCGGGCGCTGGCCACGCTTCGTCCGGATGTCACCAGGTACTGGAGCGTGGCGGATGCCTCGGTGAGCGTTCCGGACGGCGCCATCGCGCTTTTGGAAGGCAGCGAACAGTGGTGGCGCATCCGCGGCAGGGCGCGACTGCTGGTGATCAACGACTGGATGCGCAAGAAGTTCAAGAAGCGCGCCTACCAAACGGTGCTGCAGACCTGGCACGGCACCATGTTGAAGAAGATCGCCATGAATCGGCCGAAGTTCCGCCCGCGCGCCGCCATCGCGACGGTGCGGGAACGTGCCCGGTGGGACATCCTGCTGTCCGAAAACCCGTACAGCTCCCGGATCTTCCGCTCCGCCTACGCCTACTTCGGGCCGATCTGGGAAGAGGGGTACCCGCGCAATGACGTGCTGCGCGGCGACGGTGGGCCTGGCATCCGCCGCAAGTTGGGCATCCCTGACGACGTCACTGTGCTGCTGTACGCGCCGACCTGGCGCGACAACCGGCCGGAACAGGTGGACCACCTGGATGTCGCCGCATTTGCGAGAACCCTCGGGCCCGGATATCTCACCCTGATCCGCGGCCACTCCCGCACGCTGCGGCCCGGGCACGACGTATACGCCGCGAACGTGCTGGATGTGACGAGCTACCCGGACGTGTCGGAGTTGTTCCTGGTGGCCGACGCGCTGATCACCGATTACTCGTCGGTGATGTTCGACTACACGGTGACCGGGAAGCCGGTGTTCTTCTTTGTGCCTGACCTCGACGACTACCGCACGAAACTCCGCGGCTTTTACTTCGACCTCATCGAGGCGGCACCGGGCCCGGTGGTGCGCACGGCCGGGGAACTGGTGAGTCTGATACGCGACCGTGACCAGCTGTCCACCGATTATGCGCAGAAGTACGCTGAGTGGCAGAAGCGCTTCAACCCGCGCGACGACGGCGAGGCATCCGGTCGGGTCGTGCGCCGATTGCTTGCGCAACGGATGATCGGCTGAGTTCAGAGGTCGGTTCTGGAGGTGTCGCTGACGTCGTGGGCTCCCCGCACGACGCCGAGCAGGAACCCGAGCCCCCAACTCAGGTGCATCGTGGGCAGCACCAGCAGGAACAGCAGCCGGTCACGCCAACCGGCGGAACGGTCCGCGACGAGCGCGACGACGATGAGAAAGATCAGGTACGCGATCGGGCCGGCGTAGACCAGCCAGGCGACGAGCGACAGCCATCCGCTCAGTACGCCGGTGGCCTGCAGAACGATCGCGACGATGCTCAGCAGCACGGCGACGACGAGAACCGGCGGTGCGAAGAAGCGCCACGGGTTGCGCGCGGCGTAGCGCCGCACCAACTCGCCGCGCCACGCGCCGGTGGCGATGAATTGCCGAACCAGTTTGGTCCAGTTCTCCCGCGGCCAATAGGTGACCACCAGTGCCGGATCGAACCACACCAGATGCCCTGCGGCCCGGATGCGCAAGTTCAGTTCCCAGTCCTCGCCGCGGCGCAGCGACTCGTCGTAATAGTCGACCTCGGTGAGCACCTCGCGGCGGAACACCCCGAGGTAGGCCGACTCCGCCGGCCCTTCCGCGGCGCCGTCGTGGTACGCGGCGCCGCCCAGGCCGAATCGGCTGTTGTAGGCCTTAGCGGTGGCGGACTGGAACCTGGTCTTCCCCCGCGCCTTCATCAGCCCGCCCACGTTGGCGGCACCGGTGCGCTGTAGCGTCTGCACCGCACGGGTGGTGTACCCGGGTTCGAGTTCCGAGTGCGCGTCGACCCGCACGATCACCGGGTTCTTCGCCGCCTTGATGGCGAGGTTCAGGCCGAACGGGATATCGGTGTTCGGGTTGCGCACGCAGACGATCCGGGGGTCTTGTTCGGTCAGCCGCCGCACTATGGCATCCGTCGCGTCGGTGGACGGCCCGAGCGCGAGGATCAGTTCCTGGTCGCCGTCGTAGTCCTGGCTCAACACCGTGTTGACCGCGTTTTCGATGTAACCGGCTTCGTTCAGCACGGGCATGACGTAGGAAACGCCGGGATTGCGCGGTGTTCCAAGTGCCATGCTGTCCAGTCGTGTGTCGAGTCCGGTCGAGCCTACCAGCGACACCGCCGGGCCACGCAGCACAG
This sequence comes from Parafrigoribacterium mesophilum, assembly GCF_039652555.1. Classification (NCBI taxonomy): domain Bacteria; kingdom Bacillati; phylum Actinomycetota; class Actinomycetes; order Micrococcales; family Microbacteriaceae; genus Parafrigoribacterium; species Parafrigoribacterium mesophilum. The sequence goes on from NZ_JBDJAF010000003.1 coordinate 229,506, forward strand.
CGCGGGAGCACCGTGTGACGATGCTCCCGCGCGTGACGGATGTTGCTACTTGAGCGCCCCCAGCGTGACGGTCACGGTGCTCGCGTCGCCGGAGCGAATGTAGGTGACCTTGGCGGTGGAGCCTGCCGCGACCGAGCGCACCTGGGCGGTGAGATCGGTCGCGCTGGTGATCGGCGAGTCGTTGAACTTGATGATCACATCGCCCTTCTTGATTCCGGCCTTCTCCGCAGCGCCACCGGAGGTCACGTCCGCCACCACGGCTCCCACCGTGGAGCTGCTGGTGAGGTTGGCGTCACTGCTGACGTCCCGCACCGAGGCTCCGAGCAGGCCATGGGTGGCGCTGCCGTTGTCTTTGAGTTCCGTCGCGATGCGCTTGACGAGGTTGGAGGGAATCGCGAAGCCGACGCCGATGTTGCCGGAGGTGTCGGTACCGCTCGAACCGCCTGCGGAGGCGATGGCCACGTTGATGCCGATCACCTTGCCTGCGGAGTCAAGCAGTGCGCCTCCGGAGTTGCCCGGGTTGATCGCCGCATCCGTTTGGATGACGGGCAGCGAAATCGTGGCCTGAGCAGTCGGCGGGGTCGAGCCCGGCGACCTGTTCTCCCAGAAGTTGAACGGGCCGTTGCCGTTGCCGTTGCCGTCGTCCGGGTTGGTGCTGTCCTCCTTGGGGGCGGCGGAGGACTTCACGGTGATGCTGCGGTCCAGCGCGCTGACGATGCCGTTGGTGACCGTGTTGGCCAGCCCCAGCGGAGCGCCGATCGCGATGGTGACATCGCCGACGTTGAGCTTGCCCGAGTCCGCGAAGTCGGCGGGCTGGAAGCTCGCGTCGCCGTTGATCTTGATCACGGCGAGGTCGGTGATCGGGTCGGTTCCGACCAGTTTCGCGCCGTAGAGGTGGCCGTCGTAGGTCTGCACCTGGATCTTGGTGTTGTTGGCTTCGCCGTCCAGGGTGACCACGTGGGTGTTGGTGACCACGTAGCCGTCCGAGCTGAGAATGACGCCGGAACCGGTTCCGGCCGCGGTGCTGCCGGCGACCGACACGGTGACCACCGACGGGCCGGCCTTCGCTGCGACCGCGGTGACGTTGGTGGCGTTGGATGCGTCGTTGACGGTGATCGTTTGCGGGCTGTTGGCTGCGCCGCTTACCGAGTGCAGACCTTGATTCGAGGAGAACGACCAGGCGGTGACGCCCGCCCCAGAGACTCCACCGACGAGTGCACCGATGGCGAGGGCTGCGACGATACCGATATTGCGGGAACGCGCGGGACGCTCCGGTGGCGCGGGTGCCCAGTGCTCATCCCGGTTCCAGGCGCCATTCGGCGTCGTCGCATCCGCGTTCGCAGATCGGGTCCGCGATGCATCGGCATCCAGCGGCAGCGTCGCACGGCTGTCTCGCTCGCGGTCGAGGCGTGCCTGCGCCGACTCGGGGGATTCGACGGGCTCGCCGCCAGCTGACGGGTTGTGCGGAGTATCGGACATTGGGGCTGCTCCTTCCAAGCGCTGTCAGCTTCCACCGCCAACCTGAACATTGTATTTGCGGGCGCTGTGAGCGGACCTCCGTGAATCTATGAGTTCGCCAACAGCGTCAACAGCCGGGTCCAGCCGGGGACGCGGAGCAGTCCTGGCCGACCAGAACCGTCTTCGCACTGCCCACTGTGACGGTCAACTGGTTCGCGGCGACGGGCACGGTTCCCGCGATGGGGATCCATTCCGCTCCGGTGTATCGGTACTCGGCCGCGAAGTTGATGGTGAGGTCGACGGCGTAGGTTCCGGCGGCGCGATAGACGTGACTGGTCGCCGTTGGTTGGAACTCGGCTTTCCCCTGTGCGGCCCACGTCGAGCCCGAGGTTCGCAGGGTGGCGGCGGTTCCGTCACCGTAGTTCCACCGGAACGTTGCCGGCGTGAACCGCACCGTCGCAGGTTGGCCGAGCAGCTCCCCGGTTTGCACCTGAGTGGACGACGACGCGTAGAAGTTCGCGTCCAGCCCCGCGATCATCCAGCCGCCCGGCTCCATGTGGCTGACTCCGGATGCCGGATGGAAGTTGACCAGGTCACTGAGCGTCACCGGCTCGGTGACGGTGTACCCGTCTCTGATCACGAGGTCAGGGTCGACCGGAGCCGGCGTCACCATGCCGCCCGGCAGGCCGAGGCCATGGTTCCCTGATCCCGGCCGATGTTCGCTGCCGCGCAGGGTGACACCGTTGTCCCCGGCGTGTGCTTCGACGGTTGTGTTTACAGGACACGTTCCAGTTGCTATCTCAAAGAATGCGCAGGTGTCCGTCGTAGCGCCCTGAGCCGGCACTGCGAGAGCGACCAAGAGAAGCGTCGCTGTACAAATCAGCAAATTCCGGTACCTGCCCATGGAACACTCCTTGCTACTAGCAGTTGGTCGCTGCCCGGTGTTTCGCCCTCGAATCCTGCCTCGATCCCGATTAGCTTTGGGACGCTTGTGGGAGTGATCCCGCTCGCACCTCCGGAGTAGCTGACAGCCGAGATGTCGGCACATATATAGGCGCCGACACTCGCTCGCCCGTCCACGTTCTGGTCTGATTGCTGAAGTGACGCGATCCGGAAAGATGTCGAGCCGAGTTGGTGTTTGCCGCTTTCGAGCAATTTTGTAAAAGCTTTACGTTCTGCAACCATTTGCTCGGGGGTGACGAAAGGAGCGAGGCGGTCTGGATTGTTGCCTCCGTCCTGAGCGATCTCATCCTCCATGTCCAAATACGCGGCATAGGCCTTCGTGGCCGCCGCCAGTGCCTCCTCGTCAGAGGCGAAGATCGGACTGGAGCTGGGCGACGGCTTGGGCTGGACAGGTCGGCTTTGCGGAACGCATCCGCCGAGCAACAGCGCGAAGGCAGCGGCGAGCGCAACAGCACCGATACTGCGCATGCCTCGCATAAAGACACAGAGTAGGCCTATCCCGCATCGGACGCGTCAAACTTTCCACAGGTCGCCGCGCGCCAGTTTGTCACCAGCGCGGCGGGGCGAACGGGCGCGCATGTTCCAAAGGGGCCGCCTTGGCCGTCGCCGGCGGTACCTACCCCGATAAGTTGGAAGCATGACAGTAAGCGGATCCTGGGAACGCACTGCCCGCGGCGCGATGCTGCTCGGCAATGACGGCGACCTCAAGCAGACAATTTTCGCCGAAATGTCGGGATTGGCCACCCGGACCGGTGCCATCAACCTCGGTCAGGGGTTCCCCGACGAGGATGGCCCCCGCGAAGTGCTCGAGGCCGCCCGCCAGGCGATCAGCGACGGGGTCAACCAATACCCGCCGGGGATCGGGATGCCGGTGCTGCGCCACGCCATCGCCGACCACCAGCAGCGCTTCTACGGGATCAGCGTTGACCCGGACCGTGAAGTGCTCGTCACGGCCGGCGCCACCGAGGCGCTCACCGCCACCATCCTGGCCCTCACCGACGAGGGCGACGAGGTGGTCACCCTGGAGCCGTTCTACGACTCCTACGCCGCGATCATCGGGCTGAGCAAGGCCACCCACGTGCGGGTGCCGCTGCGTGCTCCGAGCTTCCAGCCCGATCCTGACGAGCTCCGGCGTGCGGTCACCGACCGCACCCGGCTCATCCTCATCAATGACCCGCACAACCCCACCGGTACGATGCTCCCGCGCGAAATCCTGGAGCTGATCGTGGAACTCGCCCACGAACACGACGCGATCATCGTGACGGACGAGGTGTATGAACACCTCACCTTCGAGGCCCCGCACACTCCCATCGCCACGCTGCCGGGCGCCCGCGACCGCACCGTGAGCATCTCCAGCGGAGGCAAGACCTTCAGCGCCACGGGCTGGAAGATCGGCTGGCTCACCGCTCCGCACGAGCTGGTGGATGCCATCCTGGCGGTCAAGCAATTCCTCACCTACTCCAACGGCGCTCCATTCCAGCCCGCCATCGCGGTCGGCTTGGGGCTGCCGGACTCCTTCTTCACCGACACAGCGGCGACATTGCGTGCCAAGCGGGATCTGCTCTCTGAGGGTCTGCTCGCGGCCGGGTTCACGATCACTCAACCGCAAGGCGGCTACTTCGTGGTGGCCGACGCCGCTCCCCTGGGCTACACGGATGCAGCGACGTTCGCGCGCAAACTTCCCGAGCTGGTCGGCGTGGTGGCGATCCCGATCACGGCGTTCGTGCACGACGACCGCAAGGCCGACTACGCGTCGCTGCTCCGGTTCGCGTACTGCAAGAAGGTGGACGTGTTAGAGCGGGCATCGGCTCAGCTGGCGGAGTTGCGCGCGTAAGTAAGCGGGGGAACGCGCGGTACCGGTGGTCCAGCTCGTCGAGACCCGGGTCACCCTTGGGGATCTCGACAGGCTCGATCACTGGAAAGGGCCGCTCGATCACCGGGGGCTCGATCGGCTCGTCGAGACCTCGGGTCAGGAGTGCAGCATGGGCAGACCCGTGTAGACCTCCGCCAGGTGCGACATGGCCCGCTCCGACGAGGTGAGCAGGCTGAGCTGGCCGAGTTGCACGTGGTAGTCGTAGTCGACGTTTTCCGGATGCGTCGCATCCGTCGACTCGTTGAAGCGGTGCAGCATCCGGGTCATCCATCGCGAGAAGTGCTGGATCTGCCATACCCGGCGTAGGGACCGCGGCGAGTACTCGTCGAGTCCTTTCTCGCTGCCGCTGCGGTACCAGTCCGCGAGCGCCTCGTGCAGGTACGCCGCATCCGCCAGCGCCAGGTTCAGCCCCTTCGCGCCCGTCGGCGGCACGATGTGCGCCGAGTCGCCGGCCAGGAACAGCCGTCCGTACCGCATCGGGTCGCTGACGAAACTGTGCATCGGAGTGATGCTCTTGTCGAAGACCTCGCCGCGGTGCAGCGTCCAGCCGGGGATGCCGAGCCGGATGTCCAACTCGTCCCAGATGCGCTCGTCCGACCAGTTGACGATGTCCTCGTGCGGGTCGACCTGCAAGTAGAGGCGGCTGACGGTGTCCGAGCGCATGCTGTGCATGGCGAAGCCGCGCTCGTGCAGCGCGTAGATGAGTTCGTCGGTAGACGGATGCACGTGGGCGAGGATGCCGAGCCAGCCGAACGGGTAGTCGCGTTGGTAGGTCTTCTTCTCCGCCCCCGGAATGCTGGGCCGGCACACGCCGTGTGCGCCGTCGGCGCCGACCACGAAGTCCGCCTGCAGCGTGAACTGCTCGCCATCCTGGGTGAAGTGCACGAGCGGCTTCTCTGTGAGCAGATTCTCGAGTGTCACATCGGAAACGCTGTACCGCGGCGGCGTGCCGGCGGCGTCGTGCGCATGAATCAGATCCTTGACGACCTCCTGCTGCCCATACACCCACACCGACCGACCGATCAGGTTCTGGAACGAGATATTGTGCCGCTCGCCGTCGTATTGCAGATTGATACCGCTGTGCCGCATCCCCTCCGTCTCGATGCGGTCACCGAGCCCGGCCTCGGTGAGTAGCTCGACGGCGCCCTGCTCGAGCACTCCGGCCCGCACCCGCTGAAGCGCGTACTCGCGATCCCGCAGTTCGAGCACCACGCTTTCGATGCCGGAAAGCCGAAGCAAATGTGAGAGCAGGAGGCCGGCAGGCCCCCCACCCACGATGGCGACCTGAGTGCGAAGTGGTGTGTCCTGAGCCATGTCTTATGTCTGCTTTCTGCGGTGAGAGCATTGCCGGGTCTGCACCCCCATGTTACGCTCATTCTCAGAACACAAGTTCGCAATGCGTACAGATAAGAGGGTCGGATGCCCGCCAGTTTTATTTACGATGCTATTCGCACTCCGTTCGGTCGGCTGGGCAAAGCCCTCGCCGGCATCCGCCCCGACGACCTCGCCGCGCACGTCGTCAAGGCTGTGATGGACCGGCATCCGGATGTCGACCCGGCCCGCCTGGACGACGTGATCCTCGGGGACGCCAACGGCGCCGGCGAGGACAACCGCAACGTCGCGCGCATGGCCGCGCTTCTGGCCGGCTTCCCCACCTCGGTCACGGGGGCGACGGTCAACCGACTGTGCGGATCAAGCCTGGAAGCCGTGATCCAGGCCAGCCGTGCCATCGAAGCCGGCGACGCCGACCTCGTCCTGGCCGGCGGCGTCGAGTCGATGAGCCGGGCGCCGTGGGTGCTGCTCAAGCCATCGAAGCCCTATCCAGCCGGTCACGAAACGCTCCACTCCTCCACCCTGGGCTGGCGGATGGTGAACCCGCGGATGCCCAAGCAGTGGACGGTCTCGCTCGGCGAGACGGCCGAAATCCTCGCCGAACGCTACGACATCACCCGCGAACAGCAGGATGAGTTCGCCGTGGCCAGCCACCTGAAGGCCGACGCCGCCTGGAACGCCGGGATTTACGATGACGAGATCGTGCCCGTTCCCGGAGTCGACCTCACCCGCGACGAAGGGATCCGACCGAACTCCTCGATGGAGTCGCTGGCCACCTTGAAGCCCGCGTTCCGGCCGGACGGCACCGTCACCGCCGGCAACTCCTCCCCGCTCAACGACGGCGCGGCCGCCCTCATCATCGGCGGCGAGAATGCCGGAGTCAGCGGCGAGCCCCTGGCCAGAATCGTCTCGCGCGCGGTCGCCGGCGTCGATCCCGACGTGTTCGGCATCGCACCCGTCGAGGCCGCGAACCGGGCGCTGCAACGCGCGGGCAAGACCTGGGCGGATGTCGACGTCGTCGAACTCAACGAAGCGTTCGCCTCGCAGAGCCTGGCCTGCCTCAAGTTGTGGCCGGAACTGGATCCCGCGAAAGTGAACATCCACGGTGGCGCCATCGCCATGGGACACCCGCTCGGCGCCTCCGGCGGTCGCATCGTGGGGCACCTCGCCCACGAGCTCCGCCGCCGCGGCGGCGGAGTCGGCGTCGCCGCCATCTGCATCGGCGTCGGTCAGGGCCTCGCGGTGGTCCTCGAGCGGTAGATCAACGCGCCGCGGCGCGAACCGCGCGCCCGCACGAGAGAAGATATACGGATGAGCCCCACTGCGACCGCCAAGTCCGACAGCGACAAAGTCGAGAGCCTTGACACGACGCGCGACCCCAGCGGCCAGTACGTGCAGTCGCTTGCCCGAGGGCTCAGTGTCATCCGCGCCTTCGACACGGACCACTCCGAGATGACGCTGAGCGACATCGCCCGGCGCACCTCACTGACCCGCGCCACCAGCCGCCGCTTCCTGTTGACACTCGTCGAGCTGGGCTACGTCAAGACCGACGGGCGGCTGTTCAGTCTCACCGCGAAGGTACTCGAACTCGGTTTCAGCTACCTGTCGTCGCTCACCCTGCCGGAAATCGCCCAGCCGCACCTTGAGCAGCTGGCTGCCGGCATCCACGAGTCCACCTCCGCCTCGGTGCTGGACGGCAGCGACATCGTCTACGTTGCGCGCGTTCCCACCCGCCGCATCATGTCGGTCCGCATCAACATCGGCACCAGGTTTCCCGCGTATGCCACCTCGATGGGCCGCGTCCTGCTCTCCAGCTTCACCCCCGACGAACTGGACGCACACCTGGCCAACCCCGACCTCCAGGGCCTGACCTCGCACACCGTCACCTCCCGGGCGGCGCTGGGGAAGGAACTGGCCAAGGTGCGCAAGCAGGGTTTCGCCATCGTGGACCAGGAGCTCGAGGTGGGCCTGCGGTCGATCGCCGTGCCGATCAGGCACGCCTCCGGCACCATCATCGCCGCGATCAACGTGTCCACCACGGCCACGACCCACACGCTCGAGTCGATCCAGCAGAAGTTTCTCCCGCCGTTGCAGCTCGCCGCCCAACGCATCAGCGATGACCTCACCGCGGCCCGCCCGTTCGCCCAGGCCGGTGGCACCGGACTCAGCCCCACCGTCCACCCGCTCTGAGTCGGCCGCGACCAAACCTCTCCGGTCGCGTAACATTGGGGGAATCGGTGCACAGGAAGCGGACTCCATGGCCAAGTTCGTGATCCAGCCCCACGTGAGGCTGCAGGAGTGGGTCGCTGAGGAACACGGATATTTCGCAGCCCAGGGCCTGGACTATCACTTCGAAACAACCAGTTTCGCGGGCAGCTCGCAGACCACCGCGGCGGTCGGGTCTGCCGTGAACACACCGCGCGAAATCCACTCCGGCGCCTTCGAAGACATCGAACGCGGCCGCACCGCGGATGTCTCCAGCGCTTGCCACTGGGCCGTGAATGCAACGGCGTCACCCGAGACGGGCAAGATGTGGGGCCGAGGGTACTCGGTCGTGCCGTCCGGAATCTTCGTGCAACCGGACTCCCCATACAAGCGGCCGGAACACCTTGATGGTGTTCCCATCGCGGTGGGCTATCACTCCGGTAGTCACTATTCGGCGATTCAGGGTCTCGAACCTTTTCTCCCCAAGGATGCGATCTCCCTGTCGTTCGCGGGTCGACCCATCGACCGGGTACGGCTCATGCTCCAGGGGGAGCTACCGGCGGCCAATGTGTTCGGGCCACAGTTCTACCTTCTCGCTCAGCTGGGCTTCCACAAACTCATCGACACCACGTTCATCGTGGGATTCCTGCTCTCGACGCGGACGAGCACCAATAACGCCGAGGGCTATTTCCGCGCGCTGCAGAAGGCTCAGCGGGATATCGACTTGCAGCCGGAACGGTACAAGCACCATTGGCTGCACGAATTGCCGCCTGATCTTGCAACGCTCACCGATGTCCGCCGGTACGGCACCGGCGAGCGAATCGTGTTCGAGCCGTACACCGAGAAGATGTTCGCCACGACCCGGGAGTGGATGAAGACCTGGGGTTTCCTGGGTCCCGATGTCGAGACCGGTCCTGCTGCCTACGCGCACGCCGTGGTGTCGTGAGCCCCGCGTTTTTCAGTTGCCGAGGGTGGCGCCCGTCATGATCGCAACTGCATCAGTCATGGAGTGAGTTTGTGGCGTGATCGTCGCGGCACATTTGCCCAGACGCTGAATGTGAATGCGGTCCGCCACCTCGAACACCTGCGGCATGTTGTGGCTGATCAGGATCACCGGAATCCCGTTGTCCCTCAGGGTGCGAACGAGCTGGAGCACCTGATTCGACTCACGCACCCCCAGCGCTGCAGTCGGTTCGTCGAGCACGACCACGTGTGATCCGAAGGCTGCCGCGCGGGCCACCGCGACCGCTTGACGTTGTCCGCCCGAAAGGTTCTCTACCGGAACGGTGACATCCTGCAGGGTGGCGATGCCAAGGTTCAGCACCTCCGCCCGAGCCCGAGTTCGCATCCCTTTGGTATCAAGCATGCGAAACACGGAGCCGAGGATGCCCTTCCGGCGTTGCTCGCGGCCGAGGAACAGGTTCGAGGCGACGTCGAGCGCGGGCGAGACAGCAAGGGTCTGGTACACCGTCTCCACACCAGCTGTTCGTGCGTCCTGTGGGCCCTTGAAGTGCACCTGCTGTCCGTTCAGCCAGATCTCGCCTTCATCGGGGATCTCCGCACCGGTGAGGCATTTGACGAGGGTCGACTTCCCGGCTCCGTTGTCGCCGATGATGGCCAGAACCTCACCCGGGTACAGTGCCAGGCTTACCCCGTCCAATCCGACGACACGTCCGAAGGTCTTCACCAGCCGCTTCGCCTCGAGAACAGGCATCACCCCTTCAGGGGCTCCCCAGGCCTGCTGTGCTTCTGCGAGGGTCATTTCCGTACCTTCCTGATCCACTGGTCCAGGGAGACCGCGACCACGATCAGGATGCCCACCGCGAGGGTTTGATACAGCACGTCGAGTCCGGCAAGCGCCAGTCCGTTGCGGAAAACTCCGACTATCAGCGCGCCCAGAAGCGAACCCCAAATGGTCCCGCGACCGCCGAACAAGCTCGTGCCGCCAATGACCACGGCGGTAATCGAGTCGAGGTTGATGTCGGTGCCGGCGTTGGGGCTCGCCGCGTTGGCTCTACCGATCTGCGTCCATGCGCCGATCGCCATGATGGCCCCTGCGAATACGTACACGCTCATCAGCACCCGATTCACGCTGATCCCGGCCAGACGCGCCGATTCCGGGTCGTCGCCCACCGCGTAGACATGTCGACCCCACGCCGTCTTGCCGAGGACGAACGCCACGACGATGTAGAGCAGGAGCATAATCACGACTCCGTAGGTGATGCTCATCCCGCCGATGGTGAAGGTGCTGCCGGTCGACGTGATCAGCGCAGGGATATTCTGGCCGATCACGGATGCGCTGTTGGAGTACAGCAACATCAGTGCAAGGAAGATGTTGAGCGTGCCCAGGGTCACGATGAACGGCGGCAGATTGAGTCGCGTCACCAGCACGCCGTTAAGAGCGCCGGATGCCAGTCCGACGATGATGCCCAGCAGCAACGCGAGCGGTGCCGGCAGTCCGTTTTGACTCGCTGTCTGTGCCATTACCATCGAGCACAACACCATGATCGCTCCGACGGACAAATCGATGCCGGCCGTGAGGATGATCAATGTTTGGGCGATCGCCAAGGTGCCTACGACGGCCACCTGTTGAGTGATCAACGACAGGTTGTTCGCGTAATAGAACCGGGGGTTCAGGAGGCCGAAAACGATGACGGCGATGAAAAGCACGATTCCAGGACTCAACGCCGGGTATCGGTGAAGGATGTTCCGGACCCTGCCGAGCGGGGTTTGCCGATCCAAGAACTCGCTAGCCAAATCAACGCGCTTCGTGGAATCCGGATTCCCGATGGTGTTCACGCTCACTGTTTCTCCTGAACGTCGTCGTCCGTAGATTACTCGGGCGGCATGCCTGACCGTGCAGGCATGCCGCCGGATCGCTGTTGCTACTTACCCCAGCAAATCTTCGACGCTGCGGCGCTATCGATGCTGTCCAGCCCTGACACCGTCTTGTCCGTGACCAATTGGGATCCGGTGCTGAAGAAGTCCAGCCCGCTCGACACGCTGGGCTTCTCACCTGACTTGACCAGCTTCACGATTGCGGCCATGCCGAGTTCGGCCATCTTCGACGGGTACTGCTGAGCCGTGGCACCGAGGATGCCATCGGCGACTTCCTTGACGCCGGTGCAACCACCATCGACCGAGACGATGATCGTGGTCTTGTCCATCCCCGCGGCCTTCAGCGCTTGATACGCGCCATATCCGGCAGGCTCGTTGATCGAGTAGACGAGGTTGATATTCGGGTTTTTCGAGAGCAGGGTCTCCATGGCCGTGCGTCCGTCTGCCTCGTCGCCGTTCGAAGGTTGGCTGCCGGCAATTTCGTATTCACCGCCCTGTCCCCCGGTGTACTTGCCGGTTTTCGCCTCGTCACCGTTCTTGTTCGGATCGGCGACATCGATCCCCATGCCTTCGAGGAAGCCCTGGTCCCGCTGGTAGTCCACGGAGGCGACCTGGTTATTGAACAGGTCAACCAACCCGATGACTGCTTTTTTCCCATTGAGCTGAGCAGCGGCCCATTTTCCGATGGACACGCCGGCTGCCCGGTTGTCTGTCGCGAAGGTGATGTCGACCGCGCTGGCCGGTACCGGTGCGGTGTCGAGGGCGATCACGTAGATTCCCGCCTTGCGCGCCTTGGCGATCGCCGTGTTCACGGTGGAATCGATCGGGGTGATCAAAATGCCCTTGTCACCGCGGGAGATGGAATCCTCGACGGCCTTGATCTGGGTCGCGGCGTCCCCATCCTTCTTGCCTGCCGCAAGAGTCAACTTCACGCCATCTTTCGCCGCTGCCGCCTTGGCCGCGTCGTTCATCGAGACGAAGAAGGGGTTGGTGGTCGTCTTGACAATGAGGGAGATGCCAATGTCTCCTGTGTCCTTCGTCGACGCTTGGCTATTCGACGACGGATCCGCGCAACCCGTCATCCCGAAGGCTGCGATCATGGCGATGGAACAAGCCGCGACGAGGCTTTTCGCCACCGGCCGTGATGCTGTGCGATTCAACATTGAATTTCCTCTTTCTTGGACGATCCCAAATTGACAACGATGTCAAGGTACATGTGTAGAGCAAATAGTATGGTGAGTCAAGCCAATTCGTACAATCGGAGATGAAACCGTGACACCGTTGTCAGATTCCACCCGCGCAAGGCCGCAGCAACGCCCGACCATACGGCACGTCGCCGCGCTCGCTGGCGTCGGAACGAAGACAGTCTCGAGGGTAATCAACGGAGAGCCCAACGTCTCGCCTGCCACCGCAGCGAAAGTCCTCGCCGCGGCCCAAAGCCTGCACTACCTTCCGGACCTGCACGCCGGCAACCTGCGGCGCAGCGACCGCAAGACGAAGACCCTGGGACTGCTCGTAGGCAACGTCGGTAATCCCTTCGCCGGCGCCGTCCATCGCGCCATCGAGAATGCCGCCGCCATCCGAGGAGTGGCAGTATTCGCATCGAGCCTCGACGATGACGCCGAACGGGAGGTGGCGATCGTTTCGGCCCTGCTCCGTCGACGGGTCGACGGACTCATCCTCACCACGGCGAGTAAGAACCAGTCCTACCTGCTGCCGGAGCAGGAGCGCGGCACGCGGCTCGTCTTCGTGGACCGCGAGCCGGTCGGCATCGACGCGGACGCCGTCGTCAGCGACAATGCAGCCGGCTCTTCGGCGGCGACGCGGCATCTCATCGAGCACGGCCACCGTCGCATCGCATTTCTCGGCGACCGCTCGCAAATCCAAACGGCTCGGGAGCGACAACGCGGATTCCTTGACGAGCTGGGCCGTGCGGGAATCCCCACGAGCACCGTCACCGTGATCGAAGGACTGAACAACGAGGACAAGGCCCGCGCGGCTATGACGGCCCTCCTCGACAGCTCCAACGTTCCGACCGCGATCTTCAGCAGTCAAGACCTCGTCACCATCGGCGCCATTCGTGCGCTCCGCGATCGCGGAATGCACCGATCGGTGGCGATGGTGGGCTTCGACGATTTCGACCTCGCAGACCTGCTCGAACCCGGCATCACGGTCGTCGCACAGAACCCCAAGCGCATCGGAGCATTGGCAGCCGAGCGACTGTTTGCCCGCATCGACGGCGATGCTCAACCCGAGCGCACGTATGTTGTGCCAACCACTCTGATCCCACGCGGTTCAGGGGAGATCGTGCCCAGTGACTGAGCGACGACCGAACCTTGGCCCAACCTCCGTGGTGGTGATCGGGGACGCGCTCATCGACGAAATTCGTGAGGGCGGCCGGCTGGTCGATCACGTCGGCGGTGCCGCACTGAACGTCGCCGTCGGCCTTTCCATCCTGGGAGCCGACGCCACCCTCATCGCGATGGTGGGCGACGATGATGACGGCAGGGCGATTCGTTCGGTGCTCCAAGAGCAGGGCATCCGGCTGCTCGACAGCCCCAGCAGCGCGGGAACCTCGCGGGCGGTCTCGGATCGCACGAACGGCGAACCGACCTACACGTTCAACGCCGCGGCTCAGAATCGACGAGTTCGGTTCGGGCCTCGGGAGCGAACCGCCATCACGAGCGCGTCCCTTGTCGCCATCAGTTGCTTTCCCTTCGATGACCAGCCGCAAGTCGATGACCTCGAGGCCTGCCTCGCCGGTTGCGACACGGCCGTCGTCATCGACGCGAACCCTCGGCGGGGGATGCTCCATGACCGCAGGCTGTTCGTCACGAATCTTGAGCGGCTCAGCTCGCGCAGCCTGATGGTCAAGCTCAGCGCAGACGACGCAGATTTGCTCTACGGGATGCGAAACGAAGCAGTCCAGCGGCGACTGCTGGCTGCTGGCGCCAAAGCGGTGCTCGCTACCGCCGGAGCCGACGGCGCATCGATGGAAACGAGCAATGGAGTATCCGTGCACGTGCCGACAAGTCCGATCGACTACCCCATCGTGGATACCATGGGTGCGGGCGATGCGACCCTCGCCTCCGTGATCCATTCGCTCACCACCGACGGAGTACCGATCGACCGTGAAAAGTGGACAAGCGTGCTTGCCACTGCCATGGACATCGCCGCCGCAACGTGCAGACACACAGGCGGTCGGCTCCGCCTCCTGGTGCGCCCTGGGCCCGATACAGTTTCCGCCAAGACGACGACGTTGGAAGAATAGATGACCGGCTCGCGGACCATCGTCCAGGTCGACGCAGACGTCACGGCGCTGGCCGCAAGACTGACCGCACACCTGCTGGATGGCCAACGCTACGTGCTGGGCATCTGCGGAGCTCCGGGATCGGGTAAGTCGACTTTGAGCGAGCAACTCGTCGCGAAACTCGGCACGGCTTCAGTGGTCGTGCCGATGGACGGATTCCACATCGCGAGCACAGCACTGTCGTCGCCAGAGCAGCTGAGTCGTCGGGGCGCGATCGACACGTTCGACATCGACGGATACCTGGCACTCCTCCAACGACTGCGTGACTGCTCCGACAGGATCATCTATGCACCTGGCTTCGACCGCCGCATCGGAGAACCGGTGGCCGGCCTGATCCCGATCCAGCCAACGACCCAGGTTGTCATCACCGAGGGGAACTATCTGCTGTCTGCCGAGCCTCGGTGGCGAGAGATCCGGACTTTCCTCGACGAAACGTGGTTTTTAGAGGTTGAGGACACTGTCCGGATCTCGCGGCTTGAAGCTCGACACCGAGAGTTCGGCAAATCCGCAGCAGCAGCAGCAGCGATGGCGCGCGGTTCCGACGAGGACAATGCCCGGCGAGTAGCGCCCGCCGGCGAGCTGGCCGATCTCGTCATTCGGTTTTCCACGACGTAACAGGAAGCCTGCCGTTATGACGCCTCGTCCGGTCTCAGCCCGCGATGGTCGCGGCATCGTAGGAGGAACCCGGTTCCCGACGTTCGTACTGGGACGCAAGGCGCACGGGAGCATTGGGCGCCCCATATCCCTCATAGCCTTCTCGGCGTTCCACGACCTCAAAGAAGACCGTTCCGATCGTCCGCGTGTAGAAGTGCAGAAATGCGCCGTTCTCGTCTTGGTCATATAACAGGTTCAGTTCGCGGAGCGTCCTCAGGAGCGCGGGCTCGATATCCAGTCTCGCCTCAAGGTCCTCATAGTAGTTCTGGGGCACGGAAAGAAACCGCAGCCCACGAGAATGCGCGCGTCGAGCGACGCCGATCAAATCATCTGTCGCGAAAGCTACATGCTCCGGATAGATAGCCGCTGCCGAAGACCCGGAGCCCTCCAACGCCAACGGCGCGATGTTCAGCGCAAGGCGGACGGCGCCATCGTCAGACCGAATCACTTGGCTGCGCACGAGCCCGCTCGGTGCCGAGACATCGGAGGAGGGTTGGGCATTCAACGACAGCATGCTTTCGTAGAACAGGACGGTTTCGTCGAAGTGCTGCCACGGCTGGGACAGGTTGATGTGATCGATGTGGGTGATTCCACCGGTGGCGGGGACCGAGGGGTCCACATCAGGGTTCGAGACTAGTGCGTCGTTGCCAAATTCAGCGATCCACGCGGCGGAGCCATCCGGCGAACCTTGACACAGAAAGACCTCGGTGGAATCAGGCGAAGCGATCGCTTGAAGTGTCTCTTCCTCGGCGTTGGTTTGCCGCGGAACCACCACGGCTTTGAGCAACTGAGCTCGCGAGAACGCGGCGGCCGGGTCCGAGAGGTCAAAGCCGATGGCGGAAATCGTCGGGCTGCCGCCGGTGGGCTGCTGCTCGTTGATGACAATTCTTGCCTGGCCCTGTAGCCAGAGCTGAACCGGTTTGGTGCGATGGCGTCCGCTGAACCGGAACCCCATCTGGGAGAGCAGCGCCTCCATTTCAGACGGACTCGCTGCCTTCACCTCCGCGAAGTTTATCCCGGTGGGCTGTCCGACCTGAGGCAATGTAATAAGTTCTGCCGTGGTGTGTGAAGTGAGGTCGGAGCCGTCGCTCGGGTTATCCGCGGCCAGCCTGCGCGCGGTCTGGTCCTCTAGCCAGATCAGCGAACGCATCCCATCCAACGCCGTGTGTTCTGCAGGACTCTGCCGGAAGACGTCGTTGAAAACTTCAAGTGAGATGGTCCCGGTATACCCGCTGCGCACGACGCGAGCCAGGAAACCAGGTAGATCCCATCCGCCCTCACCAGGGAACACACGGTGATGTCTGCTCCAGGAGAGGATGTCCATGCTCAGGCGGGTGGCATCCGCCAGTTGGCAGAAAAAGATCTTCGCGGGATCGAGCCGCTCAATCGGCTCCGGGTCCCAACGGCGAGACAGGACGTGGAAGCTGTCGAGGCACGTGCCCAGCGCCGGATGATCGGCCAACTCCACGATTCGATGAGCATGCTCGAAATCCGAGACGTATTTTCCCCACGCCAATGCCTCGTAGGCGACTCGTATTCCGTGCTCTGCGGCCAGGTCTGCCAGGCGGCGCAACTGCTCCGCTGCCACATCATCATCAGCGATCGTGGCTGTTGCAACGTTGCTGCAGGCGAGAACCAGATTGGCACCCAAGGAGTTCATCAGTCGGAATTTGGCAGCCGCACGCTTCAGGTTGTGACCCACCCGATCGGCCGCGACTCCCTCGAAGTCGCGAAACGGCTGGTAGAGATCGATGGTCAAACCAAGGTCGGCGGCGTAGCTCGCGATCGTCGCGGGGGTGTCGGACGAGACGACAAGATCATTTTCGAAGATCTCCACGCCGTCGAAACCAGCAGCGGAACACGCCCGCAGTTTGTCCCTCAGCGTTCCGCTGAGACACACGGTGGCAATCGACTTGCGCATGGAGACTTCTTCCGTTTCTGTCCCCGCGACTACAGCGTCCGCCAGAGGATACGCGTAATATTACGCCTAGAAGTTCGAATAGCGCATGTTTGTACGTTAGTCGAACAATGGAGCCTCGTGTCTCCGATGTGGTCGCAGAAGACCTCGGGAATGGAATGTCGTGAAAAGCATCAACTTGGTGAAAGACAACGTGCTGGAGGTTTCTGACCTCTTTCCCGAACCAGAGGTTCATCGCGGTGAAGTGAAGATCCGGATGCTCGCGGGTGGCGTCTGCGGCTCAGATCTCTCCGTGGTTCACGGCCACCGCGCGATTCCGCAGCACCCATGGGTCATCGGGCACGAGGGCGGCGGAGTCGTCGTCGACGTTGCGCCGGATGTCAGCGATGTCTCGACGGGAGACCTTGTCATCGTTGAGCCGAACATCGCGTGCATGAAGTGCAGCTGGTGCCTACGCGGTGAGACCAAAATGTGCACCAACCGAATCATCGTCGGAATCAACTCGCCGGGACTGTTCTCCGAATTCGTCACCATCCCGGCTCGATTCGCCTGGAAGGTACCCGCTGGAACGCCGAAGGACGTGCTTGCGTCATTGGAGCCGAGTGTGGTCGCTCATGTCGCGGTACAGAGGTACCTCGGGCCGCACTACGAAAGCGTGCTCGTGGTCGGCGCAGGGTCGCAGGGACTCATTGTCGCGACGCTCTTGGCCGAAGCCGGCCTGGCTCCGGCCGTGTCGGAGCCCAACCCGCAAAAGCTGGCAACGGCAATCGCGCACGGCGCACACGAAATGGACGCCGGTGAACTCTACGATCTCGTCTTCGAAACCTCCGGCGCACCGGCCGGATTGCAGACGGCCATTGACCGGGCGCAGAAGCTGGGAACGGTGTGCGTGATCGGCCAGACCAATCGGCCGACCGAGGTTGTTTCCCAAACCATCGTGCAAAAAGAGCTCAGGATCAACGGCCAACTCATCTACAACCATCCGGAGGACTTCCGCTCGGCAATCGCGTCGATTGCCGACCATACGCTCGACCCGACAATAGCGTTGCGCCCGCCGGTCGACCCTGCGCAGGGGGTTGTGGACATTCTTTCCGCCGCGCGACTCGGCGGAAAGATCTGGATCGACTTCGAGGACTGGAAGTGAGCGCCGTGCGGGATACGTCAATACACTCGGTCCGTTTGCTCTCGGGCGCTTCGATGCCGCTGTTGGGACTGGGGACCTGGCCGATGGATGACGAGCAGACCGCCGCCGCGGTGGAAACTGCCATCGAGATCGGCTTCCGCCTCTTCGACACTGCGGAACAATACGGCAATGAATGCGGCGTCGCCGAGGGTCTTCGGCGAAGCGGGATCGACAGAGACGAAGTGTTCATCACTACCAAGTTCAATAGGCAATGGCACAGTCGACGCGGCGTGCGGCAAGCGTTCACGAACGCCATCGAGCGCCTCAATGTCGATTACATCGACCTGTTCACGGTACATTGGCCCAACCCTAACCAGGGGCACTACGTCGAGGCGGTCGAAGGTCTCGATTATCTGCTTCGCGAAGGCCTGATCCGGGCCGTGGGTGTTTCGAACTTCAAGCCGGCTCACCTGGATCGACTGTTCGACGTCGGATTGGTGCCTGATGTCAATCAGCTACAGCTGGACCCACGCCATACTCGCAACTCGGCGCGTGCCCTCCACCGCGAGTACGGGATAGCGACCCAGTGTTGGAGCCCGCTGGGCCGAGACAGCGGACTCCGAACGGAGCGGCTCGTTCTTGCCTTGGCGGACAAGTACGGGAGGACGCCAAGTCAGATCATCCTCCGCTGGCACACCCAGCAGGGATATAGCGCCATTCCCAAGGCGTCCTCACGCGTGCACCTGACCGAAAACATGGCCAGCTTTGACTTCGATCTGTCAACTGAAGACTTGGAGCGCGTCTCTCAACTTGACACCGGTGAGGCCGACATCTACGACTCTGACGCGTTCGGGCACTAGAACCTCATCACTACCGTTCGGCGGCATCATGTGCCACCTGCCGCAGCGCCAGTTCGTAGCCATTCGCCCCCGCCCCCATGATCACCGTCGTGGCGACCGAGGAGATGAGCGAGTGATGCAGATATTCCGCAGGACGCGCCATGATGTTGCTGATGTGCACTTCGGTGACCGGTACCGGAAGCATCGCGAGAGCATCCCGCAGCGAAACCGAGGTGAAGGACAGGCCGGCCGGGTTGATGATGACAGCATCGAAGCCGCTCATCGCTTCCTGCACCGCATCGACAAGTGCGGCTTCGCTGTTGCTCTGGCGAAAGTCGACGGTGACTGCCAGCCGCGCCGCTTCCGCGGTGACCCGTTCGCAGATCTGCGCCAACGTCACGTGCCCATAGATCTCCGGTTCCCGGCTGCCGAGCAGGTTCAAATTAGGACCGCTTAGGACGAGCGCGGACGCAGCCGGGGCGACGTCTCCGGCGGTAGGCTCGTGGAGTGGTGCGGCAGCGATGAGGCTCATCACATGTTCCAGGGCGAGAAGGTAACCGTTGGTCGCGGCGCCGACGATGACTGCCCTCGCGACCTCCGAGACGTACGAATGGTGCCGAAACTGCTCTCGCGCGTGGATGTTGGTGATGTGCACCTCAACGACCGGTACCGAGAGCATCGCCAACGCGTCGCGCAGCGACACGGAGGAATGGCTCAGCCCGCCCGCGTTGATGATCACGGCATCGAAGTCGGACATCGCCTCCTGGGCGGCATCGATGAGCACACTCTCGCTGTTGCTCTGGCGGAAGTCGACGGCGACTCCGCAGCGCTCGCCAGCCTGCGAAAGTGATTCGCTCACCTGCGCGAGTGTCACGGAGCCGTAGATGTCCGGCTCACGCCGGCCGAGAAAGTTCAGATTCGGCCCGTTGAGCACAAGCACCCGTGACTTTGGCATCCCCGTCAGATTCCGAGGTAGATCTGGCGCACGCGCGGGTCATGCCGAAGATCGGCGGCTGCCCCGTCCATCACGATCTCGCCATTTTCCATCACGTAACACTGTGTGGTCGCCTCGAAGGTGAGCTTGGCGTTCTGCTCGACGAGGAGGATGCTCATCCCGGTCTTGTTCAGGCGCTGAATGACCTCGAGAACCTCGTCAACCAGTATCGGAGACAATCCCATCGACGGCTCGTCAAGCACCAGGAGGCGCGGCTGCGACATCAGCGCTCGGCCGATGGCGAGCATCTGCTGCTGACCACCGGAAAGTGCTCCAGCAAGTCGTGACTTCATTTCGCCGAGCACCGGAAACATCTCGTAGATCTCGTTGACCTGCGCTCGAGTGGCGTTGTTCCACCGTTGGATATAGGCCCCGAGAAAGAGGTTCTTCTCCACGCTCAGGCCGCTGAAGACGTGGCGCCCTTCCGGCACGTAACCGATCCCCTGCGACACCACCTTGCGTGCAGCAATGTGCAGGAGGTCGGCATCCCCGTAAGTCAGTTCATCCGCGTGACGGTGCACCAACCCGAGGACCGCTTTGAGGGTCGAGCTCTTGCCGGCTCCGTTCGCGCCGATGATGCCGACGGATTGGCCGACTCCGACCCGGAAACTGATGCCTCGAACCGCGGCGACGCCGCCGTAGTTCACCGACAGGTTTCTCACGATGAGCTCCGCGCCCGGACTCTTCGACGCGCCGGCGATATCGCGCGACTGCGGATCAATTGCTGTACTCACTGTGCCGTCACCCCGTCGGTCGTCGTTTCACTGTCTGCATGGTCGATGTCCGCACCGAGGACGTCTTCCTCGAGTGCCGAATCGTCGCCGAGATACGCCTCGATCACGGCGGGAGTGCGTGCCACATCGGAAGGGAAGCCATCGGCGATCACCTTGCCGGTGGCCAATACGGTGACCCGGTCGCAGAGCGACATCACCAGGCCCATGTTGTGTTCGATGAGCAGAACGGTCACACCCTGCGCGCGGATGTCGCGCACAATCAGCTTGAGCTGATTGACTTCGTCTCCGTTCAGGCCGGCTGCGGGCTCGTCGAGCAGCAGCATCCTCGGTGCGGTCGCCATGGCCCTGGCGATTTCGACCCGACGCTGGGCCCCATACGAGAGTTCTCCCGGTGCGGCGCCGGCCAACTCGGTGAGGCCGTAACGCTCCAGCAGCTCATCGGCCTTCTTCCCCATCGCACGATCCTTGCCCAAGATGGCGAAGGGCCACAAGAGGTACCGCCAGCCCCACATCGTTCGGCTGCGGTCGAGTCCAACGAGCACGTTGTCACGCACGGTCAACAGGGGGAAGAGCCGCAGGTTCTGAAAGGTGCGGGCCACCCCTCTCAGCGACAGTTTGTACGCCACCGTGTTGGTCGATCGCTGCCCGAACACTTCGATTGATCCTGACGTCGGAGGGTGCACGCCGCTCAACACGTTGAACAGGGTCGTCTTACCCGAACCGTTGGGGCCCACGATGCCCCGGATCTCGCCTTCGCGAACCGAGAGTGAAACCCCATCGAGGGCTCGCAGTCCTTTGAAGCTTTTCACGACGTTCGTGACTTCCAGTGCGATCGGTGCTTCGGCTGCCGGGGTGCCATCGGCACTCCCGGAGCCCAGCGCAAGCGGCACGTACAGGCCCACCCGCTTTCCCGCCATCGTGTTGCCGCGTCGCTTCTGCCAGTTCTTTTTCACCTGAGCGGGGATCCCCGCGAAACCCGCGGGCAGGAACACCACGATGATGACGACGAGGGCGCCGTACCCGAGCTGCGCATAAATGGAGAAGTCAGCCAGCGCCTCGCGGATGAAGATCAAGGCAATGGAACCGACGACCACGCCGGGCAGGCTGTGGCGTCCGCCGATGACCACCATCGCCAGCAGGAAGAACATGTTGGCGAGGCTGAACGAGTCCGGAGCGACGTAGCGGATCATGCCGGCGTAGAGAACACCGGCGACGCCGCCGTAGAGTCCGCCGAACGCGAAGGCCACCATCCTGAGGATGGGGACCTCGGCTCCCATCGCGGCGGCCGCCAGATGGTCATCGCGCATTGCCTTGAGCCTGCGACCCAGTCCGGTGTGCACGACGAAGGCTGCGAAGGCGATGCCGATGATCACGATGACCAATTCGAGGTAGTAGAAGAGGTAATCGCTGGACAGGTCTATTCCGAAGAAGATCGGTGCCGGAACACCGCTGAGCCCGGAACCTTGGCCCGCGATGGGCAGATTGAGCACCAGGCTGACGAAGGCGAGGGCCAGGCCGAGCGTGACGATGGCCAGATAGTGGGATTGAAGCCGCAGCGCGGGGATGCCCACCAGAAGCGACACCACAACGGTGAGGAGCACACCGCACAACGCCGCAGGCCAAAAGTTCCATCCCAGTTGGATGGTCAGGACCGCCGCCGTGTATGCACCGATCCCCAGGAAGGCGACCTGCGCCAAGTCGAACTGGCCACCGATTCCCATCGACAGAAACAGTCCGATGGCCAGGAGGCAGAAGATCATGGCAACGTTGGCCACGTGCACGGTGTAGCTGTCGAACAGATACGGCAAGTAGAAGGTGATCGCTGCCAAGACGATCAACGGAACGATGATTTTCTTGGTCATGCGCGGTTCACCGTGCTCTCTCCGAAGATTCCTGTTGGGCGGATGACGACCACTACGGCGAAGGCCAGGAACGCCGCCAGATCGGCATAGCCCTGGAAGAACCCCTGCGCAAAGGCGTAGAGAATGCCGAATCCGAGGCCGCCAACGATGGCACCCTTGATGTTGCCGAAACCTCCGAGAACGGCTGCTGCAAAGCCCATGATGCCGAGCGTCGCTCCGAACGTCGGACTGACATACAGCACCGGCCCAGCCAATCCGCCGCCCAGGGCGGCGAGTGCGGCGCCGATCGCGAACGCGAAGGCATTGCTGCGGCCGACGTTCACACCCAGTGCTGTTGCTTCTTCGAAGTCCATGGCAACGGCCTGCATCGCGATTCCACGTTTCGTGCGATCGAGAAAGAACCAGAGCACGGCCGACGCGATGGTGGCAATGACGATGACCAGAAGTTGAAACTGTTTGATGTAGATGCCGAAAAGGTTGAAGGGCTGCTCCCCTACCGGGCTTGGCACGGACTGCCCCGCAGTTCCCCAGATGATGATCGCTATGCCCTCGAGCATGATGCCGAAGCCAAGGGTGCCGATCAACATCAGATCGAAGTCCTTGTTCTCGAGGGGACGCAAAATGCGCTCGATGACAAGGCCGAGCACGGCAGTGGCGGCAATGGAGACGATCATGGCGATCCAAAATGGCAGCTTCGTGCTGACAAACAGAGTCGCCGCTATATACGCGCCGATCATGAGGATGTCGCCGTGGGCGAAGTTGACCAGCCCCATGGCCCGGTAAACAAGTGAGAATCCAAGCGCAACGAGTACATAGATCGCACCGATGCCGATCCCACCTACCAAAGTCTGCAAAAAGAACTGCATGTTCTCTCCCTGTGTGATCGGGAACGATACCGGACTCGCCGGTCATGACGGACTGGGTGAGTGACTGAAGGAGTGAGTCTCGTCCCGAGAGGCGATCGAACGTCTCTCGGGACGATGCTCGCCAGCAGGCTAGCCGGCTACTTCTCCGGCACGAGAGCGCCGCCCTTGATGATTGCGATCTGCGTTTCGTGAACGCCATTTCCGTCTGCATCGAATTCAAAGTGGCCAACGAGGCCGTCGTACTTGATCGACCGGATAGCCTCGGCGAGCGTTGCGCCGGTGCCAACCTTCGTATTCTTCAGCGCCTGGATGACGATTTGCGTGCCGTCGTATGCCTTGGCTCCGTGGAACTCCGCTTCCTCACCGTACGCAGCCTTGTACTCCGCCGCGAATTTCTTGGTTGCGGCGTTCGCGTTGTTGCCGATGTATGGCGTGCTGCAAACGGACCCCTCGGCAATTGCCTCACCGGCGGTCTGGAGGTAGACGGGAGTGCCGATGGGCGCTCCGCCGGCAATCACCGCGTCGATGCCGAGCTGACGTGCTTGCTTGGCGATCAGGCCCGATTCCACCTCCTCAGCACCGATGAACAATACGTCAGGCTTCGCTTGGCGAATCGTGGTCAGCGCGGAGCTGAAATCCTTTTGGTCCGGGGTAACCACTTGATCCGCTACCGGAGTGGCCCCGGCATCCTTGAGCGCAGCAGAAAAAGCATCATGTTCGCCGACACCGTAGGAGCCGTTGTTACTGATCATCGCGATCGACTTGTAGTTCTTGTTCAGAAGATACTTCGCCAAGGTCTGGTCGAACGCAGTGCTGGGCGGCGAATTCAGAAAGACGAACGGGTTGTGGAGTTGCCCGAGCTTCGGCGATTGGCCGGATGTCACCATAGGAATTTTTTCCTGCTGGAGAATCGGTGCCATGGCCAGCGAGTCCGCGCTTTCCGCGGTACCCATGACGACAATGTTTCCGTCGCTGGCAACCTTGTGGGCCAAGTTCGTACTCACGGTCGGGTCGCCTTGGTCGTCATACAGGGAAAGCTTGATCTGCCGGCCCTCAATGCCCCCCGCCTTATTGATTTGTTCCACTGCCAGCTTGACACCCTTGTACTCCCACGCGCCCAGCGAACTCAGCTGACCGCTCTGCGCGTCGACAACGGCAATCTTGATCGGGCCCTTGTCGCTGGCACCGGTATCCGATTTGGCACTCTGCCCTGGGGCAGAGCATCCAGCCAAAAGCATCGCCGCGACGGCTGCTCCGGCAACGATGGGGTAAACCCGCTTGATTCTGCGTTCGATCATTGCTCACCTCGGTGTGATTGGAGATCGGAGACACCACCGTCTCCGAGCGAAGCGGGCAGGTCTTGATAATCAAGAATTGCGCGCCTAGCGAACTATTGTTCTCAGAAAGAACATAGAGTGCAAATTCGCGTGCGTCAAGGATCTTTTTCGGACACATCGCAAAAACCGTCTCGAGGCGCAGAGCGACACGGTCCGATTCGGTCCCAGCCAGCATTCCGATGTAGTCTCCGATGTGCGCAGTACGTACAGAAGAACGAGAGGCGACCAATGCCCAAGGGCGAATCACCCGACCGTGAGCCCTACTACGTTCGCGCGGCAGAACGCGTGTTGCAGGTCATCCAGGCATTCGACGCCGAGCACCAGAGTCAGACGCTGAGTGACATCGCGGCGGCAACCGGACTCACACGGGCGACGGCGAGGCGCCTCTTGCTGACGCTCCAGGACCTCGGCTATGCGGATTCGGAGGGACGTCGTTTCACTCTGACCCCCCGCGTGCTTCAACTGGGCTATGCCTACTTGTCGAGCATGTCACTCGTCGAGGTCGCCAGGCCGCACCTGCGGGACCTTGCCCGCGAACTCAGTGAGACGGCATCACTTACAGTTCTCGATGGTGATGAGATCGTCTATATCGATTTGGCCACGAGCTCACGGCTGAGCTCTATCCAGATCAGTATTGGGACCAGATTCCGCGCACACACCACGTCAATGGGGCGGGTACTGCTGGCTGGGCTTCCCGCCGACCGGTCCGAAGCTTACCTGGCCCGTTTGGAACAAAACCGTCGCTCGGAGCGCACGGTCCGTTCCATCGACGACTTACGCCGAGAAATCGCGGAGACCGCGGAGCGGGGCTGGGCCACCGTCGACCAAGAGCTTGAAGAGGGCCTGCGAGGGGTTGCGGTGCCGGTGCGAGACCAGCAGGGCAAGGTGATCGCCGCGGTGAACGTCTCCGCTCATGCTGCGCGCAAGACCATCTCGGATCTTGCCGAGCTTTACGTGCCAGCGATCCGGAATTGTGTGGCCCAGATCGAGGCGGGCCTTGTCGGCTATCGACCGCGTCGTTCGTAGCCACACCGGGGGCATACTCGCAAACCAATCCTGCCGTCACTATGCGTCGTCCAGGCTCAGCCCGGCAATGTCCCGCTCGATGCCGGCGCGCGTGGCCAAGATCAGGCCAATCGAGTCCTCTTTAAGGAGGTCGCTCGAACGAATGGCCGGCGCAGCCACCGAAAACGCTCCGACGGCGACACCCGAGCGATTGGTCAGCACGGCGCCGACGGCCACGAGTCCCTCCTCGGTCTCCTCCGTGTTCACGGCATAGCCGTCGTCGCGCACCCGACGCAGCTCCGCGACGAGGCTGTCGAATTCGCGCGCTGACATCCGGTCGGCGGAGAATGCCGAGCCCTGGGCCTGGTACAACCTGGCCAGGTGAGTCGTGTCCAGTTCCGCCAGCATGGCCTTGCCGCCCGAGGCGTGCCGCGCAGGCAACACCGACCCCTGACGATCACCGACCCGCAAGAACCGCGACGACTCGATCGTCTGAAGAAACCGCACGGAAGTGCCCACCCGAATCATCAGGTTGACCGTCTCACCCAATCGGCCCAGCAGCAGTTCGAGGTGCGGCTGGGCGAGACGGCGCAGCTGTTTGGTCCACCCCACAAAAACCGGCGGCACGCCGACGGAGGGACCGGGCAGATAGGTGCGCGACTCGTCCTGCACAGCGAATCCGCGATACACCAGCATGGCCATCAGCCGATGCGCAGTCGACGGCGCGATGCCCAGCTGCTGGGCGGCATCCTTCAGGCGCAACCTGCCCTCGTCGCGCAGCACTTGAATCAAATGGAGCGCGTTGTCCACCGATTCGAGCGAATAGGTGGGCTTGCGCTTCTGCGGGGCATTCTGCATGCAGGAACTCTACAACAGCACCGGCGCTGTAGCCTGCGTAAGATGCTGCTGTCGACTGCCCCTCAGTCGCCCTACAGTTCCACGTGCCAGAATTTTGTTGCGGCCTGGCCGCAGATCGTCCAGGGTTCTTCACTAAGAGGCGCGCGGCCGAGCACGGTGGCGCACACATCGCGTTCCGACGAGAGGCTCACTATGGATTTGAATGCCGCACATCGATCAGCGACGGATGTTCTGGTCGTCGGCGGTGGCATCGCCGGGCTCGCGACAGCGGTCGGTCTGACCAGGGCAGGTGCGACGGTCACCGTCGTCGAGCAAGAGCCGGACTTCCACGAGGTGGGTGCCGGCCTCGAACTCGCACCGAACGGGACCAGGGTGCTCGCCGAATGGGGCCTCCTCGACGAGATGATGTCGTTCGGCGTGCGCCCGCAGGCTCTGGTGATCAAGGACGCCATCGACGGACACGAGTTGGCCAGACAGGACCTGGGCGCCGAGTTCGAGAGCCGGTACGGCGGACCCTACCTTGTGGCGCACCGCAGCGACCTCCTGGGCATCTTGTTGCGCGAGGCCGAGCGGGCGGGCGTCACGCTCGTCACCAACCAGAAGATCGAACGCGTGGACACCGTGGGCGACGGCGCCGTCGCCACGGCGGTCGGCGGCGCGAGGTTCGAGGCCCGCCTCGTCGTCGGTGCGGACGGTCTCGGCTCCACCCTGCGCGGCGCACTGTCAGATGACGTGCCCATTCCCTCCGGGTTCGTCGCTTACCGGGGAACCTGCCGAATGAGCGAGGTCGACCTCGAGGCCGACCTCGACAACGTGGTGGCCTTCATCGGGCCGGGCTGCCATTTCGTGCAGTACCCGATCCGCAAGGACACGCAGCAACACGGCCAGCTGCTCAACCAGGTGGCGGTGTTCCAGTCGCCGGCGTTCCTGCGCGGGGAAAGCGACTGGGGGCTGCCCGACGAAGTGGATGCCGCGTTCTCTGCGTGCACCGAACAGATCCGGCATGCGTTGCAGTACGTTCCGCGAGACCGTCATTGGCTCATGTACGACCGCGACCCCATCAGCGAGTGGGTGGACGGCAGGCTGCTGCTCCTGGGCGACGCCGCACACCCGATGCTGCAGTACCTCGCCCAAGGCGCCTGCCAGTCGATCGAAGATGCGCGAGTGCTGCAGTCCACCGTGGCCGGTTCGGTCTTCGGCGCGGATGCCGGTGCGGACGGCTGGGACGAGGCGATCCGCGAGTTCACCCGCATCCGGGCCCCGCACACCGCTCGTGTGCAACGCACGGCGAGGCTGTGGGGCGAATCGTGGCACGTCGACGGCATTGCGCGCACGCTGCGGAACCTGCTGTTCTCCGGCCGCGATCCGCAGGACTACCGCTACACGGATTGGCTCTACGCAACCCACGATTTCAGCCGCGAACTTGACGCCGAACCGCGTCGCTCATAATGTATAGAGAACACCTGTTCGTATGCCGAACAGATACACAGCCCACTAGCATCACCACAAAGGAGTGACACCATGAGGAAATCCATTCTGCTCGGGGTGGCTGCACTGTCCGTCTTGGCGCTCAGCGCCTGCGGCCAGGCGGCTCCCGCCTCGAACTCCGGCGATTCCACACCCGACGCCAAGGCCCCCACCAAAATCACGGTCGGCGTCATCCCGATCGTCGACACCGCACCGATCTGGCTCGGCGTGAAGAAGGGCTTCTTCAAGGACGAGGGCTTGGATGTCACCGTGCAGCCGACCACAGGTGGTGCCGCGTCGGTGCCAGGAGTCGTCGCCGGCAGCTACGATTTCGCCTTCGGAAACTACGTGTCCACCATGGTCGCCAACGACAAGGGACTCGGCCTTAAATATGTGACCAACGGCAACTCCACCGCGGGTGATCCCGACTTCGGCGCCGTCATCGTGCCGGCGGACTCTCCGATCAAGACCCCAGCCGATCTGTCCGGCAAGACGATTTCGGTGAACAACCTGCAGAACATTGGTGACACCACCATCCGCACGGTTGTCGACGAAGACGGAGGCGACTCCTCGAAGATCAAGTTCGTCGAGGTGGCGTTCCCGGATGCCGAGGCCGCGGTCACCAACAAGCAGGTCGACGCCGCGTGGATTCTGGCACCGTTCCTCGACTCCGCAGTGTCCCACGGCGCGCGCGTGATCACCTACAACTTCTCCGCGTTCGACCCGAAGCTGGACATTGCCGGCTACTTCACCCTGGCCAAGACGGTCAAAGAGAAGCCGGAGCTCACCAAGGCATTCACGACAGCGATGAACAAATCACTCGAGTATGCGGACAGCCACCCGGACGAGGTCAAGCAGATCGTCACCACCTACACGAAGATGACTGCTGACCAACTGGACAAGATGGTGCTTCCAAAGTTCCACGCCGACTTCAACCGTGACGCGCTGAAGAAGCTCGGCGAGGCGGCCGCGAAGTACGGCACCCTGTCCAAGGCACCCGACCTGGACTCCCTGCTGCCGTAACCTTCGAAGTCAACAGAAAAGAAAGTCGAGCCTCGAGTGTCGAGCACGAACAGCAGGATGTCCAGAAGGCGAGTGGCCGGTCCGGCGCTCGGAGCGACGGGCATCCTGCTGTTCCTGCTCGCCTGGGAGGCGGTTCCTCGGCTGGGTCTGGTGCAGGAGCGTTTTCTGCCTCCGGCCAGCAAGGTGCTGGTGACCCTGGTTGATTACTTTGGCCAGGCAGCGTTCTGGAACGACGTCGGTGAGACCATGCTGGCGTGGACGATCGGTCTGGCGGTGTCGATCGTCGCGGCGGTGATTCTGGGCCTGATCATCGGGTCCAGTTCGTTCCTCAGCAGGGCGACCTACACGACCATCGAGTTCCTGCGGCCGATCCCTTCGGTGGCGTTGATCCCGTTGGCGGTGCTGTTGTTCGGGGTGAAGATCGAGTCGTCCCTACTGCTGGTGATTTACGCCTCCTTCTGGCAGGTGCTGCTGCAGGTGTTGTACGGGGTCGCGGATGTCGACCCCGTCGCCGAGAACACGGCCAGAAGCTATGGGCTCGGTCCAGTGGCCAGGGCCCGCTACGTGGTGTGGCCGACCGTGCTTCCGTATCTGATGACGGGCATCCGGCTCGCGTCGGCGGTCGCCCTCATCCTCGCGATCACCGCGGAGTTGATCATCGGTTCCCCGGGCCTCGGCTACCAGATCGCGTTGACCCAGTCCGGTGGCGCCGTGCCGGAAATGTACGCGCTGATCGTGGCAACCGGGATGATCGGGGTCATCATCAACTTCGGAATGCGACTGATCGAGAAGAAGACGCTCGCCTGGCATTCGTCGATCCGCAGCGAGGTGATCGCATGAGCGCCCTGAAGCGAGTCGCCTACTTCGTCGGCCTGCCGTTGCTGCTGATCATCATGTGGTGGGCGCTGACCCTCGGCCCGACCAACTTCTACGTGCCGACGCCGCAGAAACTCGGCGAGACCTTCGTGAAGGTGTGGGGTGGCGAACGGTTCCTCACCGACTTCCTGCCCAGCGTGATCCGGCTGTTCATCGGCTTGGTGGCCACCATCGTGTTCGGCATCGTGTTCGGCGTGCTGATCGGCTCCTACCGTTGGCTGCGCTCGCTCACCGAGCCGGTGCTCGAGTTCTTCCGCGCGATCCCGCCGCCGGTGCTGGTGCCGCTGTTGCTGCTGCTGATCGGCGCCAACGACCAGATGCGCATCGTCGTGATCATCTCCGGCGCGATTTGGCCGGTGCTACTGAACACGGTCGAGGGAGTACGCGCCGTGGACGACGTACTGATCAACACCAGCCGTACCTACCGCATCAACGGATTCGCCCGGCTGCGCTATCTCGTGCTGCCCTCGGCCACTCCGCAGATCATGACCGGCATCCGGCAGTCTCTGTCGATCGGCCTGATCCTCATGGTGATCTCCGAAATGTTCGGCGGGTTCTCCGGACTAGGCTTCACCATCGTGCTGTTCCAGCGCGGTTTCGCCATTCCCGAAATGTGGTCCGGCATTGCCGTGCTGGGCTTCATCGGCATCGCACTCTCCCTGGTCTCCAAGGCCGTGGAGGGCAAGGTACTGCGTTGGTACCGCGGATTGAAAGAGGTACAACGTGACAGTTAACGAGCCAGCCACCGCCCGCGTTGCGACCGACTCGACGCAGACCATGCTGTCGGTTCAGGGCCTGAAGAAGGTGTATCAGGTTGAAGGCGGCGAGATCGAAGCCGTACGCAACCTCACCTTTGATGTCGCCGCTGGCGAGTTGGTCTGCGTCGTGGGCCCGTCCGGCGCCGGCAAGACCACACTGCTGAAATGCATCGCCGGATTGCTCACCCCCACCGCCGGCACCATCCAACTCAAGGGTGAGACGGTCACCGAGCCGCCCAAGGCGATGGCCATCGTCTTCCAGGAATACGGCCGGTCCCTGTTCCCGTGGATGAGCGTGCGCGACAACGTCGAGCTGCCGCTGAAAAACGCGCGGGTGCCCAAGGCGGAACGGACCAAACTCGTCGACGACGCGCTGAAAGCCGTGGAACTGTCCCACGTGCCCGACAGTTATCCCTGGCAACTCTCCGGCGGCATGCAACAGCGCGTCGCGATCGCCCGGGCCGTGGCCTACCGCCCCCAGGTGCTGCTCATGGACGAACCCTTCGCCGCCGTCGACGCGCAGACCCGCGCCGACCTGGAAGACCTGATCCGCGACATCTGGAAGAAACTCGGCGTCACCATCCTGTTCATCACCCACGACATCGACGAATCCGTCTACCTCGCCCAGCGCGTACTGGTGCTGTCCAACTCCCCCACCGTTGTGCAGGAAGACCTCACCATCGACCTACCCGACGACCGCGACCAGATCAGCACGCGCTCCTCTGCCCGATTTACCGAGCTGCGCACCCACGTCTGGGAGCAGATCCAACTCGCCAAGGCATCCAAACCGGCCGGGACCACCGCACCGGGCACGCACGGATGAAGGTCAGCGAAGCCGTCGGCAGGTCCCTGGCCCAGTGGGGTGCCGACCGGGTGTTCGGAGTCGCCGGTAGCGGCAACTTCGAGGTAACGACCGCGCTGGTGGCCGGCGGCGCGCAGTACGTCGCCGCCCGTCACGAAAACGGCGCGACCACGATGGCCGACGGCTATGCCCGGCTCGCTCGCCGCGTGAGCATCGCCAGCGTGCACCAGGGTCCCGGTCTGACCAACGCGATGACGGGCATTGCCGAGGCGGTCAAGGCTCACACCCCGCTACTGGTGATCGCCGGCGCGGTGCCAGGAACGATGAAGACGTCCAACTTCTGGATCGACCAGGCCGCCGCCGTCGAAGCACTCGGGGCGGTGGCCATCCGGCTCGAGTCGCCGCACACCGCGTTGGCGGATGCCGCGCGTGCCTTCCTGATCGCTCGGACCGGCCGGACCGTCGTGCTGGGACTGCCGCTGGATGTGCAGGTGGCCCAGATCGACTGGAGTGGATCCGCGGACGATCTGCCGGATGCACCGACGCCGCCGGCGCCCTCGGCCGCGGCGATCGCCGATCTGGCCGCGCGACTGGCAGCGGCGCTACGCCCGGTGGTCCTGGCCGGCCGCGGCGCCTTCGGGGCCCGGGCGGAGTTGATCCGGCTGGCCGAAGCGTCCGGTGCCCTGCTGGCCACCACCGCCATGGCGCGCGGCCTGTTCAACGGCGATCCGTGGACCGTGGATGTCATGGGCGGCTTCGCCACCGCACCGATGGCGGAGCTGATCCAGAATGCCGACCTGATCGTCGCCTTCGGCGCCTCCCTCAACCGCTGGACCACCCGCAACGGCGAGTTGATCGGTGACACGAACGTGGTGCAGGTGGACATCGACCGCGCCGCTTTTTCACTGCACCGTCGGGTGCAGGCCACGGTGACCGGCGACTCGGCGCTGACCGCGAACGCCGTCGCCGAGGTGCTGAAGAACCAGAACACACGCGTCGGTTACCGTACGGCTCACACCGCCGAGATCCTGACCACCGGACGCCGGTGGCGCGATCAGCCGTTCACCCCGGCCACCGACGATGCGCGCATCGATCCACGTGTGCTCGCCATCGCGCTCGACGACATTCTGCCCACGGAGCGCGTCGTCTCCTCCGACGCGGGCAGCTTCACCGAGTATTCGGCGATGTACCTGCAGGTGCCGGATGATCGCGGCTACTGTCTGCCCCTCGGATTCCAATGCATCGGGCTGTCCCTGGCCGCCGGGATCGGCGCCGCGCTCGCGCAGCCGCGCCGACTACCCGTGGTCGGCGTCGGTGACGGCGGTTTCATGATGAGCCTGGTTGAACTCGACACCGCGGTGCGGCTCGGGTTGCCGCTGGTCGTGGTCGTGCACAACGACAGCGCCTACGGAGCAGAGGTGCACCACTTCGGGCACGGGGACCTTCCCCTCGACATCGTGCAATTCCCCGATACCGACATCGCGGCCATTGCCCGGGGCTTCGGCTGCGACGGAATCACTGTGCGCTCGCTCGACGACCTGAACGCCGTGGCGGAAATCCTCAGCACACCGCGAACGCGTCCGCTCGTGATCGACGCGAAAACTATCTCGTTCCCGTCCTGGGTGGATGCGCACGCCTTCGTCGGCGAGCCGCGCTAGAGTCCGCCCAAGCTTCGGGAGATACCCCGGCCGGCCGCGACAACGGCCAGCCCCAGGGAGCGCACGTCCGTCGGAGTCTGACACACGACGGAGAGCGCCCCGACGACCGTGCCGTTTCGGCCGGACACCTTCGCCGCCACCGAATCGACACCGGGGCTGCGTTCGCCCCGCACCGTGGCGTAGCCGACGAGACGGCACTGAGCCAACGCTGCACGAAGTGCGCGGCCGGACACGATCGTGCGTTCCGTGAACCGCTCCAGCCCTTGCTCGACCACCCGGGCGAACAACTCCTGCCCCGCATGAGCGAGCAGCACCTGGCCCACCCCAGTGCAGTGCAACGGCAAGCGCCCACCGACTCCCGAAACGATCCCGACCGCATCCGCGGCAGAGCGCCGCTCCACCACGACCGCTTCGGTGCCATCGAGGATCGCCAATTGCACGTGCTGGCGCGTGGCCTCGTAGAGGTCCTCCATGAACGGCGCGGCGGCGGCCTGCAGCGAGAGCGCACGCGGGGCCAGAGTCCCCAGCTCCCACAGGCGCAGCCCAATCGTGAAGCCGCGGCTGTCATCGCGCTCGAGCGCTCCCCATCCGGCCAGTTCGCCGACGATGCGGTGGCACGTCGAGTGCGGCAGCCCCACCCGTCTGGTGATCTCGGCCAGGGTGAGACGGGGTCGCTCGGCGGAGAACACCGCCAGCACGGCGAGCGCCCGATCCAGCGTGGTGCGCGAGACCTCACCACTTCTCACCGACGACCACCTGATTTCATCCCAGGGACAAAAAACTGTCCGCTGGATGGACATCTTATGGACTTCGACGGAGCAGCGGCAAAACAATGGGATCCATGCCCCCGACATCCGACCGACATGCTTCCACCGCCAGCACCTCTCCCCTCAGGATCGCGGTCATCGGCGGCGGCATCGGCGGGCTCGCCGCGGCAGCCTTCCTGCACCGGGCGCATCTGGACGTCACGCTGTACGAGCAGGCGGCCTCACTCGGTGAGGTGGGCGCCGGATTGGTGGTCTCGCCCAACGCGGCTCGCCTGGTCCGCAGGCTGGGGACCTTCGACGCGTTTCTGGCCAAGGCCGTACCGCTGCAGGTCGGCTGGGAGTTTCGCCGATGGGACGACGGATCGGTGCTGTTCTCTCAGGAGCTGGGCGAATCCTGCCTCCGCCTGTACGGCGAGCAGACCTTCACCGCTCACCGCGCCGACCTCGTGGAGGTGCTACGTGCCGCAGTCCCGCCCGAACGCATCCGCCTGGGTCGACGGTGTGTGGCGCTGGAGCAGACCGAGCACAGCGTGCGCATCCGATTCGCCGACGGCCCGGCCGAAACCGCCGACCTCGTGATCGGTGCCGACGGCATCCACTCGGTGGTGCGCAACGCCGTGTCGGTCCCCCAGTCGGTTGAGTACTCCGGCATGTGCGCCTACCGGGCCATCGTCCCCGCCACGAAGGCACCCGCCTTCGCCCGGGCGGCCAGCCAGACACTGTGGATCGGGCCAGGCCATCACCTGGTGCACTATCCGATCTCCGGCGGAAAAGCGATCAATTTGGTTGCTTTCGCGCCGGCCGGCGACTTCACCACCGAGTCATGGTCATCGGTGGGCACCACCGAGGAGTTCCTCGCGGAATTCGAAGGCTGGGACCACCGGCTGACCGAACTGATCACCGCAGCCCCGGTCCCAGGCCGCTGGGCGCTGCTCGACCGGGCGCCGCTGGAGTCCTGGTGCGCTGGGCGGATCGGTCTGCTCGGCGATGCCGCACACCCGATGTTCCCGTTCTTCGCCCAGGGCTCCGCGCAGGCCATCGAGGATGCTGCGGCGCTGGCCGTGTGTCTGACCGCCGGCACCGACTCTCCGCAGCAGGCCCTGAAGACCTACGAACGGATGCGGATGGACCGTGTCACCACCATCCAGACAATGAGTCACGCACGCAAAGACATCAACCACCTGCCCGACGGCCCAGCGCAAGAGGCCCGAGATGCCAGACTTGTCCACGAGGACCCGCTGGAACACAACCGGTGGCTGTACGGCTATGACGCCGAAGCCGAGGCCATCGAGGCTCTGAAGACGATGACACTCAAACGATGACACTCAAACGATGACACTGAAGCGATGACAACATTCGAGCACGAGACCCTGGGCCAGCGGGTGCTGTTCGGCGCCGGGGGCGCGGCCGGCCACCTGGCGGCGGAGGTTGCGCGCCTGGGCGTCCGAAGGGTCATGGTGATCGCCTCAACGCGAGAGATCGCCGCCGCCGAGTCGGTGATCACCGGCGTCGACGTGGCCCTGCACTTCGACGACGTCGTACAGCACGTGCCGCAGGCCAGGGCGGATGCGGCGCGGGCCGCGGCGGAGTCGGCCGGGATCGACCTGCTCGTGGCGATCGGTGGCGGCTCTGCGATCGGGCTGGCCAAGGCCGTGGCGTTGACCTCGTCTCTGCCGATCGTCGCCGTCCCCACGACCTATGCCGGGTCCGAGGCCACCAATGTGTGGGGCATCACCGAGGGCGCGCGCAAGATAACCGGGGTCGACAATCGGGTGCTGCCGGCCACGGCGATCTACGACCCGGAACTCACCTACTCGCTGCCGGTCGACCTGTCGGTGGCGTCCGGCCTCAACGCGGTGGCCCACTGCGTCGATTCGATGTGGGCGCCGCGCACCGATCCGATCAACCGGGCGCTGGCCGCCGAAGGCATCCGAGCCCTGGCAGAGGGGCTCCCCCTCGTGAAGGACGATCCGACAGGTCGAGCCGGCCGGGAACCGGCACTCTACGGCGCCTACCTCGCGGCGGTGTCGTTCGCCTCGGCCGGGTCAGGAATGCACCACAAGATCTGCCACGTGCTCGGCGGTGCCTTCAATCTTCCGCACGCCGAAACCCACGCGACCGTGCTGCCGTACGTGCTCGCGTTCAATGCTGCGGCGGCGCCGGAGGCCGCCGCTCGGATCGCGGCAGGGCTCGGGGCGACGGACGCCGTCGACGGTCTGCAGCAGCTGCGCTCCCGGTTGCACGCACCGCGGGCGCTGCGCGACTACGGACTTGCCGAAGCGAGCATCCCCGAGGCCGTGCGACTGAGCCTGGCCGCCATCCCCCCGTCGAACCCGCGACCGGTCACGGCCGACAACCTGACCACTCTGCTCACGGCGGCGTGGTCGGGCCAGGAACCGGGCAGCTGAAGATTCAGCTGATCAGAAGAAGAGGAATCATGACCCCAATCAACCCGGATGACACCGACGTCTCCGCAGCGCAGGTCGCCATCGAAGAGCGCCTACTCAGCAACGTGCTCTCGTCCTTCGACGCCGCACCCGACCCCAGACTGCGATTCATCATGCAGTCGCTGACCCGGCATCTGCACGGCTTCATCCGAGAGGTGCGCCTGACGGAGGCCGAATGGAACCGTGGCATCGCGTTTCTCACCGCCGCCGGTCACATTACCGACGACAAGCGGGAAGAGTTCGTGCTCCTCTCCGATGTGCTCGGCGCCTCGATGCAGACCATCGCCGTTAACAATCCGGCGTACCAGGATGCGACAGAGGCAACGGTCTTCGGCCCATTCTTCGCTGAAGGGTCGCCCCGAGTCGAACTGGGCGGCGATATCGCCGCCGGTGCTCCCGGCCAACCATGCTGGGTCGAGGGCACCATCACCGACACCGACGGCAGCCCGGTGCCGCACGCCCGCATCGAGGTGTGGCAGGCGGACGAGAAGGGGTTCTACGACGCGCAATACGACGACAGCCGAGTCGCTGGGCGCGCCCACCTGTTCGCCGATGACCACGGCGGATATCGGTTCTGGGGTCTCACCCCTACCCCCTATCCGATCCCGAACGACGGCCCGGTGGGCAAAATGCTGGCGGCCGTCGGCCGCTCGCCGATGCGCGCGGCGCACCTGCACTTCATGGTCACCGCCGCAGGCCAACGCACACTGGTCACCCACATCTTCGTCCGCGGCGACGAACTGTTGCGCAGCGACACCGTGTTCGGCGTCAAAGAATCCCTGGTCAGGGACTTCGTCGAACAGCCATCCGGAACTGCAACGCCGGACGGACGCCAGATCGCAGACCGCACCTGGAGTCGCGTCAGATTCGACATCATCCTGGCACCAGATCCGGCGTCAGCAACGCCGTGATATCCGCGCACGGTGAGCGCGCCGGCGGCGGCCGTTGCGATCGGTGGCGCTCCGTGTTACGTTCATATCACGAACTCGCGTTCGCTTCGCGTACAGGATAGTTCCGGGAGGAATAATGGCGTTCTTCGACCCCGCCGAATGGGACGGGAAGGTCTACAGTTCCGGCTGGGTCACCAGCAGCGGCGGTAGCCAAGACATCATGGAGCCGGCCACCGAATCGGCCATCGGCAGATTCGGCGTCGCCAATGCGCAGGACGTCGCTCGCGCAGCCGAGGTGGCGGTGGAGGCCCAGAAGGGGTGGGCGTCGACGAGCTACGACCAGCGCGCCGCAGTGCTCCGCCGCGCCGGCGAACTGATCGACACGCACGCCGATGTGCTCGGCGACTGGCTGATCCGTGAAGCCGGCTCCGCCAAGGGCAAGGCCGCCTTCGAAAGCCACATGGTCTCGGGTCTGTTCTACGCTGCCGCCGCCATCGCACTCGCCCCGTATGGGCAATTGCTCCGCAGCGGTAAGCCGCGCCTCAGCTTGGCCCGCCGCATCCCGGTCGGCGTGGTCGGCGTCATCGCGCCGTTCAACTTCCCGCAGATCCTCTCGATGCGCTCGGTCGCGCCGGCGCTCGCGCTGGGCAACGCCGTCATCCTGAAGCCGGATCCGCGCACCGCAGTCTCCGGCGGACTGGCCTTCGCCGCCATCCTGGAGGAGGCCGGCCTACCGGCCGGGCTGTTCCACGTGCTGCCCGGCGCGGTGGAGCCCGGAACGGCGCTCATCGAGCATCCGGCCGTCCGCGTCATCTCCTTCACCGGCTCGACGAACGCCGGGCGCGCCATCGGCCAACTGGGTGCCAAACACCTCAAACGGGTGCACCTGGAACTCGGCGGCAACAACGCCATGCTGGTGCTCGACGACGTCGACGTGCCGCAGGCAGTCTCCGCCGGCGCCTGGGGTTCGTTCCTGCACCAGGGCCAAGTCTGCATGACCACGGGCCGCCACCTCGTCCACGAGCGGATCTATGACGAGTACGTCGAACGGCTCTCCGCTACGGCCGACGGCCTGCCGGTAGGCAACGGGGCGACGACGGATGCGGCGCTCGGCCCGGTCATCGATGCGCACCAGCGCGACCGTATCCACTCACTGGTCACCGGCAGTGTCGAAGCCGGAGCAAGGCTCACTGCCGGCGGCACCTACGAGGGACTCTTCTACCGGCCGACCGTGCTGGCCGACAGTCAGCCGAACCATCCGGCGTTCGAGCAGGAGGTGTTCGGTCCGGTCGCCCCGGTGATGAAGTTCTCCTCCCTCGACGAGGCCGTCGACATCGTCAACCAGAGCGAGTACGGCCTGTCGCTGGCGATCCTCACCAAGGATCCGCTGCGCGGTCTCGCCCTCTCCGACCGGATGCACAGCGGCATCGTGCACATCAACGACCAGACGGTCGACGACGAGCCGATCATCCCGTTCGGCGGGGTCGGGGCCTCCGGAACCGGGTCGCGCTTCGGCGGCGCCGATGCGAACATCGAGGCGTTCACCGAGACCCAGTGGGTCACGATGCAGAGCGACATCGAGCGCTATCCGTTCTGACAACCGATGCCCCAGGCACCAGAACACAGACCAGATACCAGAAACACACCCAGAGGACTGTATGATTTCGAAGATTGTGGCCAGCGCGGCTGCGGCCGTCGCGGACGTGCGCGACGGTTCCACCGTGATGATCGGCGGGTTCGGCTCGGCCGGCCAACCGGTCGAACTCATCGACGCCCTGCTGGAGCAGGGCGCCAAAGACCTGACCGTGGTCAACAACAACGCCGGCAACGGCACCACCGGACTGGCGGCGCTGCTGCAGGCCGGGCGGGTGCGCAAGATCATCTGTTCCTTTCCCCGCCAGGTGGACTCGCAGGTCTTCGACGGACTGTACCGGTCGGGCAAACTGGAATTGGAACTGGTCCCACAGGGCACCCTGGCCGAACGCATCCGGGCCGGCGGCGCGGGAATCGCCGGATTCTTCACGCCGACCGGTTTCGGCACGATGCTGGCCGAGGGTAAGGAGACCCGGCACATCAATGGTCGCGATTACGTGTTGGAGAACGCCCTGACCGCCGACTACGCGCTCATTAAGGCACACCGCGGTGACCGCCTGGGTAACCTGGTGTACCGCAAGACGGCAAGGAACTTCGGCCCGCTGATGGTCGGGGCAGCCTCCGTGGCGATTGCCCAGGTATCCGACATCGTCGAGGTCGGCGAGTTGGATCCTGAGTCGGTCGTGACCCCGGGAATCTACGTCCAGCGCGTCGTGAAGCTGGCCGGCAGCACGGCACCGGTCACGCAGGGCCAATGAGGACCGCGACAGTGACAACCACGACAGGGAAAGGGCTGCAATGAGAGGGCCACTGAGCCGCACCGACATGGCGCGACGCGCCGCGCAGGACATCCCGGAGGGGGCATACGTCAACCTCGGCATCGGCCTGCCCACGATGATCTCGGATTTCCTCCCTCAAGACCGGGAGATCATCCTGCACACGGAGAACGGCATGCTCGGCATGGGACCGGTCGCAGTGGGAGATCAGATCGACCCCGATCTGATCAACGCGGGCAAGATTCCGGTCACCGAACTGCCCGGTGCCGCCTACTTCCACCACGCCGACTCGTTCGGGATGATGCGCGGCGGACACCTGGACATTTGCGTGCTCGGTGCCTTCCAGGTGTCGACCAGCGGCGACCTGGCCAACTGGCACACGGGCACGCCGGATGCGATCCCGGCCGTCGGCGGAGCGATGGACCTCGCCATCGGCGCGAAACAGGTGTTCGTCATCATGGAACTCTTCACCCGTGACGGAGCCTGCAAACTCGTCCCCGAGTGCAGTTACCCGCTCACCGGCATCGGCTGCGTCAGCGCCGTCTACACTGACTACGCGGTCTTCCGCATCACCGAAAGCGGGGTGTCCGTGCAGGAGCTTTTCGGTGACACCACGCTGGAGGAACTCGAGCGGCTCACCGGATTGCCTTTGAGCTTGGTACCGGTCGCCTGAGCGGTACCGCTACCGAGCGACTACCGCGAACCGGCGCAGAGCCAACGCCGGATTGATCGCGCGCACCTCGGCGAGGCGCGCGGGAGACGCCCACCCGAGCGCCACATCGGTGTTCTCGCCCACCGTCGCCAACTCGACGCCCATCGGATCGACGAT
Source organism: Parafrigoribacterium mesophilum (assembly GCF_039652555.1). Classification (NCBI taxonomy): domain Bacteria; kingdom Bacillati; phylum Actinomycetota; class Actinomycetes; order Micrococcales; family Microbacteriaceae; genus Parafrigoribacterium; species Parafrigoribacterium mesophilum. The sequence continues at coordinate 269,561 of NZ_JBDJAF010000003.1, forward strand.
CATGCTGTTCCCGGCACCGATCGGTGGGGCCTGGTCTGCCGCCACAACATACACGGTGTTCTCCACCGCCCGCGCGGTGACCAGGAGACGCCAGTGCGCTTCCTTGAGCGGGCCGCGCACCCACTCGGACGGCACGAGCACAAGATCGACCCCCGCGTCCACGAGCCGCCTGGTGGACTCGGGGAAGCGCAGGTCGTAACAGGTCTGCAGCCCGGCCGTGAAGCCGCCGACCGAGAACGTTTCCGGTCTTTCGATGTCGCCGGCCAGCACCGAGTCCGACTCACGCTGGCCGAACGCATCATAAAGATGGATCTTGCGGTACTTCGCGAGCACCTCCCCGCTTCGCGACACCGCGATCAGGGTGTTGGCGAACCGGTCAGGCGTTCGGGTGGCCTCCAGCATCCCGGCCACGATGGTTGCGCCGACATTACCGGCGATCCGCGCCAAGGCCGCGACGAAGGGTCCGTCGAGGCTTTCGGCCGCCGCCACGGCGCGGGCGCCGAGCTCGGGGGTGAAGAACGAGGAGTATTCCGGGAACACCACCAGCTGTGCACCCCGATCCACGGCGCGCTGCGCGAGCGACCGGATGGCGTCGAGGTTGGCGGCCTTGTCGGTGCCCGGCGCGAATTGGGCCGCGGCGACCGGAATTTCATCGGATGGCATGAGCCCAGCCTAAGAGTGAACCCACTGCCGCGACAGATCGCCGCAGCGTAGCCTTGGCAGGTGACTGGAGGAGGCACCATGGCGACTGTGAGCGTGCGGTACATCGTCAACGATGTCGACGCCGCTATCGAGTTCTATTGCGGCTATCTAGGATTCCAGGAGGCCATGCATCCGGCGCCGACGTTTGCGATGCTGGATCGCGGCGACCTCCGGCTGCTGCTGAGCGCACCGAGCGAGCGCGGCGGCGGCGGCCAGTCCATGCCCGATGGGTCCGTGCCAATGCCGGGAGGCTGGAACCGGATCTCACTCGAGGTCGACGACCTCGCCGCCACCGTGGACGCGCTGCACGCGGTGGGCGTTCGCTTCCGCAACGACATCGTCATCGGCGTCGGCGGCCATCAGATCCTCATCGATGACCCGTCGGGCAATCCAGTCGAGTTGTTCGAGCCGACGATTCCCGAGGCCCGACTGTCGCCGGAAGCCACCTAAGACCCGCACTGGCGAAAGATAGGGCATTCGCCCGATCTATTCATCCCTCCTTAGAAACCACGATGGGAAGACATCGAAGTTTCTTAGAGGAGTGACATGATGTCATCGGAGTACACGTCCACGGTGCTGCTGAGGGCGCGGGAAGAACAGATACAGCGGGACGTCGAGCGAATCCGGGTCCAGCGGGAGCGGGCAGCGGAGCTGCTCAGTGCCCAGCGCGAAACGGCACGTCGTCCACGGGAGAACGTCATCGACCGGGTGCTCCGTTCCCTCGCCGCACAGCCACGACGGGTAGCCGAGCGGATGGGCCGGTAGCGACGATCCCGTGGCCTATGTCGGTGGTCCGTGGGACCATGGAATGGTGAAATCATCGGTAGCCAGCCCGACCATGATCGGTCGAGACCGAGAACTTCGGATGCTTCGCGCCACGCTCGACGAAGCGATCGAGGGCAGTCCTCGCGCCGTCGTGGTGGCCGGCGAGGCAGGAATCGGTAAGACGCGCCTGCTCTCCGAATTCGAGGCCGAGTCCGGCGCGCGGGCGCGCATCCTGGTGGGCAACTGCGTGGACCTCGGCGCCGGCGCGGTGCCATACGCCCCGATCACGGCGATGATCCGTACCCTTGTGCGGCAGGCTGGGGCTGACGCGGTGGCCGCCGCCGCGGGTCCCGGCCGGGGCGCGCTTGCCGTATTGCTGCCGGAGTTGCGCGACACGCTGCACCCGGATGCCGCCGACTCCGGTTCGGAGCGGCCCGGCGTTGCTCCGGTGCACGAAGTGATCGCGGTGCTGCTGGAGAATTTTGCCCGCGAGCACCCGATTGTGGCCATCTTCGAGGACCTGCACTGGGTCGACAGCGCCACACTAGCGGTGCTGCGTTTCTTGCTTCGCGCCCTGTCCGATGGCCGGATCATGATCGTGCTCAGCTACCGAAGCGACGACGTGGACCGAGCTCACCCGCTGCGAACCTTCCTGTCGGAGATCGACAGGGCCCGGCTGGCCAGACGTGTGGACCTCGCACGTCTCAACCGCCCGCAGGTGTTCCAGTTGGCCGGTGACATTTTCGATCAGACGCTCGACCCGGACACCCTGGAGCGGGTGTACGACCGCAGCGACGGCGTGCCGTTCTTCGTCGAGGAACTAGTGGGCCTGAACGTGGAGTGCGGCTGCGACACCGATGCATTACCGGACTCCCTGAGGAACCTCCTCCTGGCCCGGTACGAGCGGCTCTCGGACCCCGCCCAGCGCCTGCTGCGTCTTCTTTCCGCCGGCGGTGTGAGCGTCTCGCATGAATTGTTGACGGCGGTGCACGACGGCGATCCGGCCGAGTTGGATGCTGCGGCCCGGGAGGCAGTGCTCGCCAACGTCCTGGTCGCCGAAGAGACCCGCTACAGCTTCCGTCATGCTTTGGTGCGTGAGGCGATCCATACCGACCTGCTTCCCGGCGAGCGCGGCAGGTTCCACACCGCCTACGCTCAGGCGCTTGAGTCGGAGATCCAACCGGAGTGCTGCTCTTCTGAGATTGCCGAGCACTGGTTCGCGGCGCACAACCAGGCCAAGGCCTTCCCGGCGGCGCTGGCCGCGATGGAGGACGCGCGGGTCTCCTACGCCTACGGAGACGCCGCCGCGATGGGCGAACGCGCACTGGACCTGTGGCAGCAGTTGCCCGACGCCGAACGCATTGCCGGGATGTCCCACGTCGACCTGCTGGCCAAGACGGCTTCCGCGCTGCGTAACGCCGGTGACGATGAACGTTCCTTGGCCATGGTGGATGTGGCGCTCGACGAGGCCGAGGGCGACACGTCAGCGCCCCTCAATACGGTTCGCTTCGCCCGATTGCTTCGGGACAAGGCGTACTATCTGGCCAACATGGCCCTTCCGGGGTCGATCCCGCTTCTGGAGCAAGCACTCGAACTTGTGCCAGAAGGCGTGGACGAGGTCCTCCGAGGCACCCTGTTGAATACGCTCGCCGCCCGTCTGATGGTGAGGTCCGAACTGGACCGGGCCATTGACCTCGCCGATCAAGCACTTCAGCTGGCGCGGTCCATCGACTCACCGGGGCAGGCTTCGATCGCCGCGAACCTCGCCGGCCTGTCGCGCGCCCTCCGCGGCGAGATCGCGGCCGGGACCGCGCAGCTCGACTCGGCGAAAGAGCTCGCTCAAGGCGACCCGGCTGCGCTGCTGCGCTACCGCGTGAACGCCTCGGATCTCCGGTTCCACTTGGGCCGATTCGACGAGGCGCTGCAGTTGGCTGAGGAGGGCATCGCCCGTGCCAGGGCGCTGGGCGTGGAGCGGTCCTCGGGGGTGATCCTGACCTCCAACGCCGTGGACCCGCTGCTGGCGCTGGGGCAGTGGGACCGGGCCGGTGCCCTCATTGATCGCGCACGGGCCCTGGCGCCGCCTCCGGCGTTCCGGGTCTACTTACAGCGCGCGAAACTGTGGCTGCTGCTATGGCGCGGTGAGGCGGAGACCGCCGCGCGTACCTACCGCGGCTGGCGTTCCTCTATGTCGATGCAGACGACGTCGATGCAGACGATGTCGATGCAGACGACGTCGGTGCAGAGTGGTACCGCGGCAACGGGCACCGAGACGCAGACCCTGCTGGGCACGGCGCGCGTGCTGGCCGAGCTCGCGCTCGCGCAGGGTGATCTCGATGAAGCCTGGACGCAGGCGTCGCTGCTGTTTGCCGATGACCACCCGGTGTTGCCACCCTATGATTTGCCCCTGCTCAGCGTGGCAGCCGCAGTGGTGGCGCGTAAGCGCACCGTGTCGAACGCTGCCGCGGCCGAAGGGTGGGATCCGTCGGCCGACGAAGCGTCGGTGCGGGCGCTGCTGGAGAGGGAACGGTTCTGGCCGACCTGGGAGGTCTGGTCGGCGCTCGTCGATGCGGAGCTGGGCGGAGACGGTACCGGCAACTCCGTGCCCGAATGGCGCCGTGCCCTGCTCGGTGCCCAGCGCGGCCCGGCGCACCTGCGACCGTACGCCCTGTATCGGCTGGGCCAGGCGCTGGTCGCCACCGGCGATCGGGCGCAGGCGGCCGAGACCCTGCGGGAAGCCTCCGCAGCAGCTGAGTTACTGGGTGCCGGCTTGATCACTTCCCGTGTGGCCGCGTTCGTCGAACGCGCCGGTTTGGCGCTCACCGACCCCGCGGTGTCACGATCGACGGACGGTGCGGAGCTCACCGCCCGTGAGGTACAGGTGCTTGAGCTGATCGCGCAGGGCCTGAGCAACCGGCAGATCGGCGAAAAGCTGTTCATCAGTGCCAAAACAGCGTCCGTGCACGTGTCGGCGATCCTGAGGAAACTCGGTGCGGCCAGCCGCACCGAGGCGGCATTCCTGGCGTCGCACGAGTTCGCCCACTAACGGCGGCTACACTCGGGAACATGGGGCGCACCTTCGTCATCGTCGGCGCAGGTTTGGCAGGTGCCACGGCAGCCGGAGCGTTGCGCACCCAAGGCCACACCGGGCGGATCGTGCTCATCGGAGCCGAGAGCGAATTCCCCTACGACCGACTGCCGCTGTCGAAGGACTACCTGAAGGACAGGTCCGAAAAGGCGAAACTCTACCTCCACCCGCAGCGGTGGTACTCCGATCAGAACATCGAGTTACGCCGGGGCTGCTGCGTCACGGCCATCGACCGCGCCACCCATGACGTGGTTCTCCGCACCGGCGAGCGGGTCGGGTACGACAAGCTGTTGCTGGCGACGGGAGCTTCTGTGCGCCGGCTGAATGTTCCCGGCGACCAGCTGCACGGTGTGCTGTACCTGCGGAATATCGCGGATTGCGAGGCGATCAAGGCGGCCTTTGCCACGGCCGGACGCGTGGTGATCATCGGCGCCGGGTGGGTCGGTCTGGAGACCGCCGTCGCGGCCCGTCTGGCCGGATGCGACGTCACGGTGCTCGGCGCGGGCGACCTGCCACTGGCGAAGCCGCTCGGCCATCAGGTCGCCGGAATCTATGCCGCCCTGCATCGTCGCCACGGTGTGCGATTCCAACTGGGCGTCGCCGTGGCAGAGCTCACCGGGGACGGTGGTCGAGTCACCGGCGTGCGCCTGGCCGACGGAGCGTTCATCGGCGCCGACGTGGTCATCGTGGGGATCGGTGCCGTGGCGAACACCGCGCTGGCAGAAGGCTGCGGCCTCGTGACCGACGATGGCGTGGTCGTCGACGAGCACCTTGCCACGGCCGACCCTGACATCTTCGCAGCAGGGGACGTGGCCAGTTGCTTCCACCCGAGCCTGGGCATCCACCTGCGCTTGGGGCACTGGTCGGCGGCCAGGAAGCAGCCGCCGGTGGCAGCGGCCGGCATGATGGGCCGGGCGCCCGTCTACGACAACGTTCCCTATTTCTTCTCCGACCAATACGAGTTGGGCATGGAGTATCTGGGCTACGTGCCGCCCGATACCGCCGCCGAGGTCGTCGTCCGTGGTGACCTGGCGACGGGCAGATTCATCGTGTTCTGGCTGGCCGGCGAACGGGTGCTCGCGGGAATGAACGTGAACATCTGGCACCTCACCGCCGCCATTCGTGCCCTGGTGAGCTCCGGCGCCCGGGTGGATCGTTCCAAGCTGGCCGATCCGGCGGTGCCATTGGGCGAGGTGTCCGCCTAACCCAGATGGAGTGCGACGCCGGCCACCGATCCTTCGGCCAGTGCGTCCTCCAACGCAGACTCGTCGATCACGCCGGCGCTGCCGGCGTCCAGCACGACGGCGTCGAAGCGCATCCGGGCGATCCTCTCCGCATCGATCATCCCCCTGGTCTTTTCCGTCAGCGGCAGGGCGAGGACGACCGCGTGCGCAACCGGCAGCAAATCGCCCAAGAAGCGCGACGTGCGGATCTCATCAACGTAGGGCAGGTCCGTCTGGCCGAGCCGGTTCACCGCGAGCACCCGCATCCCCTCAGCCTTGGCCGATTGCGCGACCCGACTTCCCACCGCACCCAGCCCGACGACGAGCATGGTGCGGCCGGAAAGCCCGGCCGGCGTGAGGGCCAGCAGGCGGGTCATCACGGACTCCGCCAGCGCGGTGTCGTGACTGTCCGCGGCTGCCGCCGTCGGCGCTACCGTTGGGCTGCCGAATCGCCCGCGACGACAGGTGTGCCGTGGGTGTGGAACGACTCGATGGTCTTCAATCCCCAGGCCTGCCCCTTCGCCCGTTCCTCGGGCGACCAGGTGACCGGCTCCCAGTCGGGGGCGAGGATCAGCCTGGCACCGGGGTTGTGCAGCTCGATCCGGTTGCCGCCCGGCTCCCAGACGTAAAGGAAGAATCCCTGCTGGATGGTGTGCTTATGCGGGCCGGTCTCGATGTAGACGCCGGCTTCCAGGAACACGTCGGCCGCCCGCAGGATGTCTTCACGAGTGTCGGTGGCGAATGCGATGTGGTGCAGGCGGCCCTGCGCCCCCAGCCAGTCCTTCGTGTAGACCAAGTCATAGGACTTGTTGCAGACGTTGAACCAGACGCCGTCGTAGCCGCCGTCGGCCCGGGCGATGCGTTCGGTGCACCGGGCGCCGAGCACGTCGGTGAGGAACGTGCTGACGGCTGCCACCTCCCGAGTGAGGTAGTTCACGTGATCGAGTCGGCGAACGTTGGCGCCGCGCCCGGGGAACGCTGCCGCCTGGTTCTTCAACGCCGGGGAGTCCGAGGCGTCAGCCTGATACCGGTCCACCTCCCAATACACTCCCATCGGATGCCCATCGGGATCGTCGAAGAGGTACGTCGGGCCGAGGCCGTGCTCGCTATCGCTGTATCCCTGTCCGAATCCGGTCGGCTCGATCAGGTTGACCAGCCGCTCCAGTGCCTGCGGGCTGGCTGCGCGCAGATAGGTGCGGCCAACGCCCGCCTGCTCGCGCTGAGTGAGTTTGATGGTGTAGCTCTGATAGTCGTCCCAGGTGTGCAGGTAGATCGAGTCGCCGGCGCGATGCACCTCCCGCAGCGCCATGGAATTGACGAAGAAGTCCCTGCTGGCCTCCAACGTCGGTGTGAACATCTCCACGGGTCCGATGTGCGCGATATCGCGCAGACGCTCCGGGCTCGGTTCGGTCATCAAAACACTCCTTTTGGGTCTCGCGGTTCTGGGTCTCGCGGCCAGACGAGGCCGTCGAATAGTTTCCGCGCGGTGCGGATCACCGCGCTGCGGCGGAGCGAACTGGCGACGCCGGTGCCGGTCAACTGTGCTTCCACGTCGAAAAAGCCGGTCGGGTGCTCGATACGCAGGGCCGACGATTCTGGGTCGGCTGAGTCGGAGTCGAGGTCCTGCGCCGCCACCGAACCTGGCAACAACGCACCGGCAGCAACCGAAATGGCACCGACGACCCCGATCGAGGTGTGCACCCGATGGGGGATGAAGGTCCGGGTGCAGATCGCCCCGCCCGCCCGCGGCGGTGCCACCAGCGACATCTTCGGCACGGTGGCGTCGCGCACGTCGCCGAGGCCCATCGCCGGGCCGGCGAGGAGTCGGATCTCCTCCACTTTCCCGGTCAGGGCGGCGTTCGCCTCCAGGTCTTTGGGGGACTCGTAGCCGGTGATGCCCAGGTCCTGTGCACGCAGCAGCACGACCGGCATCCCGGCATCCACGCAGGTGACCTCGATGCCGGCGAAGCGGTTGCGCACCGCACCGGTGGGCAGCAATGGTGCGCTGGCCGCCGGGAATTCCAGGGGCACGGAGGCGGCACTAAATGGTGCTCCCGAGATCATGACGTCGCCCGAGTAGCTCACCCGGCCATGGGGAGTCTGCACCCGGGCGGTGGCGGTGGAGCCCGAACCGTTGAGGATGCGGATGCGAACCTCCGTCGTCTCACCGGCGACGCCGACCAGGCCTCGTTCGATCGCGAACGGGGCAACACCGGCAAGAAGGTTGCCGCAGGTTTGCTGATCGCCGACCAGTGGTTCGTCGACGTGAACCTGGAGGAACAGGTAATCGATGTCGGTCTCGGGGTCGGCTGATCGGCTGATCACCGCCACCTTGCTGGTCAGCGGGTGTGCGCCGCCGATCCCGTCGATTTGCCGCGGGTCAGGCGATCCCATGATCCGAAGCAGCAGGTCGTCCCGCACGGCGGGATCCGAGGGGAGATCACCGGCGAGAAAATAGGCTCCCTTCGAGGTGCCGCCCCGCATCACCATGCATCGGACGCCGTCGGGCGCCAGAACCGGTGTCGTCATGACAGTTCCGTGGTGACCTGGGGGTACACCCGCTCGTACGCTTCCGCGTACGCGTGCACCGGCAACCCGAGATTCGGCCCGCTGTTCCGCTTGGCCTGCACCCCCCGCCGACGACCCAGGTCGCTGTAGTACTCGACGAGGTGGCTTTGCGCAGGCAGGCTGTGCATCGCCGCCAGCTTCGCCTCCCACACCGAGGTGATGTCGAGAAGGACATTCGGCACGAAACCGCACACCTCGCTCTGATGCGGTTCGAAACAAAAGATCGGCGGTGCCCCCAACACGTCACCGGGGCCTTCCACACCGACCGCCTGAGCCAGAATGCGTGCCTTCCGGGCGATCTCGCTGGCGGCGACGTGGTCCACGTTGTACGGGTCCAGTGCCGAATGGGACAGCACGACATCCGGCTGCAACTCGCGGTACAGGTCGACCAGTTGTTGCACCAGCTCGGGAGTTTCGTTCAGGGGATAGTCGCCGGCGTCAAAGAACCGCACCTCGGCGCCCAACACCTTCGCCGCCGCCTCCCCTTCTGACCGGCGGACGGCCTTTACTTCGTCCAACGACTTTCCGGCCCGCCACAAGCTCGCGGACTCCCCGCGTTCGCCGAAGCTCAAGCACGCGATGACGGCTCGTCCACCGTTCTGAGCGGTCAACGCCAAAGCGCCCCCCGCGCGCCACACGAAGTCGCCGGGATGCGCGGTGACGGCGAGCACCGTCGTCGATGGTGTCACAGGGAGCCTCCTTGGTCCGAAGCAAGCACGAATGTTTGCCCCGCTCCAACATTAGGGACTCGCAGGATAATTGTCAGCATACGAACGAATGGCCTTGTCTTTTTGTCAGTCGGAAGTGAGGTCGCGCAGCCACGCGGCGAGGGTGCCGATGGCCTCGGAGTCGTTATCGCCGGAGCGTTGGACCAGTCCGATCTCCGCGCGTGCCGCCGGACGATCCAGCCGAACCGGGACGAGCGGGCTGGCCAGGGCGCCTGGCCGCGCGTATTTCGGGACGAACGTGGCAACCACTCCCAATCCGGCCCCTGCCGCGAGCACTCGAGCCTGCAGTCCGTCGATTTCGAGCACCGAGTGGTCTCCGGTGAGACCGCTCTCGCGGAGTTTCTCCAGGTAATAGACCGATTCGATGCCCGTGGCGGGGGCGGTGATCAAGCCGACTTTTGCGATCTCCTCTGGAGCGACGCTGTCCTTGGTGCCCAGTGGGTGATCGCGCGGCACGAAGAACATCAGTTCCGCCGTGTGCAGAAGCTCGAACCTCGCATCCACCGGAAGATGCCAATTGATCACGTAGGCGATGTCCAGTTGGCGGTCGAGCACCGCTTGGGCGGTGCTGCCGCTGTGACCGAAGCGAAGGGACAGCATCGTGTCGGGATGCGATCGCAGGAACGGAGCAATCGCCTGGAGGAGGAAATACTCCTGTTCGAACGCGAGGCTGGCGCCCAGCCGCACGCGTCCGCCCCTGCCTTGTTTGAGGTCATTCAAGGCATGGACCAGTGACTCCTGCTCGGCCAACATGAGCAGCGCCGACCGGTAGACCTCGTGTCCTGCTGCGGTGAGGTGAATTGCACCCTGCTCGTAGACGAGGAGGTCGGCCTGCAGTGCCTTCTGCAACTCCCCGATGTGATGCGAGACCGTGGACTGCCCCAGGTGCAGGTGGCGAGCCGCGGCCGAGTAGCCGTTGCGATCGACGACGGTGACGAAGACCAGAAGGCGGAACAATTCCAAATTCACGCCATGGTCTCCCTCGCCGGCATCGTCTCCCGAACGACCCTATCGGCCGCCGCTCGCCGCCGCCTGTCGTTGTCTTCTAGGCGAGCACTGCCTTCTCGAAGCCGGAACCCAAACCGATCTCCAAGTCGAGCAGGTCCCACTTCTTCATCCACGCCTGGGTCGTGTCGTACATCTCCTGCGTGTACTGCTGGAAGACTATCCGCTCGCCCGGTCCGAATCGATGAATGTCCGCAATGGCGGCAAGGTCTTCCGGCATCTCGCGCAGCCAGTACTTCTTGTACCGCTCCTGTTCCAGATCGATGTCGCGTTGCGCCTTCTCGAGGGCACGGAAGTAGCGCTCGGTGTCTTCGTGGTCGGCCTTTTCAGAGATGTAGAACCCCATCATGAAGGTGGTGTCCAGCAGCTTTCGGAAGCCGAGCTGCTCCAGCAGGTAGGCCTGCGGGCCGAAGACGTTCGCCGCCTGGACCTCGCCACGCATCATCAGCCGCACCCGGTCGTAGGGGAAACCGGCGAAGGTGGTGGCGATGTCGGACTGGTCCAGAACCGACGACAGGGCTTGGATTGCCGAATAGTGGCTCCCGGAATGGTAGCCGACCGCTACCGGTACTCCGGCCAGGTCTTGCGGGCGCTGGTACGCCGAGTCGGCGGCAACGTAAATCCCTGCCGGCGAAACCGAGTACGCGCTCCCCCACATCTTTCCGCTCGCCTTGGTGGCGGCTTCGTTCACGGCCCAGTGGCAGGCACCGGAGACGTCGCACGCGCGGCCGGCTTCCATGTCCTCGAGCGCGCCGCTCTTCAGTTCGTGCGGTGCGTCATCCGTCGACTGGACGGCGGATGTTGTCCTGGTGTCACCGGCGAACCACTCGGTGGCGAACTCATAATCGAGGCCCTCGGCGGTGAAATAGCCGCGCTCTTCGGCGACCCATTCCTGCAGCCTCCCGTGTGGCTGTATGACGAATTTACCCAATTTCCTGCTCCTTTGCTCAGATGTTTCCCTCACCGTACGCGGCGAAAAATGTGTTGACAACAGTCCCCCATCGATGGTGGTATCGCAGTTATTGATGGGTCGCAGGTGAGCTGCCGGACTACTGGGCGCTGGATCGACCGTTATCGCAGTGCCCACGGAAAGGTGCATGATCTGCATGGAGTTCGGCATATTTGACCATCTCGACGCCTCAGGCGTTCCCGTCCAGCAGTTGTACCGGGAACGCCTGGCGCTGATCGAGCAGGCCGAGTCCCTCGGTTTCACCCGCTATCACGTCGCCGAACATCATGGAACCCCGCTGGGACTGGCACCGTCTCCCAGTGTCTGGCTGGCGTCGGTGATCCAGCACACGACGACCATGCGGGTCGGCCCGCTGGTGTACGTGTTGCCGCTCTACACGCCGCTTCGGCTCGCCGAGGAGATCGCCCAACTGGACCAGCTGAGCGGTGGGCGGCTGGATGTCGGGGTGGGCCGCGGCGCCTCCCCCTACGAACTGGGGTTCTATGGCGTGGACGTCGGGTCGACCTTCGACATCTACGTCGAATCACTGGCCGCGATCACCGCGGCACTGGCCACCGGGGCGATGACCCACACCGGCCCGAAACTGGGCAGCATCGATGCTCCGCTGGTGATCCCCGTGGTTCAACGGCCCTATCCGCCACTGTGGTTCGCGTCGTCGAATGCGCAGTCCGCGGCCTGGGCGGGCGAGCAGGGGATGAACTTGATCGGCTTCGGCACCGCCGCGGGTTTCCGTCCGTCAGTCGACCAATTCTGGCAGTCGTGGCAGGAGCACAACACCGACCCGTCCCGGCTCAACGCGCACGTGGCGCGCCCGCTGGTGGGCCTGGGCAGGCAAATCGTCATTGCGCCGACCGACGCGGAAGCGGTGGCCTTGCTGCGCGAAGCGCACGCCACCCACAGCGAGAACTTCTTGAAGCTGTGGCATGAGAACGGCAATTTCACCCGTGACGGCATGGTCGACCTGGAGCAGAGCCTGACCTCGGGGCTGGTGCTGGCCGGGTCGCCGGCCACGGTGCGGGACCGGGTGCGGGAACTCATCGCGGATTCGGGCATCAACTACCTGATGTGCACGTTCGCGTTCGGTTCGCTGTCCTCTGACAACGCGGCGCGCTCGATGGCCTCGTTCGCCTCCGATGTGATGCCGGCACTGGACCTCGAATGATCGACACCGTCGAGGTGGTGCGGGATGTCACCTACGCCGGCCAGGGGGCGTCGGCGCTGGCGATGGATCTCTACCTGCCCCGCGGCGCTGACGTCCCGCCGCCCATCGCGGTCTACTTCCACGGCGGCGGTTGGGCGCGCGGCACTAGGGGCGACCTCGCCCAGGAACGGCTGGTGCCCCTCGCCCGCCGGGGCGTGGCAGTGGCCAGCGTGTCATACCGCCTCATCGACGTCGCACTCTGGCCGGCACAGCTGTACGACGCCAAGGGCGCGGTTCGCTGGCTGCGCGCCAACGCCGCACGGTTCGGCATTGACGGCTCGCGCATCGGTGCCTGGGGCGCCTCGGCGGGCGGCCATCTCGCCGCCCTGCTCGGGCTGACCGCCGGCCTCAGCGAACTCGAGGGCGACGTCGGAGGAAACCTGGATCGGGACAGTTCGGTGTCCTGCGTCGTGGCGTGGTTTCCGCCGACCGACCTCATCGCCCTGACCGAGCAACCCGCCGATCCGGCCGTCCCACTGCCGTCGTTCCTAGCCGGCCGCCCGGTCGACGCTACACCTGCTCAAGCGCGCTTGCTCGGCGTGCACGATGTGCACGAGGCGCCCGATGCTGCCCGCGCCGCAAGCCCGATCAGCTACGCGCACCGAGCAGGACCGCCGTTCCGCCTCGTGCACGGTGATCGCGATGGGCTCATACCGCACTACCAGAGCCGGATTCTCCACGATGCTCTGCTCGAGTCGGGATCGCGCAGCACGCTGCTTCTCGTGGCCGGTGCCAACCACGAAGATGAAGCCTTCCAGCATCCGTCGATCATCGCTGCAACCGCCGAATTGCTGCGCGGTAGTGATCCCCGTAGCCGCTGAGGCCCCGTCCCGACAGAAGAAGGGGGCCGGCGCCTGGCGCCTGCCCCCTGCCTTACCCCTGACGGCCTACGCGATCAGGCGTCGATCGTGGTCCGCCATCCGCCGTGGTACTCCTCGCGCGCCTGGTGGGAGTACGGCGTCGGGCTGACCACGGCGCGCACCTCGATCTGCTTGTGTGGTTCCACGGTGGTCTTCCTGGTGCCGCCGTCCGGCTCACCCCAGACCACTTTCACCTCGGTGCCCAACTTGATCTCCGGGTCGATGACACCGAGAGACAGCGCGGTCCTCTCGTTGGCGCTGTATCCGGTGAACATCGACAGGCCGACGATCTTGCCGCTGGGGTCGATGATGGAGTCGAAGTTCGAGGATCCGTAGTTCGCATTCGGGAGGTTGAAGAACTTGTAGCTCTCCCCCTCTCGATCGAACAGGGATCCGGTGATCTTCGCCATGTCCTCGCCGTTCCAGGCCAGGGTGATCTTCTTGCGCTGGGTGGTCGGGTCGACCTTCTCCAGAGCGTCGCGGCCGATGAAGTCGTGGTCGTATTTGATGAAGCTGCCGTAGCCGAGGTTCCACGGCGTGGAGTAGTAGTCCTCGATGTTGTCCGAGACGAAGCTGCCGGCGATTGCGTTGGTCGCTTCGTAGCTGTCCGCACCGAGCCATTCACGGTACGGACGCAGCTCTTCGCCGGTGTAGATCGCCGGCAACGGCGACGGGATCCAGCCGGACTCAAGTGTGTTCGACGAGTAGGCCCGGGAGCCGACGGCCAACAGGCCGAACTCGGCGCCGGCCTCCAGGATCGCGGTGCGGATCCGGTCGTAGTCGGCGTACGGACCCCAGATCTCCACTCCGGGTGCACCGGCCATGCCATGTCGCAGGGTACGCACCTTCGTTCCGTCGATGTTCATGTGGCTCATGCTGAAGAACTTGAGCTGCTCGACCGGGCCACCGTTCAGCTTCTCGATGACCTGCCACGCAGTCGGGCCCTGGATCTGGAACCGGTAGTACTGCCGCGTGACCGCCTTGCCCATGGGGCGCATCGGGGATCGGGGGTCTCTGACCACCTCGACGTCGTAACCGCCGGTTTCGCCTTGGAACAACAGCCAGTCGGAAACGGGTGCCCGACCCACGTAGGTGTACTCGTCCTCGGCCTCATGGAAGAGGATGCCGTCGCCGATCACGTATCCCGCCGGCGTGGTCGGAACGTACTGCTTCGCCTTGTCGACAGGGAAATTCGCCACACTGTTGATTGCGGTGTCGGAAATCAGCTTCAACGCATCGCGGCCCCCGATGAACAGGTTGTCCATGTGGTGGGTCTGGTCATACAGCACCGATGTCGTGGCCCACGCGCGCACCTCGGTCTGCCAGTTGGTGAACTCGGAAGCCACGACAGGATACACATAAGAGCCGAGCTGGGAGTTGCGCAAGAGTTCCACTGTATTTCCCGCGTTGTCCAGGAGCTCTTGTAAATTTTTCGCGCCCATTATCTTGTTAATTCCTCTCATCTTTGACCGGAATTGGTCGATATTGTAATTTGCCTGACGTTCCAGTGCTCACCGCATAAGAGAGCCCCGAGCATACTGACTTTATCATCGGGGATCTGCCCACTCGGGAGGATTACGCTCAGCCCCGATCGGCGCCGAGGCGTGTCCGACTCTGCCCATTTCGCCCGCGCTGACGGGGAATCGGGTCTTTGACATTTCACCCCGCCAGGCAATACCCTGATGCTCGCAACGGTGCTCAGTTCTTGCTTGGAGGTAGGCATGAGGCACCAGTAGCGGCCTCCAACCACAGAAAGCACCGTCAATGCAAGCTAAAAGTGCACCGCTATTCACGTCAGCCTGTTGGTCGCGCACCGAGGCCAGCGGTTTCAAGGTACTGGCTTAATGGCTGCACGCTTGGCCCTGCGGGATGTCAGCCTGGGATTCGGCGGCATCCGCGTGCTGGATGCGGTAAGCCTCGAGGCTGAGTCCGCCAGTGTGCTCGGCCTCGTCGGGCCGAACGGCGCGGGCAAGACGTCGCTGTTCAACTGCATTAGCGGGCACTACAAACCATCGTCGGGGTCGATCATGATCGACGATATCGAAGTGCTCAATACGGCCCCGTCGAGCCTGGCCACCGTGGGGCTGGCCCGGACGTTCCAACATCCGGCGCTTCAGTTGCAGGCCACCGTCTTGGAGAACGTGCTCCTCGGCGGCCATTCGCGCCTGACCGGTGGTGCCTTGGCGTGGGCTTTTCGGATACCGTCAACGGTCCGCGGCGAGAAAGCGATCCGCCAGGAGGCGCTCGATCTGCTCGACCGGTTCAACCTGGCCTGGGCAGCCAAGATGACCGCAGGGGAACTGTCTCACGGCTTGCACAAGGGCATCGAGTTGTGCCGCGCTCTGCTTTCGAAACCCAAGCTTCTCTTGCTCGATGAACCGGCCGCCGGGCTATCACACGCCGAGGTCGAGCAGTTCATCACGTCGATCGCCGGCATTCGTGCCGATTTCGATCTGACGATTGTGGTTGTCGAGCACCACATGGCCTTGGTATCGGCGATCACCGACAAGGTGGTGGTGCTTGACCACGGGCGCAAGCTCATGGAGGGCACGGCGGCAGAGGCCCAACGGGACCCGCTCGTGATCGAGGCGTACCTGGGAACGAGGGCAGCGGGATGAACCTCCTTGAACTTGAGGATGTCACTGCCGCCTACGGCCCGGTTGTCGTGCTGCACGGCGTCAATGTCAGCGTCGAGCAAGGCGGGGCGACCGGGATGTTGGGCGCCAACGGCGCCGGCAAGACCACAACGCTGCGAGCGATCAGCGGAATGGTTCGCACGACCGGCCGGATAATGTTCGACGGCAAGGATATCTCCGGACTGCGGCCCGAGCAGGTCGCGAAACTCGGAATCGCTCACGTTCCCGAGGGACGCGGCACGTTGTCGCGACTGAGCGTGCGCGACAACCTGCTGGTGGGTGCCTACCAGCGAAACGATCGACGCGCGATAAAGACTGATCTCGATTACTGCATGGACCTGTTCCCGCAGTTGGCCTCGCGGATACGATCGCAAGCCGCGGCGTTGTCCGGCGGCGAGCAGCAGATGCTGGCCATCGGCCGCGCATTCATGGCACGGCCGAGGCTGCTCCTCCTGGACGAGGCATCGCTCGGGCTGGCTCCTAGTACCGCAGACAATGTCTACGATGCGGTCGGTCGCCTCCGGCGCGAATCCGGACTCTCGATGCTGGTGGTCGAACAGAACGCGGCTTTAGCCTTCACCCTCGTGGACAAGGCCACCGTCTTAGAAACCGGCCGCAGCGTGCTGAGCGGGACTCAGACGGAGCTGATGGGCATGGAGTCCATTCGCAAAGCCTACTTGGGAGGTTAGTGTCGGCATGAATTCACAGTTTGTCCAGCTCATTGTCGACGGCCTGGCTAGCGGTTCCATCTATGCCGCACTCGCTCTGGCAATCGTGTTGGCCTACCGCGCGACGGGGCTGCTCAACTTCGCCCAGGGCGTCATGGCGGTCTTTTCGACCTATCTCGCGTACAGCTTCTTGCAGGCGGGCCTGTGGCCATTGGCGGCCATCCTGGTGGCGATCGCGATCTCCCTGGTCTTCGGTGCAGGCGTCGAGCGGATCGTGATCCGACGCTTCGAGCGAGGCTCCATCAGCACCGCGGTAGTCGTCACGGTCGGCCTGTTCGTGCTCATCCAGGGAATTTCCGGCGCAATCTGGAGCTACAACCCGTTGACCTTTCCGTCGCTGTTCCCGCTGACGACCATCAAGATCGCCGGCGCCGTGGTGGGTGTTCGCTCATTGGGCACCATCGCGGTGCTCATCGTGGTCGTTCTCGTCCTGCAGTTGCTCTTCAAGGGGACGAAGCTCGGACTGGCTCTTCGCGCCGTTGCGGACAACCCCGAGTCGGGTTCGCTCTCCGGATTGCCGGTAGGGCGGCTGCTCATGATCGGTTGGGCACTGGCCGCGGCGCTCGGCGCGATCGCCGGAGCCTTGGTGGCACCCCAGGTATTCCTCAGCCCCGGAATGCTCGACTTCGTGCTGGTGTACGCGCTGGCCGCGGTCATCATGGGCGGGCTGGACAGCCCGATCGGGGCAGTGGTCGCCGCCTGGTTTATCGGTGTCGTCGAGAACCTCGCCGGCGCCTATCTCCCGTTCATCGGAGACGATCTGAAAATCGCGGTGCCGTTGGCAGCGATGTTTATCATTCTGATCGTGCGGCCACAGGGTCTGTTCGGTCGCAGAGAAGTGGTGCGGGTGTGAAAAGGATGTCTTGGGCAAATCGACGGCTGCGGCTGGCGGTCTACCTCGCGGTTGCCATCGCCGTCGTGGTCGCCCCACTCGTGCTGTCCCCCTATCTGAACTTCCAGCTCACCATGGTCGCCGTCTTCGCGGTCGCGATCCTGGGGCTGAACATCATCATGGGGTATACCGGACAGATCTCGCTCGGCCAGAGTGCGTTTGTCGGGTTGGGCGCATACATGACCGCCTACGGGGTGATGAGCGGGTGGCCCATCGTCGTCACGTTCCTGTTGGCCTGCCTCGTCCCTGCGGCCGTGGGGCTCGTGGTAGCTCTCCCGGCGGTCCGCCTGCGCGGGCATGCCCTGGCCGTTGTGACGTTGGGCCTGCCCATCCTCGCGCTCCCCCTCGCGCGGCGATTCCCGGAGTTCACCGGCGGATCCAACGGGATGACCGTGGATTGGATGAACGCACCCGCCTGGAGTGGGCTCGCCGTCGACCAGTGGCGATATTACGTCATCATCATCATTGCGGCCATTTTCTTCTTGTTCGCGCGAAACCTCGTCAACGGCCGGATCGGGCGTGCATTTGCCATCGTCCGCGAGAACGAAGCAGTGGCCACCTCGATGGGTATCTCGAGTTACCGCTACAAGGTGCTGGCCTTCACGATCTCATCCCTGTACGGCGGCGCCGCCGGCTTCCTGTACTTGGGCGCTGTGCAGTTCACGTCCCCGGAGACCTCGAGCTTCATCGTGGCGATCAACCTGCTGGCCGCCATGGTCATTGGCGGGTCGGCGAGCATCGCAGGTTCCCTCATCGGCGGGGTGTTCTACGTGGTCGTCCCGTTCCTGGCCGGGCAGGTCAATTCGTCGCAGACGGCCATCTATTCCGGCGCAATCCTCCTGGTTGTGCTCTTGATCGTCCCCGGAGGCTTCATCACGGTGCCACGCGTGATCCGGCAGCTCGCCAGCAAGCGGGCCGCCCGCGCTGCGAGGCGCACGACCACAAACGACGGCGACGTCGAAGAGAATCCGAGCGCTTCCACCGGTACCGCCTGAGTCGAAATCACATCCTTCCGCCGTGCGCCGGGCCGCGGATCTATTGAAGAGAGAGCAGAAGACACGATGAGAAGATCACTGGGAAGAGCAAGTAAGGCAACGAGCATAGTCGCCGTCGCCGCCGTGCTGACCATGGCGATGGCCGGTTGCGCACGCGGCACCAGCACCACTCCATCGAACGGGGCTGTCGCCAATGATCCGGGGATCACCGACTCCACAATCACCCTGGGAATCGACACACCGCTGAGTGGGCCGGTGGCCGGGCCCGGGTCCTGCTCCTTGGCCGGCCTGCAAGCGTATTTCGGCGCGGCCAACGCCGCCGGGGGCATCAAGTTCGGTGACGGTCACACTCGCACCGTGAACATCAAGTCGTACGACGACGCCTACGATCCGGCCAAAGCGGTGTCCAACTTCCGTCAAATGATCTCGGACAAGGTCTTCGCCGACGTGGGCGGCCTCGGTGCCGGTAACAACCTCGCGATCATGCCCATCGCGAATAAGGAAAAAATACCTCACGTATTCCTGCAGTCGAACACCACGAAGTTCAGCAGCGATCAGAAGGCGAATCCGTGGACGACCGGATGGTTGCCCACATACCGCAGTGAGGGCGAGGCGTTCGGGAAGTTCCTAGCCGCGGCTAACAAGCCCATCACGGTCGCAACACTGGCTCAGAACGACGACGTCAAGCAGATGGTGACGGGACTCGAGACTGGTATCAAGGGCTCGCAGGTGAAGATCGTGGCACAGGCGACCTACGAGGCGACCGACCCGACCGTGGACGCACAAATCACGAAGCTCGCCGCATCGAAGGCCGACGTGTTCTTCTCGGCCGACGTGCAGACACCCTTGGCCGTCTCTTCGCTCTTGAAGGCACAGCAACTGGGTTGGCTGCCGACGGTGTTCTTGCCGGCCAACACCTCGGCGAAAACGACGATTCTCGACCCAGGGCACGCCGAGGCGTACCCCAGCGTGTACACCACCGGCTTCTCCAAGAGTGTGACGAATCCGCAGTACGCCAATGACGCGGACGTGAAGAAGTTTGTCGCCGACATGGACCAGTACGCCAAGGGCACGACCGTGTCGAACGCCTTCGCCCAGTGCGAGTGGGCGTACTCGATCGGCGCCACCGTGGAAGCCGTGTTCAAGGCGATGAAGGAACCCACCCGGGCAGCGTTCATCGACGCCGTCCACGGCATCAAGGGCCTCGAAGTACCGTTGATGCAAGAGGGCGTCGTGGTCGACACGACCTCTCCCACCGCACCGGCAGTGGATGTCACGCGCATACAGCAGTTTGTCAATGGCGTTTACGTCATGGCGGACAAGTACCAGGGCTGATGTGCGCCATGAAGGTTGCTGAAGCAGTGGGAAAGGCCCTAGCAGCTGCAGGCATAGGTCACATTTTCGGAGTCGTCGGCAGCGGCAACTTCCGTGTGACGAATGCGATGGTCGGCGAGGGTGTGCCGTTCACCGCCTCACGACACGAGAGCGGCGCCGCCCTGATGGCGGATGCATACACTCGCATGTCTGGTCGCACCGCGGTTCTCACGGTGCACCAGGGCCCCGGCTTCACCAACGCGTTGACCGGAATCACGGAGGCGGCCAAGAGCCACACACCGATGCTGGTCTTGGCGCCGCACGCCCCGGACTCGCTCAAGGCGTCCAATTTCTGGGTCGACCAGACGGCCATGGCCCTCGGCGCCGGCTGCGTGGTGGAACGCATCCAAGGACCCGGCAGTGCGGTCGACGACGCGCTGGGCGCCCTGGCTCGCGCGCGTGACGAGCGCTGCACCGTAGTGCTGATCATGCCGAACGAGATCCAGGAGGACGAGTTTCAGCCACCGGCCAACGCCGCCGCTCCCGCTGTTCCTGGAGTGGTGGCAGGCGCCTCGCCCGAGGAGGTATCGCGGCTCGTGGGGCTGCTCGGCTCAAGCGATCGTCCGGTTTTCATCGCCGGCCGTGGTGGCCTTGGCGCGCGTGATGAGCTGCTTGCACTGGCGGAAAGCTCCGGCGCTCTCCTCGCCACCTCGGCGGTGGCCCGAGGGCTCTTTTCCGGCGAGGAGTGGAACCTCGATGTGAGTGGTGGCTTCGCCACTCCCGCCGCGACAGCATTGATCGCCGAAGCGGACCTTCTTGTCGTGTGGGGAGCGAGCCTCAATCGGTGGACCACGAGCAACGGAGCCCTTTTAAAGGGATCCAAGACCGTGGTGCAGATCGATGACCGACCGAATGCCCTGGGCCTGCACTACCCCGTTGACGTCGGCATCGTCGCGGACGTTGCGGAGACGGCCCGTCAAGTACAAGCTGCGTGGGCCTCAGCTGGCGAGCACGGTGACCGTTATCGCACTCCGGACGTGGCCAGGCGCATTGAAGAAGCTGGTGACTGGAGGCTGGTCGAGTATGACGAGGTCACCTCCGCCGGCAGAATCGATCCGAGGACGCTGACCATCGCGCTCGACGAAATCCTGCCGATGGACCGGGTCGTGGTCCCGGACGGTGGGAATTTCAACGGGTATCCGGCGATGTACTTCCGGGTACCGGACCAGCACGGTTACTGCTTGCCGCTCGCGTTCGCATCCATCGGCCTGGGGCTCTCCTCCGCGATTGGCGCCGCCATTGCCGTGCCCGATCGCGCCGTCATCACCGGAGTAGGCGACGGCGGATTCCTCATGAGCCTCGTCGAGCTCGACACGGCGGTGCGCCTCGGGCTCAGGCTGGTGGTGGTGGTCTACAACGACGACGCCTACGGCGCCGAGGTGCACCATTTCGGACCGGAAGGCGTTCCACTGGACATCGTCCAATTCCCGCCAACGGACATCGCGAGCATTGCACGCGGATTCGGCTGCGACGCCCTCACCGTGACGGAGCCAGGCGACATCTCGAAGGTGCAGGAGTGGCTGGACGGTCCCCAGAATCGTCCGCTCGTGATCGACGCGAAGATCACGTCGTTCCTCTCCTGGGTCTCGAAGCACGCCTTCTCTGGTCCCGGATTCTGAGTGCAAGGATGACGTTCGTCGAGTGCCTTCGGCTCACCCCTTTGGCAGCGCAATGCTGCGCGTCGCCATGAACTCGCGGAGGCCTTCGATTCCCATTTCCCTGCCCATGCCGCTTCCCCGCACACCACCGAACGGGGCACGCTGGTCCAGCGAGGAGGGGCCGTGATTGTTGATGAAAACATAGCCGCTCGTCAGCTTCGCGCCGACTTCCGCTGCGCGGGTCAGGTCCGCGGTCCACACCGACGAGCACAGCCCCGCCCACGTGTCGTTGGCCGCCTCGATCGCCTGAGCGTCGTCATCGAACGGGATGATGGGAATGGTCGGTCCGAACTGCTCTTCCTGCACCACGCGCAGCGACGGGTCCGGATCCAACACGAGGCTCGGCCGCAAGAAATAGCCCTCCCGTAACCCTTCCTCACGCGGCAGGGCAGCAAAGTCCCGCACCTGGGTGCCTGCTGCGCGTGCTTCGTCAACGAGCCCTGCGACAAAATCGCGCTGTCGAGCATTGTTGAGCGGTCCCATGGTCGTCGCCTCGTCAAGGCTGTGCCCAAGAACGGTCTTCTCGAGAAGAGCCGCAAACCCATCGACAACCTCCCGATACCGTGAACGGTGCACGTAGATGCGCTTCACCGCCATACAGATCTGGCCAGCGGTGCGGAAGGTACCGTCGAACATCCGGTTCAGCGCGTCAGTGTCGAGCACCGCGTCATCGAAGATGACGGCAGGGTCGTTGCCGCCCAACTCCAGCATCACCTTGGTCAGGCTATTCGACGCCATCTCCATGATGCGGCGTCCACCTCCGGGGCTTCCCGTGAAGGAGACCATCGCCACGTCGTCATTCTTCACCAGGGCCTCGCCGATCTCGGCATCCAGGCCGGTCACGACGTTCAGCACGCCGGCAGGCAGTTGCTCAGCGACCCGTTGCACGATGCGTGTGATCGCGAGCGGCGTCGTGGGCGGTGGCTTCACAATCACCGTGTTGCCCGCCAGCAACGCGAACGGCAAAGATGCGCCGAGAATCGACAACGGCCAGTTGTACGGCACGATGATCGTGATCACGCCGAGCGGAACATACGCCACCGTCGTTTCATGTGGCGGACCGGGGAGAACGGTCACCCGCTCAACCTGGTCGGCCAGAGCAGTCGCCAGTCCGAAGCGGCGGTTGAACGACAGCAGATCGAAGACCGACTCCCTCTTGATCTTGCCGTTTTCCAAGCTGAGGATGGTCGCGTCCTCATCCTGAAGGGCCGCGAGAACGCCGAGGCTGGCATCCAGCATGGCCGCCCGCTCGGCCGGCGTGCGCGCCGCCCACTCGGGTTGCGCCTTCTTCGCTGCGGCGACGGCGTCAAGAGCTTGTTCCCGTGAGGCGGCAGCGGCCAGACCGACAGTGACGGCCGGATTCGCCGGATCGATGACGGGAAAGTCACCGGCGCCGGATCGCGCCACCCCATCGATGAACAAGCCGGTTCTGACTAGCTCCCCTGACGTCTGGTAACTCATACCCATCTCCATTGTTGGGACACCCGCTGTGCTGCATTGTGTCGCCGACCGCGCCGACACCTTTGTTGATATTACCGCCCGCACAAGATAGCGTCGCTTAAGGATGCGAGCGATGTATAGCGGCGCGAAAGCAACCTGTACCCGAGGCACTTTCGATGCACGACGTATCACAGAAGGTTGCGAAATGCGAGCCTGCTACACCATCGCGACCCTCACGACGCCGAGGCAGAGCGAGCGGAGCATTCGCGACGTGACCGGTCGTCGTCCCACCGACTTTGCGCACTCCTGCAGCGGCACGACGATCCTGGACCGCATGATCGACGTACTCCGATGAGCATCTGACGACAACGCCACATTCTTCCGCACGGGCCACTGGCTCTCGGAGGCACCAAGAGAAGAGACAGACAAAGAAGTAAGAAGGGAATGTCAATGAAGACAACAATCAGCGCTGCCAGCAAGGTGACAAGTGTCGTCGCCGTCGCAGCAATGCTGGCCATGGGGATGGTCGGGTGCTCCGCCCGAGAGGGCACCACCTCGCCCAGTGGAGGACCTGCCAATGATCCCGGGATCACAGACACCACCATCACCCTGGGCGTCAACACGCCGCTCAGTGGGCCGGTGGCCGGCCCTGGAGGGTGTGCGCTTGCCGGCCTGCAGGCTTACCTGTATGCCGAGAATGATAAGGGTGGTATCAAGTTCGGCGACGGTCAAACCCGCAAGGTGACGATCAAGGCCTATGACGACGCCTACGACCCCGCGAAGGCAGTTTCCAACTTCCGTCAAATGGTTGCAGACAAGGTCTTTGCGGATGTCGGTGGTCTCGGCACGGGGAACAACCTGGCCATCATGCCGATCGCCAACCAGGAGAAGGTGCCCCAGCTCTTCCTCCAGTCCGGAAGCACCGCCTTCAGCAGTGACCAAAAGGCGAACCCATGGACCCTGGGGTGGCTGCCGACGTACCACAGCGAAGGTGAGTCGTTTGGCAAGTTCCTTGCCTCGGCGAACAAGCCGATCACCGTCGCCAGCCTGGCCCAAAACGACGACGTGGGACAAGACTACGTCGCAGGGCTCAAGGATGGCATCAAGGGATCCCAGGTCAAGATCGTCGCAGAAGCCACCTACAACGTCACCGACCCGACGGTGGACGCGCAGGTGACCAAGCTCGCCGCGAGCAAGGCCGATGTGTTCTTCTCCGCCGACGTGCAGGTACCCTTGACCGTCGCATCACTCTTGAAGGCACAACAGCTGGGGTGGCTGCCCGCCGTATTCCTCCCGTCGAACACGTCCGCCAAGGCGACGATCCTCGACCCTGGCAAGGCTGACGCGTACCCCGCCGTCTACACCACGGCATCGGCCAAGAGTCAGGTGAACCCGGCATTTGCGAACGATCCCGACGTGAAAGCTTTCGTCAACGACATGAAGAAGTACTCGTCGGATATCACCACGACGATCGTTCCTCAGTGCGCATGGGGTTACGCCATCGGCGCCACCTTGGAGGCCACCTTCAAGGCCATGAAAGCGCCCACCCGGGCAGCCCTCATGGACGCAGCCCACAGCCTGAAGGGCCTCGAGGTACCGATGATGCTCCCGGGCATCACCGTCAACACCACGAGCACGGACCGGGCGCCGGTTGACTCGGCGCAGGTCCAGAAGTTCACCGATGGAAGCTACGTCAACGCGAAGTCGTTCGAAGGCTGACTTGTCTTAGACAGAGTCGAATGACAACGGCAGCGGCCCCGGTCTCACGACCGGGGCCGCTGTTTCCCGATGCCACCGCTAAGAGGCGTAGGTGGCTTCCGGCGCGATCGCGACTTCGAGCACGAGCGGTTCGCTCCGCGATGCGAGTGTCGGGATGATGCGCTCCAGGGCCGAAGTGAGTTGCGCATAACCATCGACTCGGTGCGACTCAACGCCCAGGCCCTCGGCTATCCGGGAGACGGAAAGTCCCTCGAACGACGGCCAAGGAGTTTTGCCGACCCGCTTTTCGGCCAAGCGATTCATAACGGCGTACCCATTGTTATTCAGCACGATGAACACGATCCCGACGTGCAGGCAGTGAGCCGTCCACAGCGACTGAATACAGTACATCGATGCGCCGTCGCCGACGATGCCGAGAACCGGATGCGTCGGACGCGCGAGCTTGATGCCGATCGCTGTCGGCATCGCGAAGCCGAGTCCCCCCATGGCGGGAGCGAGGTAGCCGAACGGTCGTCGTATCGGCACCAGCGCAATGAACGCCGGCCGGGACGATGGGGCCTCCACAACCATCGTCGTCTCTTCGGGTAGCGCGGTCGCGAGCTGTTGGAAAACGTGCGCGGCCCGTAACGGCTCTCCCCGATCCGGCGGGTCGAGCCGATAGGCCGTGTCACGAGGACTCGGTACCGGCGCCCTCACCGGGAGGGTGACGTCGCCGAGCAGGTCGGTCAAGGTCGAACACAGCGTCGCCGGATCGCCGATGATCGACAGTTCTGCAGGCGAACGATTCGCCTCAGCTTCGTCGGCGGTGATCACAAACAATCGCATCCCATCGGGCACGACAGGGCCGGACGCATAGGGGTAAAGCCGGAGTGCAGCCGCGCCAACAACGACAAGGACGTCGTGATCGGCCAACTCCTTCCTGATCCGAGGCCTGTCGGCGGGGAGGCTACCCCGGAAGAGCGGGTGATCCTGCGGAAAGCCCGCGCGCGAGCTGAATGCCTCCTGCCAGACGGGAGCGCCCAGCCGTTCCGCCAGAACGGTCAAAGCAGACCAGCCCGCTTCGGAGTCGTTACCCGCCCCCGCGATGATGGCAGGTGAGGAGGATCCGCGAAGCGCGATCACCAGTTCGGTGAGTTCGGCGGGTGTTCCGCTTGGTGCCACGGCGACGCGACGTGCCGCGGCGTTCGCGCTCGGGTCCGCCGGTGCGTCCCAGTCATCCATGGGCACGATGACGATCACCGGACCGCTGCCTTGCCGGGCGACATGCGCCGCGCGCCGTACGGCCGACGGCACATCTGCCGCAAGCACGGGGGTGAGGACCTCCAGCGGATACTCGCCAGCAAGCCCCTGAAGCCGGCCCGACAGAAACGGCTGGAGCGCGAGGTGGCGGCGATCCTGCTGGCCAACGACGATCACGAGCGGGATGTGATTGGTACGCGCCGTAGCGATCGCCCCGACCGCGTTTCCCAATCCGGCGGTGGTGTGCAAGAGCACGAAGGACGGGTTCTCGGTTCCGAGGGCGTAACCGGACGCGATACCGACGACAGAACCTTCATGAAGCGCGAGGACGAATTTGAAGTCATCGGGAAGGGCCGTGAGGAACGGGATCTCGGTGGACCCGGGATTCGAAAAAATCGTCGTCATGCCCTCTTCGCGCATGATGTCGAAGCACGCGTCCCGCACAGTTGTCACAGTGTCAGCTCCTCGCCCGATCCCAGCTGGTAGTGCCTCGGGCCAGTTACCCGACGCGAAATTCCACCTACGCAAAGAGGCCGGAAACTCGTAAGTTTCCGGCCTCATCTTGTTGCGGGGGCTGGATTTGAACCAACGACCTCTGGGTTATGAGCCCAGCGAGCTACCGAACTGCTCCACCCCGCGGCACAAGGAGTAACTCTATCACACCGGTTGTGGCAGTTCGGCGGCGCGGGCTACTTGTCGGCGGCCAACGCTGCCTCGAGCGCTTTCTGGAGACGCTCGTCCGCCTGCGCCGCCGCGACCAGATCGTTCTGGGCGTAGGCGGCTTCGCGATCCTTCAGCGCGGTGGCGGCATCCTGCAACGCGGTCTGCAACGCGGTGTTGGAGCTCGGCGTCGTCGGCGTCGTGGGAGTGGTGGGCGTGGTGGGCGTTTCGGTTCCCGGCGGAGTCGGCGGGGTCTCCACACCGGTGTCACCGGCCGTGGCCCCGGAGTTGCCGCCGAACAGTTTGTCGAGTGCGGCATTGAGCGTCGGCTCGAACGCGATCTTGTCGCCGAAGGCCACCAGCACCTTCTGCAGGATCGGATAGCTTGTCTCGCCCGTCGACTTGATGTAGACCGGCTGCACGTAGAGCAGCCCGCCGCCGACCGGCAGGGTCAACAGGTTGCCCTTGACGACATCCGTGGAGCCCTGACTCAGCAGGTTCAACTCTGTGGAGACCGTGGGGTCGGAGTTGAAGTTGTTCTGAACCTGGCCGGGGCCTGGAACGGTGTTCTGCTTGGGCAGCGCGAGCAGGGTGAACTTGCCGTAGTCGGGCGAGATCTTCCCCGGTGTGTTGCCGGCATCCGCGTCGACGGCGAGGTAGCCGGCCAAGATGTCCCTGGCGTTCTGCGGAATATAGGTCGAATACAGCGAGAACGCCGGCTTGTCCGCTCCGGGCATCTTCATGGTGAGGTAGTACGGGGGCTGCAGCGTCTTCACGCCCGCGGTGGTGACCGGCTCGTTCGGTGTGATCCAGGCATCGTCGTTCGAGTAGAACGAGTCGGCCTTCGTCACGTGGTAGGTGCCGAGGATGGCGCGCTGCACCTTGAACAGGTCGGCCGGGTACCGTACGTGGCTGAGCAATTGCGAGCTCATCTTGCTCATCGGCTCGAGCGTGTTCGGGAAGATCTTCTGCCAGGTCTTCAGGATCGGATCCTGATCATCCCAGGCATACAGCGTCACCTTGCCGCTGTAGGCGTCGACCGTGGCCTTCACCGAGTTGCGGATGTAGTTGATGTTGTCCACCGCGAACGCCGGTGCCGGCGTGTAGGTGTCGGCGATGGACCGGCTCAGCTGCCGGATGTCCGAGTACGGGTAGGTGTCGCTCGTGGTGTATCCGTCGACAATCCAGACCACCTTGCCGTCGACGACGGCGGGGTAGGCGTCGCTGTCCAGCGTCAGGTACGGGGCCACCTTCTGCACGCGCTCCTTCGGGTCGCGCTCGTAGAGGATCTGCGAATCGTTCGTCACAGCGTCAGAGAGGAACACCTGCTCCGACTGGAACTTGATCGCGAAGATCAGCTTCTTGAAGATGTTGTCCAGCTTCGGTCCGCCGTTGCCCTGGTAGGTGGTGGTGGCGTTCTGGTTGCTGGACTGGTCACCGGAGGGGTAGTCGAGCTCGATCTGCTTGGCACCCTTCGGCGCGCCGACGATCGAGTAGGCGGGTGAGTTCTCACCGAAGTAAATACGCGGTTCGAATTTGCCGAGAGCTCCGCTGCTGGGGATCCCGGACTCCAGGAACACCGGCAATCCGTCGCTGGAGCGCTGGTTGCCGTAGGCGGCGACCACGCCGTAACCGTGCGTGTACACCACGGTGTTGTTGTACCAGCTGCTGGCGCTGCCGAGTTTGGAGATGTCGAGCTCGCGCACGCCGATCACGGTGTCCTGCGTTTCGCCGTTGATCGTGTAGCGGTCAACGTCAAGGCGCGGCTCGAACTGGTAGTACTGCTTGATCTGCTGCAGCTGCGCGTACGCCTCGGTCACCAGCGCGGGGTCGATGATGCGGATGTTTGCGGTGGTCTCGGCGTCGTTGCGCAGGGCGCCCGGTTCGGTGTCGGTCGCCGCCGTATACGGCGCCTCCTTCACCTTCGCCACCCCGTAGGCATCCCTGGTCGCGTCGATGTTGCGCTGAATGTACGGCGCCTCCGCCGTCTTCGCGCTCGGGTCGACCTGGAACTTCTGCACGAACCACGGATACACGGAGCCGATCAACAGTCCCATCACCAGCAGCAGTGCGGTGCCGATGATCGGGAAGCGCCAGCGGCCGTTGAATGCCGTGATGATGAACAGCACGGCGACGATCGCCGCGGCTCCTGACAGGATCTGACGTCCTGGGATGAGCGCGCTGACGTCGGCGTTCGACGCGCCGACCAGCAGGTCGGTGGTGCTGCTGGTGGCCATTGTGGCGTACTGGTCGAGCCAGATGCTCAGCGCCTGCACCGCGAGGTACACCGCGCCGATGATCGCCAACTGAATGCGCGCCGCCTTCGAGATGCGCAGTTCACGGCCGTTGAGCCGCAGCGAGCCGTACAGGTAGCTGGTGGCGAGGGTCGCCAGCGCCGACAACAGGATGACGGCGGAGGCGAAGGCCAGGGCTGACTGGAAGAACGGCAGGTTGAACAGGTAGAACGCCACATCGAGGTGGAACTGCGGGTCCTTGATTCCGGTCTGGGTCTGGTTGAGGAATTCGAGCGCCAGCGGCCACCTCGAGGAGGTGGCCACCCCGGCGAAGATGCCGAGCAGAATCGGGATGCCGATCATCGCCACCTGCCGCAGCGGCTCGATGACCTGCTGGTAACGGTCCAGTTGCGCGTTGAGCTTGGCGTACATCGGCCGGGAGCGGAACGCGAGTTGCAGGCTGACCCACACCGGAATGGCCATGCCGAAGAAGCCGACGAGGAACATGGTGCTGCCGGCGAGCCACTGTGTGGTGAGCACGCCGAGGAAGCCGAGCTGGTCGAACCAGAGCCAGTCGGTGTAGAGGCTGGCGAAGATGAAGAAGACGATGACCAGGGCGACGATGACGCCGATAGCGATGCCGAGCGTAGCTCTCGACCGTCTGGGCGGGCGCTGTGATGTTTCGGAGGACGTCAAGAAACTGCTCCTGGCTCGAAGGTAGGGTTGCTGCCCATCTTAAGGCCCAATGCTGGGCGGTGGGCCCGCCGACCGGATCACCGTGCCGGGCAGCTGGGCAGCGCGCCCGTGTCGGCATGGGTGCCGATCGCCTGCACGGCGGCCACGGAGTCGTCCAGGGTGTGCACGGCGATCACCGTGAGTCCGTCCGGGACATGTCCGACCACTTCGTCGCAGTTTCCGGCTGGCGCGAGGAACCAGGTCGCACCGGCGTGCCTGGCGCCGTACATTTTCTGCCGGATGCCGCCGATCGTGCCGACCTCGCCGGACGAGCTGATGGTTCCGGTGCCGGCGATGGACGCCCCGCCGGTGAGCGCACCGGGGGTCAGTTTGTCGATGATCCCGAGCGCGAACATCTGCCCGGCGCTGGGGCCGCCGACGTTCTCCAACTGGATCGACACGGGGAACGGAAACTGGTAGTCCACCGCTGCCTCGATGCCGATGATCGGGACCGGATCGGTTCCGCCGCTCAGCTCGGGGAGCACCGAGACGTCTCTGGTTTCGCTGCCGCGACGGATGCCGATCGTCAGCGGGTTGCCGGCACCGGACGCGGCGATGGCCTCCCGAAGTTCGGTGACGTCCTTCACCGGGTCGCCGTTCACGGTCAGTATCAGATCTCCCGCCTTCAAGATCCCCGCCGATGGCGCGTTGGGGGTGAGCGCCATGACCGTCACGGTGCTGGGCACCGACATCCCCAGGTGGACCATCGCGGCGGCGATGGCATCCTTCTGCGAATTGGACATCTGGATCGCCGCGACCTCGCCGGCCTCCTTGACGGACTGCCCAGGCGGGTAGACCGAGTCGAGCGGCACTACGGCCCGGCTGGGATCGAACCAGGCCGACAACACCTGGAACCAGTTCGGCAGGTGCGACCGGTTGCCGACGTAGTCGACCGTGAGCAGGTCAAGCGTTCCCGATGTCGGGTAGGTCTTCTCGGTGGGGATCGAGATCATCGGGACGGTTTTCTCACCGGCCGTCACCGTCCCGAGCGTGTTGAACACCGGTCCCGGGCGCTCGATCACGTAGGGCGATGGCACCAGCGAGAACGCGACGGCACCCACCAGAGCGATGGCCAGCAGCGCGGTTCCGATCCGGCCGTTGCGCGTGCCGGATGCCGCGGACTGCGGGCGGTCGTCGGGGAAGAGAACCACCGCCGTCCTTTCCAGAGGATGTTCGCCACAGGCGCACTAGCGCAGGCTGCCAGCCTAGGTCAAAAGGCTCTCCGCGGGCTTCACAAACGATTAGCGTAGGTGCCATGCCTGATGATTCGGACAAGGAACCGGAAGACGAGTTTCGCGACATGTTGCGCGAGTTCCTGTCCGGCAACTCGCAGATCGACCCGTCGCAGCTCGCCGGAGCGGCCGGGCTGCCGAACGACCCGGAGATGATCGCGCAACTCATCACGCAGTTGCAGAGCGCTCTGCAGAACAGCAAGGACGGCATCAACTGGGACCTGGCGCTGCAGCAGGGCAAGGCGTTCGCGGCCCGCACCAGCCAGTCCCCCGCCGCCGATCAACGCGCGGCCCTCGAGCAGGCGCTGGGCGTTGCCGAGTTGTGGCTCAGTGAGGCGACCTTCATCTCGGAGCTGACCACGACGCCGCGCCTGTTCAGCCGATCCGAGTGGGTCGCCGCGACGATGCCGATCTGGACCCAGCTGGCGGAGCCGGTCGCCACCAGCATTTCCAACTCGCTGGCCACGGTATTGGAGGAACAGGCGCCGGACGAGATGTCCGGGATGATCGAGGGTGCCAGCAAGATCATGCGGAACGTCGGCGGCACCCTGTTTGCCATGCAGTTGGGCCAGGTGGTCGGACAGCTCTCCACCGAAGTGGTCTCCGGCGGGGATGTCGGCATTCCGCTGTTCGAGGAGCAGCAAGCGGTACTGCTGCCGCAGAACACGGCCGAGTTCGGTGAGGGTCTGGACATCGACGCCGACCAGATCCAGCTCTACCTCGCCGTGCGGGAACTCGCTCACGCGCGACTGTTCCGGCACGCCAAGTGGCTGCGGCTGCACCTGCTGACCTCGATCACCGAGTTCGCCCGCGGCATCCACATCGACACCACCCGCCTGGAAGAGCTGGCCTCGGATTTCGACCCAGGCAACCCGGAAGAACTGCGTCAGGCCATGGTGAGCGGTGCGCTGATCCCGCCGAAGTCGCAGCAGCAGCTGGCGGCGCTTGGCCGGCTGGAGACGATGCTGGCGCTCATCGAGGGGTGGGTGGACGTCGTGACCGCCCAGGCCACCACGCGGCTGCCCAGTTCCGGGGCGATCGCGGAGACCGTGCGCCGCCGCCGCGCCGCGGGTGGTCCTGCGGAGTCGGCGTTCTCCACCCTGGTGGGGCTCGAGTTGCGGCCCCGTCGGCTCCGTGAGGCGGCCGCGATGTGGCAGCGGGTGACCGATGCTGTCGGGGCGGAGCGCCGGGACGATCTGTGGTCGCATCCTGACCTCATCCCCACCTCGGAGGACATCGACGATCCCGCAGCGCTCGTCGCGCGACTGAGCAGCACCTCCGGCGATCACGACGACGTCGACCAGGCGATCGAGGACCTGCTCAACGACGACCGGGACGACCGGCCCCGTGAGGGTGACGACGGCACAGCGGAGGATCCGGAGAACTAACCGCAGCCTGTGGACAGCTGGCAACGCGATGGCCCGTTTCGGCGCATCCTTGCCGCATGATTTTGCGACTCGACCCCTCACGACCGTTCGTCTGGCGTAGCCCGTCCAGCGCACAGTTCGGCATCGATCATCCGGTCGTGCTGCTTCCTCAGGTGACCGACGCCGACGAGCGGATGCTCAGCGCACTCAGGATCGGCGTGCCCCGCGCCGGGGTCAGCGTGATCGGCCTGCAGTGCGGCGCCACCGAAAGCGACGTACGCCGGCTGCTGCGCGCGGTGGAGCCGGTGCTGCTGCGCGACCCGCCCGACGACGGCCCGCACGGCGGTGTCCTAGCTGTACTGCCCAGGGAGGTTGGTTAACCGGGTGATGGGTGGTTTGGCTCCGGTGGCGGTGTGGGGCCTGTGGTGATTGTATTCGTGGAGCCAGGCCGGGAGGGCTGCGCGGCGGGCTGATTCGCTGTTGTAGTGGCGTTTGAACGCCCAGCCG
>NZ_JBDJAF010000004.1:0-185491 GCF_039652555.1 Parafrigoribacterium mesophilum
GCCTGGCTCCACGAATACAATCACCACAGGCCCCACACCGCCACCGGAGCCAAACCACCCATCACCCGGTTAACCAACCTCCCTGGGCAGTACAGCTAGCGACGGCGGCGCTCGCGGACACGCATGTTCACGTTGATCGGACTGCCCTCGAAGCCGTACAGCTCCCGCAGCCGGCGGGTGATGAACCGACGGTACTGCGGATCCAGGAATCCGGTGGTGAACAGCACGAACGTCGGCGGCCGGTTCGAGGCCTGCGTGCCGAACAGGATGCGAGGCTGCTTGCCCCCGCGCACCGGATGCGGGTGCTCCGCGGTGAGCTCCGCCAGCAGCGCATTGAACTTGCCGGTCGGGATGCGGGTGTCCCACGACTCCAGCGCCAGCTCCAGCGCCGGCACCAGCTTCTCCATGTGCCGGCCGGTCTTCGCGGAGATATTCACCCGCGGCGCCCAGGTCACGTGAGCGAGGTCCTGCTCGATCTCCCGATCCAACATCGTGCGCCGGTCATCGGTGAGAAGGTCCCACTTGTTGAACGCCAGCACCAGCGCCCGCCCGGACTCCAACACCAGGTCGATGATCTTGAGGTCCTGCACGCTGATCGGCGCGGTCACATCGATCAGGACGACGGCGACCTCCGCCTTCTCCAGCACCGCAGTGGTGCGCAGCGTCGCGTAGAAGTCGGCGCCCTGAGCCAGGTGCACGCGGCGACGGATGCCGGCGGTGTCCACGAACCGCCAAAACTTGCCACCGAGTTCGATCTGCTCGTCCACCGGGTCGCGCGTGGTGCCGGCCAGTTCGTTGACCACGACCCGCTCCTCCCCCGCGGTCTTGTTCAGCAGGCTTGATTTGCCCACGTTCGGCCGGCCCAGGATGGCGACCCGGCGCGGCCCGCCGACCTCGTCTTTCGCGACGGCGGACACCTTGGGGAGCACGGTGAGCACCTTGTCCAGGAGGTCGGCCACTCCCCGGCCGTGCACGGCGGACACCGGCCACGGCTGGCCCAGGCCGAGGCTCCACAGCGAGGCCGCTTCCGGCTCCTGCCGGATATCGTCGACCTTGTTCGCGACGAGGATCACGGGCTTCTTGGTGGCCCGCAGCATCCGAACGACGCGCTCGTCGGTGGCGGTGGCGCCGACGGTGGCGTCGACGATGAACAACACCACATCGGCGAGATCGACGGCCACCTCCGCCTGCGCGGCCACGGAGGCGTCGATGCCGCGGGCGTCCGGCTCCCAGCCGCCGGTGTCGACGATGGTGAACTCGCGCTCGTTCCACCCGCCCTTGTAGTTGACCCGGTCACGGGTGACGCCGGGAGTGTCTTCGACGACGGCCTCGCGGCGGCCGATGATGCGGTTCACCAGCGCGGACTTGCCCACGTTCGGGCGACCGACCACGGCGAGCACCGGCGGGGCCGGACGGAAGAAGTGCTCGTCGGCGCCCTCGACGGCCTCCTCGAGCAGGCGGGCGTCGTCATCGTCGAGGTCGTAGTCGCGCAGGCCGGCGCGCAAGGCATCCGCCCGCTGGATGGCATCGGATTCGTCGAGCGCGGAGAGCCGCTGCGCGATCTTCTCGTCCAGGGCGGGGAAGTCGTCGCGCTCGTCGGTAGGCATGGACTCCATCCTACGATCTGCGGGGGTCTCGATACGCGGCCTCGTTCCTCGGGCGCTACTCGACCAGCGGAGCAGCCTCGTTCCTCGGGCGCTACTCGACCAGCGGAGCAGCCTCGTTCCTCGGGCGCTACTCGATGGGCGGGAAGGGGGCTGCTCGAGGGTCTCGACGGGGCTCGACCAGCGGGCAAGGGCGCTACTCGGCAGGTGGAGGGGCGGAGTTGCGGATGAGAGTGACCAGGGCGGAGACGGTGGCGTCGAAGTCCAGGTTCGTGGAGTCCAGGGTCACAACGCCGTCGGCGGCGTTCATGAAGTCGACCACCTTGGAGTCCTGAGCGTCCCGGGAACTCAACTTCTGCCCGACCGCCTCGATCGTGCGGCCGTGTTGCGCGGCTCGCCGGGCCACCCGTGACTCCTCGGATGCGGTCAGCAACACCCGCAACTGCGCATCCGGCGCCACCACGGTGGTGATGTCGCGACCCTCGGTGATCACTCCGGGCCGGGTGCTGGAGGCGATCACCTCGCGGAACAGCCGCACCAGCCGCTCGCGCACCGCCGGGATCCGGGCGATGTGGCTCACCACGGCAGTGACCCGCGGTTGCCGGATCGCGGCGGTGATGTCCGTGTCGCCGACGCTGACGAAGTAACGGTCCGGGTCGATGCCGATGCGATAGTCGAAGTGCTCCAGGGACGCCAGCACCGCATCCGGGTTCTCGGTGTCCACGCCGTGCTCGAGAGCGTTCCAGGCGACGGCACGGTAGGCGGCGCCGCTGTCCTGGTAGTCGAAGCCGAGCGCGCGGGCCGCGGCGCGGCTGACGCTGGATTTGCCGCTACCGGCAGGGCCATCGACGGCCACTACAACCTGCGCGCCCGTCACCGCCACGCCTCGGCGATCCGCCAGCCGCGGGCCTCCAATTCGGTGACCAAGTGGTCCTCTGCCTCCGGCAGCACCGAAATCTCGGCCAGGCCGATCGGCGCACCGGGCGAGTGCTCCAGGTGCAGGTCCTCCATGTTCACACCCACCTCGCCCATCTCGCTGAGCAGGCGGCCGAGCTCGCCCGGCCGGTCGTCGACCATGACCACGATCTGACTGAACCGGCGGTCTTGCCCGTGCTTGCCGGGGATGCGGGACACGCCGACGTTGCCGG
Organism: Parafrigoribacterium mesophilum; assembly: GCF_039652555.1. Classification (NCBI taxonomy): domain Bacteria; kingdom Bacillati; phylum Actinomycetota; class Actinomycetes; order Micrococcales; family Microbacteriaceae; genus Parafrigoribacterium; species Parafrigoribacterium mesophilum. The sequence goes on from NZ_JBDJAF010000004.1 coordinate 2,753, forward strand.
CGGCCAACGACTCCGCCAGCGCCCGTCGCGCGCCCGGCACCGCCGGGTTCTCCAGCACCGAAAGCAGCGCGTCGAGGTCGCCGCGGAACGACCGCAGCACGTCCACGACCGCGGCGGAGTTCGCCGACAAAATCTGGATCCACAGGGTCGGGTCGCTGGAGGCGATCCGGGTGGTGTCGCGTAGGCCCTGCCCGGCCAGACCCAACGCGGCGTGGTCGCCGTCGACGAGCCGTTTCGCCAGCAGGGAGGCGATCACCTGCGGCACGTGGGAGATCAGCGCGACGCTGCGGTCGTGGTCCTCTGCGGCCATCCCCACCGGCACGGCACCGAGGTCCAGCGCGAGGTCCTCGATGATCCCCAGTTGCGCGGCGGTGTTCTCATCGGTGGTGGTGATCACCCAGGGCCGCCCCAGGAACAGGTCGGCACGCGCCGAGATGGCGCCGCCGCGCTCCCGGCCGGCGAGCGGATGCGAGCCGATGTACCGGGCGACATCCGCGCGGGCGGCACGCAGCGCGATCAGCGGGGCGGCCTTCACGCTCGCGACGTCGGTGACCAGGGCTCGCGGATGCGCGGCGAGTTCGGCGCGCACCACCTCCGCCGTCACATCCGGCGGCACCGCCACGACCACCAACTGCGGGTCATCCGAGTCCACAGCGGCCCGGCCGGCCCCGTAGTCGATCGCGAGTCCGCGGGCGGCCGGCGAACTGTCGTCGACGATGACATCGATGCCTTTCGCCGTCAGGGCGAGGCCCACGCTGGCGCCGAGCAGCCCGGCGCCCACGATCCTCACCTGTCCGGACAGTCGAGATCCGTTCACGCGCCTGAGCTCTTCTTCCCGGCCGCGGTGTTGTCCGTCGTCGATCGGGAGATCGTCAGCAACTGGCCGAGTTCAATTTTAGTCAAATCGCGCAGCTCCCCCGGTGCGAGGTTGCCCAGGTGCAGCGGGCCGAACTGCCGGCGCACGAGTTCGAGCACCGGATGGCCGACCTCCTGCAGCATCCGGCGCACGATGCGGTTGCGGCCGGAGTGCAGGGTGAGTTCCACGATGGTTTCCCGATGCCGGGAGGCGCCGATGATGCGGGCCTTGTCCGCGGCGATCGGCCCGTCCTCCAGGTCGATGCCCGCGGTCAGTTTTGCGAGCGTTGCGGCGGTGACGGCGCCCTCGACCTTGGCCACGTAGGTCTTCATCACCCCGAACGACGGATGCGCCAGGACATGCGCGAGTTCGCCGTCGTTGGTGAGGATGAGCAGCCCGGAGGTTTGCGCATCCAACCGGCCGACGTTGAACAGCCGTTCGTCGAAGCCGGCCACGAACCGGGTGAGGTCGGGACGGCCGTGCTCATCGTGCAGCGAGCTGACGACGCCGACCGGTTTGTTCAGCATCAGGTACCGCCGGCTCGGATCCAGTTGCACGGCGACGCCGTCCACCGAGACCAAGTCGGTGTCGCGCACCCGTCGGCCCAGTTCGGTGACCACGGTACCGTTGACGGCCACCCGGCCGGCCTGGATCAGGATCTCGCTGGCACGGCGGGAAGCCACGCCGGCTGCGGCCATCCGTTTTTGGAGCCGCACCCCTTCTGCGGCCGGGTCGCGCGGTTCAGCGGAGGTCATCGAAGCCTTCCGAACCGTCCGCCAGCAGCGGAGAGATGCGCGGCAGTTCGTCGAGCGAGTTCAGGCCGAGCTGGCTGAGCAGCGCATCCGTGGTCGCGTAGTGGATGGCACCGGTCTCACTGTCGGTGAACGCCTCGGTGATCAGGCCACGGCCGAGCAGGGTGCGCACCACCGAGTCGACGTTGACGGCACGGATCGAGGCGATCGCGCCGCGGCTGATCGGCTGCTTGTAGGCAATGACGGCGAGGGTTTCGAGCGCCGCCTGGGAGAGCTTGCTGGGGTTCTGGGCCAGCACGAAGTCGCGCACCACGTTGTCGTAGTCGCCGCGCACGTAAATGCGCCAGCCGCCGGCCACCTCCCGCAGCTCGAAGCCGCGCCGCACCGAGCCGTCCACACCGTCGTAGTCCGCCACGAGCCGTTCGATCGACTGCCGTACCGCCGGCACTGGGCTGCGCAGCGCGGTGGCGAGGCTGACCAGGCTCTGCGGCTCGTCGGCGACCATGAGGATCGCCTCCAGGCAGCGTTCCAGCGGCAGGGCGGCGGCCGGCGCATCCGGGTCGGTCTCGACGCCCTCGAGGGTGGCGGGCTCAGGCATCGTAATCGGCTCCTAGGTTCGAGAGGCTTTCGTCGGAGAACGACTGGGCGGTCCACCGGATGGTCAATTCGCCGAGCGGCTCGAGCTGGTCGAAGCCGACCGCCGCGCGCCGGTACAGCTCCAGCACGGCGAGGAATCGGGCGACGACCACGCCGGTCTGCTCGGCACCGGCAATCAGCTGGCGGAACGTCATCGGCTCACCGCGACGCAGCAGTGCCACGATGTGGGCGGCCTGCTCCCGGATGCTCACCAACGGCGCATGCAGATGCGTGAGGCCCACGGCGGGAATCTCCCTCGGGGTGAGCGCGAGCACGGCGAGCGCCGCGAAGTCGTCGGCGCTGAGGGTCCAGACCAGTTCCGGCGTGCGCTTCCGGTATTTCTCTTCCAGCCGCACCTGTCGCGGGTGCCGGGTGGACTCGCGCTCCAGGGTGTCGGCGAACCAGACCGAGACCTCTTTGAACGCCCGGTACTGCAGCAGCCGGGCGAACAGCAGGTCGCGGGCCTCGAGCAGCGCGACGTCGTCGGCATCCACCAGCTCGCCCTGCGGCAGCAGGCCGGCGATCTTGAGATCCAGCAGTGTGGCGGCCACGACGATGAACTCGCTGGCCTGATCCAACTCCTCCGGTGACTGCAGCCCGCGCAGGTAGGCGAGGAATTCGTCGGTGACGCTGGACAGCGAGATCTCGGTGATGTCCAGTTCGTGCTTGGCGATCAGCGACAGCAGCAGGTCGAACGGGCCGCTGTAGTTGCTGAGGGTGACGGAGAATCCGGTGCTGCCGGTGTCGCTAGGGTCGTCGACGATGGGGCTGCTAAGCGACGTCACCACGGAAGATCAACTCTCTGGCCATCTGCCGGTACGCGAGGGCGGCCGGATGGTCCGGAGCGAAGGTGGTGATCGGGGCGCCGGCCACGCTGGCATCCGGGAACTTCACGGTGCGACCGATCACGGTCTCGAACACCTTCTCGCCGAAGGTCTCCACCACCCGGTCGAGCACTTCCCTGGCGTGCAGCGTGCGCGAGTCGAACATGGTGGCCAGGATGCCGTCGAGTTCGATGGCCGGGTTCAGCCGGTCGCGCACCTTCTCGATGGTCTCCACCAGCAACGCCACCCCGCGCAGGGCGAAGAACTCGCACTCCAGCGGGATGAGCACCCCGTGCGCCGCGGTGAGCGCGTTCACGGTGAGGATGCCCAGGGACGGCTGGCAGTCGATGAGGATGATGTCGTAGTCGTCCTTTACGCCGCGCAGCACCCTGGCCAGGATCTGCTCCCGGGCGACCTCGTTGACCAGGTGCACCTCGGCGGCGGACAGGTCGATGTTGGCGGGGATGACATCCAGGTTCGGCACGGCGGTCTTCTGGATCGCCTCGCGCGGATCCTTGATCGTGCCCAGCAGCAGATCGTAAATGTTCGGCACGTCGTGAGTCGGCACGGCGAGCCCCGCGGACAGTGCACCCTGCGGGTCGAAGTCAACGGCGAGCACCCGGCGCCCGCACTCCGCCAGGCTGGCGCCGAGGTTGATCGTGGTGGTGGTTTTACCCACGCCGCCCTTCTGGTTGCACAGGGCGATGATGCGGGCAGGACCGTGCCCGCGAAGCTGTTTGGGTTCGGGGAAAATACGGCGCACCCGGCCGGTCGGCCCGAGGACCGGGGCCTCCAAACCGGGAAGTTCTGCAGTCAAGGTGTCCTTCTTAGCTGCCATCTGTGACAATCCTTTACCTTGGGCTCACCGATCACCGGTGAGTCGATTCTAACCGGGCCTGCCACGGCGTCCCGGAAGCGCGCGGCACGTTGCGCGACGCTCGGGGAATACTCAGCGAGCCCGCGGATGCGCGCTGGTGTACATGTCCCGCAGCGTGTCCGCGGTGACCAGCGTGTAGATCTGCGTGGTGGCCACCGAGGAGTGCCCAAGCAGTTCCTGCACGACCCTGACGTCGGCCCCGCCGGCCAGCAGGTGAGTAGCGAACGAGTGCCGGAACGTGTGCGGCGAAATGGTCACACCCAGCTGCGCCTGGCCGGCGCGCGCCTGCACGATCAGCCACGCGTTCTGACGAGACAACCGCCCACCGCGAGCCCCGAGGAACAGTGCCGGGGTACCCGCGCCGCGGGCGGCCAGCGTCGGCCGGCCGCGCACCAGGTACGCGTCCAGGGCGGCGCGGGCGTAGCTTCCCAGCGGCACGATTCGCTGCTTGCCACCCTTGCCGAACAGCCGCACGGTGTCGGCGCTGCTGGACTCCTGCGAGCTGAGGATGTCATCCACGTCCAGCGCGGAGGCCTCCGAGATGCGAGCTCCGGTCGCGTACAGCAGTTCGAGCAGGGCCTTGTCCCGTAGCGACCGCACGTCGTCGCCGTCCGCGGTGGCCAGCAGCGTCGCCATCTGTTCCACGGTGATCGCCTTCGGCAGCCGACTGGCGAGCTTGGGCGGTTTCGTCTCCGCGGCGACATCCGTTTCGACCAGGCCCTCGTCGAGCAGGAAGCGATGGAACCCGCGCACCGAGGAGAGCATCCGCGCCACCGACGATGCCGCCAGCGGGTCCTCCGGTCTGCTGCGCAGCGCCGCGGCGAACGCCGCCACATCATGTTGCCCGATCGCCTGCGGAGTCTGGATGCCTCGCTCGGCGAGGAGCTGAAGGTACGCCCCGAGGTCGCGGCGGTAGGCGGCGACGGTATTGACCGAGAGCCCGCGTTCGATGGACACATGCCGCAGGTACCGGTCCAGGGCGCGGGCCAGCTCCATCACGTCGGTCAGCGTTCGTTTTTTCGAGGCTCGTCGTTTCGTGGCTCATTCATTCGGCGCTGCGACTTGGGGTGCCGCGGCCACGGGGCGCCCGCGTCGCCGAGGCTGCTCCAGCCGCGGGCGCGGGACGCCGCGGCGGCCAACACCGCGTTGGCGAGGATGGCGTTGGCGCAGCGCCGCTCGAGCACGGCGCCGACCGCGGTGTCCAGGTCGACCCATCTGGTCTCGATGTCGGCCTCCTCGGCGGAACGCCCGAACGTGGCGGTCGGGCTGAGACCTCGAGCGAGGTACACCCGGATTGCTTCGTTGCTGCCCCCTGGGGAGGAGAAGAACTCGGTGAGCAGGTCCCAGCGGGTCGCGGCCAGGTCGGCTTCCTCGGCCAGTTCCCGCTGCGCGGCGGACAATGGCGGCTCGCCGTCCTCGTCCAGCAGCCCGGCCGGGATTTCCCAGTCGCGGGCGCCGATCGGATGCCGGTACTGCTTGATCAGCAGCACCCGGTCCTGCTCGTCGCAGGCGAGCACCGCGACGGCGCCGGTGTGGTCGACGTATTCGCGCACGATTTCGCCGTCGCCGTAGTCGAAGCGGTCACGTCGGATGTCCCACACCGCGCCGTGGTAGACCACCTCGCTGAGGCGGATCTCGGCCGTCCAGGGATCGTCCGCCAGCTCCACCGCATCCGGAGCCGTTGCCGCGTCAGGCTGTGACGGCATCCGCCACCTCGAACAGGCGGCTGGCCTGCTGCCGCTCCAGGGCTGCGCCGATCAGGCCGCGGAACAGCGGATGCGCGCGGTTCGGCCGCGAGCGCAGTTCCGGATGCGCCTGCGTGCCCACGTAGAACGGATGCGTCTGCCGCGGCAGTTCGCCGAATTCGACCAGTTGCCCGTCCGGGGAGATCCCGGAGAAGACGAAGCCGGCGTCGGTGAGCTGCTGCCGGTAGGCGTTGTTGACCTCGTACCGGTGGCGGTGCCGTTCGGAGATCACCGGCGCGCCGTACAGGTCGCGCACGATGGAACCCTCCGCCAAGTCGGCCGGGTAGAGGCCCAGCCGCATGGTGCCGCCCAGGTCGCCGCCGGCGATGATGTCGACCTGCTCGGCCATGGTGGCGATCACCGGGTGCTCAGTGTCCGGGTCGAATTCGGAGGAGGACGCGTCGGCGAGGCCGACCACGTGGCGGGCGTATTCGATCACCATGCACTGCAGGCCCAGGCACAGGCCGAGCACCGGGATGGCGTTCTCCCGGCAGAACTTCAGCGCGCCGACCTTGCCTTCGATGCCGCGGATGCCGAAGCCGCCGGGCACGCAGATGCCGTCCAGGTGCGAGAGCAGCCGGGCCGCGCCCTCCGGGGTGGCGCACTCGTCGGAGGGGATCCAGTGGATCTTCACGCTGGTCTGATGCGCGAAGCCGCCGGCCCGCAGCGCCTCGGTGACCGACAGGTAGGCATCCGGCAGGTTGATGTACTTGCCGACCAGGCCGATCTGCACCTCGTACTTGGGGTCGTGCACGGCGTCGAGCAGTTCGCGCCAGCCGGTCCAGTCGACATCGCCGGCGTCCAGGCCGAAGTGCTCGATGATGTAGCCGTCCAGGCCCTGGTCGTGCAGCATGGTCGGGATGTCGTAGATGCTGGGCACGTCCACCGCGTTGACGACCGCCTCCCGGTCCACGTCGCACATCAGCGCGACCTTCTTGGTCATCGACTCCGGCACCTCGCGGTCGCTGCGCAGCACGATCGCATCCGGCTGGATGCCGATGGAGCGCAGCGCCGCCACCGAGTGCTGGGTGGGCTTGGTCTTCTGCTCGCCGGCCGCGCTCAGGTACGGCACCAGCGACACATGTACGAAGAAGCAGTTGGCGCGACCGATCTCGTGGCGCACCTGGCGGGCGGCCTCGAGGAACGGCAGCCCCTCGATGTCGCCGACGGTGCCGCCGATCTCGGTGATGATGACATCCGGTTTCGGCGCGCCGGTGCTGTCCGGCTCGGTGGCCTGCAAGCGCATCCGTCGTTTGATCTCGTCGGTGATGTGCGGGATGACCTGCACGGTGTCGCCGAGGTATTCGCCGCGGCGCTCTTTGGCGATGACGGTGGAGTAGATCTGGCCGGTGGTGACGTTGGCGGCCTGGCTCAGATTGATGTCCAGGAAGCGTTCGTAGTGGCCGATGTCCAGGTCGGTCTCAGCACCGTCGTCAGTGACGAACACCTCCCCGTGCTGAAACGGGTTCATCGTGCCCGGGTCGACGTTGAGGTAGGGGTCGAGTTTCTGCATGACCACGCGGAGGCCGCGTGCCGTCAGAAGATTTCCGAGGCTGGCAGCTGTGAGCCCTTTTCCAAGGCTCGAAACAACTCCCCCAGTGACGAAAATGTGCTTGGTCGTTTCCGCAATATGTTTGATCACCACGGGGTTTTAGCTTATCACCGCCGCGCCGTCGCTCTCCGGATACGAATCGCCCGTCATGCCCGCCACCTGCGCTCACTTGCATATAGAGCTCCTTCCTGGGGCCCGGGAACCACAACAACACGCAAGTCAGGTCCTTGGGGGGGCCTCTGGTGAGCTCAGTTGCATACAGGGCTCCCTCGCGGGGCCCGGGAACCACAACAACACGCAAGTGACAGCGTGCTGTGGATAACACGGGGCAGGGACGTCGCGCTGAGCGCATCCTTCCGGGATGAATCCACGCATCCCGCTACCACCGCACCTGAGCGCCACCCCATTCACCTTCCAGCAGGGTCTGGATGCCGGCCTCGGGCGCAACCGGCTCCGCAGCGACGACCTGCAGCGACCGTTTCGCGGCATCCGCACGCCTGCGGTCGGGGAACTCGCCCTGGTCGAGCGGGCCATCGCGTACCAGCAGAAGATGCCGCAGCACGCCCACTTTTGCGGCATCACGGCTGCGGTCATCCTCGGCGTGCCACTGCCGGCGCGGCAGGAACGCTCGCTGGTGCTGCACGTGGCGGTGCCGCCGCCGCATCGAGCACCGGTCGGGCGAGGCATCCGCGGCCACACCCTCGGCAGTGCGCCCGGTGACGTGGGCGTGTGGCGGGAGCTGCGGATCTGCTCACCGGAGCGCACCTGGTGCCAGCTCGGCGCACTGCTCGCCCTCGCCGACCTGGTGGCCGCGGGCGACTACCTCATCCACGCGGATCGGAATACGCCCGCCTTCAGCTCCGCACAGCGCATGACGGATGCGCTCCAGCGGTACCCGGGCCGCCGCGGACGGCGCCGGCTGCGTGCGGCACTGGGGCTGCTGGATGCCGCATCGGAGTCGCCGCAGGAGTCCCGGCTGCGTGTGGTGATGCTCCTGGGCGGAATCCCGGGCGTGGTCGCCAACCTGCCGATCACCACCTCCGGTGGGTTCCGCTATCGCGCCGACCTCGCCTTCCCCGAGCGCAAGGTGATCGTGGAGTACCAGAGCGAACTGCACAACTCTCCGGCAGCATTCCGAGCCGACATGACGCGCGTCTCGCGTCTGGAGGCGGACGGCTGGTTCGTCATCCTGGTGAACAAGGACGACCTGGACAATCCTGCGGAACTGCTGCAGCGCATCCGCCAGGTGCTCGCTACGCGCTGACTCGCATGTTGTGCTCCTTCCCACGCCGCGGGAACCACACCAGGGCGCAAGTGACGGGGGGTGAGGGCGGGGCTAGGCCTCAGGGGGTGAGGGCGCGGGCGGTGTCCAGGAGTTCGCGGGCGTGGGCGAGGCCGCTGGCGGAGTCGGGCAGTCCGGAAAGCAGTCTGGCCATCTCGGCGATGCGCTCCTCACCGCTCAGCTGCTGCACACTGCTGGCGGTGACCTCCCCGGAGCGATCCTTCACCACCCGCAGGTGATTGGTGGCGAACGCGGCGACCTGGGCGAGGTGGGTGACCACGATCACCTGAGCGGATGCGGCCAGCCGGGCCAGCCGGCGGCCGACCTCGATCGCGGAGGCGCCGCCGACGCCGGCATCCACCTCGTCGAACACGAAGGTGGGCACCGGGTCGCTGGCCGCGATGACCACCTCGATGGCGAGCATCACCCGGGACAGCTCGCCGCCCGAGGCGCCACGCGCCAGTGGCCTGGGTTCGGCGCCGGCGTGGGGCTGCAGCAGGATCGCCACCTGATCCCGGCCCGACTGCGTGTAGTCTTCGGCGTCGCTGATCTCGACCGACAGCTTCGCGTCGGGCATGGCCAGCGCGGACAGCTCGGCGCTGACCCGTTCGGCCAGCTCGGCGGCCGCGGCGGTGCGCAGCCGGGTGAGCTCGCCCGCGAGGTCGGCGACCCGGATGCCGTGCTCGTCGACCGCGACGCGCAACTGCTCCCGGCGATCGGTGTCATTGTCCAGTTCGAGCAACCGGTCGCTGCCGGTCTCCAGTCGGTCGATGGTGTCGTCGAGGGTCGGTCCGTATTTGCGCACCAGAGCGCCAAGCTCCGCCCGCCGCTCCTGCACGGCTTCCAGATCGCGGCCGCCATCCACATCCAGTTCGCTCAGATAGCTCGAGAGTCGGCCGGCAATGTCCGAGGCGAGGATGGCGGTCTCGGCGAGCGCGGCGGCGATGTCGGCGAGCGCCGGGTCGTGCTCGGCGGCCCGATCCAGCTGGCGTTTCGCCCCGTCGAGCAGCCCGAGCACGTCGAAGCCGCCGTCGATCGCCTCGGCGGAAAGTGACTCGCGTGCCGTCGCGGCGGCGAGCCGGAGATCTTCCAGGTTGCCGAGCCGTTCGGCCTGTTCGCTCAGTTCGGTGTCTTCGCCCCGCCGCGGGGCGGCGGCCTCGATCTCGGCCATGTCTGCGCGCAGTTGCTCCGCTTCCTGGGCGCGCTGATCGCTGGCGGCCACCAAGGCATCCAGTTCATCCTTGGCCGTGGTCCACTCCGCCAACGCGCCACGGTACTCGCGCAGCACCGCGGCCAAGTCCGGTCCGGCGAACCGGTCCAGGGCGTCACGCTGCGCGCCGGCGGAGCGCAGCCGCACCTGGTCGGATTGGCCGTGCACCACCACGAGGTGTTCGCCCAGTTCGGCGAGTACTCCGACGGGGGCGCTGCGCCCGCCGACAATGGCGCGACTACGGCCGTCCGGCGAGATGGTGCGCCCCAGGATCAGCGACGCCGTCCGGGCGTCGATCGGGTCGAGCTCTCCCCCAGCATCCTGCGCCCTCGTGGCCGCGATGCCGTCAGCATCGACCTGCCACTGTCCCTCGACCACCGCCGCACCGCTGCCGGCCCGCAACACGGAACTGTCGGCACGGTCACCGAGGAGCAGGCCGAGCGCGGTGACCACCATGGTCTTGCCTGCACCGGTCTCGCCGGTCACGGCGGTGAATCCCGCACCGAGCGGGAGGGTGGCCTCCGCGATCACGCCGAGGTTGCGGATCGAGATCTCCTCGATCACGCGTCGGCGGTCTCATCATCGGCGGGGCCGCGCCATCCGTTGACCGGCAGGGCGAACTTGCGCACCAGCCGCTCGGAGAACGGGCCGGGGTGCAGCCTGGCCAGCCGCACCGGTACCGGGGAGCGGCGCACGATCACGCGGGCGCCGCGCGGCAGGTCGTGGGTGCGGCGGCCGTCGCACCAGAGCACGCCTGTGCCCTGGGTGCGGTCGAGCACTTCGACGGCGAGCACCGATTGCGGCCCGACCACGAGGGAACGACCGAACAAGGCATGTGGGCTCAGCGGCACGAGCAGCATGGCGTCCACGGCCGGCCAGACGATCGGGCCGCCGGCCGAGAAGGAGTAAGCGGTGGATCCGGTCGGCGTGGACATGACGACCCCGTCGCAGCCGAACGAGGAGACCGGGCGGGCGTCGACTTCGATGACGACCTCGAGCATCCGCTCCCGCGACGCCTTCTCCACGGTGGCTTCGTTGAGCGCCCAGGTTTCGTAGACCACCTCGGAGTCGACCTTGACCCGCACCGACAGGGTCATCCGCTCCTCGACCTGGTAGTCGCGGGCCAGCGCGCGTTTCACGCTCGCGGCGAGGTCGTCGCGCTCGCTTTCGGCGAGGAATCCGACGTGGCCGAGGTTGATCCCCAGCAGCGGTGCGGAAGAGCCGCGGGCCAGTTCGGCCGCCCGCAGGATGGTGCCGTCGCCGCCGAGCACGATGACCAGTTCGACGTCGTGCACTCCGACGTCGACCCCGAAGGTGGCGATGGAGGTCAGGTCGGGGGCCTGCACGAGGATGGCGGCGCGCTCGTCGACCTGCACGACGGGGGTGACGCCTTCCATGAGCAGTTGACGGCAGACGTCCTCCGCGGCGTTGACCGAGGCTTGCCGGCCGGTGTGGGAGACGACGAGGATGTGCCGGGTGGGCTGGGTCACGTTGCCTCCTTCAGGCTCGGTCGGTCCCCGCACAGGAATGCACGCGGTCTCTCCATTGTGTCGGATTGCTGCCGTGTGTGGCGTTCAGCCAGACCAGATATTCGTGGTTTCCCCTGGTACCGACCAGCGGGGATGGCACGAGGCCGCCGATCGGCAGACCGAGGTCCCAGGCGGTCCAGAGCACGTCGTTCACCGCTTCTTCCCGCAGCGCCGGATCTCGCACGATGCCTTCGCGGATGCCGGTGCGGCCCACTTCGAACTGCGGTTTGATGAGCACGAGGTAGTCGGCTCCGGTGCCGAGCGTGGCCACCACGGCGGGCAGCACGGTGCGCAGCGAGATGAAGGACAGGTCGGCGACGGCCAGGTCGGGCAGCTCCGCGGTGCCCGCCGCCGCCGCGAGACCGGCCGCGGTCAACTCGCGCGCGTTGAACCCTTCGATGACGCTGACCCTGGGGTCGTCGGCGAGGTGAGGCGACAGCTGGCCGTGGCCGACGTCGAGGGCGATCACGGCTCGGGCGCCGCGTTCCAGCAGCACCTGGGTGAAACCGCCGGTGGAGGCGCCAACGTCCAGAGCGAGCCGGCCGGTGACCTCGACCGGGAACGCGTCGAGGGCGGCGATCAGCTTGTGGGCGGCTCGGCTGACGTAGTGGTCGGCGGCGATGATGGCGATCACCTGGTCGGCGTGCACCTTCAGCGACGGCTTACCGGCCACGACGCCGTCCACGGTCACGGCTCCGTCGGCGATGAGCCGCGCGGCGTGGGTGCGGGAGCGGGCCAGTCCGCGGCCGGCGAGGGCGGCGTCCAGGCGCAGCAGCGCGTCCGGATGCTCGGAGTCAGCGTCCCGCGCCGTCGCCACCACCACCGCTGCCGCCGCCGAGCACCGATTGCAGGGTGTCGTAGAGCTGGCTGAACGCGGCGGCACGATCGGCCAGCGGTTGTGCCTCGATCACCCGCAGCCGTGAAATCAGCGCGTCGGCTTCGCCGGCGTCGACTCCGTCGCCGTTGTCGGGATCGGTGGCCCCAAGTTCCGTCATCGCGTCCCCTTTCCCCTGCACCGCGTCTGCTGCATCAAGTTCTCAGGGTACCGGTCACTCGTACAGCCGCGGTGGAACCTCCAGAGCGTAGATCGGCATGCCGCTGCCCCAGACGGCCGCACATCCGGCCCGCAGCAGGTCGATGCTGCGCGAACCGACCTCGGTGACCGTGATCACGTTTCCGGCGACCGTGATCACGGCGTCGCCCACCATAATGCGACGCTCACCGCTGGCCGGGTCCTGGTGAGTGCGAATGCGCGGATACGGTTCACTGAGCTGCCGCAGGTCGTCGAGCAGGTAGGTGGGCCGCGACGCGGCGTCGGCGGCCAGCAGCTGCTTGGCATGGTCGACACCGGTGAGCACCATGGCCGAGTCGAGGCCGGCGCGGTTGGCGCCGAGGATGTCGGTGTCCAGCCGGTCGCCGAGGAACAACGGCTTCGCGCCGCCGAACCGGGATACGGCCTCCTGGAAAATGGCCGCTTCGGGCTTTCCGGCCAGCACCGGGAGCCTGCCGACGGCGGTGTGCACCGCGGAGACCAGAGTTCCATTGCCGGGGGCGATTCCGCGTTCGGTGGGCAGCGTCCAGTCGGTGTTGGTGGCGACCCAGGGCAGTTCGGCGCCGCCCGCCTGCAGCGCGAAGGCGGCTTCGGCCAGTTGTTTCCAACCCAGCTCCGGAGCGAACCCCTGGATGACGGCGGCCGGCTGGTCGTGTGCGGAATCGGTGGCCGTGAAGCCGGCCTTGTGCAGTTCGTCGCGCAGCCCCTCGCCGCCGACCACGAGAACCGTGGATCCGGCGGGTACGAGACCGGCGAGCAGTCGTACCGCCGCCTGCGGGGAGGTGACCACGTCCTCGGCCGCAACGCTCAGCCCGAGACTGGTCAGGTGCTGCGCCACGGAGGCGCTGGTGCGTGACGCGTTGTTGGTGATGTAGGCCACGCGGCGATCGCGGGCGGCCGCGTTGAGGCTCTCCACGGCGTGCGGGATCGCAACCGGGCCACGATAAACGACACCATCGAGGTCGGCAAGCAGCAGATCGACGCCGTCGAGCGGCGTCCGATCGGGTTCGGTGCCCGGTTCAGTGCCCGTGGTCGTCGTGTTCTCCGTCTTCCTCGAGCGGAACATCCTCTTCGGCAATCTCGATCGTCTCCTCTTCCGCCTCTGTCTGATCGTCGCTGCGCAGCGCGGCGGCGGCGCGATCGGAGCGTTCGTACCACTGCTCGGCCTCGTCGGTTCTGCCCAGGTCCTCGAGCACTGTCGCGTAGGCGTCGAACAGCGCAGGACTATAGGAGTACGCGGTGTCCGGGTCCAGTTCGGGGATGTGCAGTTCGGCCAGCGCGGCCTCGGTCTGGCCCAGATCGAGCCGGGCGCCGGACATCGCAATGGCCAGCTCGACCCGCACCGGAACCGGAAGAGATTCCCGCGGCACCGACCGGGCCAGTTCGAGCGCTTTCTCCGGCCGTCCCAGTCCGCGTTCGCTGTCGACCATCATCGGCAGTTGGTCGTCGTTGCCCGAGATACGCCGATAAGTGCGCAGCTCGCGCAACGCCAGCGCAAAGTCGCCGATCGAATAGGAGGTGATGGCGAGGGTCTCGCGCACGACGGCGATGCGGCCGGCCCGGCGGGCGGCCGACACGGCGTGCCGGTGCGCGAGCTGCGGATCCTCGTCGATGAGGCGGGCCGCCATGGCCATGTGCCGGGCGACCTCCTCGGCATTCTCCTTGCTCAGCGTTCTCAGTTGGGCGCGCGCGACACGGTCCAGGTCCTTGGCCTGCACGTCGTCGGGGAGCTCCGGATCGTTGTGCCGGGTGCGGACAGATTTGATGCCGTACGGGTCTTGGTCCTCCGGCGGCTCCGGATACCGAGCGTTGCGGTCGCCGCGGGCGGGCTTTCCGCCGCTGGTCCACAGTCGTTTTTCGTTCGGAGCACCGCGCTTGGGCCGCCCGGTGTCTGGCCGGCGGGCTCCGGGCTTGCCGCCCGGCCGCCGGGGACGATCTGAGGGTTCGGCCACGGTGCTCCTAGATGTGAATTGGGGTCTTCGCTTCGGCGAGCTCAGCGGGTCTCGACAAGCTCGACCAGCGGAGTGCGGTTAACGGAAAATGGCCACCCTTGCGGGTGGCCATTTCACGAAGAAGTCCGGCGGTGTCCTACTCTCCCACAAGGTCACCCTTGCAGTACCATCGGCGCAGAGAGTCTTAGCTTCCGGGTTCGGAATGGGACCGGGCGTTTCCCTCTCGCTATGGCCGCCGAAACACTATTGATTTATGAATCAGTTCGCGGACCGTCCGTGTCTGGTGATTTCGACAAGCTCAATCACCGGATCGCCGGAGCGGAGTCGCAGTTCCCGACCGTAAATCGGGAACCACAAAGTGGACGCAAGCACATTTAATTGTGTTATCAAGTTATCGGCTTATTAGTACAGGTCAGCTGCACGAGTCTTTAGTCCTCGCTTCCACGTCCTGCCTATCAACCCAGTAGTCTAGCTGGGAGCCTCTCCCCCGAAGGGATGGAAATCTCATCTTGAAGCTGGCTTCCCGCTTAGATGCTTTCAGCGGTTATCCATTCCGAACGTAGCTAATCAGCGGTGCTCCTGGCGGAACAACTGACACACCAGAGGTTCGTCCATCCCGGTCCTCTCGTACTAGGGATAGATCTTCTCAAATTTCCTGCGCGCGCAGAGGATAGGGACCGAACTGTCTCACGACGTTCTAAACCCAGCTCGCGTACCGCTTTAATGGGCGAACAGCCCAACCCTTGGGACCTACTCCAGCCCCAGGATGCGACGAGCCGACATCGAGGTGCCAAACCATGCCGTCGATATGGACTCTTGGGCAAGATCAGCCTGTTATCCCCGAGGTACCTTTTATCCGTTGAGCGACAGCGCTTCCACAAGCCACTGCCGGATCACTAGTCCCGACTTTCGTCCCTGCTCGACTTGTCAGTCTCACAGTCAAGCTCCCTTGTGCACTTACACTCGACACCTGATTGCCAACCAGGTTGAGGGAACCTTTGGGCGCCTCCGTTACTCTTTAGGAGGCAACCGCCCCAGTTAAACTACCCACCAGGCACTGTCCCTGATCCGGATTACGGATCGAAGTTAGATATCCAGAGTGACCAGAGTGGTATTTCAACAATGACTCCACCGACACTAGCGTGCCAGCTTCACAGTCTCCCACCTATCCTACACAAGCCACACCGAACACCAATACCAAGCTGTAGTAAAGGTCACGGGGTCTTTCCGTCCTTCTGCGCGTAACGAGCATCTTTACTCGTAGTGCAATTTCGCCGAGTTCGCGGTTGAGACAGCTGGGAAGTCGTTACGCCATTCGTGCAGGTCGGAACTTACCCGACAAGGAATTTCGCTACCTTAGGATGGTTATAGTTACCACCGCCGTTTACTGGGGCTTAAATTCTCAGCTTCGCCTTGCGGCTAACCGTTCCTCTTAACCTTCCAGCACCGGGCAGGCGTCAGTCCGTATACATCGTCTTGCGACTTGGCACGGACCTGTGTTTTTAGTAAACAGTCGCTTCCCACTGGTCTCTGCGGCCATATGGTGCTCCGGGAGCCAATGCCCTCTCGAAAGAGAACGTCCCTTCACACCTCCGGCCCCCCTTCTCCCGAAGTTACGGGGGCATTTTGCCGAGTTCCTTAACCACGATTCTCTCGATCTCCTTAGTATTCTCTACCTGAACACCTGAGTCGGTTTGGGGTACGGGTGACTAAAACCTCGCGTCGATGCTTTTCTCGGCAGCATAGGATCACTGATTTCGCCCTTGCGGGCTACGCATCGTGCCTGGGCCTTGATGGGGAACGGATTTGCCTATCCCCCGGCTTACACACTTACACCGGGACAACCATCGCCCGGCTCAGCTACCTTCCTGCGTCACACCTGTTAATACGCTAACCGCACCAGAACGGGGTCGAGCGTTAGGCCGGCCGCCTCACCCCGAAGGGATCGGTCAGCCGGATTAGGACTCTTAGCACTACTGGATTAGTTTGGGCGGTTTTTCGTCAGTACGGGAATATCAACCCGTTGTCCATCGACTACGCCTGTCGGCCTCGTCTTAGGTCCCGACTTACCCAGGGCGGATTAGCCTGGCCCTGGAACCCTTGTTCTTTCGGAGGACGGGTTTCTCACCCGTCTTTCGCTACTCATGCCTGCATTCTCACTCGTGTGGCGTCCACGGCTGGTTTACACCGCCGCTTCACTCGCCACACGACGCTCTCCTACCCATCCGCGCGTCTGGACACCCTTGCGGACGCCTGACTATTACGCGAATGCTACAACTTCGGTGGTGTGCTTGAGCCCCGTTACATTGTCGGCGCGGAATCACTTGACCAGTGAGCTATTACGCACTCTTTCAAGGGTGGCTGCTTCTAAGCCAACCTCCTGGTTGTCTCTGCAACTCCACATCCTTTCCCACTTAGCACACGCTTGGGGACCTTAGTTGGTAGTCTGGGTTGTTTCCCTCTCGACGATGAAGCTTATCCCCCACCGTCTCACTGCTGCGCTCTCACTTACCGGCATTCGGAGTTTGGCTAACGTCAGTAACCTTTTAGGGCCCATTAGCTATCCAGTAGCTCTACCTCCGGCAAGAAACACGCAACGCTGCACCTAAATGCATTTCGGAGAGAACCAGCTATCACGAAGTTTGATTGGCCTTTCACCCCTATCCACAGCTCATCCCCTCCATTTTCAACTGAAGTGGGTTCGGTCCTCCACGCGCTCTTACACGCGCTTCAACCTGGCCATGGATAGATCACTTCGCTTCGGGTCTAGAACCAGCGACTATGACGCCCTATTAAGACTCGCTTTCGCTACGGCTTCCCCACTCGGGTTAACCTCGCCACTGATCACTAACTCGCAGGCTCATTCTTCAAAAGGCACGCTGTCACCCCTGCTATGGAGGCTCCAACGGTTTGTATGCAAACGGTTTCAGGTACTATTTCACTCCCCTCCCGGGGTACTTTTCACCTTTCCCTCACGGTACTTGTCCGCTATCGGTCATCTGGGAGTATTTAGGCTTATCAGGTGGTCCTGACAGATTCACACGGGATTTCTCGGGCCCCGTGCTACTTGGGATACTTCTCGAGTGAACGACACATTTCGACTACGGGGTTGGCACCCTCTATGACTGGCCTTTCAATGCCATTCGTCTATGTGACGCTCGATGCTCTTGCAGTACGGCAGTAACTGCTGAAAAGTCCCGCAACCCCGACCATGCAACGCCTGCCGGCTATCACACATGATCGGTTTGGCCTCTTCCGGTTTCGCTCGCCACTACTAACGGAATCGCTTTTGCTTTCTCTTCCTGTGGGTACTGAGATGTTTCACTTCCCCACGTTCCCTCTACCCGCCCTATATATTCAGGCGGGAGTCACTGGGTCGTATTGCTACGCCCAGCGGGGTTTCCCCATTCGGAGATCCTCGGATCAAAGCTCTATTATCAGCTCCCCGAGGCTTATCGCAGATTTATACGTCCTTCTTCGGCTCCAGATGCCAAGGCATCCACCGTTTGCACTTAGAAACTTGATTGACAAAATTACACAAAGAACCAGCATTCGCGTTGAATAAACAACGCATTTGCTAGATCTTTTATGAAGACATCAACGCAACGCAGCAGATCCTCATCCGAAGATTCGGTTCTGTCTTGTTGCGAGTGTCTAAGATGCTCGCGTCCACTGTGTAGTTCTCAAAATACGGGCGGTACCTTCTCCGGCTGCCCATCGGGCAGTGGGGAAAAGGTCCTGAGTTTCGTTTCCCACCTCACTCTTTCAAGCGGCGGTGAGGCCCGGTCCCTCAGGACCCAACAGCGTGCAGAAGACCAGAGTCAGAGCCAGACTCTTTTCCAGTCACCCGAGGGTGACGTACTGGGAGGCAAGATCCTTGCCTGATCACAATGTCAATGTTCCACCCATGAGCTGACCACCGAAGAACATATGTCTTCGAAGTGGCTCTGGACAACCGAAGTTGTCAGATGCTCCTTAGAAAGGAGGTGATCCAGCCGCACCTTCCGGTACGGCTACCTTGTTACGACTTAGTCCTAATTACCGATCCCACCTTCGACAGCTCCCTCCTTGCGGTTGGGCCACTGGCTTCGGGTGTTACCGACTTTCATGACTTGACGGGCGGTGTGTACAAGGCCCGGGAACGTATTCACCGCAGCGTTGCTGATCTGCGATTACTAGCGACTCCGACTTCATGAGGTCGAGTTGCAGACCTCAATCCGAACTGAGACCGGCTTTTTGGGATTCGCTCCACCTTGCGGTATTGCAGCCCTTTGTACCGGCCATTGTAGCATGCGTGAAGCCCAAGACATAAGGGGCATGATGATTTGACGTCATCCCCACCTTCCTCCGAGTTGACCCCGGCGGTCTCCTATGAGTTCCCACCATTACGTGCTGGCAACATAGAACGAGGGTTGCGCTCGTTGCGGGACTTAACCCAACATCTCACGACACGAGCTGACGACAACCATGCACCACCTGTATACCGACCTTGCGGGGGACACATTTCTGCATCTTTCCGGTATATGTCAAGCCTTGGTAAGGTTCTTCGCGTTGCATCGAATTAATCCGCATGCTCCGCCGCTTGTGCGGGCCCCCGTCAATTCCTTTGAGTTTTAGCCTTGCGGCCGTACTCCCCAGGCGGGGAACTTAATGCGTTAGCTGCGACACAGAATCCGTGGAATGGACCCTACATCTAGTTCCCAACGTTTACGGCATGGACTACCAGGGTATCTAATCCTGTTCGCTCCCCATGCTTTCGCTCCTCAGCGTCAGTTACGGCCCAGAGATCTGCCTTCGCCATCGGTGTTCCTCCTGATATCTGCGCATTCCACCGCTACACCAGGAATTCCAATCTCCCCTACCGCACTCTAGTCTGCCCGTACCCACTGCAGGCTGGGGGTTGAGCCCCCAGTTTTCACAGCAGACGCGACAAACCGCCTACGAGCTCTTTACGCCCAATAATTCCGGACAACGCTTGCACCCTACGTATTACCGCGGCTGCTGGCACGTAGTTAGCCGGTGCTTTTTCTGCAGGTACCGTCACTTTCGCTTCTTCCCTACTAAAAGAGGTTTACAACCCGAAGGCCGTCATCCCTCACGCGGCGTTGCTGCATCAGGCTTTCGCCCATTGTGCAATATTCCCCACTGCTGCCTCCCGTAGGAGTCTGGGCCGTGTCTCAGTCCCAATGTGGCCGGTCACCCTCTCAGGCCGGCTACCCGTCGTCGCCTTGGTGGGCCATTACCTCACCAACTAGCTGATAGGCCGCGAGTCCATCCTTGACCGAAATTCTTTCCACCCCCTGAAGATGCCTCCGAGGGTCGTATCCGGTATTAGACACCGTTTCCAGTGCTTATCCCAGAGTCAAGGGCAGGTTACTCACGTGTTACTCACCCGTTCGCCACTAATCCAGGGAGCAAGCTCCCCTTCATCGTTCGACTTGCATGTGTTAAGCACGCCGCCAGCGTTCGTCCTGAGCCAGGATCAAACTCTCCGTAAATGTTTGATTGCACATCCATTCCCTTGCGGGAACGAGTGGCACATCTAGTGCAACCAGCCACCGGGAATCGGTGACGAGGTTGCAAGTTTGAAACTGACAGAACAAATCATTACTGACTTGCTTTGTTGTTTAATCTTTTCCCAAAGGAATCTCACGACGAGAATTGCTTCTCGCCACGAGGTTTTTGGCATTTGACATTGTGCACGCTGTTGAGTTCTCAAGGATCGGGCGCGCCTAAATCGTTCTCTTCCGAGTCGGATTTGGGGCAACTGCTCTAACCTACCACTTGTCGTGACGCTGTCAAACCGCGTTCGGCAGCTTCAAAAGCTGCCGTGTGCGAGCCTGACGCTTCGTACAAGTGGGACTTGCCATCCTACCCCGTCTGAACAAAGCCCTACAAGAGGTCTATTGCCGTTCGGCTGGGATGTTGTCCCCTCTTGAGGCCGGAGAGCAGATCCGCTCTTCCGCACCTTTGGGGTGACAAGTGATTACTTTACGTGAGCCCGGTAGGCCGTGCAAATCACGGCACATCCCGGGCGTGTCGGCCCGAAATCCCGGGCTCCGACGCCCTAGTGGATGAACACGCCGGCCAAGGTTTTGCGGCCGCGCCGCAGCACCGCCATGGTGCCGCTCACTGCCTCAGAATCGAGCGTTGCGGCCTCGTCGGCCACCTTGGCGTTGTCCAGGTATATCCCTCCCCCGCTAATCGCTCTGCGGGCCGCACCGAGACTGCTGCACAGGCCGGTGTCCACGAGCAGGCGTGCGATGGGGGCGCCACGGGACACGGTCGTGTTGGGCAGTTCCCGCAATGCCGCCTCCAGGGTGGCCGGATCCACCTGCGACAGGTCACCCTGCCCGAACAGCGCCGCCGATGCCGCTTTGGCCGCGTGCGTGGCAGCGGCGCCGTGCACCAGGGTGGTCACCTGCTCGGCCAGGGTGCGCTGCGCGAGTCGGTGTTGCGGCGCGAGGGCGAGCGATCCGGCCAGCTCCTCCAACTGATCCCTGGTGAGGAAGGTGAAGATCTTCAGTCGCTGCAAGACATCCGCGTCGTCGGTGTTGAGCCAGAACTGGTAGAACGCGTACGGGCTGGTCAGCGCTGGGTCGAGCCACACCGCGTTGCCCTCGCTCTTGCCGAATTTCGTTCCGTCCGAGTTGGTGATGAGCGGGGTGCCGATGGCGTGGGCGCTCACCCCCTCAGCCTTATGGATGAGATCGGTGCCGCTGGTGAGGTTGCCCCACTGGTCGCTGCCGCCGGTTTGGAGTAGGCAGCCGTAACTGCGGTACAGCTCGAGGAAGTCCATGCCCTGCAGGATCTGGTAGCTGAATTCGGTGTAGCTGATGCCCTCGTCGGATTCGAGTCTGGCGCGCACCGCATCCTTCTTCAGCATTGTGCCGACGCGGAAGTGCTTGCCGATGTCGCGCAGGAAGTCGATCGCCGACAGGGGCGCGGTCCAGTCCAGGTTGTTCACCAGCCGGGCGGCGTTGTCGCCCTCGAAGCTGAGGTATTTCGCCACCTGCTCCTGCAGGCGCCCCACCCACTCGGCGACGACATCCTTGGTGTTGAGCGTGCGTTCCGCGGTGGGCCGCGGGTCGCCAATCAAGCCGGTGGAGCCGCCGACCAGGCCGAGCGGCCGATGCCCGGCCAGCTGCAGGCGTCGCAGCAGCAGCAACTGCACGAGGTTGCCCAGGTGCAGGCTGGGCGCGGTGGGGTCGAATCCGCAGTAATAGGTGATCGGGGGCCCGGCCAGCAGTGCCTTCAGCGCCTGCGGGTCCGTGGACACATGCACGAGGCCCCGCCAGCGGAGTTCCTCCCACACGTCCGGGAACGAATCATCGTTGTGCTGGGATGCGAGGGCTTCGGTTTCGATCGTCGACACGGATTCAACGCTAGCAGCGCGAAAACGTCGTGAGCTCTCATCCGTGCAGGGTTGATCTGCCTGGATCATGCTTGTATGGTTGATGTCCGATAGATCAAGCATTCAAGCTTGTCGAGGGAGGCCCATGTTCGTCATCACGGCCGATCAGGTGAGCAGTCGCACCACCGCTGACCGGGTCGGTGCCACGCTGCGGCGGGTGGGCGCCGTCTTCGGGGATCGGCTGGCCCTTCCGGCAGACCGCACTGCCGGCGACGAGCTGCAGCTGTTGTTCGCGGCGGGGTCGGACGCTCTGGAGGCGTGCCTCGCGTTGGACCGCGAGCACGGCTGGAGCATCGGTGTCGGTGTCGGTTCGGTGCATCACCCGCTGCCGGCCGGGGTGCGCGAATCGGCCGGCGGGGCGTTCATCGCCGCCCGCACGGCGGTGGACCGGGCGAAGCGACGGTCGACCCGGTTCGCGATCGCGCACGAGCACGCGCACGATGGGGCCGCGGATGCACAGGCGCTCGTGGACCTGCTGCTCATGCTCAGGGCCCGGCGCAGCGCGCAGGGCTGGGAACTGTACGACCTGCTTCACGCCGACGGCAGCACGCAGGTCGACGCGGCGGCCCGGCTGGGCATCACGCCGCAAGCCGCAAGCAAGCGCGCGAACGCGGCGGGGCTACGCGCCGAGCGCGCGGCGATCGGACCGCTGTCCCGACTGCTGGAGCGGCTGGACCGCGCCTGACCCGCGCCTGACCCGCGCCGCGGTGCGGTTGTGCCAGACGCCTGTCGTTCCTCGGGCATCCGGATCGGTGCCCTACGCTGAAGTCGCGCGCCGCCGTAGCGACAGCAGCGTGGGGAGGATCAGCATCATGCCCTGGATGAATATCGTGCTGTGGGTGGTGCTGCTGCTCGCGCTGTACGCGGCCGCGGCCGTGGCCGTGGTGGCGAACCGGCCGGGTCGGCACTGGCTCGCGCTGCCGGCGGTGGGACTGGTGGCCGTCGCGATCGTGTTGGCGGTGTTCGGCGCCGGACACAGCGCGCCGGGCCTGGGCTTCCTGGTGGCCGCCGGCATCGGCTTGCTGCTGCTGGCGCTGGTGGCCGGCAGCCCCCTGGTCTCCCTGGTGCTGGAGTTCGCCAGCCGCGGCGCCGTGCCGGTGGGCAATCACGGCGTGGTGATGGTGGATGTCAGGGGGGTCGCCCCGGTGGAACGTGAGATCCTCCGCGGCGGTATGACCATCGGATATCTGGAGCGGCTGGCGGTGGTGGGCTCCGCGTTCGCGGGGCAGCCGGCGGCGATCGCGGTGATCGTGGCGATCAAAGGGCTCGGCCGGTTTGCGGAGCTGGAGAACTCCGCCGCCCGCGAGCGGTTCATCATCGGCACGATGGTGAGTTTGATCTGGGCCGGCGCCTGTGCGGCGCCGCTCGTGCTCTCGCTCTGAGCTGGAGGATCCGGTCAGTGCTGGGTTCCGGTCAGTGCTGGGTTCCGGTCAGCGCCGGTTCTCGTACACGCCGACGATGTTGCCTTCGGTGTCTTTGAAGTAGGCGTACCTGCTGTCCTCGTCGAGGATCTGGATCTCGCCGACCTGTTCTCCGCCGCCGGTGATGACTGCTTCCAGGGCGTCGTCAAGATCGTCCACGGTGATGACGACCGTCGGATGCGGCACCGTGGAACGCCGGTGGATGTCGCCGCCGATCCCGCCGCCGGAGGCGCCGATCATCGTGATGGTGGCATCCCAGTCCTCGAACTCGAAACCGAACACGTTGCCGTAGAAGGTCTTCGCGCGGGCGATGTCGTCCGCGGGGATCTCGAAGTGTTCCACCGACGCCATAGCCTCAGCTTGCGCAGATCGGGCTGGGGCGTCAAGCCCTCTTCTTGGCGGAGTGCCGCTTGTACGGCGAGACGCTCGGCTCCCCCGGCAACCAGTAGCGCCACGGAAAATCGTCGCCACCGCCGGGGCCGGACAGCCCGGTTCTGGGTCCTGTCGCGAACGGGAGTGAGCCGCCGCACAGGTCCAACCGGATGTGGCTGGTCGCCAGATCGGCGCCGCCGTCGGCCAGCGTGATCCCCAGGGCCACAGTGAGACGGGCCGGCCCGCGAGCCAGATCGGCGTCACGCTTGGCTGTCAGTCTCCGGCTGCGTGCCAGCTCCAGGCCGTCGATGATCTCGCCGCCGCGCAACAGCAGCCCGGATGCGGTGCCCTCCGGCGAGCAGACCACGTTGGCGCAGGTGTGCATGCCATAGGTGAAGTAGGTGTACAGGTGCCCTGGCTCGCCGAACATCACCGCGTTGCGCTTGGTCTTGCCCCGAAACGCGTGCGATCCGGGGTCGTCGGACCCGTGATAGGCCTCGATTTCGGTGATCCGCAGCGACACGGAGCCTTCCTCCGTGGTGCAGGTGAGCACGCTGCCGAGCAGCAGCGGGGCGACGTCAAGTGAACGGCCCAGCAGTCGTGTCCGATCCAGCACAGTCGCTACGCCAACCCCAGGGTTGCCCGCAGTGCGACCAGTCGCAGCTGCAGCCGGTCTCGCTGCTGCGCGACCCGGACCGGAGCGGTCCCGGAGACCCCGGAGCGGCTCGCCAGCGATCCGGCGACGGTGAGCACGCTGCGCACCTGACCGGTGAGGTGGGGTGAAATCTCGGCATACTGCTCGTCGGTGGGCTCGTGGAGCCCCAGGCCGCGGGCCTCGCAGAATTGCACGAGCGCGCCGCTGATCTCGTGCGCCGAGCGGAACGGAACGCCCTGCGTGACGAGCCACTCCGCGACATCCGTGGCGAGGGTGAAGCCCTGGGGGGCCAACTCCGCCATCCGCCCCGTGTCGAAACGCAGGGTGCGCACCATTCCGGTGAAGGCCGGCAGCACCGTTTCCAGCTGCTCGACGTCGTCGAACACCGGCTCCTTGTCTTCCTGGAGATCGCGGTTGTACGCCAGCGGAAGCCCCTTGAGGGTGGCCAGCAGGCCGGTGAGGTTGCCGATGAGCCGCCCGGACTTGCCTCGGGTGAGCTCGGCGATGTCGGGGTTCTTCTTCTGCGGCATGATCGACGATCCGGTCGAGTAGCCGTCGTCGAGGGTGACGAAGCCGAACTCGCGGGTGTTGAAGAGGATGATCTCCTCGGCGAAGCGGGACAGGTCGATGCCCAGCTGGGCTGCGATGAAGGCGAACTCGGCGACGACGTCCCGGCTGGAGGTGGCGTCGATGGAGTTCTCGCTCACGCTGGTGAGACCCAGCTCGCGGGCGACCAGTTCCTGGTCCAGCGCGAGCGAGGTGCCGGCGAGCGCTCCGGAGCCGTACGGCGAGGCAGCAGCGCGCGCCTTCCAGTCGCGCAGCCGCTCGAGGTCGCGCACCAGCGGCCAGGCGTGGGCGAGCAAATGGTGAGAGAGCAGCACCGGCTGGGCGTGCTGCAGGTGCGTGCGGCCGGGCATCGCGGCATCCGGATGCGCCTCAGCCTGCGCGTCGATCGCCTCAACGAGGTCGATCACCGCTCGGGCGATCACCCGGGCGTGGTCCAGGAGGTAGAGCCGGATCAGGGTGGCGATTTGGTCGTTGCGGCTGCGGCCGGCGCGGATCTTGCCGCCGAGTTCGGGTCCGGCCCGCTCGATCAGACCGCGTTCCAGGGCGCCGTGCACGTCTTCGTCGCCGTCGGTGGCGGCGAAGCTGCCGTCGGCCACGTCGGCGCCCAGCCGGTTCAGCGCATCCGTCATCGCCGTGAACTCGTCGTCGGTGAGATAGCCGGCGGCGGCGAGGGCTGCGGCGTGGGCGCGGGAGCCGGCCAGGTCATACGGCGCGAGTTGCCAGTCGAACTGGGTGGACTTGCTCAGGCGGGCCAGTTCCGGAGACGGGCCGCTGGCGAAGCGGCCGCCCCAGAGCGTGCCCTCATGAGTGGTGCCCTCATGCGGGGCTCCCTCGTTAGGCTGGGCCATTCCCGGCTCGCGCTACTTGCCGGCCGCGAGGTCGCGGCGTGCGGAGATCTTGCTGGGCAGCGACCACAGCTCGATGAACCCCTTGGACAGTGACTGGTCGAAGGTGTCGCCGGTGTCGTAGGTGGCCAGGTCGAAGTCGTACAGGCTCTGCGCGCTGCGCTGACCGGTGACCGTGGCGCGGCCGCCCTGCAGCTTGAGCCGGATGTCGCCGGTGACGTGCTTCTGCGTGTCGTCGATGAACACGTCGAGCGAGCGCTTGAGCCCGGAGAACCAGAGGCCGTCGTAGACCAGATTCGCCCACTCTGCCTCGACGCCGCGCTTGTACCGGTTCAGGTCCCGTTCCAGGGTGAGGCTTTCCAGCGCCTCGTGGGCGGCGATCAGCGCCGTCGCGGCGGGCGCCTCATATACCTCGCGGCTCTTGATGCCCACCAACCGGTCCTCCACCACGTCGATGCGGCCGATGCCGTGCTTACCGGCGAGCGTATTGAGCAGCTCGACAGCCTCGAGCGGGGTGATCGCATTGCCGTCGATGGCGACCGGGATGCCCGCCTCGAAGCTGATCAGGATCTCGTCCGGCTCGCGGTAGACATCCGGGTCCTGCGTGTACTCGTAGATGTCCTCGATCGGCGCGTTCCACGGGTCTTCCAGGAAGCCGGTTTCCACGGCACGGCCCCACACGTTCTTGTCGATCGAGTACGGGCTCTTCTTGGACTGCTGGATGGGCAGGTTGTGCTCGTGTGCGTAGACGATCGCCTTGTCGCGGGTGAGCGCCAGGTCGCGTACCGGGGCGATGGAGGTGAGTTCGGGCGCCAGGGCGGTGACGGCGGCCTCGAAGCGCACCTGGTCGTTGCCCTTGCCGGTGCAGCCGTGGGCGACCGAGTCGGCGCCCAGCCGGGCGGCGGTGGCGGCGAGGTACTTGGCGATCAGCGGCCGGGAAAGGGCGGAGACCAGCGGGTATCGCTTCTGGTACATCGCGTTGGCCTTCAGGGCCGGCATCAGGTAGTCGGTGGCGAACTCGTCGCGCGCATCCACCACGACGGCGTCCACCGCGCCGCAGGCGAGGGCACGCTGGCGGATGTCGTTCATGTCCTCGCCGCCCTGCCCGACGTCGACGGAGAGGGCGACGACTTCTTTACCGGTCGCGTCCTTGAGCCAGCCGATGCCCACCGAGGTGTCCAGTCCGCCGGAATACGCCAGCACGACGCGATCTGCCATGTCTCTCCTTGTTGTGGTGTTGTCCAATTGTATGGCCGGGCCCGAAACGAGTAATTGTTCCCGTTCCGGTCAGATGTTCCCGTTGCGCCGGGCACAATTAGCCGGAACGGGAACAGTTGTCAGGGGGTGTTGTGGTCCAGCAGCCAGACCATCAGCGCCTTCTGCGCGTGCAGCCGGTTCTCCGCCTCGTCCCAGACCACGCTTTGCGGCCCGTCGATCACCTCGGCGGTGACCTCGAAGCCGCGGTCGGCGGGCAGGCAGTGCAGGAACAAAGCGTCCGGCTTCGCCAGTGCCATCAGTTCCGCGTCGACCTGGTAGCTGTCGAGGGTGGTCAGCCGTTGGGCCTTCTCCTTCTCTTTGCCCATCGACACCCAGGTGTCGGTGACGACCACGTCCGAGCCGCCGACGGCATCCGCCGGGTCGGTGAACAGCTCGATCGACCCGCCGGTACGGGCGGCGATCGCCTCGGCGTCCGCGACGACGACGGCGGCCGGCGAGTAGTTGGTGGGTGAGGCGATGCGCACGTGCATGCCGGCGGTGGCGCCGGCGAGCAGGTAGGACTGCGCCATGTTGCAGGCGCCGTCACCGAGGAAGGTGACCGTCATGCCGGCCAGCCGGCCGCGGTGTTCGCGGATGGTGAGCAGGTCCGCGAGCAGCTGGCAGGGGTGGAAGTCGTCGGTGAGCGCGTTGATCACCGGCACGGTGGTGCCCAGGGCCATCTCCTCGAGTCCGGCTTGGCCGTAGGTGCGCCAGGCGATGGCGGCCACCTGCCGTTCGAGCACCCGAGCCGTGTCGGTGGCGGTCTCCTTGCCGCCGAGCTGGCTGCTGGCGGTGCTGATGATGAGCGGCACGCCGCCGAGGTCGGCGATGCCGACGGCGAACGAGACCCGGGTGCGGGTGGAGGACTTGTCGAAGATCACCGCGACGGTCTGCGGGCCGGCCAGCGGCCGCACCGCGAACCGGTCCTTCTTCAACTCCACGGCGAGATCGAGGATGGCGGTCTGCTCGTCCTGGCTGAGGTCGTCGTCGCGCAAGAAATGACGGGTCATGCCACAGCCTCCAGGGCCTCGCCGAACAGGGTGAGAAATTCGTCGAGCTCGGCGTCGCCGACGATCAGTGGCGGGGCCAGGCGGATGGTGGACGGATTGGGCGCGTTGACGATCAGGCCGCGGCGCATCGCCTCCGCGGCGATCTCCTTCGAGACCGGACGGTTCAGGGCGACGCCTCGGAGCAGGCCGCGGCCGCGCACGCCGGCCACGAGCGGTGAGCCGAGCCCGAGGATCCGCTCCTGCAACTGCTGGCCGCGGCGGTGAGCGTTGCCGAGCAGGTCGGCTGCTTCGATCTCGCCCAGGACCGCGTTCGCCGCGGCGGCGGCCAGCGGGTTGCCGCCGAACGTGGTGCCGTGCTGGCCGGGGGTGAACGGAGTGGTGGCGCCGCCGAACGTGATGAGGGCGCCCATCGGCACCCCGCCGGCGATGCCCTTGGCCAGGGCGACCGCGTCCGGCGTGATGCCGTCACGCTGGAAGGCGAACCAGGTTCCGGTGCGGCCGACGCCGGTTTGGATTTCGTCGAGGATGAGCAGTGCTCCGTGGGCGGCGGTGAGTTCCCTGGCGCGCTGCAGGAACCCGTCCGGGAGGTCGAGCACGCCCGCCTCGCCCTGGATGGGCTCAACGAACAGCGCGGCGACGCGGTCGTCGATGGCGGCCTCCAGCGCCTCAAGGGTCGCGGGGATGTGCTCAATGCCGGGCACCAACGGTTCGAACGGCTGACGGTAGGCGTCCTTGGCGGTCAGTGTGACAGCCCCCATGGTGCGCCCGTGGAACGCGTCATCCAGGGCGAGGATCCGGGTGCGGGTGCCGTCGCCCCGGTTCAGCCTGGCCAGTTTGAACGCTCCTTCGATCGCCTCCGTTCCGGAGTTGCTGAAGAACACGCGACCGTCCGGGCCGGCGCCGGAGAGGCGGAGCAGCCGTTCCGCGAGTTCGATCTGGGGCTCACTTGCGAAGTAATTGCTCACGTGTACCAGGGAGCCGACCTGGCGGCTCACCGCCTCCACCAGAACGGGATGCGCGTGGCCGAGCACGTTGACCGCGATGCCGCCCAGGAAATCCAGGTACTTCTTGCCGGTCTCATCCCAGACGTAGCACCCTTCGCCGCGCACCAGCAACGCCAGAGGCACGGAGAAGGTGTCCATGAGGGACGCCGCGTAGCGGTCGCGCCAGGGCAGCGCCGTGGCGACCGCAGCGGCCCGCCCGGTTTGAACGTTGTTGCTCACAGTTGTGTCTTCCTCATCTGTTCTGTGCGGTCAGCGTGCGGCCGGCTCGATGGTGGTGCCGCCGACGCCGAACGGTTCTCGCAGCAGGGCGTGGCTTTTCGTGCCGTCGATGATGGCCGCGTGACCGACGCCGCCGCGCACCGCATCCAGGCAGGCGCGCACCTTCGGGATCATGCCGGACGTCATCGTGGGCAGCAGCGCCTCGAGTTCCAGGGTATCAATCCGGGACACCAGCGAATCGCGGTTCGGCCAGTTCCGGTACAGGCCGGGAACGTCGGTGAGCACCAGCAGCCAGCTCGCCTGCAGTGCGATGGCCACCGCCGACGCCGCGGCATCCGCGTTGACGTTGAGGCTGTGGCCCGGATGCGCGCGATCCGGGGCGATCGAGGACACCACGGGGATGCGGCCGGCATCCAGCAGCGCCACGATGGGCGCCGGGTTGACCTCGTCGATGTCGCCGACGTGGCCCAGGTCGACCTCGCGGCCATCGACCACCACGCCGCGACGCCGGCCGGTGAACAGCGACTCGTGCTCCCCCGACACGGACCTGGCGTAGTCGCCGTGCGCGTTGATCAGCGCGGTCAGCTCGCCGCTGACCTCGTCGGCGAGCACATCGTGCACCACCTGGATGGCCTCCGTGCTGGTGAAGCGATAGCCGCCCCGGAATTCGGTGGGGATCCCGGCGCGCTGCAGCGCCGCGGAGATCTGCGGTCCACCGCCGTGCACCACGACAGGGCGGATTCCGGCGTGCAGCAACGCCACCATGTCCGCGGCGAAGTCGCGCTTGAGCGCGTCGTCGACCATGGCGTTCCCGCCGAACTTCACGACGACGGTGTCGCCGCGGTGGTGCTGCAACCAGTTGTCGCCCATCAGCTGGCGTATGCGCTGTTCTCGTGCACGTAATCGTGGGTGAGGTCATTGGTCAGGATGCTGGCCTGCTCGCTGCCGACACCGAGGTCGATCAGCACGTGCGCGGCACGCGGAGTGAGGTCCACGAGCTCGCGCGGCTGGTCCGGCCCGCCGGCCCGGCAGACCCGGATCCCGTTGATCGTCACGTCGATGCCGTACGGGTCGAAGGCGGCCGAGGTAGTGCCGACCGACGCCAGTACCCTGCCCCAGTTGGGGTCGTTGCCGAAGATCGCCGTCTTGAACAGGTTGCTGCGTGCGACCGCGCGGCCGACCTGCACGGCGTCGTCCTCGGTCGCCGCGTTCACCACCTCGATGGTGATGTCGTGGGAGGCGCCCTCGGCATCCTGCTGCAACTCCTGCGCCAGGCTCTGGCAGGCCTCGATGAGCGCGTCGGTGAACTCCTGCGCGTGCGGCGCGATGCCGGATGCGCCGGAGGCCAGCAGGGCAACGGTGTCGTTGGTGGACATGCAGCCGTCTGAGTCGAGCCGGTCGAAGGTGACCCTGGTGGCGGATCGCAGCGCCGCGTCCAGCGCTTCGGCTGGCAGGTCCGCGTCGGTGGTGAGCACGACGAGCATCGTGGCCAGTCCGGGTGCGAGCATGCCGGCACCCTTGGCCATCGCGCCGATCGACCAGCCGTCCCGCTGCACCACGGTCTCTTTCGGGTGCGTGTCTGTGGTCATGATAGCCAGCGCCGCGTCGTGTCCACCGCCGTCCGCCGCGGCGCCCTGCACGAGGGCGTCGCGGGCGCTGGCGAGGCCGGCTTC
Source organism: Parafrigoribacterium mesophilum (assembly GCF_039652555.1). Lineage (NCBI taxonomy): Bacteria > Bacillati > Actinomycetota > Actinomycetes > Micrococcales > Microbacteriaceae > Parafrigoribacterium > Parafrigoribacterium mesophilum. Next base: position 33,456 of record NZ_JBDJAF010000004.1, read on the forward strand.
GATCTTGGCCAGGTCCAGTTGCTCGCCGATCAGCCCGGTGGAGCAGACCAGGATGTCGGCGGAGGAGACATCCAAAAGCTCGGCGGCGAGTTCTGCGGTGCGGTGCGTGGCCTGGAAGCCCTGGGTGCCGGTGTAGCAGTTGGCGCCGCCGGAGTTGAGCACGATCGCCGAGACGACGCCGTCGCCGATCACCTGCTGCGACCACAGCACCGGGTTCGCCTTGGCCCGGTTGCTGGTGAACACGGCGGCGCCCGCCTGCCGGGGGCCCCGGTTCAGCACGATGGCGAGGTCTTTGCCGCCGCCGGCCTTCAGCCCGCAGGCCACTCCGGTCGCCACGAATCCCTGGGGGACGCTCACGCTCACGGCGCGACTCCGTTCACGCTGAGGCTCTCGGTTTCGTCGAACCCGAGGGCGATGTTGAGGCATTGGACGGCGGCACCGGCCGTGCCCTTGGTGAGGTTGTCGATGGCGGACACCGCAATGACCCGCCCGGCGGACTCGTCGACGGTCACGCCGACCAGCGCGGTGTTGGCGCCCAGGGTGTCCCCGCTGGTCGGGAACCTGCCATCCGGCAGCAGCTGCACGAACGGTTCGTCAGCGTAGGCGCTCTCCCAGGCCGCGCGCACTTCGGCGGCGCCGGCCCCGGCGGTCAGCTTCGCCGTGGTGGTCGCGAGGATGCCGCGGGACATCGGTACCAGGATCGGGGTGAAGGAGAGGCTCACGTCGGTGCCGCCGGCGGCACGGAGGTTTTGGCGTACCTCGGGCGTATGGCGATGGATCCCGCCCACGGCGTACGCGCGGGCCGAGCCGTGCAGTTCACTGGCGAGCAGTTCCGTTGTGGCCTTCTTGCCGGCGCCGGAGGCACCGACCGCCAGCACGGCGACGATGTCCTGGGCGCTGACCACGCCGGCGGCGACGCCAGGCGCGACACCCAGGGTCATGGCCGTGACGTTGCATCCCGGAACGGCGATCCGCGTCGCGCCGACGAGTTTCTCGCGCTGGCGGGAGCCGTCCGCCAGCATCAACTCCGGCAGCCCGTAGGTCCAGGCGCCGTAGTAGTGGCCGCCGTAAAAGGCGTCCCAGTCGGCGCTGCTGGTGAGCCGGTGGTCGGCGCCGCAGTCCACCACGACGGTGTCGGCGGGCAGCGTTTCGGCCAGCTCCCCGGATTTGCCGTGCGGCAACGCGAGGAAGACGACGTCGTGACCGGCCAGGGTTTCGGCGGTCGTTTCCTTCAGGATGAGGCCGCGGTAGGAGCGCAGGTGCGGATGCACCGCCAGCAACTCCTGCCCGGCGTTACCGAACGCCGTGACGGTCGTCACGTCGAGGTCAGGATGCTGGGCGAGCAGACGCAATAATTCGCCGCCTGCGTAGCCGCTGGCGCCGGCTACGGCAACGGAAAGGGACATGTTTTAAGCCTACCGTGCCGATGCTGCTTGGGCAGTCGCGTGACAGGCGCCCCGCGCAGACGCGCAATTTATTCGCGTACCGTGGCCCCGAAACGCGATCCGGCGAGCTCGGCGCCGGCCAGCTTGGCGCCGCTGGCCTCGGCCGCCGTCAGTGTTCGGTCCGCGGCGCGGAACCGCAGCGCGAAGGTGAGCGACTTGGTTCCGGCGGGCACGCCAGAGCCTCGGTAGTCGTCGACGAGCTGCGCGTTTTCAAGCAGCTCTCCGGCTCCGCTCACCACCGCATCCAGCACATCGGCGGCGGGGATTTCGGCGTCGACCACGAGTGACAGGTCCTGCGTGGCCGCCGGGAGTGTCGCGATGGGCGTGGAGACCACCTCGCGCGGGGCGAGGTCGATGAGCAGCCCGAGGTCGACCTCCACGACGACGACATGCCGGGGCAGGTCGAGTTCGTGCGCCAGTGCCGGCAGCAGTTCGCCGGCGAAACCGACGAGTTCCTCCCCGACGCTCAGCTGGGCGGTGCGGCCCGGGTGGAAGGCCTGATGCTCGCCCCGGGCCACGTCGATGCTCACGCCGAGGGCGGATTCGATCTGGCGGATGGCGTGCAGCGCATCCGTCATGGAGGCCTCGACGGCGTTCTGGCCCGGTTGCTTCGCCACGACGTTGCCGAGGAACAGGGCGGCCACGTGCAGCGGTTGCGGCGGGATGCTGCCCTCCAGCGCCGCGAGGGTGGCCTGGTCGGGCCGGCTGGTTCCGGCCGGCAGCGGTCCGCTGCCGTAGCGGGTGCCGGGCACGGGCCGGAACACGCTGCCCTGCTCGAAGATGGCCAGGTCGGTCAGTCCGCGGGACAGGTTGCGCCTGGCGACCTCGATGAGGCCGGGGAGCAGCGACGATCGCAGTTGCGGCGTTGTGGCATCCAGCGGGTTGGCCAGGGTGATGGCGGCGGCGGTGCCGACTGGGGCACCGAACGTCTCGTTGCCGGACTGGGTGACGAACGGGTAGGCGAGCACTTCGGTGAGGCCGCCGGCGGCCAGTGAGTGGCCGACGGAGCGCCGCAGTCGCTGCGAACGCGTCAGTCCTCGACCCGGGGGTGCGATCGGGAGCACCGACGGGATGCGGTCGTAGCCGACGATTCTGGCGACCTCTTCCGTCAGGTCGGCCGCATCGCGCAGGTCGGGTCGCCAGGTCGGTGCGGTGACCAGCAGTGCGCCGGGTACCGACTGGACGGCTGCGCCCACGGCGGTGAGCGCGTCGAGGATCTCGTCGTCGCTGTAGTCCACGCCGACGATGGATGCGGCGTAGCCGGAGTTCAGCCGGATGGGCTCGGGGGCGACACTGGCGTCATAGTCCGAGCCGAGCACATCCGCAGTGCCGCCGGCCAGTTGTTCCAGCAGTTGCACCACGCGGGCGGCCGCTGGCGCGGCAACGGCCGGGTCGACGCCGCGTTCGAAACGTCGGGACGCCTCGCTGGGCAGCTTGTGCCGGCGTGCGGTGCGAGCGATCGAGATCGGGTCGAAGTTCGCCGCCTCGATGAGTACGTCGGTGGTCGTGGTGCTGATTTCGGTGGACGCGCCGCCCATGACGCCGGCCAGGCCGATCGGACCGGAGTCGTCGGTGATCAGCAGGTCCTGCGGGTCCAGGGCGCGCTCCTGGTCGTCCAGCGTGACCAGTTTCTCGGCCGGCCGGGCCCGGCGCACCGTGATACCGCCGGTGAGCTTTGCCAGGTCGTAGCCGTGGATGGGCTGGCCCAGTTCGATCATCACGTAGTTCGTGATGTCGACGACGAGCGAGATGGAACGGATGCCGGCGAGCTTCAGCCGCGCGGCCATCCAGGCCGGAGTGGGCCGGCTCGGATCGATGCCGCGCACCACCCGGGTGACGAACACCGAGGCGCCGACGTGTCCGCGGATCGGTGCCGTGTCGTCGATGCACACCGGAAACTCGGTGGAGGCGGCGACGGCGGGCACCGCCAGGGCGGGGTCGCGGAAGGCTGCGCCGGTGGAGTTGGAGTACTCGCGGGCCACGCCGCGAATGGACAACGCGTAGCCGCGGTCGGGGGTGACGTTGATCTCCACGGCGGAGTCATCCAGGCCCAGCAGGGCGATCGCATCCGTTCCCACCTCGGGGTCGAGGCCGAGCGAGGCCAGGCGCAGGATGCCGGTGTGCTCGTCGCCGATGCCGAGCTCGCGCACCGAGGCGATCATGCCGTCGGAGACGTGGCCGTAGGTCTTGCGCGCGGCGATCGGGAACGGGCCGGGCAGCACCGAGCCGGGCAGGGTGACGACGACCTTGTCCCCCGTGGCGAAATTGTGCGCGCCGCAGACGATGCCTCGCGTCTCGCCGTCCCCTCCGGTGGTCGAGCCTGTCGAGACCAACACCTGGCACCACATGATCGTCTTACCGTTGGTCTGCGGCTCCGGCTCCGCCGACAGCACCTGGCCGACCACGATGGGTCCGCTCACGCCGAAGGCGTGGATGTCCTCTTCCTCGAAGCCCACCTTGACCAGGGCGGCGTGCACCTCGGCGGGTGTCGCCCCCTGGGGAACGTCGACGAAGTCGCGCAACCATGAAATCGGGACCCGCATCAGACCACCATTCCGAACTGCCTACTGAAGCGAATGTCGCCCTCCACCATGTCGCGCATGTCGTTCAGGTCATTCCTGAACTGAAGTGTGCGTTCGACGCCCATGCCGAACGCGAAGCCCTGGTATTCGTCCGGGTCGATGCCCGCGGCGCGCAGCACGTTGCGATTCACCATGCCGCAGCCGCCCCACTCGATCCAGCGGGCGCCGCCCTTCGCGTTCGGCTGCCAGACATCCATTTCGGCGCTGGGCTCCGTGAAGGGGAAGTAGTTGGGGCGCAGCCGGATCTTCGCCTCGGCGCCGAACATGAGGCGAGCGAAGTGTTCCAGTGTGCCGCGCAGGTGGGCCATGGTGAGGCCCTTGTCGATCGCGAGGCCCTCGATCTGGTGGAATACCGGTGTGTGGGTGGGGTCGAGTTCGTCGGTGCGGAACACCTTGCCCGGCGCGATGATGTAGACCGGCAACTCCCGCTCGAGCAGCGTGCGGATCTGCACCGGGGAGGTTTGCGTGCGCAGCACGAGGTGCGAGTCGACCGGGTCAACGAAGAAGGTGTCTGCCATGGCGCGGGCGGGGTGATCCTGGTCGAGGTTGAGCGCGTCGAAGTTGAACCACTCGTTCTCGAGTTCTGGGCCTTCGGCGATCTCCCAGCCCATGCCGATGAAGATGTCGCCGATCCGTTCCATCAGCAGACTCAGCGGATGCCGCGCGCCGCTGGTCTGGCGCAGCGGCACGGCGGTCACGTCGATGGCTTCCGCCCGCAATTGCTCCGCCTCTTCCGCGGCGGTCACTTCGGCCTCCCGGGCGGTCAGGGCCGCGCCGACCCTGCCGCGCGCCGCGCCCAGCAGTTTGCCTGCGGCCGGCTTCTGATCGGCTGGCAGGTTGCGGATGGCGGCATTGAGGCTCGCGAGCACCGACGCTTCCCCGGCGTGCTCGATGCGTACGGTCTTGAGCGTCTGCGAATCGGTCGCCGCGGCGATCGCGGCCAGTGCCGCATCCACCGCCGCCGCTACCGCTGGTTCGGTGATGGTGGTCTCTGACACGAGACCCAAGTTTAGCGGGGTGGTCCGACGCGGTTTCCGCCGCGCAGCGGCAGGATAAGCGCCTGCGTGCCGTCCGCGCCCGGCACTCGCGGCTCCTCCGGAGTCAGAGCTCCCGACTTCGGCCCGCTGCGCCGTGCGATGTACCGGGCGATCCAGGACAGCGTGAGGTTCAGGACCAGGTAGATCACCAGGCCGACCGCGAACAGGGTGAACAGGTAGCGGTTGCCGTAGAAGTTCTGCAGGTTCTTGATGGTGCGCGACAGCTCCGGATACCCGACGACGTAGGCCAGCGAGGTGTCCTTCAGCAGCACGACCAGTTGGGCGATGATGATGGGCAGCATCTGGCGGAACGCCTGCGGGAACTCGATCAGCATCCGCGTCTGCACGCCGGTGAGGCCGATGGACAGGCCGCCCTCGCGTTGTCCGCGCGGCAGGGACTGGATGCCGGCCCGCAACGACTCGCCGATCAGCGCCCCGTTGTACACGGCCAGCGCCCCGACACCGGACCAGTAGGGGCCGACCGCGAAGACCAGCAGGATGAACAGCATCATCAGCAGCACGGGCATGCCGCGGAAGAACTCGAGGATCACGGCAGTGGGGGTGCGGATCCAGGCGCTTCGGGCGGTGCGGGCGAAGGAGAACAGGATTCCGATGGCGATGGCGAGCACCGCGGCAACGGCGGCCATCTGCAGTGTCGCCAGAACGCCGGTGCCGAAGGCCTGCCACAGCACCGGGGTGGACAGGATGTCGGTACGGGTGGGCGAGAACATGCCGGGGGTCTGCGCGCCGTTGGCGCTGACGCGGGGGCTGGCCAGGGTGTAGCCGACCCAGGCGAGGAACCCGAGGATGAGGATGCCCGCGATGATCGAGACGACCAGCGACCGGCGGCGCGATTTCGGGCCGGGGGCGTCGTAGAGAACGCTCATCGCAGCACCGCCACTTTCTTCTCGATCACGCCGGCAATCAGCCCCAGAGGCACGGTGATCACCAGGTACAGCGCGGCCGCGAAGATGAGCAGCGGGATCACGGCGTCGCCGTGGTCCCGGGTGGCGCTGCTGGTGGCGCCAAACAGTTCGACGACGAAGAACGCCCCGGCCACCGATGTGTTCTTGGTGAGGGCGATGAACACGTTGATGAGCGGCGGCACGACCATCCGCACCGCCTGGGGCAGCACCACGAGCGCGACGGTTTGCCCGAAGCCCATGCCGATGCTCCTGGCCGCCTCGGCCTGGCCGACCGGGACCCCGTTGAACCCGGAGCGGATCGCTTCGGCGACGAACGGGGACGTGTAGGCGGTCAAGCCGATCACGGCCAGCGGGAAGTAGTCGAGGTCGGAGCCCAGAATCGGCAGCACGAAGGCGCAGAAGAACAGCACGAGCAGCAGGGGCACATTGCGCAGCACCTCGGTGTAGACGGTCGCGAAGCCGCGCAGCGAGGGGATCGGTGAGATGCGCATGGCGGCGACCAGCACGCCGAGTATGAACGCGCCGATGCCGGAGAACACCAACAGCTCGAGAGTGGTCAGAAACCCGTTCAGATACAGCGGGGCGGAATCGATGATCGCGTCCATGTATCACCTCCGATCGAACGCTGTCGGTGGCAGCAGGAACCCACCGGGACGATACCCGGTGGGTCCTGCGCCGATTTATTACTCAGGACCGGTTTTCGGTGCCTGCGGCTCAGTACCGGTCGACGGCCGGTGGCTCCGGGGTCTTCAGTACCTTGCCCGCAGTGTCCTCCCAGGCCTTCTTCCAGGTGCCGTCCTTGTAGGACTTCTCAAGCGTGTCGTTGATGAAGTTGCGGAATTGCGTGTCGTCCTTCTTCAGGCCGATGCCGTACGGCTCCTTGGTGAACGGGTTGCCGACCACTTCGAATTCGCCTTCGTTCTGGGCGGCGAGACCGGCCAGAATCACGTTGTCCGTGGTGACCGCGATCACCTTGCCGCTGCGTAGCGGCTCAAGGCAGTTCGAGTAGGTGTCGGTCGTGATCAAGTTCACGCCGTACGGGGCGATGTTCTTCTCCGAGGTGGAACCGGCGACACTGCAGACGTTCTTGCCCTTGAGGTCTTCTGGGCCCTTGATCTTCTCGGGGTTGCCCTTCAGCACCAGGATGTCCTGACCTGCGGTGTAGTACGGTCCGGCGAAGGACACGACTTGCTTGCGCGTGTCGTTGATCGTGTAGGTCGCGACGACGATGTCAACCGTGCCGTTCTCGATGAACGGTTCTCGGTTGGCGGAGACGGTCTCGACCCACTTGATCTTGTCTGGGGCGATGCCGAGCGCGCCGGCGATGATCTTGCCGATTTCCACGTCGAAGCCGACCGGCTTGTTGTCCGGACCCTTCAGGCCGAACAGCGGCTGATCGAACTTGGTGCCGATCGTCATGGTGCCCGCGTCATGCAGCTTGGCCATGGTGGTGCCGGCTTCGAATTCCGGCGACGCCGCTACGGACGGGGACGCGGCTGGTTCGTTGGTCCCGCTCGCGCAGGCCCCCAGGCCCAGAATGCTGGCGGTGACGACGGCGGAAATCATCAGACTTTTTTTGAGTCTCATGGGATTCTCCTTATTGCTGTGATGCTCAGCCACCGGTTAGTGGGTGAGTATTTTCGAGAGGAAGTCTTTCGCTCTCGCGCTTGTGGGGTTCGTGAAGAACGCGTCTGGGGTGTTCTCTTCGACGATTTCGCCGTCCGCCATGAACAGGACCCGATTGGCTGCCTTGCGTGCGAAGCCCATCTCGTGGGTGACCACGACCATGGTCATTCCATCGTGCGCCAGCTGCACCATGACATCCAGCACCTCGCTGATCATCTCGGGGTCGAGCGCCGAGGTCGGTTCGTCCAGCAGGATGACTTTCGGGTCCATGGCGAGCACGCGCGCAATGGCGACCCGCTGCTGCTGACCGCCGGAGAGTTGCGCGGGCATCTTCTTGGCCTGGTTGGCGACGCCGACGCGGTCGAGCAATTCCAGCGCGTGCGCGTCGGCGGCCGCCTTGGACTGCCCGCGCACCTTGCGCGGACCGAGGGTTACGTTCTCCAGAACGGTCTTGTGTGCGAACAGGTTGAACGCCTGGAACACCATGCCGACATCGGCGCGGAGCTTGGCGAGCCCCCTGCCCTCTTCCGGGAGCAGCTGGCCATCGATGGTGATGGTGCCGCTGTCGATCGTCTCAAGCCGGTTGATGGCGCGGCAGAGGGTGGACTTGCCCGAGCCGCTCGGGCCGATCACCACAACGACTTCACCGCGATGCACGGTCGTGGACACGTCTTTGAGCACGTGGAGATCGCCGAAGTGCTTATTCACCCTGTCAAGGACGACCAGAGGCTCTCCGGTATTTGAGGACTGCATGGGAACATACAACCACACAGTCGGCGGTTCGGCTGACTCAATATCGGCGGTTGTGACCGACCCGTTAGCCGCGAGGATCGGCGTTAGTAGCGGTTCACCAGCGGCGGGTGGGAGCCCCCGAGCACCGTGCCCGCGGTGCTATCCCACAACTTCTTCCAGGTGCCGTCACCGAACGACTGCTCCAGCACGTCGTTGACGAAGCTTCGGAATTTATCGTCGTCGTGCGCCACGGCAATTCCCGCAGAATAGGCGGTGAACGGATTGCCGAGCACTTCGAACTTGTCCGGGTTGGTGACGACCAGTGCGGCCAGCGTCACGTCGTCGGCGGTGACCGCCGTGATGCTCCCGTCGCTGACACCGGGCAGGCATTCCGCGGCGGAGGGTGCCCCACTGAGGGTGACCGCATACTGCGAGATCACGGTGCCGTATGAGGATCCGGCGATGGTGCACACGGTCTTGCCGCGGAGGTCCTGCGGTCCGTGGATGCCGCCGGGGTTACCCGTGGCCACCAGCAGGTCCTGGCCCTGCGTGTAGTAGGGCCCGGCAAAGGCGACCTTCTGCTTGCTCTCATCGTTGATCAGGTCGCCGGCGATGACCAGGTCGGCCTTCTTCTCGGCAATGAGCGCATCCCGGTTGTCGGAGGTGGCTTGCACCCAGGTGATCTTGTCGCCGGCGATCCCGAGCTTGGAGGCGATCAGCTTTCCGATCTCGACATCGAATCCGGCCGGCGTCTTATCGGCGCCCTCGGCCGGGGCCAGCCCGAACAGCGGCTGGTCGAACCTGGTCGCGATGGTCATCGTCCCGGCATCGTGGAGCCTGGCCATGGTGGTGCCCGCGGCGAAGTGGGTGGCCACCTGAATCTTCGGGGGCGCATCCGAGGTGCAGGCGGTCAGACCAGCTGTCAGGCCGAGCACCGCGATGATCGCCAGGTAGTTCCGAACCTTCATACGTTCCCCCTGGGTGTCGTTGGTGGTCAGCCGATACTGTAGTCAGCCGATACTGTGGTCAGCCGATACTGTGGTGCGCAAACGCGGACTCGTAAAGGCATACGGAGGCCGCGGTGGCCAAGTTCATGGACTCCGCGTGGCCATAGAGCGGCACGGTGATGCTGCGGTCGGCCAGGGCCAGGTGCTCGTCGGTCAGACCCCGCGCCTCGTTGCCGAACAGCCAGGCGGTGGGGTGGGCCAGCGTACCGTCCTGCCGGGCAGCCAGCAGGTCTTCACCCTTGATGTCGGCGGCCAGCACGGTGAGTCCGGCGGCACGCACCCGCTCCAGAACCGGGATCAGGCTGGCCCCCACCGCCACCGGCAGATGGAAGATCGATCCGGTCGAGGCGCGCACCACCTTGGGGTTGTACAGGTCGACGCTGCGACCGGTGAAGATCACCCCGTCGGCACCGGCAGCATCCGCCGCACGCACGATCGTTCCCGCGTTTCCGGGGTCGCGCACCTCTTCGAGGATGGCCACGAGCCGCGCCCCACCCGGATGCCGGCTCAGCGACAGGATGTCCTTCACCGAGGTGGGGAACTGGTGGCAGACCGCGACGACACCCTGCGGTGTGACGGTGTCCGCCATCGCATCCAGCACTTGTTCCGTGACGAATTCGACGTCGACGCCGGCTTCCACCGCGGAGGCGGCGATGTCGATGTGCCGCTCCAGCGCCGTGGGGGTCGCATACAACTCGACCACCAGGTCCGGCCGGAAGGCCAACGCCTCCTTCACCGCCTGCGGGCCCTCCAGCAGGAAGAGACCGGTGTCCGCGCGGGTCGCCCGCTTCGCGAGCTTGGCTACGCCTCTGACTCTCGGTGACCGCGGATTGTCCAGCACGTGAGCAATGCTAGTTGCAGCTACGCCGCGGACGGTGCCGAGGTGTCGCTGGGCAGCGCCGCCTTGGCCGCTTCCACCACAGCCGTGAAGGCAGCGGGGTCGGTGACGGCGAGGTCGGCGAGCATGCGACGGTCGACCTCGATGCCGGCGAGGGCGAGTCCTTGGATGAGGCGGTTGTAGGTGAGGCCGTTGGCCCTGGACGCCGCGTTGATGCGCTGGATCCACAGGCGGCGGAAGTCGCCCTTGCGTGCCCGACGGTCGCGGTAGGAGTAGACCAGCGAGTGGGTGACCTGCTCCTTCGCCTTGCGGTACAGGCGGGAACGCTGCCCGCGGTATCCGGAGGCGCGCTCGATGATGACGCGGCGCTTCTTGTGGGCGTTGACTGCCCTCTTGACTCTTGCCATTTCTTAGATTCCTTGACTGATCGGTCTGGTGGTCGGAGCGGGGCCTAGAGGCCGAGCAGCTTCTTCACGCGCTTGGCGTCCACGGGGGCGAGTACTTGGTCCGAGTTGAGGCGACGCTTGCGCTGACCGGACTTCACTTCCAGGTTGTGCCGCATACCGGCTTGCTGCTTCATGATCTTGCCGGTGCCGGTGACCTTGAATCGCTTCTTGGATCCCGAGTGGGTTTTCTGCTTAGGCATCCTTATCCTCTTTCGTTGGTGCGTTCTCGGCAGGAGTGTCCGCCGAAGCTGCTTCTGGTTTGGTTCTGGGCGCCTTGTTCGCGGTGCGCCGCGCCTCGGCTTCGGCCTTCGCCGTCGCCTTGTTCTTGTGCGGACCGATCACCATGACCATGTTGCGTCCGTCGATCATCGGCGTGGATTCCACGGAGCCGAATTCGGCCACGTCTTCCGCGAAGCGCTGCAGCAGGCGAACACCCTGGTCCGGGCGGGACTGCTCACGCCCGCGGAACAGGATCATGGCTTTCACCTTGTCGCCGCCGGAGAGGAAGCCCTCCGCGCGTTTGCGCTTGGTCTCGTAGTCGTGCTTGTCGATCTTCAGTCGGAAGCGTACTTCCTTGAGGATGGTGTTGGCCTGGTTGCGCCTGGCCTCTTTGGCCTTCTGGGCCTCTTCGTACTTGAACTTGCCGTAGTCCATGATCTTTGCCACGGGCGGCTTGGAGTTGGGAGCTACCTCAACCAAATCCAGGTCGGCCTCTTGGGCAAGCCTGAGGGCATCCTCAATTCGCACGACGCCGACCTGTTCGCCACGGGGGCCAACAAGCCGGACCTCGGGAACCCGGATTCGGTCATTGGTACGGGGATCGCTGATAGGTGAATCCTCTTTCTTATCTGTGTCGGCTGCTTCGAAGCAGACCGGATGCTGCCACGTGAGAGACGGATGCCGCTCACGCGACGAAAGAAGACGGTCCTGCCAGTTCCGGGCGTCATTCACCCGGTCACTGGCCCGGCACCCTGAACTACCAACGACCGCCGGAGCGGACGTCAGCGGGGTACCAACAACCCGGTAACCTTATACAGCGGTCAACGCGGGTGGGAGAGTTTCCACTTTCGTTCCCGTTGCCATTGACGGCTTCGGGGCCCGCATGAGTCTAACAGAGGAACGATTAATGAGCGATACCGACGGACACGGGCATTCTGAAGACACCGATCGCTCCGGCGCCGCGGCCCGCGACATCGCCGACGTGCCGGCCGCCGAGATCATCAACACCGTCGCGGTGCACCTGATGAGCGCCGCGGCGGTCAAGTGCGGATTGGCCGACGATCCGGAGAACCAGCAGGACCTGGACCAGGCGCGCAAGCTCATCACCGCGCTGGCTGGGCTGGTGACAGCCGGCGCCCCGGAGATCGGCGACGTCCACGCCCGACCGTTACGTGACGGCTTGCGTTCTGTGCAGCTGGCGTTCCGCGAGGCATCCGCTATCCCCGACGCCCCGGGCAAGGGCCCAGGCGAGAAGTGGACCGGTCCGGTCAGCTAGTCCCCTCCCCCGCGTCCGAGCTGCCGAGCCCGCGCAGCGTCACCGCACCCCGGTGGTCGAGCCCCGTTGAGACCCACCTACCGGCATACATCAACACCGCTCAGTCGAGCGGATGCAGCAGGCGACTCAAGAACTTTTGGGTGCGGGCGTGTTGCGGATCGGTGAAGATCGCTTCGGGTGGTCCGCTCTCCACAATGACACCGCCGTCGAGGAACAGCACCTGGTCGGCCACTCGGCGTGCGAACTCGAGCTCGTGTGTCACCACCACCATCGTCCACCCCTCCTGGGCCAGGTCCTTCATCACGCTCAGGACATCGCCCACCAGTTCCGGATCGAGCGCCGAGGTGGCCTCGTCGAAGAGCAGGACCTCCGGCCGGATGGCCAGGGCGCGGGCGATGCCCACCCGCTGCTGCTGCCCGCCGGACAGCTCGAACGGGTACACATCCTTCTTCTCCTCCAGCCCCACCCGCCGCAGTAACTCCACCGCCTCAGCGCGCACCTGGTCGGCCGGGCGTTTCTGCACCTGAACCGGTCCCTCGGTGATGTTCTGCAGCACGGTCATATGCGGAAACAGGTTGTAGTGCTGGAACACCATCGCCGACTTCCGGCGCAGTGCCGCGATATCGGCCTTCGTCACGGGTGCCGAGAAGTCGACAGCCACATCCGCGCCGATGCGGACGATCCCGGCATCCGGAGTCTCCAACGCGTTGAGCGAGCGCAGAATGGTGGTCTTCCCCGAGCCGGACGGGCCGATGATCACCACCACGCTGCCGCCGGACACCTCGAACGAGATCCCGTCCAGCACCCGATGGTCACCGAAGGATTTGCTCAGCCCGCTCACCGACAGGCCGACAGGCGCCTGTGCTCCGTCAGTGCGCGACATATCAGTGCGCGACATAGCGGTCCAATCTTTTCTCAATGGCGGCCTGGCCACCGGCCAGCACAAAGCAGATGACCCAGTACACGACGGCGGCCTCGATGTACAGCACCAGGAATTGGCTGCTCGACGCCGCGATCTGCTGCGCCTGGCGGAACAGTTCGGTGACCAGGATCACCGAGGCGAGCGACGTGTCCTTCACTAGGGAGATGAACGTGTTGGACAGCGGCGGCACGGAGACCCTGGCGGCCTGCGGCAGCACGATCCGGCGCAGGGTCTGGCTGTTCGACATCCCGATCGTGTACCCCGCCTCCCACTGGCCCTTGGGGACGGCCAGGATGGCGGCGCGCACCACCTCGGACGCGTAGCCGCCGACGTTCAACGACAGCGCGATGATGGCGCTCGGCCAGGGGTCGAGCAGCACCCCGATGGTGGGCAGTCCGTAGAACACCACGAACAGCTGCACCAACAGCGGCGTGCCGCGGATGATCGACACGAAGGTTCGCGCGACGCCGCGGGCGAACGAGTTCTTCGAGATGCGCATCATGGCCACCAGGATGGCCAGCAGCAGTCCCAGCGCGAAGGAGGCCAGCGACAACGGGATGGTGCCCGCCACGGCGCCGCCGAGGATCGGCAGCAGCGAGTGGGCGACGAGGTCCCAGTAGTACTCGATACTGCCGACCGGAGGGCTCATGCGATGCGTCCTCCGGTCATTAGATCACCTAGTGCGTGACGTCCTCACCGAAATATTTCTCGGAGATCTTCGCCAGCGTGCCGTCGTCGGAGAGTTCCTTCAGCGCGGCATTGAAGTCGGTCACCAGCGTACTTCCCTTGCGGAAGGTGAACGCGTTCTTGGCCGGGTCGTCAGCGGTTGCCGCGATGCGCAGCTTGACTCCGGGGTTCTGCTTCTCGTAGTCGAGCAGCGTGAGCTTGTCGTTGACGGTGGCGTCGATGCGTCCCTGCTGCAGCAGCGCGATCGCCTGCGCCCAGCCCTCGACCGCCTCGACGTCGGCGCCATATTTCTGCGCCAGCGCGTACCAGTTGCTGGTGTTGGACTGCGCCGTCTTCTTGCCCTTCAGATCGGCGAAGCTTGTGATGTCCGTGTCATCGGTCTTGGTGATGATGACGCCGGGCGACACCGTGTAGGGCTCACTGAACGAGTACTTGGCTTCGCGCTCCGGAGTGATGGACACCTGGTTGGCGATGACATCGAACCGCTTCGCGTCCAACGCCGCGAAGATTCCATCCCACTGCGTCTCCTGGAACGACACCTTCACGCCGAGCTTTTTGCCCACCGCCTCGGCGATCTCCACGTCGTAGCCCGTGAGCTTGTTCGTCGCCGAGTCGTGGTAGGAGAACGGCCGGTACGTCCCCTCAGTGCCGATGACCAGTCCGCGGTCCCCCAGGGCCTGCAGGTCCTTGCTGCCGGCATCCGCCGACGACGACGCCGCGGGACTCTGGTCGCCTGTGGCGCAGGCGCCCAAGGACAGGACCGTGGCGGAGGCGAGGACGAGCGCGAGGACGAGCTTGGATTTCATTGGTTTCTTTCCGGTGGGGACTCAGCAATACGCCGTCGGGTTGCCAATGCTGTGGTTGACGTTCAATCGAGGTTATCCACGTGCCGGTCGGGATGACAACACGAGCGGCGGATGGTTACCAAGACGAGAGATTCCGACGGTGCAGCCCCGCTGACCGCGCTCAGGCGCCCTTCGCGACCAGTCGGATCTCCAGCGAGTCGACCCGCTCGGCGAGCACCGTGCTGGAGGCCCAGCGCTGTTGCATCCTGCCCACCACAGCGGTCAGTTCGTCCGGTCCGAGTCCGTCATCAAGCTGCAGCACGAGGGCCAACTCGGGACCGGTGAGTCGCGCATCCGGGTCGCCGGCGGCCACCTGAACGGCGTCGACCGAAGGCTCCGGGCCTGCCGCCTGGACGAACTCGGCGAGCACCTCGGGGTCGCCGTAGCTCGGAGTCCACGGCAGATCCTGCGCCAAAGCCCAGACAGCGGGTCGGCGCACCGCGAATTCGGTGGGCGAAGTGGGGTCGATCACCACCAGATCGGTCCCGTCGTCGGCCGCTGCCAGCGCGATGAGCCGCATGGTCTGCGCGACGGGACGTGCGCGAGGGTTCCACCGCTGCAGGGCGGCCACGCTGGTGAAGGCCGGAAGCACGTTGCGGCCGTCCGGACCGGCGACGGTGACGATCGACATCTCCGCCCGTTTGTCGGACGCCAGCCCGTTGCTGGTGGTCGCTTCGGCGAGCTTGGCGACCAGCGGCACGAACAACCGGCACCGCGCGAGCACCCGCACCACCTCATCGGCACCGGCGTCCCCGGCATGGAACCGGTCGAGGACTGCCAGGTATTCCTGCGGTGCGGTGCCGTCGTCGTCGGACGCGGTCACGTGGGCGAAGCTGCGGCCCGCCCAGGGCTGGCCGGCGGAATCGGTCGTGTTCGACACGGGCATCAGTTGCCGGCCACGTCCAACGCCTCGGCCAGGGTGAACGCCTTGGCGTACAGCGCTTTGCCGACGATGGCGCCCTCGACGCCGAACCGCACCAGCGCGCGCAGATCGGAGATGTCATCCAGGCTGGAGATGCCGCCGGAGGCGATCACCGGCTTGTCGGTGCGCTCGGCCACCGCACTGAGCAGATCGAGGTTCGGCCCGGTCAGCGTGCCGTCGCGGGTCACGTCGGTGACGACGTAGCGGGCGCAGCCCGCGGCCTCGAGCCGGTCGACGACCTGGAACAGGTCGCCGCCGTCCTTGGTCCAGCCTCGGGCCGCCAGAGTGTTGCCGCGAACGTCGAGGCCGACGGCGATGGACTCGCCGTATTCTGCGATGACGTGCGCGGCCCATTCCGGGTTTTCCAGCGCCGCCGTGCCGAGGTTGATGCGTTTGGCACCGGTGGCCAGGGCGCGTTCCAGGCTGGCGTCGTCACGGATGCCGCCGGACAGTTCGATGTTGACGCCGCGCACCTGGCGGATCACCCGCTTGATCACGCCGTGGTTGTCGCCACGTCCGAACGCGGCGTCGAGATCCACGAGGTGGATCCACTCGGCGCCCTGGTGCGCCCAGTCGTCCGCCGCCTCGACCGGGTCGCCGTAGTTGGTCTCGGTGCCGACTTCGCCCTGCGTCATCCGCACGGCTTTGCCGTCGGCGACATCGACGGCCGGCAGCAAAATCAACTGCGGGGTGGTGGTGAATTCGCTCATGTGGTCCTTCTCGGCCAGGTCTCGGTGCACAACAGCTGGTGCTGCCGGTGGCGTACGGCACAAGATTCAGATACTAGTCACTGTGCAGGGCTGCCACCCAGTTGGACAGCAGCCGGATGCCCGGAAGACCCGACTTTTCGGGGTGGAATTGGGTGGCGGCCAGCGGACCGTTCTCCACCGCGGCGAGGAAGCGGGTGCCGTGCTCGGCCCAGGTCAGCGACGCCGGCGCGAGGGTGCCGCTGGCCGGTAGATCCCAGTGCGCGGCCGCGAAGGAGTGCACGAAATAGAACCGCTCGTTTCTTACGCCGGCGAACAGTGTGGAGTCTTCCGGAGCCTCCACCGTGTTCCAGCCGATGTGCGGCAGCACCGGTGCTTGCAGTTCGGTAACGATTCCGGGCCATTGATGCAGACCTGGGGTGGAGTCCCCGCCCTCGACGCCTGCCTCGAAGAGCACTTGCATCCCCACGCAGATGCCCAAGACGGCCCGACCGCCGGCCAGCCGCCGGTCCACCAGTTCCGGTGCGCGGGCCTCAGCCAACGCGGCCATGACGGCGGAAAACGCTCCGACTCCGGGAACCACCAGGCCGTCGGCGTCCCAGGCCTTGTGCCGGTCCCCGGTCAGTTCGACGTTGGCGCCGGCTGCCTCGAGCGCCTTCGACGCGGAATGGACGTTACCGCTTCCGTAGTCCAGGACGACTACGGTTGGTCGGCGCATCTCAGAGCGCCCCTTTCGTCGAAGGGATGCCGTCAACGCGCGGGTCCAGGGCTACCGCCTGGCGCATGGCGCGCGCGAAGGCCTTGAACTCCGCCTCGGCGATGTGGTGCGGGTCACGTCCGGCCAGCACCGTGACGTGCACGGTGAGCATGGCGTGAAACGTGATCGCCTCGAAGACGTGGCGCACCATGGACCCAGTGAAATGGCCGCCGATCAGGTGGAACTCGAAGCCGGCCGGCTCGCCGGAGTGCACCAAGTACGGTCGGCCCGACACGTCGACCACCGCTTGCACGAGGGCTTCGTCCAGCGGCACCAGGGCGTCGCCGAACCGGGAGATGCCGGCCTTGTCGCCGAGCGCCTCGGCGAGGGCCTTGCCTAGCACGATTCCGGTGTCTTCGACGGTGTGGTGCACGTCGATCTGGGTGTCGCCGTGTGCGCGCACCATCAGGTCAATCAGCGAGTGCTTCGAGAACGCGGTCAGGAGGTGGTCGAAGAAGGGCACCGAGGTGTCGATGTCGGCACGTCCGGTGCCGTCCAGGTTCAGCGACAGCTCAATGCTGGACTCGCTGGTTTCACGTCTCAGGTGCGCTTCACGCTGGTGCGTCATCCGTCAAGCTTAGCGAGAGCGTTCAGGAACGCCGTGGTCTCCGGCTCGGTGCCCGCGGTGACGCGCAGGTGGTGCGCAATGCCGAGGTCGCGGATCAGGATGTCCTGCTCGAGCAGGGCCTCGAACATCGCGTGCGGGTCGTTGACTCCGCCGAACAACACGAAGTTGGACCAGCTCGGCCAGACCGTGAACCCCAGCTGGGGTAACTCCCGGAGCAGACGGTCGCGCTGCTGCTTGATGTCGTCGACCATCGCCAGCATCTGACTCGAGTGGGCCAGCGCCGCCGTCGCCGCCGCCTGAGTGAGTGCCGACAGGTGATAGGGCAATCGCACCAGACGCAACGCGTCGACGATGGCCGGGTCTGCGGCCAGGTAGCCGAGTCTGACTCCGGCGAAGGCGAACGCCTTGCTCATGGTGCGGGAGACCACGAGCCGTTCCCGCCCAGGGAGGAGCGTCAGCGCGCTGGGTAGTCCGGCGGGTGCGAACTCGATGTAGGCCTCGTCGACGACGACGATGCCGGAGGTGGCCTCGTAGGCGGCGGCGATCGTCTCCAGCGACACCCCGGTTCCGGTCGGATTGTTCGGCGAGCAGAAGAACACCACATCCGGCTGCGTGGACTCGATGCCGCGCACCGCCGTTTCCGGAGAGATCTCGAACCCTGGGTCGCGCGGGGCGGTGACCCAAGTGGTTCCGGTGCTCGCCGCGATGATGGAGTGCATGGAGTAGGTGGGTGGGAAGCCGAGCACCCTCCTACCCGGCCCGCCGAAGGCTTGGAGCAGGTGTTGCAGCACTTCGTTGGAGCCGTTGGCCGCCCAGATGTTCTCCGGAGCCACCCCGTGCCCGAGGTAGCCGGCCAGGCTGTGCCGCAGTGCGGTGAATTCCCGGTCCGGGTAGCGGTTGGCGCCGCGGACGGCCACCGCCAGCGCCGCCACGATGTCGGTGGCCACGGACTCCGGGATGGGATGCGTGTTCTCGTTGACGTTGAGAGCGATCCGTACCGGTTTCTGCGGTGCCCCGTACGGCGTGCGGCCCCTGAGGTCGTCCCGGATGGGCAGGTCGGAGAGAGAAATCACCCTGCCATCGTATTGCCGTGCTGGGCTTCGTCAGTGCGAGTATCGGCTCGGTATCGCCAGTCGCTGACCCGGCTGCACGTCGGCGCCGTCCAATTGGTTCAGGTGCACGATGTCGGACACGACATCGCGTGGATCGGCGGATGGCGCCAGAACGGCGGCCAGTTGCCACAATGACTGACCCGCCGCCACGGTCACTTGCTGGAACGCCGCCGAACTGGCCGTTTCGGTCGCGGCGGCGACACCGTTGGCGGTGAACATCAGGGCACCGGTGATCAGCGGAATGGCCGCCAGGGCTGTGAGGACCATTCGGCCGCGTCGGGTGATGCGCAGCCGCGGTGCGTGAACGCTCGCGCCGGTGGAGACCACCGCGTTTCCGCGTGGTCGAGTCGGGGTGGGAACCATGTCGTTCACCTTTCTCACCGTGCTTGCTTTTACCTGCTGGTCTTTACCGCTGGCTTCTACACTGTGCTGCGTTCGCATTCGGCGCTCGGCCGGGAGCGCCGAATGCGAACTCACGTTCCGAACATACATTCGTCTACCTTCTTCGTGCAACCTTTTTCTTTCGATCCGCCGACATTTTTTATCGACACACCGTCGAACACACCTTTGCTTATCCCGCGGCTCGGCGGTACAGTATTGGTGTCGGCATCAGCAAACCAGGCACCACTGACATCGAAGATCGGACATGACATGGACACCGCAGATCAGGCAGCCGCAGCCACGACCGACCGGGCGGCATCGGCCCAGAAGCTGCCCCGGTCCAAGCGCGGCACCCGCCGGCGCAAGAGCCTCAGTGCCAAGCAGATCGCCATCCTGGAGGCGATCCGGCATTCGGTGGAATCCCGCGGCTACCCGCCGAGCATGCGCGAGATCGGCGACGCAGTGGGCCTATCGTCACTGTCCAGCGTGACCCACCAACTCGGTCAGCTCGAACTGAGCGGCTACCTCCGTCGCGATCCCAAGCGGCCGCGGGCACTGGAGATCCTTATCGATGTGCCGCATTCTTCCGGCGCCGCGGAGTCCGGCGCGGCCCCCTCCGATGCGCGGATCCCCGTGGGCGACGCCGCCATGGTCCCGCTCGTCGGTCGCATTGCCGCCGGCATCCCCATCACCGCAGAGCAGCAGATCGACGAGGTGTTCCCACTCCCCCGGCAGCTCGTCGGCAAGGGCGAGCTGTTCATGCTCAAGGTGTCGGGCGAGTCGATGATCGATGCCGCGATCTGTGACGGCGACTGGATCGTGGTGCGTCAGCAGAACACCGCGGAGAACGGTGACATCGTCGCGGCCATGCTCGATGAGGAAGCTACGGTGAAGGTGTTCCAGCAGCGTGACGGACACACCTGGTTGCTTCCGCGGAACACGAGTTTCGCCCCGATCCTGGGCGACCACGCCGAGGTGCTGGGCAAGGTCGTCGCGGTACTGCGCGCGGTCTAACCGAAACGGGTTACCCGGTCAGGCCGGGTTCGCGTCGGCAACGTGCCGGTCGCCGGGCACCACGTAGTCCTGCAGTTGCGCCGCGTGCTGCTCGGTGACCAGGGCGGTGACCGCCGTGCCACCTTCGACGTACGCGGTGTCCAGGATGCGGCCGCGCTCGTGCAGAGCGGAGATGACTTCGCCGCGATCGTACGGCACGAGTAATTGAAGCCGGATCGACGGTTTCGGGAGCAGCTGGGCGATACACTCCAGCAATTCGTCGACGCCCTCGCCGGTGCGCGCCGAGGTTAAGACGGCTCTCGGCTCGAGACCGCGCAGCACCAGCCGCTCATCCTCGGTCACCAGGTCCGCCTTGTTGAAGGCAACGATCTCGGGAATGTCGCGGGCACCCAGCTCCCCGATCACGGCCCGCACGGTCGCCAGCTGTCCTGCGGGGTCCGGATGCGAGGCGTCGACCACGTGCACGATGACGTCGCCGTCGCGTACCTCTTCCAGCGTCGACCGAAACGCCTCGACGAGCTGGTGCGGCAGGTTCCTGACGAAGCCGACGGTGTCCACCAGCGTGTAGACCCTGCCATCCTCGGTCGTGGACCGTCGCACGGCGGTGTCGAGCGTGGCGAATAACGCATTCTCGACGAGGGCGCCGGTGCGCGTGATCCGGTTCAGCAGCGAGGACTTCCCGGCGTTCGTGTAGCCGGTGATCGCCACGGATGGGACGGCGTTGCGGCGCCGGTTGGCCCGGTTGGCCTCGCGCGCAGGCGCGAAACCGGCGATCTGTTTCCGCAGCCTCGCCATGCGGGTGTGGATCCGGCGACGGTCGAGTTCGATCTTGGTCTCACCGGGGCCGCGCGAGCCCATCCCGGCTCCGGCGCCGCCGACTTGCCCGCCGGCCTGGCGGGACATCGACTCGCCCCAGCCGCGGAGCCGGGGCAGCAGGTATTCGAGTTG
This sequence comes from Parafrigoribacterium mesophilum, assembly GCF_039652555.1. Lineage (NCBI taxonomy): Bacteria > Bacillati > Actinomycetota > Actinomycetes > Micrococcales > Microbacteriaceae > Parafrigoribacterium > Parafrigoribacterium mesophilum. The sequence goes on from NZ_JBDJAF010000004.1 coordinate 54,453, forward strand.
GGCCAACTCGACCTGGGCCTTGCCCTCGCGGCTCTTGGCGTGCTGGCTGAAGATGTCGAGGATGACCGCGGTGCGGTCGATCACCTTGACCTTGACGACGTCCTCCAGGGCGCGGCGCTGGCTGGGCGCAAGCTCGGTGTCGGCGATGACGGTGTCGGCACCGAGGGATGCCACCAGGTGAGCCAGTTCGGCGGCCTTGCCCTTGCCGAAATAGGTGCTCGGGTCGGGGGTGGGACGACGTTGCAGCACGCCGTCGAGCACGACGGCTCCCGCCGTCTCCGCGAGAGCTGCCAGTTCGTGGAGCGATGTCTCGGCTTCGTCGAGCGTTCCACCGGAGTAGATGCCGATGAGGATGACGTTCTCGATGCGCAGTTGCCGGTACTCGACCTCGGTGACGTCCTCGAGTTCAGTCGACAAACCGGGTACACGCCGCAGCGCCCTGCGTTCTTCCCGCTCGTACTGGTCACCGTCGGCACCGCGGGGCTCGTCCCAATCGGCGTGAACGACCTGCGCTCGGGTGGTCGACCGATCGAGCACCCGGGCGATGAGATCGTCCGAATCGGCCTCGTGGGGCTCACGTCTGTCCATTCGGTTAACCCTAAGCCCTCCCACTTCGGTAAGTTCTTCTCCATGGCCAGCGAGCAATACTTCACTTCGAACCCGGAGAGCGACCCGCATCTGCGCCAGTTCCACGCCACGTTGGCCGGACGGGACTACGAACTGACGACGGCGAGCGGCATCTTCAGTCCGGAACGGATCGATGCGGGCACCCGAGTGCTGCTCGCCAACACGCCACCTGCACCCCCGGGGGGCGATCTTCTCGACCTGGGCTGCGGATGGGGTCCGATCGCGCTGACCCTGGCCTTAGAGGCCCCGCATGCCACCGTCTGGGCCGTCGATGTGAACCGGCGGGCTCTCGATCTGGTGAAGCGCAATGCGCAGGCGCTGGGGCTGAGCAACGTGACCGCCTGTCACCCCGACGAGGTACCGGAGCACGTTCAGTTCACCTCGATCCGTTCCAACCCGCCGATCCGGGTCGGCAAGGGCGAACTGCACGCCATGCTGCTGCGCTGGCTGCCCCGGCTGGAGGAGGGCAGCGACGCCTGGCTGGTCGTGCAGAGGAACCTCGGCTCCGACTCGCTGCACCGCTGGCTCGACGGCGCCCTCTCGGCCGACTTCACCGTCGCGCGCGCGGCCACGAACAAGGGATACCGCGTGTTGCGGGTGCGTCGGCGCTCGGAAGCTGTGGCTCAGACCTCGACCACGCCGCTATAAGCGAATTCCGCCGGACCGCTGAGCGACACGTGCTCGCCGTCCTCGGCCGGCCACATCCGGACGCCGAGCGTGCCGCCTGGCACCTCGACCTTCCAACGATTCGGCGCTCCGGCTCCGGCCCAGTGCCGGGTCGCCAACGCCGCGGCGACCGCACCGGTGCCACAGGACAGCGTCTCGCCGCTGCCGCGCTCGTGCACCCGCATCCGAATGTGTCCCATCCCACCCTGGATCATCGGGTCGACCGGGACGACGAATTCCACGTTGACTCCGCCGATCTCCTCCGGCTCCACCACCGGGATGACCGAAAGGTCGGCCGATTCGAGCTCCGCCACGCTGGACAGCGCAACGACCACGTGCGGATTGCCCACGTTGATGCGCAGTCCTGGCCTAGCCACCTTGAGGTTCTTGGCGCGCACCAGCGGCTCGCCGTCGTCCAGTCTCCAGCGGCCGAGATCCACCTGGTAGCCGCTCAGGTTGCGCTGCACATCGCGCACGCCGCCGCGGGTGCCGATCGGGAGGGTGCCGCCTTCGGCGAGCTCGGCGAGTCCGTTGTCGAGCAGGAACTTCGCATAGACCCGGATGCCATTGCCGCACATCTCCGAGGGCGACCCGTCGGAATTGTGGTAGTCCATGAACCATTCGGCCGCGTCGTCTTCGGCGAGAGCCGCGGCGCCGTCAGGCAGGCCGCGGGACCGCACCGCCCGGATGATCCCGTCGGCGCCGACGCCGAAATGACGGTCCGCCAAGGTGGCGAGCTGACGGGGTGTGAGGTCCACTTCGCCGTCGGGATCGGCGAACAGCACGAAGTCGTTTCCCGTGCCGTGGCCCTTCGTGAAGGAGATTTCAGCCATTGGATAAGACTAGTTGCACAGCACGCGAGATTCGCTCAGGGTCATCGTAGTCGAGCCAGGTGGTGAGCTTCTCGCGCCGGAACCAGCCGACCTGCCGGCGCGCGTACCGCCGGGTGAGCGCCGCGGTCAGCGCGATGGCCTCGGCCTCCTCGACTCGGCCGGCCAGCTGCGCGATCGCCTGGGCGTAGCCGATCGCCCGGCCAGCGGTCCCCGCCTGCTCGATGCCGCGCGGCAGCAGTGAGCGCACCTCCTCGACCAGGCCAGCGCGCCACATGCCGCGCACGCGATCATCGAGGCGCGCCACCAGTTCGGCGCGCGGGGCACGAAGGCCGAGGATCGTCGTCGGCATCCAGGTGCTGGTCTGCGCCGGCAGGCCGGCCCCGAACGGTGCACCGGTCAGCTCGACCACCTCAAGAGCGCGAACGATTCTGCGGCCGTTGTGCGGTCCGATCGCCTCGGCCGCGACCGGGTCCACCGCCGCGAGCCTGTCGTACAGCGCCGCGGTGCCATGGGCCGCCAATTCGGCCTCGAGCCGACCGCGGACCGCGGCGTCGGTGCCCGGGAAGCGGAAGTCGTACAGTACCGAGGAGACGTAAAGCCCGGAACCGCCCACCAGGATCGGGACTGCGCCGCGGTCGAGGATGTCCTGCACCGCCTTGCGCGCCGCGTCCTGGTAGCGGGCCACGCTGGCGTCCTCGCTGACCTCGAGCACATCGAAAAGGTGGTGCGGGATCCCGCGGCGGGCAGCGACCGGTAGCTTGGCGGTGCCGATGTCCATGCCGCGATACAGCTGCATGGCGTCGGCGTTGACGATCTCCGCCGCCTCGCCGTGGGCTGCCAGCGCCTCCGCGAGGTCGAGTGACAGGTCGGACTTTCCCGTCCCGGTGGCGCCGACGACGGCGACTAGCATTCTGCTCTCACCGGTCAGTCGAAGGCCACGCCGGACCGGTGCCCCGGCAGCGCCTCGCGCACGGCGGCGCGCACCACCTCGGACGAGTACCCCTTGCGCATCAGGTAGCCGCTGAGCCGGCGCACCGCGGTCTCGTGATCGAGCCCGGTCAGCCGACGCGCCCGGTCTTGTGCCAGGTGCGCCGCGGTGGCCTGCTCGTCATCGTCGTCGATCTGGGCGAGGGCGTCGTCGATGTGGTGCTGCTCGACGTGCCGGCGCCGCAGCTCCGCGGTCAGTGCCGACCGGCCGAGCCCCTTGCGTTGGTGCCTGGTTCTGACCAGCATGTCGGCGAGGGCGCCGTCGTCAATGAGACCGAGCTCCTCGAGTCGCGCGAGTTCGGTCGCCACGGCATCCTCGTCGAGGTCCCTGGCGCGCAGCACCTGCTCGAGTTCCCAGCGAGACATGTCGCGCCGGGTCAACGCGCGGATGCTCGTCTCCCGAGCCCGGGACTTTTTCGGGCGAACCGGAGCCGGGGTGTCCGCCTGAACAGGAGCACCGGCGACAGGCGTGCCGGCGGTAGGAGCGCCGGGGACAGGCGGCATCACCCCGGGGAGATAGGTCACCGGGGCGAGGCCGTCATCGGACTTCATCTGCCGACTCGTCACACTGCCTTGCGCGCTGCCGTGGGCTCGGCCGCGGCCTTGGCGGCATCGGCGGCTGCCTTCGTCGCGGCAGCGATGGCCTCGGGGTCAGGCATGATGCCGAGCTTCATCTTGATCTTGCGCTCGATCTCGTTCGCCGTCTCGGGGTTCTCCATCAGGTACCGACGTGAGTTCTCCTTGCCCTGACCGAGCTGGTCGCCGTCGTAGGTGTACCAGGCGCCGGACTTGCGCACGATCTCGTGCTCGACACCGAAGTCGATGAGGCTGCCTTCGCGGGAGATGCCGACGCCGTACAGGATGTCGAACTCCGCCTGCTTGAACGGCGGCGCCATCTTGTTCTTGACAACCTTGACCCTGGTGCGGTTCCCCACCGCGTTGGTGCCGTCTTTCAACGTCTCGATTCTCCGGATGTCCAGGCGCACCGAGGCGTAGAACTTCAGTGCCTTGCCGCCAGAGGTGGTTTCCGGGCTGCCGAAGAACACGCCGATCTTCTCGCGCAACTGGTTGATGAAGATCATGGTGGTCTGGGTCTGGCTGAGCGCGCCGGTGAGCTTGCGAAGCGCCTGCGACATCAGCCTGGCTTGCAGGCCGACGTGCGAGTCGCCCATCTCGCCTTCGATCTCGGCACGCGGCACGAGGGCGGCGACCGAGTCGACGACGATGAGGTCGATCGAGCCGGATCGGATCAGCATGTCGGCGATTTCCAGCGCCTGTTCCCCCGTGTCGGGCTGGGAGACCAGCAGGGCGTCGATGTCGACACCGAGCGCCTTGGCGTACTCGGGATCCAGGGCGTGCTCCGCGTCGATGAACGCCGCGATGCCTCCCGCGGCCTGGGCGTTGGCGATGGCGTGCAGTGTCAACGTGGTCTTGCCGGAGGACTCCGGTCCGTAGATCTCCACGACGCGACCGCGGGGCAACCCGCCGATGCCGAGCGCGACATCCAGCGCTATGGAGCCGGTGGGGATCACTGCGACCTGAGCGCGTTCGTCGCTGCCCAGGCGCATGACCGAGCCCTTGCCGAACTGACGGTCGATCTGGGCGAGAGCACTTTCGAGCGACTTCTCGCGATCTGCTGGTGATGGCATGGTGTTGGTCCTTAGCGGTTGTGGATGGTGTGCCTACAGGCTGACGCGTGTGCTCCTGGCCGGTGGTGCAGGGCCCGGTAACACTGCGACAAGGCGGGTGTTGAGTTGTTCGAACGACGTGCATCGTCGTGCGAGTCACACGGTACGCCGGGCCTGCGACATTGACGTGCAGGACAGGCCGATTGTGAATAACTCGATTCGATGTCGCCTTGGGAGGAGTCTAACAAATGGCCGAAGACATGTTCGAGGCGGTTCGGCCGGCGAGTCGCGACGGTCAGCGTCCTTTTCGGATCTGGCCGACTCCGTAGCGGCGCTCGGAAGGAACATCCATGTCCGCGCACAGGGCCAGCCAGACATCGCGCACCGGCACCCCTGCCGCGATGGCTCGCTCGGCCGTGACATCGCCCAGAGCACCACCGCTATCCAGAGTGGTCAGCACGAGGTCACGCACCAGGGCGCGACCGTAGACGTCGCCGAACTCGTCGGTCACCGCACGCCAGAACTCACTCAGTCGCACTGTTTCACCCGCACTACTTCACCCGCACTGTTTCCCCCGCACTGCTTCATTCGCATTGTCGCATCCAGACCGTCCTTGTCGAAAAGGCCCACCAACGACAAACGCGGCCACCAAACACAAACGCGCCCCGGGCCCGCGTTAAGCGAACCGGAGCGCGTCTGCTGTGAAACAAGTAGTGGGCGAAGCAGTGAATGGCGTCTAGTGGACGACCATTCCTGCATCGAAGTCCGCGACAAGGTCGTCGGGAACCGTGTCGGGAATCACATTGATCCCCTCGACGATGGCCAGACGATCCCCTACTTCACGCATGATGACGGAAATCGGCGTCTCCAACGCATCGGCGACCGACGCAAGGATTTCCGAGCTGGCCTCTTTCTGACCACGCTCAACCTCACTCAGGTAGCCGAGTGCGACACTCGCTTTGCTCGCGACCTGACGAAGGGTACGACCCTTCTGCAGACGAAAGTCCCGGAGCACGTCACCAATTTCCTGACGAACTAGAACCATTGGACCCTCCTCGTAATTCTGACTGTGCCGCCTGTTGACTTCCGATAGCCACGTAACACTACAACCATCGATCCTCACACTCTAACCAGTACAGTCTGTATTGCGCTTGTTAACTGCTATCTGTAACGGGATCGAGACTGGAATGATTCCCCGACGGTGACCCGTGTGAATCTAGGTCACACTGGACGTGTGGTCCGGTCACTGTCGCTGCGCATGCAACTGCTTCTCTTGCAGGTTGCCATCGTGTTGATCACCGTGGTCGGCACCGGAATCGTCGCCAGCTGGTTGCAGGAGCAACAGCTTCGCGACGCGTACCGCGACCGGATGATCGGGGTGGCGCAGTCCGTCGCCCGGCTGCCGGCGATCATCGACGCGTTCGACGAGCCCGACCCGAGCCAGACGATCCAGCCGATCGCCGAGGTGGTGCGGAAGGCATCCAACGTCACCTACGTCGTGGTCACCAACGACAAGGGCATCCGCTACTCCCACCCCGACCCGGCCAGGATCGGCCACGAGGTCTCCACCGACCCGGGTACCGCGCTGTCCGGGAAGATGTTCGTGGGCACCCAGACCGGAACCCTGGGCGAGTCGTGGCGGGTGAAATTGCCGATCTTCGACGCCGACCACAAGGTGATGGGTGTGGTGTCCGTCGGCATCCTCGAATCCGACTTGCGGAACGACTACCTGGGCAACTCCACACTGCTGTTCATCACGATCGGTGTGGCGGCCATCCTCGGCATGATCGGAGCCGCGGGAGTGAGCGCCGTGATCCGCAGGCGCATCTATGGGCTAGAGCCGGACGAGATCGCCGGCCTGCTGGAGACCCGCGAGGCCATGCTCCACGGCGTTCGGGAGGGACTCGTCGCGCTCGACGAGTCCGGCCGGATCTCGCTGATCAACGACGCCGGCGTCCGGCTGCTCGGCCTGGATCCGGAGCAGCAAATCGTCGGCCTGCCCGCGAGCGAGGTGCTCGACCCGGAGTTGATCCGGATGGTCGCCGAGAACGCGACAGAGCAGCGACTGGTGCTTTCCGGCGAACGGGTGCTGCTGGTGCGCCGGGACTCGGCGACGATCGACGGCCGGGTCATCGGCGCCATGCTCATCCTGCGGGACAACACCGAGCTGCACACGCTGCTGCGGGATCTGGACGGCGCCCAGGACCTCGCCGACGGCCTGCGCTCTCAGGCGCACGGTTTCGCGAACAAACTACACGTGATCTCCGGGCTGCTCGAGCTCGGGCATTTCTCCGAGGCGGTCGCGTTCATCGAACGGGCCGGCAGCGGCGGGTCACTCTCCAGCGTCACGGACTCCTCCGGGATCCGCGACCTCGAAGTGGCGGCGCTGCTGCTGGTGAAGCAGACGCGGGCCAAGGAATCGGGCATCGTCGTGGAGGTCGCTCCGGACTCGTCCCTGGCACCGATCCCCTCCGATCCGCCGTCGACGGCGCTGCGCGGGGACCTGCTGACGGTGCTCGGCAACCTGCTCGACAACGCCGTGGAAGCTTGTCAGTACGGCGGCCGTATCGAGGTGTCGATCATCCGAGAGCCGGAGGACGCCGGTGAGGTGCTCACGGTCGCCGTCAGTGACAACGGCCCGGGAATCCCGCAGTCGCTGCGGGAGCGGGTGTTCACTCCTGGCTACTCATCCAAGACCGCGCCACCTGGGCGACTCTCCCCCGGCCGCGGGATCGGATTGACGCTGGTCAAGCGCATCGCGCAACGATACGGCGGGCAGGTGGTCATCACCGACCGATCACCGTGCGGTGCGTGCGTCACGGTGAGGCTGCCGCTGTCGGCGTCGCCGGATGCCGTGGCGCCGGCCGGCACGGCACGCGGGAGCATCGTGTGAGCACGCCGCAGCGCGCACCGCTGCGCACCCTCATCGTCGACGACGACCGGTCCGTCGCCAGCATCCACCGCCTCTTCGTCGAAGCTCACGAGGGCTTCACCGTGGTCGGGGAGGCGCACTCCGGCGCTGCGGCCCTGGAGCAGGTGGAGTTGCTGGCTCCGGATGTCGTGCTGCTCGACGTCTATCTTCCGGACTTCTCCGGCCTGGAGGTGCTCAGCCGACTCAGCGTGGAACGGGCCAGGCGGGTCGAAGTGATCGCGGTGACGGCGGCCCGCGACCTTGCGAGCGTGCGGGAAGCACGGGCGAACGGTGTGCGGCACTACCTGGTCAAGCCGTTCACCGCATCCGCCTTGCGGGAACGCCTCGACGAGGTGCTGCATCACCACACCACACTGCAGCGCAGCCGCGGCGCCGCGCTCGACCAACGCACCGTTGATGAGATCCTCGGCGGCAGTGGCGTCGGCAACGGATCGTCCAGCTCGCCACCGAAGGGGGTGTCGGCGGCGACGCTGAAGCGGGTATCCGCAGCGCTCAGCGAAGCGCACGGCGACCTGTCCGCGAGCCAGCTCGCCGAACGGGTCGGCATGTCCCGCGTCGGTGCGCGGCGCTACCTGGAGTATCTCGTCGCGCGAGGCCTCGCATCGGTGGAACCGCGCTACGGCGCCACCGGACGCCCGGAGAACCGGTACCGTTCGCCGCTGTAGGCGCGTTCTACCCGGCCGGGATTCCGAGCTCTTCGACGAGCCAGCGCAGCGCGGCATCCACCACGGCCCGGCGGATCTCGTTGCGGGTGCCGCTCAGCGCCAGCGCGCGGGTGCGCGCCTTGTCGCCGTGCGCCAGCCCGAGGTACACCGTGCCGACCGGATGCCCGTCCTGCGGATCGGGCCCCGCGACGCCGGTGGTGGACAGGCCGATCGACGCGGGAACGCCATCGACGGCAAGCGCGTCCCGCACCCCGACCGCCATCTGTGCGGCGACCTGCGGATGCACGGCGCCGTGCTCGGCGAGCAGTGCGGCGTCAACGCCCAACAGCGCGTGTTTCAACGCGGTGCGGTACGCGACGATGCCGCCGTTGACCACGACTGACGCTCCCGGCGTGGCGATCAGTTCCGCCGCCAACGCTCCGCCGGTGAGCGACTCGGCGACCCCGATGGTCTCGCCGCGGGCGGTGAGCGCTGCGATGACCTGCGCGGACAGCTGGTTAGACACGGCGCGGCCGGCTCACTCGGTACGCCTTGACCAGGTAGTCGATCCCGGTGAGCACCGTCAGCACCAGGGCGGCACCCATGACGACGCCGTTGACCCAGTGCATCCAGTCGCCCAGAAAGACCCAAAGCGGCACGAGGTACAGCGAGATGGCGACCGCTTGCACGACGGTCTTCAGCTTGCCGCCCGGCGAGGCGGCGACCACCCGATTGCGCAGCACGGCGAAGCGGAACGCGGTGATGCCCAATTCACGGACCAGGATGACGATGGTGACCCACCACCACAGCTCGCCCAGCAGGGACAGGGCGACCAGTGCGCCGCCGGTGAGCACCTTGTCGGCGATCGGGTCAAGAAGCTTGCCGACGTTGGTGACGAGGTTCTGACGGCGTGCCAGACGACCGTCGACGCTGTCGGTGACGATGGCGACGATGAAGAGCGCGGCGGCCAGGTAGCGCAGCAGGCCCAGCTCACCGGCGTCGGCGAGCAGCATCCAGATGAACAGGGGGGCGAGCAGGATGCGCACCACCGTGATGATGTTCGCGACGTTGCCGTTGCTCGCCGGAGTATCGCCCGCCCTGGCGACCCGACCGCGCATCGAACTGCCCCGGGAAGCGCCTGCCATCCCGGAGTCGAAAGCATCCGGAGATGTCACGGCCCTACTCCCTACCGGTCAGCTTCCAGGCATCCTCGTCCGAGCCGCCCTCCACCTCATCGTAACCGCTCGTCATCTCCTCGACCGGATCGGGCTGGCTCGCGGCTGCGGGGACGGCATCCGGTTCCTCACCGCGCAGCATCGCCAGCACGGACGGCAGTTGCTCAACGCCGACCAGCACGTCGCGGGCCTTGGAGCCCTCGGACGGTCCGACGATCTGCCGGGACTCGAGCAGGTCCATCAGCCGGCCGGCCTTCGCGAAACCGACCCGCAGCTTGCGTTGCAGCATCGAGGTCGAGCCGAACTGGGTGCTGACGATGAGCGCCGCAGCCTCCAGCAGCACGTCGAGGTCGCCGCCGATGTCCGCGTCGATGACCTTGTGCTCGGTGGCCGCCGCGACGTCGTTCCGGTACTCCGGCCTGGCCTGGCGGGTGACGTGCTTGACCACGGCCTCCACCTCGGCCTCGGTGACCCAGGAGCCCTGTACCCGGATCGCCTTGGAGGCGCCCATCGGCAGGAACAGGGCGTCACCCTGGCCGATCAGCTTGTCGGCGCCGGGCTGGTCCAGGATGACGCGGGAGTCGGTCATGCTGCTGACCGCGAACGCGAGGCGGCTGGGCACGTTGGCCTTGATCAACCCGGTCACCACGTCGACGCTCGGCCGTTGCGTGGCCAGCACGAGATGGATGCCGGAGGCCCGGGCCAGCTGGGTGATCCTGGCGATCGAGTCCTCGACGTCGCGCGGGGCGACCATCATCAGGTCGGCCAGCTCGTCGACGACCACGAGCAGGTACGGGTACGGCTTGAGGGTGCGCTGGCTGCCGGCCGGCAACTGGATCTCGTTGGCGATGACGGCGGCGTTGAAGTCGTCGATGTGGCGGAAGCCGAAGCTGGCCAGGTCGTCGTAGCGCATGTCCATCTCTTTGACCACCCAGGACAACGCTTCCGCGGCCTTCTTCGGGTTGGTGATGATCGGGGTGATCAGGTGCGGGACGCCGGCGTAGTGGGCCAGCTCGACCCGCTTCGGGTCGATCAGCACCATTCGCACCTGGGTCGGCGTTGCCCGCATCAGCAGCGAGGTGATCATCGAGTTGACGAAGCTGGATTTTCCGGAGCCGGTGGACCCGGCCACCAGCAAATGGGGCATCTTCGCCAGGTTGGCGACCACGAATCCGCCCTCGACATCTTTGCCCAGTCCGATGGTCATGGGGTGCTTGCTCGAGGTGCAGGCCTTGGAGCGCAGCACGTCGCCGAGGGAGACGATCTCGCGGTCCGAGTTGGGGATCTCGATGCCGATGGCGCTCTTTCCGGGGATGGGCGAGAGGATGCGCACCTCGTTGCTGGCCACCGCGTAGGAAAGGTTTTTGCTCAGGGCGGTGACGCGTTCCACCTTGACGCCGGTGCCGAGTTCGATTTCGTAGCGGGTCACCGTGGGGCCGCGGCTGAAGCCGGTTACCGCCGCGTCGACGTGGAACTGCTTCAGCACATCGGTGATCGAGCGGACGACCTCGTCGTTGGCGGCGGAGCGGGCCTTGGCCGGGGTGCCGGCGGCGAGGGTGGATGCGGCGGGTAGCCGGTAGGGTGCGCTGGGCTGCTGCGGACGCAGGTGCGCCGCATCCTCGTCGAAGTCGTCGTTCGTGTCCGCGCCGAAGCCGGGCAGCAGGTTGGCGCCTGCGGGCTCTGCGTCGTCTCGGATGCCGATCGCCGATGCGCCGGCCGGGCTGGGTTGAGCCAGGTCTTCTGTGACGTGGGCGACCACTTCGGTGACCGCCGGGGTGAGCACCGGTGAGTCGAACGCCGGATCTTCCTCCCGGTGCGACTTGTTGCGCCGCCACCACGGCACCGAGTCGTCGCCGGACAGGCCGAGGTCTTCCAGGCCGCCGAAGGCGACCTCCGGTTTGGTCGCCTGGGCGTCCTGGGCGGGAGTGAGTTGGGCGCCGAACAGGTAGGCGTACAGTTGCCTCGCCCTGGCACCGACGTGGTTGGGCGGGGTTTTCGTGATGATGAACAACGACAGCACCAGCAGCGCGATGACGATCGCGGTGGCGCCGTATCCGGTGGTCAGCGCGACCAGCGGCGCGCCGAGCAGCCAGCCTAAGATGCCGCCGGCCACCGCGAGCGCGGCCAGGCCGGCCGAGGGAGCGGGCGCTCCGCCGAAGATGTGGCACAGTGCGCTCACCGAGATCAGCAGCACGCCCAGGCCGATGCCGATCCGGCCGTTGTCGTTCACCGAGGACGGATGCCGGAACAGCCAGATCGCAAAAACCAGCATGATGACCGGCAGCGCGTAGGCGACCCGGCCGAACAGGCCCCCGAACGTGTAGGCGTCGAACGCGGCGGCGACCGGGCTGGTCGGGTTGAACCACTCGACAAACGCGCCGCCGATGGCCAGCAGCACGATGAAGAACGGCACGCCGTCGCGGCGTTCGTCTTTGGCGAGGGTTTCGGTGCCGAGCACCCGGGCGGCGCCGCCGACGACGTGGGCCAGACTGAGCCAGATTCGCGTGACCAGACCGGGTCTCGGCGCCGGGGTGGCGCGCGATTTGCGGGTCGTCGACGAGCGTCCGCGCGCGGACTGCGGGCGGGCGCGCGAGGTCGACCTGGTGCTCGTAGCCATGGTTTCCAGGCTACTTTGCGCCACCGTCATTGACGCGGAGGCGCGGCGAGTGTCACCGCGGCCGCCGGCATCCGCCCCCGCGACGCCACCCTGCCCGCAACCCTGCGGACCCGCAAATCACGCCGAGGGATACCATTTCGGACGAGACACCCCGCCGCGGCGGGCGGTCTCGTCCGGAATGGTATCGGTCGGGCCTCGGGTCGGAGTACTACGCCTCGATGACCACCGGCACGATCATGGGCCGGCGGCGGTGCGAGCTGTTCACCCAGCGACCGACGGTGCGCCGCACCACCTGGGTGAAGGCGTGCACGTCGCGCGTGCCGTTGTCCGCCGCGTTCTCCAGCGCCTTGATGATCAGCGGTTTCACCGCGTCGAAGACCGCCTCGTCCTCGGCGAAGCCGCGGGCCTGGATCTCCGGACCCACGATAACCCGCCCGGTCTGGATGTCCACGGCCAGGAAGATCGAGACGAAGCCCTCCTCGGCGAGGATCCGCCGGTCTTTGAGGTCCGCCTCGGTGATCTCGCCGACCGTGGAGCCGTCCACGTACACGTAGCCCAGATCGAGTTGGCCGACGACCGTCGCGACGCCGTCCTTGAGGTCGATCACCGTGCCGTCCTCGCCGATGATGGTGTTCTCCTCCGGAACCCCGGTGTCGATGGCCAGCGCCTGGTTGGCGACCAGGTGGCGGTATTCGCCGTGCACGGGCAGCACGTTCTTCGGCCGCACGATGTTGTAGCAGTAGAGCAGCTCGCCGGCGCAGGCATGACCGGAGACGTGCACCTTCGCGTTGCCCTTGTGCACCACGGTCGCGCCGAGCTTGGTCAGGCCGTTGATCACCCGGTACACCGCGTTCTCGTTGCCGGGGATGAGGCTGGAGGCCAGGATCACGGTGTCGCCCTTGCCGACCTCGATCTGATGCTCGAGGTTGGCCATCCGCGCCAGCACCGCCATCGGCTCGCCCTGGGACCCGGTGCTCATGTAGACGATTTTGTTGTCGGGCAGGTCGGCGGCCTTCTTGTGGTCGATGAGCACACCCTCGGGCACCCGCAGATAGCCGAGTTCGGCGGCGATGGTCATGTTGCGCACCATGGAGCGGCCCATGAACGCGACGCGGCGGCCGTTGGCGTGCGCGGCATCCAGCACCTGCTGCACGCGGTGCACGTGGCTCGAGAAGCTGGCGACGATGACGCGGCGCGGCGCCTTGGCCATCACGGACTCGATCACCGGGCCGATGGCGCGCTCGGATGCCGTGAAGCCGGGGATGTCGGCGTTCGTCGAGTCGACCATGAACAGGTCAACCCCGGCCGCGCCGAGGCGGCCGAAGGAGCGCAGGTCGGTGATGCGGCGGTCCAGCGGAAGCTGGTCCATCTTGAAGTCGCCGGTGTGCAGCACGGTGCCGGCCGAGGTGGTGATGGCAACGGCCAGCGCATCCGGGATCGAGTGGTTCACCGCGATGAATTCGAGGTCGAATGGTCCGATTTTCTCGTGCTGGCCCTCGCTGACGGTGAGGGTGTACGGGGTGATGCGGTGCTCCTTGAGCTTGGCCTCGACGAGGGCGAGCGTGAGGTTGGAGCCGATCAGCGGGATGTCGGCGCGCAGCCGCAGCAGGTAGGGGACGGCGCCGATGTGGTCCTCGTGGCCGTGGGTAAGCACGACCCCGATCACATCCTGAAGCCGATCGCGGATGGGGCTGAAGTCGGGGAGGATGAGGTCGACGCCGGGCTGGGTCTCCTCGGGGAAGAGCACCCCGCAGTCGACGATGAGGATCTTGCCGTCGATCTCGAACGAGGTCATGTTGCGGCCGATTTCGCCGAGCCCTCCGATCGGGATGACGCGGAGGGTTCCGGGAGTGAGTGCGCGCGGCGAATAGACAGGTGAGTTCATGGATTCCAGTGGGTTTGCGGCCGTGTGGCCTGGTGTGTCGAGGTCGTGAACCTCCGGTGCAAGTGGGTACGCGTCAGCGGGTGGTCCCGGCGACCTTGGGCAGCGCGCCGCCGGCGGCGGCGTTGCGGTCCGGCCTGAAGTTGGACAGGTCGAGGCCGGGGATCTGGCCGACCAGGGCGACGCCTTCCTCGATCTGCGCGGCCTCGAAGTCCTCGGGGCCGACCAACGGCAGCCGCACCCGCGCGGAGCCGATGCGGCCGAGTCCGTGCAGGATGTATTTGGCGGCGACGGTGCCGGGCACGTGGGTCATCACGGCGCGCACGAGCGGTTCGAGGCGACGGTACGCTTCGGTGGCCGTCTTCAGATCGCCGGCGTTCACGGCATCCACCATCTGACGGTACGGGGTCGCGGTGATGTTCGCGGTGACGCCGATCAGGCCGGTCGCACCGATCGCCAGGTGCGGCAGCACGTTGACGTCGTCGCCGGAGAAGTACATGAGGTCGGTGTTGTTGAGCACCCGACTGACCTCGGCGAAGTCACCCTTGGCATCCTTGATCGCCAGGATGTTCGGATGCTGTGCGGCACGCAGGATCGTCTCGTACTTGATCGGGATGCCGGTGCGGCCCGGGATGTCGTAGAGGATGACCGGCAGGTCGGTGGCGTCGGCGATGAGCCGGAAATGGGTGAGCACGCCGGCCTGAGTGGGCTTGTTGTAATACGGCGTGACGATCATGACGGCGTCGGCGCCGGCCTTCTCGCTGGCCTTGTACAGCTGCATGGCGTGGGCGGTCTCGTTGGAGCCGCCGCCGGTGATGATCTTGGCGCGGCCGGCCGCGACCGACTTGCCGACCTCGACGAGCTTGAGCTTCTCCGGGTCGGTGAGGGTGCTGGTCTCACCGGTCGTGGCGGTGACGACGATGCCGTCCGCGCCGGCGTTGATGACGTCGTCGATGTGCTTTTCGACTCCCGGCCAGTCCACTTCGCCGTCAGCGGTGAACGGGGTGACCAGGGCGACCAGCACTTGGCCGAACGGATTCTCGCGAGTACTCACGACTTACAGGGTATCGTGCCGACCCACTCGCCTGCTGCTGCCCCGGTCACATCCCCCGTCCCGTCCCGTGTCCCATCCCGTGTCCCATCCCGTTTCAAGGAGTTTCTGTCCTCCGGCACCCCGTTTATCGGGATCCGGGCCCCTCTGTGACAGATTCTCCGTGAGATGGGACGGGTCAGGCGGCAAGGTGGTCACCGCGGGACAGCGCCGCCAGGACCGATCCGAGCACCTCGTCCCAGTGATTGACGACTTGGTCGTAGTGGAACCGGAGCACCCGGTACCCGCGCATGCTCAGTCGGGCATCCCGCTTCATGTCCGCCACCGGGTCGTGGTAGCCGGTGCTGTCGATCTCCACGACGAGGCGGTCGCCGATGAGGAAATCCACGCGATCGCGCCCGATGCGCACCTGTTGCCGGAATCGGACGCCGATTCTGCGCATCCGGAAGCAGAACATCGATTCGGTGCCGCTCTCCGAAAGCGTTCCCGCCGCCGCCAGTTGGCGCCGCAGCCGACGCGGCAGACCATCGAGGATGCGATGCCACTGCGCACGAGTGAGCTTGCGTTGGTGCAACGCGGATTCGGCGACCACGAATCCGTGCTCGGCCGGATGCGTGCACGCCACCTGCTCGACGCAGCTTGCGACGGAGACAAGGAGACGGGACGGTGTCGCATCAGTACTCCAGTGCACGACGACGTGGTGGCCGACGAGGTCGGAAAGCCGGCGCCGGTAGTCGGACCGGGATCGGAGTTGGCAGGCGTCTGGAGGCACCTGCACGTGCAGGGCGCCGGGCAGGCCGGGAACCCAGAGCCCGTAGTAGCGTGCGGCGCTGACGCAAGCCAGCCTGCCACCCACGCGCGCGGCTTGTTGCAGTTCGGTCGCGAGGTCGGGGCGACAATACCAGCCCTTCCGCACCCGGATGATGGCGCCGGCGTGCACCGCATAACGCAGCAGCGTCTTCCCGTAGCCGCGCGCATACAACTCGTGGGTCGCGGCGAGACCGCCGAGCCCGAGGATGTCTGTCTCAAGTGATCGCATGCCGACACGATGGCGGCCCCCGTGATCCGTGGGCCGCGCTCGGCTCTCGATTGTGGACTACCCGAGCTCTCCGCCGGTGTGAGGGAGGAGACGCCGAGGCATCGGGGGCACCCTGCCGCAGCATCCGGAGCAGCCTGCCGCAGCATCCGGTCCCGCACCCGGCGCCCGGTCCGACCCCCGGCATCCGCCGCTCTTAAACCCGTCTCACGGAGATTCTGTCACCGAGCCCCCCAGATCCCCGCAAACCGGTGCCCGAAGTACAGAAACTCCTTGAAACGGGATAAACGGGATGAACCGGAGGGATGGGAGGGATGCGAGGGGTTAGGGGGCGACGCGCCCGTTCTTGTTGAAGGACTCGTGGGTGAGGGGCATCAGGGTTTCGAAGTGGTGCTCCATCTGCTCGGCAGCCATCTCGATCTCCCGCTGCGGGAAGGACGGGAAGTGGCTGTCCTCGCGCTTGGTACGCAGGGACAGGAAGTTCATCAGCGACCGGGCGTTCATGGTGACGTACATCGACGAATAGATGTTCAGCGGCAGGATGATCCGCGCCACTTCGCGCGCCACCCCGGCATCCAGCATCCGCTGGTAGGCCGCGAAAGCCTGCTGCGACACGTCCCTGGTCTGCTGCTCGACCAGCGCCAGCTGCTCGGCGGTACCCGGCAAGAACTCGTACGCACCTGGCTTGCCAACCTGCACCAGGTTTCGCTGCGGTGATGGCACGTAGAACACCGGGTTCAGCTCCCGGTAGCGCCCGGATTCCTCGTTGTACGAGGCGATGCGGTGCCGCATGAACTCCCGGAACACGAAGATCGGCGCCTGCACGTAGAACGTCATCGAGTTGTGCTCGAACGGAGAGCCGTGCCGGTCCCGCATGAGGTAGTTGATCAGCCCGCGGTTACGCTTCTGATCCTGCTCGGTCTCGGTGCCGTCGAGCCGGTCGTTGTCCAGGGTCTTCTCACCCTGGGTGGACACGCGGGCAGCGAAGAGCACGTCGGAGTCGTGCGCGCTGGATCGGACCAGCTCCACGGTGATGTCCGAACGGAACGTGATCTCTGGCCGGGACGTCATCTCTGGCCGGGACGTGCTTTCGGGACGGGATTCGGTGGGAACTGGCACGGCACTCACGATATCAATACAGTGGCAGTGCGGCGGTGACGGCACACCCGGCACCGTCCGGATGCGAGGAGTCTCAGTGGCACAGCCCGCGCGAGTGAGCAGGCAGGCGCGCATCCTCGTTTCCGGCGCCTCGGGACTGATCGGCACCGAGCTCGTGCGTCAACTGCGCGAGGACGGTCACCTGGTGTCCGTGCTGGTGCGCCGGCAGCCACGCAGCGCAGACGAGCACAACTGGGCCCCGAGCGCCGGCATGATCGACACGCGCCTGATCGATGAGGCCGACGCCGTGGTCAACCTGTCCGGCGCGTCGCTGCAGCGTCTGCCCTGGACACACGCCTACAAGAAGGAAATCGTCCAGTCCCGACTGACCGCCACCCGCACCCTGGCGGATGCGATGAACCAGGCCGACCGGCCGCCCGCCGTGTTCCTCAGTGCCTCGGCAGTGGGCATTTACGGCGACCGGCCCGGCGAGAGGCTGGACGAGTCCTCCGCGCCGGGACCCGGTTTCCTTGCCGACGTGGTGAAGGCCTGGGAGGGGTCCGCCGCGCTGGCCCCGGCCGCGACCCGGCTGGTCGTCTTCCGCACCGGACTGGTGATCGCCAGGGGCGGCGCGCTGGCCCCGCTGACCACGCTGACCAAGCTGGGCCTGGGCTCGGGACTGGGCACCGGCGGCGACGTGTGGCCGTGGATCAGCCTCTACGACGAGGCCGCAGCGATCAGACACGCGCTCACCTCAACCCTGTCCGGAGTGGTCAACCTCGTCGGCCCCACCCCGGCGACCTCCGACCGGATCACCCGCGTGCTGGCCTGGGCGATGCACCGACCGCACCTGTTCCGGATCCCGGAGTGGACGATGATCCTCGCCCTGCAGGATGCCGCCAAGCAGCTGCTACTCAGCAGCCAGAAGATCGTGCCGAACAAGCTGCTCGCCGACGGATTCCGGTTTCGTCACACCCGGGTGGAGCAGGCGATCGACGCAGCGCTGTCCGACTAGGTCAGCGCCGGCGCGCGGTGCGCTCGAGCTCGATGGCCCGCCGGATCGACTGCCGCGCCCGCCGCCGATCGCCGCTGGCGTCGTAGGCCATACCCAATCGGAACCAGGCCGTCCAGCTCTCCGGCTCAGCCTCCACGGCGGCCTGGAAGCGCGGGAACCGCTCATCCGCCGCGACCCGCTCGGGCCGCCCGCTGGCCCGCTTGGGCAGATCGTCGGAGGGCAGTCCGCCCTCCGACTCGAGCGCCTGCGCGAGTTGTTGGCTGCGGATGCCGAACCGCAGCTCCGCCCACAGCGCCCAGCAGCCGAGCAGCGGCAGCACGATCAGCGCGACGCCGAGCGCCTTGGCCACCGGCTCGTCGACGGCGAGCAGCCGGAATGAGGTCTGCATGACCAGCACCAGATACAGCACCAGGACCGCGGCCATGAGGATGGCCGCCCAGCGGCCCTTCATTGCTGCGCCCGCGGCTGGTCCCGCTGGTTCCGCTGCTGCGTCTGCTGCTGGGGCTGTCCTCCGCCGAGATCGAGCAGGGCGTCCAGGCCGACCACGATCCCGCGGATGCCGGTGGCGCGCAACGCGAGCCGGATGCCGGCCTCGTACGCGCTGTTCGCAAGGGTTTCGTGGCTGATGGTCAGCACCTCGCCGGCGCCGCCGAACACCACGTCCTGCTTGGCCAGCACCCCGTTCAGCCTGAGGCTGTGGATCGGCACGCTGGATACCTGCTGGCCTCGTGCCCGCTGGTCGCTGTGCGGCGCGAGCACCGGGCCGAGCTCCGAGCGTGCCGTGCCGATCTGTTCCGCGGTGCGGATCGCCGTCCCGGACGGCGAGTCGCTCTTGCCACGGTGGTGCGCCTCGATGATCTCCACCGAGTCGTAGAACCGGGCGGCCATGCCCGCGAAGCGGGTGGCCAGCACGGATCCGAGCGAGAAATTGGGGATGATCAGCACCGATGTCTCGGCCTCGTCGTTGATCGCCTTGCGTAGCGCGGCGATGCGCTCGGCGGACCAGCCGCTGGTGCCGACGAGCACCCGGATGCCATGCCGCACCGCGAACTCCACAACGCCGGGACTGACCGCAGGCGCCGAGACATCCACCACGATGTCCGCGCCGACCAGCTCGGACAAGTCACTGCCGGAGTGCAGCCGGGCGACCACCTCGAATTCACTGGCGCCGTCGTCGCCGCCGACTGCCGGGCCATCGATCCGCCCGGCCTCGATCAGCCCGGCGATGAGCGTGCCCATCCTGCCCGTCGCGCCGACTACGGCAACCCTGGTTTTCACCCGTTCAATCTACCAAGGCGCCGGCGCGCGCTGTCAGCTCAGAACGGCTGGCTTTCCGGCAACCCGGTGCGCAGCTCAGGCGGCAGGTGCCCCAGGTCGTTGTGGGTGACCAGCACGGGAGGCTTCGCCGACCGGACCCGGATGATGGTGAGCCCGCAATTGGCCTGGTTCACACCCATCCACCGCCACGCCGGCGCGTCGAACACCTCGCGCACGAACCACGCGATGACGAAATTGTGGGTGATCAACAGGTCGTGGCGCTCCTGGCGCGCCGGCGAGAGCCACTCGGCAACAGCATCCGCCATCTGCGCCTGTCCGGCCTCGATCTGCTCGCGCGTGACCGCCCCGTAGAACTGCTCGAACGCGTGCGGCATGTCCGGTGCGGGCCCAGAGGGGATGCAATCGAACAACAACGCCGAGGGCACCGGGGTCAGCCCGGGCATCGTCTCCGTCATGATCTGCGCGGTCTCCTGCGCGCGCTGCAGCGGCGAATGCCATGCGCCGGTGAACGGCACTCCCCCGAGTCGCTTGGCGATCGCCTGCGCCTGACGTTTCCCGCGGGCCGACAGCGGCCCGTCCGGCATGCCGTGTTCGGCGTCCTGTTGCTCGCCGTGGCGCACCAGATAAAGGAAATGGGACATCGTCGTCCTTACGTGACTCGAAATGACAGTGGTCTAGGCGGATTCAGTCGGTGCGCGCTGGCACCTCCAGGATCGGAGTGAAGGACGCCTCATCGACGGCCCCGACAGCGGCGACCGCCAGCGGGCGGGCAACGAGTTCTTGCGCGAGTTCCTGCACTTCGGCCGCGGTGACCAGCAGCATCCGCCGCAGTGCCTCGTCGAGGTCGGCGAATTCACCGAGGGTGATCTCCGAGCGGCCGAGGCGTGACATCCGGGTGTCGGAGTCTTCGAGAGCGAGAGCGGATGCGCCGCTGAGCTGCCCGCACGCCCTGGACATTTCCTCGTCGGTGACGCCGTCGGCGGCCAGGCGACGGAACTCGGCGAGCATCAACTCCGCGACCTCGCCGGCCTTCGCCGGGGAGCAGCCCGCATAGAGTCCCATCAGCCCGGAATCCGAGTAGCTCGGCGAGAACGAGTAGACCGAGTAGGCCAGGCCGCGCTTCTCGCGCACCTCCTGGAACAGCCGGGACGACATCCCGCCGCCGAGCACCGAGTTCAGCACCGCGAGGGTGCTGCGGCGGGGATCAGCGGCCGGCAGGCCGGTCATCCCCATCAGAATGTTGGCCTGTTCGATCGGCCGGTGCACCAGCACCAGCGGCGAACCCTGGGCGATCGGGGTGGCCAGCACTTCACGCCGCTCGACCGGGCTCGCCTCGGCGGCCAGATCCCAGCCGGCGGCCACCAGGGCGCGCTCCACCCCGGTGACGAGTTCGTCGTGATCCACCGCACCGGCCACCGTGATGACCAGATCTTGGGCGCGGTAATTCGCCCGGTAGTGGGCGAAGACAGCGTCACGGGTGGCCGCCTTGATGGTCTGAGGGCTGCCGCCGATCGGCCGGCCAAGCGGATGCTCACCGAATACCGCCTCGAAGAACCGCTCGCTCGCGACATCCGCCGGGTCATCATCGGCCATGGCGAGTTCTTCGAGGATCACGCCGCGTTCGTTCTCGAACTCCCCCGGATCGAGCAGCGAGGAGGTGAGCATGTCGGCGATGACCTCGACCGCCATGGGCAGGTCGCGATCACGCACCTTGGCGTAATAGCAGGTGTATTCCTTGGCGGTGCTCGCGTTGTGCTCGCCGCCGACCGAGTCGAAGCTCACGGCGATGTCCAACGCGCTGCGCGTCGCGGTGCCCTTAAACAGCAGGTGCTCGAGGAAGTGGGTGCTGCCGAACGTCCCGTCCGCCTCGTCGCGCGACCCCACCGCGACCCAGTATCCGATGGTGGCGCTTCGGGCGCCGGGTACCCGTTCGCTGAGGATTCTCACGCCGCTGGGCAGCACGCTGCGGCGAACGAGCGAATCTCCGGATGCGGTAAAGGACAGCTCGGGTGTGCCGAGAGGGAGATCTACTGCGCCGTTCATCTCCTTGAGCCTATGGCACCCGGGGCACCGGTGCGCCCCCTCGACGCCCCGAACTGGGTACAGAGAATTGCGAAAAATGTGGACAAACAAGTTCGTCTGTCCCCCGATCTGTGTTACTGTTCTTGCGACGGCCCGGACAGCAGTCTTAAGGCTTTCAACGAGAACACCAGCAACACCAGCAGCAACAACACCGGCACCGCGAACCCGAATCTCGCGGTGCGAAAGAAGTCGGGCTTCCCCCCAAGCCCGGCTAGCTACCCACACGGCTTTGTGGATAACTAAGCCCAGATCGCCCGAGGGAGCCGCGCCGTGATGATTGTTGAAACTGATCCGACATCACGGCGTGCCCCAGCGGCCTTCTCCCCGGCCAAGCAGCGCATCCTGGACACCGCAGACACGCTGTTCTACTCGATCGGCATCCACACGGTCGGCATCGACCGGCTGATCAAGGAATCCCAGGTCACCAAGGCCACCTTCTACAAGCACTACCGGGCCAAAGACAATCTCATCCTCGAGTACGTGAAGCATCGCCACGAGACCGAACGCGCGGAAGTCGAGACGATCGTGGCGGATGCGACGAGCCCGGCCGAGGCGTTACGGGCGCTCCTGGACCGGCTGTTGGCGAAAATCGAGGATCCTGGTTTCCGCGGCTGCGCGTTTCTCAATATCGCAGCGGAGTTCCCCGAGCCGCAGCACCCGGTGCGGGTGCTCGTCACCGCCCACCGCGACTGGTATTCCGAGCTCGTGTCGGAGTTGTTCCGGCAGGCGGAGCATCCGCTGCCCGGCGACGCCGCCGACGATTTCGTGCTCGCCTCGGACGGGGCGATGTCGGGCGGTTACGCCGGCGACCCGGTGGCCACCGCGGCCGCGCTACAGCGCATGGCGGAACGCATCCTGGCGCCGCAGCGCTAACCAGGCGCAGCACCGATCGGTGCGCTGTTGAGCGAACCCGGTCAGGCCGAGATGCGGTCCAGTTCCGCCACCTGATGACGGGTGAGCTGCACGCCCGTCACGGCGACGAGATCGTCCACCTGCTGCGGGAGGCTCGCGCTGGCCACCGGAGCGACCACTCCGGGTTTGGAGAGCAGCCAGGCCAGGGCGATCGTGGCGACGCTTTGTTGGTGAAGCGCGGCAATGCGGTCGAGGCAGGTCAGAATCTTGAGGCTGCGGCGACCGAGGTGCTTGCCTGGCAGGTCCCGCTTGGTTCGGGCGAGGTCCGCGCGGCTGCGGTATTTTCCGGTGAGGAACCCGCCGGCCAGAGCGAATCTCGGCATGACGCCGAGGCGCTGCGCTGCGGCAACCTGGGCCAGGGTTCCTTCGTAGACCGACCGGTGCAGGAGGTTGTAGTGACTTTGCACCGCCACCAGCGGGGTGAGCCCGAGTTGGGCGGCGACGACCCTGGCCTCGATCAGACGGTTGCCGGTGTGGTCGGACACGCCGATGTAGCGCACCTTCCCGGCGCGGATCTGCTCGTCCAGGGCCAACAGGGTCTCCTCAAACGGGACGCTGTCGTCGTCGGTGTGGAGGTACAGCAGATCGATGTAGTCGGTGGACAACCGGCGCAGTGATGCGTCGACCGCCCGCGCGATCGCCGATTCCGAGACCCCCGGGTTCGCTGCGCTCTTGCCGACCTTCGTGGCCACCACCATTTCGGCGCGGTTGCCGCGCTCACGCATCCAGTCGCCGATCATCGCCTCGCTGCGTCCGTCGGCGTAGCAGTCGGCGGTGTCGATGAAGTTGCCGCCGGATTCGCTGTACCGGTTGAGGATGCCGGTGGTCGCCGCGTAGTCCGCCGTGAACCCGAAGACGTTGCCGCCGATGGCGAGGGGGAACACCCGCAGCGCCGACTCGCCCAGGCGGCGGCGCCCCGTTCCGATGGCCGAAATTCCGGACGGTGGAGTCTCCGCGAGCACCGCAGTACCAGCCTGCGCCGCCCCTGCCATGTCCATCTGTCTAGCCACCTCCCGAGGGCGCCTGCGACGCCCTGATTCCCGCCTGTTTCCGACACTAGGTCACCTGCCACGGCGGCCCAGGCACGCCACGTCGAATCGTTATGATTTCGCCGCGTTAGCACCCCGAAACACGGCAGATCCGACCGTCTGTGGCTATTTCGGCTGCCAGGTGGCAGCGTGGAGACAAGCGGGAGGAGGCCGGGCCAATGTCAGATTCGCCGAACGTTTCGGACCAGAGTGCACTCACCACCTCGACAGGGAAGATCTGGCTGATCACCGGCGCCATCCTTTCCGCGGTCTGCGTGGGCGTGCTCATCCCGATGCTGTGGATGACACCGCCCGGGGCGGCCACGGGCGGCATCATCGCCGTCGTCGTGCTCTATGCCCTCATGATCCCGGTGCGCCTGGGCGTGCGAACGCTTCGGGTACGGTTGTGGGCCATGGCGACGCTGATGATCCTCATCACGATCGCGTTCTTCATCAGCGCTGGCATTGTGTACTCCGCACAGCCGGGCGTCGGATAATATCCGAAAGATCATCGAAAGGATCACGGTGGCGAACGACCCGAATTGGAATCTTCCCGAAGTGCCGAGTTTCGAGCTCTCGAGCCCCGATTTCGCGGAGGGCGACCACCTGCCGTTGTGGGCGCGCGGCTCCGGAGATGGCGCGGAGGACCGCTCGCCGACCCTGAGTTGGAGCGGGGCGCCCGAGGGAACCAGGAGTTTCACCCTCACGATGTACGACCCGGATGCCCCGACCGGCAGCGGCTACTGGCATTGGGCGGTGTACAACATCCCCGCGGATGTCACCGCGGTGCCGGCCGACGCCGGTAATCCGGATGCCGGACTGCTGCCGGAGGGTGCGATCACCCTCCCCAACACGGCCAGAAAAGAGCGCTACGCCGGTGCCGCGCCGCCCGCCGGACACGGTGTGCATCGCTACTTCTTCACCGTGAGCGCCCTGGATGTGCCCTCCCTCGACATCCCGGCCGGAAGCACCCCGGCCACGCTGGGCTTCATGATGCGGGAGCACGTCATCGGCCGGGCCCAGCTGATGGGCCTCTCCGAGACCGCGGCGCGCTAGTCCCGCGCCACCCCCACCAGTTCGCGTGCATGGGCGATGGCCTGCGGAGTGAGCGCGAACACGCGCCCCAACGCCGTGAGCCGATGTTTGGATCCGAGCGCATCGAGCACCTTCTTGTGCCCCGGTTTCACCCCGGACAGCAGCACGATGATGCCTTTGCGCTCGAGCCGGGTGATCGCGTCGTCGAGCATCATGGCGCCGGTGGCATCCACGGTGGTGAGCCGCCCCATCCGCAGGATCACCACGGCGGTCTCACCCACGTCGGTCAGCTCGAGCAAGAACCGATGCGCCGCGCCGAAGAACAAGGCGCCGTCCAACCGGAACGCGACGATGCGTTCATCGAGCAACGACTGTTCCTCGCGCAGGTGATCGCCGGTGTCCAGCGGCACCCGCTCCACGAACGACGATTTGGCCACTGCGCGCAGTGCCAGGATTCCGGCCAGTACCAGTCCGACGACCACCGCTGTCACGAGGTCGACGGCCACTGTCACCGCGAACGTCACCAGGAGCACGACGGCGTCGGCCCGGGAGGATTTCACGATGCTGCGGATGGCCCCTACCTGAATCATCTGCACCGTGGTGGCCAGCAGCACACCGCCCAGCGCCGCCAGCGGGATGACACCGACCACCTGACCGGCGACCAGGATGAACAGCAGCAGGATGCCCGCGTGCGAGAGTGACGCCAGTCGCGAGCGGGCCCCGGCACGCACGTTGACGGCGGTGCGGGCGATCGCGGCGGTGGCGGGCACCCCACCGAACAACGGCACGACCAGGTTCGCCAGCCCCTGCCCGAGAAGCTCGCGGTCGGGGTTGTGTTTCTGCCCGACGCTCATGGCGTCGGCGACGGTCGCGCAGAGCAGGCTTTCCAGCGCCGCCAGCGCCGCCACCGCGAGGGCCGACGGCAGCAGCGCGGACAACCGGGCCGGGTCGAAGAAGTCCGCGGTGGGAGCCGGGATGCCGGCGGGCAGCGCGCCGACCAGCGGGAGGTCGGTGTGCATCAGCCAGGCCGCGAGGGTGGCCAGCGCCACGGCCACCAGCGAAAGCGGCAGCGCAGGCTTGAAACGCGCGCCGATCAGGATCACCGCGGCGACGCCGAGTGCGATCGCGACCGACACGAGATCCGGGGCCGCGGCCCAGCGGAGAAGCGCGTCCCAGGCGATGGCCCAGACCTGCTGCTGGTCGCCCTGTGGCACGCCGAGCATGTTCGGCAGTTGCTGCAGCGCGATGACCACGGCGATCCCTGCCGTGAATCCCTCCACGAGGGACGCGGGCAGGTAGCGCACGTAACGGCCGACGCCCGAGACCGCCAGGACTAGCAGGAGCAGCCCGGCCATGACGCCGACCTGCAGCACTCCGGCCATCCCGAAACTGTGCACGACCGGCAGCAGCACGACCGTCATGGCACCGGTGGGACCGGATACCTGCAGATTGCTGCCCCCGAACACGGCGGCGACCGCGCCGGCGATGACGGCGGTGGTGATGCCCGCACCGGCACCGAGGCCCGAGGCGACACCGAACGCGAGGGCGAGGGGAAGCGCGACGATCGCGACGGTGAGGCCGGCGAGCAGGTCGCGTCCCGGCGAGTGTTTCGCGGCACGCCAATCCGCACGACCGGGGAACAGGGCGAGCGCGGCACGTCCGGCCGCGGACATCCTCCGCCTCACCGGGACGCTGCTTGCGGTTCGTTCTCTTCTTCGAGGAAGGCCAGCAGGTTTTGGGAGTCTTGCAGATTCGACACGATCAGCCCGCGCGCGGTCGCGAGCAACTGCGACATCCGTGGGTCTCGAACGCTGTAGAAGATCGTGTTGCCTTCGCGCCGGGTGTCCACCACGCCGGCCCGCCGCAGCACCGCGAGTTGCTGCGAGACGTGCGAGATCTCGGTCTGGATGCGCTCGGCCAGGTCGCCGACCGACCGTTCCCCCTGCACGAGCTGCTCCAGGGCCCGGATGCGCACGGGATGGGCGAGCGCTTTGAACAGCTGTGCCTTGAGTTCGGCGACGGGACGATCGGCGGTCATAGTTTCTTTATATAGCTATATAGCGATACTGTTAAATTGCCAACTACAGGAAGGGGTCTCGACAGGCTCGACCACCGGGACTGGGGTCTCGACGGGCTCGACCACCGGGTCCCACCGGGGGTACCGGGGACTATCGGGAGGGTGAACGCGAACGAGCCCGCCCCCACCGTGGTGGGAACGGGCTCGTGTGGTGCGGTGGTTCTATTCGGTGACGGTGGCCGGCTCGGCGGATGCCGGCTCGGATTCCTCGATCACCGGCGACAGCGACAGCTTGCCGCGGTCGTCGATCTTGGTGATTTCCACCTGGATCTTCTGACCGACCGAGAGCACGTCCTCGACGTTCTCGACGCGCTTGCCGCCGGCGAGCTTGCGCACCTCGGAGATGTGCAGCAGGCCGTCCTTGCCCGGGGTGAGCGAGACGAACGCTCCGAAGGAGGCGATCTTGACGACCGTGCCCAGGAAGCGCTCCCCCACCTCGGGGTTGAGCGGGTTCGCGATGGCGTTGACCGCGGCGCGAGCCGCCTCGGCCGATGGACCGTCCACGGCGCCGATGTACACGGTGCCGTCGTCCTCGATCGAGATGTCGGCGCCGGTCTCGTCCTGGATACCGTTGATCGTCTTGCCCTTCGGGCCGATCAGCTCGCCGATCTTGTCGACCGGGATCTGCACGCTGATCACGCGCGGTGCCGTCGGTGCCATCTCGTCCGGGCTGTCGATGGCCGCGTTCATCACGGCGAGGATCGCGGTACGCGCTTCCTTCGCCTGCTTGAGCGCGCCATCCAGCACCGCGGAGGGGATGCCGTCGAGCTTGGTGTCCAGCTGAATCGCGGTGACGAACTCGCTGGTTCCGGCGACCTTGAAGTCCATGTCGCCGAGCGCGTCCTCGGCGCCCAGGATGTCGGTGATCGCCGCGTAGCGGGTCTCGCCGTCGACCTCGTCGGAGACCAGGCCCATCGCGATGCCGGCGACCGGGGCGCGCAGCGGCACTCCAGCGTTCAGCAGCGACAGGGTGGATGCGCACACCGAACCCATCGAGGTGGAGCCGTTGGAGCTGATCGCCTCGGACACCTGGCGGATCGCGTACGGGAACTCCTCGCGGCTGGGCAGCACCGGCACGAGGGCGCGCTCGGCCAGGAAGCCGTGCCCGATCTCGCGACGCTTCGGGCTGCCGACCCGGCCGGTCTCACCGGTGGAGTACGGCGGGAAGTTGTAGTGGTGCAGGTAACGCTTCTTCGTGATCGGGCTCAGCGAGTCGATCTGCTGCTCCATCTTGAGCATGTTCAGCGTGGTGACACCCAGGATCTGGGTCTCGCCGCGCTGGAAGATCGCGCTGCCGTGCACGCGCGGCACAACCTGCACCTCGGCGTCCAGCGGCCGGATGTCCGTGGTGCCGCGGCCGTCGATGCGGATGCCCTCGGTGAGGATGCGACCGCGCACGATCTTCTTGGTCACCGCCTTGTACGCGCCGGAGACCATGCCGAGCGACTCGGCGGCAAGGCTGCCGGCGTCGACCTTCTCCTGAACCGCGGCCTTGACCCGGTCCTTGAGCGCGTCATCCGCGTTCTGCCGGTCCAACTTGTCGGCGATCTGGTAGATCCCCTTCAGCTCGTCGTAGGCCAGCTCGGCAACCGCGTCGTAGGTCTCCTGGTTGTACGGCAGGAACACCGGGTACTCGGCGATCTCCTTGGCCGACTGGGCGGCCAGCGCCGACTGGGCCTTGATCAGCTGGGCGAGGAACGGCTTGGCCGCCTCCAGGCCCTGCGCCACGATGGCCTCGTCGGGCTTGGTCGCGCCGCCCTGGATGAGTTCCCAGCTGTGCTCGGTGGCCTCAGCCTCGACCATCATGATCGCGACGTCTTCCTGGCCGTTCTTGTTCGTGACCAGCCGGCCGGCGACGGTGAGGTCGAAGACCGCGTTCTCCAGCTGCTCGAACGTCGGGAACGCCACCCACTGGGTGCCGATCAGCGCGAGACGGATGCCGCCGATCGGGCCGCTGAACGGCAGACCGGAGATCTGCGTCGAGGCGGAGGCGGCGTTGATGGCCAGCGCGTCGTAGAACTCGCCGGGCGCCACCGACAGCACGGTGATCACGATCTGGACCTCGTTGCGCAGGCCGGTGACGAACGACGGGCGCAGTGGCCGGTCGATCAGGCGGCAGACCAGGATGGCCTCGGTCGAGGGGCGACCTTCGCGACGGAAGAAGCTGCCGGGGATCTTGCCGGCGGCGTAGGACCGCTCTTCCACGTCTACCGTCAGCGGGAAGAAGTCGAAGTTGTCCTTCGGGTGTTTGCTCGCGCTGGTGGCCGACAGCAGCATGGTTTCCTCGTCGAGGTAGGCCGCGACCGCGCCCTGGGCCTGCATGGCCAGACGACCGGTTTCGAACCGGATCGTGCGCTTGCCGAATTTGCCGTTATCGAGAACGGCTTCGGCGAATTTGATTTCTGGACCCTCCATAGGGGGGTTATCTCCTTACTGTGTTTTTCGTCGCCATTCTGGCGACGAAACGTCGCTCCCCGTATGGGAGCAACTCGTCAAGGAGCAGGAGTGGGCAGAAAGGGGCGTGCCGCACGGCGCCGCGTGTGCGGCATCGCGCTGGACGCTTTGGCGGCTGCTCTGGCCAACAGTAGAAAACCGCCAGGCCTCGCAGCGGGAACTGCGAAAGACTGGAAATCCACCACCGGTGACCAGCTTCTTGCCGGCCTGCTCCAGGTTCGTACTATGAACTTCTCGTCGTGCGTATTCGAACGACCGTGCTGAGTCTACCAGCAGCCCTTCCGTCCAGCGATGGCGCCCCGCCGTGGCATCGGCCAGCGGCCGGCCGCGACCGCCTCGCGCACCGCCGGGGTGGCGCAGCATTCGGTCAGCAAGTGGTGCCTGCGCCGCAATCCGGCCGCGGGTGGTTACGCTACGAGTAGCCAGAAGCAGCGACAGCGCTGAGCCGCGGCCATCCGGCCCCTCGCCCTGCCGCGCGGAAACGGGAGTGGCCAGTGCTAGTGGGTATCGCCAGGGAGCGGCGCGCGGGGGAACGCCGGGTCGCCGCAACACCCGAGACGGTGGGACAGTTCATCCGGCTCGGTCTTCAGGTGACGATCGAGCGCGGCGCCGGTGTCGCATCCGGCTACCCTGATGCCGCCTACGCGGCCGCCGGGGCCGTCGTGGCCAAGACGCTCGGCGCCGGAAAGCTGGATGTGCTCTGCCACGTCGGGCCGCTCAGCCCGGCGACTGCCGCCCGGCTGAAGCGCGGTGCGATCACGGTCGGCTTCGCCTCGCCGTCCACCGAGTTGCGCACCGTGCGCGCGCTGGCCGATGCTGGGGTCACCGCGTTCGCGCTGGAACTGGTGCCGCGCATCTCCCGCGCCCAGTCGATGGATGCGCTGAGCTCGCAGGCGCTGGTGTCCGGGTACCGCGCGGTGCTGGAGGCGGCGATGCGATTCCCGCGGTTCTTCCCGCTCTACATGACCGCGGCCGGAACGATTCCGCCCGCGCGGGTCTTGGTCCTCGGCGCCGGCGTCGCCGGGCTGCAGGCGATCGGCACGGCGAAGCGGTTGGGCGCGCGCGTGGCGGCCAATGACATCCGGGCCGCCTCGGCCGAGGAAGTCACCTCGATGGGCGGCACGTTCATCAACCTGGACCTCGACGCCGCTGCGGATGCCGCGGGCGGCTATGCGCGTGAACTCAGTGCGGACCGGGGTGTGCGCCAGCGGCAGTTGCTCGCCCCGCACGTGGCCGCGGCGGATGTGCTGATCACCACCGCGGCGATCCCGGGCCGGGCGGCGCCGCTGCTGGTGACCACCGAGATGGTGGCCGGGATGCACGCCGGCTCGGTCATCGTCGACCTCGCCGCGGAGAGCGGCGGCAACGTCGAGGGAGTCATCGCCGGCACCGACACCGCGGTGCCCACCGCCAACGGCGACGGGGTGGTCACCCTGGTCGGACTCGCGGATGCGCCATCCACGATGGCCGCTGACGCCTCGCGGCTGTACGCCAAGAACGTCGCAAACCTGCTGGCACTGATGATCACGGACGGCCAGCTGGCGCCGGACTTCTCCGACGAGGTACTCGCCGGAGCCTGCCTGACCCGCGACGGCAGCGTGCTGCACGCGCCGACCGCCGAGGCCCTGGAGGCTTCCGCCCCCAAGCCGGCGACGCCCAAGCCGGCGACACCGAAGACCGCGCCGCAGAAGGCCGCGGCACCGAAACGGGCGGCACCGAAAACGGCGGCACCGACGAAGACGACGAGAAGACCGGCGCCTAACGAGACGGCACCGACGCAGACTCCGCCGAAGGAAGTGGACTGATGGACTTGATAACGCTCCTGACGGTGGTCGTTCTGGCCGTCTTTGTCGGCTTCGAGGTGGTCTCCAAAGTCACCAGCAAGCTGCACACTCCGCTGATGTCCGGCGCCAACGCCATCCACGGCATCATCCTGGTCGGCGCGATCATCGTCGCCGGGCAGGCTGACGACGTCTGGGTCCTCATCGTCGCACTGTTGGCGGTCGTGCTCGCCACCGCCAACATGGTCGGCGGCTTCGTCGTCACCGACCGGATGCTCGAGATGTTCCACACCCGTAAGGCACCGGCCAAGGGGGACGCCAAGTGAGCATCCTGCCCGCCGAATGGACGGCGCTGCTCTACCTGGGCGCTGCAGTCTGCTTCATCCTCGCCCTGAAGGGCCTCTCCTCCCCCAAGACCGCCCGTCGCGGCAACCTCATCGGTGCCGCGGGCGCGCTCGTGGCGGTGATCACGGTGTTCCTGTCGGTACGGCTCGAAAACGTTCCGCTCATCCTCGCCGCGATCGCGATCGGCTCGGCCGTCGCGGTGCCCATCGCCCGCCGCGTGCACATGACCCAGATGCCGCAGCTGGTCGGCGGCTTCAACGGCGTCGGCGGCGGCGCCGCGGCGCTGGTCGCGGTGCTCGAGCTCGGCCACAACGACGACCCGTGGGTGCGCCTGGCGATCGTGTTCACCATGCTGGTCGGCGCGGTGTCGTTCTCCGGCTCCGCTGTGACCGTGGCCAAACTGCAGGAGCTGATCAGCACCCGCCCACTGGTCTTTCCGGGGATGCGCTGGGTGATGACCCTGGTTCTGCTGGCGGCCATCGTCACCGGCGGATTCACCATCGCGACCGGCAACCCGCTGTGGGCATCCGCGCTGCTCGTGCTGAGCCTGGGCGTGGGCCTGCTGCTGGTTTTCCCCGTCGGCGGAGCCGATGTGCCAATCGTGATCTCGCTGCTCAACGCCTTCACGGGCATCGCCGTGGCAGCCTCTGGAATCGTGCTGGGCAACGTGCTGCTCGTGGTGGCCGGCACGCTGGTCGGGGCCAGCGGAACGATCTTGACCGAGGTGATGGCCGCCGCGATGGGCCGCGGAGTCACCGGCATCCTGTTCGGGGCGTTCCGCGGCGGTTCGAAGGCCGGCTCCACCGAGCAGAGCAAGCGGCCGGTGCGCTCGTCCTCCGCCGAGGATGTCGCGGTGCTGCTCGGCTACGCGCAGCGCGTGGTGATCGTGCCCGGCTACGGCCTGGCCGTCGCCCAGGGCCAGCACACGGTGGCCGAGTTGGCCACGGCCCTGGAGGCTCGCGGCGTCGAGGTCGCGTTCGGCATCCATCCGGTCGCCGGTCGGATGCCGGGGCACATGAACGTGCTGCTGGCCGAGGCGAACGTGCCGTACGAACTGCTCAAGGAACTGGACGAGGTCAACCCGGAGTTCAAGAACACCGACGTGGTGCTCGTGGTCGGCGCCAACGACGTAGTCAACCCGGCGGCGAAGACCGCACCGGGTTCCCCGATCTACGGCATGCCGATCCTCGAAGTCGGCCAGGCCAACCAGGTGGTCTTCCTCAAACGCTCGATGCGTCCGGGGTTCGCCGGCATCGAGAACGAGCTGCTGTACGACCCGAAGACGACGCTGCTGTTCGGCGATGCCAAGGACTCGCTGGGCAAGGTGCTCGGGGCGGTCAAGGCGCTCTAGAAACATCCAAAAATATCTTGATGTCAAGATAAAAGTATCTTGACATCAAGATAAATCGTGGCAGAGTGAGAAGCGAAGTCAGGTAACCCTTACCAGCCCGATGCGGGGCGCGGTTACCCGTTCAGAAATCGCAGGTCTCACCATGACCGAAGTCCAGAACCTGGCACATTTTGTCGCCACCGCGTCCTTCGACCGGCTCAGCGCAGAGGCGCTTG
This sequence comes from Parafrigoribacterium mesophilum, assembly GCF_039652555.1. Lineage (NCBI taxonomy): Bacteria > Bacillati > Actinomycetota > Actinomycetes > Micrococcales > Microbacteriaceae > Parafrigoribacterium > Parafrigoribacterium mesophilum. The sequence continues at coordinate 87,202 of NZ_JBDJAF010000004.1, forward strand.
AGCAACTGAAAATCCGAGTGCTCGACACCCTCGGGGTCGCGATCGGCGCCCTCGACGCGGAACCGATCGTGGCCATCCGCACGCTCGTCGATGACCTCGGCGGCACACCACAAGCCACCATGATCGGCGGCGGCACAACCTCGATCGACCGCGCGGCGTTCGTCAACGTGGCCCTGAGCCGCTACCTCGACTTCATGGATGCCTATCTCGCCAAGGGCGAAACCGGCCATCCCTCCGACAACCTGGGCGCCGTGCTGGCGGCGAGCGAGTCGGTCAACGGCAGCGGGACCGAGTTCCTCACCGCCCTGGCCGTCGCCTATCAGGTGCAGGCGCGTCTGTCGGATGTCGCCCCGGTGCGCGCCAAGGGATTCGACCACACCGTGCAGGGCGCGTACGCGAGCGCAGCCGCGGTATCCAAGGCGCTACGGCTGACCGAGGAGCAGACGGCGAACGCAATCGCGATCTCCGGCACCGCCAACAATGCGCTGCGAGTCACCCGCACCGGCAATCTCAGCAACTGGAAGGGCCTGGCTTACCCGAACACGGCTAAGGAGGGCACCTTCGCGGCGCTGCTCGCTTCCCGCGGGATCACCGGTCCCGAGCTGGTGTTCGAGGGCAACAAGGGCTTCAAGGATTCCATCGCGGGACCGTTTACGATCGACTGGTCCGCAGAGGACCTCGAGCGGGTGCGCAAAACGATCGTCAAGAAGCACAATGCCGAGATCCATTCGCAGTCGGCGCTGGAGGCGGCCCTGGCCATCCGTGCCCAGGCCGGATTCGACGCGAGACGTATCGAGAAGGTGAGCCTGCGCACCTTCGGCGTGGCGTACTCGATCATCGGCGGAGGCGAAGAGGGTGACAAGCACAATATCCGCACCAAAGAGGAAGCAGACCACTCGCTGCCGTACCTGATCGCGGCCGCGCTGCTGGACGGCGAGGTCAACCCCGCGCAGTTCACGCCGGAGCGGATTGCGGCCGCCGACATCCAGCGCCTGCTCGCGCTGGTGGAGGTCAGCCCGGACGAGGGATTCTCCGCCCGCTTCCCCGCCGAGATGCCCGCCGACCTTGAGGTCGCCATGACCGACGGCACCGTGCTGCGCTCGGTGCAGAGCTCATACGAGGGCTTCCACACCAACCCGATGAGCTGGGACGTGGCGCGCGCGAAGTTCGACGCAGTCGCATCCGGGTTCGCCTCACCCGAGCTGCGCGAGGAGATCGCCGGAATCGTGCGTGACCTCGAGCATCACACCGTGCGCGACCTCACCCAGGCGTTGGCCCGGGTGAGCACCCGCGAGCTCGCCACCCACTGATCAATCCCCGGATTTCATTACCACGAAGAAAAAGAAGGAAGGTCACATCATGACCATCACCACCAGTCCCACCACCACCAGTCCCACCACCACCGGGACCGCATCAACCGATACACCACGAAGCGCCAATGCGATCGAACAGGACGTCGCGTTCAACTTCATCCCCCGCGCCTACCGGCCGCCCAAGCCGCGCAAGGTAGGCATCACCGAGGTGCGCGGACCGTACTACTCCACCTACGGCACCCGGCACCTCGCCGACGTGCTGGATGTGGCCGGCCCTTGGGTCGACGGCGTGAAGTGGGCCGGCGGATCGTTCGCCCTGCTCCCCCGCGAGCAGGTGCGCGCGTTCAGCGACCTCGCCCACGAGCACGACGCGTACATCTCCTCCGGCGGCTGGCTGGAGACGGTGCTGCGCTACGGCCCCGATGCCGTGGACCACTACCTGAAGGAGGCCAAGGAGGTCGGTTTCGACGTCATCGAGATCTCGGCCGGGTTCATCTCGGTTCCCACCTCGGGGCTGTTGCGGCTCATCGAGCGGGTGAAAAAGGCCGGGCTGAAGGCGAAGCCGGAGCTGGGCATCCAGTTCGGATCCGGCGGGGACTCCGGCGAAGCAGAGCTGGCCGCCGAGGGCAAGAAAGACGTGGGCGACCTGATTGCCCGCGCTAACAAGGCCCTCGAGGCCGGCGCCGACATCATCATGATCGAATCAGAAGGCATCACCGAGAACGTCGTGGAGTGGAACACCCGCCCGGTCGCGGAGATCATCAACGGGGTCGGTTTGGAGCACGTGATGTTCGAATCCGCGGATCCGCCGGTGTACGAGTGGTACATCAAGAACTACGGCAACGAAGTGAACTTGTTCGTCGACCACAGCCAGATCCTGCAACTGGAAGGTCTGCGTCAGAACATCTGGGGCAACAAGTCCACCTGGGGCCGCATCATCAACCCGGCGTAGTCCCGGCACCGCCCCGCTTCACCGAGCGATGGGTTTCCGGACATCCGATAGGGCCGCGGCGGCCCCTCTCGACCGGAAGGCTATCGCCCGGCGCCGGGACGGTGCTCTACTCGCCGCCGTAGGCGCCGACCGGGCTGAAGGTGTCCCCCACCGCGAACGGGTCGTGGATGCGGGCGGTGCGATCGGTCACCGCAACCAACGTGGCGAACTCCTCCGCCGCCCGCAGCATCCGGTCCGACAGCGTCTTCACCTCATCTGGGCCGCTGCCCCAGTCCGCCGTCGCCGCAAACACCGAGGTGGGCACGACGATGCTGTGCAGGTAGGTGAACATCGGGCGCAGCGAGTACTCCAACGCCAGCGAGTGCCGGGCGGTGCCGCCGGTCGCGCCGATCAGCACCGGCATATCCGTCAGTGACGTGTTGTCGAGCACGTCGAAGAACGACTTGAACAGGCCGCTGTAGCTGGTCGTGAAGATCGGGGTCACGGCGATCAGCCCGTCGGCGCCGGTGACCTTCTCGATCACCTCGGCGAGCTTCGGGCTCGGGAATCCGGTGAGCAGGTTGTTCGTGATGTCCCTGGCGATGTCGCGCAGTTCGAACACCGCCACCGTGGCATCTACGCCCTTCTGCTGGAGTCGCTCGACGCTGGCCTCGGCCAGACGGTCGGCGAGCATCCGGGTGGAGGACGGCTGGCTCAGCCCGCCCGAAATGACGGCGATAGTGCGCGCGGTCATGGTTATGCTCCCTTGGTTGCGGATGCCTTGATCCCGAATGCGGCGCCCGTGCCTGTTGTGACGGGCCGGGCCGCGTCGCGCGCGGCCAGAAGGCCGGCGTGGGTGGGGCCGTCTGGAATGTGCGCCGGGCGGTTCTTGGCGAATTCCTTGCGCATCACCGGCACGACCTCCTCGCCCAGGATATCCAGCTGCTCGAGCACGGTCTTCAGCGGCAACCCGGCGTGGTCCATCAGGAACAGCTGGCGCTGGTAGTCGCCGAAGTACTCGCGCATGCCGAGGTAGCGGTCGATGACCTGCTGCGGGCTGCCGACGGTGAGCGGGGTCTGTTCGGTGAACTCTTCCATGCTCGGCCCGTGCCCGTAAACGGGAGCGTTGTCGAAGTATGGGCGGAACTCGTTCACGGCATCCTGCGAGTTCTTGCGCATGAACGCCTGTCCGCCGAGCCCGACGATGGCCTGGTCGGCGCTGCCGTGGCCATAGTGCTCGAAGCGCTGCCGGTACAGGCCGATGAGCTGCATGTAGTGCTCCTTCGGCCAGAAGATGTTGTTCGCGAAAAATCCGTCGCCGTAGTAAGCGGCCTGTTCCGCGATCTCTGGACTGCGGATGCTACCGTGCCAGACGAACGGCGGGACGCCGTCCAGCGGACGCGGCGTCGCGGTGAAGCCCTGCAGCGGGGTGCGGAACTTGCCCTGCCAGTCCACGACCTCTTCGCGCCAGAGCCGGTGCAGGAGCCCGTAGTTTTCGATGGCCAGCGGGATGCCCTGACGGATGTCCTTGCCGAACCACGGATACACCGGGCCGGTGTTGCCGCGGCCGAGCACGATGTCGACGCGGCCGTCGGAGATGTGCTGCAGCACCGCGAAGTCCTCGGCGATCTTGACCGGGTCGCTGGTGGTGATCAGCGTGGTGGCGGTGGAGAGGATGAGCCGCTTCGTCTTCGCGGCGATGTAGCCGAGGGTAGTGGTCGGGCTGGAGGGCACGAACGGCGGGTTGTGGTGCTCGCCGGTGGCGAAGACATCCAGCCCGACCTCCTCCGCCTTCAACGCGATCGCGATCATCGCCTTAATGCGCTCGTGCTCGGTGGGGGTGCGGCAGGTCGTCGGATCGGTCGTCACATCCCCCACGGAGAAGATGCCGAACTGCACCGGAGTGTCAGGCCCGGCACCAGGTGTCGAAGTGGAAGTCTCGGTGGTCATTGCCTGTCCGCCCTTGTCTGGTCTTTCAAATCCTAAAGTCCATGCGTTTGCATGAACATCCTACCCAACATCGCTGAGCCGCCGTGTATTCCCAGCCTTGACGAAGCCGTCGAGTGCGCGTTGGGTGGGGCGGACAACCACATCGAAGGAGACATCATGGGATCAGTAGCACGCGTGTCGACCATTACTGCGCGGTCGGAGACCAGCTTCGAGGATGCCATCCGGGTCGGCGTCGAACGCGCCAACCAAACCCTGCGCAACATCACCGGCGCGTGGGTCAAGGAGCAGGAGGTCAAAATCGAGAATGGCACCATTTCCGAGTGGGAGGTCGTGTTAGAGGTCACTTTCGTTCTCGAGTGAGGCGCCCGGCACCCCGCGCATCCGTCACGCCGCACCCGTCACGAGCCGAGCAGTTCAGCGGCCAACAGCTCCAGCGTACGCACCCGACCAGGGGACGTGCGAGGATCGTCGGCGGCCCGGGCGGATGCGGCGGGTGAGACCATGACTTCATCGACGCCGAAGCGCTCCGCCAGTTCCCGGATGCGCGACGCGGCCGCGACCGGTTCGTCGATGATCCACTTCGAAGCCATGTGGGCGACTCCCTCTTTCTGGGGCGGCGTCAGTTCCGAGACTGCAGCATCTTCCACGGTGTCGAGGGCGGTGAGCCGTTGACCGGTGCGCAGCCTGGCCATGTGCTGCAGTTGCGGCAGCGCGTTATCGTAGGCCTCCTCGGCCGTGTCCGCGACGGATGCGTTGACGGTGAGGAAGGTACGCGGCGCCTCGAGCGTTTCCGACGGCTGAAAGCCGGTGCGATACAGGTCGAGGGCACGCTGCGTGCCCTCGCCAGAGAAGTGGTGCGCGAACACGTAGGGCAGGCCCAGCCGGGCGGCCAGGCTGGCGGAGTAATCACTGGAGCCAAGCAGCCACACATCCGGAACGCTCTGGGCGTTAGGGGTGGCACGCAGTTCGTAGTTCTGGCCGGAGGACATCCGCAGTCCCGCTCCGCCCGGGTTCAACAGCGCCTGGATATCGCGGATGTTATCGGGGAACATGTCGACGTCGCTGGTGTTGCCGCTGTGGCGCAGCACCGCGGTAATGACCGGGTCGCTGCCGGGGGCGCGACCGAGGCCGAGGTCGATGCGCCCCTCGAACGCCGCCTCGAGGGCCGCAAACTGTTCCGCGACGACCAGCGGCGCGTGATTGGGCAGCATGACGCCTCCGGATCCAACCCTGATGTTTCGGGTGCTGGCAGCCAGGATGCCGATGAGTACCGGCGGGTTCGTCGAGGCCACCGAGGGCATGTTGTGGTGCTCGGCGACCCAGTAGCGCCGGAAGCCGAGTTCGTCGGCGCGCCGGGCGAGGGCGACGGTGGCGGCGACGGCATCCGCGGAGGTCTGGTTGCTGCGCACGGGGATGAGGTCGAGCACGGAGAGGGAGAGAGTTTGCGTAGTCATCCTCGACAACAACCGGCGGGCTTGCGGCGCTATTCCGTCCGGGGGCTCAGCGGGTGGCACCCATCAGCAGCGTGACGCGAAGTCCCCGTTTGGTGTCAGCTATCTCCGCCGGGATGCGGGTGGACCGGCCGGCACTGGCCAGGCGCGCCATCGCCTCGAGAATGACCGGCTCCAGGCCGCGCGGTACATAGCCGACGATGCCAGACATCCGGCTGCTGGTGAAGATGCGCGCGGGCATCGCCGCGTCGGTGCGCTCCTCCTCGACTGTGCGGTCGGCGAAGAACACCTCGATCGAGTCGGCACCGGTGTTCCGCACGCGCGCGAGTTCCTCCTGGTAGGGATCGCTACCCGCCAATTGCACCTTCACGCGACCGTTCTTGGGTACGAGATTGAAGGCGTACTGATCAAGGCTGCCGGACCCGGCATCCGATTTCGGATATCCGGCGGGGGCGGCCGCGCGGCGAAACGGGTTCCTCACGCTTGCCAGACTAGTGGCGGACCTACAACGCCAGTTGCCAGCCGAGGTGAGGGAAGTCCGTCGTGAGTGCGTTCCACACGATCTCGTAGTCGATGCTGGAATCATGGAGCGCTAGATAGCTGCTCATGGCGCGCAATTCGTCCCAGGCGACGGCCGGATGCTGGTCCCGAAACCAATCGGGCAGCCGGTCGGCAGCGCTTTGCAGACCGATCACTATCGCTTTCGCCGCAAGCCGCATGGTGCGATCCCCGGGGTCGAAGAACCGGCCCCGACCTGATGCGACGATGCGGTTGCCGTCCACGATGAGATGCCGGATGTCCTCCAACACCGCGGCGATCGAGTCGTCGGTCATCGTGTTGCCGTTCGCGGTGTTGCCATTCACGGTGTTGCCATTCACGGTGTTGCCATTCACAGCGGCATGGCTTGGGCCACCGCGCGATCCACGATGCGCCCGTGCCCCCGATCGCTGATCACGGCGACCCGGGTGCCGAGGATGTGTTCCAGGTCAAGCATGAGTCCTGCGGCGTCAAGCAATGACGCATCCGGCGCGAAGGTCACGAGCAGACCGATGTCCCCGTGCGAGTTGTCGCCGTCTGCGGCACCCACGAACACTCGCGCGTCGGATGCGCGGCGCCGGCGCACGGCATCCAGGACGTTGTTGCGATAGCGCTGCAAGGCGATGTCCGGGCTCACCCGGGCGGCCTGGAGGATGCGGGCATAGGTTTCGGGACGGGGTCGCTCGCGCCCGGACTCGAACTTGGAAATGCTGGCTTGACGGATGCCGGCACGGCGCGCCAATTCGCTCTGGGTTAATCCCGCCTCGGCGCGAGCATGCCGAATGGTCTCTGCAACCACCATGCGGCCACCCTAACCGCACCCGGCAAGTTTTGCGAGGATTGCGCGGATTTCTTGTACGCTTCGCCTACGAAGCATGGTGCGCTTTGGTGGCTGTCGACAAGGATCCCGTGCGCTACACGGCCTCGGCGGTCGCCCGGATCTGTCGAAGCGTCGCAACGAGAGCAAGCACTTGAGCACTAGTGAAAATGGCATCCGGGCCCGTCGGAGCGACTCCGGTGAATGGCGCCTGGTAGAGCAGTTCCGGCTCCATCGCGCCACGGCTGGTGAGCTGGTCCACGATCATGTTGACGAAGGTGAGCTGGTTCCCGGTGAGCACGGTGCCGCCGGTGAACGTCGACAGTGCTTCAGACGCAGCGGCTCGGTCCATGCCGATGAGCGATCGCACGAACAGCCCGAGTCCCTTCGCCTGGGCCACCGCTGTGCTCAGTTCGGCGGGCTTGAACTGTCCACTCTCGAGCATGATCCGCTCAAGTTCGGACAAATCGAGCGGTGTGAGTTGGTGCCCGTGTCGCAGCTTGAACAGGACGACGTCATCCTCGTGCGCGATCAGGAAGCCGTATGCCTTCTCTCGGAACCGAGCCCGATCCACACCGACCACGACATGCCCCAGTTCGATCTCCACCGGATCGCCGGCTGTATCGGCGAAGTCGGTATACACGATCGAGCGGTGCTGTGAGTCGATCAGGTTCACGAGGCCCCGCAGTCGTTTGCGCACCATCTCGATCATGGGCACAGTCACGTCCTGCCACCAATCGTCGGTAGCGACGGCCGAAATCAACTCGATGCAGTTGGCCACTGCGGGGATGCTCTTTTGTTCGGCAAGTAGCGATGCAATCGCCTGTATCCGTGCCTTTGCCGCGTCGAACGCCGGGTCGCCGACCAGGATGCCCAACTGCGCCCGGAGCGCGAAAAGGTCGAACCGCTTGGCTCGCTCGTCGGTGTCGAGAACATCCGCTGCGGAGGGCAATCCGGCTAGTTCCTCCGCGAGGAGATATTCGTCGCTCGACGGAAACATCCACCGCACCGGGTCAGAAAAATGCTCTACCGCTCGGCGGTGGGGACGCACCAGGAAGTTGTGCACGCTCATGCCGCTGACCTGGCCGAATAGTTGGTCGACGAGGGAACCGCGCACGTCGGCGAGAGATTTGTCGTCGCCGGCACCATCGATACCCGCCAGCAGTAACAGCCGCGCCTGGAACAGGCGATAACCGAGCGGTCGGCCGCTGTAAACATCGGCGGTCGGGTAGTCCTCGTTGAAGTACTCGATGTTCTGGCAGACATCGAAGATCACGAAGTCCTTCTTGTCCTCGCCTGGCCCGAAGAGATCCGGCCGCAGGCGCGTGCCACGACCCACCATCTGCCAGTACTTCGTTTTGGAGTGGACCGGTTTGAAGAAGACCAGGTTGACGACGTCCGGCACGTCGATTCCGGTGTCGAGCATGTCGACCGTGATCGCGGCTTGCGGCAACTTGGCCGGGTTCGAGAAGTCGTCAATCAGGCTCTGCGGGTAGGTGGTCTGGTAGGTGATGACCCGTGCGAAGTTACCGGCATACTCGGGGTAATTCTTATCGAAGCGCTCGGCAATGAAGTTCGCGTGGTTCGTGTTCTTGGCGAAAATGATCGTCTTTCCGAGCAGGTCGCCGCCAGCGACCCGTCGCCCGTCGGTCATCAGCGCCTCGAGCACCTTGTCGACGGTGTCCGCATTGAACAGCCAGTTGTTCATCGCGCTCGAGTCGACCTCGTCGGGGATGACGTCATCCGCCCAGTCCAGCAGGTCCCAGGCCTCTTTCTCCTCAGCGCTCAGGTCGGCGTACCGGATGCCGTCCCGCACGAATTGCGTTGCGATCGAGCGGCCGACCGGTGGCACCAGGTAGTGCTCGGCGATCGCATCCGTCAGATCGTAGGAGTCAGTTGGCACACCGTCTTCGAGGTTGAACAGGCCGTAGGTGTTGTGGTCGATCTCGTTCTTGGGCGTGGCCGTCAGCCCGACCAGCAGGCCGTCGAAGTAGTCGAAGATCGCCCCATATTTCTGGTACACCGAGCGGTGCGCCTCGTCGACCACGATGAGGTCGAAGCAGCCGGGGCCGAACCGGCGCAGCGAATCGCCGTTGCCGCTGTCGTTGATGAGACCCATCATGGTCGGATACGTCGAGAGGTACACCCGTCCCTCGGTGTCTTTGTCGGTCACGAGGTTCACCGGCGCGGCATCCGGCAGCAGCGCTTTGAACGCGTTGGTGGCTTGAGTGACGAGCGCCACACGGTCGGCGAGGAACAGGATGCGTTTGGCCCAGTTGGCGCGGATCATGACATCCGCGAGCGCGATCGCCGTGCGTGTCTTGCCGCTGCCGGTAGCCATCACCAGCAAGGCGCGCCGTTCTTTCTTCTCGAAGGCCTCACCGATCTTGCGCACCGCACGCTGCTGATAGTGGCGGTCGGCGATCGACTCACTGATCGCCAGCGATCCGAGTGGCTTGCGGGTACCGCGCCGTTGCACCATTAGGGTGAGCTGGTCGCGCGTGTAGAAGCCTTGCACCTGGCGTGGTGGGTAATTCTGGTCATCCCAGATCCAGTGCTCATAGCCGTTGCTGTAGAAGATCACGGGACGCTGGTTGTAGGCGCGCTCGAGGGCATCCGCGTACAGTTTGGCCTGCTGCTGACCGATACGCGGGCTCGTACGAGTGCGCTTGGCCTCGACCACGCCGAGAGGGAGTCCGTCGTCGCCCCAGAGCACGTAGTCGACGAAGCCTTGTCCGCCCTCGGAGTTGTTCGGCATCCCGGTGACCAGAAATTCAACGTCCCGAACCTGGTCGAGGGGCCAGCCGGCTTCGCGCAACAACACGTCGATGAACAGGTCCCGAGTTTCATCCTCGCGATAGTCGTGGGTGTCGGGCACGATGGCGTTCTGGGCCTTGGCGAGGACAACCTGGGCTTGAAGTGCGCTGATTTCCTCCGTCAGCCTGGCGTTGTCGTCTCGGGCTTTGGCAAGGTCGCGATCCTTGTTCTCGACCTCGGATGCGAGGGCTTGCAGTTGGGCGAGGGTCTTTGCCGCTGCCCCGGGTTGCGGCTTCGGGATTGCTGTGGTGTCGAAGGGTAGCCCGGCCGGTGGGCGTTGCGTGGGTGAGAGGGCGTAGTGCGAGGCCAGCCATACCAGCACGTGGAACAACTCGCGCACCACCGGAAGGCTGTCTGCCGATCTGGTCTGGGTGGAACGATGCACGGCCGCGTTGCCTTGCCGCCGAATCAGGTCCATTTTCGTGAGGATGCCGGGCCCGACCAGGTGCTTGAAGGTCGGCTCGTACAGCAATCCGCTGAGGTCATTTCTGTAGGGCTGGACGAGCGAGGCATCCGCACGGTACAGCCACTGCACCGTGAGCTCGAGCGTGCGGCGTGCGTAGAACAGAGCTGTGCGTGGATCCCCGAACGCGTAATGTTCGGCGCGATGCGCTTCCTCGGCGATCGCCGGCCAGGCGGTCCGCACGAAGTCGAAGTTGCTGGCCACGACACCTCTCCTCGCAAGGATCGTCGCTTCGAAGCGACGCCGCCAGACTATCGCTCACCACCTGCCCTGCCCGGATGTCGGTGGCTCGTGATGAACTTCTCAACTCGCAACTTTCCGCGCAGGTCGCGGCGGTACGAGTCACCCGAGTCTCCCGATTCGAGCGTCAGCGCTGTCCGGCGCGCCGGGCAGCCCAATGAGGCCGGAAAGCCCAAAGGAGAGAACAAATGTCAGACACAACCGCCGATGGCGAGCCCGCCCATGACGTCACGCCCGGTCAGCCGGCAGCGACACAAGCTGTTGCTGCACCGATTGCGGCTCCCACGCCACCGCCAGTTCCGAAGAGCAAGCTCGCTCAGGCCGCACTCTTCCTCGGCATCGTCGCGGCGGTGTGCGCCATGATTCCCGTACTCAATGCCGCGGCGGTGGTCGCCGGTCTCGGCGCCATTGTCTGCGGTGGCTTCGCTCTGAAGAGGAAGACCGCGCACCGTCGGCGTTCCATCGCAGGACTCAGCCTGGGCGCGGTCGCGTTGATCATCGCGATGGTGGTCAGCTCTGCATCGGCCGGTGGGAACACGACGGCGGAATCTGCGGTGCAGCAGAGCGGCGCATCGGCGACGCAACCGAGCGAAACACCTGCGGCGACGTCAGAGTCTCCGAAGCCGACGCCGACCGAGGCGTCGCCGACGGAAGAGGCTGCTCCGCCGGCGCCAGTTGTACCTGCCGACAAGGTGTACCAGGGCTCAGGCGATTCTGTTGTCGCAGTGGAGCTTCCGGACGGCGCGGACCAGGTGTCCGTAGCGACCATCAGCCACACCGGAGCTCACAACTTCGCCGTTTGGTCGCTCGATTCGAACATGGAGCAGCACGACCTCATGGTGAACCAGATCGGCACCTACCAGGGCACAGTGCTGTTCAACCTTCAGAGCAGCAACACCACATCTCTGCAAGTGACAGCAACCGGCCCGTGGACCATCACGCTGCGGTCGATAAAGTCACTGCGGACGTTCGAAGGCGCAGCCGCGACCGGAACTGGCGATGACGTGTTGATCTACCTCGGAAAGCCAGGCGCGGCAACGATCAGCCACGACGGACAGCACAACTTCGCAGTGTGGTCTTACGGCGACCGCAGCGATCTCGTGGTCAATGAGATCGGCGCGTACAACGGCACGGTGCGCTGGGGTACAGGTCCTTCGGTGGTCGCGGTGTCAGCGGACGGCAATTGGAGCATCAAGGTCGGCTGACCATGGCGTCTGACGGTGCCGCCGCACTGGTGGCGCCTTAAGACGAAGGCTGACTCGATGCCAATTTCAGATTCCTTGATCGCAATGCTGTGCTTAATAGCCGTGCACCGGGCGTCAGTTCCGTCGCTTTTGACCGATCTTGGCTTGTCTGAGGGTGGCGGATCTGCCGGTTGGGTACCAGGTGCCGGTGTCGTCGAGCCAGGGTGGGTATTTCACTTGCGGGAGCCCGTCTACCATTCGGAATTCCCAGCCGGATTCGTCGAGCATGCGGTGGTGGAACCAGCACAGCACCATCCCGTTATCGGTATGGGTGGGTCCACCGCTGCCGGCCGGGTCCACATGGTGGATCTCGGACAGGGCGCCGGGCATGGTGCAGCCCGGGGTGCAGCATTGCCCGTCCCGGAGGATGATCGCCCGCCGTTGTTGGGCGGTGAAGATCCGTTCCGGGGAGCCCAACTGGATGATCCGACCGTTCTGGTCGAAGACGATCTTCTGCTTGCCGCCGGTGCAGACGAACTGCCGGACCGCCCGCATCGAGATCGGGGCCTCCCCGATGAACCCGCACCCGGTACCGGTTTCCAGGTTCTCCAGGGTGACGGCGACCGCGACGACCGGGGCGGCACCACCCAACTGCGGCATTGTCAGGCTGCGGGCGGCGGTGTCCACGATCCCGGCGAACACGTCATGGCGTTGCTGATCCCTACTGCGCGGGTCGGCGTCGCGCCCGGCGGCCAAGGCTTCCTCAACGCTCAGGAACGCGGGTCCTGTTTTCGGGGACAGGCAGGCGTCCATGATGGTCTGCAGTTTCGCCGCGACATCCGGCATCAACGCCCCGCGGATGCCGACCAACCCATCCCGTTCCCTCGAAATGCGCAGGTGGCGTTGCCGCATCGCCTGCTCCTCACACGGTTCGGTGCCGTCTTGGTCGAGGAACATCCGCCACACACTGACCTGACCGCGAATCTGGTCCGCCGTGCAGGCCACCGGGGACAGTTCCGTCGCGCCCGTGGCGGCGGCCACTAATTCGGTTTCGGCGGCCTGCAACACGTCTTTACCGACCGGGTGGGTGAGCGCGGTCAACCCCTGGATGATCGCGTGCGCACTATCCACACCAAGATTTCCCGCGGTGAGCGCGTCGGCCGCCGCTTCGAACTCCGCCGGGAGGCGTTCCCCGGCCAGGGACAGGCGGGCCCTGACCGCCCGGCCGGTCTTGATCCGCTTCCTCGCGGTGTCCCCGGAGATCTGAGTGACCCGCTCCACCAGCTCCGCACTGCTGCGGCAACCCTTCCGGGCGGCCAGACCACACCTGCCCAGTTCGTTACGCGAGGCCTCGGCCACCTCCCCCGCAGCTAGGACCCGCAGCGCGTCGACCCGACGGCCCAGGCGCTCGGTCGCCGCCAGCAGCGCCAGCAGGTCATCCTCCGGCAGAGCCTGCAGGTCGCGCGGGTTCACGGCTGCGGCGACCTGATCGGTGATCGCATCCAGCACTGCGGTGGTCGGGTTTTCCATACCCCTATTTTGCCACTAAATGCAACTAATGTCGAATCTATTTACTATTAGTGGAAATCTTCTTTTGGGGCCCTGATGGGGAGGACATGTGTGCTCTTACCTGAATATTTTGTCCTTAGCGCGACGAAGATAGCGGACGAACTGCGTCAAGAGACCCTGTGGTTACTAATTGATTGATGTGGCTTTAGATCCGAACACATTCACTAGCGACGCGTACTATTCGGCGAAGTCCTCGTCCACTTCGCTGTCTGTCATCAACGTTGTTGCCTCCCGGCATGCCACAAGTTCAAGCATGGATTCGTGCATCTGAATGGCCGTGGACAGCGCGATTGCGACCGTTCGAGCGCTCGGTATGGAGGCCGAGATGCCCCTTCCTTCTGCGTCTGTGCCCATCGGGACACGGATCGAATGCACCGTGGACCGACGTGCATACGGATGCGTGAAGCCGCTGATGAGTCGCCACACCAACTCTGCCCGACTGCCCGTCCCGTCGACGTCATTGGCACCATTCCGCACGATCTCCGCGTACCCGATTTGCTTGTTCTTGAACTTCTCAAGGGACGCCGGCAGAGCCTTCTTGCCGATAAACGACTTGTACAACTCCGCGTCCTGTAGATGTTCGGTTGCCCGCACCCGCAGGTTCCGTTCAATGCGCACGGCCTGGTCGTCCGGTCGCAACAGCCAGATCGCCTGAGCGGATGCCTCGATCACGGACCGCAAGAGCGGGTACTGCGCGAACGTGTACAGGCGCACTCCGCCATCTTCGTCGACCATGAGTGCCTCGACCGCATCGAGGCAATCGACCGCGGATGCCAGGCAGGTTTGGACGAGCCCGCTCGCCGGGTAATCGCCGAGAACTGCATCATCGGATGCGAGGACCGATCCAGGCCGCGGCGCCAGCGGTTCGAACGGGCTGCTCGCTTCGAGCAGTTCTGGAATGCGGGCGAGAAGCGCAGTGATCTCCTGGTGTGCGGCCCATTCGTCGTCGCTCGGTTCGTAACCAGAAAGCTCCATCTCGGATACGGCCTACAGCTGACCCGAGAACGCGCGGTGCTGGAGGGATGCGAAGAGTTCGTCGAGGTGGGCGAGGCTTGCACGATGTATTGAGCCGAGCCGCTCGATTCTCTCGACCCTTCCGACAAACTGTAACTGTGCGCGTATGTCAGGCACCAACACCGGGAGCGCGCGAATGGCGTCCTGGAAGAGATTCGCTTGCGCGGACGACTTTGACCGCTTCAAAATCTCTCGCTGAATCGACGGACTCCGTAGGTACCGCTCCAGATACAACGGGTGGAGCGGTGCAGCCGGGCGCACCAACGCGACGCTCCGCACCAAGACAAACGGCTCGTCGGTGGCCACAACAGAGATGCGCCCCACTGAACCTGAGCAAGAAATCAGCACGTCGCCCCTTGTGGGACGACATCGGCGGGCAACTCGCTCGAACTCTACGTCGTCAACATGATCGACGGACCGGAAATCCAAATAGCCATTCTGCACGTTGCGCGCGGAAAGTAATTTCTTGCCTACGCTCGTGCGCCGAGGAGTCAGGTGTTCACCATCAGTTATCTGGACTGCAAAATCAGCTAACCGTGGCAATTCGCCCAGTCCGCGCGGGTCGTCGGGGATATCGAACGCGCTCGAAAACGCGGCATCGGCCAATTCATCGAGGAAGGCGAGAGCCCGGCGTCGCTTGGCACGGAGTTCGTCCACGCGGTCTAGAATGCCTGCGATTCGGCGTTGTTCGGAGAGGGGTGGGAGGGGGATTTCTAACGACTCGAGAAACGCCTTCGGAACACGCCGCTGACCAGCACTTCCGGTCATGCGTTGCTCGCCAGAGACACGAACATCCGGGGTGCGCAACAGATGCAGCACGTACCTCGGTTCAGCACGACTCGTGGCGACTCGAACAACGTGAAATTCCGTGGACCCAAACGCCTGTGTATGTGCTGTCGCCGCTTGGGCAATCTTCCCATTCTCAAAACAGGGCGTGATCTTCGCTACCAAAAGATCACCGTTCTTGAAGGGCGTAAAGCCCTTCTTGACAGTTGAGAACAGGCGCTCTGACCCCACACCGGTCTTGCCATCTTCGGAGATGTCTGCCATACCCAAGAAAGATACGACCTGATCATCTGCAAGCCGTTCGTCCAGTTTTGGATTGATCAGAGCAATGTCTGCAAGCGAAGTCACTTCGCCGAACTCGCTTCGAGGGCCTCAGCGAGCGAGTCTTCTGCGAGCGACTCAGCGAGCGCTGCCGTCGCATCCGTTATCTCTCGTTCGAGTGCCGTGAGGTCGGCGAGAATTTCGGAGGGAGCACGGTGCTCGACTTCTTCGTACCCAACTTCCTTGTAGCGGTTCAGGCTGAGGTCGTAGTTGTTTGCGGCGATTTCGGACTTCGGGACGAGGAAGGATTGCGCGGTGCGGGGGCGGGACGATTCGGGGGTCTCGACAAGCTCGACCACCGGGTTCTGCTCGACCACCGGAGCTTGCGCCGCCTCCTTCGAGACGGGCGCTAGAGCGCCCTCCTCAGGAAACGACACACCGTGGCGAGCCTCCTCGGGGACTGATCGCAGACTCTCCCAGCGGGCCAGGACGTCCGGGAGGTCGGTCGCCGTTGTTGGAGTGCGCTTGTCGTCGAGGGTAAAGCCGTCCGCCCGCACGTCGTAGAACCAGACGTTGTCTGTGCCGCCGGAGCTGGTCTTCGTGAAGAACAGGATCGCGGTCGATACGCCTGAGTACGGTTTGAAGACCCCACTGGGTAGCTTTACCACCGCATCGAGCTTGTGGTCCTCAACGAGCGTGCGGCGCAACTCCTTGTGAGCCTTCGACGAACCGAAGAGCACTCCATCGGGGACGATGACCGCCGCGCGTCCGCCGTTCTTCAGCACCCGCAGCATCAGCACCAGGAACAGCAGCTCCGTCTTCTTTGTCTTGACGACCTGCAGCAGGTCCCTCGCGGTGGTCTCGTAGTCGAGGCTGCCGGCGAACGGCGGATTCGCCAGCACGAGCGAATAGCGGTTCACAGCGTCGGAGTGCGCCTCGGCGAGGGAGTCGCGGCGGGCGATCGTTGGGTTTTCCACGCCGTGCAATTGCATGTTCATGCTGCCGATGCGCGACATCGAGGCGTCCGAATCGAATCCGGTGAACATCGTGGTGTTGAAGTGGTCGCGCAGGGCGGCATCCGCCCACAGCTCAGCATGGTGGTCGCGCAGGTACTCCCCCGCTGCGACCAAGAAACCAGCCGTTCCCGCCGCTGGATCAAGGATCGTATCTTGCGGGGTCGGCGCCGCCATATCGACCATGAGCTTGATGATGTGACGTGGAGTGCGGAACTGCCCATTCTGGCCGGAGGTGGACAACTGACTCAACATGTACTCGTAGATGTCGCCCTTAGTGTCCCGGTCGTTCATCGGGATGTCTTCGAGCAGGTCCACCACCTTGGAGAGCAGCGCCGGGCTCGGGATGGTGAAGCGCGCATCCTTCATGTTGGTTGCGAAGGTGGAGCCGGCCGCTCCGAGACCGCGGATGAACGGAAACACGTTCTGATCGATGACCTCGAACATGTCGTGCGGCGAGAAGTGCTTGAAGTGGGACCAGCGCAGGTCGGCGTATGGCCGCGGACGACGGCCGGTGTCATCCATACCCTCGGGGAATACCGGATGCTCGATCGGCTTGTGCAGGGTGTTCGCCCTGTTCTCGGCCAGGGTGTGCAGCTCGTCGAGCCGCTTGATGAACAGCAGGTACGTGATCTGCTGAATCACTTCGAGCGGGTTGGCGATACCACCTGACCAGAAGGCGCTCCAGACCTTGTCGACCTGGGACTTGAGCGCTCCTGTTACCACGTTTCTCCTCTTGCGGCTCTGCGTCGGCATCCGGTCGCCGACTGGTTAGAGTCTCCCAGACCACGGGCTGTGGAGCACTTGCGACGCACGTCCGTCATCTCAACGCTAGATCAACGTCGGTCTGCGTGAAGTTGCCAACGAGGCTCGACCACCGGGGAAAGGGAACCGGGTCTCGACGAGCTCGACCACCGGGAGCCGCTCGACCACCGAGCTCGAGGTGTATCAGCGCATTACAAGCATCCGCTCGTACCTTGAGCGCATGACTGAGGTTGTCATCTTCGCACCGTCGCCTGTGCTCACCGTTACAGTCGAGGACCATCCCGATGGTGCGGACGTACATCTGCACGCCGGTGGCCAGGGGGTCTGGCAAGCACGGATGCTCCTGCGCATGGGGGTCAAGGTCGCGATGTGCTGCGTTCTCTCCGGAGAGAGCGGTCGGGTGCTGCGTCACCTGCTCGCTGACGCAGGCATCCGGGTCATCGCCGTCGAGCGTTCGGCCAGGGGCGGCGTGTACGTGCACGATCGGCGAGGCGGCGAGCGCGTGCGCATTGTGGAAACCGGCGGCGAACCCATCGCCCGACACGACCTCGACGAGCTGTACGGTCAGACCCTCCGCGAAGGCCTCGATGCGAGCCTGGTCCTTCTGAGCGGTCCGGCCGGCAAGGATACGCTCCCGGCGGACATCTACCGGCGGCTAGCCTCCGACTTCCGCCACGGCGGCCGCCGGGTCATCGTCGACCTCGCCGGAGACCGGCTCAACGCCGCCCTCGCCGGCGGAGTCACGGTGGTCAAGGTGAGCGACCACGAACTGCTCGAGGATGGCCGGATCCAGGCCGATCACACCGACCAACTGATCGCCGCCATGCACCGACTGAACGAGGAGGGCGCCAAGGTCGTCATCGTCACCCGGGCGGGTCGGCCCTTGCTCGTGCTGGCGGAGCACGAACTGATCGAGGTCACGCCACCTACGTTCGAGGTGGCGGACACCAGTGGAGCCGGGGACTCTCTCACCGCGGGAGTTGCCGCCTCGCTCGCTACCGGCGGTTCCCTCATCGACGCGGTCACGTTGGGAGCCGCGGCCGGTGCGCTCAACGTGACCCGGCACGGCCGTGGCACCGGGGACGCCGAGGCCATCACAAGACTGCGCAAGCTGGTGCGGGTGCGCACGGTCGGCAGCGAGGCGGAGTCGGCAGCCAAACTCAGCCCCGCCGAACTGGCCACGCACGTGACCGAGAAGAACAGGGGAAAGGATGCGACGCCGCCGGCGAGCACCGCACCAGCCGGTACGGAGACCCTGAGCGCAGAACCGCCGACCGCGGAGACACAGACCGCGACAGCCCAGACCCCGCGCGCACAGACATCGAGCGCGGAAAAATGAGCGCAGAAAAGTGAGCGCAGAAAAGTGAGCGCCCGCGACACGGGCAGCAACCCCGTCACCGCGCTCATCACCAACGACGACGGCATCGAATCTCCTGGGCTGCACCAGCTCGCGGTTGCGGCCCTGTCCGAAGGCTTGAGCGTCATTGTTGCCGCCCCGCAGGCCCAGTCCAGCGGCAGCAGCGCCTCGATCATCGGCGCCGAGACCGACGGGAGCATCAGCTTCGAACGCCGGGAACTGGACGGGCTGGAAAACATCCCCGCCTTCGCGGTGGATGCGGCTCCGGCCCTGATCGCCCTGATCGCCGCCCACGGCGCCTTCGGCCCGGTTCCCGACCTGGTGCTGTCCGGGATCAACCGAGGAGCGAACGTCGGTCGCGCCATCCTGCACTCCGGAACCGTGGGTGCCGCCCTCACTGGCGGCGTCAACGGGGCCCGCGGCCTCGCCGTCTCGCTCAATGTTGGCATGAACCCACTGCAGTGTTTCTGGAAGGCGCCGGTGCCGTTCGTCAGGGAGCTGCTGCCCGTGCTGCTGCAACAGCCGCAGGGCACCGTATTCAACCTCAACGTGCCGAACACCGACGGCGGCGTGCTGCAGCTTCGCGAGGGCACCCTCGCCACCTTCGGTATCGTGCAAACCACCATGGCCAAAAGCGGCGAGGAGACCGTGCGGCTGTCGGTGTCGGACACGCCGACCGATCAGGATGCGGCCAGCGACGCCGCGCTGTTGGACGCCGGCTTCGCCACGGTCACGAACATCCTCTCCATCGTGGAGGCATCCACGCCCGCACTGGTCGCCGCGACCTGACTGGCGAGGATGCTGGACAGCATCCGTTCTGCAGGCATAGTGTGACGAGCGCTAGTCAGGTACGCCGGGGGGGCACACTGTGTCGTCCCGGTGAGCCGCTCGGGAGGAGAGTCGTGTCCGCGAATGCCGAAGAAATCACGGAATCCGAGGCGGCACTGCGCCGCCGGGTGATGCGGAAGGTGGCCTGGCGGCTTTCACCGTTCCTGGGGCTGCTCTACTTCATCAATTACCTGGACCGGGTCAACATCGGCTTCGCGGCACCGCACGGCATGAATGCCGCGCTCGGCTTCACCGCGAGCACATTCGGGCTCGCCTCGGGCCTCTTCTTCGTGGGCTACCTCATCCTCGAGGTGCCGAGCAATCTCGCTCTGCACCGCTTCGGCGCCCGCCGCTGGATCGCGCGCATCATGGTCAGCTGGGGCATCGTCGCCACGATCATGGCCTTCGTACCCAATGCCGGCACAATGTACCTGCTGCGGTTTCTGCTCGGCGTGGCCGAGGCCGGCTTCTTCCCCGGCATCATCCTTTACCTCACGTTCTGGTTCCCGAAGCGGGAGCGCGCCAAGGCGGTCGCGCTGTTCATGATCGCGGTGCCGCTATCCTCCGCAGTGGGCTCCCCGCTGTCGGCGTGGCTGATCACCCAGGGCCACCGGCTGCTGTTCGACCTGGACGGCTGGCGGTTCATGTTCCTGGTCGAAGGCCTGCCGGCCATCATCGTCGGCATCGTCTGCTGGTTCTACCTCACCGACCGACCCGCGGATGCGACCTGGCTGGCCGAGGACGAACGCCAGTGGCTGCGCGACACGATGGACGCCGAACAGGTCACCACCGCCGCCCAATTCCACTTCTCGATCCGGCAGTCACTCACGCAGGGCCGGGTCTGGGCGCTGGCCTTCGTCTACTTCGGCATCGTGTACGGGCTGTACGCGGTCAGCTTCTTCCTGCCCACGATCATCGCCGGCTTCAAGGAGGAGTTCCACACCGACTTCTCGGTGCTGCAACAGGGGTTCATTGTGGCGATCCCGTTTTTGTTCGGGTGTTTCTCGATGTACTTCTGGGCTCGCCACGGCGATCGCACTGGCGAGCGGGTCTGGCATGTCGCCATCCCGACAATCGTCGGCGGCCTCGCAATCCCCATCGCGTTGTACCTCAGTTCGCCGTTCGCCGCCATGGTCGCCGTCACCATCTGCACCATGGGCATCTGCGCCGCCCTGCCGACGTTCTGGCCACTGCCCAGCCTGTTCCTCTCCGGAGCCGCCGCGGCAGCCGGCATCGCGCTGATCAACTCGGTGGGAAACACCGCGGGGTTCCTCGGGCCCTACATCACCGGATGGCTGGCCGACCTCACCGGTACCCAGCAGGCCGGGATGTGGGTGGTCGGCGCCGCCATGGTCGCGGCGGGCGTCGTCGTGGTCGCACTGAAGGCCGCCCCTACGGCCCGAGCGACATCGGCGCCTGGCGCCTGAGTCTTCTCGTCACGCCTGAGTCTTCTCGTCACGTGGGCACGAGCGTAGCATCGGACGATGGCAGAGCCGCCGACGCGAGCGCAGCCGGAGCAGGCGTCTTCCGGAGTGCGGCTCGCGGAAATCGTTAGAGCGATGTCGCTGGCCGTTGACCTCGGTCTCGGCCAGCCTTGGGACCACGTAGCGCACGCCTGCCTGCTCGCCTGCGGAATGGCTCAGAAGCTGGGCCTGGCCACCGACGAGCGCGCCAGGCTGTTCTATGTCACCATGCTGGGTTGGGTGGGCTGCATCTCGGATTCCCACGAGGTGGCTCAGTGGTTCGGCGACGACAACCAGTACCGCTCCGACGCGTACGACGCGGATTTGACGCCACTGTCGTTCCTCGGGTTCCTGATGCAGCACGCCGGCTCCGAAGGGGCGACTGCGAGCGCACTGCAGGCACGCGGGATGCTCGTCGCGACGGGCGGGCGGGGCGTGCAGGACTGGTTGAGGACGCACTGCGAGGTCACCGGGACGATCGCCACCCGGCTCGGGCTCGGCATCCAAGTCGCCGATCCGTTGCGCTATGCGTTCGCCCGCTGGGACGGCAAGGGCCTACCGAAGGGCTTCGGCGGATCGGACATCCCGTGGCCGATTCAGTTGTGGCACGTTGCCGACGTGGTCGAGGTGCACGGTCGCCGCGGCGGAGTGCCTGCCGCGATCGCGGTGGCGCGGGCGCGACGCGGCACGCAGTTCGCCCCCGACGTGGTGGATGCGTTCTGCGACAACGCCGACGAAATCCTCGGCAGTGTGGAAGACGACCCGACCCTGGACCGGATGATCGAGTCCGACGCGTCGCTTCGGGTGGTGCTCTCGAACGCCCAGCTCGACGATGTGCTGCTCGTGATCGCCGATTATGCGGACTTGAAGTCGCCGTTCTTCAGCGGTCACTCGAACGCGGTGGCGCAGTTGTGCGCCACGGCCGGCCGCCGCCTGGGGATCGCCGGAGCGGAGGCGACCCTGCTGCGGCGCGCCGCCCTGGTGCACGACATCGGCCGGGTCGGCGTTCCGAACACCATCTGGGAGAAGGCCGGACCGCTCAGCGCGACCGAGACCGACCGGATGCGATTGCACCCGTACTACACGCAGCGGGTACTCGCCCGGCCGGGCGAACTCGCGCGCATCGGCGAGCTCGGCGCGATGGCGCACGAGCGGTTGGATGGCTCCGGGTACTTTCGCGGTCTCTCCGGCGCCGCGATCGGGCTCCCGGCCAGGGTGCTCGCCGCGGCCAACGCTTACCGCTCGCTGCGCGAGACGCGCCCGCACCGCGAGGCGTTGCCTGAGAAGCTCACGGCGACGGCGCTCGTGACCGAGGCGCGAGAGGGCCGGCTGGACGCGGATGCCGTGGATGCGGTGTTGGATGCCGCGGGACAACCGCGAACGCACCGGCCGCACGGCGTCGCGGACTTGACCGCGCGCGAGATCGAGGTGCTCGTCCTGCTCGCCGGTGGCGCATCCAATCGGCAGATCGCCACCCGGTTGGGCATGGCGCCGAAGACCGCGGGAAACCACATCGAGCACATCTACGTGAAGACCGGGGTGCGCAGCCGGGCGGCTGCCACGTTCTTCGCCATGCAGCACGGTGTGCTACCGATGCTGCCAGAGTCGGCTCCGAAGTGATGAGGCAATCACCCTACGCCGATCGCAAACGCTCGCTCGTACGCTGAGCACACCAACTGAGGAGGAATGATCGTCATGATCACCGACGGGATCACACAGAAGAACTTCGACGAGACACAGGATGTGCGCCGCTTTGACCACGGTCACGCCGACGTGGTGGAGATGAGCGGAGCCACCGTGGGACGGGTGACGTTCGAACCGGGGTGGCGGTGGACGACGCACCTGGCGGCAGTGGCCGGCACCGACTCGTGTCATGCGTTGCACACCGGTGTCGTGCTCAGCGGGCGGCTGCACATCCGCATGGACGATGGCCGCGAAACGGAAGCCGGACCCGGCGATGCGCTGGTGATCTCCCGGGGCCACGACGCCTGGGTAGTGGGCAGCGAACCTGCCGTCATGATCGACTGGACAGGTCTGGCACCGGTGCCGCAGGCGGGTCCGTTCAGTCCGGCTGCTTCATCCACCACTCGGTGAATTCGCGGGCGCGCCCGTCGGGCGAGAACCGGATCAACCAGAGGTTGCTGTAGGTGCGTTCGCCGGTGTACACGGTGGTAGCTTCGATCGCCGCGACCTCCGGCGTGACGACGACCGGCTCCCACACAAACGTGGTGTCTCCCGGTTCGTCTTTGGCCTCGAGCCAGCCTTCGACGATTTCGTCCTGTCCGCGCCAGGGCTCCGCGTACGGTTCGGTGCGATACTCCGCATCTTCCGTGAACAGAGCTCGGATGTCGTTCGGGTCGTTCGACTCCCAGGCCCGGCGGTATCCGGCCATCCAGTCGGCAACTGTCTCATCCATGGGACCGTTGTACTCGCCCGCGCACTCGATCGAAAGGGGCGCTTTCGGGCAGGCGGGGGCGTGTGGAGCTAGAACTCCTCGTTGGTCTCCGGGTCGCCGCCCCAGAGCCGGCCGGACTCGAGGCCGGCGATGGCGACGACCTCGGCATCCGTCAGCGTGAAGCCGAACACGTCGAGGTTCTCCGCCTGCCGGCGCGGGTCGGCCGATTTGGGGATCGGCACGGCGCCCAACTGAATGTGCCAGCGCAACACCGCCTGCGCCGGTGTCACCCCGTGGGCCTCGGCCGCCGCGACGACGGCCGGCTCCTGGTCCACCGGATGCTGGCGGGCCAGCGGGCTCCAGCTCTCGGTGACGATCCCGTGAGACAGGTTGGCCTGCCGCATTGCGAGCTGCGGGAATCGCGGGTGCAGCTCGATCTGGTTCACCGCGGGAGCCACGCCGGTCTCGTCGATCAGCCGGGCGAGGTGCTGCCGGGTGAAGTTGCTCACGCCGATAGAGCGCACCAGGCCCTGCTCACGCAACTGGATCATCGCGCGCCAGGTATCCAGGTACTTGTCGACGCGCGGCAGCGGCCAGTGGATCAGGAACAGGTCGACGTAGTCCAGGCCGAGGTGCGCCCGGGATTCCTCGAAGCCCGCGAGCGTCTCATCGAACCCGTGATGCCGGCCGGGCAATTTGGTGGTGACCATGATGTCGCCGCGGTCGATTCCGGACCGGCGGATGGCCTCGCCGACTTCTGCCTCGTTCTCGTAGTTGAGTGCCGTGTCGAGCAGCCGGTAGCCGACCTCTAACGCGGAAACGATGGCGGCGATGCCGTCTTCACCACGCAGTTTGTAGGTGCCGAACCCGATCGCTGGGATCGTGCGTCCATCGTTCATGGGGTAGCTGGGAATCGCTGTCATTCTTCTAGTCTGCCCGAGGTAGCGGTACCTGACCGTGTCGCCAGCAGAGCGATGGCCACCCCGACCAGCGTGCCGAGCGAGTTGGCAAGGATGTCGCGCACGTCCGAGAACCGGTTTGGCAGGAACAGTTGGGTGAACTCGATCGCGCAGGTGAGGGCCACACCGCCCGTCAGCGCCAGCCACCAGCGCCGGCGACCGGCCAGCAGCAGGAACAACAGTCCCGCCGGCACGAACATGGCAATGTTGGCGGTGAATTCCAGCAGGTCGTAGGTGATCCAGCGGGTGAGGTCAGAACGGGCCAACACCTCGAGCACGACCCGCAGCATGCCCGCGCCCCGCTCGTCGAGCGGCTGCGGGCCGAGCGTGATCCACCCGACCGCGCCGAGATAG
Source organism: Parafrigoribacterium mesophilum (assembly GCF_039652555.1). Taxonomy (NCBI): domain Bacteria; kingdom Bacillati; phylum Actinomycetota; class Actinomycetes; order Micrococcales; family Microbacteriaceae; genus Parafrigoribacterium; species Parafrigoribacterium mesophilum. The sequence goes on from NZ_JBDJAF010000004.1 coordinate 111,669, forward strand.
CACACGGTGAGGATCTGGAGAACGCGGCGACGCACTCCCCTAGTGTCGCGCGGCATCCACATTCTGGCGCATCCCGCACCGAGCTGAATCCATGATCATGGACGGCGGCGCGACTTGGCAATCCAGTTTCGGGCGCCGATCAGCACCACGATCGCGACGATCAGCACCAGGGCGAACTTGATGATCGCGCCGAGAAAACCCACCAGCACGCCGACGATGGTCGAGGCGAAAACCGCCGCCAGCACCAGCGCGGCGATCACGAGAATGAGGATCTTCGTGTTCTTTTTCACGTCATCCTCCTGGAGATTGCCGAGTTAAACGAAAAGTGGGCCGCCCCCGTATACGGAAACGGCCCACCCAAGTGCGCGATGTGTCGAGTGTCAGCGGCGCAGGCCGAGGCGCTCGATCAGCGAACGGTAACGCTCAATGTCGATGTCCTGCAGGTATCCCAGCAGCCGACGACGCTGCCCGACCAGCAGCAGCAGACCACGACGCGAGTGGTGGTCGTGCTTGTGCTCTTTCAGGTGCTCGGTCAGATCTTTGATGCGACGCGTCAGCATCGCGACCTGAACCTCCGGGGATCCGGTATCGCCCGGGTGGGTTGCGTACTCTTCGATGATCGCCTTCTTGACGTCTGCTTCAAGAGCCATAGATTCGATCCCCTCTCTTCTTGTTGCGCGGTGCCCGTAGCTGGATGCCCGAGCTCTCTTTATCCGCGGCCGCTTCACGGCAACCCCACGAGTTTAGCACCCACGGCTGCGCACCCTGCGGCGCACGGGCGGGTCAACCTCACGCCGGGTCAGGACGACGGACGCGCCGTGGTGAAACTGTAGATATCGGAGTTGCCGAAGGTCGTCATCGGCGCTTGGCACGGCACAGGGGCCGACGCATCCACACCGGTGACCAGCGCCTGCCGGTAGGCGTCCACGGCAGGGCAATCTGCCGCGTCACGCACATCGTTCCAGGTGGCCACACCGTAGCTGTTTGTGGCGACAGCGTAGTTGTAGTCCCCGAGGAACTCTGCGGTCAGCGAGTTGGCACTCGAGGCACGGGCGTCACCGGGGGCACCACGATGCACCTCGGCGAGCGCAAACATCGCCGGGCCGGCCAGAACCACTCCTTCCATGAGCCGCGGGTTCGCGGTGGTGTCCTGCCAGCTCTGGTGCCAGGCGTTGTAGGTCACATACACGGTCGATCCGTTCGGGGCGATGGCAACAGCGGGCTGGTTGGCCCGGTCTCCCGCGGGGGACACCGCCTCCTTGGCGGTGTAACTGTCGCCCCGGTTCGTCGAATAACTCACGTAGGCGTGTTCCAGGTTCGTTCCCGCGCTGTTATCGGACCAGCCGAGCACCACTGTGTTCGGTGCCCCGAGGCCCGTGGGGGCACCGTTGGCGATGTCGATGCTCGGGAACACGTCGGTGCGCGATCCGGCAACACCGTCAATGGTGAACCGCCCGGTGACCGGGTCCAATTGGCCGATCCCACCGATGTTCATCACCGCACGGGGCCTGGTGAAGGTGGCGCCGCCGTTGTCCGAGGTCACCTGGAAGAACACCCCGTTGCCGTGGGTATCCGATCCGGACCACACCACGTAAACGCGACCCTGGCTGTCCGTACGCACGGCACATCCCTGACGCCCGTTAACCTGAGCGTTGTTGACCGCAGCCGACAGCTGGGTGGTGATCCAGGTGTCTCCGCCATCGGCTGACCGATGGAGCATCACGGGTTCCGGAGCGCCGGCGTTGCCGTTGCTGCGGAAGCTGACGTTGCACACGTACACGTTGCCGAAGTGCGGGCTGCTGGCCGCGTTGTCGGCCCAGATCTGCTCCTTGTCGCTAAAGGTCGCGCTGCTCTGTCTGCTGACGATCACCGGCGGCATCCAGGCGCTCGAGTCACCGCCGCTTGCCGCCAGCACGTCATCGGTCCGGGACACCGCGATCGCCCCGGAGCCCTTGAAGGCCTGATCGGTGCGGGTGGTCGCGAAGTTGGTGGCGATGTTGCTGTAGTAGAGCCGGGAACCGGCTGCCCAGGAGAACCTTCCGTCAGCTCCTCTGCGCGGTCCGAAGACGAGTTCCGGATCGCCGTTGGAGACGAGCCCGCTCTCGTAGTACCCGGGCAGAGTGCCGATGGGCCCCACGTGCGGGGTGCACTCTGCCGGGCCGAGGCAATCCCGGGCGGTCCACCCGGTGTAGGTGGGCTGGGTCCAGGTGTGTCCAGAGTCCATCGAGAAGTAGATGCCGGAGACGCCCACTCCCTGGGTGAACGGACAGGTGGTCGGGTCGTCGGCGGCGCATGCCTCCAAGTCGATCTCATCGTTGGATCCGGCCGCGAGGATCGTTGGATGCGCGGCGTCCACTGCCAGTCCCGGTTCGTTCTGTTTGTTTTGCGAGAACGGTGACGTGAGGCTTCCCGTGGTCACCAACTGGTCGCTGGTCGCGGCGGTAGCCGGCATCAGCGGAAGAAGCAGCACGGCTGCCGCCGTTGCCGCGGTGAGGAGCTTGAGCTTGTACATAAGAACCTCCGGAAGAACATCGATGTGTCTGATTCGAGGCTGTGGCGGACACGATGATAGATCGCGTTTGGTGAATCCGCCAGGGGTGGCGTGCGTCGTTAGCCAAGACCTATCCTCACTACGCCGACCGGACTAGTGTTACCGCATGTCCGCGCGACGGGAAGACTATGCAGAAGCGCTGGAGCGTGCACGAGAACACGCGATGCACTGGCTCACATCGGTGCCGACTCGTCCGGTGGGTCCGCGGGCCACCGCGGACGAGCTTCGTGGCCGCTTCGCCGCGCCGCTGCCGGAACAGCCGACCGACCCGGCAGCCGTGATCGACGAACTGGCCGACATAGCCGAGCCGGGGCTGATGTCGATGCCCTCCGGCAGATTCTTCGGGTGGGTGATCGGTGGCACCCTGCCGGCTGCGCTGGCCGCGGACTGGCTGGTCAGTGCCTGGGACCAGAATGCCGCCATGCGATTCGCCACTCCGGCTACCGCAGCGGCGGAAGAAGCGGCGGGAGGCTGGCTGCTGCAACTGCTGGGCTTGCCCGCCGGCAGCGATGTGGGGTTCACCACCGGTGCGACGATGTCGAACTTCGTCGGCCTCGCCGCCGGCCGGCAGCAGGTCTTGAGCAAGGCCGGCTGGGATCTGGACCGGCTCGGGCTCACCGGCGCGCCGCGCGTGAATGTGTTCGTCGGCGCGGAACGGCACGCCGTCATCGACCTGACCCTGCGCTACCTGGGGCTCGGCGCTCCCATCGTGGTCGCATCCGACAGCCAGGGACGACTGCGGGCGAATGCGCTGGCCGAGGCGATGGATGCTGCCGAAGGTCCAGCCATCGTCTGTCTGCAGGCCGGCAACCTGCACTCCGGGGCCTTCGACCCGATCGGGGAGGCCACCGCCATCGCCCACACCCGCGGCGCCTGGGTGCACGTGGACGGCGCCTTCGGGCTGTGGGCCGCCGCCAGCCCGGTGTACCGGCAGCACTTGGTGGGGCTCGAGACCGCCGACTCGTGGACCACGGATGCGCACAAGACGCTCAACGTGCCGTATGACTGCGGCGTCGCCATCGTGGCGGACACCGAGGCGATGCGTGCGACCTTCGGCACACGGACCAGCTACCTGATGGCCGACGACCAAGGTCCCGGCGACCCGCATGAGAAGGTGCCGGAGCTCTCCCGGCGCGCCCGCGGCGTGCCCGTGTGGGCGGCGCTGCGCTCGCTGGGCACCACTGGCACGATCGCCCTGGTGGAGCGGCTCGCCGCCCAGGCCCGCATCCTGGCGGAGGGTCTGGCGATGATGCCCGGCGTGGAGGTGCTCAACGACGTCGTGTTCACCCAGGTCTGCGTCAGCTTCGGCGACGACGAGCGGACCAGAGCGGTCACCCGGGCCTTGCTGGCGGACGGGACGACGTGGATGTCCGGGTCGCGCTGGCAGGGCCGCGACGTGCTACGGATCTCGGTGAGCAACTGGTCGACCGACGAGGCGGACGTCACCGCATCGCTGGCGGCGGTGGAACGTGCGGCGCAGTCGGTGGCCGCCCCGGCCGGCTGACGAACGGCGCTCTGACGAACGTTTTCCGCCCAATCCGGCCGAACGTCCCCGGCCGGTGGCACGATCGGAACATGAGGTGTTTCGTCGTACCACCGTATTTGCTCGCCCGCATCGCAGCGATCGAAGACCGCGGCCTGGAACGGGCCGCCGCTGCCGCGCGAGCAGCGCTCGCCCATGACGAGCCGCTGCTGACCGCACGCCGCACCCAACCGGCCCCGCCTGCGGTGCGGCAGCGGGTCCCGCGCATCCCCCCGTCCGCCCGGGTGCTGGATGGACCCAACCGCACCATCTTCGACGCCGGCGGCACCCAAAACCTCCCGGGCAGGACTGTGCGCACCGAAGGTCAGGATGCCGACAAAGACACCTCGGTGAACGAGGCCTATGATGGCCTGGGTTTCACCCATTCGCTGTACCGTTACGCATACTCCCGTGCATCCATCGATGACAAGAACCTGCCGCTGCTGGCCAGCGTGCACTATGGAAACGACTACGACAACGCGTTCTGGGACAGCGAGCAAATGATCTTCGGCGACGGTGACGGCACGGTGTTCCGCGGGTTCACCTCCTCACTCAGTGTCATCGGCCACGAGCTCACCCACGGCGTCACTCAGTATTCGGCCAACCTCACCTACGAGGGGCAATCCGGCGCGCTCAACGAGTCGATTTCCGACGTGTTCGGTGCGTTGGTGGAGCAATACAGTCTTGGGCAGAGCGCCCACGAGGCGAGCTGGTTGATCGGCGCCGGCCTGTTCACCGACCAGGTGCAGGGCATCGCGCTGCGGTCGCTGAAGGAGCCTGGCACCGCGTATGACGATGACGTGCTGGGCAAGGACCCGCAGCCTGCCGACATGAAGCACTACATCGATACCGAGGACGACAACGGCGGGGTGCACCTCAACTCCGGGATCCCCAACCGTGCGTTCGCACTGGCCGCCATTGAGCTCGGCGGCAGCGCCTGGAAGAAGGCCGGCCAGATCTGGTACGACACCCTCACCGGCGGGGCGGTGCCGGTCGACTGCGATTTCGCGCGATTTGCGGCGGCGACCACTGCGGCGGCCGCCGCGAGATACGGCGCCGGCTCGGCCGAAGAGAAGGCGGTGGCCGCCGGCTGGGCGAAGGTGGGGGTGAGCGGATGAAGATCAGCGTGGTGCGCAGCGGTGGAATCCTCGGCACGCCGCGCCGCTGGGAAGTGACGATCGAGGAACAAGACGACCCGGACTCCTGGATGATGCTGGTGCGGGAGCTGCCCTGGCACGAGGCGCAGCAGCAGCCACCGGCTCCCGATCGTTATGTGTACCGGATCACCTGTGCCCGGCGGAAGGTCACCCTGCCAGAGCAACAGGTGGTCGGCCCGTGGCGGGAACTGGTCGACCGGGTGCAGAGCGCGGCGAACTAGCGCTTTGGCGAGACGACGAGTGGCTCGCCGTTGACCCATTTCAGCGGAAGAACGTTCATTCCACGGAAGTTGTCGGTGAGAGACCAGGAATGGAAGACCAGTTGATCCGCGCCACCGGGCACCAGGACAACGTCTTGCCCTCCGGGACCCAAGAACCGGTCGTGGGACAGTTCGGTGCTGAAGATCGGTCCCTCGTGCTTGGTGTATGGCCCGGTGATCGAAGGAGCAGTGGCATACCCGACCGCGTATTTGCCCCCAGAATAATCGTTGGCGGAGTAGAACAACACGTACTTTCCGCCGCGCCGTATGAGCGTCGGCGCCTCGACCAGGTTGCCTTCCCACGCTTCGGTCTGCTTGATGAGCTTCGTGATCGGCCCGCTGATCGTTTGGCCGTCGGGCGTCACTTCAGCCAATTGCAGCCAGGTGTCGAGGCCGCAACAGTTACCGTCGTTCTTCCACACGAGATAGCGCTTTCCGTCTTCGTCAACGAAGCTGGCCGGGTCTATTGCCCCGCCCTCCTCCTTCTGGCACACCAGCGGTCGATCCCCTGCGGCGACGAACGGTCCATCGGCGGAGCCGGACGTGGCCACTCCGATGCACTGGAGCGGCGGATCGGCGCTGGCCGCTGCGAAATAGAGCACAAAATGCCCTGGTGAGACCTCCGAGACATCCGGTGCCCAGGTCTTTCCGGGCAACGCCCACCCCGGCAACTGCGGAAGCACGTCAGTGGTGGAGACGCTCCAGTGCCTCAGGTCCGTCGACGTTGCGCTTTGCACGTTAACGCCGGCCGAGTTTGTTGCGTAGGCGTGATAGGTCTGTCCCACCAGAATGACGTCCGGGTCGGGGAAGTCCTGATCGATAGCGAACGCAGCGGCATCCGGGGCTGCCACCCCGGTTGTGTCTCCGCTCGTCCCGCTGCATCCGGTCATGACCACCGCGACACCTGCCGCGACGAGGGCGGCAAGAACCGCCTTCGGCAGAGACGAACGGTTCTGCCGCACTGTGTCACCCCTTGATCCCCGCGCTCGCGACGCTGTCCACTATGTGACGTTGCGCGACAGTGAACAAGACGAGCACGGGCACTGAAGCGATGACCGCACCGGCCATGACGATGCCGAAGTGAGTCGAAAACGCCCCCTGCAATACGGAGAGACCCGGCTGCAGCGTGAGATTCTCCGGGCTCAGGAGGACATAGATCGGCCAGAGAAAGTCGTTCCAGTTTGCGAGGAAGCTCAATACCGCCAGTGTCGCGAGTGCCGGTCTTGACAGTGGCAGGACAATTTGCAGAAAGATGCGCACGTCCCCTGCCCCATCGATACGGGCTGCCTCTTCGATTTCGCCGGGGAGACCCAGAAAAAATTGTCTCAAGAAGAATATTCCGAACGCACTAGCGGCGCCGGGAATGGTGATCGCCCAGATGGAGTCAAGCCAACCGAAGTTTTGAACAATCAGGTAGTTCGGTATGAGGAAGATCACTGGCGGGACGAGCAAAGTCGCGACGATGGCGGCGAATACAAGCTTCTTGCCGCGAAATTCCAGACGTGCCAAGGCGTAGGCTCCTGCGGATGCCGTGACCAGGATGATCACGGTCTGGAGGCTCGCCGCAGCGACGCTATTGAGGAACCAGCGGAAGATCGGCTGTTGCCCACTGCTCAGCGTGGCGTAAGCATCCAGAGTAAACGGATGGGGAATGGGCGAAGCCGGTGAGTTGATCGCGTCGAAATCAGTTTTGAACGAAGTGAGAAAGATCCAGACGAGTGGAACGACAATCGTCAAAGCGATGATGACGAGGACAACATAAAGCACCGTACGGCTGCCGAGACGCCGCGGGCGGAACCTGCCAAACACTGTCATGTCCTTCACTGATCCGACCGCTCCCGCTGCACGCGGAAGTTGATCACACTCACGACGGCGAGACAGGCGAAGAGCACATAGCTCATCGCCGAAGCAGTACCCATCTGAAATTGGGAGAGCCCTTCATCGGCGATGTACATGATCGCGGTTCTGGTCTGATGGCCAGGGCCGCCTTGCGTGATCAAATAGGACTGTCCGAACATGTTGGCGGAAGCGAGGATTGTCACGGTGGTCACGAACACCATGACGGGGCGCAATCCGGGAAGCGTCACGCTGAAGAATTTGCGCAGGGCTCCGGCGCCATCCATCGACGCCGCATCGTAGAGATCGGCGTTGATCCCTTTCAACCCGGCCAGAATAATCACGGCGTTGAGTCCTAACGTCCACCACACCGTCACACCTACCAGGGAGATCCATGCCCACGGCACGTCAACGGTCCAAGGAATGTTCGAGGGCAATCCGAACAAGGCCAGTACGTGATTCAGCACGCCGGACTGCGGGTCAAGAAGGTACTTCCAAATCACGCCGATGACCGCGACGCCGAGCACGTACGGAGCGAAGAAGATCGCTCGGAACACTGTTCCGCCCTTGATCTTCTGGTTAAGGAGAACCGCGATGCCGAGAGGAATAACCAGCAGAAACGGGACACTAGCAGCGGTGAAAATCCCCGTTGCCGCCATGCTCTGCCAAAAGTTTCCCGAAGTGGTCGATCCTTGCGTGAACAACTGCAGGTAATTGTCGAGACCGACAAAGGGCTGCCTCGGCAGCAGCGGATTCCAATTGTGCAGGCTGATCCAGATGCCGAACAGTGCAGGCGCAACGACGAACACGCCGAAAAGAATGAGGAAAGGCGCTAGAAAAAGGTACGCGGTCAGCGTCTTTGGATGCAGCCGTGTCCCCCCGGGGTGGTAACCCCGAGGGGACACGCTCACTGTCGGAGTGCTAGCCACCATACTGACTCTTGTTTTGCTTGAGGAGTTGGTTGGCCTGCCCGACCGCATCGTCAAGTGCCTGCTTGGGCGTCTTCTTTGCGAGTACGGCTTCGTTGACTGCCGTGGTGATCGTCGCTTCGGCGTTGGCAATGCCGGGCGAGACCGTTTCATAGTGGGCATACGGTAATTCGTCGAGGAAGGGCTTCAGATTCGGGTACTTCGTGAGGAGTGCCGGGTCATTCCGTACCGCGTTGTTCGCCGGCAGTTCTCCGGTCTCGGCCCATCCGCTCGAGTTGTCGTTCATCCATTTGACGAAGGTAGCGGCCGCCGACGTCTTGTTCTTATCCTGTGCCTTGTTATTCATGAACATCCAGTGCGTAGAACTCGACCACACGGCCTTCTCGGTACCAATCTGCGGTACTGGAACCGCCTCCCACTCGACCTTGGAGAGCGCGGGATTAGTGGTCTGCCACACTCCGTTCCAGTTGAACGCGGTCTTTCCTGCTACCAGGGCATTGATATTGCCGTCCTGGGCAACGTTCGCTGGGCTGTAGCCCTGCTTGATCAGGTCGGTCATGTAGGTCAGGGCTTGTACGCCTGCATCGGAATTGAACGTGGCCTCGGTCACATCGTCGTTGAACAGGCTCCCGCCGAACTGCCACAGCAACGATTCGAACTCGAATGTACCGGTAAAGACGAACCCGTCCACCCATTCGCCCTGCACTCCAGCGGTCTTTAGCGCGTCGAGAGCCTTCAGGTAACCATCTTTATTCGTCGGTATAGCGGCTGGGTCGAGACCCGCCTTGTCTAGAACCGTCTTGTTGACGTAGAGGCCGAGCGGCGTCACGCTCCACGGGATCCCATACTGGCTGCCATCAAAGCTTCCGGCCTTCAGTAGGCCCTCAGGAAAGTCGCTGTCGTTGTACCCGAGCGACTTGACTATCTGATCACTCTTGAGCAGAAGACCTTGCGCCGCGTACGTCGCGACATCGTCGCCGTGCGCGACCGCGACATCCGGGCCCTTGCCCGCCTTGACAGCAAGCGGCATCTTGGCGGCGATATCACCCCACTGCATCGGCACGTCTTTGACCACTATGTTCTTGTGCTCCGCATTGAACTTCTTCACCAGCTTGGGAACCAGCACCGGCGCGGCTCCGCCGGTCCAGCCGTTCCAGAAACTGATGTTTACCGTCGGCCCGTTGTAGTCGCCGCCGGCAACATCGCCGGTCGTGCCGCCTCCCGAGCCGCTGCAACCCGCGAGGGCAGCCCCCATGGCGAACACGAGGGCGACCGCGAGCGCGCCCTGACTGATCCGATTTTTCATTACTGCTCCCCTTCGAGTGAGATTGCCTTGGTATCCACGCTGAGCTTGGACCTCGGCACACCGCGTACCACGACAGTCCAACGGCAACAGCGAACCCTCGTGAATTTACAGCGCTGTAAACATAAAGTCAAGAACTCACCACATCTTGAGATGATGGTCGCTAGAGTCGTGTTCACACGCACGAAGCGTCAGAGGAGGCCGGTCGGTCATGGGGACAGCGCGCCTCGAAGATGTCGCCAAGCTCGCAGGCGTCTCGATGAAAACCGTCTCCAACGTCGTGCATGACTACCCTCACGTGAGTTCAACAACCAGAGCCCGCGTGCAACGGGCCATCGAAGAACTGAACTACCGCCCGAACCTGCTCGGGCGTCGGCTCGCCACCGGACGAACCGGTCTGCTCGCTTTGGCGTTTGCGGATGTGAGCCTCCCGTATTTCTCGGAACTTGCGCGAACCGTTTCATCAGCGGCGCGAACCCGCGGCTTTCGACTGCTGCTGGAACAAACTGACGGAACGCTCGAAGGCGAACGCGCCATCCTGTCGCGCAGCGAGGCCGGACTGGTGGACGGGGTGATCTTCCAACCGTCCGTCATGTCTACCGGCGAGATCGCCCGGCACCGCGGGGATGTTCCGCTAGTGCTGTTGGGAGAAGGAACAGCGCCCCTGAGCGTCGACCATGTCATGGTCGACAACGTTGCAGCCGCTTCTGCCGCAACTCAGCACCTCGCGAGGCTGGGTCGTACACGCATCGGCTTTCTTGGACATGAGGGCCGACGACAAACGATGACGTCGAGCCAGCGGCTGATCGGGTACCAGGAGGGCTTGGAGGCGTCAGGACTCACCCTCGATTTAGCACTGCTGCTTCCTACCCGGGCAATCTCGTCACACTTCGCAGCGCAAGCGGTAGGTGAGGCCCTAGACGAAGGAATAGAGTTCGACGCACTGGTGTGCCGCGATGATTTGGCAGCGATCGGCGCACTCCGGGCCCTGCAGGAGCGCGGCCTCACTGTGCCGAACGATGTCGCAGTGACCGGCTGGGACAACATCTCTATGTCGGCATCCACCTACCCGAGCCTCACCACGATCGCTGCGGACACCGAGCAACTCGCTCGCGTTGCGCTGGACTTCCTCCAGGAGCGAATTTCCGGCTTCGACGGACTCGGACGTCACGCAGTGGTCGACTTTGCTCTCGTCGTGCGGGAAAGCGCTCCTGCCTCCTAAGCTGCAGAAGACCCTCCCGCGGGTACGTGTGAGCGGTCCTATTTTACAGCGCTGGAAAGTTAGGGCACACTGAACGCATGACACTTCCCCGCCGTGACGAGACTGATGAGTTCAGCGCTTTCACCGATGGTGGGAGCTATCCACGGCCCCAACTTGTGCGAGCCGGGTGGGCCGACCTGCGCGGCGTCTGGGACTTCGAGTTCGACGACAACGACGAGGGCCTCGCCCACCAGTGGCAGGAACGCCACACGTTCGAAAGAAGAATCACCGTTCCGTTCCCACCAGAGTCGCCGGCCTCAGGAATCCACGAAACCGGATTCCATCCCGTCGTGTGGTACCGGCGGGAAGTGAGCGTCTCCGATCTCGCTACGTCGGGCTTCGAGAACGGGAGCGGCCAGCGTCTGATCCTGCAGTTCGGGGCGGTCGACTACCGCTGTCAGGTGTGGTTCAACTCCGTCGCCGTGGCGCAGCATGAGGGCGGCCACACGCCGTTCAGTGTGGATCTCACCGATTCGCTGCGTTCTGATGCGGAGCCCAACATCCTGGTGGTGCGCGCAGAAGACGACCCTCACGACCTCTCCCAACCGCGCGGGAAGCAGGACTGGCGTCACGATCCGCACGCGGTGTGGTATCACCGCACGACCGGCATCTGGCAACCGGTGTGGCTCGAAGCCGTGCCGCAACTCTCGATCGAGGATTTGCGGTGGACTCCCGACACTACGGCTGGAACGGTGCGCCTCGACGTCAGCTTCAGCGGCAGACCCGCCGCGGGGACCACGCTGAGGATCGAGCTGGCCACCGACGACAAGCGACAGACCACGATCACTCTGAATGCTCGCCAGGTGCGCACCAGCACCACGCTCCAGGTGTGGGATGAGTCGAACGGCGACGTGGAGGAAGCACTGCTGTGGAGTCCGGAACGGCCACGGCTCATCGGTGTGACGGTGACAGTTTCGGAGGCCACCGCTACGGCACCAGTGACAGATTCAGTGTTCTCCTACTTCGGGATGCGGTCGGTAGGTTTCGAAGCCGGCCGGTTCCTTCTCAACGACCGGCCGTATTACCTGCGCGCCGTACTGAGCCAGGGTTACTGGCCACAGTCGCACTTGACCAGCCCGTCCGACGATGCACTTCGCGCTGAGGTTCAGGTGATCAAGGACCTCGGCTTCAACGCGGCTCGAGTCCATCAGAAAATCGAAGATCCGCGCTTTCTGTTCTGGGCGGACACACTCGGACTGTTGGTATGGGAAGAAGCGCCCAGCGCCTACGCGTTCACGGCTGAGGCGGTGAGTCGCACGGTCGCGGAGTGGACAGAGGCGATTGAGCGTGACGCATCGCATCCAAGCGTCGTCACCTGGGTTCCGCTCAACGAAAGCTGGGGAGTACGGCACATCGCGAAGGATCCCGCGATGCAGGACTACGCTCGCGCCCTGCTCTATCTGACCAAGAGTCTCGACCCGACCAGGCCGGTGGTCTCCAACGATGGTTGGGAGCACGTGGACTCTGACATCTGGACGGTGCATGATTACGAGCCTTCGGCCGAGGTCGTGGCGGCCAGGTATCGGGACGCTCCAGCGCGGGAACGACTTTTGGCGGGAATCGGCCCGGCAGGCCGGCGACTGAGGCTGTCCACGGAGCCCGACCGTGGCCAACCGATCATGTTGACCGAGTTCGGCGGGATCCGTTTCACGCCAGAGCCCGAGAGTGGTGCACCAGGAACAGCCCGTTCCAGCCCGCGTACCTGGGGATATTCCAGCGCATCATCCGCCGAGGATTACCTCGAACGCCTCAGCGGACTGGTTGCCGCGGTGCAATCGAGTAGTTTTCTGGCCGGATTCTGTTACACGCAGCTCACCGACACACTGCAGGAGGCGAACGGGCTCCTCACAGAGGACCGCTCGCCGAAACTTCCCATCGAGCAGTTGCGTGCCATCATCCGTGGTGACCGACCGCAGGATGCGTAACCCTTACGCGCGGAGCATCATCACGTCGAGGAGCGGAACTCGGTTCCTAGTGCGGGACCAGCAGGCTCATCAGTCCAACCGCGGCGCCGCCCAGGCTCGCGATGAACGCGCTCCAGGCGATCACGATGCCGCCGGTGGTCCAGAGCACACGGCGCCGCGTGGCGGTGCCCACCGCATCCTGAAGCTCACGGAACCGATGCACGTACTGGCGCACATCCTCTTGCTCGCAGGGCTGCTCGTTCCAGGTGGAGCGTTCCTCGGCGTACATGCCGAGCAGTGCGGCCTCGTGGGCCGACAGCACCGGCGGCAGCTGTGCCAGCCATCCGGGCAGCTGGCGCGGCGTCAGCACCGCGACCCGCCGGGGCGGCTTGGCAATCGTCAGGGAACGCGAGTCGAGCACGACGACACACGGGATCGCGTTGACTTGAAAGCCCACCGCCTCCGACAGCAGGGTGGACGCGCGGTCGGCCGCGAATTCGGCGTCGCGGATGTGAGTGTGGTTCTCGAACCCTGCCGTGAACCCCTGGCTGCGCACCCACACCTCGCGCCCGGCGTGATTGTGCAGCGCGATGGTGAACACCCCGGGCGGCCCGATCAGCAGGTGAGGTACCGGCGCGCCCACCACCCCGATCGGGACCTCGTGCACGACGAACCAGCCGCTGCCCATTTCGGTGAGCGTCGCCGCGACCGCGACCTCCCCCAATGCCCCGCGGTACGCGCCGCGGGCACGCGGAACGATGGGGTCCGCGCCGAAGAAGCGCTCGAGGATGGACCGTGGGCGTACCGCATCCTGCAGCTGCAGGCATTCGCGCACCAAGGCGAAGCCCGCGCTACGGCAGCGCAGAGTCTGCTCGATTGCAACGGGCCCAACCGCAACCGGTCCCATCGCACCCGGTACGGTGGCGACAGCCGATATCGGCGCGCGGCCTATCGTGCCCTTCGGGCTTTTCGTCGTCATATGTTGTGTGCCGCCCCCAGCGGTCGAACCCCTCGCGCCAACGATAACGGGACGCCGCACACCGTCTCGACCCCCAAAACGAGGTGACGGTCAGTCACACAACAACCACAACTTTGCCGCGCAGGTGCCCGGCTTCCAAATGCTCGAAGGCCGCGACCAACTCGGACAACGGGTACGTCGAGTCGATGGCGATCGTCAACTCGCCGTCAACGACCAGCCCGGCGAGGGTGTCCAGGGTGGCAATATTCGGGGCGCCACGGCCGACTCGGCACACCGAATACACTGCAGGATCCATGGCGATGGTGTTGATCCGGGAACGGTCGACACCCAACTCCAACGCCGCCTCGATCGTTTCTGGGCCGTGGTGATCGAACACCACGGTCACGGGCGTCGGCGCAGCAGCCCGCACCCGTCCGGCCAGCCCCGGGCCGTACAGCACGGGGATCACACCCAGTGAGGCGAGGTAGCTCTGGTTCGAGGGTCCGGCGGTGCCGATCACCGTGGCCCCGGCACGAGCAGCCAGTTGCGCGACGATGCTGCCCACCCCGCCGGCGGCGGCGCTGACCAGCACGGTGTCCGCCGACGTCACCGCCTGCGAGGCGAACGAGTCGTACGCGGTCTGACCGGCCAGAGCCAGGCTGCCCGCCACGGTCCAGTCCAGTTCGGCGGGTTTGCTCGCCAGGTTGGCGGCGGGCACCAGCGCATAGTCGGCCAACGCACCGATGTGCACCGTGCCGAACACGTCGTCGCCGACCTTCAGCGAGGTGACGCCGTCACCGATTTCGTCGACGACCCCGGCCAATTCGCGTCCCACGCCGGAGGGAAACGTGACGCTGTGACGCGAGGTGCCCTGACGCATTTTGTAGTCAACGGGATTCAGGCCGACGGCCTTGACCCGCACCCGCGCCTCCCCCGGGCCTGGATGCGGTGGCGTGACCTCGACGACGGAAATGACGGATGCCGGACCGAACCGATCGAAGCGAGCCGCCAACGCCATTGAATCTCCTCGTTCCGTAGCCCCCGTATGAACCATAACGCTTCGGGCAAACGGGGTCGCGACTAGAGTGGGGCACACCGAAGGAGCAGCATGCCAAAGTTCGCCGCCGTGTCCCACATCGACTTGTCCGTCTCGGACGTGGAGAGCAGCGCGGCGTGGTACTGCGATGTGCTGGGCCTCACCCGGCTGCGCAGATCGGACCTGGACAACCGGATCATGATCGTGCTGCGGCACGAGGACACCGGTCTGATCATCGGGTTGAACCAGCACCAGGTGCCCAGCGCCGACCGGTTCGACGAGCATCGCCCCGGGCTGGACCACATCGGATTCTCGGTACCCGAACGCGCCGACCTCGAGGTGTGGCAGCAGCGCCTAGCTGAGCTGGAGGTGGAGCATTCACCGGTGCAGGACAGTCCCTCGGGATCCGGCAGCGCTCTGGTGTTCCGCGACCCCGACAACATCCAGCTCGAATTCTGGTGGACCAGGCCCCGGTAACCGTCGAGAGTGTTAGCTCCGGTGGCGGTTCTCCTCACCACTAATCGCATCTTCAGCCACTGTTGCTACTGTCGGCCGCAAAGCGAACATCAAGGAGGCTGCACTCGTGTTGTATGTCGACATTCCCACCGCATCCGATCTCTTGGCCCTCGCAGAACAGCGGGACCCTGCGTCGGTGTCGCTGTATCTGCCCACGACTCCGGTGAGCACGAAGGCACAGGCATCACGGATAGAGCTGAAATCGCTGGGCCGGTCCGCACTGCTCGAACTCGAGCAGAGGAACTCGGATGCCGCAGACATCGCCGCAATCGACGATCTGGTGCGCTCGCTGGTGGAAGACGAGGAGTTCTGGCGTTTTCAGGCCCACGGACTGGCCGTGTTCGCGACCCCGCACAGCATCCAGCACTACCGTTTGCCGAACCGGCTGGAACTGCGCTGCACGGTGTCGGATCGCTTCCACATTGCGCAACTGCTGCGCGCCGTGACCTTCCCGAACGCCGGATACGTCCTTGTGCTGTCCGAGGGCGGGGTGCGCCTGGTCGAGGTCCCGCCCGACACCACGGCATCCACGGTACCGCTGCCCGACCTTCCGGGCACCATCGAGGGATTCCTCACCCAGCCGCTGGGCGACCGGCTGCCACGCAGCGGGCCCCGCGGCTCCCAGGGTGACGCCAGCGCCCAGCGGCAGTTCGCCCGCAAGATCAACGGGGTGGTTCGCGACTACCTCCGCGGCAGCGGGCTGCCGCTGGTGCTGGCGGCGACCGAGCCGATGGCGTCGATCTACCGTTCGGTGAACAGTTACCCGCGGCTGACGGATACAGGGATTCCGGGCAGCGCCGAGCCTCTCACCGACAACGCGGCGGCAGAGAAGGCGCGGCCGGTGTTCGACGCGGTGTACCGCACCGAGGTCGACAACTGGTGCCGCACCTTTCAACAGCGTGAGAACCAGAGTCGGGCGACCACGGATGTCGCCACCGCAGCCCGAGCGGCGACGTTCGGCGCCGTCGACTCTCTGCTGATCGACATGACCACCCAGCAGTTCGGCACGATCGACGAGACGAACGGCACGGTCACCTTCGCCGGCGACCACACGCCCGGCACCTACTGCCTGATCAACGAAGTCGCGGCTCGCGTCATCCGCGGCGGCGGCCGGGCGCTCGCCGTGCACACCGACGACATTCCCGGCGGAGCCGCCCTCGCGGCGATTCTGAGGTATCCGGTCTGATTCGCGCAATTGCTTGCAATCGCCCACGGACTACTGCAGGCTGGACGCAGAACAACTCATCGCCCGGAAGAGCCGCACCAAGTGCCGCACCGGGCGATGAGTCTGTGTGGGCACCGGGCCGGGGGTCTCGATACGCTCGCTGGCGCTCGCACTCGACCAGCGAACACAGCTACCCCACCACTCGACCAGCGAACACAGCTACCCCACTACCCCACCAGCGAACACAGCAACCTCACCACTCGCGAACGAACACAACCACCTCGCTACCGACCAGCGCACACACCAAAGCCGGGTGCTACGGGAGGGGGCCCAGCACGGCCGTCGCGACGGTGGAGTGCGCGGAATCCTCGTTGCTCGGGTGGAACCCGCCGGCCAGCACATCACGGTACAGCCGACCGAGTTCGTTGCCCGCGAAGTAGGTGGCGCCACCGGAGACGCGCACGGCCTGGTTGACGACGAACTGGGCGGTCTCGATCGCCCTGATCTTCAGCCCCACCAGCGCGCGGAACCACTGGTCACCCCGGTCGACCCGCGTGTCGACATCCCGCGCCAGCGCGTCGATCTGAGGCACGATCCCGTCGAGGGCGATCGCGGCATCCGCGATCTTCCAGCGCGTGTCGGGATCCTCCGACTTCAGGGTGCCCCCGCGTTTCGCGGAGGTCCGCTTCGTCGCGGCCTCCACGGCCAGTTGCAGGGCGCGTTGCCCGATGCCGGTGTAGACGGCGGAGAGCAGGATCTCGAAGTTTGCGAAGATCGCGAAGATCAGCGGGTCGGCGTTCGGCCCAGGATTGAGCCGCCGGAACACCCGATCCGGCTCGGCCCGCACGGAGATCAGCCGGGTGCTGTTGCTTTGGCTGGCCCGCATCCCCATCGTGTCCCAGTCGTCGAGCGTTTGGATGCCCGGAGCAGCCCGCGCCACCATCGCATGGACGAGCTTCGGCGCATCCGCCGATTCGGTGTCCAGGCCGAACAGACCGAGTCTGGTCCACGCCGGCGACAGGCTCGTGAAGATCTTGGTGCCCGAGAACTCGTACCCGCCATCGGGCAACGGATGCGCCACGGTGGTGCTGCCGAACAGCACGAGGTCGTTGCCGGCTTCACTGATAGCGAAGGCGAACACCTCCCCGGCGGCGGCCTCCGTGAACACGAAGTCCAACGAATCGTCGCCGCGGTCGTGCAGCGTCTTGGCGATGCCCGTCCAGATCAGGTGCATGTTCACCGCGAGCGCCGTGGCCGGTGCTGCCGCGGCCAGCCGGCTCTGTTCCCTGGTGACCTCCCGCAAGCTGAGACCGCCGCCGCCGAACTCCGTCGGGACGAGCGACTTCAGGTACCCCGTCGCGGCCAGTTCGTCGAGGTCTTCGGCGAAGAATGAGTTGTCACGGTCATAGCCGGCCGCCCGGGAATGGATGCGTTCGAGAAGTTCGTCGGTGAGAACCGGATCCGTGATGGACATGCCTCCAGAATGGCACTGTCGGGCCATAGGATTGCGCCACCATGACAGTCGCATCGGAAACGCACGGGGACTTCGGCACGCGGAGTGCATCCACCGGGTTCAGCGGTCTGGATTTCAGCACGTTGACCGCTCCGGTCAGTCGCGCCGAGGTGCGTCAGCTCAAGGCGGGCGCCAAGGGCACACCGTGGGCGCCAACGCCGCCGCTGTTAGTAGTCGTGGTCGCCGTCGTGCTGGCCACGCTGTTCGGGTTCTTCCTGGTCGGGGTGGCGGTGGTGTTCCTCCGCACCGGTGCCGGCACCTTCTGGGCCACCACCGTACCGGCAGCATCCATCGTGCCTTCGTTGACGTTTGCGATCATCGCCGTCGCGCTGGTCGCTCTGGTGTGGGCGGTGCTGCCGCCGCAGGGGAAATGGTCGCGCTGGACCCGTCTGGACCGGTTCGCCCGAGCGAACGGGCTCGCCTTCCTACCGACGGGGGTGCCGTCGTACCCCGGAGCGATCTTCGGGCGTGGCCAGGCGCGTCTGGCCACCGACCATCTCGTCACCTCGGCTGGTCGCTACCTCGACCTGGGGAACTACCGCTACAGCACCGGCTCCGGAGACGACCGCACCGTGCACCAGTGGGGATTCCTCGCGCTGAAGCTGGACCGCGTTCTGCCGCACATCGTGTTGGATGCGAGCGCGAACAACGGCATTTTCGGAGCCAGTACACTGCCGGTCAGCTTCGACCGAGCCCAGGTGCTGTCGCTGGAGGGTGACTTCGACCGCTACTTCACCCTGTACTGCCCGAAGGACTACGAACGCGACGCGCTCTACGTCTTCACGCCGGACCTACTGGTGTTGCTCATCGACGAGAGCCGCCACTTCGACGTCGAAATCGTCGACGACTGGCTGTTCGTCTACTCCACCGCCCGATTCGACATGACGGACGCCGACACGCTGCGGCGCTTGTTCCGCATCGTCGACACGGTCGGGGCGAAGACGCTGCGCCAGAGCGCACGGTATTCCGACGAACGCTCCGGAGGCGGAACCATCGCGCCCGCCGGTCGGCGGTTGCGGCCAGCAACGCCGATGGCGCTCATCCTCGTCGCCGTGGTCGCTCTCGCGGTCTTCGCAGCGAATGCGTTCGGGCTGCTGTCCACCCTGTTCGGGTAGGCGACCGTCGGGGTCAGCAGCCGAGGTCAGGCGCCGAGGTCATCGCCGAGCCCGGCCGGCAGGTCGCCGAGAGCCACGAGGGTGAGTCGCTGTGTGGGCCGGGTCATCGCGACGTACAGCGCCGCCGCGCCGCGAGAGGTGGCGTCGACGATGCCGGCGGGGTCGACGATGACCACGGCGTCGAACTCGAGTCCCTTGGCATCCTGAGGACTGAGAACCACGATCGGGCGGGTCAGCCCCTCCGAGCCAAGTCCGACCTCCAGGGCCGGGTCGGCGGTCAGCGCGTCGACAAGGCCGGCCACCTCGCGTTGCTGCGCGATGACGGCGATGGTTCCCGACGCATCCACTGCCCGGTCCGCGCGCACCGCCTGCAGCACCGCCTCGTTCAGCGGCCCCTCGTTCAGCGCCCCCTCGTTCAGCGGCCCGGCCGGTGACTCCGGGACAACGCCCACCACCCGGATCGGCCAGTCGCTCTCCCGCACCGACCGGGCCCGGGTGACCGGCAAGCCGTGTGCCAGGGCCATCGCATCGGCCGCGGCGGCGATCTGGCTGGGTGTGCGGTAGTTGACGGTGAGGACCTCGAGCCGCCATCCGCTGCCGCGGGCGGCCCCCATCAGCGGCGCGAGCGCATCCTCCCAGGTCGCCGCGGCGGAGGCGGAGGCGGCCTGGGCGATGTCACCGACGATGGTGAACGAGCGGCGTGGGCAACGCCGGGACAGCAGCCGCCACTGCATGGCGGAGAGTTCCTGGGCCTCGTCGACCACGATGTGCCCGTATGCCCAGGTGCGGTCGGCGGCGGCCCGCTCGGCGGTGGTGCCGCGGTCGACGGCCTCGGCGAAACCGGCGGCCAGCGACCTGGCACTGACGATCCCCTCGACGCCCATGTTCTCGATGGCACGCTGCGCGTTTTCGATGTCGCGGCGCCGCTGCTGCCTGGCATCGCGGCCGCGGGCGCCGCCGAGTTCGTCGAATTCGCCGAGCAGTTCGGCCGCCTCATCCAGCAGCGGCACATCGGAGACGGTGAACGGGGCGGTCCGGTCCCGGTGCAGCAGCTCTCGCTTCTGCTCACTCCACCCAGGGGTGAGTTCGGCGAGCCAACGTGGGCGGGCGAACAGGTCCTGCACCAGCTTCTGCGGGGTGAGCGGCAGCCACGCGGTGTTGAGGGCCACCCGCACGTCCTGGGCGGTGCGCAGGTCCTCGTGCAGCATGGCGAAGTCCGACTCGTCGACGGTGTTGCCCTGGGTCTTCAGCTGCTCCGCCCAGCGTCGGGTGAGTTCGGCGAGCGCGGCCTTCGCGAAGGTCACCCGTGCCACATTGTGCGGTTTGCCGCGTTCCCTGGCTCTGGCGATGGCGCGGGCGATCACGCCCGGTTCCAGGGTGATGCGGTCCCCGTTCACCTCGAGTTCCTGCGGCGCAGCCGGCACCCGTTGCCGGGACCGGACCGCCCGGGCGATCAGGGCGGCCATGTCGGAGGAACCCTTCAACGCGGCGACCCGGGCTGGATCCTCGGACGCAGCATCCACCCCCGGGTAGAGCTGACCGACGCTGGAGAGCACAACGCCCGATTCGCCGAGCGAGGGCAGCACCGCTTCGATGTAGTGCATGAACGAGCGGGACGGGCCGACGATGAGGACTCCGGATGACTTCAATCGGTCCCGGTGCGAGTACAGCAGGTAGGCGGCGCGGTGCAGTGCCACGGCGGTCTTGCCGGTACCCGGGCCGCCCTGCACGACCAGCACACCCTCCGGGTCGGAACGGATGATCCGGTCTTGTTCGGCCTGGATCGTCGCCACGATGTCGTGCATGTGCCCGGTGCGTCTCGTGGTGAGGGCGGCCAGCAGGGCGCCTTCGCCCTGCAGCGCCATCCGGTCGTCCTCGAGCAGCTCGGCGTCGAACACTTCGTCTTCGATGCGGAGGATGTGTCGTCCCTTGGAGAGCAGATGGCGCCGGGCGCGGGTGCCCAGCGGCGTCTTCGCGGTGGCCTGGTAGAACGCGCTGGCCTGCGGGGCGCGCCAGTCCACCAGCAGCGGGCGTTGTTCGGCGTCGCGCAGGCCCACCCTGCCGATGTAGCGGTACTCGGGCTCGTCGTATCCGGCCAGCTCCAGCCGGCCGAAGGCGAGGCGCTCGTCGACGTCACGCAGTTGCACGATGCGGTCTTCGTACATTCGGGCGAAGGCGTCGCGTTCCGAGCGGTTCTGGTGGTTGCCGCCGACATCCTGCCGCCGCACGGCGTCGAGTTGCTCGCGCGCCTCCCGCTGCAGTTCGTCCAGTCGCGCGTACAGGGTGCTGACGTAGGCGCGTTCCCGCTCCAGTTCACTGGTGCTCACCCGAGCAGCCCCCTTCCGTCGAAATCCGGCATCCAAGTCTACGCGAGACATTCCGAGCGTCCGCCCGGGCGCTCAGCCCTGCTGCTCGGGCGCTCAGCCCTGCTGTTCGCGCAGGATGCGCAGCGCACGGGAGACACGGTCGCTGAGCCCCGGCACACCGCGGCTGGCGCGGCGCTCGAGCTCATCCAGTTCGGCGGCGGCCTCCGCGCGCTGCTTGCGGTACACCTCAGCCCAGGCGGACTGGGCGGTGCGCAGAGCGCGGGCCGAGGAACGACCGAGGAGGAAGCTGGCCGCCGGCAGCAGCACCGCCAGCAGAGCCAGCGGCCACGATGGCGACCCGATGGCAGCGATCGCGACGGCGATGAACGCCAGAGCGCCGAGCACGGCCGGGGCCAACCGCCACCGGTTCGCCCGGGCGGTGGCCGCGATCGTGCCGTCGACACTGGGCAACGTGGACGAGCCGAGGTGGTGCAAGGCGTCGATGGTGGCCAGCTCCCGGTGCAGGTCGACGACCTCCTCCTTGGTGAGCTTCGACCCGCGGAGCAACCGCAGTTTCTCCCGCAGCAGGGCGTACGACGGCACGGTGCGCTGCCGCAAGATGACCAGGGCCCCCAGCGCCACGGCGGCGATGACCACCGCAAGGCCGAGCAGGATGATCACCCCGGACCACGGGTGACCATTGAACAGAAGCCGGCCGGCGCTGTTGGCGCCGAGCATGACGGCCACGGCGAGCAGGGACGCCACCGGCGGCATCCAGACCACCGCACCGGGGTGGGTGCGACCGCCCCGGCCCGGGATGTCGCGGGCGTTCAACGCGGTGAGCCAGTTGGCGCCGAGGTCGGATAACTGGAACAGCAGCGCGATCAGCCAGAGGCTCACCAGCGCGGCCGCCACTATCCACGAGATGTTCATGTTCACCTTCGAAATCTACCAGCGGCGACGTGGGCCGCCCGGCGGAGGCTCAGAACACCTTCCCCGGATTGAGGATGCCCTGCGGGTCGAACGCGGAGCGGATGCGGCGCTGCAGGTCGAACTGGGCGTCGCCCAGTTCGCGGCGCAGCCAGCGCCGTTTCAGGATGCCGACGCCGTGTTCCCCGGTGAGGGTGCCGCCGAGGGCCAGCGCGGCGGTGAACACCTCGTCGGCGGCGTCCCAGATCGCCTCCGGCACACTCGGGCCGTCGAAGACGAAATTGGGGTGCAGGTTACCGTCACCGGCGTGGGCGACGGTGGGGATGCTGATGTCCCTGCGCTGTTCGATGCCGCGGATCGCGTCGAACATGTCGGGCAACGCGCTCCGCGGCACCGCGACATCCTCGATCAGGGTGGTGCCGATCGCGGTCAGCGCGGGATGGCAGGCACGGCGGATCGCCAGCAGCCGTTCACCCTCCACCGGGTCTGAGGTGAGTTCGGCGTCACCGCCGGCTGCGTGGATGAGGTTCAGCGCCGCATCCGCCTCGCCGTCGCTGCCGCCGCCGTCGAACTGCACGAGCAGGTAGGACTGCCCGCGCTGTGCCAGGTCGAGGTTCAGGTAGGCGCCGATGGCACGCAGGGAGGCGGCATCCATCAGTTCCATCGCCGCGGGCGTCAGGTGCGCGGCGGTGATGGCGGCGGAGGCCGCGGCGGCGGCGCGCACGTCGGGGAAATAGGCGCCGATGGTGCGCACCGGGCCGGCCACCGCGGGGCGCAGCCGAAGGGTCGCCTCGACGATCACGCCCAGGGTGCCTTCCGAGCCGATCATCAGGGCGGTGAGGTCGAGACCGGTGACGCCCTTCACGCTGCGGTGCCCCAGGGTGAGCAGGTCGCCGCCGGCCAGCACCACCTTGAGGCCGAGCACCGCTTCCCGGGTGACGCCGTACTTGGCGCAGAGCAGGCCGCCGGCGTTCGTGGCGATGTTCCCGCCGACGCTGGAGATGGCCTTGCTCGCCGGGTCGGGCGCGAACCACAGGCCCTGCTCGGCCAGCACGGCATTGAGGTCGGCGTTGATGATCCCGGGTTCGACCACGGCCAGCTGGTCGGCCGGGGAGATTTCGAGAATGCGGTTCATAGCCAGAGTGGACAGCACGATTTCACCGTCGCCGGCGATGGCGCCGCCGGCGAGCCCGGTGCCGGCGCCCCTGGGCACGACGGGGGTGCCGAACCGGGTGGCGATGCGCAGGGTCTGCTGCACATCCTGGATGCTGCGGGCGGTGACCAGGGCCAGCGGGCCGGAGTCCGAGACGTGCCCCGACTTGTCGGCGCGCATCCGGTCGAGATCGTCGGCGCCGGTGGACACGGCGTCGCCGAGCGCCTGCCGCAGTGCGTCCAGCACGGAGGGGGTCATCCCCTCAGCCTATTCCGGCCGCCCTTGAGCCCGTTTCACGGAGTTTCTGTCGCCGGCAGGCATCCGGTTCGGCAAGGAGGGGCCAGAAGTGCAAAAACTCCGTGAAACGGGTTGCCGGCGTGTGAGAGTGGAGGGGTGACGACTCGGACGGTGCTGACCACAACGGCACCGTTCGACGGCGCCGGAGTGTTCCGGTACCTGGCCGGGCACGCTCTGCCGGGCATCGAGCACGGCGACGAGCGCCGCTATCGCCGCCGGCTGCGGATACCGGGTGGCAGCACCGAGGTGGAGCTGACGCTGCAGGGCCCGTGCAGCGTGCTGTGCACGACGACCCTGGACGACCCGTCCGGGTTGCCGCCGCTGGTGTCCCGGATGCGCCGGCTGCTGGATCTCGACACCGACTCCGGCGAGGTGGACGCCCATCTCGGCGCCGACCCGGCGCTGGCTGCCACGGTCGCCGCCTCTCCCGGCATCCGCCTGCCGGGCAGCCTGGACCCCGAAGAGTCCCTGTTCCGCACGCTGATCGGCCAGCAGATCTCGATCGCCGCCGCCCGCACCGTGGCCGGCAACCTGGCCCGCGCGTTGTGCGGCGATACCGGCATCTTCCCCACCGCCGGTCAAATCGCTGCCCGCGGCCGGGAGGTGTTGCGCGGGCCGGCGAGCCGTATCGCCACCATCATCCGCGTCGCCGAGGCTCTCGCCTCCGGAACCCTCATCGTGAACGACGGCATGCATCCGGACGAACTGACCGACTCCCTCGTGGCCGTGCCCGGTATCGGGCCGTGGACCGCCGGCTATGTGGCGCTGCGCGTGTTGAGTGCTCCGGATGTGCTGCTGGGCACCGACCTGGTGCTGCTGCAGGGCGCCGCCCGGCTTGGCCTGCCCACCACACCGCGGGGCATCAGCGACTACGCACGCCGCTGGGCGCCGTGGCGCAGCTACGCGGGGATGCATTTGTGGCGCGCCGCGCGGGCGACGCCGGCCTGAGCCGGCCGCACCCTCACCGCGCCAGGCGCTCAGCCAGCCCCATCGCATCGAAGGGCGCCCGCACCTTCACGTCGTTATCGAAGTACACGAAGACGTCCCGGCCAACACCGTCGGGGGTGCCGCTGCCGTCACGCCAGCCGCGCACCGTGTCTGCCCAGTCATCCAGTGCGGCGTCGGTGTAGCCGCTCGTGTACAACTCGTCCGCGCCGTGCAGCCTGGCGTAGACGAAATCCGCGGTCACCTCCCGCGGCGACGGCCAGCGCCCTGCGGCATCCGCGGCCACCAGCGCGACACCGTGCCTGCGCAGCAGATCGAGCGACGCGGGCGCGATGAAACTCGGATGCCGCACCTCCAGCGCGTGCCGCAACGGCCGGTCGACGCCCGGGCCGAACCAGCTTCGATCGTCGAGCCGGGCGTCGTGGGCTGCCGCCAGGACGGCGGCTTCACCGGTGCTGCGCGGCAGCAGGCCGAAGAAGGCAGCTACGACGTCGGGGTCGAAGGTGTTTCGCTCGGGGAGCTGCCACAGCACGGGGCCGAGCTTGCCGCCGAGGCCCAGAACCCCTGAGGCGAAGAAGTTGGCGAGCGCGGTGCGGCTGTCGCGCAGCCTCAGCATGTGTGTGATGTACCGCGGCCCCTTGACCGAGAACACGAAGTCGTCCGGCGTGTCGTCCGCCCACCGCCGGTAACTGGTCGGACGTTGCAGCGAGTAGAACGAGCCGTTGATCTCGATCGTGCGCAGGCGCTGTGCCGCATAGTGCAATTCGAGTCGCTGCGGCAGTGCTGGAGGGTAGAACACCCCACGCCACGGCGCATATCGCCAGCCCGAAATACCCACTCTGGCTACCGGTGCGCCATCCACCAGGCCCACGGTACTCGGCCGGACAATCCGGTGCTGCCTCCCAGCATCGGCTCGTACCCTGCGATCAACACCTACGAAATGGAGCCAGAATGCGGTTCAAAATGCTTTTCGTCGCCGGACTGGCAACGGGTTACGTGCTCGGTGCGAAGGCGGGACGTCACACATACGAGGGGATCAAGGCGAAGGCCACCCAAGCCTGGGAGGATCCGCGGGTGCACAAGGTCGTCTCGGATGCTCAGGACTTCGTGAAGGATGCCGCTCCCGTGGTGCAGACGAAGGTGTCGGAAGCGACGTCCGCCGCCGCGGACACCGCCAAGGTGGCCGGGCAGAAAATGGCCGAGGGCGCCGCATCGCTGCGCGAGCGGATCATGGAGGCCGTCGACACGGTACTTCAGAAGGTCGGGCAGGGCGAGGGCGTCTCCCGCGATGACTCGGCTGGCGACCGCGCCCCCGGCGACGCGGCTCCTGATCACGCCGCGCCGCCGATTGGGTCTAGTGAGCGTCCGCTGGGTGATCGCCCGTCCACCCAGATCCCGCCTACCGAACGCCCGCCTACCGCGAGCCCTGGGGCACCGGGTTCTTCACCACTGTGATGGCGGAGGTGGTCGGCACCAGGCCGCTGAGCCGACCAGGTGACAGCACCCTGGCCACCTCCTCGGCACTCATCAGCCCGCCGCCGACGACCAGGTCAGCAATCGACTCGTGACTGGTCAGCGCGGTATGCGCGAGTTGCGCGGATGCGGCGTAGCCGATGTAAGGCGTCAGCGCCGTGACCACGCCGACCGACGACTCGACCTGGGCGGCGAGCTTGGAGGTGTTCGCCGTGATGCCGTCGATGCAGTGGATGCGCAGCGTGTAGCACGCGTTGGTCATCCAGGCGATGGACTGCAGGATGCTGTGCACGATCACCGGTTCGAACGCGTTCAGTTGCAGTTGGCCCGCTTCCGCGGCGGCGGTGACCGTCGCATCCGCGCCGATCACGCTGAAGGCGACCTGGTTGACGACCTCGGGGATGACCGGGTTGACCTTGCCGGGCATGATCGAGGAGCCGGCCTGCCGCACCGGCAGGTTGATCTCCCCGATGCCCGCCTGCGGTCCGGAGGACAGCAGCCTCAGGTCGTTGCAGATCTTGGACAGCTTGACGGCGGCGCGCTTCAACGTGCCGCTGACGGTCATGAAGATTCCGGCATCCGAGGTGGCCTCGATCAAGTCGGGGGCGGTGATCATCTCCACACCGGTGAGCTCCACCAGGTGGCGGCGCACCGCCTCGGCGTAGCGCGGGTCGGCGGTGATGCCGGTGCCGATCGCGGTGGCGCCCATGTTGATCTCGTTGAGCCACGGGATGGTCTCGCTGAGCCGGTCGTAGTCCTCCGCGAGGGTGTGCGAGAACCCGGTGAACTCCTGCCCGAGGGTCATCGGCACGGCATCCTGCAACTGGGTGCGGCCGACCTTGAGGACGCTCTCGAACTCGACCCCCTTGGCGGCGAACGCCTTGGTGAGCAACTGATGCTCGGCTAGCAGTCGCTTGATGCCGAACACCATCGCGAGCTTGATGGCGGTCGGATAGACGTCGTTCGTGCTCTGGCTGCGGTTCACCACGTCGATCGGGCGGAAGTGCTCGTAGTCGCCGAACTTGTGGCCGAGCAATTCGAGGGCGCGGTTGGCGATCACCTCGTTGGTGTTCATGTTCGTGGAGGTTCCGGCGCCGCCCTGGATGACGCCGACACAGAATTGGTCGTGCAGCGCCCCGCCGACGATCTCCTCGCATACCCGGTCGATCATGTCGGCCTTGGCGGCGTCGAGCACACCCAGTTCCTTGTTCGCGCGGGCGGCGGCCTGCTTCACCCGAGCGAGAGCGCGGATCAGATCCGGATACACCGAGATGGGTCGCCTGGTGATCGGGAAGTTCTCCAACGCCCTGGCGGTATGGATCCCCCAGTATGCGTCAATGGGAATTTGCATCGACCCCACCGAGTCGCTCTCGGTTCTGGTGGTCGGTTTGGACAACGCTTGTGGCGTTTGTGACATCGTAAAATCTCCTTCGACAGTCGATAATGACAACTCTATCCGGCGCCCGGATGCCGGAATCGTGCCGACGTCAGTTGAAGACGGGAATCAGCAGGTACACCCCGAAGGCGACGCCGATCACGCACACCGCGAACGAGGCAAAGGCACCGACGCGCACTCCGAGACTGTGCGGAGCTGCACCGCCGAGCAGGCGGATGCCGAGGGACGCGAAACCGACCAGCAGCGTGGCGCCGACCAATGACACCGCCGCAACCAGCCCGAATGCCGCCCAGTCGATCATCGGGTGTGCACGGTCTTGCGCGCGGCGCTTGGCGGCAGCGGCGCGCGACGCGCGGCGAGGCCGACGGGGGCGGCATCCCGCACCGGCGTCGCGACACTGTGCGCGGCGGCGGCGACCGCGGCGGCGTCCACCCGATGACGGCGCGACCGGACGAACATGGCGATACTCACCCCGGTCACCGCGAAGAGGTCCCCGGTGACGCCCCAGAATCCGAGCCGCGCCACCAGTTCCGCAATGGCGGCGACGGCGGCGGCGGTGGGGAGCGTGATCAGCCAGGCGATGGCGATCCGGCCGGCGACCCGCCATCGCACCGCGCTGCGGTTGCGTCCCAGCCCGGCGCCGATCACCGATCCGCTGGCCACCTGCGTTGTGGACAGGGCGAATCCGAGATGCGAGCTGGCCAGGATCGCGGCGGAGGTTGCCGCCTCGGCGGCGAATCCCTGCGCCGGTGTGATCTGGGTGATTCCAGTCCCCAGCGTGCGGATGATGCGCCAGCCGCCCACGTAGGTACCCAGGGCAATCGCCAATGCGCACACGGCGATGACCCAGAACTCGGGTCCGCTGCCCGACGCCTGGAAGCCCGCGGCGATCAGGGTGAGGGTCACGATACCCATGGTCTTCTGCGCGTCGTTGGTGCCGTGTGCCAGTGACACCAGTGACGATGTGAACGTCTGCCCGTACCGGAATCGGGCCCGGTTCTGCTGCGCGTTGGGGCCGCTGGTGATCGCGAGCGCCAGTTTCGTCGCGAGAAAGGCCACCCCGCAGGCGATGAGCGGTGCCAGCAGCGCCGGTAACACGATCTTGTCGACGAGCACCGTCGGGTCGATCGCCCCGAACCCGGCACCGACGATCACCGCTCCGATCAGCCCACCGAACAGGGCGTGGGAGGAACTGGAGGGCAGCCCGAACAGCCAGGTGGCGAGGTTCCACACGATGGCGCCGATCAGCCCGGCGAAGATCATTTGCGGGGTGATCTGGATGCCGCCGTCACCCTCCCGGATCAGTCCACCGGAAATCGTCTTGGCGACCTCGGTGCTCAGGAATGCCCCGACGAGATTGAGCACCGCGGCGATGGACACCGCGACCTTCGGCCGTAGCGCCCCGGTCGCAATGGGTGTGGCCATCGCATTGGCTGTGTCATGGAAGCCGTTGGTGAAGTCGAAGAAGAGTGCCAGCGCGATGACAAGCGTGACCATGAGGGAAACGTCCACTGCTCACGAGTCTGACACCAGCCCGCACCTCGGTCAACTCTGCGATCACCGCAAAGAAGTCGTACAATCGGCGCCCGCTATCAGGGCTCCAGACCCGGCAGCGTGGGCTGAGTATCCGGTGTTTCCGGTTCCGGCGGGTAGGTGATCCGCGTCCCATCCACGTGCGCGAACCTGGTCATCGTGTGCGGTTTCGTCGAGGTGGCCGTCATGATGTCAAAGACCTCCACGTCGCGCACCAGCAGCGCGTCACCGATCAAGGATCGATGACAGCGCCACGGCACCGCCTCGGCGCACATGATCGCCGTCGGCTGCTCGCGGGCGACCGCAAGCAACCGGTCGATGCCCGCGGCGAATGCCGGTGTCTGCATATAGTCTGCATAACCGCGAAACGAGGCATTGCGCCATCCGCCGTTGACCGACTCTTTGGTGGTGTGCCGCAGACCGCCCAGCTCCTCCAATCGCAGATAGCGGATGCCGCTGGGCGGCAAACTGACGGACAGCGCGTCCGCCATGTACTGCGGATTGTGCCTCGACTTCGCGATCGTCCGCACGTCGGCGAGGGTCGTGATGTCGTGCACGGCCAGCATCTCGACGAGTTCGCTGAGCGGATGCGTCGAGTGCCCGATGGTGAACACGGTGGTCGGCATATCGCCAGTCAACCACCGAAATCTGGGTCGAGCAGCAGGGGCACCGGAAGGGGCCTGCCAAGGTGTAGCCCCCGGATTGGGGGGAGCTGCAGCATACCGGCGCCTCGGCGTGGCGGCTTAGAATCTGGTTAGCCCGAAGCTATTGAGCGCTAGCCAAGTTTCGGGGGGATCATGTCGTGATAGACACGGATTTTGGGCACGCCCCTGCTGGCTGGTATCCGGATCCGATGGGACTGCCACAACTGCGGTGGTGGGACAGCATCGGCTGGACGCAAGACGTCGCCGAGGCCCGGCAGCCGATGGTGATGCGCGAGACCGCCGAACGCCGCTTCGCCTGGGCGGACGACGAAATGCCCACTCGCCGTAGTCGGCGCGAGCAGCGCAGGCGGGAGCGCGAGCAAGAAGACCACGCCGGGATGGACAAGTGGCGCCCCACGGCGGAAACACTGTTGCAGCTCGAGCCGCCCAAGACCTGGTCGCCGAACAGCGCCGAGCGATCCGACGACCGGGTATTCACCATGGAGCCGGAGCAGGGTGCGCGCGATCAACGGGCGCAAGCGGCACCGGACGCATCCGCCCCGAACGCCCGACGCGAATCGGGCGCCTCCGACACCGGTTTCCCCATCGGGGCCAGCGCGGAGGATTTCTCCAGATTCTTCGAATGGGGACCGGAGCTGGAACCCGAGCAGGCGTTCGCCGCCTTTCCAGCCGAACCCGCCGCGGCCTTCAGCACGGGTTTGACGCCGAGGCGACCGACGGCACCGGCCCCGTCCAGGACACCCGCACCCTCGATGCAGGCCGCACAGCCGATGCCGGCTGCCGCCGCGGAACCGATTCCCGCCCCGCCCACGCCGTCGTTGGTGAGCACGGGCCCGGTATGGATCATCGCCCTGCTCCCGCTCGCCCAACTGGCCCTGAGCCTCCTCGTCGCGGCCGGTTTCGGCTGGGGCGCCAGCACGAGCCTGCTCGCGGCGATCTGGATCCTGCCGTATCCCATCGTGCTGGTGCTCGCACTGTGCGACAGGTGGGCGCTCCAAAGCGCGGGATACCATCGGCCGGCGCTGTGGGCCTGGGCGCTGCTGAGCACTCCGGTCTACCTGTTCATGCGTGCGGTGCGCACGACCAGGGAGTCAGGGCGCGGTTTCACCCCACTGATTACCTGGACCCTCTTGGCCGCGCTGCAGGTAGGGTCGGTCGTCGCCGTTCCCGGGCTTGCCGTCTCGGCGCTTCCCGAGTTGTTCCGCGCCCAGGCGGAGCAGTCGATCGCCTCGGATGCCTCTGTGCTGGGCACCCACCTCACGGTCCACTGCCCCGCCGCGCTGCCCAGTCACGTCGGCGACGAGTTCACCTGCACCATGACCAAGAACTCAGGAACGCACTACCCGGTCACGGTGAGCCTGCAACGGCTGAACGGCTGGATCGACTGGCACATTGAGAACTGGGGCGTTCCCTTCCTCGACGAGAAGTGAACCGCTAAGCGAACAACGCCTCAATCGGTCCACGGGCGAAGTAGAGCAGGAACCCGATCGCGACGATCCACATCAGTGGGGAGATGCGGCGGGCCTTGCCGGCCAACGAGCGCACGATCACCCAGCTGATGAAACCAACGCCGATGCCGTTCGCAATGGAATACGTCAACGGCATGACCACGATCGTCACGAACACCGGCAGGCCGACGGAGAAATCGGTCCAGTCGATGTCCTTGATCTGCGACACCATCAGCGTGCCGACGACGACGAGCGCCGCCCCAGCGACCTCCAGCGGTACCACCTGAGTCAGCGGGGTGAAGAACATCGCGGCGAGGAACAGCACTCCGGTCACCACGCTCGCCAGTCCGGTTCTGGCGCCCTCCCCGACGCCGGCGGCGGAGTCGATGAAGATGGTGTTCGACGACCCGGATGTCGCACCACCGGCGACGGCGCCGATGCCCTCGATGATCAGTGCCGACTTCAGTCTGGGGAAGTTGCCCTTCTCATCAGCAAGACCGGCTTCTTTGGTCAGGCCGGTCAGGGTTCCGACTGCGTCGAAGAAGTTGGTGAACACGAGGGTGAAGACCAGCATCACCGCGGCGAGCACCCCGATCCGGCCGAACGCGCCGAAGCTGAACTGACCGATCAGGCTGAGGTCGGGGATCGAGACGATCTGTTCCGGCAGGGCTGGCACGTTGAGGTTCCAACCGCCCGGGTTCTTGAAACCGGGGCCGAGCTTGAAGATGGCCTCGGCGATGATGGCGAGCACGGTGGTGGCGACGATGCCGATGAGCAGGGCACCCTTGACCTTGCGGGCCATCAGCACACCCATGATGAGCAGGCCGAGCACGAAAATGACGGTGGGAATCGTGTTGATCGATCCCCCGTCGCCCAGCTGCACCGGAGGCGTCGCCGCCCCGCTGGAGCGCACGAACCCGGAGTCGACCAGACCGATGAACGCGATGAACAGGCCGATGCCCACGGTGATGGCGGTCTTCAGCGGCGCCGGGACGGCCTTGAAGATCATTTCCCGCAAACTGGTGGCCGACAGCAGCACGATGATGAGGCCGTTGATGACGACCAGTCCCATCGCCTCGGCCCAGGTGACCTGCCCGACGACGCTGACGGCGAGGAACGAGTTGATGCCCAGGCCTGCGGCCAAGCCGAACGGCAGGTTCGCGACCATGCCGAACAGGATGGTCATCACGCCGGCGGTCAGACCGGTGACGGCGGCCACCTGGCTTGCTTGCAGCCACCCGCCCTCGACATCCAACGTCGCCTGATCGGCGCCGAAGCCGCCGATGATGAGGGGGTTCAGTACGACGATGTACGCCATCGTCATGAAGGTGACCAGACCACCGCGCACTTCGCGGCTGACGTTCGAGCCTCGTTTGGTGATTTCGAAGAAGGTGTCGATACGAGTGCGGACGGTGGGACGTGGCGTGAGGGTGGCGGTAATGGCTGGCTCCATCAGGTTAGGCGACAGGGAACGAGATCACTTTATCGGCGCCAGCTGGTTCGCGTGGGCGTGTGACACGAGCGGCCCCGCGCAGAGTCGTCAGACCGAGGCCGGTTCCGCTGCATTCTGGTCGTGATCGGGGCGTGCCGGTGCGCGCAAGAACAGCGCGAGAATCAGCGCGAGCACGGGGAGGCCGATGAGCACCACGAAGGTGAAGTGGAGGCTGGTGGCGTCGGCCAGGGCGCCGAGCACCGGGTTGAACAGTCCGCCGACGGTCACCGAGAGCCCCACCGTGACTCCGCTGGCCGTGCCGATCCGGTTGGGCAGATAGTCCTGCCCCAGGATGACGAAGACGCTGAACGGGACGAACACGCCGATGCCGCTGAGCGCCACGAACACCATGGCCACCCGCCAGTCGCTTGCCACAACCAAGCCGATCATCGCCGGGATGGCGAAGAGGAACCCGCCCCTGATGCTGACCATGGACCCGTAGCGGTCAGCGATCCATCCCCCGAGCAGCGTGCCGAAGGCGCCGGCCACAAGGAACACGGTCAATGCGACGCCGCCGATCGCCACCGACGTGTGCAGTTCGTGGATGAAGTAGAGCGCCATGAAGGAGGTCAATCCGAAGAAGATCACGGACCGGGTCAGCACCACGGAGGTGAGCCCGAGGAACCCGGGCCAGTTGTCGGTGCCGGTCGGCATTGTCGACTTGCGCCGGTTGCCCACCGGTCCGTCCAGCACGGTTCCAAGGAACCGCGCGAGGATCGATGCCATCACTAGGGCAGGGATGACCAGCAACATCGTGCCGCTGAGGCCGAACGCCAGCAGTACCGGCGTGGCGATCAGCGAGCCGGTCGCGAAGCCGATGTTGCCGCCGAGGGCGAAGATGCTCATCCCCTTGTTGCTGCTGCCGGCCGCCCGGCGGGCCGCCGATGCGGCGGAGGGGTGGAACGCAGCAACGCCAAGGCCCGAGACCGCAATCACGAACCAGGTCGCCGCGTAGTTAGGGAAGATGCCGGCGAAGCCGACCCCGAGTGCGGCGGTGGCCATGCCGGTCGGGATCAACCAGCGCCGCGGTTTGCGGTCCGACCACCAGCCGAACAGCGGCTGAACCACCGAGGACAGCACGGTGGCGGCCAGGGTGAGCCCCGCAACCGCGGCATAGCTGTACTGCCGCTCGGACACCAGGAAGGGCAGCATCGCAGGCACGATTCCCTGATAGAGGTCGTCTACGACGTGCGCCATCGACATCATGGCAATTCCCCGCCGATTCACAACCGCACCCTTGTTGACCTTCCGTTCGCCCGGCAGGCATCTCACCCGCGGGGAAAGCCTATCTGGCCCGGCTGGCCCGTTAGAGTGTGCACAATGACGACAGCGGATTCCGGCGAATGGCTCAGCGACAAAGAACGCCGACGCCTGACCAGACGGGCCAGCGATGGCGCCATGATCGCCACCCTGTCGGCCAGCGGCCTGATCGCCGCATTCATGCAGACACTGGTCACCCCGGTCATTCCGTTGCTGCCGGAACTCCTCGACACGAACATCGCGGATGCGCAGTGGGTGCTCACCTCCACGCTGCTGGCCGCGGCGATTTCCACGCCGATCAGCGGGCGACTTGGTGACATGTTCGGCAAGCGACGCGCGGCGCTCGCGCTGCTGATGATCATGGTATTCGGCTCGATCGTCTCCGCCTTGTCGGTCACCCTGGTTCCGATGATCATCGGCCGCACGTTGCAGGGGATCGGCCTCGGCGTCATCGCGCTGGGCATCAGCATCCTGCGCGATGTGATCCACCCCAAGCGTCTGGCTTCGGCTGTCGCGCTCGTCAGCGCCACCCTGGGTGTCGGTGGAGCTGCTGGGTTGCCCATCGCCGCGTTCATCGCTCAGACCTTCGACTGGCACTATCTGTTCTGGCTGTCCACGCTGCTCGGGATCATCGCGTTCGTGCTGGTGTTCACCATCATCCCGGTGAGCACCCTGCGCACCGCCGGGCGATTCGACTTCCCGGGTGCGGTGATGTTCGCCATCGGCTTGGTGGGTATCCTGCTGCCGGTGTCCAAAGGCGGCGAGTGGGGCTGGACGAGCCCGGTCACGCTGTCGCTGCTCATCGGCGGAACCGTGGTGCTGATCGGATGGGGTTTCTTCGAAATGCACACGAAAGACCCGCTCATCGATCTGAGGGTCACTGCCCGCCGGCCGGTGCTGTTCACCAACCTCGCGTCGGTCTCGGTCGGATTCGCGTTCTTCATCACCGCAGGGGCCCTCCCGGTGCTGCTGGAATCGCCCACCACCACCGGCGTCGGCCTGGGCACCACCCTGATCGTCGCCAGCCTGGTGCTGATGCCGAACGGAATCGTGATGTTCCTGGTATCGCCCATCGCCGCCAGGCTGTCGACGGCCCGCGGGCCGCGCACCAGCCTGATCCTCGGCGGCAGCATCATCGCCGTCGCGTTCGCGCTTTCGCTGCTGCTCATGGACGAGGTGTGGCACGTCGCGCTGATCTCCGTCATGCTCGGCGTCGGCATCGGGTTCGCCTATGCCGCGATGCCCACCCTGATCATGCACTCCGTTCCGCCGACGGAGACCGGTGCGGCGAACGGACTGAACTCGGTCATGCGCACTCTCGGGTCCACCGTGTCCGCCACCCTCATCGGCATCATCCTGTCGACCAACGTGACCGCGTCAGCCGGGGTGGAGATCCCGACCGAGCACGCGTTCCAGCTCATTTTCATCCTCGGGGCGGCGGTGTCGCTGGCCGGTGTCGTGCTGGCCGCGTTCATTCCACGGCGCGAGCGCAGGTATGAGGACACCGCGAGCATCCCGATCCAGCACGGCTAGCCCCTGCCCGCCGGCGCCCTTCCGACGTATGCTCTGCGCATGGACAGCGACTTCGAACCCAACCCCGAGGACGAGCGCGAGGTCGACCTCTCGGACGAGACGGAAGAACCGTCGCCCCCACCGACCCTGGATCCCGACGAGCGGGTCGAGGTCGAGGACGACGATGACGCACCGCTGGATGAGGATCGCCCAACGTAGGCGTACCGCGTGAGCGCACTGTTGATCACCAGTGCGGGGCCGGCTCCACCAGATTGATGAACGCACTCAGGTGCGCGAGCGTGGTCGCGTTCGTCGGCAGGTACTCGGTGAGCGCGGGCGAATACAGCAGGTACGCCGCCCACTGCGCCCGGGAAATTGCAACATTGAGACGGTTGGGCAGCAACAAAAACTCCAGGCCGCGCGGGACCTCGGCGGCCGAGGATGCGGCCAGCGACACGATCGACACCGCGGCCTCCTGGCCCTGGAACTTGTCCACCGTCCCGACGGGCACCAACGGCATCCCGGCCGCACGCATCCGCTGCCGAATCAGCTCCACCTGAGCGTTGTACGGCGCCACCACGATCACGTCACCCTGCTGCAGCGGCCGCGTCACGCCGTCGCAGGTCCAGTCTCGCCCGAGCAGTGACCGGGCGATCTCGACAACCCGGTCGGCTTCTTCGGCGGATGAGGTGGAGTTGAACCAGTGACGCACAGGAATCGGATGGAGACCCGGCGCGGCCGATTCCAGCAGCCGAGGTGCGGCAGCCGAGGCGAGTTTGCCTTCGTAGGCCAGCTGCGACACGGCCGCGCAAAGTTGCGGATGCATCCGCCAACTGCACGCCAGGAAGAATCCCAACTCGTCGGGCAGCACGTTGTGCCCGTCGCTGAGCCAGCCGAGGGCCGAGTCGTCGACGGGCTCGGGGTGGGTGCCCTGGCTCACCTGGGGTAGTTGCTGCGGATCACCGAGCAGCAGCAGACGCTGGGCTGCGACCGAGGCGGCGATGGTGCTCGCCAGCGAGAACTGGCCGGCTTCGTCGATGACGAGTAAGTCAAGACTGCCGCGCGGCACACGCTCCGGGTTGCTGAAGTCCCAGGCGGTGCCGCCCAGCACGAATCCGTCCTCCCGCGCGAAGGCGGGGATCTCCTGGGCCTTCAGTGACGTCCACGGCACCGCCGTCTCACTGTCGCCCTGCTTCGGCTTCTTGCCGACACGGGAGGGGTCGAGTCCGGCATCCAGCACCGCGGTGAGCATGTTCTCCACCGCCGCGTGCGACTGGGCGACGACGCCGACCTTCCAGCCGTGCCGGGCCACCAATTGAGCGATCACCCGCGACCCTGTGTAGGTCTTGCCCGTGCCGGGCGGACCCTGCACGGCCAGGTAACTCCGCTTTAGCGCGAGCAGACTGTCGCGGATCGAGTCGATCGCCGATTCTCCGCGAACCAGCGGGCCGTTCGGCGGCTGCCGGCGCAGGATGTCGAAGGCGGGGTCCCGAAGCATCCGCGGGTAAGCGCCCAGAACGTCGGCGCCCCACTGCGAGATCGCCCCCACCTGCGTCCCTGGCGGAGGCGGGGTGGCCGGAGTGAATGCCATGGGCAGTTCATCGTGCTCCGGAGCGTCCGCCTCGAGACGCTCCTCCAGCACGAAGACGTTCTCGTCGATCACCTCCAGCACGGTCACCTTGTTGTGCGCAGTGCGGGCGCCCGGCTGCGTGCTGCGGGTGATCGGCGGGTAGGGCACGTCGTAGAGGAGGAACGGCGCCGCCCCCACACCGATGGAGCTGCCCGGTCCGAGCGAACCGCTCACCCGCAGGATCCGGCGCAGCGACTTCTGCCGGCCATCGCGGTGCCAGGGAACGAGCGTCTGCGCTTCGGTGATGATGAGCACGTCGCGTTGATCGGCCCATTCCCATACCGGAGCAGTGAGCCGGCGGAAATGCTCCCACCAGAAGGTCTTCTGTTCCCGACGGTGGTAGTCAATGGCGGCGGCGGCCAGAGCCAGCGCAGTGCCGTCGGGTGTGCGGTCCACCGTGCCCGCGGGCGGGAGCAGGGCGCTCAGGTGCAGATAGACCGGGTCCGGTTCCCGGATAGGCACGTCGAGCACCAGGTCGCTGTGGGCGGCCACCTCGACCGCCGCCTCGCGGGCCCGCTCCAGCAACCAGTTCCGTAGCCGCAGCGTGGAACGGCAGTCGTAGGCGTTGTAGCGAGCGATGTCCTGGAGTATCACGTCCGCGGCCTGGGTGTCGCCCGCCGCCAGCAGCTCCCGTGACCGCACGTACTCGATGATCGAGTCGGCCGCGTTGGCCACTCCTTCGCGTTCGTCGTCCCCCATATAAAGCGGTTCGAGCTTCTTGAGCGAGTAGCTGTGGTTGCCGACCCGCACCGCCCGCCGCACGATCGGGTACAGGTCCACGAGCACGTTGTTGCGCAGCAGGTCGTCGACGGCCTCCTCGCCCACGCCGTGCCGGGCGGCGATGGTGAGCAGGTGCGTGCGTTCGTAGGACGCGTAGTGGTAGATGTGCATTCCCGGATGCCGCGCCCGCCGTGCTGCGACATAATCCAGGAACCCGGCGAGCGCCACGGCCTCCTCAGCCAGGCTGTGCGCCCAGAACGCACGGAAGGTGTCATCCGGCTCCACGAGCCCGAACAGATAGTCAAGACCCCAGACGTGGCCGGACTGGAACAGCGGGTCGCCCTCGAAGTCGAAGAAGATGTCGCCATCATCTGGAGCCGGCAGCGCGGTGAGCGCGGTGGGATTGAACACCTCGAAGGCCAGCGGGCCGCGCAATTGCAGTGCCGCCTGGGCGCTCAGCGTAGCCAGGGTGGTGTCGGTCATGCCGGCGACCGGCCCGGCGACGACGGCCAGGTCCTCGATCGTTCTGACTCCAGCATCGGCGAGCTTTGCACGCTGGGTGGGACGCATTCCGGCCACCAGTAGAACGTCACGGTGCAGCTCGATCTGCTCAGCGCAGGCGGCGCAACGTCCGCACGCGGTGTACCGTGTGTCGCCCCAGGGCGTGGGCTGGGGGTCGGCGACGCGGCCGTCGACCATCTGCTGCAGCCGGATCCGGCGTTTGCGGTAGACCGGCAGAATGTCGCGCAACCGGTGGGTGCTGGTGCTGCCATCGCCGAGCAGCAGATGAACCTCATCGCCGATCGGTATCCGCAAGCGTTGCAGTTGCTCACTGTACGCGGCCACCTGCAACAGGGCGGTGATCTTCGCATGGCGGGCCAGCTTCGCGTCGTACACCTCGTAGCGGCCATCGGGCAGCCGCATGATGAAGTCCGCGAAGCCGAGCATCCGCCCGTCGAAGAAGGTGGGTTGGAACAGCACGTCCGCGCCGCCGCCCAGGGCCAGTTCCGAGGCCGCTGCCGCCGCCGTCAGCGCCGCCAGGTTCGGCGAAGGCCGTTCGAACTCCACGACCTCGCGACTGCGACGCAGCTGTTCAAGCAGCCGGTGCTCGTGCACGTCGCCGAGGATGGCGGTGCGGGCGAGCATGTCGTCTTCCGGCTCAATCACCGGCGGAACGCGGCCGAGCTTGGCGTCGAGCTTGCGCATCAGCGCCCACTCGCAGGTTGCGGCGGCGCTCAGATCGCTGGCGCTGTAGACGACCGCGCCGTTCAACAGAAACACTGCGATTCCTCCCTGCCACGGTGATCGTTCGCCGGTTGACTGTGTTTGCCAATTAACCGAGGCTAACCCGCACCCCCGACAGTCGGCGTGCTCGCTCGCGCATCCGATTGGATGGGTGAGAATGGGCGGATGACACGAAGCGTCCTCATCCTTCAACATGTCGCGGTAGAGCGCCCGGGACTGATCGGGGCGACCCTCACCGAATTCGGCCTGCCCTGGCTGGCCGAGACCGTCGTCGACGCGCGGGATCCGGAAGCCCTGCCGCCGGTCGAGGACCTCGCCGGTGTGGTGATCCTTGGCGGGCCGATGGGTGCCCGCGACGTCGACGCGCACCCGGGACTCGAGTTGGAGGCGGGGCTGGCGCGGGCGGCCTTCGATGCCGATGTTCCACTACTCGGCGTCTGCCTGGGGCATCAGATCATCGCGGCGGCACTGGGCGGATCGCTGCACCGGGCCGCGGCGGCCGAGTTCGGGATCGGACCGGTCGAGGTGTTGGGTGATGACCTGGTGTTCGGGTCAGCTGGAGACACGCATCAGGTTCTGCACTGGCATCGCGACGCCGTGGACGCGCCCGACGGTGCGACGGTGCTCGCGGCAACGACGACGACGCCCAATCAGTCCTTCCGCATCGGCAGCGCCCTCGGCATCCAGTTCCACCTCGAATTGGACCGGCAGATGCTCGACGAGTGGCTCACGACACCGGCCATGGCGGCCGACCTGAGCCCGGAAGTGCGCGACCGGATCGTGGACGACTTCACCGCCGCAGAGTCCCGCCTGCTGCGGCTCGGCCAGACGGTGTTCGAGAGCTTCGCCCGTGCCGCTCAGCGCCGTCGGTGACCTCCTGACCAGCCCTCCAGCCCTCCAGCCCTCCAGCCCTCCAGCACACTCTCGCAGCCCGGGCGGCGCTTTCCCACCATCACCGATCTACACTGACACCATGGCACTGACCGAGATCCCGCTGACCACCATCGACGGTCGGCGCACCACGTTCGCCGAGTACGCCGACAAGGTCGTTCTGGTGGTGAACGTCGCCTCGAAGTGCGGTTTCACCCCGCAATACGCCGCGCTCGAACGGTTGCAGAAAACCTACGGCAACCGCGGCTTCACCGTGCTGGGCTTTCCGTGCAACCAGTTCATGCAGGAGCCGGGCAGCGCGGCGACGATTCAAGAGTTCTGCTCCACGACCTACGGGGTGGACTTTCCGCTGTTCGAGAAGACGCACGTGAAGGGCAGGTCCCAGCATCCGCTGTACGCGGAGTTGACGAAGGTACCGGATGCGACGGGCACGGCCGGCAAGGTGAAGTGGAACTTCGAGAAGTTCGTTGTGGCACCCTCCGGCGAGGTGCACCGATTTCGCAGCGCCATCGAACCCGACTCTCCGGAGGTTCTGGCGAGTATTGAGGCGGCTCTGTCCCAGCACGTGCGCTGAACAACATATGCATGCAACGACATACGCGCGCCGATATGCGAGTATTGCCGGGTGAGCGAGCACACCGACGACCACTCGCCGGGTCTCCTCGACCGCCCGCGTCCGCATCTGGCCGTCGCCACCGCGGTGCTCACCGTGTTCGAATCGGAGCTGTGCGTCGCGCTGGTGTCCAGCGGGACGCAGTGGCGCCTGCCGGGCACGCTGGTGCGCGAGGGTGAGACGCTGGCGGATGCGGTGCGCCGCTGCCTGAGGGACAAGGCCGGTATCAATGGGCTGACCCCCACTCAACTGCACGTGTT
This sequence comes from Parafrigoribacterium mesophilum, assembly GCF_039652555.1. Classification (NCBI taxonomy): domain Bacteria; kingdom Bacillati; phylum Actinomycetota; class Actinomycetes; order Micrococcales; family Microbacteriaceae; genus Parafrigoribacterium; species Parafrigoribacterium mesophilum. The sequence goes on from NZ_JBDJAF010000004.1 coordinate 152,464, forward strand.
CGACGCGCCCGGCCGGGACAGCAGGGGCTGGGTGGTGTCGGTCGCCCACCTGGTGATGGTGCCGCCCGAGTCGCTCACCGGGGTCGCCGTGGAACCGGTCAATCAGGCACGCGGGCTCGCCTTCGACCACGACGAGATCATCGACCGCGCGCTCGCGCGGGTTCGCTCCGACTACGCGGACACTCCCGACCCCGCCGGCGTGCTCGGCGACGAATTCACCCTGCGCGAGCTCCAACGGCTCCACGAGGCCGTTGCCGGCGGGCCGCTGATGCGGGACACCTTCCGGCGTTCGATGGAATCGCGTCTGGCGGCGACCGGAAACCGCCGCACTGGCGGCGTCGGCAAGCCGGCGCGGCTGTTCCGAAGGATCGGCCGCGGATCCGGCGGGTAGCGTGGAACGATGGAGGTCATCCGCAGACGCGCCATCGTACGCGGCCAGGTGCAGGGCGTTGGCTTCAGGGCCGGCACGAGATCGCAGGCGCGCGCACTGGCACTGACCGGTTTCGCCCGCAACCGGGCTGACGGAACGGTGGAAGTGGAGGTCCAAGGCCCGGTCGACCGCGTGTCGCAGTTGCTCAGCTGGCTGGAATCGGGACCGCGGTGGGCCACCGTCGACGCGGTCGAGGTCAGCGAACTGACCCCGACCGGTGACGCTGGATTCGAACTGCGCCGCTGACCCTAGCGGTCTCCGGGCTGGCCGTCGTCGGCGCGCCCCGGTGACGCGGAGTCCGCCTCGGACAGTGATCCGTCGTCCTCGACGTACATTTCGGTGACGACGAACCGGCGCATCCGTCGGCTCGGCCGTTCGTCCGACCTGTCGGTGTCCGCGCTGGTCTGGGTGTCCGCGCTGGTCTGGGTGTCCGCGTCTGGCTCGGCGTGAGCGTTCGCATCCGGTTCGGTGTCCGCCGCATGCGCCCCCACGTGGGCGACGCCGGTGTGTCCGTAGTCGCTGCCGGTCGGGCGGTCCGAATTCGGGCCGCGTTCGGTGTCCATGTACGCCGACGGACTGCCGCCGGACGGGTCGTCGCTGCCCACTCCGGAGGCGCGGTCGCCGTCCTCGGCGTGCGACATGCCGTAGTAGTTGTAGAGCTCGTCCTCCTCGCTCTGCCCGAGAGCGCCGTCGGTGTCCACTCGTGGAGCGTCCTTGATGAAGTCCTTGCCGTACTGGATGTGCACGCGCTCGTGGTCCCACTCGGCGGTGTCCAGCGGCACGAACGACTCCGACCGGCCGAACCATCCGGTGTGCACGGTCATCCAGTTCGGCCTGCCGGTGGTCGGATCGACGAACACTTGACCGACGGTACCGATCTTCTCGTCGTCGGGGCCGAGCACGGGGGCGCCCATCAGAGCGCCGAAATTGGTAGTGGTGATCATCGTTGTTCCTTGTCGTCGGTGCCGCCGTCACTGCGGACAGCGGCGGGATATCGGTCGGCCGGGGTCAGCGGCCCAGCCCAGCCCGGTCCACGTGCCGGTGGTAACGCATGCCAGCGATGCCGCCGAGGAGCGCCCCGCCGAGGCTGACCAGGGCGATGACGATCGCCGTGACGATACCGGCCGTGGTCAGGTCGGCTGCGCTCATGGGAATCCTTGGGAACCCGTTGATGTTGCTCAGGATGTCATATTGCGAGCCGGCGACCGCCGTGAGGATCGCGATGATAATCGCGATGACCACCGCCCACAGCCACACGGTGAGGCCCTGCAGCGCACCGTTGAACCGCGCCATCCGGCCCGCGACGTAGCCGCCGCAGTAGTAGGCGATGAACATGATCACGGCGAGCACCACGGCGCCCCACAGACCGATCGCTGATGCATTGTCGTTCACGGCCTTTCCGAGGTTGCCCGAGGCCTTCTGTCCGATGGCGGCCCCGGTCGCGGCCACCAACGCAGTGAGGAGCACGGCGATTCCCATGGCGGCGACCCAGCCGAAGAAGGCCGAGCCGACCTTGATGCCCCCGAAGTTGCGTTGCTCCCGTTCGAGGACGTCTTCGCGCAACGAATTCTGCGATTCGACGGGCACTGCAGCGGAGTCCTGCTCCGTTTCGGTGCCGCGCCGGCGATACCTTTGTGCACTCATGGCGAGTCCTTCCGTTGGCCTCCCAGTAGTACCCGCTCCGGGTCAGCCTCGCCACCGCTCGGGGTTCTGGCAGCGGATCAGTGTTGGGCAGCCACGAACCGTTTCAGGTCGGCCAACTCGTCCTGGGCGATCGTGTGCCCCATCGGGTAGACGTGTTCCTCCGCCCGGGTGTGCTCTCCCAGCCACGCCCTGGTGTGCTCGATCGACTCGGGTGCGATGGCCTCGTCGGCATCGCCATGGCCCCAGAACACCGGCACGCGGGGCGTCGCCGCTGCAAGCGCCGCGTCCCCTGGATGCTCGCCCTCGGCGACGGCGCCGCTGAGCGGCAGCGCGTAACGGAACCGGCCAGGGGCCTGCCGCAGCAATTGCAGCGCCATCCGCGCCCCCTGGGAGAAGCCCATCAGCCCGACACCGGCGGGGGTGAAGCTGAGTCCGTCCAGCCAGGCGAGCACGCCGGCCACCGACGCCGCAAGTTCGGCCTGGGGATCCTCCGAATACCACGCGTATCCGCTGCCATAAACGTTCGGTGCTCGCAGCGACGCGACGACCGTCGATTCCGGGAGGAAGAAGCGGGCCAGCCCGAAAAGGTCGCTCTCCTTCCCGCCGCGGCCGTGCATCATGATGACGAGTTCCCGGCCGTCGCGGTGGCCGTCCTCTGCGGTGCCCCACAGCACCGCTGTCTCGCTGGTGGCATCCGCCATATCAGTGTCTCCTTCGACATTCGGCGCGCGGAACCGTCTTTGCGGCGCCTGCCCCGATCGTATACTCGCCCCGGCGCCGGTCCGGTGGTGACCTCAGGATTCAGCGGGGCCCGGCAGCGTCGAGGCGTTGCAGCCAGGCGATCACCTCGTCCTGGGGCACCGGTGCGTATCCCCGCACGTCGACTCCGACGTTGAACTGGCGCCCGCGTTCGGCGAATTCGGTGTGCACGTGGCCGTGCAGAATCGGCAGCCCCCGGTCGACCGGTCGATGTGCCCGGTAGCGGTCCGGCCCATTTTTCGAATCGCCCCGGTACGGAAAATGGCTGACCAGCACCCGATGGGAGGCGATGTCATGCTCGAACTCCTCCGGCATGATCTCCCAGCCGGCCGCCTCATACACGGCCTCGAAGCGCTCACGCTGGTCGCCGCCCTCGAAAAAGCTCGCCACCCTGTCGTGGTTGCCGGGAACCAGCCGGCGGTGCCCGTGCAGCACCGCCGTCATCGCTACCTGGTCGCTGATGTCCTGCCCCAGCGCCAGATCGCCCAAATGCCAGACATCGTCGGCAGGCGCCACGATGCTGTTCCAGCGCCGGATGAGTTCGGCATTCATCTGACGCACATCGGCGAACGGCCGGTTCGTGTATTTGATGATGTTCGCGTGCGAGAAGTGCGTGTCGCTCGTCCACCAGGTCGCCACTGTTGCACCTCCGAAGGCAAGGCTAGTTCTCCCGGCGACCGAACACGCGAGTACCGTTGACTCATGGCCACGGAATGCCGCCACGAACCGGACAACCGGCGTTACGCTCTGCGCATCGACGGCGAGTTGGCGAGCGTCGTCGATTACTCGATCAACGGGAAGTCGATCTCGTTCCACCGCACGTACACGTCTCCGACGCATCGGGGCAAGGGGCTCGCCGGCGAAATCGTGGCGTTCGCGGTGAATGACGTAGAGGCCACCACGGACCTTCGCGTAGTACCCATGTGCTGGTATGTCGGGGACTGGTTCGAGCGGCATCCAGAACGCGCCGGCATGCTCACCCGCTGAACGGATGCATCTTGATGTAGCACGGCCCGCGTGCTATAAAACTGGGTATCGCGTGGAGCGCCGGCCACGGCACCGCGCCGGAAGATGACGCTAGAAGCAGCACCTGGGACACCGCCCATGCCCGTATCACCGGATCCGTACACCGTTCTGGGGGTTTCGAGGGAAGCCTCCCCCTCCGAAGTTCGCAGCGCCTTCCGCGCGCTGGTGCGCCGCTTTCATCCGGACACCCGGGATCCATCCGAGGCGCCGGACGCCGAGTTGCGGTCGGTCCTGGCTGCCTACCGCATCCTCCGGGACCCCAGCTCGCGCGCCAGCTACGACAGGGACCACCCACTGGTGAGGTTCCGGTACTCGGCCCCGCGGCAGACCACCCCGCCGTCCGGCGTGGACATCGACGTCCGGGTCCGCCCGACGCGGATGCCGCGTTGGGTGGCACCACGTGCTTCGGATCTGTATCTCGCAGACCCGTTCTACGCCAGTTCGTTCTTCGCGGACCCGCACCTCAGCGACCCGTACTTCGTGCGGATCATCCGGTAGCCGGCCGGATCCCCACCACGACGGTCGCGTCGAGCGTTGCCGAACGCACCACGCGGGCATCCAGGCCGTTGTCGCGCAGAATGCCGAGACTGCGCGGCGCCTGAGAGCGGCTGGTTTCCACCAGCAGGTGGCCGCCGGGCGCCAGCCAGGATGTGGCCTCCGCGGCGATTCTGCGCTGCACCTGAAGGCCGTCGTGCCCACCATCGAGCGCCACGGCCGGTTCGTGTGATCGCGCCTCGTGCGGCATCAGGCCGATCGCGTCGGTCGGGACATACGGTGCGTTGGCCAGGAGCAGGTCGATGTGCCCGCGCAGGCCGCCCGGCAGGGGGTCGTACAGGTCACCCTGCATGACCCGCGCCGGCGAATCGGCCAGATTGCGTCTGGCACAGCTCACCGCGGCCGGATCGAGGTCCACCGCGTACAGCTCCAGGTGCGGCAGCGCCGCCATCATGGCGGTTGCGATGGCACCGGAGCCGCAGCACAGCTCGACCACGACGGATCCCGGGCCCGCGAGGGCGACCCCCCGGCGCACCAGCAGCTGCGTCCGCCGACGGGGCACGAAAACCCCGCCGTCAACGGCGATCCGCAGCCCGCAGAACTCCGCCCAGCCGAGTACATGCTCGAGAGGGGTCCCGGCGATGCGGGAGTTCGCCAGGCGTTCCAGTTCCGTCGGCGAGTCTGCCGCCTCGGTCAGCAGACGTGCTTCGTCGTCGGCGAAGACGCATCCGGCGGCCCGGAGTCTGTCGGCCAGTGCGTCCGAAGTCACAGCGGTCAGACTAAGCCCGACCGGGCCGGCGCTCAAGGTCCCGACGGTACGGCGTCTTTCCGGGTCAGGCCCAGCGCGTCCCTGGCCAGCACCGTGGCACCGGCGACGGCCGCCGGCATGGTGACCACGGCCGCGAACGGCACCAAGAACAACAAGTAGGTGGCCATGCCGAAACCGAGCGCGCCCGCCCGGTTGGTGGCGAGCATCCGTCGTCGCTGTCGGAAGGTGAGGTCGCGCGCGTCGAACGCGAAGCCGGTCAGCTCCACGGTGAGGATCCAGCCACCGAGAGCCGCGCCGAGCACGGGCACGACGGTTTGGCCCACCACGGGGATGAGCCCGCCGACGAACAGCACGACGGCGACCAGCACGGTGATGCCGAGCAGACGCAGGGCATTGCCGATACCGCGCCAGACCTGCCGCAGGAACGGCGCATCCACGGTGACCGGCGGCTGGCCCGCTCGTCGTTCTACCTCCCGCCAAATCCGTTCGTAGAACGGGTCGCCCACCGCCAGGGTCAGCGCGGCGAAGGTGAACACGGCCACGAGGATGGCAGCGATCAGAACGGCCGCACCGGCCGCGACCCTGACCGCGTCACGCCATGGCGCACTGAACCCGTGGGCGAACGGGGTGATCCAGTCGGCCACGACCGCGAGATTCACGACCAGCACGACCACGGCTGCCGCGTAGAGCATGCCGACGATGATCGCCGGGACGGCGCCCAGGAGCATGAGCCGCGGCGAGGTGCTCCAGAGCCGGAACCCGCGGCCCAGGCAGGCGATGCCTCCGAAGAATTGGCGAATCGCTCCGGCGCCAGTCGGAGCACGGTGTGGCTCGCGCGTCGAGGGTCTGGTCATCTCCCCACCCTAGGAGCCACCGCCCGGAACGGGCAGGCGGCAGCGCGGGTGGCGTACGCCCCGTAAAATTCAACCTGTGCCCGAATGCATCCATGGACTTGAACTCAGCCGCTGCGACCTGTGCAGCCCCAAGGTTGCCCCGAAGGGGGTTCCGGCCTCACGGGCGGCAACTGGCACGTCGGCGACTCGTGCCTCGGCGCGGGTGGCGGCCGGCAGCTCGCGCACGGCGACCGCATCGAAGCGTCCGATCAACGTCGCGGACCAACGCATCCACCACGTCACCCACCTGAGCAATCTGGAGGGCATTCTCAACTCGGGGGGGTTGTTCGCCGACGCGTACGACGCCTGGTCGGCCCGGCCGGCGGTGGACGTATCGTCGCACGACAACCGGAACCTCCGACGCAGCACCGCCGTGGCAGGTACTGCCGCGGTGGCGGATTACGTGCCCTTTTACCTGTCGCCGGACGCGCACCTGTGGGAAGCCATTCGAGCCGGCGCCACCGACCCGAGGCTTGCCTCCGCCGCCGTCGCCCTGCCGGCATCCGAGTTCGTCATTTTCGTCAGCACGGTCGGCAAAGTCGCCGCGCTTCCGGGTCGTGCCGCCGCCGACATCGTGGTCTCGGACCGCGACGCCGCCGACCCGCGCGCACACTTCGCCGCCTCGAGCGACGACTACGCGCGGATGCTGCGCAGGCTCTCGGCGGATCGAGACTCTGGCGCGGCCCTCTCTGCGGAATTCCTGGTCAAGGACACGGTGCCGCTGTCGGCGTTCTCGCTCGTCGGTGTCGCCAACGACAAAGCGCGGGCCCGAGTGAGGACCATTCTTCAGTCCTTTCAGTTCCAACCCCGTATCGCGGTGCATCCGCCCTGGTTCGCGGTGCCGACGTCCGCCTGACCGGCCCTCCCCGCTCCTCCCCTCCCCTCCCCTCCCGTACCCTCTCCCCTGGTCCCTCCCCGCGGTCTGATCCCGTTTCACGGAGTTTCTGTCCTCGACCGGCCTGGATGCCTGTGCGGTGGTACCCGAAGTACAGAAACTCCTTGAAACGGGTTGTGCGGGGGGAGGTGGTGGGTCGCGCGGTTGCAGCGGTCACCGCGGGCTGTAGACCCGCAGAGCCCGGGGCAGGATGCGCGCCGTGACCCGAAACCGATCGTGCCCGATCGCGGCCTCACCGTCGTGAGCGATGCCCGAATCGACCCTGGAATCGGCGTCCACCAGAAGGTCCACCGCGTCGGTGGTGAACGTCTCGATGGCGATAGCGGCCGGGCGCAGTGCCTGCAGCAGCGCAGAAACCCGTCGGCCTAACGCCAGAGCGACAATACCGCTCGTGCGGGCCCACGCGGCGGCGTGCAGCACGCGCACATCGAGCACGCCGTCATCAAGCCTGATCCGCTGCGAGGGAGCCGCGTCGGCCGGGTAGTAGCGATTGACTCCGATGAACACCGACCACACCCGCAGTTGCCGCCCGTTCAGCGTGAGACTGATCTTTCCGGCGCTCGTGAGCACCGACACCGCCGAGACCAGTCCAGCCAACCACTTGCCCAGGCGCGGTTCCCGCCGCTCCCGCTCGGCGACGAATCGCGGATAGATCCCCACCGAAGCGGTATTCACCACGGTGATCGGGCCGGTGGTCGCACCGCTCAGTTCGGCGACATCCACCAGGTGCCCCCGACCGATGGTCACCGCCTCGACGGTGTCCTGGATCGATTCGACGCCCAGCGCGAGTGCAAAGTGGTTGAAGGTGCCACCCGGGAAGACGGCCAGCGGAAGGCCCGCCTCCCGCGCCAGGTGTGCTGTCGCCGCGACGCTGCCATCTCCGCCGCAAATCCCCAGCACCTGCAGTTGGTCGGCCGCGACAGCGGTGCGCAGCACCTCCCCGAGGTCCTCCCCCTCCCGCAGAGTGTGCACGCGCGCGCCGGGAAGCCGCCGCGCGATCACCTCGCCGCTGGCGGCGCCCGCACCGGTGCCCGCGGTGGGGTTCACCACGATGAACGCGCCCCGACCGTCCGGCAGTGCAGGAAGCTGGATCGGCGACGCGGTCGGCGGTGAGAACGGATGCGCGGTCTTGGCCGGGACGAGGAGCTTGCCCATTACGGCCACGGCCGCTCCCAGCCCCGCCCCGCCCAGCACATCCGAAAGCCAGTGCGCGCCAACGTGCAGTCGGGAGTAGGCGACCGCGGCGGCCAGCGGCGCGATGCTCGCTCCGGCTCCCGGGGACTCCAGCGCCACCCCGGCCGTGAACGCCGCGGCGCTGGCGGAGTGTCCAGAGGGGAACGACCCCGAGGTGGGTGATCGGCGCAACCGCCGCCCGATCGGGATGTCTTTCAGCAGCGGGCGGTCTCCGCCGAACACCCGCTTGCCGATCAGGTTCGCCACAATGCTCGCCGCAGTCAGCGAAACCAGTCCGCGCGCCGCCGCGCGCCGCCGACCAGACAGCGCCAGCAGCGCGGCGATGACCGTCCACAGCGTCCCGCGGTTCGCCGCGTGCGACAGGGCGCGGTACCCGGCATCGATGCGCGGGTGCACCACCCGCGCATTGATCCGGCGGCCGGCGGCTGCATCCACCTGCCGCACCCACCGGGGCAGCACCGCCCTCCGCCGGGCCGCGACGACAGGATGCCTGATCGAGCGCGGCGGCCGACGGAGCGTCATGCTGTCAGGGTAGGCGCCCGAGCACGGATGCAGGAGGGCACCAACCGCCGATGTGGGCAGGGACATTTGCGCGAACCCCCTTGAGCCCGAGCGCCGGTCGGCCTACCGTCGTCGGCACATCCGGTTTTCGACAAGGAGCACAGCATGAGCAACGCAGACGTCCCCGACACGGAATCACCCCGCCAGGACTACCTGGACCAGGGCAACTCCGATGCGGACCAGGACGAGGAGCCGGTGATTCCCCGGGATGACAATCGCCCGACCGCCGATGATCCTGCCACCTCACGGGACGTCGGCACAGCGCAGACGGTCACCAACGACGCGGTGGCCGGGGAACCGGTACGAGGGACGGTGGCCCCGGATGATGCCGGTGTCGGCCCGATTGAGCCCATCTATGCCGACAACGATCTCGAGGACGAGGAGATCGACCTCGACGACACCCTCGAATGGCGGCCGCCGGACACCAGCGCGGATGACGGGGCGGGCGGGCGCTGAGATGCGCCGGCGCTGAGCGCCACGCCTGGGTTCAGGCCGCGTCTGGGGCATTCCGCGCTGGGTTCACTCCGCGGTGACGCCGGCGAGAAGACGGGCGAACTGCTCGTCAGGGACGACGATGGCGGCGTCATCCAGTCGCTGCCGCAGTATCAGTTCCGGTTCGGTTTCCGTGCCGCGCAGCAGGTCACCGCGAACCTGTTCGATGATGCCCCAGATCCGTTCATCATCAGTCGCTTCCCGCGCGCCGTCTTGTACGTGGTCGCCCCGCTCGCCATCCGTCATGCCTCCATGCTGGCACCAGCGGTGACTGCCGCCAAGGCCTCCACGCCTGAGCGCAGCGCGTTGACACACCCGGGTGCCGCCAACCACTAATCTCGACTTGACCCCTAAGGAGAACAAGAATGGCGCTGCCCTGGAAGCTGCACGGAGACGGCCGCGATGTCGCGGCAAACGCGATTGTGTTGCCGGAGGAACGGCTCACCTGGTGGCGCACCATCGGGTTCGGCGGACAGCACGTGGTTGCCATGTTCGGGGCTACGTTCCTCGTGCCGCTGATCACCGGGTTCCCGCCCAGCACAACCCTGTTGTTCTCCGGTATCGGCACGCTGTTGTTCTTGATCATCACTGCGAACCGGCTGCCGAGCTACCTGGGTTCCTCGTTCGCCTTCATTGCACCGATCACCGCAGCCAGCGCCGCCGGCGGCAAATCGGTAGCGCTTGGCGGGATGGTGATCGTCGGTGCGTTGCTCGCCATCGTCGGCATCCTGGTGCACCTTGGTGGCACCAGATGGATCGACGCGCTCATGCCTCCGGTGGTCAGCGGGGCGATCGTGGCGTTGATCGGGTTCAACCTGGCACCGGCGGCGAAGGACAACTTCGACAAGTCGCCGCTTGTGGCGCTGGTGACCCTGGTGGCGGTCATCGTGTGCGCGGTCATCTTCCGGGGCTTCTTCGGCCGACTTTCGATCTTCCTGGGGGTGGGTGTCGGCTACCTCGCGGCGGTCATCGCCGGGGAGGTGGACTTCAGTCCGGTGGCCGATGCGCCGTGGGTCGGCCTGCCGCCGTTCCTGGCGCCGAACTTCGACCCGCAATACTTCCCGCTGTTTCTGATGTTCCTGCCGGTCGTGCTCGCGTTGATCGCTGAGAACGTCGGCCACATCAAGGGGGTTGGTCAGCTCACGGAACGCAACCTCGACCCGCTGACCGGCAGGGCGCTGTTCGCGGACGGCCTGGCGACGGTGATCTCCGGCTTCAGCGGCGGATCGCCCACGACCACCTACGGCGAGAACATCGGCGTGATGGCCGCGACCCGGGTCTTCTCCACCGCCGCGTACTGGGTGGCTGGAATCACCGCCATCCTGCTCGGACTCTCCCCCAAGATCGGCGCGATCATCTTCACCGTGCCTGCCGGGGTGCTCGGCGGGGTCACCACGGCACTGTATGGCCTGATTGGCATCATCGGGGTGCGGATCTGGGTGGAAAGCCACGTCGACTTCGCGAAACCGAAGAACCAGTTCACGGCCGCGGTCGCGCTCATCATGGGCATCGCCAACTTCACGCTCACCACCGGAAGCCTCAGCTTCAGCGGCATCATCCTCGGCACCGTCGCGGCGATCGTGGTCTACCACCTGATGAATCTGGTGTCGCGCTGGCGCGGCACGGACGAACCGGATGCGCCGGCGCCGGCGATCACGCACACCACCGACCATGGCGATCGCAAGCCCTACCAGGAAGCTGGCGAGCCTCGGGCTTAGGCTGATCCCATGGACTACATCCCGGCATCCGGCACTATCACCATGTTCTCGACCAGTTGGTGCGGCTATTGCTCGCGCTTGAAGTCGCAGTTGGACCGCGCCGGAGTCGGTTACACCGAGGTCAATATCGAGGAGGTGCCCGGCACCGCCGACCTGGTGGCGAGCATCAACGGTGGCAACCAGACGGTACCCACGGTGCTCTTCCCGGATGGCTCCAGCGCCACGAATCCGTCCCTGGCCGAGGTCACCGCGCGTCTGGCCGCCTGACTGCCGCCTGCCAGCCGCCGGCCACCTGCCGGCTCGTTTAATCCCGTTTCACGGAGTTTCTGTTGTACAGGCCCCTGCCCATCGGCATCCGGGCCCCTGGGAGACAGAATCTCCGTGAAACGGGTCAGAGCGCCAGGTGAAACGGGTCAGGCACTGTGTGAGCCGGATGCGGCGCGACGTAGGCTGACATCATGAGCGAGGCACAGGGCACGTACGTGGAACCGGGCAAGGAGTTCAACCGGGACACCAACTACATCGAGGACCGGATCACCAGGGATGGCCGCGACGGCTGGCCCGTCGAAGCCGGCCGCTACCGGCTCGTCGCGGCCCGCGCCTGCCCCTGGGCGAACCGCACTGTGATCGTGCGCCGCCTGCTCGGACTCGAGGACGCGATCTCGCTCGGGATGCCCGGCCCCACCCACGACGCCCGCAGCTGGACGTTCGACCTCGACCCGGACGGGCTCGATCCCGTGCTCCGCATCCCTCGCATCCAAGACGCCTACTTTGCCCGGTTCCCGGATTATCCGCGCGGCATCACGGTGCCGGCCATCGTGGACGTGCCGACCGGCAAGGTAGTGACCAACAACTACCCGCAAATCACCCTGGACTTCGAAACCGAGTGGACGGCGTTCCACCGCGACGGGGCGCCGGACCTGTATCCGGAGAAGTTGCGCGCCGAAATCGACGAGATCGACGACGTCATCTTCCGCGATGTGAACAACGGCGTGTACCGAGCGGGCTTCGCCGGGTCCCAGCAGGCGTACGAGAAGGCGTACGACCGGTTGTTCTCGCGGCTGGACTGGTTGGAGGATCGCCTGAGCCGGCAGCGCTATCTCGTGGGCGAGACGATCACCGAGGCGGACATCCACCTGTTCACCACGCTGGCCCGCTTCGACGCCGTCTACCACGGCCACTTCAAATGCAACCGGAACAAACTCACCGAGCTGCCGGCCTTATGGGCGTACGCACGCGACCTGTTTCAGACCCCGGGCTTCGGTGACACCATCGACTTCGACCAGATCAAGAAGCACTACTACCTCGTGCACACCGACATCAACCCGACCGGCATCGTGCCCAAGGGTCCGGATGCGCGGGTGTGGCTCACCGCACACGGCCGGGAAGCGCTCGGCGGACGGCCGTTCGGTGACGGCACCCCACCCCAGCCGCCCATTCCGGGCGAAGAAGTTCCGGCCCTCGACTAAAGCAGCGGGCCAGGTCGGTCGGATGGTGTGGGCTGAGCCGACCTGTGCTGGGCAACGGTGGGCAGAAGGCCGAGTGATGAACTTCGATCGCCCCCGCGATCCAACTCAGCCTTACTGCCACCGTTGTCCCTAGCCCCCCGACTAGCGCATATCCCGAAGGTAGCCGACACCGCCGGGCGGCCGCGCCCCCCAGTTCGGGCCACTCCCATCTGGGGGGTGCACGGTTTGCACCCCTGTTTTGGGGTTTCATACGTGTGGTGCTCGCTTCGTAAGCTGGACGGGTAGTCATCTTCGGGTGATGACTAGGCAATGCAATCGGGGGCAACAAATCATGACGGATGTGACCGTCGCCACTATTCCGGCGGGCTGGTATCCGGATCCCATGGGACTGCCGCAGCGACGCTGGTGGGACAGTTCCGGCTGGACGCAACATGTCACACCGGACCATCAGGGCGCCTCGCGGCCGCAATCCACCAGGTACGGTGCCGACACAGGCAGCAACCACGACTCATACGCACAATCCGAAAGAGCCGGCTCAGTCGGAACACTGACTCAGACTCGGCCGACCGAGCACGTGGAGCAACGAGCTGCCAGGGCAGCCACTGAGGCTGCACCGGTGGCGCACGCCTACATCCCGATGGCGGTGAACACCCCGGTGCAGTTCCGCCAGCCGGAGGGACCGCGCGCATCCAGCACCGCCGCCGCGTGGATGATCGCGGTCATGCCCGCGGTGCAACTAGCCACGGTGCTCGCGCTCATCCTCGTATTGGAAGACTTCGGCAGTTTTATGCAGCTCGCCGTCGCGTTCGTGTTCTTCCTGTGGACCGCGGTGCTCGCCTCACACGACAAGCGTCGGCTGCTGGCTCTCGGCCACCGCGCTGCGGCGACACCGTGGTGGCTGCTGCTGACCCCGCTGGCGTATCTCATCGCCCGCACCGTGTGTGTGCGTAAGCAGGGCGGTCAGGGTTCCGCGCCGATGTGGGTGTACATCCTGCTGTCGATGATCCCAGCCGTGGCCGCCGTCGCCATGCTCATGGGCGCCGGTGCGCTCCAGCTCGCCGTGCTCACCGCCACTCGCTGAGCGACATCCGCGGGGGCGGCGTAGCCTGACACGATGACCAGCACGCGACTCCTGCATCTGTTGCACGAGTGGCTTCCACGGCAACGCTGGTATGCCAATAAGGGGCGCAACCCGCAACTGTCGGACGTTGGTCAGTGGGAACTGACCAGTGCCGAAGCCGGCGTCACCATGAGCATCCACTTGCTGGCCGAGACCAGCGGCGACGCGCCGGTGCTGTACCAGATTCCGGTCACCAGCCGGTCCGAGCCGCTGCCCGGCGGGGACGCTGCGCTGATCGGCACGGACGGCACCACGCTCCACTACGACGGCCCCCACGACCCGGCGTTCGTCCAGGCACTGCTGGCGCTCGTGCTCGGCACCGGCTCCCCCGTCGGCGCCCCCGACGGGCTCCGCGGTCAGGCCCTCGCCGCGTGGGGCGGGTGGCGTTTGGCCGGTTCCAGGGTGCTCTCCGGCGAGCAGTCCAACACGTCGATCCTCGTCGACGCGGCGGCGGGTGAAGCAATGCCGGTGATCTGCAAGATCTTCCGCGTGCTGCACCACGGCGAGAACCCGGATGTCGCGGTGCAGTGCGCGTTGGCCGGCGTCGGCAGCGAGCGGGTACCGACACCACTCGGCTTCCTCACCGGGGAATGGACCGATCCCGGCACCGGTCGGCTCGGCCAGGGCCACGCGGCGTTCGCGCAGGAGTTCCTGCCCGGGGTCGAGGACGGCTGGCGGATGGCGCTGCGGGCGGCGACGACCGGGGAGGACTTCGCCGCGTCCGCCGGGGCGCTGGGTGCCGCGACGGCGTCGGTGCACGCGGATCTCGCCCGGGCGTTCCCGACGCACTCAGCGTCCGTCGAATCGGTGGCCGGCATGGTGGATGCGATGCGGGAACGCTTTTATCTCGCCCGGCACGACGTGCCGTCGCTCGACCAGTTCGCGGATGCCGTGGCGAGGATCCTCAGCGCGGCGCGAGCCGAGCCGTGGCCGCTTCTACAGCGCATCCACGGCGACTACCACCTCGGCCAGGTGCTCTGGGCGCCGGGCCGCGGCTGGATGATCATCGACTTCGAAGGCGAACCGCTGCGACCGATGGACGACCGCGGCCATCCCGACGCGCCGCTACGGGACGTCGCGGGCATGCTGCGTTCGTTGTCGTACGCGGCCGGCAGCGTCACGCTCTCCAGAGAACCGGACTCCGACGGCGCCGACACGATCACCGCCTGGGCCCAGCGCGGTCGTGAGTCGTTCCTGGACGGCTACGCGGATGCCTCGGGGCACGACCCGCGGGACCAGTCGGCGCTGCTCACCGCGTTCGAACTCGACAAGGCGTTGTACGAGGCGCGGTACGAGGCCCGCAATCGGCCAGAGTGGCTCCCCATCCCGCTGCAAGCGGTGCGGCGGCTCTGCGGTGCCAGCTAACTGCGGTGGCAGCTAACTGCGGTGCCGGCTCACCGCGGCACCGGCTAATCGGTGGGTGAGCGGGTCAGTTGCGCCGTGGTCACCAGCGCGAGCAGAGCCTGCGCGTACGCATCCGCGGCGTCGGCGTCGTAGAAGTGCGCGAGCGAGCCGTTGATCGCCGCATCGGTGCGGTAGCCGCCGTCGACCCGCTTCAGGGCTCGAAACGCCGCGCCGAGCAACTCCCGCAACTGGTCTTCGCGGGGAAGCCACAAGGCATCCTCCAGCGCCACAGAGTCCAACGCCCATTCCGTAGTGCCGTTGAACCCCAGAATCGTGCCAGTGTCGAACTCGTGCGGTTCGATGGTCATGTCGCTCACGGTGAACGTGTCACCGTCGAATTCGGCGCTGTCGATGCGGAAGGCGTCCCCGGGCGACGGCACCCACGCGACGCCGGCGTCCCGAAGGGCACGGGCGTGTTCGGCGGAAATCATTGGCCCATTATGCTCCTGTCGGGCTTTGCCGTCCTCAGGCGCCCTGGAGCAGATCGCGGAGCACGACCGCCTGGTTGTGGTCCTCGTCTTTGGCGCTGTACACCAGGGTGACGTTGGCGTGGTCGGCGACGATGGCCTGAAGGGAACGAAACGCCTCGCTGGCTGCCAGCTCAGCCCCGTAGCGCGAGGCGAACTCCTCGAACCGTTCCGGCACGTGGCCGAACCACTTGCGCAACTCGTCGCTCGGACCGACATCCTTCAGCCATTCGTCCACTTCGGCGTGTTCCTTGCTCACGCCCCGCGGCCACAACCGGTCGACGAGCACTCGGAATCCGTCTGCGGAGTCGGGCTTTTCATACACGCGTTTGATCGAAACCTTCATATTCCCCAGCCTGCCACTAACGGGGATAGCGTTGAGGCATGAGCGAGCAGACATCCGATTCTCACGCGCACAGCGCACCAGCCGATATCCACGGAATGCACGTGGCACAGGATGCCGCCGAGCCGCCGCTCACCTACCTGGACGACCTGTTTCAGCTGGCTCCGATCCCGCAGTCCGGACTCGGCCACAGCACGGTTCTGAACGCCACGGATGTGCGCGTCATCGTGCTCGCATTCTCGGCCGGGCATGTCTTGAAGCAGCACGCCGCACCGTTCACGCTGCTCATGCAGGCGCTCGACGGACACCTACTGGTGACGAGCAACGGCGAGGAACTGGATCTGCGTCCCGGTGGCCTCATCCGCATGGACCCGGGGCTGCCGCATTCGGTGGAGGCCTATGCCGACTCGCGGCTCCAGTTGACGCTGATCCCCGCCTAGTCGGCCAGGGCGTCGCGCAGCAGCGAGACCAACGCGTCGAGCTGCACACTGGAGGCCGAGACGACATCTTCGTCCGAGCCGTCCAGGGCTCGGGCGGCAAGGCCCGCCTTGCTGTCGATCAGTTCGGCGATCTTCGCGTCGATCGTGTGCGCCGCGATGATCCGCCATGCGGTGACCGGTTCGGCCTGCCCGATGCGGTGCACCCGGTCGATCGCCTGCGCCTGCTCCGCCGAGGTCCAGCTGAGCTCGGCCAGCACCACGTTGGAGGCCGCCTGCAGGTTCAGCCCGACGCCGGCGGCGGTGAGGGACGCGACGGCGATCGACACGTCCGGATCCTCGGTGAACGCATCGATCTGCCGCTGCCGGAAGGCGGAGGTCTGGTCGCCGCGGATCGAGATGGACTTCAGGCCGACCTTGGCGAAGTGCTCTTCCGCGGCATCCATCACGTCGATGTGCTTGGCGAAGAAGACGACCTTGCCGACGCTGCGCGCCAGCTGCGCGGTGTAGTCCGCGGCCAGCACGGCCTTGGCCTGGCCGATCTTGCGCACCATGGTGAACACGTTCTCACCGGTCTTGGCCGCCTTGGACTCCTCGAGTTCGGCGTGTGCGACCACGCGCATCAGGTCCTCGGGGTTGCCGTCGGGCTTGGCGGCGAGCACGCGCTTGTACTTGTCCAGAAGGCGGGCGGTGAGGGCGGCTTCGGCCTGGCGGATGCTGTTACCCAGGTCGTCGTCGAGTTCGACCGGGATGTCGGCGACCCGGCGGGCCGGGATGTCGGCTGCGACATCCATTTTCTTGCGACGCACGATGCCCATCTCGATCACCGCGCGGCGGGCCTCGGCGAAGAAGCCGAAGTCCGCCGGGGTGAGGCCGGTTTCTTCGAGTTTCTCCATGAGCGCCCGGGTGGGTTTCTTGCCGTCGATCCAGCCCAGGAACTGCCAGATGGCGCGGAAGTCGTCGATGTCGTTGATCAGCGGCGTTCCGGTGAGCGCCATCATCAGAGCGTTGGGCTGTGCCGCCAGGATGCTCTTGCCCAGCGCCAGCACGTGCTTGGACCGCTCGGACTTGAGGTTCTTGATGAAGTGCGCCTCGTCGACGACCATGCCCTTGAATCCGAACCGCCCGAGCCAGCCGACGTGCCGGTCGAGCACTTCGTAGTTCACGATGACGACGTCGCTGAAGGCGTCCACGTCGTTGCCGTCGCCGTGCACCACCGTTGCGGTGCGCTTGGGCGTCCACAGTTCGACCTCGCGGGCCCAGTTCGTCTTGACCACGTTGGGCACGACCACGAGCAACGGATAGGCGTGGGCGACGGATGCCGCCAGCAACGCCTGGGCCGTCTTGCCCAGTCCCGGCTCGTCCGCGAGCAGGAAGGTGCGGTGGCCCTTCTTCACTTCGGCCAGCAGCCGCGCCTGGTGGCGCATCAGGTCGAGGTTGCCCGGCGACTTCAGGGACGTGGCCTCTGGCAGGTGCATCGTGGCGGCTCCCCCGCCTGCCCCGTATTCGAAGGCGCGGAACAGCGGGTCCAGCAGTTCCCAGTTGCCCAGTCGGCCGATCGTCTTCGGCTTGGGCGGGGCGGCGCTGAAGTCCGGGGCCAGGAACGGATTCGCCATCTGTGCCTGGCGCACCGATATCGGCACCACCTGCTTTTCGACCTCGGGGGCGATGACCGCCGGCTCCTTGGTGATGATCAGTTCGTCGGGTGAAAGTTCCACACCCGAGGCGATCAGCATGTCCCGGCGTAGCGTGCGCGCAGCATCCGTGACGGCGGTCTCCTCGGCCAGAAGCTGGATCAGCGAGGTGTCACGGGCGGCGGTCTTCGCCAGGATGGTGGCCACACCGTCCAGCCGCTTGAGCAGCTCGGTGCGTTCGGCGTCGGTGAGTTCGGCATCCGTTTTGGCGCGGGCCCGCTCCTCCCGCATGAGCAGCGCGATCACCTGAAACTTGGTGCGGTTGCTCGGCCCCACCTTGCCACGCTCGGCGGCGTTCTCCACTTCCCGCACGGCGCGGGCGAGCACCGGAATCAGTCCGGTGTCGTCACCGGGACGCGTGTGCCGCTGCGATGACCGCTTCTGCGACGGTCTGCGCTGCGTAGTTGTGCCCTTGCCGGCGTGCGCCGAACCTTGGCCCGATCGAGCCATGCTCCTCCTTGGAATTCGTGCCCCTCATTCCGATGCCGCCCCGCGGTCTGCCGATGCGCTCTGCCAGACACGACGCGAACGCCGTGCCGCAAGGTGCGAAATGTTACGAAGCCTGACTCGAGCAACTTGCCAATGGCAAGGTCGAGACGATGAGTGGATCCGTAGGGTGCACGACTAGTTTAGGCCACGAAACGGCCTTTGTGTGTCGAGTCGGCGGCGAGGAATTCCGCCACCTCCGGAACGGACCGGCTAGCGTCGACGGTTGCGGTCCTCGGGATTGGGCACCTTGACGAAAACGCCCACCACGACGAAGGCTAGGGCCGCGACAAACTGCCCGGCCACCCACCACTGGCCGTGCAGCCCGAGCGGCCAGACCGGGTTCCACACCACGACGATCGGCACCAGGAGCGCCCACCACCACCACTTCTGGGCCTGGTAGACGAAGACGCAACAGATCAGCGCCAGGATGCTGACACCGAACCGGATGTACAGATATCCGTCACTGCCCAACAGAGCCAGTCCCGCCAAAAGCACTATCGCGCCCAGCAACCCGGGAGCCAAGGCTGGGCGGGTGAAGGCCGGAGTGGGATACGAGGTCATGGTTACCAGAGTATGGGGCAAGAATGGGTCGGTGACCGAAATCGAAGCGGTGCGCGGGGACATCACGACGCAGAGAGTGGATGCCATCGTCAACGCCGCGAACAGCTCGCTGCTGGGCGGCGGGGGCGTCGATGGCGCCATCCATCGTGCCGGCGGGCCCGCGATCCTGGACGAGTGCCGACAGCTGCGGCGCACCACGCTGGTGGAGGGCTTACCGACCGGGGCCGCCGTCGCCACCACGGCGGGTCGTCTGCCGGCACGCCACGTCATCCATACGGTGGGTCCGGTGTGGTCGGCGCACCAGGACCGATCAGCCCTTTTGACCAGTGCCTACCGGGAATCGTTGCGGGTCGCCGACGAGCTGAGTGCGACCAGCATCGCCTTTCCCGCCGTGTCGGCCGGAGTGTACGGCTGGCCCATGGCCGACGCCGCGAGAATCGCGGTGGCCGCCGTCCGGGCGCACCTGGATCGCGGCACCAGCGGACTCACGCTGGTGCGCTTCGTGCTGTTCAGCGATGCGGCGCTGGAGGCGTTCCGCACCGCCCTCAATCAGTAGCGGGTGGGGTCCGCGTATCCCTCGACGTTGATCGCCTGAATCGGTCGACTCATCGGCGGCTCGTCGCGCAACCGTTCCAGCGCAGGGCGCAACTCGCCCAGCCAGGCCTCATAACCGGCGGGGTTCAGGTGCAGGCGATCGTCGGAGTAAGCCGGGTTCAGCTCGCCGTCTTCGAGTGCCAACGCCGGCCAGAGGTCCAAATACTGCGCCCGCACCGTCGCCGAGAA
The DNA here is from genome assembly GCF_039652555.1 of Parafrigoribacterium mesophilum. Lineage (NCBI taxonomy): Bacteria > Bacillati > Actinomycetota > Actinomycetes > Micrococcales > Microbacteriaceae > Parafrigoribacterium > Parafrigoribacterium mesophilum. The sequence continues at coordinate 172,107 of NZ_JBDJAF010000004.1, forward strand.
CTGACGGAGGTGGATGTTGGCGGTCTGGATCTGCTCTGCGAATTCACGCCCGCGCGGCAGGATCGATTGGAGCAGCATCCGTGTACCCGGAAGATCACGTCGCAAGTCCACCAGGATCGATTGGATGTTGCGCACCAAGTGCTCCACCGTCTGCCGGGTCGCGAGATCGTTCGTTCCGACCAGCAGCAAGATCTCGTCCGGAGCCGCCGCGACGACCTCGCCGAGTCGCGCCAGCACGCCGTCGGTCGTGTCGCCGCCCCGCCCGAGATTGTGAACGTTGGCGTCGGGAAACCATTCCGACCAGTGGCCGTCTTCGGTCAGGCTGTCGCCGAGAAAGACCATGGTGCGCTCGCCGCGCGCTGAATCGGATGCGTGAAATTCGGTGGCGTGGGACTCGGGCATGCGCGACCTCCTCGGTCTTCCATCATGCGTTGCCGCCCTGGGAATCGCTAGAGAGGCAACCTTCACAAGCTATCAGTACGTCGTTTCTTCACCACCGTTCACCAGCTCTGGTGCCTGCCCCAGCTCCCTCCGCGGACCGACCTGAAGATGAAGATGACCGCTGCTGCCAGTGCCAGGCCCAGGAGGGTGATGGCCCCCGCGGGGTTGCCGTCCACCTGACTGGCCCTGGCGCTTCTGAGGTCGTTCGTCGCATCCGGTGCGGGTGCGATGCTGGGTGATGGATCGCCGAAGGACACGTCGTTCGGTTCCTCGGCGAGCGAGGCCTGCGGCAGCTCCGACTGCGGCGTCGAAGTAGGCGTCGGTGTCGGTGTGGGAGTGGGGGTGGCCGCGTGGGTGCGCGGGGGTGCCGCGGGGATGGGGCTGGGCGCGGGAGTTGTTGGTGGAGCAGGGGCCGGAGCAGTAGTGGAAGGCATCGCCGGGGCGGATGTGGCCCGGGCCGGATACTTTGCGAAGTCCTCCACGCCCCAGGTGGTGCCGTTCACGCTGATGAAGGCAATGCCGATGTCGGTGTAGTCGCCGAGGATATTGGCACGGTGTCCTGCGGAGTTCATCCAGTCCGAGTGCATCCGCTGGGCGGTCGGTTGTCCCTGGGCGACGTTCTCAGCAGCGGCGGTCCACCCTGCGGGGATTTGGCTGGAAAAACTCGGGTTGTGCTTCATGGTGCCGCTTGCCGCCATCTGGTTGGCCCAGTTCACCGCGACCGCCTCGATACTCGGGTTCCTGGCCAGTGCGGGCAGACCGTTGGCCGCGCGTTCCTGGTTGACCAGCGCGTACAGCGAGTCGGCCGGAGCGGCCGACGCCGGAGCAGACAGCCCCGTCACCGCGAACGCCGCCAGGAGCAGCGTCACGATGCTCAGTGCCAGCTTTCTCAGTGCCAGCCTTCTCATCGCACCACCGTACAAGACGGGTTCCGACAAACCCCTGTGCGCCCGTTTTTCTGTGCGCCCGTTTCAAGGAGTTTCTGTGTCCGGCATCCGTCTGGCCCGGTGGGTGTGCCCGGCTGTGACAGTTTCTCCGTGAAACGGGATGCGGGTCGGCGGCCGGGAGGGCGGCCAGGGACGGGAGGGGCGGGAGGGGCGGAGCGGCGGAGGGCTAGAGGAGGCCCTTCGGATGCCAGACTGTCTTGGTTTCGGTGAAGAAGGTGATCCGGTGCACCGACGGGGCGGGGATGCCGGGCTCCGGCGGCAGCACCCGCTTCAGCGTGTCGGCCGCCGCGATCTGCAGGTCGATCCAGTCCAACTGCTCTGCGCCGGCCAGGTCCAGGGCGTTGACATCGGCATGGCTGGCCAGCCAGGGGGCGATCTCGGCCGGTGAACCGGTGAGGATGTTCACCACTCCGGCCGGCACGTCGCTGGTGGCGAGGATCTCGCTCAGGCTGATCCCGCTCAGTGGCAGCGTCTCGCTCGCCAGCACCACGGCGGTGTTGCCGCTGACCAGCACCGGCGCCAGAACGCTGACCAGGCCGAGCAGCGATGACTGCTGCGGGGCGATCACCGCGACGACACCGGTGGGCTCCGGCGTGGAGATGTTGAAGTAGGGCCCGGCGACCGGGTTGGTGTTGCCGGTCACCTGAACGTACTTGTCGGCCCAGCCGGCGTACCAGACCCAGACGTCGATGGCGGCGTCGACCTGCCGCTGCGCCTCGGCCTCCGACACGCCCTCGCCGGCGCGGATCTCCGAGACGAACTGGGCCCGACGACCCTCGAGTAGCTCGGCGATGCGGTACAGCACCTGCCCGCGGTTGTATGCGGTGGCGCCCGACCAGCCGGAGAGCGCCGCACGGGCCGCGCGCACGGCGTCACGGGCATCCTTGCGGGACCCCTTGGCCGCATTGGCGAGGAAGGCGCCCTGCTTGGTAACGACCTCGTAGACGCGGCCGGATTCACTGCGTGGAAACGCGCCGCCGATGTAGAGCTTGTAGGTCTTGGCGACCGCCAGGCGGGTCACTTACGAGCCCCCTTCGTGGCGGTGCGGCGTTTGCGCGCGGTGGGGGTCTCGACAGGCTCGACCACCGGTATGACCTCCGAGCGGGCCTGCAGGTAGGCGGCAAGGCCGTGCCTGCCGCCCTCGCGACCGTAGCCGGACTCCTTGTACCCGCCGAACGGGCTGGACGGATCGAACCGGTTGAACGTGTTCGCCCAGACCACGCCCGCCTTCAGCTTGTCCGCGACGGCGAGGATGCGGCTGCCCTTGTCGGTCCAGATCCCAGCAGAGAGCCCGTACGGCGTGTTATTCGCCTTCGCGACCGCCTCGGCCGGGGTGCGGAACGTCAGCACCGACAGCACCGGGCCGAAGATCTCCTCCCGGGCGATCCGGTGGCTGGTGGACACCCCGGTGAAGATGGTCGGGGCGAACCAGAAGCCCTTGTCCGGGATGACGCACTCCGCGCTCCAGCGGTCCGCGCCCTCCGCCTCGCCGACATCCGACAGCGTTCGGATGCGGTCCAGCTGCGCGCGCGAGTTGATCGCGCCGATGTCGGTGTTCTTGTCCAGCGGGTCGCCCATCCGCAGCGTGGACAGCCGCTGCTTCAGGCGGCTGATCACCTCGTCGTGCACGTTCTCCTGCACGAGCAACCGCGACCCGGCGCAGCAGACGTGCCCCTGGTTGAAGAAGATGCCGTTCACGATGCCCTCGATCGCCTGGTCCATCGGTGCGTCGTCGAACACGATGTTCGCCGCCTTGCCGCCGAGCTCCAGGGTGATCTTCTTACCGGATCCGGCGGTGGATTTCGCGATCGCTCGCCCCACCGCGGTGGAGCCGGTGAAGGCGACCTTGTTCACATCCGGATGGTTGACCAGCGCCGACCCGGTGTCTCCGGCGCCGGTGATGATGTTGACGACGCCGGCCGGCAGGTCGGCCTGCTGCAGGATCTCCGCGAAGATCAGCGCGGACAGCGGCGTGGTCTCGGCCGGCTTGATCACGACGGTGTTGCCCGCGGCGAGCGCCGGCGCGATCTTCCAGGCCAGCATCATGAGCGGGAAGTTCCACGGGATGACCTGCGCGGCCACGCCGAGCGAGCGCGGGGCGGCGCCCAGTCCTGCGTAGTCCAGCTTGTCGGCCCATCCGGCGTAGTAGAAGAACCAGGCTGCGACCATGGGGACGTCGACGTCGCGGCTCTCCTTGATCGGTTTGCCGTTGTCCAGGCTCTCGGCCACCGCCAGTTCCCTGGTGCGCTCCTGCACCAGCCGGGCGATGCGGAACAGGTATTTGCCGCGGTCGGAGCCGGACATCCGCGACCAGGTGCTCTCGTAGGCGCGTCGGGCGGCCGCGACGGCGGTGTCGACATCCTGTGCGTTCGCGTAGGCGATCTCGGCGATCGGGGACTCGTCGGCCGGGGAGATGGTCGTGAACGGTGTGCCGTGACCGTCGACGAAGTCGCCGTCGATGAACAGGCCGTAACTCTTCTTCAGGTGCAGGATCGAGCGCGACTCGGGGGCCGGTGCGTAGTCGAGAAAGGTCATTAAGTTACTCCTTGTGAAGTTGTGGGGGTCTCGACAAGCTCGACCACCGGGTAGGGGCGGCTAGTCGATCGTCACGTAGTCGGCGCCGCTGTAGTGTCCGGATTTTGCCTTCTGCCGTTGCAGCAGCACATCGTTGAGCAAGCTGGAGGCGCCGAACCGGAACAGACCGGGCTGCAGCCACTCCTCGCCCGCTGTCTCCGCCACCGTCACCAGATACTTGATCGCATCCTTCGAACTGCGGATGCCGCCGGCCGGCTTCACCCCGATCTTCTCTCCGGTGAGGCGGTACCAATCGGTCACCACCTGAAGCATCAGCAGCGTCACCGGCAGCGTCGCCGCCGGTGACACCTTGCCGGTGGAGGTCTTGATGAAATCGGCTCCGGCGAGAATCGCCAGCCAGGAGGCGCGCCGCACGTTGTCGTAGGTGTTCAACTCCCCCGTTTCCAGGATCACCTTCAGGTGCGCGTAGCTTCCATCGTCCCTGCGGCAAGCCTCCTTGACCGCGACGATCTGGTCGAACACGACGCCGTACCGGCCGGAGAGGAACGCGCCGCGGTCGATGACCATGTCAATTTCGTCGGCGCCGTTCCGCACGGCGTCCTCGACGTCGGCGAGTTTCACGGCCAGTGACGCCCGGCCGCTGGGGAACGCGGTGGCGACCGCGGCGATACGGATGCCGTTCGCACTGTGCGCAGAACCCAGCGCCTCGAGCGCGTATGGGACCATGTCGCCGTACACGCAGACCGCGGCGACCCGCGGCGTCGAGGGATCCGACGGGTCGGGGCTGATCGCCTTGGCGGCCAGGGAGCGCACCTTTCCCGGGGTATCAGCGCCCTCCAGGGTGGTCAGGTCGATGAGGGAAATGATTGTGTCCAGTGCCCAGGCCTTGGACGTGGTCTTGATCGACCGGGTGCCCAGCGCAGCGGCGCGCGCCTCAAGCCCCACCGCATCCACCCCAGGCAATCCCTCGAGGTGGAGCTTCAGGCTCTTTTCGGTGAGGTCGGCACCGATCAACTGCACGGCGCGTTGCGCCGGGGCGAGAGCGATGTGATTCATGGTTCAGTTCTGCCTTCCGCCTGGTCGCCGGGCCCGATCAGGACCGCCACGGCGACGCACCTCCAGTGTGCACTATTGCCGCTGCCGGCGCGGTGTTCTGGAGTCGGCAATCCCTCGGCGGCCCGCGGGCCAGGAGGCCTCCAGGTAGGCGTTCCAATCGTCGCCGTGGTCGCGTACCCAGTTCGCCCAGTCCACCGGATGCCCGCGCAGCAGGTCTTCTAACTGGTCCAGGCGGGTCTCCCAGTCGGCGCGCACCCGGGCCGCGAACATCGGATCGACGCCGAGTTTCACGCTGAGCCGAAGCAGGGTGCTGGTGCCACGGCTGCCGCCCGGCATCTCCTGAAGACGGAACGAGAGCACACCGTGCTGCGCCGCATCGACGGTGAGAAGCGTGCCCTCCCGCAGCTCGGTGATCACGCCGGGGCCCACTCGCCGCACTCCGTCACGGTGCCAGGCCAGATCGTAATGCCCGCCGACGCGCAGGTCGATGCTGGCTCCGGCGAGCCAGCCGACTACCAGATCCGGGTCCACCAGCGCATCCCACACGATCGGTGGCGACAGGCCGACCTTCCGTTCGATCTCGAACCTGGATGCTGCAATCACCGTTCCACGGTACGTTAGCGGCCGTCCAATATGCTGTGGACATGCCACACCCGCTCGCCCTGGCCCTTGATCTGGGCGGCACCAAGGTGGAGTGCGCGCTGGTCGATGACGCCGGCACGGTGCTCCCGGGCACCAGGTTCCGGCGGCCCACCGGCCCGCTGCGCAGTTCGGCCGAACTGGCCGCGAACGTGGACGCAGTAGTGGCCGGCACGATGGCGCAACTCCCCCCGGGGGTGTCGCTGGCCGGGGTTGGCATCGGGGCGGCCGGTCCGATTGTCGAGGATACCGGGCTCGTGTCGCCGCTGAACCTACCGGTATGGCGCGACTACCCACTGCGCGACCAGGTGGCCGCCGCGGTGACCGGTGTGCCTGTCGTGCTGCGGATGGACGGGCTCTGCATCACACTGGCCGAACACTGGATCGGTGCGGCGCAGGACTGCCAGAACCTGATGGGCATGGTGGTCTCCACCGGAATCGGCGGCGGGCTCATCCTCGACGGACACACCGCATCCGGCCCCACCGGCAACGCCGGGCACATCGGCCACGTCGAGGTGGCCGGATTCGACGACCCGTGCGCGTGCGGCGGGATCGGCTGCGTCGAGGCGGTCGCCTCTGGGCCGAACACGGTCGCCTGGGCGCAGGCGCAGGGTTGGGCAGGAGCCAGCGGTGAGGAACTCGGCTCCAGTTTCAGCGCAGGAGATCCGATCGCCAGGGCGGCCGTGGAACGTTCCGGACGGGCCATCGGGCAGGCGATCGCCTCGGCCACCTCGCTGGTCGACCTCGAACTCGTGGCGATCGGCGGCGGGTTCTCCCGGGTCGCCCCCGAACTGTTCGATCACATCCGCACCGCCGTGGCATCACGCCACCAGTTCGGTTTCGTCACGAAGGTTCGGGTCGTACCGTCGGCGCTGTCGTCGGAGGGTCCGCTGATCGGTGCCGCCGCACTGGTGCACCGCGCCGAACTGGTCGCGTAGGCCGGCTAGCGGGTGGCCGCTGCGCCGCGTTTCTGCAGGTCGTCCTCCACGAAGCGGGGCTTGCGCAGCAGGTGACCGCCGACCGCGACGACGACGGCGCTGATCAGCAACAGCACGAATCCGCCGGTCCACGACCCGGTCCAGTGGAACAGCAGCCCGATCATCAGCGGCCCCGTGGCGGCGATCGTGTAGCTCACACCCTGGGAGAACCCGCTGAGCGTGACGGAGCCGATGTGGGTGCGGGCCCGCAGGTTGATCAAGACCAAGCACACCGGAAAGATGACCTGGCCGCAGCCCACGATGGTGACCCACAGCCATGGCGCTGCCGCGGGCGCGAGCATCAGTCCCAGGTTGCCGACGACCAGACACACGGCGCCCAACTCGATGATCAGCCCGATGTTCTTCATCCGGGCTGCCAGGACGGGCGCCAGCAGCGCGAACGGGATGCCGAGCGCCGAGTAGTAGCCGAGCAGTGCTCCGGCCTGTACCGGCGTCTGCCCCGCCGTCGTGATGAGGATGTCGGGCATCCACGCGAACATCGAATATGCGTTGAACGAGGTCACCGAAAAGACAATGGCGACGACCCACGCCGTGCGGGAGTGCCAGATTCCCTGCACCATCCGGGTGGGCGGCACGACAAGCGCATCCGAACCGGCATCCGGTGTCGCCCGCTTCCGCCGATTCTGCAGCACGACGCCGATCCACGGCAGCAGACCGAGGAACGCCACCAGTGCCCAGACCCCGATCGACACCCGCCAGCCCGCGGCGTGCGCCGCCGGAGCCGCGAGCACCGCGGGCGAGCTCGCCCCGATGGTGAGGATCGTGACGTACGCGGCGGTGACCACCCCGATCCGGTCCGGGAAGTAGCGTTTCACCAGCGGAGGCAGTAGCACGTTCCCGACGCCCATGCCCGTGAAGGCCAGGACGCTGCCGAGGAACAGGACGGGGTAGCCGGCCGCGAGGGCGCGCAGCAGGTGGCCGACGACCATCGCGACGGCCGCGAGGATGAGGAACCGTTCCAGACCCAGTTTCCGGGCGATCGGCGCGCCGAAGATGCCGGCCACGGCGAACGCGATCGGCGGCAGCGTGCCGATGACGCTGAGGCCGACGTTGTCCAGCGGGATGTCCGAGGAGATCTGCGCGGCGATCGGTGACAGCGCCGTGACGGCGGTGCGCAGGTTCAGCGCGACGAGAAGGATACCGAGCAGCGCCAGCGTGCGCCCGGCCCACAGCGGCAGGGCGGGGCGGGGAGGCACTGCCTCAGCTTACCGAGCGCCGCCGCAGCTCATCCTCCACGAACACCGGCTTGCGCAGCAGCACCCCGGTGGCGATTCCCGCCAACGCGGTGCCGATCAGCAGCAGCAGCGGGAGGGTCCAGCCTCCGGTCAGCTCGTGCAGGAATCCGATGAGCAGCGGCCCCAGCGCCCCGATCGCGTAGCCGACCGCCTGCACGAATCCGCTCAGCGCCACCGCGCCCTGGTGGGTGCGCGAGCGCAGGTTGATCAGCACCAGGCAGGCGGGGAAGATCAGCGGGCCGGAACCGATCAACGCCACCCACAGGATCGGGGCGGCGGCAGGGGCCAGCAGCAGGCCGAGGTAGCCGAGCACGAACACGGCGATGCCGACGTGCACGAGGATGCCGACGTTCTTCATCCGGGTGGCGAGGATCGGGACGATGAGTGCAGCAGGCACCCCCATCAGACTGAACAGGGACAGCAGTCCGCCGGCCTGGATCGGCGTGACCGCAGCTGTCTGCACGAGCAGCTTCGGCAGCCAGGCGAACATCGCGTACGCGTGGAAGCCCGAAATGGAAAAGACGAGGGCGAGCAGCCAGGCCAACTTGGAACGCCAGATCGCCCCGAGCAACTCCGGTGCCGGCGTGAGGTCGTCGCTCTCCTGCGGGAGCCCGGATCGCTGGCGGCGGTTTTGCAGCAGCAGTACCAGCCACGGAATCGCGGAGGTCAACGCGAGGACCGACCACATCCCCAGCGACGCCCGCCACCCGACTTCGGCGGTGATCGGCGCCGCCAGACCGGCGGGCATTGCCGTGCTGACCGACATGACGGTGGCATAGAGCGAGGTGAGCAGCCCGATGCGATCCGGGAAATAGCGCTTCACCAGCGGTGGCAGCAGGATGTTGCCCACCCCGGCCCCGGTCAGCGCGACCACGTTACCGGCCAGGAGTACCGCGTAATCGGCGGCAACGGCACGCATCGACAAGCCAACGACCATCCCGAGAATGGCCAGCATCAGCACACGCTCCAGGCCGAGCCTTCTGGCGGCGGGCGCGGCGACGAATCCGGATGCCGCGAACGCGACCGGCGGGACCATGCCGATCAGCCCGAGGCCCACGGCGGACAACGGGACATCGACGGCGATGCTCGCGGCGATCGGAGAGATAGAGGCGACAGCGGTCCGCAAGTTGAGCGCCACCAGCAGGATGCCGACAAACGCCATCGCGCGTCCGGCCCACAGCGACACGGGGCGCACAGTACCTGGTCGGGAGCTCATCGGTTACCGGGTGGCGCCGTGAGGGGCATCGCCCAGCAGAAGCGCGCGCACCTGCGACACGTCGCGACCGATCTGCGCCACGAGTGCGTCGATACCGGCGAACTTCTTCATGCCGCGGATGCGGGACACGAACGACACCTCGACCGTCTTGTCGTACAGGTCCAAATCCCGATCCAGCACGTGTGCCTCCACCTGCCGCTCGGGTACGCCGTCGAAGGTTGGATTGTTGCCCACCGAGATTGCGGCAGGCAACTGCTGGCCGTCGACGGTAAGCAGGCCGGCGTACACGCCGTCGGCCGGGATGAAGCCTTCCAGTTTCGGGGACAAATTGGCGGTGGGGAAACCGAGAGTGCGTCCGCGCTGCTCGCCGCGGATGACGGTGCCCCGCACCGCGTGCGGACGGCCGAGCAGGTGGGCCGCCCCCGCGACGTCGCCGTCGGCGAGCAGTTGCCGGATCCGTGTGGCGGAGACTCGATGCGTGCCGTCGAGGCTCATCGCCTCCACCACGGTCACCTGGAAGCCCAGGGTGGGCCCTAGCTGCTGCAGCAATGCCACCGAGCCGGCGCCGCCGGCGCCGAACCTGAAATCAGCGCCGACGAACACGATGCGGGCGTGGAGCGCGTCGACCAGGATGCGCTGCACGAACTGTTGCGGGGATTGCGTGCTGAACGCCCGGTCGAAGTGCAGCATCACCGTGGCCGCAATCCCGGCATCCGCGAGCAGTTCCCGCTTTTGTTCGTTGCTCACCAGCGGATCGGGGGCCCGCTCGGGAGCCAGGACGCTCAGCGGGTTCCGGTCGAAGGTGAGCACCGTGGAGGTGAGTCCGGCATCCTGGGCGGCATCGCGTACCGCCTGCAACACGCTGCGGTGCCCGGTGTGCAGCCCGTCGAATTTGCCGATGGTAACCGCTGACGGTCCGAAATCAGCTGGGACATCCGACAGGGACGTGACGAACAGCATCGACTAACGCTTCTCGAGCGTCGGATGCCCGGCGAGCCGAGCGGTCACGGCGGACGGACGCAGGTGGTAAAGCCACAGCATCCCGAGCACGGGGAGCACGAGCGGGATGAAGACGTAGCCGATTCCGAAAAACGACCAGACGGTGTTGGCGGGGAACAGTTGGGGGTCGAACACGCTGAGCGAGCCGACCACCAGCACGCCGAGCATCTCGAACGAGATCGTGATCCACGCCGTCAGGTACCAGCCCTGGCCTTTCCCGAGCAGCGCGACGGTGGCGAGGATGTAGACCACACCTGACAGCGCCGACAACAGGTACGCGATCGGGGCGTTGTCGAATTCGGTGAGGATCTGCACAACCGAGCGCGCGGTGGCTCCGAGGGCGAGGACGCCGTACACGATTATGAGTACACGGCCGACGCCGACGGCGCGAGAGGAAGAGTTGTGAACCATCGGTTCAAGATTAGGCCACCTGCACGGCCCAGATTTGGTACATGCGGTAGAGCATGACGGCCGCGGACAATCCGATCACACCCAGCACCACCGTGCTCCAGCGGTCGCGTTCGATGAGCGCCCAGAACCCGGCAGCCGGCACCAGCAGCAGCGCCGAGATGAGATAGGTGTAGAACTCGACCACGTTGCCGCTCGCGACGTTGCCGACGAGCGGGGCGATGATGGCCACCACCAGCTGCGCGATCAGCAGCACCTCGACGAGCAGCAGCGAGCCGAGTGTGTAGTCGTTCGGCTCGCGTCCCAGCAGCCCCATCACCAGGCAGAATGTGCCGGCCAACACCGCGACGGCGACCTGGAGGTAGGTGAACCATTCGATCACCTCAGCACCTCGTCGCTCGGAAAATTGACCAGCGCCTTCGCGCTGCTGCCGAACACGGTGACCAAGCCGACCAGCCGCCCATCCGGCGCGAGCGCGGCAACCGGGGTCTGGTCCCGGTGCGCGCCGATGTCGACCTTCTTACCGTGCATGAGGTCGGCGACCTGGCCGGGGTCGAGGGTCATGGTCGGGAACAGCGCCGCCGCGGCCGCGGCGGGGCGGATCAGGCTGGCGGTGGGGTCCAGGTCGTCCAGCGGCGCGGCATCCGCAATGCCGAATGGTCCGATCCTGGTTCGGCGCAGGGCGATAAGGTGGCCGCCCACGCCCAGTGCCGCGCCGAGGTCCCTGGCCAGCGCCCGGATGTAGGTGCCGGAGGAGCATTCCACGCGCACGTCGACATCGAGGTGTTCCGGCTCGCTGCGTTTCGCGAGCAACTCCAGCGCGGACACCGTCACCGCCCGGGCGGGCAGCTCGAAGCTCTCCCCCGCCCGCACCCGCGCATAGGCCCTCTTGCCGTCGACTTTGATCGCGCTGACACTGGAGGGCACCTGCTGGAGGGGGCCGGTGAGCCGCGCCAGCTGCTCGTCGAGCATCGTGGCGGTGATCGCCGCGACCGCCTCGGGTGCCGCAGCGGCGACGAGTTCCCCTTCAGCGTCATCAGTGGAGGTCGATGCGCCCAACCGGATCGTGGCGTAGTACTCCTTGTCGAGGCCGACCAGGTAGGTGAGCAGGCGGGTCGAGCTGTTCAGTCCGAGAATGAGCAGGCCGGTCGCCATCGGGTCGAGGGTGCCTGCGTGGCCGACCTTGCGGGTTCCGGCAAGGCGCCGAGTGCGGGCGACGACGTCATGGCTGGTGAACCCGGCCGGCTTGTCGACCAGCAGGATGCCGCTGCGGCGCGCGGTCGATCGGTCGGTCGGGTTCTCTGGCACACCGATAGGGTATCGGCTGGCGGTGCGGCGCCTTCGACACCGTAGGATTCCAAGCATGAGGGTGGCGGTACTTGGCGCGGGCGCCATCGGCGGCACGATCGCCGCACTGCTGTTTCGCGGTGGGCACCAGGTGGCGGTCACCGCCCGCGGCGACAATCTTCGGGCACTGCGTTCCGGGCAGTTGCGCTTGGATGGCGCCTGGGGCTCGGTACAGGCGCACGTCACCGCGTCGGAGACGCTGACCACCGCGCCGGAGCTGGCGTTCGTTACCACCAAGGTCCAGGATGCCGAATCGGCCATGCTGGGCAGCGCCGGAGTGCTCGGTGGGATTCCGGTGGTGGTCGTGCAGAACGGGATGCGCGGGGTCCAGACTGCCGAGCGCGTGCTGCCGGACTCCCCTATCGTCGGCGGGCTCGCCCTGTACGCCGCGTCGTATCTGGGTCCCGGTCGGGTGGCGGTCACCACGGCGGGTCCCACTTATCTCGGAGCGCCGAGCCCGGCATCCGGTGCCGCGTTGGCGCGCGCAGCCGAGGCGCTCGGAGCGGTGATGCCGGTGAGCACGACCGACAATTTCGTGGGCGCGCAATGGACCAAGCTGGTGGTCAACCAGATCAACGCGCTGCCGGCGATCACGGGGATGAGTGCGCAAGAGGTCATTTCGCATCCCGGTCTACGGCGGCTGCTCACCCGCAGCATCCGGGAACTGGTGCGTGCGGCACAGGCCGGCGGGGTGCGTTTCGCCCCGCTGCAGGGACTCACCGACGGCATGCTGCGGATGCTCGGGCGGATGCCGCTGTCCATCGGCCAGTTGCTTCCGCAGTTGATGAAGGTTCGGATGGGGGCGACGCCCAATCCGGGTTCGACGCTGCAGAGCATCCGGCACGGTCAGATCACCGAGATCGACTATCTCAACGGTGCGGTGGTGGAGGCCGGGGAGCGTGCCGGCGTCGCCACGCCGGTCAACCGGGCACTGGTGGAACTGGTGCACGAGGTGGAGCGAACCCACGTGTTCGTCGCGCCCGACGAGATATTGAGGCGGATCCGCACGTAGGCCAAATACTTATCCACATTTGCGATCTTTTTTTCGAAAACGCTTGCTATTGTGCGAAAATTGGAGTTATGACAAACCCGGCACCTATGTTCACTACCACCGCTAGTGTAGTGGCGGGTTTCGGGGCGCCCGGTACTCACTATGACGCGCTGACCGACGGGCAGCTGGTTCAGTTGCAGCAGGCCATCGCCGCCCATCAACGCCAGTTCGACGCGATCAAGACCGCCGCCGCTGGGCAGTTGGCGCGTCGGTCCCGCCGCGAGTTGGGCCACGCCGGCCTGGCGGCGCGGGAGGGCTTCCGGTCTCCGGAGGCGATGCTGCAGTCGATCACTGGGGCGACCGGGCACGAGGCCAGCCAGCTGGTCACCCTGGGGAAGATCAGCAGCGAGGCCGATGCCGCACAGTCGTTACTGGACAACGGGGTGGAGGACATCGGCGGGCAAGCCGTGACTGTGCCCTGGGAGGCCCCGATCAGCACCGCCCTGACGACCGGGGTGCTCTCGGCCGAGCAGGCCGATGCGGTGCGCCGCGGCCTGGGCATCCCCACCGATC
>NZ_JBDJAF010000005.1:0-137335 GCF_039652555.1 Parafrigoribacterium mesophilum
GAACTGGAAACAAGCCCTCGCCCAACTCAGCCTGGCCTACCCCGAAAGAATCAACCGCTACCTATAAACCGACACTTACACAGACAACTTGACAAGCTCCGATTGGTGGAAACGCGATACCGGGCCCACCGACCTGGACAACGGAGTCCTACTCTGCCCACCCTGTCACGGCCGCATCCACGACGACGGCTGGATCATCCAGATCCATGACGGACAGGTCTGGTTCATCCCGCCCCCACACATCGACCCCACCCAGACACCACGACTAGGCGGCAAAGCCCGCTACGCCCTACCCCAAACAACCGCCGCCTGAGGCTCGGTCGGCATCGAGGGCGGCGACCGCGAGGCCGAGGGGTGCGGCGACCACCTCCATCCCCGCGTCGCCGTCGTTTAGATCGCTATCTGCCGAGCCAGACCAGCGCCGCCACCACCTGGGCAGACGTCGCCACCCCGAGCGTCGGGTCGATCGCCGGGGCGAAGGACGGCGAGTGGTTGGCCGGGATGTCCTCCGAGACCCGGCCGGCATCTACGGCCGCGCGCCAGTGTACAGCGGGGACGCAACCGACCGTCCAGTACAGATACGGCACGCCGAAGGCATCCGGGATCCGGCTGAAGTCCTCGGATGCGGTCCGCGGGCTCGACGGGAACACCACACCCTCGCCGAAGTGCTCGGTGAAGGCCGCCGCCACGCGCTCGTTGGTGGCCGCGTCGTTGCTGGTCAGCGGAAACTGGTCGTAGTACTCGAACTCCGGGTCCCGGGGCGAGCCGGCCGCGGCGCACTCGCCCCGCACGATCCGCTCGATCGCCGCCATGACCCGGCTGCGCACCTCTGGATCGTAGGTGCGCAGGTTGAGCAGCAGCTCGGCGCGGTCCGGGATGATGTTCGATTTCGTCCCGGCGTTCAACGCGCCGACGGTGACCACCGCGAATTCGCCCGGCGGCACCTCGCGCGACACGATGGTCTGCAGCCGCAGCACGATGGATGCCGCCAGCACCACCGGGTCGACGGCGAGATGCGGCATGGAGCCGTGCGCGCCGCGGCCGTGCACGGTGATCTTGAGCGAGTCGCCCGCTGAAAGAATCGGTCCCGGCGTCGTGCCGATGGTGCCCGCCTCCGCCGGCATCACGTGCTGCGCGAGCGCGACATCGGGCCTCGGGATCTTGCTGACCAGCCCGTCGTCGACCATCGCCTGCGCGCCGGCGCCGGTCTCCTCAGCGGGCTGGAACAGGGCGATGTAGGTGCCAGACCAGGCGGCGCGGCCGTCGGCCATGAGCTTCGCCGCGCCAAGCAGCGCCGCGACGTGCAGGTCGTGCCCACAGGCGTGCATGACCCCGTCGACGGTGGAGGAGTAGGAGAGCCCGGTGGCCTCGGTGACCGGCAGCGCGTCGATGTCGGCGCGGGCTAACGCGGTGGGGCCGGCGCCGTTCGACAGCACGCCGACGACCCCGGTGCCGCCGATCCGCTGCACCTGGAATCCGAACCCGGTCAGTTTCTGTTCGACCTGCTCGGCGGTCCGGTGCTCCTGGCCGCTGAGCTCGGGATGCCTGTGCAGCTCGCGGTACAGGTCACGCTGCCAGGCCAGCTCGTTCTCCAACTGGCCGAGGACGTCCGTCGCTGTCGACATGTGCGTTCCTTTCGAGCAGGCGCGGTTCCTCGATTCTGAGCATGCGGGCCGCCAGTTCGACGGTACCCGCCGGCATCCGTCGCCGTCAGTCGCGCGGGCCATTCTGACCGTAGGTTTGACGCATGGTGCCCGCCGTGTGGTCCCTCGTGTTCGACCCGTTCGGCACGTTCTTCTTCGTCCTGTCGGGTAGCCTGCTGGTGGCCCAACTGTGAGCTCGCCGAACTCCTCGGGCAATCGCTCGACCCGACAATAAACTGCTTGATGGTCGCCGAGGTTTGAAAGCTCGACGGCGAACCAGAAGTGCAGCGGCAGTACCGCCACCACCTTCGAGGGAGCGTCCATGGACTCCTCCGCCTCGCGGCCCGAGGAATCGGCGCCCGGCAGGGTGCTCGTTCTCGGTTCGACCGGTTACCTGGGCGGACGCCTGGTGCCGCGCCTGGTCGAGGCCGGCTACCGGGTGCGCGTGCTGGTGCGAAATCCGGAGCGGCTCGCCGCACTGGACTGGGGTTCGGAGGTGGACATCGTCGTCGGCGACGCCCGGGAGCCCGCCCACGTCGAGCGTGCGGTTGAGGGTGTCGATGTCGTGTACTACCTCATCCACTCCATGGCGAGCGGCAAGGGATTCGCCACGGTTGACCGACGCATCGCACAGGTGGTGGCAACCGCCTCGGCCGCCGCCGGCGTGGGCCGTATCGTCTACCTGGGCGGTTTGAACCCCCCGGATGCCGAGCTCTCCGCGCACCTGGGCTCCCGGGTGGAGGTGGGGAACATCCTGCTCGAGTCCGGCGTGCCCACCGTGGTCTTCCAGGCCGGAGTCGTCATCGGCTCCGGTTCAGCGTCGTTCGAGATGATCCGGCACCTCACCGAGGTGCTGCCGTACATGCCGGCACCGCGGTGGGTGCGCAACCTCGTCCAGCCGATCGCGGTGCGTGACGTCCTGCACTATCTGCTCGCGGCACCCACCCTTCCGGCCGACCTGAATCGCACCGTGGACATCGGCGGTCCGGATGTTCTGCGCTACGGGCAGATGATGAACGGATACGCCGTCGAGGCTGGGCTCCCGCAACGCCACATCGCCGCGCTCCCGGTGCTCACCCCGCGCCTCGCCTCGCACTGGGTAAACCTGGTCACCCCCATCCCCAGGGCGCTCGCGCGCCCGCTCGTGGAGTCGCTGCAGAACGACTGCGTCATGCAGAACCACGACATCGACACGCTGATCCCACCGCCGCCGGGTGGTCTGACGCCGTACCGTCGAGCGGTCTCGCTGGCCCTCGGTCAGGTCGATTCCGATCGGGTGGAGACCAGCTGGCTGGACGCGAAACTCCCACAGGCGCCCAGCGACCCGCTGCCGAGTGACCCGGACTGGGCCGGTCGCACCGTGTTCACCGATGAGCGCACCAAGGCTTCCTCCGCGCGCGTCGAGGCGCTGTGGTCGGTGATCGCCGGAATCGGCGGAGAGAACGGGTGGTACTCGACACCTATCCTGTGGGCGATCCGCGGATGGGCGGACCGGCTGGTGGGTGGTGTCGGCCTACGGCGGGGGAGGAGGAGTCGCTCCACGGTGGCCGTGGGGGACGCCATCGATTTCTGGCGGGTGGAGGCGTGCGAGGAGGGGCGCCTGCTTCGGCTTCGCGCCGAGATGAAGCTGCCCGGGCATGCCTGGCTCGAGCTTCGGTCCGAGCCGGACGGTTCGGGGGCGCGGTACACGCAGCGTGCGGTGTTCTTCCCGAAGGGGCTCACCGGGCGGCTGTACTGGTGGGCGATCGTCCCGTTTCACGGCATCGTGTTCGCGGGGATGCTGAACCGCATTGTGGCGATCGCGGAACGCGCCGGCGCCGGGGCGGATGCGCGCGCCTAGCGTCTACGCATCCGTTGCCGAAGTCCAGTGGCGTTGTCGGTGTGCGCTCGCCCTACGAAGTCAGCCGGCGACGGTGAAGCGCACCTGGTTGCCCCACGGGTCGGCGACAGTCAGTCCGGTGTCATCCTGCTCGAATGCTACGTCGGCGCGTTGCAGGCGCTCGGCCACGCCGTCGAGTTCGGATGCCTCCGGCAGCACCACCGCGAACTCGCCCAGGCCCAGTCCGGCCGGGCGAACGCCGGCGCCGGCGCTGCCCCAGGTGTTGGCCGCGAGGTGGTGGTGGTAGCCGCCGGCCGACATGAAGAGCGCGCCGTTCGCCTCCGCGGTCACCGCGAAGCCGAGCGTGTCCGCGTAGAACTCGCGTGCCTGGTCGACGTCGCCCACCTTGAGATGCACGTGACCCATTGCCGCGTCACCGGTGGGGCGGTCGCCGAGGTGCTCCTGGATGAACGCGTTCGGATCCAGCGGGTCGCTGCCCATCTGGACCTGCCCGCCTTCCCACACCCATTCGCTACTGGGCGTGTCGATGTACAGTTCGACCCCGTTGCTCTCCGGGTCGCCGAAGTAGAACGCCTTGCTGACCCGGTGGTCGGCCGCGCCCTGGAACTGCTCCGGATACTGCGTGGCCATCCGCACCATCGCCTGCGCGAGGGCGGGCCGATCCGGGAACACGATCGCCGAATGGTAGAGCCCGGAATCCTGCGCCGACGCGTGTTCGCCATCCGCCGGCACGAGCCGGATCAGTTCCTCGTCGTTGACGCCGAGGGAGACGGCGTCGTCGGTCTCGCTCAGAATGCCGAGGCCTACACCGGCCTGCCCGTAGAACGCGGCCATGGATGGGAGGTCACGCACCTTCAGCTCCACCGCACCCATGCGGGTCTCGGCGTGCAGGACGCTTTGTGGCACCTCCTCGCCCTGCGCACGAGGGGCATTGGCCGCGGGCGCCACGATGGCGATCACCACGCCAGCGACGAGAGCGGCGAGAGCGGCGAGAGCGGTGATGCTCCAGGTCCAGAGGTGTTTGCGGGCCAATGACGACATGGTGTGGTCCAACCGCCGCGCTATCCGTCGTATTCCGGTCACTTGGACTACCGGTCAGCGCCGACGAGAGGCTTCCATCTCGGCGATGGTGTTCTGGGCGTGCCAAAGACTGTTGTGGAGCTCGTCGTCGATAAAGAACGTCGGGCGCCCGGCCGGCGATCGCTTCCGCGTCACAGCTGTTCGAAGCCTTCGTCGACTCTGTCTCAGTGAACGGTGAGATCGACGATGAGGGGCGGGTGTTCGTGGCGGCGTGAGGCCGACCTCGCGGCGAGCATCGAGTCGGAGGGGCTACGCCCGGAGAACACCCGAGCGTTCCTGGACTCAACCTGTCGTGACGGTGCCATCCGGGTGACCGCAATCGCGGTCACGAAGGTGTTGCCTTCTGTGTCACGGTTTTCGGCGGATGGAGGCCACGGCGAGATAAGGCAGCGTGTGCTCGGGGATTTCAGTGACTTTTTCGAGCGATTCTTTGGACTATTGCCAGGGACGAGCGATAGCCACGGTCAATAGTTAGGGCAGGCATTCTCCCGGCTTCCAGTGACCTCCACGAGCTTGCCGGGAGTACCTGGGCCACAGAAGTCCCGTAGACCCACCCATCGGGGGCGTTCCAATGTCGAGCCTGTCCGGACGCGAGCCAATGTCAGACGTTAGTGGGACAGTTCCGTTGCATGAGACAAACTTGCCTCTTGCGATCAAAGGAGCAATCAAATGAGTACACAAACTAACCGAGTCAAGGTTAAGTTCCAATGCAAGGCCGGGCACTTGCATGAGTCGATTTGTGTCGCAATCGATCGAGGTGTTCCGCCTGAACTGCGGTGTGCTCTTGGTGCATCCAGCGGCACCAGTAATGGCGGAGGTTGCAAGCTACCTGATGACTGGCAGCAGAGAGTGGAGCGCGAGTTGCGCGACAACTTTGAAGAATCGAAGCGAAGAGGATTTGTACTCGTCGTCGAGGGAAAATAGCCTTTCAAGTCGTGATTGGGGGGCGCTGGCACCACTTTGGGCGCCCCTCGGCCGGCCGTGAGTTGGTACTCCTACATCGCCTCGCCGATGTAGGAGTACTTTACGAACACCTCGGAGGCGAGACCGGACTCCTCCAGCACCCCCTGCACCGCGGTGAGCATGTACTTGGAGTCCCAGCCCATGTAGAGGAAGTGGGTTCCGTCCAGTTCGTCCCAGTGCCCGTTCCAGGCCTTCGCCTCGAAGATCGGGCCGCCGCGACGGGCGCTGAACGCGACCACGTGCTCGCGCGCATCCGCCCACAGCCGCTTGAACACCCGGTTGAACAGGTACCTCACGTCGTGCACTTCCCAGTGCTCGCCGCGGTACTCCACGTAGTCGAACTCGCGGTCCCAGCCGAGCGGCCAGCCGCGCCGGCGCTGCGCGTCCAGGATCGGGGTGAGGCCGTCGTCGTCGATGGGCACGGCTGCCGGGCGCGCCCAGATTTGTAGGAACTCCGCGGTGAGGCGGGCGGTGCGCTCGCCGATCGCCGCGGTGCCCCACGCCTCCGTGCCGGCCAGGTCGCGGGTCGCCGCGATCGTGCTCTTTGGATAGATTGAGGTCCGCTTCAGCGGGAACGAGGCATCCATGGCGCGCTCGGCCAGCGGCTGCTCGAGCAACGCCAGGTTGCCGAGCGTCTGCGCCAGCGCTCGGTGGCTGTTCTGCTCGTCCTCGCTGTAGTCGGCCCACTCCCGCACGCCGTCACCGGTCCAGGCCGCGCCGGGCGCCAGCGGGAAGACGTGCTCCACGTCCAGCCCGTCCAGAGTGTCGACCCCTGCCAGCCGGCCGAGCACGTAGGCCGGGTGGGGGAGCGCGCCGTACTTCAGCGCCACCCGCACCCGCTCGTCCGACGGGGTGATCCGGGCGATCGCATTCACCAGCTTGGCCGGGCCCTTGCGCCGCGCCCGGCACAGCCGGGCCACCAGCCGGTCGTTGTTCAGGCCCACCGCGGTGCGGCGCAGCAGCAGCGACTGGATGCGCTCCAGCGTGCCGATCAGGGTGGCCTTGTCCGCGCCGCCCCGCGTGTAGTCGTGGTAGGCCCGCATCACTAGCGGATACATGCCCCGGCCGAACGTGTTCACGTAGCTCAGCTGGCGAGCCAGCTCCGGGTCATCCGCCTGCGCCGGATCGAGCAGGATCCGGTACACCTCCGCGTACTCCCGCCACTCGGTGGCGTGCTGGCGCAGCAACTCGAAGTCGAACCGCGGAAACTCGTGCCGGAACGTGTCGTACACCCCACGCCCGTCGCCGGTGTCGATCTCCCGGCCGGTGGTCATCACCAGATAGTGCCGCCAGAAGCTGCCGATCAACTCGCCGGTGCTCTCCTCGATCGGCACCCAGAACGCGTCCTCGATCTCCCGCTGCTGGGGATGCGACAGCCCCATCAGCATGTAGTTGTGGATCAGCTCGTGGTTGCGCAGCGGCTCGCCGGTGGAGTTCAGGCTCTCGAAGATCTGCTGCGCGTTCGCATCCGTGCCCAGCGTGATCGACACGTGCTCCAGCCGCTGCAGGCCGCGCCAGATCCGCGGCGCCTCATCCACCGGGATCTGGCTGCGGAAGAAGGCGTAGTTGTCATCGAACCGAGACTCGCGCAGCTCGGCGCCGGCCGCCCGACGTTCCAGCACGACCGCCTCGAACACCCGCGCCCACTCCCGCTGCGGCAGCAGCTTGGTGCGGGTCGGGTCGCCGGCGCGCACCAGCACCGCCTGCAACTCGGCGGCCAGCTCCGGGTCGGTGTCCTCGACCGTGTGCTGCAGCGCGGCGATCAGCAGCATCAGCGTGGTGATCCGCTGCTGCCCATCGATGAGCACCAACTCGGCGTCACTGTCGGCGCTCGCGGTGGACAGGATTGAGCCGAGAAAGTGCGTCTGATTGCCCTCGGAGTCGGCGACGGCGCGGATGTCGGCGAGCAACTGCTCGCATCCGCCGATGTCCCAGCGGTACTGCCGCTGATAAACCGGCACCACGATCGAGGCCTGCGTCGCTGAGAGCCAACGAATCGTGTTGACGGCGGTGGCGTCCAGATTCGTGGCTGCGTGCATACTGTGTGGTTCTCTCCTCGGGCCTCGGGCGTTCCCAGTTTATGCGGGATGCCGCTGTTAGGCTGACCTAAGTTGGGCCTGTTAAAACGCGCTGGCCCTCTGACGAAAGGGAATAATCCGCCTCATGGGTTACATCAAGTCCGCCGCTCTGGAAGAGACCGGCTACGTGGTTCTGGACCAGTACGACAAGCACATCGACCCGAAAGAATGGCTCGACATCGAATATGTCGACTGGAAATCCTCGGGGGAGACCCGCTTTGCGCCGCTGGCCAGCGCGAAGGGCGAAATCGAGGTGAACGGATTCTGGAACCACAAGCCGCCGCACACCGACAAGGACGGCGTGTGGATCCCCTCGCAGGTCGAGAAGGCGCCGACCCTGGTGGCCCGCGCCCAGGAGCCGGGCGCGAACGTCGGCCGCTGCCGGGTCATCGAGCTGCAGCCCAACACCTACGCGGACTGCCTGTACAACCTGCACCAGGACGACAACAACCGGCTGAACCCGGACGGCACCGGCTGGGTCGTACGCGGTTTCTTCAATCTCACCGACGACGCCACCAGCTACTTCGTGCTGCGCGACAACCGCACCGATCCCAGCGTCGAATACCGGATCGCGCTGCCGGCCGGCGCCCAGTTGATCGTGGACACCCAGCGACTCTGGCACGCCACCACCTTGAACAGCCCCACGCCCCGCTACTGCCTGATCACCTCGTGGGAGTCCGGCCCCGAGCTGGATGCCTACATCGCCAAGTACAACGGCAAGAGCCGGGTGCCCAGCGTGGAGGTGCCGCAGGAGATCCTCGACGCCGGCCAGGCCGAGCAGACCCGACGCCTCGCCGCGCGCGCCGCCTACTACGCCGCCAAGGGCCGGGCCGAGGTGGCAGCCAAGAGCGAGGCGTAACGCCTGCTCAATATGGGAGGCCCCGGTCGGGCGACCGGGGCCTCCGCCTGTTCAGGGAAAGACCAGCCCCGGGCTATCGGGAGAGACGCAAACTAGGCACGCGCGACAGCCGGGCCCGCGTACCGGGCAGCAAGAGAGCCACGCCGAAGGTGAGGCAGCACAGCGGCAACCCGACGATGATGCCGCCGACATAGGCGGGAAAAAGGCCCTCTCCGACGAGCTCAGCGAGTGACGGGATCGCGAGATCTGTCAGCAATACGAACAGCACAAAAGCCGGGATCACCCCCACCACGGCAGGCCATCGAACGCTCCGGCGCCACGCAAGGAACGCGAAGCCGATGAGCCACGCTGCCAGCCCGATCAGTCCCGCGGAGAGCAGCCCCTGAGTCCCCGCGATCTGCACAACCAGGTAGGCGGACTCGCCCCACCGCTCATCGAGGCTCCGAATGTACGGCACGGTGCCGACAGCCTGCATTCGCATCACGCCGGCAACCGCGAGGAAGCCTGCGGCAAGCGCCGCAACCGCCGTGATCGACTCCAGCGCAAGCGAAACGCCTGCGGCTCGAGCGAATCGGCGCACCCCGAGCGCAGCGACGATGATGGCTACGCTACCGGCGACGAGGGCCAGACCCGACAACGCATAGAACTGGCCGTGTGAAGCAAGATAGCCAAGACTCTCGGTCGGATTGTCTCCGTCGCCACGAGCGCTTCCCGCTGCCAGTTCCAGCGCAGAGACCGCGGCCAGTGCGAGGGCCGCACCGACGAGTGCAAAGCCAGGTGCCCTCGTCAGGTTCATACCGCGAAGGTAGGCCTTCGGTTGCGCTGCGGGAAGCCCAGGTTGGTACACCGCTTGGCCGAAACCGTCGTTGTCGTCGACTGGCAGGGAGCATCCGTCTGGGCGGTACCGCGCTGACGCCGCGTAGTCGGTCCGTGATCTCGGCGGCAGGAACCTCTGCGAGGAGCGCACCGGAGCGCAGACACCGAGTCCAGGGCGTGAGTCGCGGGGCGAAGCGACTGAGGACTTCCGCGAGTTCATGGCCTACGATCCGCGCGTCGACCTTGCCTTCAGGCGTACAAGAAGGACGTGCGGCGGCCGATCGAACCCGACGTGGTCGACCGCGTGGTCGCGTGGTGCACGCGCATTACGGAGTGACGACCACCTTGCCGAGCGCGCGTCCCGTGCCGACGTGGGCGAGCGCCTGAGCCGTCTCGTCGAGCGGGAAGGTGCGATCGATGCAGATGCGAAGGTCGCCGGCGACGCACCTTTCGGCGACGGGCTTGAAGTGCGCGGGTCCCTGGCGGACGACCAGGATTCCCAGCCGGCGACCGGTGAGCACGCCGAGTGCCACCCCCACCGTCACGACGCGGAGGAGGGTGCGCACTGTGCCGCCGACGCAGCGGTAGTGGCCACCGCGGGCCAGCGCCCGCCGGTAGTCGAACACCGAGCGGTGCGCGACGAGGTCGAGCACCAGGTCGAACGGCTCGAGCTGGGTGAAATCCTGGGTGCGATAGTCCACCACCTCGTCGGCGCCGAGCCCCAGCATGAAGTCGAGCTTGCCCGCGTTGTCCACGCCGGTTACGTGCGCCCCGGACCGCTTGGCCAGCTGGATCGCGAACGAGCCCGACCCGCCGCCCGCCCCGTTGATCAGCACGCGCTGCCCGCGCCTCGCGCCCGCCGTGCCCTGTAACGCGATCACTCCCGCCTGGGGCAGCGTCGAGGCTTCGACGAAGCTCAGTTCCTCGGGTTTGCGGGATAGCGAGGCTTCGGGCGCCACGACGTGCTCCGCGAAGCCTCCCTTGAGATTGAGATTGTCGCCGTACACCTCGTCGCCGACCCGGAACCGGGTGACGCCGGAGCCGACGGCCGTGACGCATTCGGCGATGTCGGAGCCGAGTACTCGGCGCGCCGGGGCCCGCAGTCCGCCGATGCGCGCGTATGCCGGCGTTCCGGTCAGCCCCTCCCAGTCCGAAAGATTCACGGAGGTCGCGGCCACTTGGATCAGCACCTGCTTCAGGGCGGGCGCGGGCACCGGAACCTCCTCGACCCGCAGCACCTCTGGCGGTCCGTACCGGTCGTAGACGACCGCCCTCATCCTGATTGGCGTGGTGGACATTCGAGCCAGTGTACCGACCGGCGCGGGACCGGGGTTCGCAGCAAATCCGCAGCCACCCGCGGCCGGCACCGGTCTACCGTCGAATATGGCTCGCTCGGCGACGTGGCGCGTCCAGCGCATCTACCTGACCCTGCTGTTGGGCAACACGCTGGCGGCCTCGTTCATCTGGGGCATCAACACCCTGTTCTTGCTGGATGCCGGGCTGTCGAATTTCGAAGCGTTTGCCGCGAACGCCTTCTTCACCGCGGGGATGGTCATCTTCGAGATCCCGACCGGCGTCGTCGCCGACACGGTGGGCAGGAAGGCGTCCTACCTGCTGGGCACGATCACGCTGTCGCTCACCACACTGCTCTACTGGATGCTGTGGGTCTGGCATGCCCCGTTCGTCTGGTGGGCCATCGTGTCGGTACTGCTCGGGCTGGGTTTCACCTTCTTCTCCGGCGCGGTGGAGGCCTGGCTGGTGGACGCGCTGACCTTCCACGGTTACACCGGCAGCCTGGAGACGGTGTTCGGCCGCGGGCTGGTGGTGACCGGCATCGCCATGTTCGCCGGCTCCGTACTCGGCGGCGTGATCGCCCAGGCCACCAACCTCGGGGTTCCCTTCCTGCTCCGCGCCGGAGTGCTCGCCCTGATGTTCCTGTTCGCCTTCCTGGTGATGAAGGACCTCGGCTTCACGCCCGATCGCTCCCGGGGGCCGCTCGCGGCGACTAGAAACGTGCTCCAACAATCGATCCGGCACGGGCTGCGGAAGCGCTCGGTGCGGTACGTGATTCTGTCCGCGCCCTTCGCATCCGGGGTGGGAATCTACGCGTTCTACGCCTTGCAGCCCTACCTGCTGGAGCTGTACGGGGACAAGACGGCGTACTCCATCGCTGGGCTGGCCGCGGCGGTGCTCTCGCTATCCCAGGTGATCGGGGGAGTGCTCGCGCCCCGGATTCGGGGCCTGTTCGTCAAACGGACCACCACGGTCATCGCGGCCTCCCTGGCCAGCGTCGCCACGCTGGTGATCCTGGGCGTGAACAGCCTGTTCTGGCTCGCGATCGTGGCGCTGGTGGTCTGGGGCTTCGTGGTCGCCGTCGCCGAGCCGGTGCGGGGTGCCTACCTCAACGACATGATCCCGTCCACGCAGCGCGCGACGGTGCTGTCGTTCGACTCGCTGTTCGGTAGCCTCGGCGGGGTCGGCATCCAACCGGCGCTGGGCCGGGCGGCCGATCTCTGGGGCTACGGAACCTCGCTGGTGATCGGCGGCGCGGTGGAGCTGATCGGGATCCCGCTGCTGTTCGCCAGCCGTCGGCAAGACGACCCGGCCGACCGGAACACGACACGGGCGGTCGCCGCGCCGGAAACTCCGGAGGTGCCGTGACGGCGGTCGGGTCGCGCCCCTGTCAGTCGGATGGTCGACGGGTGACGTCGGCGAGCGCGTCCACGATGGCGGCGCAGTCGCGCACCGACTCCGGTGACCAGGCCGGACCGGAGTGCAGGATGACGTGATCGATGCCGAGCTGGGCCACGTCGCGGCAGTGTTCGACGAAGTCGGCCACGCTCTGGTCCGGACCCTGTCGGGTGCTGAGGGTGCGCTCGATCTCGTTCGGGTCGCGGCCCACCTCGTGGCAGTGTTGCTCCAGCACGGCGATCTTGCGGGCGATGGTCTGCCCTCCATCGGGGATGTCGAACAGATTGGCCGCCTGAGCGTACCGGGCAACCAAGCGCAGGGTGCGCTTTTCACCCGAGCCGCCGATGAGGATGGGCGGATGCGGCGACGACAGCGGCCGCGGGTGCAGTTCGGGTGCGTCCAGCGCGGTGTGCCGACCTTGAAACTTCGACTCGTCGCCGGACCACATCCGGCCGGCCAGCTCCAGCGAGTCTTCGAGGTCGTCGAAGCGCTCGCCGGTAGGCGGCAGCGGCATCCCCATGGTGGTCGCCTCCTGTTCGAGGTAGCCGGCACCCAAGCCGAGCCAGGCGCGGCCGCCGGAGAGCACGTCCAGCGTGGTCACCGCCTTGATCAGAAGCGCGATCGGTCGGTAGGTGACGGCGGATACCATCGTGCCCAGTCGCACCCGGCGGGTGGCCCGGGCGAGGAATCCGAGTGCGGTGTACGCCTCGAACACGTCCCGGTCCGCGCCGGCGGTGGGGTCCGCCTGCACCACATGGTCGGGGAGCCACACCGTGTGCAGGCCCACCCCGTCGGCCGCCTTGCCGATAGTGGCGAGCACGTCGCCGAAACGGCGCGGGTCGGCATCCAGCGCGTGGTTGCTGAGATCGATGCTGACGCGCATGCTTCCTCCAACGGTAAGAGGTAACCCCACGATCAATTCGAGCGCAACGCCCCGCGTGGTGAGCCGTAGCCGGAGCGAACGGCACGTCCCTCAGACCCTGGTGCGGTCGGCCGCGGCGCGCGCCCGGGCGACGGCCGCGTGCGCCCGCTGAGACAGTGCGGAGTCCCCGACGTTCGCCGAGGCAAGGTCGGCGCCCACCTCGGCGACGGATGCCGCCAGCCACGCCACCGCCGCCGCATCGACTCGCAGGTTGGGGTTGCAGTGCGCGGCCAGCTCGGAGGCGATCTCGGCGATCTCCGCGGTGACCTCGGCCATCGATACCGGTCCCGTCGACGCCGCCCGCATCGCCTCGGTGCGGTCGGTACTGTTGCTGGGCGCATCCAGCGCCTTTGCATAGCCGGCGGCGTCACCGGTGATGAGCGGCTCGAGTTGCGCGCGCAGCAGGTCCGCCCGCGCGGCTATCGCCTCGGCATCCGGCCGCTGCGTCGTCGACCGGCGCGCCACCTTCGCGGTCAGGCCGGCCGCGAGCGCACCGACCGTCGCCACGAGTGATCCCGCGGCCGGGACCGGATCCGCACCCGCAACATCCTCGAGCAACTCACGCAGGGGACGGTCCAGGTAGTCCCCGGCGGCCCAGCCGGAGGCGCCCATCAGGACAACCCGACGATCTCGCCGTGCTCGTCGATGTCGATGCGTTCGGCCGCCGGCGCGGACGAGAGACCCGGCATCGTGCGCATGTCGCCGCAGATCGGGTAGATGAACCCGGCCCCGACCGACGCGCGCACCTCACGCACCGGCAGCCGCCATCCGGTGGGCGCGCCCTTCACCTTCGGATCGGCCGACAGCGACAGATGCGTCTTGGCGATGCACACCGGCAGGTGGCCGAAACCGGCTCGCTCGTACTTGTCCAGCTGACCGGCTGCCAGCGGCGAGACGTCCAGACCGTCCGCGCCGTACATCTCCCGAGCGATGGTGTCGATCTTGTCCACGAGGGGGAGGTCGTCGGCATACAGCCGGTGGTAGTCCGATGGTTCGGTGCAGGCCTCGGCGACCGCCTCGGCCAGCTCCACCGCGCCCTTGCCGCCCTCGGTGAAGTGATAGCTGATCGCCACCCGCACGCCTTCCTCCGCGGCGACCTCCATGATCGCCCGGTGTTCGCTGTCGTGGTCGGTGGGGAAGGCGTTCACCGCGATGACCGGCACGACTCCGTGGCGTCGGATGTTGGCGATCTGCCGGCGCAGGTTCGCCGCGCCCTCTAGCACGTCGTCGGGGTTCTCGGCCAGCATCTCCGGCGGCAGCGGGCGGCCGGCGACGACCCGGTACTTGCCCGAGTGGGTCTTCAGGTCGCGCACGGTGGCGACCACGACGGCGGCATCCGGCGTCAGGCCCGAGGCACGGCACTTGATGTTGAAGAACTTCTCCGCGCCGATGTCGGCGCCGAACCCGGCCTCGGTGATCAGGTAGTCGCCGGCGTGGATGCCGATCAGGTCGGCGACCACCGAGGAATTGCCGGTGGCGATGTTCCCGAACGGGCCGCAGTGCACCAGCACCGGAGTCTGCTCCACGGTCTGCATCAGGTTCGGCTTGATCGCATCCTTGAGCAGCACCGTCATCGCACCGGCGACCTTGAGCATCTCGGCCGTCACCGGTTCGCCGCCGCGGTTGTAGCCGACGACGATCCGTCCCATCCGTTCGCGCAGATCCGAGAGCGAGTTGCACAGCGACAACAACGCCATCACCTCGCTGGCCGCGGAGATGTCGAAGCCGGTCTGCCGCGGGGTGCCGTCATCGGAACCGCCGAGCCCGGTGATGATGTTGCGCAGGTCGCGGTCGTTGACGTCGAGGACGCGCCGCCAGGTGATCTCGTGCGGATCGAGGTCGAGCCGATTTCCCTTGTGAATGTGGTTTCCGATGATCGCCGACAACAGGTTGTGCGCTGCGGTGACGGCGTGCATGTCGCCGGTGAGGTGCAGGTTGAGCGCCTCCATCGGGACCACCTGGGCGTAGCCGCCGCCGGCCGCGCCGCCCTTGATGCCGAACGTCGGGCCCATCGATGGCTGCCGGATGGCGACGATGCCGAGCTTGTCGATGTGCCGGAAGCCCTGTCCGAGGCCGACCGAGGTGGTGGTCTTGCCGGAGCCCAGCGGCGTTGGGGTGATCGCGCTGACCACCACGTACTTGGCCCGCGGGCGGTCCTGCAGCTCTTCGATCGCATCCAGGGAGATTTTGGATGCCACACTTCCGTAGGGTTCGAGCAGGTGGGGGCCGATGCCCATCTCGGCGGCGATCTCGTCGAGAGGACGACGGATTGCGGCTCGGGAGATGGCGAGATCGGACGGTAGGGCAGCAGTGCGTGTTTCGGCTGGCTTAAGGATGATGCCTCCTGCGTTCTCCTCAGTACTACTTCGGGCCGGGTGTTCCCGAGCGTACCCAACTGTGTCATCCGGGTCGAGACCATTCTGGTCACGCTCACTTGCAGATAGTTGTTGTTCCCAAGGCCCGGGAAGGAGCACAAGGCGCAAGTGACGGGCCAGCGCGTGCTCACTCAGCGGGTCGAGTACTTCCCGATGAAGACACCGGTCGAGGTGGTCACCGAACGTCCGAGGGTCAGCTCGGCGCGGTTACCGGCGCTGAAGAGCTTCGTACCAGAACCCAAGATCAGGGGATGGATTTGCAGGATGTACTCGTCGATGAGGCCGGCCGCCTGCAACGACCGCACCAGTTCGCCGCTGCCGATGATGCTGAGGTTGCCGTCGACGTCGGCGGAGACCCGTGGGACGGTCTCGGTGGCGTCCCCGGGAAGCAGGGTCGAGTTCGGGAAGCTCAGCACCGTGTCGGCGGCGTGGGAGACGACGAACTTCGGCACGTTGATCAGTAACTCGCTGAACGGGTTCGGCTCGGTAGTCGTGCTCCAGTAGTCGAGTACATCATCGTAGGTGCGCCGCCCGAAGAGCATGGCGCCCGGTTTGCTCATCTCCTCGCCCACGAAGTCCATGGCGACCTTGTCGCTGTAGGGGGAGCCCCACCCACCGTGGCGAAAGCCGCCGCGGGTGTCCTCATCCGGGCGCCCCGGAGCCTGCACCACCCCGTCGAGGGTGATGGACTCCGTCGCGCTGATGGTTGCCATGGTGCTGTCCTTCCTCTGCGCGCCCCACCGCCGATTCGGTGGCTGTCGAAGACACGAGTATTGGCGCAGGAGCGTAATCTCGCAACGTGGGCGAAGTCACCGCGTACCTTGAGACGATCGACGGCGTCGATCGGGATGCCCTTGAGCGCGTCTACTCGATCGCCCGCGCCATCGTTCCCGAGGCGGTGGAGGGAACCAGCTACGGCATGGCCGCACTCCTCTACCGGGGCAAGGGCCTCGTCGCCACGCTACGCACGAAGAACTTCCTGTCGCTCTACCCGTACAGCGGCACGGTGGTGACGGCCGCGGGCGACGCGTTGGCCGGATTCGAAACCACCAGCGGCAGCATCCATTATTCGGCCGACCACCCGCTGCCGGATGCCGCCGTGCGGCGCATCGTTCAGGCGCGGCGCGCGGAGATCGACGCGAAAGCCCGCTAGTCCGTCAGATTGCCGAGCACTGCCGAGGTGAACTGACTCGTGGTGGCTGTTCCGCCCAGATCCGCGGTGCTCACGCCGGCGGCAATCGCGGTTTCGAACGCGGCCGTCAGCTGCGCGGCCGCGGCGTGCTCCTCGAGGTGATCCAGCATCATCGCACCGGCCCACATCGCCCCGACCGGATTGGCGATGCCTTGGCCGGCGATGTCGGGGGCCGAACCGTGCACCGGCTCGAACATCGACGGGTGGAGCCGCTCCGGATTGAGATTGGCGCTCGGCGCGATGCCGATCGACCCGGCCATGGCTGCCGCCAGGTCAGAGAGGATGTCGCCGAACAGGTTCGAGGCGACGATGACATCCATGCTGTCGGGATGCAGCACCATCTTCGCCGCGAGGGCGTCGATGAGCACGCTCTCGAGCCGGATGGCCGGATGCTGGTCCAGCGTCTCCCGGACGACCTCGTCCCAGAACGGCATGGTGTGGATGATCCCGTTGGACTTGGTCGCTGAGGTGATCTGGTGGCGCCGGCTCTCGGCCAGGCGGGCGGCGTACTCCACGATGCGAGAAATGCCCTTGTGGGTGAAGATGGCCTCCTGAACGGCGGTCGCGCCGGTTCCGGCGCCGAAACGGCCACCGATCGCCGAGTACTCGCCCTCGGAGTTCTCCCGCACGATCATCAGGTCGATCGGCGATTGCGCGACGTGCTTCACGCCGGCCAGCGTGCGTACCGGTCGGAGGTTCACGTACTGATCGAATTCGCGCCGGATCGGGATCAGCATTCCCCACAGGGTTTCGGTGTCGGCGATCTCCGGGTCGCCGACCGCACCGAGGAAGATCGCGTCGTAGTCGGCCAGAGTCTGGATGGCATCCGTCGGCATCATGCGCCCATGCTGCTTGAAATACTCCGAGCCCCAAGGGTAGTGCTCCCACTCGATCGCGAACTCGCCCCGGTCGCTGAGCCGGTCGATCACCTCGATGGCGGCGGGGATGACCTCGAGTCCGATTCCGTCGCCGGCGAGTACCGCCACGCGATGGCGACGATCTGCGGTTGAGTTGGTCATTGTTCTCCTTCTTGCCCAGTCTGACTCGTGTCGCGCGGGTCGGCGGGAGAATCGACGAGAGCAAGATCCGACAGCAGGCCGACCTGAAACCGGTTGGTCATCGTGCGAGACGCGAACTTCCACGCGTCGCCGACCAGAACGAACACGTCCTCATATTGTCCTACAGCGGTGGGGCCGGCGAACGTCGACGGCACCGTGAAGCCTTCCCCGGCGAAGTAGAAGGTGAAGTAGGAGATGCCGGTGGCATGGGTTTCGTCGATCACCTCGATCACGATGTTGGTCGTGATGTGCTGGGCCAGGATGCGAGTGTTTTTGCGGTCGTAGTAGGCCTTGATCTCGTCGCGCCCTCGAAGCGCACCGCCGACGACGGCATTCTCGAACACCGCGTCGTCCGCGAAACAGGCCACGAGTTCGTCGTGCTGGAACCGGTCGACGAAGATGTGCGCGCGGGTCACCAGCTCTGTGCAGGCCTGCTTGATCAGAAGCCGCTCCAACTCGGTCACTTCGAGCCTCCTTGGGTTCGGGCCCAGGCGGGCGTCCGGCGCTCGGCAAACGCCTGCATTCCCTCTCGCGCTTCCTCGCTGGTGAACAGTGCGGCCGACTCGGCGGTCATGTCGGCGATAGCCCGGGGCATGTCCACCGCCCGCAGGACGCGGGACAGCCGTTTCGTCGTGACCTGCGCCATCGGGGCGGCTGCGGTCAGCGTGGGGATGGTGGTCTCGGCGGCGACCACGCCGGGGGACTCTGCAACGGAGGTGACCAGCCCCAGGCTGAGCGCGTCCGTGCTGGTGAACGCCTCACCGGAAAGCAGCCAGGGGAGGAGCCGACGAACCGGGATACCGGGCAGCGTCAACGCCATCACCAGCGCAGGAGCGACGCCGACTTTCGTCTCGGAGTACGCGAAGGTGGATGCCGGGGAGGCGATGACGACGTCGCCGCAGGCCAGCAGTCCCATCCCGCCGCCGCGGACGGCGCCGTCGACGGCGATGACAACCGGTTTCGGATAGTCCCACAGCGTCAGGAACAGGTCCGCGAGCATCCGGGAGTGCGAGTCGTCCTCCGGGCCGTGCGCGCGACGCTCCCGAAGGTCGACACCGGAACAGAACGACGTTCCGGTGTGCGTCAGGAACAGGCCCCGCCCGGGGCCGGAGGCGCTCGCGGCGATCCGCGACTGTAGCTCCTCCATCAACCGCAGCGACAGGGCGTTTCGGCTGGACGGCACATCCAGGATCAGCGCGTCGAACCCGCCGACCTGCGCGGTGCGAAGCAGTTCGGTCATGACTGCTGCTTTGCCGGAGCCGAGTCGTAGTCGAAGAACCCGTGGCCGCTCTTCTTGCCCAGCCGGCCGTCGCGCACGAACTGCTCGAGGATCTTCGGCGGCGAGTACTGCGACGAGCCGGTGCGTTCATACATGCTGCGCAGGTTGTTCAGCCGAACATCCAGGCCGACCAGGTCGGCCAGTTCCAGCGGGCCCATCGGATGCCCGTATCCGAGGCGCATCGCCTTGTCGATGTCGGCGGCCGACGCCACCCCCTCGTCCACCATCCGCATGGCCTCGGTTCCCAGCAGCAGCCCCAGCCGGCTGGTCACGAACCCCGGCACGTCGTTGACGACGACCGGATCCTTGCCCAGCGTGCTCGCCAGCGTAAGCGCGTCGTGCAGGGTTGATTCGCTGGAGGACTCGGCGGTCACGATCTCCACGAGCTGCATCTTGTGCGCGGGGTTGAAGAAGTGCATCCCGATCACCCGGTCCGACCCGTCGCAGGCCTCCGCGAGGCGCGCGATGCTGATCGTGGAGGTGTTCGTGGCCAGCAGGGTTCCCTGGCCTGCCGCGCGGGCCAGACGATGGAAGATGTCGATCTTCAACGGGAGGATCTCCGGAACCGCCTCGATCACGCCCGACGAGGTGGCCACCGCCTCCTCGAGGTCGGTCGCCAGGGTCAGTCTGGCGAGGACCGACTCCGTGTCGTCCCCGAAGGCGCGCCCGACTCGCCGCGCGATCGCGGCTCGGGCGCGCTCCAGTGAACCCGGATCGACGTCGACCACGGTGGTGGCCAGTCCGGCTGACAACGCTGCGGTGGCGATTCCCTGCCCCATCGTGCCGCCGCCGATGACGGTGATGGGCCCCGTGAAGGCGAGCTCGCCGCTCATCGCGCGGCCTCCGTCTCGCTGCGCTCGCTGAACGCCTTGCGAAGCGCGTTGCGGTCCACCTTTCCGGTGGTCGTGCGTGGCAGCGAGGTCACGTACAACACCGTGCGCGGGTACGCGTGGGCTCCGACCTTCTTTCTGACCTGATACTGCAGCGCCTGGGTCAGCGCATCTGAGCCGTTTTCGCCGTCGACGAGTTGTGCATAGGCGGTGACCACCTGACCGCGCACGGGATCGGGAATCCCGATCACGGCGCATTCGGCGACGACCGGGTTGAGCAGGATCGCAGCCTCGACCTCGGCCGGCCCGATGCGGTATCCGCCGCTTTTGATCAGGTCGTCGGCGCGACCGTGGAAGTAGATCTGGTGCCGGTCGTCGGTGTGTCCGACGTCACCGGTGAG
Source organism: Parafrigoribacterium mesophilum (assembly GCF_039652555.1). Taxonomy (NCBI): domain Bacteria; kingdom Bacillati; phylum Actinomycetota; class Actinomycetes; order Micrococcales; family Microbacteriaceae; genus Parafrigoribacterium; species Parafrigoribacterium mesophilum. The sequence continues at coordinate 20,028 of NZ_JBDJAF010000005.1, forward strand.
CAGCCATCCGCCCCGGATCTTCTTCTCGGTCGCCTCCGGGTTGTTCCAATATCGCAACATGCACACCGGATCGGTGGTGCTCACCGCGATCTCGCCGGCCACACCGGGAGCGCACTCGTGGAGGTCGGGGTCGAGGATCGCGATCGTGTGCCCGGGGTAGGCCCGGCCGAGGCAGTCGCGGTCCAGCGCGCCGAGCACGTCGGAATGACCGATGAGGGCGTTGGCCTCCGTCTGCCCGAACGCATTGTTGACGCTGATGCCGAGTTCGCCCCGCGCCCAGTCCGCCAGTTCCGGCTCGACCGCCTCAGCGCCCAGGATCAGGCTGCGCAGGCGCAGCGTGGCCGCCACCGCGGGGGTCAGCTTCCCCGAGCGGTACAGCATCCGCAGGGCGGTGGGCGGGAACAGCCCGACGGAGACTCCGCACTCCCGCATGATCTCGATCGTGCGCTCCGGATCGAGGCGGGTTCCGCGGTAGGCCACCACCGTCATGCCGCGCGCCAACGGCACGAGCAGACCGAGCAGCAGACCGCCGGCCCAGGCCCAGTCGACCGGGCTGTAGGCCACGTCGTCCTCCCGAACATGGTCCAGCGCGAGGTCGGTGGCGTGGTGGCCCAGGAGCACGCGATGGCCGTGAAGCACGCCCTTGGACTTGCCCGTCGTGCCGGAGGTGTAGAGCAACAGCCCTGGGGTGTCCGGCCGGGTCGGGAGGAAACCGCCGGCCGGCTGCGGCCCGGCCATCAGCTCCTCCATCGACTGGATGTCGTCCCGGGCCTCGGTGGTGATCGGGATGGCGCCCGCCTTGCGGGCGAAGTCGACCTCGGGCCGTGAGCCGGAGGAGATCAAGACTTTCGGGGCGCTGTCGGCCAGCCGGTGGACCAGGGCGTCCTCGCCGAGCACGTTGGAGATCGGCACGACGATGGCGCCGATCCGCAGGATGCCCAGCACGGCGACCGCCATGTCGATGCTCTGCGGGAGCTTCACCGCCACGCGGTCTCCCGGCGCCACTTTGAGCCTGCCGAGGCCGGCACCGAACCGGGCCGAGCGCTCGTTCAGCTCACCGTAGGTCACCTGCTTTTTGGTGTCCCCGTCGATCGCGATCACCGCCGTCTTCGCCGGGTTGCTTCTGAGACAGTCCGCGGCGATGTTGTACTCCGAGATCGCCGGCCAGACGAACGCGCTCTCAGCCTCGGTCCAGGACCGGGTTTCGGGGTGGGCGAGATCAGCGAGTCCGATCATTTCTTCTGTCCTTCCTGTAGTCGCGCGATGAAGTCGGCGGAGAAGCCGAGTTCATCCAGCACTTCGGTGGTGTGTTCGCCAAGCCCCGGAGGTGGGAGCCGTACCGCGCCCGGAGTGCGCGAGAGGTGCACGGGCACGCCGGTCACCTTCAGCGGACCGGTGTGGTGGTTCACGTCGACGACCATGCCGTTGTGGTTGACCTGGGGGTCGGCGAAGACCTCGTCATAGTCGTTGACCGGCCCGACGATGACGTCGTGCAGCCAGAGGTGATCGAGGGCCTCCTGGCGCGGCATGGTGGCCAGGAATCCCGCGATGATCGTGTCGAGTTCGTCGCGGTTGGCCACGCGGTCGTCGTTCGTGGCGAAGCGGGGGTCCGCCGCGAGGTCCGCCTGGCCCAGCGCGTTGCACAGGTTCTGGAAGAACTTATCGTTGTAGCAGGCCAGGTGCACGTAGAGACCGTCGGAACAGGCGAACGCGTTGTACGGCGCGTACCAACCGATCGAGTTGCCGCTGCGAGGCTGTTGCGTCCCCATCAGGAAGTACTGGCCGGTGTACGGCGCTTGGATATGAATCAGCCCGTCGATCAGCGAGACGTCGACCTGCTGGCCAAGACCGGTGCGCTCCCGTGCCCACAGGGCGGACATCGCCCCGAAGCCGGCGAGCAGGGAGGCCACCGCATCGCCGACGGGCGGGCCGGCCTTCAGCGGTCCGCTGTCCGCGAAGCCGGTCACCGCCATCATCCCGGTGAGCGCCTGCGCCACCGGGTCGATGCCCGGCCGGCCGGCGTAGGGGCCGTCGGCCCCGAACGACGACAGCGACACGGAGATGATCCGCGGATTCTGCGCGGCCAGAGTGGCGTAGTCGAGGCCGAGACGTTTGCGGGCGGTCGGGCGCAGGTTGTCGACGACTACGTCAGCCCATTGGACGAGTCTGGCCAGAACCTCCTTGCCGTCGTCGGTTCTGAGGTCGACGGCGATGCTGCGCTTGTTGCGGTTGACGCCGACGAAGACTCCGCTCTCGGTACCCTTGCGTGGGCCGATCCGCCGCGTCTCATCGCCGTTCGGCGGCTCCAGCTTGATGACATCCGCCCCAAGGTCGCCGAGGAGGGTGGCGCAGTAGGGGCCGGCCATCATCGAGGCGGCGTCCAGGACATGGATTCCGGTGAGTGCGGTCATGTCCGGTTCTCACATCACTCTCAGGCCGAGTTGTCCGGCGACGATGTTGCGCTGCACCTGGGAGGCACCACCGGCAACGGTGGCGATGACCGAGTCAGTGTAGTGCATGGTCAGCGGATGCTCGTCGATGTATCCGTAGCCGCCGTGCAACTGCATGCAGTAGCGTGCGGCATCGGCGTACAGTTCGGCGGAGGCGATCTTCGCCATCGAGGCCTCCTTCGTGTACGGCAGTCCGGCATCCGCCAACTCACCACCGCGTTGCACCAAGAGCCGCGTCGACTCCGCCCGGGTGAACAGGTCCACCAGCACGTGAGCCACGGCTTGAAAGCTGCCGATCTGGCGTCCGAACTGTTCGCGTTCCTTCACGTGCCGGAGCGTGTCGTCCAGCACCTGAAGGGTTGCTCCGACGAATCCGGCACTGATGATGAGCCGCTCGATCGGCAGATCCGCACCCAGCTGTTGCCAGCCCCTGTTCACTTCTCCGACGAGGTCATCGGCGGGAATTTCTACGTCGTCCAGGAAGACCTCGTAGACGCCGGTGATATTACGGCCCATGGTCGGAAGCCGGCGCAGAGTCACCCCGGGGGCGGTCGGGTCCAGCAGAAACATGCTGATACCGTGCTGCTTCTTCACGTCGCTGTTGGTGCGCGCGTACAACTGGATGGTGGTGTCGGGAAGCCCCGCCGCCTCACAGAAGGTCTTCTGGCCGTTGACGATGTACTTGTCGCCCTCGCGCCGCGCGTTGGTGAGCAGCGATGCGGCATCCGAGCCGGCTTCGGGCTCCGTGACGGCAATCGACAGGCGCCTGCTGCCGTCCATGAGGGCGGGAATCAGCGATTCCTTCTGCTGCGCCGAGCCGTTCGCCACGATGGTTCTCAGCCCCGAGGCCGTCAGGCTGAAGCAGGCCACGAGGTCGGTGCTGCCCCGCCCCAGCTCCTCAGCGACAACGAGCAGGTCACTCTCCAACCCCCCGGAGCCGCCGTCGGCCTCGGGAATGCCGATCCCGTACCAGCCCAGGGCGGCGATGCTGTCGAAGACATGCTTGGGGTAGGAGCCTTCCCTGTCCCATTGCAGGCAGCGCCATTCGTCGCATTCCTTCTGCACCAGGCTGCGTACCGACTCACGAATGAATTCGCGTGTCTCTTCGGCTTCGGATGATAGTGCGGTCACGGGTTGGTCCTCTTTCTGGTGTGCGAATACGGCGATGATTGCCCGGAGTCCGAGCGCCGCCGAAGCGAGTGTGAGACGGCTGCCAGCGAGTGGCGCGGCCTGGTTGCTAGGTCGGCGGCAAAGCGCCAGGTGTGTTCTGTCAACAAGTCGCGATCGGCAAAGGAACGAGTCGCCCAGCCCCATTCGAGTGCCTGCTGCGCCGTGAACAGACCACCACCGAACACGATTTCAGTGGCCCGCATGGGCCCGACGATGTCGATCAGACGGTGCAGAATCGGCTCGGGAAGGCGCAGGCCTTTGGTGAGCTCAGGGATGCTGTAGACGGCTTGTTCGGTGGTGAAGCACAGGTCGCACGCCATGGCCAGTCCCCAGCCGGCGCCAATCGCGGCGCCGTTGACCGCAGCGATCGTGGGCTTGGCGAGCGTGCGCAGTTGGCCGAGGACGGCCACGATGAGCTCGACCCTGGCCAGGCTTCGCTCCGCGGCCGGCTTCGGGCCGAACTCCTTCAGGTCGGCGCCGGCGCAGAACACCGTGCCACTCCCGGAGAGCACGACCGCGTGGATGGCGGGCTCGTTGTGGATGGACGCCAACTCGCGGTCCAGAGCCAGCAGGAGTTCCATCGACAGCGCATTACGGCTTTCGGGTCGTGCCAGTTCGAGCCAGGCGACGCCGTCGCGGTTGACTCTGGTGAGAACCGTCATGCGTGCACAACCCCGCTCGCCGAATCAGACACGACACCACAGTGGAGCAGGGCGAACAGGATGAGGTTGTCTGATGACTTCCCACGACCTCTGACCGCGGAGTCCGGCCGCACCGCTCCGCGCCGAACGCCGAGAACTAAAGGTGAGCGCGGCATTGTTTTGTGGCCTCCGAGAGCGAGCCCGCCAGCGTCAAGAATGCGCACAACACAGCTTCTTTCTCGTTTGGCATATCGGTCAGACATCATATAACCGTGAAAGTTTTCTGCTGTCAACCCTTGACTCATCAGACAACTCGTAATAGCGTCGGCGCATGAACAAGAGATTTCACTCGGTTGTCTCCACGTCCTCCAAGCCCGTGATCCGGGTTCACAGTGTCTTTCTCTTCGCTCATTCTGAATGCCCTGAACACTGATGGCGCCCGTTACGGCGCCGTATTGCCCACACGAGTAAAGGTGAAAAGCATGACATTTCGAAAGACACTGACCGGGCTGGTCGTCCTCGCCCTGAGCGTGACCATCGCCGGTTGTAGCACCACCGCCACGCCGCAGAAAACACCAGCCGGCAACGATGACCCAGTGCGGGTCGGATACATCTCCTATGGCGAAAGCACGACCTACGTGCACACGATCACCAAGGGCATCGAGGATGCTGCCAAGAAGAACAACGTGGACGTCATCGTCTGCGACTCGGCGCAAGACGCGGAGAAGGCACTGCAGTGCGCCATCCGGTTCAAGCAGCAGAACGTGCAGGGGATCATCAACTACCAGGGTGATGCCACCGCCGCCGAGCGAATCTGCGCTCAGGGGCCGGACGTGCCCGTCATCGCCATCACGGTGCACCAGAAGCCCTGCGAGACGTCGTGGACCGGGGCCGACAACGCCGTGGCCGGAAACATCGCAGGCAAGGCGCTCGGCGAGTACTTCAAGTCCAAGTTCAACTGCGAATACGACGCCTTCGTGGCCGTCGAGGTGACCGCTACCGGCAAGGCCGGAATCGATCGCATCGGCGGATACAAGGATGGATTCTCCTCGGTGTGCGGCGACATCAAGAACCTCAAGGCCTTCGATTCCAAGGCCGATGCCCAGATCGCCCGCTCCAACATGACGGACATTCTCACGTCGCTGCCGAACGCCAAGCGAATCATCATCGTCGGCATGGCCGACGGCCTGGTGCTCGGTGCGATCTCCGCGGCTGCCTCAGCGAACCGCCTCGACCAGGTCTACGCATCCGCCCAGGGCCTGGACGCAAGCGGGGTCTGCGCGATGAGGAAGTACCCGGACTCCTGGATCGGCGACACCGCCTACTTCCCCGAGAACTACGGCAACGTCGTCATTCCGGCGATCATGAAGGCGATCAAGGGCGACAAGCTCCCCGAGGTGCTGCCCGCAAAGGCGGAATTCGTCACCCCCGCCACGGTCGACAAGTACTACGCCGACGTCAAGTGCTGACGGATCTGGGAACCCCGGCTGAGCGCTAGCCGGACAACACGGGGTATGGGCGGGACGCCACCGGCATCCCGCCCACACCCCGGAAACACCTCGTGAGACTGCAAGAGAAGGGATTGGTCAGATGAGCATCGACACCGCCGTTGATGGCGACATCGCACCATTCGTGTTGCACGCCCGCAATATCCACAAATCGTTCAACGGCGTCGAAGTGCTGCACGGCGTGGACCTCGACATCGTCGGGGGGCGCACGCTGGCCCTGCTCGGGGAGAACGGCGCCGGAAAATCCACGCTCGTGCGGGTGATCGCAGGAGATCATCGTCCGGATGCCGGCACCCTGGAGGTCAACGGCGAGACCAACCGGGGGTTCGACCCGATCACTGCCAAGGCGGCAGGCGTGCGGATGGTGTTCCAGGAATTCACCGACGCACCGATGCTCAGCGTGGCCGAAAACATCAGTCTGGGGCGCTGGCCCGCCCGGCACGGCGTGGTCAGCTGGCCGAAACTGCGCAGGCGCGCGGTCGAGATCCTCGACGACCTGGAGGTGGACCTGGATCCGGACGCCCTGGTCGGCACCCTGCGGGTGGGGGAGCGGCAGATCTGTGAGATCGCCCGCGCCCTCGCGGACAACGGCAAATGCCTGATCCTCGACGAACCCACGGCGGCGCTGTCCTCCAGCGAGTCGGAACAGCTGTTCGGCAACATCCGGCGGCTGCAGGCCAAGGGCGTCGCGATCATCTACATCACCCACCGCCTGGACGAGGTGGCGAAAATCGCCGACGACCTGGTCGTTCTTCGTAACGGCGAGGTGACCCTCAGCGGGGCCGTGGCCGGCACATCTCGCCGTGAGATCGTCACCGCGATGGTCGGGCGGCAGCTCGACGACGTCAGAAGGCCGGACAACGCGGGGGAACTGGTCGAAAGCGGGCCGGCGTTGGCGCTCCGAAACGCTTCCAGCTCGCCGGCTTTCGACGGCGTGCACCTGGATGTGAGACCAGGCGAGGTGGTGGCGCTGTACGGAAAGATCGGCAGCGGCATCGCGGAACTGGCCGATGCCGTGTTCGGCATGCGGGCGATGGATGGCGGAGAACTCGCGATCGCCGACTCTCCGGCGAGGTTCGCTCATCCGCGGGCCGCGATCGAGGCCGGAATCGCATATCTGCCGGGTGACCGGCAGCGGCAGGGCGCATTCATGAACCGACCGGTGACCGAGAACCTCGCTGCCGCGTCCTGGTCGCGATTGGCTACCGGCGGTGTGCTGACCGAGCGCCGGGAACGCGGCGTCTTCCAGCGATGGCAGGACCGCCTGCGAATCGCGCTGAGCGACGCCGGCCAGCCCATTGCCACCCTTTCCGGCGGCAACCAGCAGAAGGTGCTGCTCGCTCGCTGGCTGGAACGGGGCTCCAAGGTGCTCGTACTCGTGGAGCCGACCAGGGGCGTCGATGTCGGATCCCGCCAGGACATTTACCGGGTGATCCGGGAGCAGGCAGCCGCCGGTGCGGCGGTGCTGATCGTCACCAGCGACCACGAGGAAGTCGTCCAGGTGGCCGACCGTGCGGTCGTCATGGTTTCCGGCCGCGTCACGAACGAACTCGCTCCTTCCGACATCACCACTGAACGACTCATTGACGAAGCCGCCGGCTGATGAACACTACGAAAGATTTGAACAACATGGCCAACTTCTCCAACACGGGCAAGACAACTTCTCCCGACCTCTCACTTCCCGGCGGCACCCGGACCAGCGGGGCCACGGCCGCCCGAAGAACCCGCTGGAAGTTCCCGGAGGTAGGCGTTCTGGTCCTGGTGCTGATCGCACTCTGTGTCTACTTCTCGGTGACGTCGCCGTACTTCTTCGCCGGCGGAAACCTGATCAGCATCCTCGAGGCCAGCGCGATTACCGGCATCATCGCGATCCCGGGAACGATGCTCTTGATCGCCGGTCAGTTCGACCTGTCCGTCGGTTCCGCCACGGCGTTCTGCGGCGTCATCATGGCCTCCTTGATCGGCGACCACGGCGCCTTGATCGCCGTGCTGGTCGCGCTGGCCGCCGGTCTGCTCATCGGCCTGTTCAACGGGTTCCTGGTCACCATCGTCGGGGTCAACGCGCTGATCACAACGCTCGGAATGCTCGCCGTGCTGCGCGGCCTGGCGTTGGTTCTGGCCGGCGGTCAGACCGTGTCGTTCAGCGGCTTCGAAGAACTCGGCATGAGCCGGCCGCTGCTGGGCATTCCGCTGCCGGCCCTGCTGTTCATCATCCTGCTGATCCTGGCGGCGCTGATCATGCGCTTCACGGTCTTCGGCCGCTCGCTCTACGCCGTCGGCTCCAACCCGATCGCGGCGCGACTGACCGGCATCCGGTCACGCTGGGTGCTGATCGTCGCCTTCGTCGGCTCGGGCCTTGCCGCGGCGCTCGCCGGGATGATCCTCAGTTCCCAACTCGGCGGCGGATCACCGAACGCGGCCAGCGGCCTGGAACTGTCCGTGATCACCGCGATCATTCTCGGCGGCGCCAGCCTGCACGGTGGTCGAGGAACGATCCTGGGCACGCTGGTCGGTCTGCTCGTCATCGCCGTGCTCAACAACGGACTGGTGCTGCTGGGCATCAGTTCCTTCTATCAGGACGTGGCCAGAGGCACGCTGCTCATCGCGGCGATCAGCTTTGACCAGATCCGCGGACGTTTCATGCGGCGGTCCCGGTGATGTGACTGCTGGAGGCGCGGTGTGATCCGCGCGATTATTTGATTATCAATCGACGTTGGAGCAACTCATGACTAATTCTCTCGGCACGCACGCGAACACCCGGTCGGGTGAGCGCATCGATGACCCCGCATCAAGCACCACCGCGGCGCCTCCGGTGTTCGCCCAGAGGACCAACGGCCGCTCCCAGGGCGTCACGGAACGAGTCGTGGACGAACTGAAGTCATACATCGAGTCCAACGACCTGAAACCCGGCGCCAAGCTGCCCCCGGAACGGGTGTTCATCGAGCAACTGAACGTGAGCCGGTCCTCGCTGCGGGAAGCCCTCCGCATCCTCTCGACAATCGGGATGGTCGACGTGCGGCACGGCGACGGAATGTACGTGGCGTCCACGAGCGAAACAGTCACCGCCAACTCGGCGGCGATCTTCGACGCCACGGAGCAATACGCCCTGCGGAACCTGATCGAGACCCGCATGGGGATCGAACTTGCCGCGGTCACCGCCGCCACGGAGCGCGCGTCCGACGAAGACCTCGAGGGGCTTGCGCAGTTCCTCGACGATCAGGAACGCGAACTGGCCGAGAATCCGAACTTCAGCTGGGAACCGCTCGGATTCGAAATGGCCATCGTCGAGTTGACCGCGAACAGCTGGCTGTACGACGTCGAGTCGATGCTTCGAGAGGCATGGATCGGACTGTCGAGCGGTCTGCGCACCAGTGTCGGCCGGCACCACGAGTGGCAGGCGGAACACCACGCGATCCTCGCGTCCATGCGGTCCCGCAACGTGACCCAGGCGCAGCGGCTCGTCATCGCCCATCTCAGCCTCGAGCGGTTCGAGGAAGACATGGAACGGCGGGCGAATCGCTTGAAGAAGTCCGCCAAGCGCGCCAAGCGCAAGTCCAAGGAAGCAGGAAAGGTCTCATGAGCACGGTGGATGAACGGCAGGACTTCGCAAGCTACGAGCTGTTCATCGACGGTTCGTGGGAACCCTCGAGCGATGGCCGGAGAATCGAACGCACCAGCCCCAGCGACGGACGGCTGATCGGAAGCTACGCACGAGCCACCCTCCAGGACGTCGACCGTGCCGTCGCCGCAGCTCGTCGGGCCTTCGACGACCGGGCGTGGGCCACCCTGGCCGCACCGAAACGGGCGGGGCTCCTCAGGAAGATTTCCGAACTGCTCATCGAGCGTGCCGACGACATCGGTCGGCGCATCAGCCTGGAGCTCGGCAAACCGATCGCCCTGGCGCGCAATGAGGTCGTGCTCACCGCCGAGGTGTTCGAGTATTACGCGGCACTCACGCTGGACCAGCGCAGTGACCTCGTGTCCCGGCACACTCCGAGCGCCCTCGGTCTGGTGCTCAAGGAGCCGGTGGGCGTGGTGGCGATGATCACCCCGTGGAACTTCCCACTCCTGCTGCTGTCCTGGAAGGTGGCCCCCGCCCTGGCCGCCGGATGCACCATGGTGGCCAAGCCCGCCAGTTCGACGCCGGGAAGCGCACTGGACCTGGCCGCGGTCATCCGCGACGCCGGCGTGCCGGACGGCGTGTACAACGTGCTCACCGGCAGCGGTGCCGAGATCGGTATCGCCCTCGTCGAGCACGAGGGTGTCGACAAGGTGGCCTTCACCGGCTCGACGGAGGTGGGCCGCACCGTGATGACCTCGGCCGCCGGCACGATGAAGAAGATCAGCCTGGAACTCGGCGGCAAGTCCCCGAACATCATCTTCGCCGACGCCAACCTCAAGCTCGCGGTCCGTAACGCCTACTGGGGCATCTTCCTCAACACCGGCCAGGCATGCCAGGCCGGCAGCAGAGTGCTGGTTCAGCGTGAGATCCACGACGAATTCGTGGCCGCGCTGGTGGAGATGACGAAGAAGAGCAGAGTCGGCGACCCCCTCGACGAGCAAACCATGATCGGCCCGCTCGTCGACCAGGGCCAGCTCAACACCGTGATGGGCTACATCGACCAGGGGCTTGAGAGCGGCGCGGTTCTGGTCGCCGGCGGCAAGCGGCTCGCTGGCGACCTCGAGAAGGGGCTGTTCGTGGAGCCGACCATCTTCGACGACGTGGATCGAGGTGCCTCGATCTTCCAGGAGGAGATCTTCGGCCCGGTCCTGTCGATTACGACGTTCGACACCATCGACGACGCGGTGCGGCTCGCCAACGATTCGTCGTTCGGCCTGGCCGCCTCGATCTGGAGCTCGAACATCGACACCGCGATCAACACCGCGAAGCGGATCCAATCCGGCACAGTGTGGATCAACGCGTACCACGATGCCGGATTGCCGTTCGTGATGCCGATGGGCGGATACAAGGGCAGCGGAATAGGCCGTGAACTGGGCCGGGAGGGACTCGATCAGTACTACGAGACCAAAGCGGTTCACATCCGGCTCGGGAAGGACTGACAAAGAGGACAGTCGCTTTATTCCGCACACCAGCCGCACATCATCAGCACGTCACTAATCCGTTGGAGAACCAAATGCAGACCATTGAACAACAAGCGCAACTAGCGTCCAAGACCTCGACCATCGAACGCATCGAGGTCATTCCGATCCGAGTGCCACTGGTCAAGAGATTCCAGGGCAGCCACTACTCGATGACCAACCGGTGCACGATCGTGACGCGCTTGTACACCGACGACGGACTGGTCAGCGAGGTGTACAACGGGGACACGGATGCCGAGCAGGACGTGATCGTGGGGATCATCCGGAACGAGATCGTGCCGCAGCTGATCGGACGCAACGCGTTCAACATCGAGGGTTGCTGGGAGGCGATGCTGCCGCCGACCTACGACATTCTGCGCGACCGGTCGCTGGCGCTGCAGGCGATCGCCTGTGTGGACTCGGCCCTGTGGGACGTCGTCGGCAAGGCCGTCAACACGCCGCTGTACCAGTTGTGGGGCGGCTACCGGGACTCTCTGCCCGCGATCTGCATCGGCGGGTACTACAGCGACGACCTCGATGACGTCGCCCGGCAGATCGAACAGTACAAGGAGCTCGGTTTCGCCGGCTGCAAATTCAAGATCGGACGGCTGTCGCCGGAGGATGACGCACACCGCACCGAGCTGGCCCGCCAGGCCGCCGGAGACGATTTCGTTCTCATGGTCGATGCCAATCAAGGCTTCACCCGGCGGGAGGCCATCCGGTACGCGCGGCTCACCGAACACCTGGACATCCGGTGGTTCGAAGAGCCGGTGCAGTGGCTGAACGACCACCTGTCGATGCGGGACGTCCGACTCACCTCGGGCATGCAGGTCACCGCCGGCCAGAGCGAAGACTCGCGCGCCGGGCTTCGCGACCTGATCGCCTCCGGAGCGGTGGACGCCTGCAACGCCGATGCCAGTTGGATCGGCGGCCCGAGCGAATGGCGCAGAGTGGCGGCTGTGGCGTCCATGTACGAAGTGGAAATGGCCCACCACGAAGAGCCCCAGATCTCCGCTCACCTGCTCGCCTCGATCGCGCACGGCACCTACCTGGAAACGTTCTCTCCGGACCGCGACCCGCTGTTCTGGAACATCATCGCCAACCGCCAGGAATTCAAGAACGGCGACTACGCCGTTCCGCAGGGTGCCGGCTTCGGACTCGAGCTGGATTGGGACTACGTGAACCGGTACCGCTCGGAACGCTCCGAATGACCATCGGAAACGGGATCGCCGTCGTCGGGACGGGGGAGTCGGATCGGATCGGCGACGTGCGTGACAAGTCGGCGATGCAGATGCACGCCGAGGCTGCCGCGAACGCGTTGGAGAACGCCAATCTGGCTCTGACCGATGTTGATGCGCTGTTCACCTGCGGCGTCGACTTCATGCCGACGCTCATGGTTGCGGAATATTTGGGGCTGAAGCCCAAGTATTCCAGCAGCAATTCGATTGGCGGTTCCTCCTTCGTCGCCCACCTGCACGAGGCGGCACGGGCGATCACCGCCGGGTATTGCGAGGTGGCGCTGATCACCCACGGTGAGACCAGGCGCTCGAACCGCAGGCGCGGCGTGTCGGTGCGACCGGCGCACGATGACCCGTGGCTGCCGGACTGGCAGTGGGAGCGCATCTACGGTGTGCAGTCGCCGCCCGCCGCCTACGCGCTCGCCGCGACCCGGCACATGCACCAATACGGCACCACGAGCGAAAACCTCGCCGAGATCGCGGTGGCGACCCGGGCGTGGGCCAGGCTCAACCCGATGGCGTTCAAACGCGATCCGCTCAGCATCGACGACGTGATGTCGTCGCCGTGGCTGGTCTATCCGTTTCATCCGCTGGATTGCTGCCTGGTCACCGACGCCGGCGGTGCGGTGGTGCTGACGTCGACCTCGCGCGCGCGCACGCTGGGAGTGCCGGTGGTGGAAATCCTCGGTTCCTCCGTGGCCCACACCCATTACGGAATCTCGCAGATGCCCGACCTCTGCGTCACTCCGGCGGCGCAGACCGGCGCAGAAGCGTTCCGGCAGGCCGGGGTGACGCCGGCGGATGTCGATGTCGCGCAGCTTTACGACTCGTTCACCTATACCGTGCTGGTCACCCTGGAAGACCTCGGCTTCTGCGCCAAGGGCGAGGGGGGCGACTTCGTCAGCGGGCAGCGGACCGCGCCGGGCGGCGAATTTCCGCTCAACACCAGCGGCGGCGGACTCTCCTACAACCATCCGGGCATGTTCGGCATGTTCCTGATGATCGAGGCGGTGCGGCAATTGCGCCAGGAATGCGGAGAGCGTCAGGTGCACAACCCGGAGATAGCGCTGGTGAACGCCATGGGGGGCTATCTGTCCAGTGCCGCCACGGCGATTCTCGGGAGGGTCTGACATGGCCGACATCCAGAGCTTGCTCGCACCGTCGATCTCACCAGCCCCCGAAGCCGCACCGTTCTGGGAGGCAGCGGACCGCCATGAACTGCTGCTGCCCTTCTGCGGCACGTGTGAGCAATTCTTCTTTTACCCGCGGACGCTGTGTCCGGTCTGCGGCTCCAGAGACGTGCAATGGCGTCCTGCCTCGGGACGCGGCCGGCTCTATACCTTCTGCATCCAGTACCGCAATTCGGTGCCGGGGCTGGAAAAGGCTGTGCCGTTCGTGACCGCGATGGTGCAACTGGACGAGGGCCCTCGGCTTATGACCTTCCTGATCGGAATCGAGCCGGATCCGAAGGCCATCGTGTGCGACATGCCGGTGGAGCTGGACTTCCTCGACCTTCACGGCGGGCACAGTCTTCCGGTTTTTCGGCCAGCGCGTAGTTCTTAGCGTGAATTTGTCGTGGGGTTTAAGGAGTGTGGAATGAAGATTGTTGTCCTCGTGAAACAGGTTCCGGACACCGGGGACGAGCGAAGACTCGATCCGGCATCCGGGAGGCTCGATCGCAGCGCCGGCACCGTCGTTCTTGACGAGATCAACGAACGTGCCCTCGAGGCGGCGCTGAGCTACAAGGATTCCCATAAAGACACCAGTGTGACGGTGCTGTCGATGGGGCCAGAAGGCGCGAATGGGGCCCTGCGCACCTGCTTGGCCATGGGCGCCGACGCGGCCGTCCACGTCGTCGACGACGGCCTGGCCGGTGCGGACCTCGTGCGCACGTCGGTGGTGCTGGCCGCTGCGGTGACGCGTCTCGACTTCGATCTCGTCATCGCGGGGAACGAGTCGACGGATGGCCGAGGCGGAGTGGTTCCGGCGATGGTCGCGGCACACCTTGGCGTGCCGATGCTCGGCTCTCTCAGTTCGGTCGACATCGACGCGAGCCAGGTGAGCGGAGAACAGGGAACGGAATACGGTTCGGCGAGCCTTCGCGCGAGCTTGCCCGCGATCATCTCGGTCACCGAGGGTTTTGCCGAGGGACGGTTTCCCAGTTTCAAGGGGATCATGACCGCGAAGAAGAAGCCGCTGACGAAGGTGCCGCTGTCCGAGCTGGGCATCGATCCGGCGGCGTTCGATCAGGTGGGCCGCTCCAGCGTGTTGTCCACCCAGGAACGACCAGCTCGTGTTGCGGGCACGAAGATCATTGATGCCGGCGAGGCGGGGGTGGAGCTCGCCGAGTTCCTCGCCTCGCGCCGATTGATTTAGAGGAGCTCTGCGTTGTCGAACGTTCTGGTTTTCATCGAAGTTTCAGCCGCTGGGGTGCTCAGGGAGACCGCCAGGGGGTCGCTCGCCGCGGCTGAGCGGCTTGGCACTCCGGTCGCCGTGGTCGCGGTGGCCCCCGGCGGCGGCGCCGGGCTGGTCGACGAGCTCGGCGCGCTCGGCGCGGCCCGGGTCCACGTCGCAGAGTCGGAGCAGGTGGGCGTGCTGCTGACCGCACCTCAGCTTGCTGCTCTGGAGGCGGCGGTGCGGGAATTCGAGCCCGTCGCGGTCGTCATTCCCAGCTCGGTGGAGGGCCGTGCCGTCGCCGCGGGTCTTGCCGTGCGTGTCGGGGGCGGACTCGCGGTCGATGTCGTGGATGTCCGTTCCGACGACGGCCGGATCGTCGCGACGCACTCGGTGTTCGGCGGGAGTTACCTCGTGGAGTCCGTGATCGCTGCGGGGTTGCCGGTCGTCGTTGTCCGTCAGGGGGCGTTCGAGGGCCGGGCGCCCGCGGCGACAGCGGTCGTCACCACGGCGCCGATCACGGTCGGCACCACCGGTTCTGCGGTGATCGACTCTGTCGATGACGCGTCGGTAGTGTCGGGCCGGCCCGAGTTGCGCGGCGCGGCCAAGGTGGTCGCCGGTGGCCGGGGACTGGCATCCAAGGAGAATTTCGCGCTGGTGGAGCAATTGGCCGATGCTCTCGGTGCGGCAATCGGTGCTTCCCGCGCGGCAGTGGATGCGGGCTATGTTCCGCAGACCGCTCAGGTGGGGCAGACCGGAACGACGGTGTCGCCGCAGCTCTACATTGCGCTGGGCATCTCCGGCGCCATCCAGCATCGAGCCGGAATGCAGACGGCGAAGACGATTGTCGCGATCAACAAGGACGAGAGCGCGCCGATCTTCGACGTCGCGGACTTCGGGGTGGTGGGTGACCTGTTCACGGTGGTGCCGCAGCTGATCACGGCGATCGCCGCCCGCGGCAGGTAAGCGGTGCCGACGACACCGGACTCGTGGCCCGCGCGGGCGTTGGCGAACAAGTGGGTGAAGATCGCGGGGGCCGCAGCGCTGGCCTTGGTGGTCTTGCTGCTGGTGGTGCTGGTTGCGAAGTGGATGCGGGGCCTTCCCGCCGTGCAGTCGTTCATGGCCGACTACCCTGGGCACTCGCCGCTGCCGCCGGAGGCTCCGGTCGGGATTCCGAGCTGGCTGGGCTGGCAGCACTTCCTCAACATGTTCTTCCTGGTGCTGATCATCCGATCGGGCTGGCTGGTGCGCTCGACCGCCCGGCCGAGTGCGCACTGGACGCGGAGCAATTCGCGCCGGATCCGTACCAGGAATCCGCCGAAGAAGATCAGCCTCGACCTGTGGTTTCACCTCACACTCGATGCGTTCTGGATGGCGAACGGTGTGGTCTTCTACGTCCTGATCTTCGCCACCGGTCAGTGGCTGCGCCTGGTGCCGACCCGGTGGGACGTGTTTCCCAATGCGATCTCCACCGGCATCCAGTACGCCTCGTTGAACTGGCCGACCGACGACGGGTGGGTCAACTACAACAGCCTTCAGGTGCTGGCCTATGGTGTGACGGTGTTCGTGGCGGCTCCGCTGGCGATCGTCACCGGGCTGCGGATGTCGGGAGCCTGGCCGAGGGACCTGGCCAGGCTCAACAAGGCCTATCCGATCGAAGTGGCGCGGGCCATCCACTTTCCGGTCATGCTCTATTTCGTACTGTTCATCATCGTGCACGTCACTCTGGTGCTGGCCACCGGCGCTTTGCGTAATTTGAATCACATGTATGCGGCGCGCGACGACGATGGTTGGGCTGGTTTCTGGTACTTCGCGGCGTCGCTCGTGGTGGTCGTGGGCGCGTGGGTTGCCGCCAGGCCGGTCCTGTTGCGCCCGGTGGCCTCGCTGATGGGTAAGGTCTCTCGCTGAGCGCTTGAGCGTGGACGCCTACCGGCTCTGGCCCGCTCGATCGCGGGTGGTGCGCCGGCGCGCAGCGAGAAACTCCTCCCAGGTGCGGTGCCCCGTGCCATGCTCTGGTGCCAGGTTGGCGCCGGCGCGCAGTGCCCGCGCGGCCGTACCGGGCATCCACAGCGGGATGATCAGCCGGTGCCGGTTCGTGACGTGCAGGTACTCACGGATCAGGTCAGCCATCGGATACACCTTCGGCCCGGCCAAGTCCGGGACCAGGCCGGCCGGTTCGCCCAGGGCGAGTTCGACCAGTCGCGCCGCTACCTCGTCAGCGTCGATCGGCTCGAACCGGAAGCCGATCACGGCCGGCATCACCGGCAATTTGGCCAGCGCCCGCACCACGGTCAGAATCAGGTCGTAGAACTGGGTGGCACGCAGCGTCGTGTACGGCAGGCCGGAGCCGGCCACCACCAGTTCCGCGGCGCGCTTCGCGGCGAAGTAACCGAACATGGCATTATCGAGCGGGCCGGACACCGGGATCCGTTCCGCGCCGACCACGGAGATGTAGACGAGGTGGCCCACACCAGCCTTGGACGCGGCCCGCACCAGGTTCCTGGCCTTGTCCTCGTCGCCCTTGGCGCTACCCGCACAGTGGATGATCGTCGCGACGCCGGCGACCGCGGCGTCGATTCCGTCGCCGGTGTCCAGATCGCCGGTCACGAATTCGACGCCGTCGCTCGGCGCATGGCTGTGCCGGCTGAGGACACGGACGTCGTGGCCGGCGTTCCGCAGGCGGCGTAGCACGTGCCGTCCGAGCGTGCCGGTACCGCCGGTGAGCAGGATGGGTGAGGTCATGATTCCTCCGAGGTAGTGCTTACTTGTAGAAGCCTTCACGCAGGTTGATGCCGTGTTCCAGCCAGACCTTCATGGCGGCCAGCATGCCGGTCCAGCCCTGGCAGTTGCCGAACGCGTTGGTTGCCCCCTCGGCCGTTGGCTTCCACGATGATTCGGTGATGGACACGAGGGTTCGGGTGTCGTCATCGACGGGTTCGAACTCGAAGGTGGTTGTGGTTGTGCCGTCCTGGCTGGTGGTCGCCTTGCCGGCCCATTGGATGACGATCCGTCGTGGCGCGGAGGCGTCGAGCACGGTGACGGGAAAGGCCCCGGGGAAGTCGTGGAAGTCCCAGGTGACCTCGGAGCCGGCCTCCAGGCGACCGTGCGCGCCGCCAGTGGTGAAATACTTCGACAGCTGCCCCGGATCGGCCACCGCTTCGTACACTTCGGCGCTCGGCCGCGCGATGCGCCCGGAGACGGTGAAGGTCAGTTCCGTGAGTGACTCGTCGGTGTCCATATGGCAATTCTGACGCGATTGCGGTGCACGTGCAGCGCTCTGTGCCGACATCCGCGGCATGCCGCACAATCGTGCGCTGGATTCACCTGCGGCGAGGAATCGCTGGACGTTGGGAGGCGGCATTCGACGAACCATGGCCTTGACCCTGAAACTCGGAAGAGTAAGGTCAAGGTCCACCGTGACCCCCGTCGACCAGTGGGAGTGGTGAGGATCGGCAGGTAAGGATGAAATACAGTCCCCCGGTTCTGAACCGGCAACGCCCGCTGCCGTTCTGGGTATCGATGAATGGCGTCCGCCACTCCGTTCTACGAACTGCTGCCCTCCTCCGAGCAGGCCATATTCACCTTCCCCGCAACCACGTGGGGGAGCAGGTGCGATTCGCCGACGGAACCACCGCATCCGTCTACCGGGAGAGCGTCGTGGACCGGAGGCCTCCGGCACGACCGGCCGTGCTCTGCGTGGAGTTCCGGCTACGACTGGTGCGCGGCCTCGGACACACACTGTTCCGTTGGGAAAGCCTGCTCAACACCCCGTTGTTCATCGGCTTTCCCGGATTCGTGTCGAAGCTCTGGTTGAGACACGACTCGGACGGCTTCTACCGCGGCATCTATCAATGGGACGGCCCTGCCCGGGCCGAGGCGTATGCGCGCGCCCTCTGGCAGGTGCTCGCCATCGGTTGCGTTCCCGGTTCGATTCACTACCACGTCGTGCCCGATCGCGAGCGTGACGAGTTCTTGAGAACGCACCAACGCGAGGATGGCGGCGAGGAGTGGTGGAGACCGGTGGCCATCACAAGCCGGGATGCGTAGCTGGCACCGCGTCAACCGTCCATCGCGTCAAATCGTCCACCGCCTCAATCGTCCACCGCCTCAATCGTCGACCCAGAACCCGCGTCCCCCCAGCCAGGTGTCGTAACCGCTGCGGAAGTCGCTCATCGACGAGGGGCTGCGCGAACCGAGATAGGAGCCCAACACCGCGGCCCCGAGGTCTCCGAGCTCCGGGGCGACGACCCGGCCCGAGACCCGGTTGGCCATGCGATCCACGAACCGTGCCAGGCCGGGATCGTTGCCGAGCCTGAAGAAAGTGGTCTGGGCCCCCAGCCGCATCGAGTTGTCCAACTCGGCGAAGGTGTGCGCGATGGTGACCGGATGCGGCGGGTACGAGAAGGTGACCTCGCCGTCCGCCTCGAGATGGGAGGTCGGCTCACCGTCGGTGACGATGAGCAGCACTGGCTGCGCGTTCGGATGCTTGCGGAAGTGCCGGTTGGCCAGCAATAGCGCGTGGTGCAGGTTGGTGCCCTTGTGCCATCCGGTGTCCATCGCCGTGAGCCGCTCGATGTCCATCACCTCGGCGTACCGCCCGAAGCCGATCAGCTGCAGGAAGTCGCCGCGGAACCGGGAGCGGATCAAGGTGTGCAGCGCAAGCGCGGTCCGCTTCATCGGAACCCAGCGTCCATCCAGCGCCATCGAGAACGACGTGTCCACCAGCAGCGCGACCGCCGCCTGAGTGCGCGCCTCCGTTTCGGCGATCTCGATGTCATCGATCGCGATCAGCGGACCGCTACCGCCGGCGGCCCGACGCAGCACACCGCCCAACACCGTGCGCGGGATGTCCCACGGCTCGGTGTCGCCGAACTCCCAGGCGCGAGTGGCGCCGGATGCCTCGCCCGCGGCTCCGGCCTGGTGCAGGTCGCGCTGGCCCTGGCGCCCGGACATCCGCTTCGCGATGTCGCGCAGCAGCGCCTTGCCCAGCTGCCGCATCGCCTTTGGCGTGAGCTTGAGCTGCCCGGCCGAGTCCCGGCGCAGCGTACCGGACTCGCGCAGCGCCTTCTCGAGCTCCCGCAGGGTGCGCGCGTCGACGACGGCCTGGTCGCCCAGCTGGCGGGCCAGTTTGTCGAGATCAATGTCATCCATCCTGGCGCCGCCGTAGGACTGCGAGAGTTGCTCGGTGAGGTCGTCCAGGTCGGCGAGATCCTGCATCACTCCGGTGGCATCGCCCAGTCCGAGACCCTGTTCGCCTTGGAACCGCTCCGAATCGCCCCAACTCTCGCCCGGTCGCAGCGCCTGCAGGTTCGCGTCGAGTTGCGCCAGCGACTGCGTCAGCTGCGGTGACCCGAACGCCTGCGCCGACAGCTGCAGCAGTTCCTCACGCTGCTCGGGGCTCATTGAGTTGAGCATCCGCTGCGCCGCCGCCGAGCGCTGCGCCAGGGTGTCGATGAGCTCGTCGATGTTCTGCGGGTTCTCGGGGAAGAAGTCCCCGTGCTTGGCCATGAAGTCGTTGAAGTCCTCGGGGCTGTCCTCGCCGCGCCGATGCTTGTCCAGCAGTTCGTTGAGGTCGTCCAGCATCTCGCTGACCGCGGCGCGATCCTCGTCGGTGGCGTTTTCGAGCGCCTGCTTCATGCCGGCGAACCGCTGATCGAGCACCTCCCGGCCGAGGAGATCCTTGATCTTTTCGTAGTCCTCACGGGCCTGAGCGGATTTCCACTCGTAATCGCTGAGTTCGCTCACCGCGGCGGCGGTGGAGGACGGCAGGTTCTCCAGCCGCATCTGTGCGAAGGCTCGCTCGGCGTCATCCATGTTCACGTCGCGGGCCAGCTGCTTGCGCTCCTCGAGCACCGCCTTGTCGAGAAGCTCCTTCACCTCCTGCAGCGTGCCGGACAGGTTGTGCCGCTGCAGCAGCTGCCGCCGCCGCTCGGCCACCCGGCGGGAGAGGTCGTCGAGGCCGGCCTGATTGCGGCCGCCCCGGCGGAGGAACTCCTGCATCGACCGCTCGGGGGAGTAGCCGGCCATGACGTTCTCACCGATCGCATCCAGTGCCTCGGCGATGTCCACCGGGGGAGCGAGCGGGTCGCCGCCCTCGTAGCGGTGGAATCGGATCTGTGGCTTAGCCATAAACCGTATCGCTCCCGTCCGTCTCCTTGCCGATCTTGCGTGCCAGGTAGAGGCCCTCCAGCGCGAGCTCCAGCGCGGCGGCCCGCTGCCCTGGGGTCTGCGCGTTAAGCCGATCCCAGACATCCTCGTACAGCTCGGACTCGCCCAGCAGCGGCAGTTCGGCCAGGAAGTCCCGCGCGGTGACCTGCACGCCGGTGGCCACGGTCACGCCGTGTTCGATCGCCTCCACCAGCGGCCCGAAATCCAGGCCGCGGAAGTGCTCGCGCACGGTGTCCGCGGTGGCGGTGCGCAGCAGGTGGCTGAGCACCTCGCTCTCCCGGCCCTCCTCGCCGGTCTCGAATTCCACCTTGCCGCCGAGCACGTCCACGGCGGAGTCCAGGTCGACCGGGCGGGCCACGGCCTCGGCCACGGCCTCGTCCTCCTCCTGCATCGCGGCGCGGTGCAGGGCGGCCGCCGCCAGCGTCTCGGCCGCGGCGATGGCGAACCGGGCGCTCACGCCGCTGCGCTGGTCGACCGCGGTGGATTCGCGCAGATTGCGGGCGAACCGGGCCAGGATCTCGATCAGGTGGTTGGGCACGTCCGCCACCAGACCCGCCTCCTGACGGATTACCGCGACCTCGGCGTCGAGTTCGATCGGGTAGTGGGTATGGATTTCGGCGCCGAACCGGTCCTTGAGCGGGGTGATGATCCGGCCGCGGTTGGTGTAGTCCTCCGGGTTGGCGCTGGCGACGATCAGCACGTCCAGCGGCAGCCGCAGCACGTAGCCGCGGATCTGGATGTCGCGCTCCTCCATCACGTTCAGCAGTGCGACCTGGATGCGTTCGGCCAGGTCGGGCAGTTCGTTGATCGCGACGATGCCGCGGTGGCTGCGCGGAACCAGGCCGAAATGGATGGTCTCCGGGTCGCCGAGCGAGCGACCCTCCGCCACCTTCATCGGGTCGACATCGCCGATCAGGTCCGCGACGGAGGTGTCCGGGGTGGCGAGCTTCTCGACGTACCGCTCGTCGCGATGCCGCCAGGTCACCGGCAGAGCATCGCCCAGCTCGAGCGCGCGGCGCCGGGACGCGTGGGTGATCGGGTCGAACGGATGCTCACCCAGTTCGGAGCCGTCGATCACCGGAGTCCATTCATCGAGCAGACCAACCAGGGTGCGCAGTAGCCGGGTCTTGCCCTGGCCGCGCTCGCCGAGCAGCACCACGTCGTGCCCGGCGATCAGTGCCCGCTCGAGCTGCGGAATCACGGTGTTTTCGAAGCCGTACAGACCAGGCCAGGGATCCTCGCCGGCCCGTAACTTCTCCAGGAGATTGTCGCGGATCTCGAGGCGCAGCGGCTTCTGCAGGTGGCCGGAGGCGCGAAGCTCACCGACGGTGCTGATGCTGGGGATTTGGCCCATGGTGCTCATCCATTCAGATCGATGCTTGCGGCTGCAGGACGCCGAAGTCGACATCCTTGGTTTCCACGTTCCCCGCCTCTCGTCCGGGGGCCGTGTGGTTGGACCAGTAGAGGTTGGTGTGAGCTATCACCTGGTCCGGCGGCGGGGCGCCCCACTCCGTCAAGTCCTCGGTCGTGTGGGCGTCGCTGACCAGGACGGCATCGTAGCCGCGGACCACCGCGCCGTGAAGCGTGCACCGGATGCACTCGTCGGCCTGCGCTCCGGCGACGGCTCCGAATGTTCGCCACCACGGCGGCGCGAAGGTACGCGCCCTCAACGACGCGGTTCTGCGTGTCGAGGATCATCAGGGCGGTGTTCGGCCGGTGATCCAGGGTGGTCATGACGCCTCCCGTTTGCTCGGGGATTCCGGCAACGGTACGCCGATCACTGGCCCGTGTCGAGCGTCCGCATTATTGCGCCCGATGGGCTTGCGCCGGTGGGCGCGGCGTCATCGGGCGCGGCAGGAGAATGATAGGAGTCGTGCGAGATCGGTAGATCGGAACCTGGAGGATTCGTGTGTCAGCTGGGGATCGCTTGAGCGGGCTGCTGGGCACGGAAGATTCTGAGAACACCAGACTGCCGCTGAACTTTCTGGCCATTCCATTCGGCCTGAGTGGGATCGCCGGCACCTGGACGATCGCCGTGCCTGCGCTGGGCGTTCCGGACTGGATCGGACTGGCCTTGTGGAGCGTGGCCGCGGCATCGTGGCTGGGCGTCGTGGCGGCGTATTTTCGGCGCGGCGCGCGAGCCGGCGGCTCGCTTCTGGCCGACCTGCGGCATCCGTTTCTCGGACCGTTCGGCGCGCTCGGGCCGGTTGTCGTCATCCTGCTCGGTGGGGAACTGGCGCGGCACTGGTTGTTCGTGGGTGCGCTGCTCGTCGCCGTGGGTACCGTTCTGATCGGCATCCTCAGCGCCTGGATGCTCGCCGGCTGGATGATCGGAACTATCGACGCGCACATCTTCCACCCCGGCAACTTCCTTTCGATCCTCGCGGGCGGACTGATCGGTGCGATCGGATTGGCCCAGGCGGGCGCCACCAGCTTGGCCCTCGTGGCGTTCTGGATCGGCATCTTCTTCTGGGCGGTGCTCGCGGCCGTCATCCTCGCGCGCTTCGTCGCCATCGACGCGCTTCCGGATGCGCTGATCCCCACGTTGGCGATCTTTTCGGTGCCGCCGAGCGTGGCGGGCATCGCCTGGTTCGCCATCAACGGCGAGACGATCGATGTGATCCACCAGACGCTCATGGGGCTCATGCTGTTTCTGCTGCTCAGCCAGCTGTTCCTGGTGCGTCGCTACGCGCGGATCCCGTTCGGAATCGCCTACTGGGCGTTCACCTTCACGGTCGCGGCTCCCGCCACGTATGGGATTCATTGGCTGTGGCTCACGCAACCGGTCGGGTGGCAGGTATGGTGCTGGCTCATCCTCGCGGTGGCCACGCTGTGGATTGGCGGGATCGCCGTGCGGTCCGCCGCCCGCGCGGTGTCCATGCCACGGCGCCGCCTGGCATCAGCCGACTGAGGTGCGGGGCGACTGGCGCGGCCGCGGAACAGATTTCATGACCGCCGCGTTCTATCCGTCGCATCCGACAACTCGTAGGCTGTTATTGACGAAGGAGAGGCACCATGACTGACAGAACTGAGACGGCGATCCTGGCCGGAGGTTGCTTCTGGGGGGCCCAGCACCTGCTCCGCCAACGTCCCGGAGTGATCTCCACGCGCGTCGGCTATTCCGGCGGCGAAACCCCCAACGCCACCTACCGCAACCACGGCAACCATGCCGAGTCCGTGGAGATCGTCTTCGACCCCGACCAGATCTCGTACCGGGACGTGCTCGAGTTCTTC
Organism: Parafrigoribacterium mesophilum; assembly: GCF_039652555.1. NCBI lineage: Bacteria > Bacillati > Actinomycetota > Actinomycetes > Micrococcales > Microbacteriaceae > Parafrigoribacterium > Parafrigoribacterium mesophilum. The sequence goes on from NZ_JBDJAF010000005.1 coordinate 43,910, forward strand.
TTCCAGATCCACGACCCGTCCACCATGAACCGGCAGGGCAACGACCTCGGCCCCAGCTACCGCTCCGCGATCTTCTACACCAACGACGAGCAGAAGCACGTGGCCGAGGAGACGATTGCCGATGTGGATGCCTCGGGGCTCTGGCCAGGCAAGGTCGTGACCGAGGTCACTGCGGCCGGTCCGTTCTGGGAGGCCGAAGACGAGCACCAGGACTACCTGGAGAAGTACCCGAACGGATACAACTGCCACTACGTGCGGCCCGGATGGAAGCTGCCGCACCGCCAGGAGCAGCCCGCCCGCTGATCGGAACCGACGATTAACGTTCCCGGTCCCGGGTTCGGCCTGGTTGATGCCGGACCAGACCCGCGTCAGGCTGGGGCGCGGCCGACTGCGAATCGGAAGGCGTTGACGAGGCGGTAGCCGTCGCTCGTGCGAAACGGCCGGGCCGCCTCGACGACCAGCGGTGTCGCTGTCGCGATGGCGGCCGCGCTCTCGCCGAGGAGCACCCCTGCGGCCAGGGCATTGTCGTCGGGCGCCTGCCACGGTGCCTCGACGATTCCGGCCGTGACGAGATCGAACCCGCCGGCAGCGAGCAACCGCTCGAGTCCACCGGGCAGACGGATGGCGGCGTCCGGCATGAGGTCTTCCCCTACGGAAACCCTGACGGCTTCTTCGATCACGTTCAAGTCGTTTCGCTCGCCCTCCGCCCAGTTGGCGACAACGAACAAACCGCCGCGCGTGGTCACGCGACGAGCTTCGTTCATCGACCCGACGACATCGTCGGAGAAGTGCAACGAATTAATTGCGGTGACGACGTCGAAGGAGGCATCCGGCCAGGGCAGCTGTTCGGAAAATCCCCGACGTAGGTCGGCGCCCGGGGAATGCGAGCGGGCGACGGCGACCATGCCCGGTGCAGGGTCGACACCCGCCGCCACGGCTCCAACCTCCTCAAGCAGGTGGAGGAATTCGCCGCTGCCGCAGCCGATGTCCAATACTCGCGTGCCGCGGCCGATTCCGGATGCCGCGATGATCGCCCGCCAGACCGGTTCCGGAAAGGTGCCCCAGACCTCCGACCACCGTTCGGCGACGGCGGACCAGGCCGCCACATCGTCCTCAGCCATGGTCCCTCATCCGTGTTCCCTTATCCGTAGTCCCTCACTCTGACAGGGCGCCGACGCGGCTACAGCGTGGCCAACACCTGGGCGAGGCCGTCGTCGTGCACGGTTCCGGTCAGTTCGCTGGCCGCGTCGATCACGTCGGCCGGAGCATGCCCCATGGCCACGCCGCGACCGCTTTCCGAGGCCCAACGGAGCAGGTCGATGTCGTTTCGGCCGTCGGCGACGGCCATCACCCGCTCCCGGGGAATATCCAGTTGCGTGCGCACCCGTTCCATCGCGGTGGCTTTGTTCACCCCGCGCGGCGCGATGTCGAGCCACGCGGTCCAGCCGATCGCATAGGTCACCTGGTGCAGCCCCATTCGTTCGACCACGGCGAGGAAGTCCTTCATCTCGTGGTCGGGGGAGATGACCACGACCCGGGTGGCCGGCTGGTTCAGCAGATCGTCGAAGTCGACCTGTTCGCTATCGAGTCCGACCGTCGTATCGGGGAACGGCTCGGTGTATCGGTAATGGCCGTGCTCGTCTTCGACGGCGAAGCGTGCGGTTCCGATGTTTCGGCGGATGGTCGTGAGCACATCGGTGGGATCAAAGGTCTCCACCCATTCGCGCCGGTAGCCGCTCGGCGCGTCCGCATCGAGGTGAAGGGTGATCGCGCCGTTCGAACAGACCAGGAACCGTGGCGCGATACCGAGGCGCTCCAGCACGGGAATGGTGGCCGCTGCGGAGCGGCCGGTGGCCAGCATCACCTCGTGGCCGGCCGCATCCAGGCGCCGAACCTCCGCGATCACCGCGTCGCTGATCGAGCCGTCCTCGAGGAGCGTGGTGCCGTCGATGTCCAGGGCGACGAGCCAGGTGACATCCGTGGCCTCCACAGACGCGGCAGCATTACTCACGACGCCAGCCTACAATTGCCCACTTCGCGCCGGTCACTTCGCGCCGGTCACTTCGCGCCGGTCACTCCAGTGCGAATGACCCGGTGACCAGCTCTCCGGCCGGCTCATACGTGCCGATCAGCACTCCGGTGCTCGAGACGGTGCTGTCCACAAGCGTCAGACCGGCGGGGATGGTGCCTTCGGCAAACAGGCGCTTGCCGGTGCCCAGAACGACGGGGAAGATCCACAGGCGGAACCGGTCCACCAGGCTGCGCCGCAGCAGGGTCTGGATCAAGTTGCCGCTGCCGTGCACCTGCAACTGCGGGCCGTCCTCCTGCTTCAGCGCCGCGATGCCGTCGGCCGCGTCGCCGGGGATCAGCACCGAGTTGGCCCACTCCAGCTTCGGCGAGGTGCGCGAGGCGACGTACTTGGTCGCGTTGTTGAAGACGCTGGCACCCTCGTCCTCGGAGGCGTGCGGCCAATGCGCGGCCATCACGTCGTAGGTCCGCCGCCCGAGCACCATCGCGAACGGCGTGCTCGTCGCCTGGGCCATGACCTGGCCCATGGTTTCGTCCCAGTAGTTCACCGACCAGCCGCCGTGCCTGAAACCGCCACTGTCGTCCTCGCCGGGCCCGCCCGGCGCCTGCATCACCCCGTCCAGAGTCAAAAAGGTGGTGACCAGCAGCTCTCTCATCTGGGTGCTCCCTTCTCTCGTGCTCCCGTCGCAAGCGCGATCCAACCGCTACCCGTCAGTGTGCCAGGCCACCGGCATCCGCAGCTAGGGGAGTCCAGAGAACGGACCTGCCGTCCACAGAACGCCGATCCCGGAAGGTATCCACCGAAACACAGATTCTAGTATCGATGTCAGTGGCTCCTGTCACAATCGTAACTATGGAGCACCTGATTGAAGCGTTGGAACAGGCTGGGGCGTTGATCGCCTCGGCGCTGCACGGCGTGTCCCCGGGATTGGCAGCGGATGCCGATGCGCTGGCGCTGCTGGGCGCCGCCGAGGCCCTGGGCCGCAAGGTGGACAGCCTGCGACTCGCCAGTGCCAGTGACATCGCGCGCCGGTCAGATCCGGCACTCGGTCACGACAGCCTGGCCTGGCGTTACGGATGCCGAAGCGGAACGGACCTGATCACCCAGGCGACACGGATCTCCTCCCGGGAGGCGCATCGTCGCCTGCAGATCGGCGCGATGGTGTCTCCCCGCACCGGGTTGACCGAGATTTTGCCGCCGCTGTTCCCCGCCGTTGCCGCGGCACTCGCATCCGGCGATCTGGGCGTGGATGCGGCGGACGTGATCGTTTCGGTGTTGCAACCGGCGGCCGTGCGGATCGCTCCGGATGCTCTCGGGACGGCGGAACGCAGCCGGGTTGCGTCCGCGACCGGCGAGATCACCGAGGAGAACGAGGGACTGCCGGGCGCCGGCTTCGCCTTCGCCAGCGACCACATCCGCGGACAGGCGCGCCAGTGGGTGGTGGCGCTGGATCCGGACGGCGCCGCCCCGGCCGAGGGCACCCCGGGCGCCGCTCGCAGCCAGTTCGGATTCGGACCATTCAAGAACGGCCTCTATCCCTTCCGCGGCGGCGCCACCCCGGAGTTGAAGGGAGTCATCAGCACGGTCATGGATGCGTTCCTGGCCGCGCACGCCGCTCCTGCCTTCCCGAGCGAGGAGGAACAAGCCCGCATCGACGCGGGGGAGCTGGTTCCTGGTGCAGGGGTCGCCGGTGACGATCGAACGGCGGGACAGAAGCGGGCCGACATCCTGATGGGCATCTTCTGTGCCGCGGCCCGTGACCCGAAAGGCCCCCGCATGGGCGGTGCCGCCCCCACGGTGCTGGTACATGTGGATGCCGTCGATCTGATCGATAAAACCGGGGTCGGCTGGATCGACGGGGTCGACGAGCCGGTGTCGATCAGCACCGTGGATCGGATGGTATGCGCCGGTGGCTACCAGAAAATCGTTCTGGCTCCCGACGGACAGGTGTTGCATCTGGGGGACAAGGAACGCTTCTTCACCCCCGCGGTGCGCAAGGCGATCGCCGCCCGCGACGGCGGCTGCGCCATCCCCGGCTGCAACTGTCCCAGCTACGGGACCGAGGTCCACCACCTCATCCCTGGCGCGAGGATCACAACACCGACGTCGACCAGGGCGTGCTGCTGTGCTGGTGGCATCACGCCACCATCGACAGCTCCGGCTGGAAGATCCGCATGGTCAATGGCGTGCCGCACATCAGGGCACCGCTCTGGCTGGATCCGAGTGGCCAGTACCGACCCAACACCGGCCACCGGATCAAGCAAATCCGACGAGCCAAAGCCGCGCTGAAAGCCAAAACAAAGTCCGCTCCGCCCGCGTAAAGATTCGGACATCAGCCTAGACAAAAGTAAGTAGTTACTTTTAGCATGGAGCGATGGACAGATACCCGCATCGTGAAGGGAGCGCACTATGAGAGTCCTACTAGCCGGCGGTACCGGAACACTCGGCGTGCCGTTGATCAAGTCGCTGCGCGCGCATGACCACGAGGTTCTGGCGATCGTCCGCGGCAGCAATGGGGAGGCTCGTGTCCGCGAGCTGGGTGCCGAAGCCGTCTTCGCGGATGTGATGCACCGAGACTCCCTGTTGCGGGCTGTCGAGCGGCTGCACGCCGACGCCGTGATCAACGAGCTCACCGCGCTGAGGAAGACGCCCCTCAAACACTCCGACATGACGGCCACCAACGCACTGCGGACGCGGGGGACGACCCACCTGCTCGAGGCGGCCCGTTCCGTCGGTGCCACCCGGTTCCTGACCCAGTCGATCGCGTTCGGCTATGGCTACTACGACCACGGCGACACCGTACTGACCGAGGACTCACCGTTCGGCCAGCCGCGGGGCGATGCCTTCGATCCGCACCTGGAAGCCATGCTCTCGACGGAACAGCAAGTCTTCGACGCGGAGCGGATCGACGGGATTTCTCTGCGCTACGGGCTGCTCTATGGCGAGGACATCGACAAGGTGGCCGCGATGCTGCGCAAGCGCTCGCTGCCGATGCCGAAGACCGGAGGGCTGCTGCCGTTCATCCACCACCGGGATGCCGCCAACGCCACGGTGGCCGCGCTCACCCGCGGGGTGGCGGACAGCGCGTACAACATCGTGGACGACCATCCGGCCACGTTCCGGCAACTGGTCACCGCCATCGCCGAGGCCCGCCACGCCCCGCGGCCGCTCACCCTGCCGTCGTGGCTGCTGCGTGCCGTCGCACCCTACGGCGGTGTCGTGCTCGATGGCGTCTCCATGACGGTGTCCAACGCGAAGGCACGATCCGAGCTGGGCTGGATGCCCGAATACCCCACCTACCGCGACGGCGTAGCGTCAGCGCCGGAGTTACCCAGCTTCCGCGCCCGAACCGGCCGGCCCTGAAAGAATGCGAACAGGGGAGGCGGGTATGGCGCCATCGGTTCCGACTCGGCAGCGTGTGTTGATGGAGGCGATGCGCCTATTCGGCGAGCAGGGGTACTCGGCGACGACGGTCGCGCAGATCGAATCGGCCGCCGGGCTGCGCGCCGGCTCCGGCGGCCTCTACCGCCACTTCGGCTCCAAACGGGACGTGCTGGAACAGGGCCTACGCGCCCAGCTCGCCTCCAAACAGGAGTTGATGCACTTCGTCGAGAGCCCGGCACAGCACGGTGAGCTATCGCTGCGCGACCGGATGATGGCGATGGCGCGGGCAGGGCTCGCGCGATTACAGGCCGAGCGCGACCTCAACCGCATCCTGCTCCGCGACCTCAGGTTCTTCCCCGAATTGGCCCAACTGGTGCGTGCCGACGAGATCGAGGGCATCCAAAAGGCCCTGGCGGCATGGCTGCGGCGGCAAGTCGACCCAGCGCCCGACCTCGATTGGGATGCGCTCGCCGCGGTTCTGATGAACGGCGTCTCGCATTTCTGGGTGCTCCGCGATTCGCTCGGTGCGCATCCGTCTGGCCTGGACGAAAGCCGGTATCTGGATACCTTGGTCGACCTGGTTGTCACGCGGATGCTGTGCGCCTCACCGGCCATTGAGCTACCGGCCGTTTGAGTCACCGGCCGAGTCACCGGCCGGGCGTGAGATTTCCGCATCGTCCGTTCGCATCAGAGGATCGCTCATCCGGTTCTCGAAGAAGAAGCCGGCCAGGCGTAATCGCAGCCGGCGCGTCCAGCTCAGCTTCCCGTCCGCATCCGGCCGCACGATCAGCGATGCAGGGTGTTGCCCGTCGGCCAATCGCCATTGTTCGTAGCTGTCCAGCGGGGTCTGCACCTCGATGAACTCTCCGCCCGGCAGCCTGACCACCCGGCCGGTCTCGTAACCGTGGAGCACCAGTTCGCGGTCCTTCTCCTGCAGTGCGAAGCAGATCCGGCGGGTGAGGATGAACGCGATGGCCGGAGCGACGAGAACGGCGGCCTGTAGGAAGCCGACCACGGTCTCCACCCCCACGTGAAACTGCACGCTGATCAGGTCGGCACTCGCGGAGCCCCACAACACGCCGTAAAACACGATGCCGGCCACCCCGATCGCCGTTCTCGTCGGCGCATTCCGGGGATGATCGAGGAGGTGGTGCTCGGCGTGATCGCCGGTGACCCAGCCCTCGATGAACGGGTAGAGCAGCACCAGCAGCAGGAACGCGGTGACCACGGCAAGCGGCACGAGAACCGCGAGCGTCCACGTTCTGCCGAGCCAGACGAATTCCCAGCCCGGCGGCACCAACCGCAGCGCTCCGTCGAGAAAGCCGGTGTACCAGTCCGGCTGGCTGCCGGCGGACGCGTTCCCCGGGTCGGCCGGTCCGTACAGCCAGATCGGGGCCACCGTCACCGTCGCCGCGATCAGAAAGAGCACGCCGGCCACGATCAGCAGTAAACCGACCGATCGGGTCGCGGCCGTGGGCAAGATGCGCGAGCCCACCAGATTGAACTCGGACCGCCCCGGACCGGGGAATTGCGGCGGCCGCTGCCGGTGTCCGATCCAACTGTGCACGGCGAACAGCAGGATGAGGAGCACCGGCACGACGGCCACGTGGATCGGGTAGAGGTGGGCGATGATCTCGCCGGGAAATTCACCACCGAACAACAGGCTGGACGCCCAGGTTCCCACCACCGGAATCCCGAGGACGATTCCCTCCACGATCCGCAGGCCGGTGCCCGAGAGCATGTCGTCGGGCAGGGCATAACCGCTCCAGCCGTCGACGAGTGCGAGGCCGAAGATGAGAAACAGCAGCACCCAATTTCCGCGCCGCGGATTGCGGAAGCCGCCGGTGAAGAACGTCGTCAGCAGTTGCATGATGAGCGAGGCCGGCAGGAGCAGGCCGGCCCAGTGGTGCGCTTGCCGGATCAGCAAGCCCGCCCGTACCTCGAACGAGATGGTCATCGTTGAGTTATACGCACTGGACACCTCAACGCCGCGCAGGGGAAGGTAATGGCCGGTGTAGGGCACGACCGTGCTCGCCGGTGTGTAAAAGAACAACAGGTAGATGCCGGTGATGAGCACAACGAGGAAGCACGCCGCCGACACGATGCCGAAGAGGTTCGACCAGTGGTTGGGCACGACGTGGTGACGCAACTGGCCGATGACCGAACTCAACGCGCGGCCGATTGCGGTTCGCCGGATGACGTAGTCGGCGAACCGATCGGTGAGCACGGAGTCTTGGGGCCTGGTCGACACGGCGGATCATCTCCCGGAAAGTGACTATTCGGACGATACTTCGCTTGGATCTATTGATCCAGGCCTGGTGGCTTCGGCAGCGCTCCGGGGCGCGTCGTCGCGCGCGGGCTCGTCGACGATGGTGGTGAGGATGCGACGAAGCTGGTCGATGGCATCCTGGCCCAGCATCTGGTCGAGCCACTTCTCATAGCCGATCACCACCTGTTCCGCGATCGCCAGCAGCGCCCACCCGGCCTCGGTGGGCACATACAGTTTCGCCCGGCCATCCGTGGCATCCGGACCCAGGGTCACGTAACCCTCGTCAAGCAGATGGCCGGCGAGCTGGGCGGTTGCCTGCTTGGTACGGCCACCGCGCTGGACGAGTGTGGCGAGCCGGGAGCCGTCCGCGTCGATCGTGGCCAGAACGGACACGTGGGCTGACCGCACGTTGGAGTATCCGGAATCGGTGAGTGCCCGGTCCAGGTAGGCCACCAGCCGCTGGTGTGCCTGCCGCATCAGATCGCCGAGGGGAGTCGGCCGACCGGAGGCGAAGTTGGTCAGGCGCTTGACTTCGCGCGCCGCCGGTGGCAATTTAGTCATGTGCCTGACTATACCGTGGATGAGAACTGGAGTGTGGGCATTCCGGAGGTTGCCGGCGTGCATCACCGCTCGGTGTCGGTCGGCGGATGCCGGCTGCACGTGGCCACCGCCGGCGACCCCGGCGCGGCTCCGGTCATCCTGCTCCATGGGTTTCCGCAGCACTGGTACCTCTGGCGGGAGTTGATGGTGCCGCTGGCCCGGTCCCGGAGGGTCATCGCGCTCGACTTGCGGGGGTTCGGCTGGAGCGATGCGCCCGAACACGGCTACTCGACGGAGCAGCGGGTTGCCGACGTGCTCGCGGTCCTGGATGCTCTGGGCATCGACCGGGCCGACGTGGTCGGTCACGACTGGGGTGCGTGGCTAGGTTTTCGGCTCGCGCTGGACCGACCGGACCGGGTGCGACGCCTGGTGGCGATCTCGATGGTGCACCCCTGGGTGATGCAACGCCATCTGATTCCCAACGTGTGGCGGTGGTGGGTGACGGTGCTGTTCGAGCTGCCCGGGCTGGGGGAGTGGATGCAGCGGGCTCGACCGCGGGTCACCGGCTGGCTGCTGGCCCGGGATGCCGCCAACCCGGCCGTGTGGACGCCCCGGCTTCGGCAGATGTACACCTCGCGAGCGGCCGAACCGGCCCGGGCAGCGGCGGGCCGGCGGCTGCACGGCCAACTCATCGTCCGCGATGTCCCCCGGCTGCTGCTGGGTCGGGACCGGCGGCGCGCCCTGGGGGCACCGACCCTCATCATCGGCGGCGAGCACGACGCCCTGCTTCCGCCGGATGTGCTGACCGCGCCGCGCCGGTTCGCCGACCGCATCACCGTCAGGACGATTCCCGGCGGACACTTCCTCGTGGACGAGAACCCCGATCAGGTGCTCACTCTCGTGGCGGAACACCTGCGCTGACGCGCGGTCGCATCCCGCGCACGCAACCGAGGGTCGATGGCGAAACGCCGCGATTTGTGCCGGTTTTGCGCGGCGTTTTGCAATCCGCCCTCGGTTGCGTGCGCAAGCGCGCGGTATGTCGTGTGGCTAGCGGCGGGGCTTGCGCGGTGGCCGGGCGCCACGGTCGGTGGAGCGGGCGGGGCCGCGCCGGTCCGGCCGGATCTCGATCAGCTTGCCGCTGATTCGGGTGTCCTTGAGTTTGGTGAGCACGTGACCGGGCAGATCGGCGGGCAGCTCGACGATCGAGAAGTCCGGACGGATCTGGATTGCGCCGAAATCCTCTCGGCTGAGGCCACCCTCGTTGGCCAGGGCGCCGACGATCTGACGAGGCTCCACCCGCTGCCGCTTGCCCACCTCGATCCGGTATGCCGCCATCGGCTTGGTCGACCGCATCCGCCGCTCTGGTCGCTCGCCCCGAGCTGGCCGATCGCCCCGATCGCCCCGCTCACCACGCTCGCCACGCCCGCTCCGCTCGTCGCGCTCGTGCCGCTGGAACCGTTCGTCATCGGCGGACAGCAGCAGCGGTGTGTCGCCCTGGGCCACCACCGCGAGGGCCGCCGCGACATCCGCCTCCGGCACGTCGTGGTGCGCCACATAGTGTCCGACGATGTCGCGGAATGCCGAAATTCTGGCCTCCTGGCCCAGCGCCTCGGTGATCGCGTCGTCGAACCGGGCCAGTCGGGTGACGTTCACCGCCTCGACGGAGGGCAGCTGCATCTGCGTGAGCGGCTGCCGAGTCGCCTTCTCGATCGCGCCGAGCAACCGGCGCTCGCGCGGGGTGACGAAGCTGATGGCTGCGCCGCTGCGTCCCGCCCGCCCGGTGCGGCCGATGCGGTGCACGTAGGACTCGGTGTCCACGGGGATGTCGAAGTTGACCACGTGACTGATGCGGTCCACGTCCAGGCCGCGTGCGGCGACATCCGTGGCCACCAGAATGTCGAGCTTGCCGGATTTCAACTGCCCAACCGTGCGCTCGCGCTGCGCCTGGGCGACGTCGCCGCTGATCGCCGCCGCCGAGTAGCCGCGGGCGCGCAGCTTCTCGGCCAGGGTCTCCGTCTCGTTCTTGGTGCGGACGAACACGATCATGCCCTCGAAGTTCTCGACCTCGAGGATTCGGGTCAGCGCGTCGACCTTCTGCGGATACGACACCATCAGGTAGCGCTGGGTGGTGTTCGCCGAGGTCGTGGTCTTGTGCTTGATGGTGACCTCGAGCGCATCCCTGAGGTACTTCTTGGAAATGCGCCGGATCTGAGCCGGGATGGTCGCCGAGAACAGGGCGACCTGCTTGTCGTCCGGGGTGTCGGCGAGAATGGTTTCGACATCCTCGGCGAAGCCCATGTTGAGCATCTCGTCGGCCTCGTCGAGCACCAGGTACTTCAGCTCGGACAGGTTCAGGGTGCCCTTGGCCAGGTGGTCCATGATGCGGCCGGGTGTGCCCACGACCACGTGCACACCGCGCCGCAGCGCGGACAACTGCACGCCGTAGGCCTGACCGCCGTAGACCGGCAGCACGTGCACGCCGCGCAGGTGGGTGGCGTACTGCTCGAACGCCTCACAGACCTGCAACGCCAGCTCGCGCGTGGGGGAGAGCACCAGCGCTTGCGGGTTCTTCTGCGACAGGTCCAGCCGCGACAGGATCGGCAGCGCGAACGCCGCGGTCTTGCCGGTGCCGGTCTGGGCGAGTCCGACCACGTCGCGGCCGGCCAGCAGCGGCGGAATGGTGGCGGCCTGGATGGCGGAGGGAGTTTCGTAGCCGACATCGTGCACGGCCTTGAGCACCGCATCGCTGAGGCCGAGATCGGCGAAGGTCGCTACCGCGGTGTCGGGTTCGTCGGTGTGGTGTTCATCGGCGCGGCGTTCACGGGCGCGGTGTTCGTGGGCAGCGTCTGCCTCGGTCTGTGCGGTCATATCAGGAGGCGTCATAGTACAAACGGTAGACCTTGGCGGCGGGCACGGCTGTCGCGCCGTGGCGCCTCCCGCCGCCGCAGCGCCCCGCCGTCGCGCCGTTAGAAGTCGATCCGCATCACGGCACGCCGCAGGGTGGGCCGGCTCACCTCGGTGAAGCCGGCATCCCCGAAGATGCTCTGGCTGCCCACGAACAGCTCACCCCAGGTGAACTCCCGCCCCGGCTGAACGACGATCGGGTAGCCCTCCAGGGCGCGGGCACCGCGTTGCCTGGCGAAGTCCACGGTGGCCCGGGCGAGCGCCCGACTGATGCCGCGGCGCCGATAACCGATCCGGATCACGAAGCAGGTCACCGCCCAGACGCTCGCATCGGTCTTGTCCTCGCTGCGGCCGCTCCAAGGTACGCGCGTTCGGGCCAACCGCGGGTAGGCCGTGCGCGGCTCGACTGCGCACCAGCCGACCGGCTCGCCGTCGAGATAGGCGATCAGGCCGCTGGTGGTCTGCGCCGACGGATGATCGCATCCGGTCTGATCCTGCAGCCGCTGCTGACGTTCGGCGACCGGGACCGAATCCCACTGCGAATCCCGGATCTTGAACCACTGACACTGGCAGGTCGACGGCCAGCCGCGCGCGCCGAACACCGCCTGCAGATCGTCCGCGGAGGCCTGGTTCGCCGGCACCACCGACAGTGCGGCATCCGTGGTCGTCGTCGTTGCCATCATGGGGCTCCCATCACTGTCGGCTCCGGCGTGGTCACCGCGGGATCAGCCGGATCGTGAGGCCGCGTGCCTGGTCGTCGATCACATTGCCGACCAGCACCGGCCCAAAGCTGTCGTATTTGGCATGGTAGGCCGCATCGATGGCGTCGTGCACGTCCGGTTCCGGCTCGGCGAACGGCGACGTCGCGGTCGACGCCTCCGGCCCGGATGCGACCGGTACCGCTGGCGCGGGCGGCCCGGTACCAGCGACTGTCGGGGCCGAAGGCCGAGCGGACGTAGATGCTGTCGCCGACCCGCACGACCCAGATGATCACGAACGGCCCCAGCGTGCCGTCGGGGCGCACCGACGCGATCTGCAACTCCTCGGCGTCCCCGATCGCCTGCAGGTCAGCGGAGGTCCACTGGGTCACTCGGTGGTCCCCGGTGCGGCGCCCCGGCGGCGGATCATGTTCAGGGCCGTCATGGACATGACCACCTCGTCGGACTGGTTGAGCACTTCGGTGTTGGTGCGCACCAGGCCGCGGTCCGGTTTGGATTGTGATGGCCGGGAGTCGAGGATGGTGAATCGCACCCGAAGGGTGTCGCCGGGTCGGACCGGCTTCAGCCAGCGCAGGTCGTTCACGCCGGGGGAGGCGAGGCTCGCGGCACTGTTGAGGAAATGCTCTACGGTGATCCGCATCACCATGGCGGCGGTGTGCCAGCCGCTGGCGATCAGCCCGTGGAATGGCCCGGTCTCCGCCGCGGCCGGGTCGACGTGCATGGTTTGCGGGTCGAATTCCCGCGCGAACCGCAGGATTTCCTCCTCGGTGACCAGGGTGTTCCCGCAGACGCAACTGATGCCCGGTTGGTAGTCCTCGAAGTACCGGTCCTGCACCGGAACGGCGAAGCCGCCGTCGGTATCCCGAGCTTTGTCCATCTGAATCAGCGTCCTCACTGGGCGGGCAGGTCGCATCCGCCTCGATCTGAAGCCTACCGACGCGCGCGTTCCGGGGGAGGGGGACCCCATTGTCGGCGCCGCCCACTCGATCTACTCTCGATAACTGAGGTAATGGGAACCGAGGAGGCCGCCATGAGCGGACGGGTTGTACATTTCGAGATACCAGCCGACGACCTCAGCCGGGCCAGCGAGTTCTATCGAGGGGTGTTCGACTGGGACATCAGCTCGGTCGCTGGAATGGACTACGCCATGCTGGGCACCACGCCCTCGGATGCCAGCGGGATGCCCGAGGACCCCGGTGCCATCAACGGCGGCATGCTGCCGCGCGATGAGACGCGAACCGGCCCGGTCATCACCATCGACGTCGACGACATTGATGCTGTGCTTGGACGGATCGAGGAACTGGGCGGCGTCACGGTGTTGCCCAAGCAAGAAGTGATGGGCATGGGTTACACCGCGTACTTCGTCGACAGCGAAGGCAACGTGATGGGACTGTGGCAGAACGCCGGGTGAACTCCGCTGCGCGATTGCCCCACCCGTCATTAATGCACCACCGCGACCCGCCTTATATGTGACGGGTGAGTGCAGTCACTGGTCGGGATGTCGACGAGCCGTGTTCCCGCAGGTCGCGCACCAGCGTGCCGCCGCGCCGCTTCAGCTCCTCAATCGAAGAGACTCCGACCAAGGTCATCGTCCGTCGCAGTTCGTCCGCGAGGATTCCGATGACTCGACTGACGCCGGGAGCGCCCGCCGCCGCAAGCCCGTAAAGGTAAGGGCGCCCGATCGAGCAGGCGTCGGCCCCGAGGGCCAGAGCTACGACGATATCGCTGCCCCGGCGGATGCCGGAATCCACGTAAAGTTCGATGCCGTCACCCACGCGTTGGCGTGCCTCCTGAAGGACGTCCATCGGACTGAGCATGTGGTCGAGCTGCCTCCCGCCGTGGTTGCTCAACTGCACGGCGTCCACTCCGACTTCCGCCGCGCGCGCCACGTCGTCGGGATTCACGCAGCCCTTGAGAACGATCTTGCCCGGCCACGCGGAGCGCAGCGCCTCCAGATCTGGCCAGCCGCGACTCGCATCCGAATGCTCGAGAATCTGCTGCCACATGGACGGGGTCACCATCGGATCGTCGCCTTGCTGCGGGGCCAGGTTGGGGAACCGGATGCCGTCGGCGAGCAAGAAGTTCACCCACCAGCCCGGCCGTCTGGCGATGCCGAACAGTGAGGTCAGAGTGAGCGCCGGCGGCGCGGTGAAGCCGTTGCGTTGGTCCCGCTCCCGTGATCCGAGCGCGCGCGTGTCCACGTTGATCAGAAGGGTGTGAAAGCCGGCGGCGGTGCACCGATCCAGCCGCGCCTGCAGAAAGCCGGCGTCGGAGGACAGCCCCATGTTGAACCACCGGTCGAGCCCGGGGGATTGTCGGGCGATGCCCTCCAGCGACACTGTGCTGAGACCGGCCAGCCCGTACGGCACCTTGGCGGCGCTGGCGGCCCTTGCGACAGCGAGTTCACCTTCTGGATGGAACAGCCGCGTCGCCCCCGTGGGGGTGAGGGTGAACGGAAGTGCCGAAGGACGGCCGAGGATGCTGGTGGTCAGGTCTGGGCCGGTAACCGGGCCCCATGACGGCATCAGTCCCCAATTGTCGAAGGCCGCGCGGTTGTGGCGCAGGGTGGCCTCGTCTTCGGCGCCCCCGTCCAAGTAGTCGAAGATTCCCGGCGGCAGTGCCCGCTTCGCCGCGGTGCGGTACTCGTCAACGCTGAACGCGTTGTGCAGCACGCGTCGGCGTCGCGAGAATACCGGCATCTGGGGTTGCACAAGCTGCTTCACATCGCGGAGCTTCATCCGGGTTCCTTCTGCGTCGAGTACCTGCTGGTCAGCCTAGGATCGGTAGCGCCGGTACTCTATGGAGAATCAGACGAAGGACGCTGTCGAAACCGTGAAGAACTACCAAGTGCACGACGACGACGCGGTAATACCGGGCGCGTCCCCCTCATCCAACGACGGGTATCGGTTGTCCACCCTGACGGAACTGGCCGACGCTCTTGGACCGGGTATCGCGAGCCTGGTCGAGGTCTCTGGCGGGGATCGGCAGACCGTGTCGAGCGTCGTGTTCTACGATCGGTCCGCGCCGCTGGCCTCGGCGCCCGGAGCGATCGCGCTCGCCATCGGACTCCCGCTCACCGGTGAGAGCCTGTCCACCCGGTTGGAGGAATTGAAGCAGGCAGGATATGCCGCACTAGTGTACAAAACTCACGGAGCGCCGGATGCGCAGTTGCGGCAAGCGGCGCGATCGGCCGGCATCGCGCTGTTCCGGGCTGTCGATGTGGTTCCGTGGGGCCAACTCGCGCAAATCATCGGTGCCGCCACGGTGCCACGGGGGAACTCCCGATTGCCGCTGGCGGACATCCGGCCCGGTGACCTCTTCGAACTCGCGGACGCTGTCGCGTCCCTGGCGGGCGGCGCCGTGGCGGTGGTCGATCCGGACCAGAACGTGCTCGCGTATTCCACTCTGCCGGGGCAACCGATCGACGACACCCGGCGGCGGTCGATCCTGCAGCTTCATGTTCCGCATACCGAGCAGAATGATCAGGACTACCGGCGCGTGCACGCCTCGCACGAGGTCGTCACCGTTGCCCCTCAGGAGCACTCGCTGACTCGGTCGGTCGTGGCGATCCGCGCTGGTCTGGTCGTGCTGGGGTCGCTGTGGATCATCGAGCCCGATGGCGGCATCACCCCGGACGTCGCGCGCGTACTGGACGAAGCGGCGAAGGTGGCAGCGCTGCACCTGCTGCACCGACGCACCACTCAGGACTCCAGCCGCG
This sequence comes from Parafrigoribacterium mesophilum, assembly GCF_039652555.1. Classification (NCBI taxonomy): domain Bacteria; kingdom Bacillati; phylum Actinomycetota; class Actinomycetes; order Micrococcales; family Microbacteriaceae; genus Parafrigoribacterium; species Parafrigoribacterium mesophilum. The sequence goes on from NZ_JBDJAF010000005.1 coordinate 59,473, forward strand.
CCCGCCAGATCGAACTGGTGACCCCACTGCTGTTTCAGTCCGGCGGCGCGGAACTCGTGGCTGTGCAGTTGGGAATCGCCGCCGAGCACGCTCGAGTTGTCGCCGTCGCGGTGTGCGCCACAGAGGGAACGGCAGCAGACACGCTGCAGTCGAGTCTGCTGCTGTTCGACACGGTGCGCATCGCGTGCACCGTCTGGCTTCCGGATGCGGTGTGCGGGCTGGCCGACAACGTCGTCTACATCGTGCTCCCACAGTCGTCGAGCAGTTCGCAGGCCTTCCAGCGCGAGGCGGTGCTGCGGATCGTGCACCACACCCGCCGGTTGATGTCGAGGGCGGTGTTGGCCGGTCTCGGCAGCGTGAAGCCGATCGCCGCACTGGCCAGTTCGCGAGTCGACGCGGAGTCGGTGCTCGCCGTGCTGCTCAAGGATGCCGACGACCAGCGGCTCCGCCTGGATTCCGACGACATCGTCGCGGACTTGCACTCGCTCGGACCACGCCTCCAACTGCGGCAGATCGTCACGGAGTTGCGGGCCTCCGGCCATCTGCCCGGCGAATTCGCGCTGCAGATCAATGACTACGATTCGCGCCGGAACACAGCATTCGGACAGACCCTCCGCACGTACCTGGACTGCAAAGGCAACGCGATCGAAACCGCAACGGCGCTCGGCCTGCACGCCAACACGGTCCGCTACCGGTTGTCCCGGGTGGAGGAACTCTTCGGGATCCGGCTCGAGGACCCGGAAACCAGACTCCTGCTCTGGCTACAGTTGCGGGCGAGTCTCTACTAACGCACTGGACTGGCCGCTCGGCTGCTACTGGTGTGAAGCTGCGTTGATGGTGATCTTGTCGATGCCGCCGCTTTCGACGCCCCACTTCGTGAGGATCTTCGTGTAGCTTCCGTCGTCAACCATCGACTGGAGTGCCTTCTGCAGCACGGGACCCAGTTTGCTGCCCAGAGCGACCGGGATGCCATACGGCGCTGCTTCAAACGCCTCCCCAGCGGGTTGCAGCTTGCCGTCGGTCTGCTTGATGGCGTACAGGGTGACCGGGGAGTCGGCGCTCATCGCATCGACTTGGCCGAGCACGAGTGCCGTGGTGGCCGAGTCCTGCGCATCGTACTTGAGGATCTGGATGGCGGCCTTGCCGGCATCCGTGCACGCCTTGGACTTCGCCGGCACTTCGGTGGAGTCCTCGTACGTCGTGGCCTGCACTGCTACCTTCAGGCCGCACGCGTTATCTGGATCGACGGTTTTGCCCTTCGCGGACGCCCACTGGATGCCGGCGGTGAAGTAGTTGACGAAGTCGACCTGCTTCTCCCGCTCGAGCGTGTCTGTGAACGAGGACATGCCCATGTCCAGCGTGCCGCCGCGCAGCTTTGGCAGGATGTTGTCGAAGGTTTCGATTTTGAAGTCGACCTTGAGGCCAAGCACCGCTCCGAGTGCGTTGGTCAGATCCACCGACCACCCCACGGGGCTGCCATCAGGCCCCTTGTACTCGTTGGGCGGATAGTTATTGGCCATGCCCACCTCGAGCACGCCCGCTTTCTTGATGTCGGCCGGGAGCAGCGCCGCGATGTCCTGGTTCGTCGAATTCGAACTGGCGGGACTGGACGAGTGGTTAGCCTCAGCGGCATCGTTGCTGACGCAACCAGAGAGCGTGAGAGCCGCGACGGCACCAAGTGCCAGCCAGGTGTATCGAGCGCGCATTGAGCATCCTTGATCGTTCGTGCTTCGGTGAGCCACCGCGATGACTCGTCACTGAGGTATGAAAGGCGGAACACTTTGAGAGTAAAGGCAGATGCGGCGATGCTCTATGGACAGGCGGACGAAGCCACGGGTGCCGCCTTGTGATTATCTGCTAACTGCGCGAGGCACTCCATTGGTTCGAGTTGTGGAGGATCGCGGCGCATCCCGCTTAGGCTGGCACTGTCATGTGCACCGTTGCCCACCCGGCGCGGAGTACTGACCGTGTAGGCAGAAGGAGCACCATGAGTGACTACGCAGTTGTCAATCCCGCCACAGGACAGACCGTCCAGAGCTATCCGACGATCTCGGATGCGGCGCTGGACGACGCCATCGCATCCGCCGACCGGGCGCACCGCGAATGGTCACGGTCCAGTACGGTCGCCCAGCGATCGGCGCTGATCCGACGGGTCGGCGATCTGCACACCGAGCGGCGCGAGCAGCTGGCCGAGATCATCGTTCGCGAGATGGGCAAACCCATCGAGCAGGCGCTCGCCGAGGTCGACTTCAGCGCCGACATCTACGCGTTCTACGCCGACAACGCCGAATCACTGATGCAGGACGAGCCGATCAGGCTGCTCGCCGGCGCGGGCTCCGCACTGATCCGGCGCAGCTCGCTCGGCGTGCTGCTGGGGATCATGCCGTGGAACTTCCCCTATTACCAGGTGGCGCGTTTCGTCGGCCCGAATCTCGTGGTGGGCAACACCATCCTGCTCAAGCACGCCTCGCAGTGCCCGGAATCAGCGGCGGCGATCGAGCAGATCTTCCGCGACGCCGGGTTCCCGGAGGGCGCCTACGTCAACATCTACGCCACCAACGAGCAGGTCGCCTCGGTGATCGCCGATCCGCGGGTGCAGGGCGTCTCGCTGACCGGTTCGGCGCGCGCCGGCGCTGCGGTGGCCGAGGTCGCCGGCCGCAACCTCAAGAAGGTGGTGTTGGAGCTGGGCGGATCCGACCCATTCATCCTGCTGGACACCGACGACCTGGATGCCGTGGTCGACTCGGCGGTGGCGGCGCGGCTGGACAACAGCGGCCAGTCCTGCAACGCCGCCAAGCGGTTCATCGTGATCGACAAGTTGTATGAGCCCTTCTTGGAGAAGTTCACCGCCGCGATCACCGGCACCAAGCCGGGTGACCCGATGTCCCAGGACACCGTGCTCGGGCCACTCTCCTCCGACGCCGCAACCGACCGGCTGCAGGAGCAACTCGACCGTGCCGTCGCCGGCGGTGCGCGCATCGTGGGCGGTGGTGAGCGAGACGGGAACTACTTCTCCTCCACCGTGCTCACCGATGTCACCGCCGACAACGACGCATACCACGAGGAGTTCTTCGGCCCGGTCGCCACGGTCTACCGGGCGGCATCGGAGGACGAGGCCATAAAGCTGGCGAACGACACCCCGTTCGGCCTGGGTTCCTACGTGTTCACCACGGATGCCGCGCAGGCGTCGCGGGTCGCCGATCGGATCGAGGCGGGCATGGTGTTCGTCAACGTGGTCGGCGCCGACGGCGCCGAGTTGCCGTTCGGCGGAGTGAAAGGGTCCGGGTTCGGTCGCGAGCTCGGCCGGTTCGGCGCGGACGAATTCGTCAACAAGAAGATGATCCGCATCGGGTGAGGCCGGTGCCGCGGCGAGTATCGCGCCCTGCCGTCACTATTGCCCTCGGGCGACCGGGTGCAATTGTGACCCGGGGTGCATTCGCCTGTCAGGCGTCAGACGCGGATGCCGCACTAGAGAGATTCTCACGGTCGCAATAGACTGCCGCCATGTCTGATACTTTCGTCACCTACATCGGCGGGCCAACGGTGCTGTTGGAGTACGCCGGGCTGAGAATCCTGACCGATCCCACCTTCGATGCACCGGGCAGCTATGTTGAGCCGTCCGGGCTGACCCTGGTGAAGACGGTCGGTCCGGCCATCGCCGTGGACCAGCTGGGCGAAGTCGACCTCGGGCTGCTCTCGCACCACCAGCACCTGGACAACCTGGACCACCTGGGACGCGAGGTGCTGCTGCGCCTGCCGCTGGTCCTCAGCACGGCGAAGGCGGCCGAGGAGGTGGGCGGCCCGGTGTCCGGGCTCGCGCCGTGGGCCTCGCGCACGGTCGGTGCGGTGACCGTGACGGCGACCCCGGCGCTGCACGGGCCGGCGCAGTTCGAGGCGATGAGCGGGCCGGTGATCGGCTTCGTGCTGCAGGCAGCGGGGGAGCCGACCGTCTACATCAGCGGCGACAACGCGTCGCTGGAACTGGTCGACCAGATCGCCGACCGCATCGACGCCGTCGACGTGGCGCTGCTGCACGCCGGCGCCGCGAGGATCCCGGCGATCGACGCGGCACTGACCATGACGTCGCCGGATGCGGCGGAGGCGGCCCGCATTCTCGACCCGAAACAGGTGGTCGGCATCCACACCGAGGACTGGGGGCACCTGTCCGAGACGCGTGAGCAGTTCGTGGCGGCGTTCGCGGCTGCCGACCTCGTCGACCTGCTGGTGGACATCCCGCGCGGCGTTCGGGTGCCCTTGGCATCGAGCTGAGCTCATTCCTGACGGGCTGGCTCGCCACGGCGGTGGGGAGCAAGGCGGGCTAGAGCGGCAGCATCCGGCGCTTCGTCGGTCGGGTGCACGATAGTCGCATCCGTCACACTCGCAGCAAGTGTCATTTCACGAGCGGGGTGGCCGCTAATCTGAAATGTATGAGTGATGCAACCACGACCCCGGAATCCACAGCACCGTCCAACCCCGTGCACCCCCCACGCGATGAGTCGCCCCGCGGAGTGACGTACCGGGTGCTCGCGAGCGCGCTGAAGGACATCCGGCTCTCGGACGTACGTTACGGCGTCATGTTCCGGCCGACCGGCCTGCACGGCGAGACCTTCGAGTCGCGCTGGGACCGGGTGCGCAGCATCGTCACCTCGCGCAACCAGCGCGCCGCCGTCGCCGCCTGGGCCGCCGCCATCAAGGCCGGCTGGACCGAGAAGGAACTGACCGGCGCGGGCCTGACCCGCCCCTAGTCTCTACTCCGGCAGTCTCTACTCCGGCGCTGGCGCCGGGTGAAGCGGCGCCGCCCAGCCGGGGCGCGTGATCAGGCAGAACGGATGCCCGGCCGGGTCCGCGTACATGTGTGACGTCGGCTTGGGGCCGGGCAACCGCCGGGCCCCCAGCGCGAGCACCTCGGGTTCGGCCCGCGTCACGTCGTCGACCATGATGTCCAGGTGAAACTGCTGAGGGAAGTTCGGGTCCGGCCAGCGCGGCGGCTGATGGTCCGGGGCGCGTTGGAACGCGATCCCTGAGCTGGTGTCGTTCCGGGCGACCACGACCCAGTCCTCGTCCCGGTACGTCACCGGAAGCCCGAGGATGGCGGAGTAGAACTGTGCCAGCGCGTGTGGGTCCGGTGCGTCGATCACCACGTGGTGCATCCGCCCGATCATCGCGCCATTCTTCTCCGCACTCCGCTGCCCTACCAGCCCCAGCCCCCACGCCCACCAGCCCCAGCCCCCACGCCCACCAGCCCCAGCCCCCACGCCCACCCCCCGCCATCCATCCCGTTTCAAGGAATAACTGTCCGGATGGGGCCGGGTTATCGAGAACTAGGGCCTACGGATGCAAAATCTCCGTGAGATGGGACCTGGACGGCCGGGGGTGGGCACGGGTGCACACGGCGGACACGACGCACAGGACCGACACCGGGCGCGCCGCCGGAAAGGTAAATTAGGCTGGCCGCTATGTCGATCATCACGAGGGATGCCCGCGCCGAGCTGGATGCGCTCTGCACGCAGGGACTGGACTGGGCGCTGGACCCGTCCCGGTTCCTCACCGACCCCTCGAGGGCGCGCCGGTCCGCGGTGCTGGTGCTGTTCGGGGTTCTGGACTCCGCGCCATCGCACGCGACCGGGCCGGTCGGCCGCGACCTGGACGTGCTGTTACAACGCCGCTCCGAGACGCTCGGGCACCATCCCGGGCAGATCTCGTTCCCGGGCGGCGGCGTCGAGGCATCCGACCACGGCGACATCACCGCCACGGCGCTGCGCGAAGCCGTCGAGGAGACCGGGCTCGACCCGTCCGGCGTCGAAATCCTGGGCACCCTGCCGCAACTACCGGTGCCGGTGAGCAACAACCTGGTCACACCGGTGCTCGCCTGGTGGACCCGGGTCTCCGAGGTCGCCGCGGTCGACCGACGCGAGTCCGTGGACGTGTTCCGCGTGCCCGTGGCCGACCTTCTGGATCCCGCCAACCGGGCCGCCGTGGAGCACCGGCGTGACGGCCGCACCATCCGCACCCCGGCGTTCACGGTGCACGGCGTGCTGGTCTGGGGCTTCACCGGCATCGTGCTCGCCCGGCTGTTCGACGAACTCGGCTGGACCGTGCCCTGGGACCACAGCCGCACCGTGCAGCCCTAGCCGCAGCGCGCGACGGATGCGACACCGCGGCAGGCGGGGCGACACCGGTCGATCGGCGGTGAATGCGCCCGTGCGACACATTTGCGCCCCCGGCGACCGGCCGCAGGTGTGACCGCCGGGCGCATCCGCCGGGCTTAGTGCGTGTCGACCGGCCAGGCGCATCCGCCGGGCTCAGCGGATGTCGACGGCGCTCAGCCGGCTGCCGGCCGCGCGGCGAACAGCAGCGTGTCGACCGCGGTCACCGCGCTGTCGTCCGGGCTCTCGGGATCCGACCCGCCGTCCCGGAACACCCGCTCACAACGCTCGATGGACAACCCGACCGCGCAGGAGGAGAGCAGCTCGGGCGTGTAGAGGATGTCCGGATCGCTCGGCCCCGGCGCGCCGGTCTCCAGGTTGGCCCGGTCGTGGCCGAGCACCAACAGGTGGCCGCCCGGCGCCACCCAGGTCGCGGCCGCGGACAACACCTCGCGGGTGTCCGCCTGGGTCAGGTGCAGGTAGGTGGCGATCACCAGGTCGAACTGCCGGCCCGGGGCGTAGCCGCGCGCATCCGCCACCACCCAAGTCGCTACGGCGCCTTCCTTCTCTGCGCGCGCCCTGGCTAGACGGATGCCCTCGGCCGAGAAATCCAGTGCCGTCACCTCCCAGCCAGCCAGCGCGAGGAACACGCTGTTGCGCCCATCGCCGGCGCCGACGTCGAGGACGCTTCCCGGGGTCAGGCCCCGCACCAGATCCTGCACCACCTGCTGCGGGTCGTTGGACCAGACCCTGCCATGCCGATGGGTCGTGGCAGTACGGTATCGCTCGTCCCAGCCATCCGCGTTCATCGCACTTCCGTTCCTCGCCCGCATGCCGTTCGGCTCGATTCAGCCACTCTTGCACATCTTCCCGAAACGCCGGCGTCGGATGCCCCGTCCCCGCCGAACCCGACCGGCTGCGAGGATGGGGGGATGCGTGTCACTGCTCTGCGGGTCTACCCGGTCAAGTCGCTGGGTGGGATGCCCGTGGCGCGCGCCGCCGTGGAGCCGTGGGGCCTGGCCGGCGACCGGCGCTGGTGCCTGCTCGACGTGGCCGGCAACCGGATCACCGCCCGCGAGGTGCATGACCTGCTTGGCCTGCGCGCCGAACCGGTTGGCCAGGGCACGATCCGCATCACGGACCAGCATGGCGCGAGCATCCAGGTCATGGCCCCGCCGCACACCGGCGCGGAGCCGATCGAGCACGAGCGCCTCGGCGTGGTGCGGTGCGCGGCGGCCGAGGCCAGCGCCTGGCTCACCGCGCGGGTCGGCCGGGCCACCACGCTGGTCTGGCAACCCGACCCGACCACCCGACCGATCGCCGAGAACCGTGGCGGCCTGCCGGGGGAGCACCTCTCGCTGGCGGATGCCGGACCGCTGCTGCTGGTCAGCGAGGCCTCGCTCACCCAGTTGGACCGCTGGATCGCCGCCGAGGCCGATGTCCCGGATGTCGCCGACCTCGATCCGAGGCACGTGAGCGGCGGCGGCAACGCGCATCCGGAGCCGCTCAACGTGGTGCGGTTCCGCCCCAACGTGGTCGTCGACGGCGGCGAACCGTTCGAGGAGGATCGCTGGTTCACCGTGCGGATCGGCGAGGTCACCTTCCGCAAGACCATGATCTGCGACCGCTGCGTGATGCCGACCATCGACCCGGTCACCCTCGCCGGCGGCAAGGAGCCCACCCGCACACTCGCCCGGCACCGGCACTGGGACCGCAAGACCTGGTTCGGCATCCGGCTCGCGCCGCTGGGCACCGGCACGCTTTCGGTGGGGGACGCAGTCGAGCCGCGATAGCCGCCACGGATGCTCGTGCCAGCCCGTGCGAGACGTTGAGTTGCGAGAAAGGCACCTTCCGGAGCCTCCGGAGGGTGCTTTTCTCGCAACTCAGTGCCGCGGGAGCTCCTCACTGGCGCTGGGCTCTTGACCGGGACTGTGCTCTTCACCAGTGCCCCGCTCGTGCGTCTTCTTGGCCCGCAGCAGCCAGCTCAGCGCTACGGCGCTGGCGAGCAGGCATCCGACGCCGACGAGGGCGAGCATCCAGTTACCGGCGAAGACGCCGATCAGGGCGACCACGAGCGCCGTGAGCAGGGTGACGCCGAGCGCGAGGATCCAGCGGTCCCGTACGCTGCGAACGATGTTCAGCGTCGTCACCGGTTCAGTGCGCCAGTCGCCCTCGACTCGCGGCCAGACCACGATGAACAGCGTGGCCAGTGGCCCCAACAGCAGCGAGACCGCGAACCAGCGCAGCCGGGAGCGGTTCTTCTGCTCGGCCAGGCCGGCGTTGGCCAGGGCCAGGGCGAACCAGGCGCCGCCGCCGCCCCATGTTTGAGGATCCATCCGTTGAGGCTAGTGCCACTCGGCGCGCCCTGGCCAGCGGTGGCTGAGATGCGGATGGCGTCCAGCGCTGCCAGCGAGGCGCGAAAGCCAGAACTAGTTCCAGAGAATTGACAACCGAGGTTGACAAACGTGATTAGTCAACCTAAGTTGTCTATATGACACCGAACATCCCACCCGCCACCGGCGGCCCCGCGGATGGCCTGGCCTCCGTGGTGGCGCTGCGTGCGCTGGCCGACCAGCTGGAGGACGCCGAGGTCGAGCGCGCCGTGCGCGACGGCTGGTCGTGGCCCCAGGTCGCCCAGGCGCTGGGCGTCACGCGCCAGGCCGTGCACAAGAAGCACGCCCGTCGGCTGGCAGCGGCCGGGATCGAACTGAGGAGACGCAATGGATGACACCAACTGGGGCCGCGCGCTGCGCGCGTCTCTCGCGCAGGCACGGGTTGAGGCAAAGCAGGCCGGCTCCCGCACACTGGACGCCGAGCACCTCCTGCTCGCTCTGGCCGCGGAGGCCGACGGCGAGCCGGCCCGGCTGCTGGCTGCCGCCGGACTGGACTACGACCGCCTCACGGATGCGCTGCGCACCGAGCGCAGGCAGAGTCTCGCCCACGCCGGCATCCAGCCGGGGGAGGGGAGCGCCCCGAGGCCGACGGACGGCACGCCCGTCTGGGCCACCTCGGCGAAGGAGGCGCTGCTGCGCGGCAAGGATGTGGCCACCCGGCGGCACCGCTCCCAGATGGGCGGCACCGATGTGCTGGTCGGCATCCTGCGCGCGGATCTCGGCACCGTGCCGCGGGCGCTCGAGTTCGCCGGCGTCGATCGGGCGGCGCTGCTGGAGCGCGCCGCGCGAACGGTGGGTGCCCGGTAAGCGCCTTGCGGGCCTCGGGGCCGTGGAACCCGGTTGTATCCTCGGTTCCATGACTCCGGATGGCCTGCTCGCCCTGTGCTCCTCGCTGCCGCAGGCGATCGAGACGTTCCCGTTCGGCGAGGAGACCTCGGTGTTCAAGACCTCCGGCAACGGCAAGATCTTCGCGATCTCGGCCCTGGATGCGACCCCGCTGACGGTCTCGGTGAAGTGTGACCCGGAGGAGAGCCTGGCGCTGCAGGCGGAATACCCGCAGATCACCCCGGGCTATCACCTCAACAAGCGGCACTGGATCACAGTCGTGCTGGACGGCGGCGTTCCGGATGCCCTGGTCGAGCAGCTGGTCACGGCCAGCCACGCGCTGGTGCGGCCGAAACTGCCGCGGGTACCGCGGTGACGGCGGGTCACGCGACGCGCCTGACGGGCACCCTCGCGTCGTGGAACGACGAGCGTGGGTTCGGCTTCATCAGGCCCGCCGATCCGGCCAACTCGGGCGGCCGTAATGTGTTTGTGCACATCAAGGCGTTTCCGCTCGGTGTGGTGCGGCCCGAGGTCGGCGAGCCGCTGACCTTCGAGGTCGAGTTGTCCCCGGATGGACGGCAGCGGGCCGCCCGCGTCGAGCGGCGCGGTATGGAACACCGGCCGGGCCAGGGCGTCCGATACCGGTCGGCGCGCCAGGACCTCGTCGGCTACCTGGCGCTGGCGGCATTCCTGGCGCTCTTTGTCCTCGTCAGCGTGCGGTGGATGCCACCGCCGTGGGTCGCGGCGCTGTACCTCGGGGTCAGTGTGTTGTGCTTCGTCAGCTACGCGTTCGACAAGTCGGCGGCCCGTTCCGGACGGTGGCGGATGTCGGAGAGCAGCTTGCTCAGCCTGGGGCTCATCGGCGGCTGGCCGGGGGCGATCATCGCCCAGCAGGTCTTGCGCCACAAGACGAAGAAGGCGACGTTTCAACGGGCGTTCTGGGGAACCGTGCTCCTGAATGTGGTCGCGTTCGTGCTGCTGGCCTGGCCCGGCTCCATCCACGTCCTTGTTGGATGGGTTACCGCGTTCCTGGCGGCTCCCTAATCTCTGCGGACTAGTCTTCGACGAGGGCGTCAGAGAGTCGTTACAGTTATTGCGTTTATTACAAATGTTTCGGTTACACTGGATACTCAACCAGGGACGGCTCGAGGGAGGTCGAGACAATGACCCTTACGAAACCGCGCATTAGTGCCGTTGAACCCGCCACTTCTGCTGAGGCAATCGGCAGGGCGATCAAGAAACTGTCGTCCGATGTCGAGCCAGACAGTGACCAGACCATCACCATCGGCGGGACTGAGATCACCGTGTCCGGCAGCGTGCTGAACGCGGTCGTGGATGTTCTGGCTCGGTTCGCCAATCAGGACGCCGTGATCGTCGGTTCGACGGACTCAATGCTGACAACATCTCGTGCCGCCGAGTTGGCAGGAGTCTCTCGTCCCTACCTATGTCAGCTGATCGACAATGGCGCTCTGCGGGCGGAGTACGTCGGCACGCATCGTAAGGTGCGGCTGGGGGAGTTGAACGCCTATCTTCAACAACGTCGCACGGGTCGCCGGGAAGCGCTGAACGACCTGGCTCGAATCTCGCGCGAGGCGGGCCAGTACACCAACGACTTCTAGTCGCTGAGTATCATTCGAGCATGCAATTCCGTGCGTTCCTCGATGCCAACGTTCTCGTTGGCGCTCGGGAGCGCGATGTGCTTCTGACCCTCGGCGAGGCGGACCTGTTCGACCCGCTCTGGAGCGGGGGTGCCATTGAGGAAATGCTTCGGCATCTGCCAACTTCTATGGATGTCGCAGCGCGGTCGGCCCTTCTCGACTCCATGAATCGTGCTTTTCCGGAGGCCGACGTCCGATGGGATCACGGTGTGGTCGTCGAGGTGCAACAGTTCATCAATAGCAAGGATCACCACATCGTTGCTAGCGCCCTCTGGGGACATGCGGATGTCTTGGTCACCAACGACGCTGCACTGCGCGCCGAAGTTGAACGCTCTGGTCTCATCGATCCTCAGGCCTCGGCAGAATTCGTGGCATATGCGATAGATGTTGATGTGAAGGCTGCAACGGAGGCATTGGTAAGCATGGTTCGTGATCGGTGGATGCCGGGGCTGACTGACCTTCCAGATGCCGCTGTTCTCGCGCGGTTGTCTAGCTGGATGGACCGTGGGGGCTGGCGCGCGGCGGCGGGCATTGTGGAGCAAGTGGCGCATCGGTTGTAGTTGCCCTACGCGGCGAACTCCGCGAACTGCATCGCGGCTATGTCTTCCGCGCGAACTTTCGATGCGCGGCTTGACGGGACGTGCCAAGCACGGCGCCGATGGCATGCCAGGAGTCGCCCTCGGCGTGGGCGTCGGCGATAGCTTTCCGTAGAGCATCCTCGGCCTCTTCGAGCGCGGTGAGTGCGGCACCGATGGCGCGCAGGTGATGGCCATCGCGGCCTGGGTCGGTGTTGGGATCGATGCCATCGAGCCACCGTTCGACGTCCGCCTTGTTGTTAGTTCGCGCCATGTCGTCACCTCACCGGTTGTAGAACTTTGGCCTGAGGATGTCCTCCTCACGGATGCCATGCTTCCCAGCACTGTACGAGAATTTCATTATCCTGTCATCAGGATGTTGACAATACCACGCGGGAGCGAAAGCTCTATTCGAAGTCCTCCGAGTTGTCGCTCTTTCGACAACTATCTGCTTAGATGCGGCAACGGTCAGCCGCCAAGGGTGAGGGAGCTCAGGAGCCCTGTGACCAAGTGCCCGATCTGCGGGGCGAGTGCAAGCATGGCCGCCACCAGCACCGCTACGAACGCTCCCGCCCAAATGAGCCTCCGCGTCCGCGCCTGCAGTACCTCGCGATGTAGCGCGTCGAAGCCGCGGGCCAGGGTCACCGCATCCGTCGGCTCGGCGGGGGAGCTGTGCCACGTGGACGGAAGTTTGGCCAGCGCGAGGATGGATGCGACCTGCCCGGCATCCAGCACAACCGGACGTTTGCGTAGCCAGCGGACGAGCGACCGAGCGTTCAAGACCACCACCGTGGCCGGGCGCTCCTTGATGGTGATCGCTTTGGCGTCGACGACGGCGATTACCGGCACCGCCGCGAGCCCGGCCGGCAGCACGGAGTACAGCTTCTTGGTGGCGCGCTCGGCCTCGTGCTCCGAGTTGCGGAGGTAGGGCTGCTGCTGGCCGGAGACCATGAACGTGTGCGGGGCGACCCACACTCGCTGGCCGGGGTGGTGCTTCGTGTTGACGGTGAAGACGCCGCCGGGCCCGATGATGACGTGGTCGATGTCCGAGGTGCCGTTGCCGACCGGAATCGCGTGCAGCACCGTCCAGTTCTCATCGAGACCGGTGAGCATCCGCCCCACCGTGCGTTCGCCTAGGGCGCCGCTGTACCAACTCTGTTCGTCGGCGCTGAGCGGGGACACCCCGAACACGCGGACTAGCGTCCCGCGCGGCCCGGTCACCGCCTGGGAGCGCAGCAGCTCCTCCATCACCGAGTGGCCCGGGATGCGGTCGGCCAGCGTTGCCATCTTGGTCTCGTCAGACACCGTAGTGATTCTCCGCTCTTTGCCGGCTGCAGCAGTGCATCGCTACCTTCGGGCCACCCTCACGATGGCCGGCAGCACTGCGGATAAGAAGATGAGCGCCGCGACTCCGAGTGCGAACGGCAGGAAGTTGGCCACCGAAGCCACCGATTCCCCGAGGTTGGCGGGTGCATTCTCGTTAGAGAGGCCGGATGTCTGGAGCGACAGCCCCAAGATCAACGCGGCGAGCGGAGAGGCGATCCCTCCGACAATCAACAGCGCCCTGCCCTGAGCGAAGCCGACAACGATCAACCCAATCCCGAGGACGCAGGCGGTCGGCAGCAGCCAGACCAACACGTACGTGCCGGCGAGGGCGCTCAGAATTGGTTGGAAAGTATCGATCATCGGGCTCACCTTGCTCTGCGAGAATCTCTCAGTACGAAGACTAGACCCCCAGAAGAGCTCGAGCGCGGGCAACGGCCGGTGACTATTGCCTGATGCCGCTTGATCACGCTGGACTGTGGCATCGGCGCGCAACGGCTCCCGTTAGTGGTAGAACTCAACTGTGCGCACCGAGGCCGAGCAACGAAGCATCCGCGAGGACATCTTCCGCTGGCTCGACGAGCGCCTCGCCGCCGGCAGCTACGAACTCAGCCGCGCCGAACTGGAGAGCTACACCTACCTCGGCGACCGCATCCCGCTGCTTGATCGCAGCCGCGGCATCCGCAACCCGGCCGACTTCGACGCGACGTTGAGCATCATGACCGGGACCAAGGGGAACAGCTACGAGGACGAGATCCGCCCTGACGGCCTGGTGAAGTACTCGTACCAGTCGAGGGAGGGTGGCGACAACGTCAAGCTGCGCCGCGCCTACGAGAACGGCGACCCGCTGGTGTACTTCCACGGGATGCGGCCCGGATATTACGTCGCCTACTATCCTGTCTACATCGTGCAGGATGACCCGGTGACGCGGATCGTGTACGTGGCGCTGGATGAATCGCTGCGGCTGTTCGGGGATCCGCTGCACATGACGGCCGACCAGCGTCGGTACGCGGAGCGGATCGTAAAGGAGCGCCTGCACCAGCCGATGTTTCGGGCGCGGGTGCTGCGCGCCTACTCAAGCACCTGCGCGGTGTGCAGCCTGAAGCATCCGGAACTGCTGGATGCCGCGCACATCATCGGGGACACCCAGCTGCGCGGTGTGCCTCAGGTGACGAACGGTCTAGCCCTCTGCAAGATCCACCATGCGTCCTACGACCGCAACCTGCTCGGCATCACGCCTGACTTCCAGGTGCGGATCAACCGCGAGCTGCTCGACGAGGTCGACGGCCCGATGCTGCGGCACGGCCTGCAGGACATGCATGGGCGGATGCTCGTCCTCCCGCACCGAAAGGCCGAGTGGCCGTCAGCGGATCGGCTGGCGGAGCGGTTCGCGGAGTTCGTTGCGGCATGAAACAGCTCTACTGAACTGCGAATACACATCCTCCCCCGGGCCAAATGAAGGCTACGCGGATGGAAAGTATCAGGGACCGGTCTCAAGTGCAAACTGGGTTGCGGACCACAGATGCGACGGGACATCTACGGACACGAAGTAATGCGCGCCTCCACGCGGGACTACATCTCGGGGACAACCCCCACGGATCATGGGAATGTCGCTCGGATAGCCGTTTTTGCATTCGCGACGCTGTAGGTGCATGACGCTCGGGCTTCCCAAGCCGCCTCCACTGTCGGTCAATTCCATTGGGTGGTGTGTGGAGATATTTAGCGTGTGAGATCGTTGCAAACCCGGACTCGCCTCACGGGAGTTTGGACTTCGTATGACTTCTCACTAACCGCTGACGCCTCAACTCATGGCAGTTGGCACCCGATTCACGTAGTGCGCGACTAATTTCGTTTCTCATGGAAGTTTGCACTGGATTCGAGGCGGCCGAGCTTGAACAGACCAATAGCGGGACTGAGGTGCCAACCGCCGGCGCTAGGTCGGTTGAGGACTAACAGCTGCGTTGGCCGAAGCCGCCCAGCCGCGCCGTCCGCCGCACATACCCAAATAGACGCGCCTGATCCGGGATCTGCGCTCGACGCGCTGAGCGTATCGCTGTTTCACGGCATTAAGCTGTAGCGGTACCGGTAGCGTCTGTTCCAAGCAGGCGGGAAGGCCCACATGGCAGTGTATGTAGATGACTTTCAGCTTCAGGCTGTCGTCAATGGGATGAACCGACGCTGGTCGCATCTGGTCGCGGATTCACCTGACGAGCTGGCGGACTTCGCCCGGCTTTTGGGTCTCCGCGCCTCGTGGATCCAAAAGCGTGGGACTCGCGGCGAACATTTCGATGTCACGGACGGCATGCGACGCAAGGCGATTGCGCTGGGCGCCGAACCCATCAGCTACTTCGAGCTACACGCTGTCCAGACTGGGGCGCCGCGGGAGATTGCCGTGTCTCCGTCCGCAACGCCGGCACTCTGGTAGGAGCGACCAGCCTCTAACGAGGCGCGCTGTTGGCGATCAGTTGGGCTGGGCATGCGGGCGAGGAACGAGGAGTGCACTTCTGCCGGCGACTTCCTCACGATGCCCGCGATGTCGAGGTGCTTGTCCGAGCCGTTAAGGATCAGTTGCTGGCTCCACCGCCCGATAGCTGTGGCGCGGAGGATAATTCGCCTGCGTCCCGTCATTTCGTCATAGTCGTCGTGCACAAGGATCACCGGCGGTCCTTCGTCGGCCAGCCGGCTAGTCGCCGGGCGCTCGGCTTCGGTGATCCTGAACTTGTGTCCGGAACCCCGGTCTTCGGTCACTGTGATGATGATCTCGTCGTGGAGCGCGACACTGATCGTCCCGAGGCCCGCGACATCCGGTATCCAGATGTGTGCGCGACTGTCTTCGGCGCTCCATCCGTCGGCGAAGTTCTTTTTGATCGATTTCAGCTCCAAGTCGCGGAGCCGTCGGCACTGGGCGCTGGTGATGATGTCAAGGTTGTCGAGCTGGACGACCAATGCCTCGTAACTAACGCGCAGGTCGCGGGACGCGAGGTAGGCCAGCTGCGGAGACACCGGCGTGTTCCGCACATGGCCGTTCCGATGGAGAACTGAGTTGACGAGCTTTCTCGGCATAAGGAAGTGCGACGCGAAGAACTGGGCGGTGTGCTCGCGAGGGGTTTGGGCGGAGCCCGCCACTTGGTCGAACCCGTCCCAGTCGAGGACGCCGTTGTGCAAGTACAGGTGCCCTAGTTCGTGGGCGGCAGTGAACCGCTGCATCTCCACGGGGCGCGCGGAGTTAATCCTGATTCCTCCGACTCCCTCACGCGATGTCGCCCCGAGCATCAGGCCGCCGTCGACGAAGGTCAACCACGCGCCGGACTTCGCGATGGCGGCGAACACGTCGATGGGCTTCGTCTGGTCGACAGCGAGCTCATGGAGGGCGCGGCTGGCGGCCTGCATGGATTCCATGAGCTGGTTCGCAGACGCGTACATCGGGGAGTGGGCCTACTCCTCGTCGTCGGCGGGATACGAGCCGGTGGGCGCAGGACCGGCGGAGGCCAGGAACTGCGCGAATTTCAGGACCTGTGCTCTGTCGTCTTCCGAGAGACCGGACGCTGCCCGGTACAACGCCGTCGTGGACTCGCTCTCGTTGGGCTCGGCACCGAGGATCCACTCGACGCTTCGTCGGTACAACGTCGACAGCTCGGTGAGTTCCGTGGCGGTGACGTTGCGTGTGCCTTTCTCTATCGCGGTGACGCTGGTGCGTGGCATCCGGAGCGCCGCGGCGGCGTCCACCTGGGTGATGCCCAGTGTTTCGCGGGCTTCCCGAAGGCGCGAGCCGATCGATTTCTGCTGCTCGTCGCGGCTGGCGTCGGCCGCGTTCTTCTCTGTCACAGGCTGGCTCCTCCCGTGGCTACAACGAATGCCACTGTGTAATTATCCGTGTGACTGACTGAGAGGCTCCACTCGGTGAGCCCGAGCTCCGATGCCCGTGCGGTCGCGCCGCGGTGAAGGACCACTGTGGGTATTTCGTCGACGACATTCACTTCGATGTCGCGCGGGTCGACGGCGCCGATGCCACGCCCGAGTGCTTTCATTACCGCCTCCTTCGCCGCCCAGCGTCCAGCGGAGCGCGGGATGCTGTCACCAACATCCCGGAACTCCGTCTCAGTGAGGAAGGCGGCCTTCCAGTCGTTCTTCGTGCGTTCCGCGCGGCGATTGAAGCTCCCGTGGTCGACGATGTCGACGCCAGTACGTATTGTCACGGGAGGACGATCCCCGCGGCATCGGCTGCCTGCCTGACGATGTCCTTCACTCCGTGCCGTCCACTCCAAACACCGTGTTCTGCGTCGGCCATCGTGGCCATGATCGACAGCTCGCCGACCGGGTAGCCGGTCTGCTGGGACAGGAATTTCTGGAGTTTCGCGAGCCCGATCATGTTCCCGTAGCCCTTAGTGATCAGGTACTGGTGACGGTAGGTGGCGATGATGTTGAGTTTGTTCTCGAACACGGAGATGTCGATGTGCACGAGGCAGGGGAATCCGCGCGGGCGGTTGTCGTCGGCAGCGTAGACCTGGACGCCAGCCGCTCCGTCGTCGAGAATCTGTCCCTCGCCGCCGAGGACGAGGTCGTTGATGTTGGTGCGGGACCAGCCACGCTTTCGAGTTGACCGGAGCGATTTGATGCGGGCTTCGAGCTGGTTGACGTTCGTGCCCTTCTTGCCCGGGAAGGAGATCATCCGTCCGAAGTAGGTTCCACGGTTATTAGCTGGGAACACTTTGAGCTCGGGGAGCAGATGCAGGTATTTCCGATAGAGCTCGGCGGCGGCGTGGTCAAGTTTCCGAAGGTCTTCTTCGGGCATGTCGACCGACCAGCACACGCCAGGGTCGCGGTAGAGATCCGAGAAAATCGTCCCGGCTACGGTGTCGACGGGCTGGATATGTATGTCGCCGCGCATCTGCTCCACTAAGAAGGCGTCAGCGACGGAGCGGATGCCGGCGTTGTCGGGCCCGGACGGATCTGTGACGGTGGACAGGACGTGGATTTTGTGGCCGCCGGAGGAACTGACGTTGTTGAGTACGGCGAGCCAGGCTTCTCCGATGGTGGTTTGCGCCGGGATCATCTCGCTCATTTCGTCGCCTCCCAATTCAGGTCGGAATAGATCTGCTCAATGACCTCGGCGAGGCCGGCGATGGTCGTCCACTTCTTCCGATCGACCTTGGTCACGTCGACGGGCAGCCTCGAGAGATGCTGCACGAATTCGATGTAAATGCTGTAGCCGAGGTGGCTGCCAAACGCAAGCGAGCCGTCTTCGTCGCAGGGCCAGTCGTCAAGCTCGTCCGGCGAATCGGTCTCGATGTCGACCAGAACGGCGGTCAGGGCGGCCTCGATGTCTGCGCGGGTCATTTGGAGTGCAGCCGACACAGTCAGCGGCACCCCCCGCCTGTCAATGTCTGCGGATATGGCCGTCGTTTCGTCGTCGTTATTCATGACATAAGTGTCGGATATTCCGACATGAATGTCAAGGGCAAGTAAGAAACGCGGAAATATCTAGAAGAGCACCAGTTCTCGCATCTGCGGTGCGGGGGCCGGAAGTAGGTCGTTGATCCCCCACTTTGGCGGGAAGAACAGTGACACGGGCTCGGCTGTCTCGGTGAACTTTGCCTTGATCCGCTTGCGCGCGCTCGCGAGTTCCGGCAGTGCTTCTCTGCAGTACTTGTCGGTCTCGCAGAAGAGGTTCTGTGCGTCGATCGCCTGGATGGGACGGCCCCAGAGGCCTGCGAAGTCGAGCCCGAGCCGTTCGAACTCCGCTTCTTGGTGGTCCACCATCCACATGACGATGTCGCTGGGCGTCATGCCGCAGGTGTCAGCGAACACCTTCTTTATCCCTCTGAGCGCCCCGGGGCCCGGCTGAGTGAAGTCGTTCTCGGAGAAATCGATGAGCTCCGAGTAGTTAAGGTCGATTGCCACCTGGTAGGACATGAAGTCGCCCATCAGTGGGTATTCGTGCAGGAGGGCATAGACCTGGGCGAGCGACGGGGCGGCAAGGATGTCCTCGGCGAGCGTCGAGAGCACGAACATGTGTCGGAAGAGCTCCACGTGGTTGAGGTGCTTGAGTCCGCGTCCGTACGCGTTCGTCGCGCAGAGGATGAAGGCCCCCGTATACAGCCGCTTGCTACTTTCGCGGATGCTTGTCAGCGCGGCTTCCAGTCGCCCGCTCCGGATGTCGTCGATGACGGGTGCGTGACCGAGCAGCATAGTCAACGAGTCCCACGTCGCGATGTTGCTGAACGTGCGGAACGCGACGACCTGGAAGACGCGGTCTGCGTCGGTGATGTCGTCGTCGTTGTTGTAGCAAACGTTGCGGATCATGTACTGACTGACCCGGTCGGCCGCCCGGTATACGTTGCAGAACTTGTAGGTCTGCAGGATCCGGTCATCAGTCCACGGACCGGCTTCCCCGGTGAGGCGCTGTTCGAAGACTCGGTGTCGCTCGTGGGCGAACTTCCAGTAGATGTCGAATACCTGTGGTCGCGGAGTTGGGCGTGTCATTAGGGATCCTTTGCCGTTTACCAATGTTAGCTGTGGAGGGCGCGATTCCGCGCCACGACGGGCGAGATCGATTGCCCTGTTCTCAGTCCCTTTCGGCCATCGCGCGGTATGCCGCGGCGGGGTCGCTGTCGAGGTGGAATTGCAGCAATTCGAGAGCCCTGGTCGACAAGGTCGTTGCGAGCTGTCGGCGCGACGCTGGCCCGGTATCAGGGGTGAACGTGCGTTCGAGCTCCGCGAATACGGCGAGCACTTCGGCCGTCGCCTCGCCGTGGCCGACTGCTTCCCTCTCGGGGCTCACCTTTTCCATCAGCAGCTCGAATCCCGCGGTTCCGTCGCTCCAAGCATCGGTGCCGGGGGCCGGTTTGCCCACAGCTTCGTTGAGGTAAGTCTCGTACTTGAGCGAGTACACCAAGAGGTCTGCGGCGGTGTCGATGATGTTTTCTCCAGGCACAGGTGTCTCGGGTTTGTGGAGTGCGAGCCTGTCGATCTTCCTCGCAATGTTGGCCATGATCGCCATCTGTTCTCCCCGTCGCTTCCAGCTGTCGCCGTAGGCGAGCGACTTCGTGCGATGCAGCTCGCTTAGCCATCCGTCGATCTCCGCCTTGCCGATGCGCGGAGCCGAGAGGGTCGCCGCGACCGTCGCGGGCCCTGCTTCATTCCAGCGAATGTAGTCGCCGCCCGCAGCTGCGAGAGCCCGGTCGTCGACCGTGTCCAGAATCGACGTCGCACGCGCGCGCGCGCCACGGGTGAATGACCAGTATGCGTCGAGCATGCGGAGGAAGTCGCGTAACAGCGGATCCGGGAAGCTGTTGATACGTTCCGCGGCGTCGACCCCGCTCCGAATGGAGTCTTCAATTTCAAACCAGTCGTCGGCGACCTGCCCAAACTCTGCGAACGGTGTTGCGAAGCGTGCGTTGGCAGGATGCTTCACGTACGGTGACTCAGCCGGCGGGGCGGACATAATCCGGGCCGCCCGATCGAAATGCTGCTTGTAAATGTGTAGCGACGAGATGAAGTAGTTCACCTCGCCCACCGTTACCCCGAGCCAGTGCGCCATCATCTCCTGCACCACGCTCCACTCGAACGTGTTGATGCCGGAGAAGCCCCACATGATGTCGTTGCTCCGCAGTGCGATGTTCAGGTCGAGCTCGCCGTCACGGAGGACGAAGTGGAGCCAGTTGGTGCATGGCACGTCGAGACTGTCCTGATAATCAACCGACGGGTCGAAGATCGACATGACCGCGCGTCGGCTGGACGACGAGGCGGTGAGAGTGTGCAACACGGAGTCGAACTGGTCGACACCGTTCCACTGCCGAAGACGCGGGCCGTAACCTGCTCGCCATGTCTCGCCATCGTCGGAGAAGTTGACAGCCCTCGGCAGGTAGTTGACGAGAAACGCGACGTCGTTCCGACCCGTGATCACCCACATCGTCTCAGCGATCGAGGCGAACACATTGTTGTTTCGACCGGGCACGACGATGCAGCGTTCCAACGGGCTCGACAGGGACACCAGCTGGTGCATCGACTCCCGGGTTAATTTGCCTCGCACGCTCACTTCCTCTCCCGTGAGGAGCAACTGCGTGAGCTTCGCGACCATGGCCGCGGCGGCGTTCTTGTACTTCATATCGCCTTACCTTTGAGAATGTCGCACGATCTGGATACTAGCCGTCTTGACAGGGCTGCCACTAAGAGCCGCACTGTGAACGTGATATTTGTTAAGAAATCGAATCTCTTGACTGCAACCAAAGAAATCGGTGACTATGGCGCTCCTACTTCATCTCTCGGACCTGCATCTCGTTTCCGGCCCTGGCGATGTCCTCGGCGACGACAAGGCAAAGATATTGCAGGCCGGACAGTTGCCATCTCGCCAGAAGCGGATGCGTGACAGCCTCGGGGAACTAGGCAATGCGCTCCGTGCCGGCGGCCGCGAGCTCGATTCGATCGTGATTACCGGCGACATAACTAGCCACGGCTCAGAGGAGGGGTTCCGAATCCTGCCCGATATCCTCGCTGGCCTCGGAGACAGTCTTCCGCCGGCGGACCGCATCCTTGTAGTGCCGGGAAACCATGATGTCCTCAGAGGAGCTCCCGCTGGGTCCCCGGAGCGCTACGAGCTGTTCCTCAAAGTCCGCGCATCGGGATACCGCACTGCCTATCTCGAGGGCGTAGACATCGACGTGAACGGGGCACTGCGGCCCGGGGCCGGGATGCCGCCGATCATCTCCGCAGGTGACGGCAGCTTCGTTCTCGTCGGCCTCAATTCTGCAAACAACTGCTGGGTGCCGGACAACCGCTACGCCGCCCTCGCAGGACAGGCGGACATCGTCCGGAAGACGAAGCCAGGCGCTGCTGTGAAGGAGTTGCTGAGTTTGATCGACGCCGGCGGATCCGCCGACGTGGCTCGTGTCGACCAAGCGCAGCTCACTGCCGCGACAAGGCTCTTGCGGGACACTGAGAGCACCGGCAAAGGTGCCCCTTTGCGGATCGTGGCGCTGCATCATCAGATTGCGCCGGTGAGTTCGGCGGAAGAGGTCAAGGCATTCGAGTCGATAACCAACCTCGGTTCCTTCCGCCAATGGCTGGCTGGATCGTCCATTGGTGTCGTGCTCCATGGGCATAAGCACCAGAGCGCAGCGCTGGTCGAGAGCTTCACGCCGACGCAAGCCGACGACGAGCAACCCCACGTCTTGCTCGTGCTCAGCGCGCCGTCCATACAACAACCCGGCAACGGAGCGGACTTCGGACGCCTCCTCGACATACCTCCCGTGTCCCTCGGCGTCGGCGGTATCCACATTACGGATGTTCCTGCCCACGATGCCGGCGTTGGATACGCGTTCGGCAAGATGCGCCGCCGTTATCTGGCACTTGACCGCTCGGCAGAGTCGGGACTGATCGCCGGGAAGACCGCTGCCGAGGTCTACCGGAGAGTGCTCGCACAGCGCGATCGTCTCAGGACCCTCCCGAGTCCCTTCGTGTGCCGAATTGAAGACGGACCTTCTGCTTTGGTCGTCCCCGACAGCTACCCAGATATCCCGGAACGCAGGGAGCCGCAGGAGTGGTTCGACACCACGGTCGAGTGGTGGCAGCGCCGTCCCCGTGGGCACGCTGCGAAGTTCAATCACGGCGAGCGGCTGTTCCACACGGACGCCGACGACAAGGATCGACTCGACCGCATAGTCGAAGAGTTCAGGAATAAAACGAGAACCAGCCGAGCTATCGCACTCCTTGTCGACGGCCGTCGCGACCTCGACCACAGGGGAGAAGACTATCCCGCTTTCATCTCGGTTCAGTTTGTGATCGAGGCCGCGAGGTTGAACCTGGTTGCGTACTACAGGAAGCAAGAAATGCCGCACTGGTGGCCGATCAACGTCGGCGAACTCGCGGAGCTTCAAGGAAAGGTCGTACATCGCCTGAGCGCGGCGCAAATTGTTGTCGAGCCTGGCTCTATTACGACCGTAACTGCGATGCCGGTGAACGGGGTGGGTATCCCCCGTGTGGCAGTGCCTTGGATCGACCGGATGGCCGATTCCGACGAACGCCTACTTCCGCTCGTGTTGCCGCTGCTGGCGACCAGCGCACCTGCGTCACGGGCAGGGACCGCGATGCTCTGGAAGTCGGTCATGTCGGACTGGGTACCGGGCGCCACCGAGCCTACAGATGGCGACCCGGTGCCGTTGCTGGGCCTGAAGCGCCTGGCGGTAGTTTTGGAGAGCGCTGCGGACATCGGCAAGGATCATCGGCCATCAATCAAGTCATTGAGCGATCTTCTGGTGAACCTGTCGGATGCGAACCAGGTGTATCTTCAGGACCGGAAGAAGCTGGGCGCCCGCAAGTCATGGATGAAGAAGGTGAGCCGCGCATCTAGCGCAATCGATGCCACGGTCGCAGCCCTTCTTACAAACGACTAGGCGGGAATCTTGGCGGACTCTCCCGTGCCACAACAGCCCCTTCCCACCGCGTTGCCCCACTCGCTATCGCCAGCATTATGAAACTTCGCTGGTCGTGCCAGCCACGCCCTCGACTAATGTTGACGAGTCGCACCGTGTTCCTGCTCGAAAGCACAATCGCGAGCTTCGCCACAACGGGCAGTCCCGAGGACGTCGTCGTCGCAGCCGGCCGCTCGAAGCGCACCCTGTGTTCCCTCCAGAGCTCAGCGAATCCGCGGCCGCATTTCCCGAATCGCGAGGGCACCAACATCGGGCACGTCTCGATCGCTGTCCGTACCTCGACAGCAGCATCGGGGCAGGAGCAATCCGACTGACGCACTTCGACCGACGCCTAGTCACGTCTACGCTCGCGTGAGGCGCGTACGAATGTGCAGCGCTCAGTCAGGAGTTCAGGACGTCCGCGGATGGCCAGATTTCGATCGCGACCCGTGCAAGGTTAGCTGCTCGATCGTCGATGTGGCGTTCGTCCCACGCCTCGGCATTCGCGATTGGGAAGTTGATCACGAGGGTGTTTTGCTTGGCGAACTCGGCACTCTTCGACAACCACGATGCGTTCGACAGGTGGCCGTTGAACGATCCAGTGACGAGAGTCAGATTGCCGAGATGGTTGACTGCGTGGCTGCGCTCATCGCTGGCGGTAAGCCAGACAGAGTCGTTTTCGTCGTTCGCGACGAGCCGCCCGTCGACTTGGAGAGGCCAGTTTTGCTCCCAAGCTTGCGGCATCACATGCTCGATCTGGAGGTTGGAGTAGTCGATACTCGCTGCCGGTTGATGAGGGTCTTTGGTGCGGAGGTGAGCGTCGATCGCTGACAACAGCATGGCGATTCGTGGCTGGCCGAGAACGCCGTAGTAGCGGTTGCGAATGAATCCGTCCGTGACTTCCCTGTTAGTGGGCCACGCAAGTGCGCCTCGCTGAAGAGAATCAACCACGGCGTCCGCGACATCCGCGCCCGCGTTGAGAGCAGACTTGGCTGCACTGAGCACGCGTGTCAAGTGCGTGCCGTACCCGCGGGTCTGCAGCCCGAGAACGGCTCGTCGAACCGCCCATGACTCGACCGCACGCACAGCGCGAACATGATCAGAAGTATTCAGCGAAGTTGCGGGGAGCGTGCGCAGCCAAGCCAGCAACGGGACAGCGGTCGCTAGTTCGAGCCTTTGAATCCTCTCGTATGCGGTCTTGAGATGGACTTCTGGGACACCGACATGGGAGTAGATCGCTTCGTAAGCGGCGGAGTACGCCGCCAGCTTCTTGAGTACTTCTTCCGTGCTTGGTCCATCGTTGAGGTACGCGCGGGCTTCTGCGTATAGGTGGCCCACGCTCGCTTCTTTTCCCGTCTCAGCGGTGAGCCACACAGAAAGGAGAACGTCACGGCGACCGCGTACCGCGTGGCCCCTGCCGACTTCTTCTTTCCACCAAGCATCGTCGAAGTGCGCCCAATACTTGTCGTAGAGAGTCTCAACGTCGTCGGCCGCTAGCTCCCCTCTAAGGAAGAGGAGATTCTTCGGCCTCGGCGCTGCCATAGGCGTCATCCGGTGACCAGCACGTAGGTTACAGCGCGGCGGCATACAGCGCGGCGACATACAGCACCCGCGATGGTGTCGTAGGTCGGCGTTACGCTCACCCTGATTTCATCCAGATAGCGGCTCGCTAAGGAGAGTGCATGAAAATCAGTTGGGTTGCTTCACGAACGCGTTTCGTCCCGTGATCGAGGCAGCGGCCGATCCGACATTACTGGCAGGATCGACGCAGAGCTTGGCTACCCTGATTGCAGCAGCTATCGCGGCCGTCGCTGCTATCACTGCTGCCATCATCAGTGGTGTCAATGCGAGTAAGTCCCGGCAGTGGGTTGGTCGCGACCAGTGGTGGACGCGCTTCTCGTGGGCGATTGAAAAGGCGATCAGCCTCAACCCACGCGAATCGGAACTGGGGCTTTCGGTTTTGATCGCGCTCATTGATGTCCCCTGGGCGAAGGACGAAGATAATGAGATGGCACTGGCAGTCGCGGACTTAATCAAGACCCACAGTGCTCCGGCAAGAAGGCGGTGGCAACGATGAGCGGTTACAGCGAACGCTCTCAGGAGCTCGCTGAGCAGTTGCGTGTGAAGGCGACGCGGAACCTCGAACGATCGGGCAAGTTTGTGACTCGGTCAGCAGAGACCGGCAAGTTCGCTACAAAAGGCCGTGCCAAGCGGAATCCGTCCACGACGGTTTCTGAGCACGGCAGTGGCGGTAGCCGGCCCGGCAAGGGCTAGAGGCAGAGGTCGGGGCAGGATGCCAATATCAAGCCAGTCGACCAACTGGTCTTCCGTGCACGGGTCATACGGTGGCGAGGAGTCGCACCAGACCCGGCTCGTCCACGATCGGGATGCCGTAGTCCCGCGCCTTGCGCGCCTTGCCGGAGAGCGAGTCGGGATCGGCCGCGGCAACCAGCTTGACCTTCTTCGTCACAGCTTGCCATGGCACGAAACCGCGGCCGGAGAGTTCCGCCATCCAGTCCTCGCGGGTTCGCGCCATCTCGCCGGTGAGCACGATAAGGTCGCCGCGCGCCAGCGTGAACAGCTCCGCTGGGAGCCCGGTCGTCGGCGGAGGCACTGATCGGCGCGGTGCCTCGAGGGCAGCGGTGATCGTGGCGGACGAGAGGTCGAGCAGGTCCGCGACGGCCACGAGATCCACCATCTCGGCATCGGTCAGTTCGCCGTCGGCCCAGGCGATGCGGGTGAGTTCGTCGAAGTACTCGAGATGCAGGGCCTCGCATGTGTCCCGGCTGATGTCGAGCTCGTTCGCGAGCTGCACCAGTCCGCGCGCCTCGTGCGCCGACAGGTTGCGGTCGAGCAGGCATCGATCGAGGAGCGCCAGGTAGTCACTGTGCTCGGCCGGCCCCGAATGCTCGGGGAGCTTGATGCTGATGCGACGCAGGAAGTCATTCGCGGTGATGTCCACAGTCGCTGCGGCGGGTCGCGGGCACCAGAGTTGCTCAATCGCGGCCGGGTCGAACCGGCCGGGCGGCCACGACGTATCCGCCGCCGCGGTCAGCGACTCATTCCAGCCCTTCCACATCGGCGTGCTGAGGATGTATGCCTCCAGGAGCCGAGCCGTCGCGAACGCGTCCACTGAGGCACGGTGGGCGTCGGTGAGGTCGATGTCGTAGGCGGCGCAGCAGTCGGCGAGCGAGCGTCCAGCGCCGGGTAGGAACTGCCGAGCGAGTTGCATGGTGCACAGCGACGGGAACGTGGTGCCCGGCCAGCAGTGCGCGTGGTCGAATTCGGTCATCAGGAACCGCAGGTCGAAGCTCGCGTTGTGCGCCACCACGACGCGGCCCCGGAGCAACTCGACCAGTTGGTCGGCGATCTGGTCGAAGGTCGGCGCTTCCAGCACGTCTGCCGCGCGGATTTGGTGGATGCTTTGCGGGCCGAGATCCCGCCCCGGATTGACCAGGGTTTCCCAGCGTCCGGTGATGGTGCCGTGCGGGTCGGCGTGCACGACGGCGACCTCGACCACCCGATCGTGCCCGCCGGGAAAGAGCCCGGTCGTCTCGAAATCAATGACGGCAAAGCCGGGTCCGGGCATCGTTGCGCTCCTAATAGGATGTACGGCGAGGCTATCGCGCCGAGACCTCGGTGCCGTATCCCGAGAATGGGGCACAACCTCGCGCCCGCCCGACTCGCTTTATTGAGTGCGTTTGCGAATGGATTGCAGAGACGAGCGATGGACGTGTCTAAGGTGTGGGTGACGTTTCGCGCGCGGTTGGCTTCGACGTCCCGGACCGATAGGTGGGGCTTTCTCGTAGCGGCAATTGTGGTTGCGTCGGTCGTTGTCGCAGAATCGTTCCTTCTCAGCGGCAAGACGGCTCTTGGGCTGTGGATCCTATTGCCGGTCGCGGGACCATACGTGATCGTCATCGCATTGTCGGTTGTGGCGGTGACACTCGAAGCGGAGCATCGCCCGTTGGTCCCGACGGGCTCGATCTTCGCAGTGCGATTTCATGCCCTCATCCGCTGGGTGAATGGTGCCTTCTTATTGGTCCTTGGTGCCGTTGTCGGAGGACTTCTTGGCTCTGATCTCGGCTTGGACCACATCGCACGTGGGAACCTGCGTTCCATCGCGGCCCTCAGTGTCATCGTCGTCGGTGCCGCGATGGTACTTGGAACACTCTTGATCTTGTGTCTGACGTCTATTGATATGGCACGTCTCGGGGCTGTGGGACGAAGGGAAGCAATACAGAAGCTCCTTCGTCGCAACCCAAAAGCATCGGAAATTCTCGCCGAATTTGCGGCAGACGCAGCTACTCCATTACAGAGTCTTGTAGCGGGGCTGTGTGCTGTGTTTGCCATCGTCTTCGCGTCGCAATGGCTGTTAGGTTTACTCAGCTAGAGATTGGCAGGACGCTTCTTTGACGGTCTCTATGACTCCGATGTCGGTGGTTCCGAGTAGCGTCATGCCGAGCGCTTACCCCGCTCATGAAACCCGAAAGATTGGAAAACGACACAATGAACTACGTCCGTCAAATACACCTTGATGGCAATGGCATAACAAACGAGCACATCTCCAAGATCCGAGTCTCGTCGACACCGAATGGTGTTCTCAACGAGGAGTCGCGTGAGACGGCCGTCCACAATATCGACGCATACGGCATGAGCTACCGTTCCCACAATGACAGAACAGGATCGGAAGCCAGTGTCGATACGCGCACAAGCGTGCGCGGCACGAAGTACATTGCCACCGTTGCGGACAAGACGGAAACAAACAACCTGCTTCAGTTGACGAGGTACTGATCTCCATCCGTGGTGCGGCTGATTTTCAGGAGCCGCACCACGACTCAGCGCGAGGTCTCTGAAAACTGTTTCGTGGCGTGGCCAGGCTTCTCCGGCTCCCGACTTCCAACCCTCTGAAGGTGGAGCCGAATAGTTCGCTTCGATGTTTTGGGATAGGCCTCCATCGACAGTTGCTAGCTAGTGGGAGGCTCTACCTATGGTCGGGACAGGTGCAAGAGCTGGTGTGCTTCGAGACCTGATGACGAATCTTGGCTATCGCGAGGAGGTGGTGAAACCCGCCCCAATTCGCGTATCCGACTTGCGCGACGGTACTGCCCAGTGGATGGGTGATACGTATCGGCGTCTCGGCGGCAGGCTCGACACGCCTCCGTTAAGGCCAGGTTCTTGGGATTTGGCATTCGAGGGAGAGTTGCTCGTTGAGTTGGATGAGGAGTTGCACTTCAACCGTTATCGCCACCTCACACTTGAGCCTGAATGGGCTGCGAACTTACCGTGGAGATCGAAGTATTCGGCCTACTCCGTGGACCGGGAAGTCGATTGTCTGTCAGCGGGAAAATGGGGCCAGCGCTGGACGACATCGTCATCGGAATCTTTGTTCGGCACGGCCGACACTCCCGGCACCTTCCTCACGAGTGGCGCCCCGCGCTGGAAGCAGAGAGCTTTGTATGACGCAATGAAGGACGCCTTAGCTGCTGTCGGTGTAGTAAGGCTAGCGAGGCTGTCTATTTACGACGCGGTGAATGGGGTGCTCTTGGGTGCGGCATTAAATCTCAAGGCCCGGGTTGACCTTGAGGGACTCCACCACCTCATCATTGACAGAGTCGCACCTGGTTTATAGAACGTCGTCAATTGCCCCTTCCGAGTCGAGTTGTGGGGTCAGCAGAAGGCAAAGCACCTTGTCCGCGCCGGCCACCCGGCGCAAGCTGAGCGAGGTACGCGCGTGGAGCACAAGGCGAAAGCAGGCGCATCATGGTGGACCGCATCGGCAACATCTGGGGCACGAGAACCGCGTTCTCACGCGGGGAGCAGTGGCCCGTCCGGGTCGGTCAGAAACTGGCCGATGGCATCACCGAGGCGGACATCGACCGATGGGTGCAGTCCGCCTGCACGCTGTGCAGCAACGGATGCGCGTGCGACATCGCGGTCAAGGACGGCCGGATGGTCGGCGTGCGCGGCCGCGCCACCGACATCGTCAACCACGGCCGGCTCGGCCCGAAGGGACTGTTCGGCAGCTGGCAGGGCATGGCCAACAAGGGCCGCCTCACCCAGCCCATGGTGCGCGAGGACGGCCAGCTCGTGGAAACCGACTGGGACACCGCGATGTCCCGCATCGTGGCGCGCAGCCGTGAGCTACTGGACACCAAGGGACCGCTCAGCCACGCGTTCTACACCAGCGGCCAGCTCTTCCTCGAGGAGTACTACGCGCAGGCGATCATCGGCAAGGCCGGCATCGGCACCCCGCACATGGACGGCAACACCCGGCTGTGCACGGCCACCGCCGCGGCCGCCCTGAAGGAGAGCTTTGGCGCGGACGGTCAGCCCGCCGGCTACGCCGACATCGACGAGTGCGACGCCATCTTCCTGTACGGGCACAACATGGCGGAGACCCAGACGGTGCTCTGGGCGCGGGTGCTGGACCGGGTCGCCGGCGCGGATCGGCCCGCGATCGTCTGCGTCGACTCCCGCGAGACCGAGGTGGCCCGGCACGCCGACGTGCACCTGGCGGTGCGCCCCGGCACCAACCAGGCGCTGATGAACGGCCTGATCCGGGAACTGTTCGCCGGCGGCTGGATCGACTCCGACTACATCGCCGCGCACACCGTCGGCGTCGAGCAACTGCGGGCGACCGTGGAGCCCTGGACCCCGGAGGCGGTGGCCGAGACCTGCGGGGTATCCGCCGCCGACGTGCGGGAGGCCGCCCGGATCTTCGGCACCAGCGAGCGGGTCCTGTCCACCGTGCTGCAGGGCTTCTACCAGTCCGCCCAGGCCACCGCCGCGTCCTGCCAGGTGAACAACCTGCACCTGCTGCGCGGCATGATCGGCCGGCCCGGCTGCGGCATCCTGCAGATGAACGGGCAGCCCACCGCGCAGAACAACCGCGAGTGCGGCGCGGACGGCGACCTGCCGGGTTTCCGCAACTGGGAGAACCCGGCGCACGTGGCCGAGCTGGCCCGGCTGTGGGACGTGGACCCGGCGGTGATCCCGCACTGGGCACCGCCAACGCACGCCATGCAGATCTTCCGCTACGTGGAGCAGGGCAGCATCCAGTTCCTCTGGATCTCGGCGACGAACCCGGCGGTCTCGCTGCCCGAGCTCGGCCGGATCCGCCGCATCCTGGACACCGAGGGCCTGTTCCTGGTGGTGCAGGACCTCTACCTCACCGAGACGGCCCGGTTCGCCGACGTGGTGCTGCCCGCGGCCGGCTGGGGCGAGAAGACCGGCACCTTCACCAACGCGGATCGCACCGTGCACCTCTCCGACAAGGCCGTGGACCCGCCCGGGCAGGCACGCAGCGACCTGGACATCTTCCTGGACTACTCGAAGCGGATGGACTTCCGCACCAACTCCGGCGCCCCGCTTCTGCAGTGGACCGGACCGGAGGACGCGTTCCGGGCCTGGCAGGAGTGCAGCCGGGGCCGGCCGTGCGACTACTCCGGGCTCAGCTACGCGAAGCTGCGCGCCGGCACCGGCATCCAATGGCCCTGCAACGAGGAGCATCCGGATGGCACGGTGCGGCTGTACACCGACGGCACCTTCTCCACAGAACCGGACTACTGCGAGACCTTCGGGCACGACCTGCTCACCGGGGCCACGGTGGGGGAGCAGGCGTTCCGGGCGCTGGAGACCCACGGCCGGGCGGTGTTCAAGAGCGCCGAGTACACGCCGCCGGCCGAGGAGCCGAGCTTTGACTACCCGCTGCAGTTCACCACCGGGCGCACGGTCTACCAGTTCCACACCCGCACCAAGACGGCGCGGGCCCGACAGCTGAACCGGGCGGCGCCGGCGGCCTGGGTCGAGATCTCCCCGAGGGTCGCCGCCGGGCTCGGCATCGCGGAGGGCGACCTGGTGCGGGTGCGGTCCCGGCGTGGCGAACTGGTAGCCCCGGCCCGGGTCTCGAACGTGCGGGACGGCACGGTGTTCGCCCCGTTCCACTACGGCTACTGGGACTCCAGCGGCGCCGATCCTGGCGGGGTGCCCACCGCGGCCAACGAGCTCACCATCACCGAATGGGACCCGGTGTCCAAGCAGCCGCTGTTCAAGAACGCCGCGGTGCGGCTGGAGAAGATCGCCGACGCCGCCGAACCCGCTCCGGCGCCCACCACCGCCGCGTCCCGGCCCACCGATCCGCAGACGGTGCCGCCCACCGTCGGCGGGGCGGATGCGGAGGCACAGGAGCACCTGGGCGCAGTCGGCGGGGCAACGGGTTCGGCCGGTGCGTCAGGGTCGACGGGCTCGACAGGGAAGGTGCGGTCATGATGCTGGCGGTGTATCTCGGATTGCTGGAGCGCTCCGAGGAGATTCTGGCCACGTCGTTACGACAGGTCGCAGTCGGGCACGGGGATGAACCGGACATCCTGCACCTCTGCCATACCCTGGCCACCCAGTGTGACGCCCACCGGGCGGCCCTGGCCCCGGTGATTGAGCGTTACGGCGAACAGCCGGACGACGAGCCGGAGCGGCTGCACACCCAGGAGCTGACCTCGACCCGCACCGGCCCGGTGGGCATGCTGCGGGATCTGCAAGACCTGTACCTACTCGCGAGCCTGGTCGACATCACCTGGAGCATGGTCAAACAGGCCGCGCAAGGGCTGCGCGACACCGAACTGCTCGCCGTGATCGAGCGCTGCGAGGGGCAGACCAAGGTGCAGTTGGGCTGGCTGCAAACCCGGATGAAGCAGGCCGCCCCGCAGGCACTGATCATGGCGAACGGGTAACCCGATAGGTACGAAAATAGGTACGAAAATAAGTGCGAGTGTAGTAGCCCCTAAGACAACAACTACCGTAAGACGTTCAAGAAGCATTATTCGCAGTACCTGTAGGGCAACTACGGCAAAAGGGACTGGAATAGAATAGTAAAAAGATTCGACACGCAGTGGATCTTGTGGCATAATACTGATATGGGTAACCCCACCACCGCAGAGTTGGAGACGATCACCGAGCAGGTGGCCGCCGTGCTGGACCCGCGCGAGCTGGCCGGTATGTCCGAGGACGACCTTTTAGCTTTCACCGCGGCGGCCGAGCGGCTCGGCCGGCGGGTGGACGCGTTGCGGGTGCTGGCCGCGGGAGAGGTGGCGGAGGCCTCCCGTAACGAACTAGGTAAGAGTGGCTTGGCCGCTAGAAAAGGGTGCCGTAATACTACCGAACTGTTGGAGCGGGTCACCCATGTTTCCAGCGACACCGCCAGGAAACGGATGAAGACCGGTCGAGCCATCCGCGGGCGCTTGTCCCTTGCCGGGGAGCGGCTGCCTGCCGAGTTCTCCGTGGTCGCCGGCGCCCTGGTCGCCGGGACGATCGGGGTGGACAGTGCCCACGCCATCATCCAGGGACTGACCGCCTTTACCCACCCGGTGGGTAAAGACGTGCTGCAGGCGGCGGAAACCGAACTGGTGGCCGCCGCCTGCGGGGCCACCGAACTGTCCCCGGTACCGTGCACCGCCGATGACATCCGTAGCCAAGCCGGTGTGTGGCGGATGTTCCTGGACCAAGACGGATCCCAGCCCCTGGAGGAGCAGGCGATGCGGCAACGGTTCCTGCACCTCTCCCGGGAACGCGACGGTCTGGTCGGCATCCGTGGCGCCCTGCTCCCGGATGTCGCAGCGAAACTCACCACCATCATGGACGCCTGCCTGTCCCCGAAAACCGCCCCCGCGTTCTTGTCCGTGGAGGAAGCCATGGCCGCCGGACGCGACGCCGACCCCCGCACCCGGGACCAGCAACGTCACGACGTGTTCGCCGCAGTAGTGGATGTTGCCGCCCGATCCCTTCAGATGCCGCAGCTGGGTGGTGCCGCCCCCGTGGTGGCGGTGGCGGTCACCCTGGACAACCTCCAAACCGGTACCGGCTGTGGTTACATCGGCGAGGTACCCATCTCGATGCGGGCGGTGAACCAGTTCACCTGCACCGGCGGAGTACAGAAGATCGTTTTCGATCACAACGGCCGCATCCTGGAACTGGGCTCCCCGGAACGCATCTTCACCGCCCAGCAACGCCGGGCCATCATCCTGCGGGATGGGGAATGCTGCACCCCCGGCTGCCACATGCCCGGCGCCCTATCCGAAATCCACCACGTGGAAGCAGCCGCCGACGGTGGACCCACCCACACCGACAACGGCATGATCCTGTGCTGGTTCCACCACCGCACCCTGGACACCTCAGGCTGGGAGTTTCGCATGGTCAATGGACTACCCGAAGTGAAGTACCCACCCTGGTTGGATAACACTGGGAAGTGGTACCCGACCGGGCGGTCCGCCACTCTCAGGCAAGCCAAAGCCAACCGAAAACGACAACGACAAAACCAGCTGATATAGATCACCTAATTCGCGAGAGTCGAGCGTGTCGAGACCGAACGTCGGATAGATATCACATGATGTGACGCGTCGATGCGAGGTTCATCGATACTCGCTTCGTCGATAGGCGATGAGCCACAATGGGCGCATGACATCCGTCGTTCGTCTCGTTCGTTCGGCGATTGCGCCGCTCACGCGAACGCGGTTGTTCCGGCGCAGCGCCCCGGTGTGGATGCCGCCGCTGGAGCGTCTGGTACACCGGGCCAGCGGCGGCCGGACGCAACTGAGCGGCCTGCTCGTACCGTCGCTGGTGCTGCACAGCACCGGAGCCAAATCCGGGCAGACCCGCGACACCGAGCTGATGTACACCGCTGACGGGCACGGCCGCGCCATCGTGGCCGGCACGAGCTTCGGCCGCGCGGCGCATCCGGCCTGGAGCTACAACCTGCTGGCGCATCCGGATGCCGCCATCACCGTGCGCGGACACCACCTGCCGGTGCACGCCACGCCGCTCGCCGGCGACGACCGCGAGGAGGCCTGGCACCGCATCGAGGCACAGTGGCTGTTCCGGCTGCAGCCGGCGCGGGAGCGGTAGCGTCGGCGGCCACTGGCTGGAGTGGGCTCGCCGGTGCCAGGATGGAGCCATGGATGAGCTGCGCACGTGCCCGGATTGCGGAACACCACTGTGCCGGTCGGGGAGCGAGTGGTCCTGCCCGGAGTGCGGGCCGGTGGAGGCGGGGTAGGGGAGCGCGGGCTGACGCGGTTTCGATACGCGGCCTCGTTCCTCGGTCGCTACTCAACCCGCTGACGCGGTTTCGATACGCTCGCGCGAGAGCGCTCGCTACTCAACCACCGGAGCGGGAGAGGCGGCTCGGCCACCAGATGGCGCGCCCGATGTCGTAGCTGAGCGCAGGGATCAACAGCGAGCGCACCAGCAGGGTGTCCAGCAGCACGCCGAACGCGACGATGAACGCGATCTGCACCAGGAACAGAATCGGGATCACCGACAGCGCCGCGAACGTGGCCGCCAGCACCAGGCCGGCCGAGGTGATCACCCCGCCGGTGACCGCCAGCCCGCGCAGAATGCCCTGCCGGGTGCCGTGCAACAGCGATTCCTCCCGCACCCGAGTCATCAAAAAGATGTTGTAGTCGATGCCGAGGGCCACCAGGAACACGAAGCCGTACAGCGGCACCGCCGGGTCGGCACCGGGGAAGTCGAAGATGCCGTTGAACACGAACGCGGCCACCCCCAGCGACGCGGCGAACGACACCACCACCGACAGCACCAGCAGCACCGGCGCGAGCACCGAGCGCAGCAGCAGCATCAGGATCACGAGGATCACCGCCAGCACGATCGGGATGATCAGGTTGCGGTCGTGGATGGACGCGTCGTTGGAGTCGATCGCCGTCGCGGTCACCCCGCCGACCCGCACCGAATCGGAGACCTGGTGCAGGGCGGTGCGGAGGCTCCGCACGGTGTGCTCGGCGGCCATCGAGTCGGCGGCATCCGTCAGCGTCGCCTGCAGCATCACCTCACCGTCCACCACCGTGGGGGAGCCGGCCGGCGTGCCGGGCGGGCCGACCGGCTGGATGCCGGCATCCGTCACCGGCAGGCTGCCGCTCGGCGAATCCTTCGACAGCACCGTCAGTGAGTTGATGCCGTCGCTGTCCAGCGCCACCTGGGCGATGTCGTCCAGCCGCGACTGCGGGCCCAGGATGACCGCCGGGCTGCCGGAGCCGCCGGCGTAGTGCTCGCCAAGCGCCGCCTGCCCGTCCCGCGCCTGCGAGGCGGACAGGATCAGGTCGCTCTGCGGCACCCCGCTGGCCTGGAACTGCAGCACCCCGACGGAGGCGGCCAGCAACGCCAGCGTGCAGACCACCCAGATCAGCCGGGGCCGCTTCGAGATGCCGCGGGCCAGGCGCGGCCACAGTCCGGTGGCCTCCGCGCCGGTGAGCACCGGATGCGCGGAGCCGAACCGCGGACGGACCGGCCAGAACGCCACCCGACCGGCAGCCATCAGCAGCGACGGCAGGAACGTCAGGGCCGCCAGCAGGCTGAAACCGATGCCGATCGCGGCAACCGGGCCGAGCGCCTTGTTCGAGTTCAGGTCGCTGAGCAGCAGGCAGAGCAGTCCAACGATCACCGTGCCGCCGGAGGCCAGGATCGGCTCCCACGCGCCCTTCAGCGCGGTCCAGGTCGCCGTCCAACGCCGCTCGTTGTCGCGCAGCGCCTCCCGGTAGCGCGACACGTAGAGCAGCGAATAGTCGGTCGCAGCGCCGATCACCAGGATGAACAGGATGCCCTGCACCTGCCCGTTCAGCTGCACCAGCCCGGCCTTGGCCAACCACCACACGGTGAGGATGCTGGCGCACAGCGCGAACATCGCGGTGCCCAGCACGATCAGCGGCAGCAGCGGCGACCGGTAGACCACGATGAGGATCAGGAACACCGCCAGCAGCGCCACCAGGAGCAGGATGCCGTCGATGCCGCCGAACGCGTCCACGAGGTCGGCGGTGTACCCGGCCGGGCCGGTGACGTAGCTGGTCACGCCAGACGGTGCGCTACGCGCCACGTCCTGTCGCAGGTGCTGCACCGTGTTGACCACCTCGCCATCCGAGGCGATCGGCACGAACACCTCGGCGGCCGCGCCGTCCGCGGACGGGATCGGCGGGGAGACCTCGCCGGTGACGCCCTCGACGTCGGCGAAGGTCGCCGTCGCATCCGTGATCGCGCTCAGGTCGGCGGGGGTCAGCCCGCCGGCCCGCACGTACAGCACGACGGCCGGGATGGCGTCGCTGCCGGCGAAGTCGGCCAGCACGGACTGCACCCGGGTCGCGTCGGCGCTGGCCGGCAGGTAACTGGTCCGGTCGTTGCTGGAGACCTCGTCGACCTTGCCGAAGTACGGGCCGCCGACACTGGCCACACCCAGCCAGAGCAGGATGAGCACGGCGGGAATGGCGATGCGCAGCCACCGCCGGGGGGAACGGATGTCTGGGGTCACGGGCTTCTTTCTGGTCGCCGATCAATCGCACCATAGTATAGCTAAACTGTTTAGCTATCAAGGTGTATAGCGAGTGGCTAGGATGGGACCGTGGCCGAGATCATCACGCCGGCGGGGGCGCCCGCGATGCACGAGGCATCCGTGCTGCTGCGCCGAATTCTCACGCTTAATCGCGAGGTGGAGCGGCAGTTGGGCGAGCTCCTGGGCATCAACCCGACCGACCTGGATGCCATGCAGCACCTGATGGCGAGCGGACCGCTCAGCCCCGGTGCGCTGGCGCAGCGGCTGGGGATCAGTACGGCGGCGGCCACCGTCGCCGTGGACCGGCTGGTGCGCGCCGGGCATGTGCGGCGCGAGCCGCATCCGACCGACCGGCGCCGGCAGCTGGTGGTGCCCAGCGAGGCGTCGGTGCGGCGGGCGATGGCCAGCCTGGCGCCCATGATCCTGCACACCAACGACCTCATGGGCCGCTACGACGAGAACGAAAGCGCGGCGATCACCGACTACCTGGCCCGCACCGTCGGCATCCTGGAGGACGCCGTGCACGGCGGGCTGCAGGGCGAGGTGCCGGGCGAATAGTTACGCCCGCCGCATCCGCGACGCGCCCCCTGCGCGTCGAAGGGTACCTTTTCGGACGAAAGACGCGTCCGCGGACGTA
The DNA here is from genome assembly GCF_039652555.1 of Parafrigoribacterium mesophilum. NCBI lineage: Bacteria > Bacillati > Actinomycetota > Actinomycetes > Micrococcales > Microbacteriaceae > Parafrigoribacterium > Parafrigoribacterium mesophilum. Next base: position 96,763 of record NZ_JBDJAF010000005.1, read on the forward strand.
TCGCTCGTCCGAAAAGGTATCGCCGGCGGGGCAGTAAGGCGGGGGCAGTAAGTCGCTCGGCGGGAGAAGCTCGCTCGGGGTCGGTGGATTACCGCTTCAGCCAGCGACGGATGGCGAGCATCACGACCAGCGCGATCCCGGCCGGCACCGCGTAGCGGCGCACCAGCACCGGCAACACCGTCGACAGCAGATCGAGTTCCGCCGGCTCCGAGCCGGGGGCGGGTTTGAGCCGCAGCCACGGCGCCGGAAGCGGTATGGATGCCGACGCCTGTGTCGATATCGTGGCTGGCGTGGATGCGGCTGGCGTGGATGCGGTGGCTGGAGTCGACGCCGCGGACGTGTTGCCTCCCGCAATGTCGGCACCGCGTGCAGCACCGACACCGCTGCCGCCCTCCGGGCCGCCTTCTGCGGAGCCCACGCCCGCGGCATCCGGACTCAACTTTGCAATGAAGGCGTCGACGAACTGGCCGAGCAGCTTGTCGCTCACCTCCTGGATCACGCCGCGGCCGAACTGGGCCGGCTTACCGGTCACCGCAAGGTCGGTGTTGACCTCGACGGCCGTGCTGTCGCCGACCGCGGTGATCTGCGCCTGCACCGTCGCGCCGGCCGTACCGTTGCCGCGTTTGTCCTTGCCCTTGGCCTCCACGACGATCCGCCCGGCCGCCTTGTCGCGTTCGACGAAGGTGCCGGTGCCGTTGTACGTCATCGAGATTGGTCCGAGCTTGACCTTCACCGACCCGGTGAACGACTCGCCGTCCTGGGACGTCAGCGTCGCACCCGGAACGCAGGGCACCAGCCCGGCCAGGTCGTCGAACGACGCCCAGACCGTGTCGTACGGGACGGGCAGACTGAACTTGTGCTCGAGCTGCATCAGGCCGCCGCCTGCGACAGCGGTACCGCACCGAGGATGGCGCGTTTGGTGAGCACTGACGCCAGGTGCCGCCGGTAGTCCGCGTCGCCGTTGATGTCGCTCGGCGGCGTGGTGCCCTCGCCGGCTCCGGCCGTCGCCCGGGCGATCGCTTCTTCCTCGATCGGGCAGCCGACCAGCGCCTGCTCCACGCTCGGCACCCGCACCGGCACCGAGCCCATGTTGGTCAGTGCCACCCGTGCTTCGGCGATGGTGTCGCCGTCCATCCGCACGGTCGCCGCCACCCCCACGATCGACCATTGCTGGGCGACCCGCACGAACTTCTGGTAGTTGCTGAACCATCCGGTGCGCTTGGGGATCCGCACCGCGGTGAGGATCTCATCCTCGTGCAGCGCGGTGGTGAACAGGTCGACGAAGAACTCCGATGCCGGCACGGTGCGGGTGCCGCGCGGTCCGGCGATGACGAACTCGGCATCCAGTGCGAGCGCCGGCGCCGGCAGGTCCGCGGCCGGGTCGGCGTGGCTGAGCGCGCCGCCGAGGGTGCCGCGATGCCGCACCTGCCGGTCGGCGACGGTCTGGGTCGCCTTGGCCAGCAGCGAGGCGTGCTGCGCGACCAGCGGGTCGTTCGCCACCTTGTGGTGCCGGGTCATCGCCCCGATCACGAGCGCGTCGCCCTCCTCCCGGATGCCGCGCAGCTCGTCGATCTTGCCCAGATCGATCAGGATGCCCGGCGCCGCCATCCGCAGTTTGAGCACCGGGATCAGGCTCTGCCCGCCGGCGAGGATCTTGCCCTCGTCGCCGGCCTTCGCCAGCAGCTCAAGCGCTTCCTGGACGCTGGTCGGGGCCGCGTAGTCGAATGCCACCGGGATCATCGCACTGCTCCTGTCGTTTCGCTGCTGGTATCGTTCAGCGCCACCTCCTGCAGCGCGGTCCACACCCGGCTGGGCGTGCACGGCATCGCGATGTCGCTGACGCCGAACTGGCGGATCGCATCCAGCACGCCGTTGACGATCGCGGGCGTGGATGCGATGGTGCCGGCCTCGCCGACGCCCTTGACCCCCAGCGCATTGGTGGTGGCCGGGGTCGTCGTCCTGGCCGTGGTGAACGACGGCAGGTCGGCGGCGGAGGGGATGAGGTAGTCCACAAAGGACCCGGTCACCAGGGTGCCGGACTCGTTGTAGACCGCTTCCTCGTAGAGGGCCTGCGCGATGCCCTGTGCCAGACCGCCGTGCACCTGACCGTCGACCAGCAGCGGGTTGATCACGTTTCCGATGTCGTCCACGCAGACGTAGCTGCGTAGGCTGACCTCACCGGTTTCGGTGTCCACCTCCATCGCGGCCAGGTGAGTGCCGTGCGGGAAGTTGAAGTTCACCGGGTCGAAGGTGGCATCGGAGTCCAGGCTGGGCTCGAAGCCGTCGGGCATGTTGTGGCCGGAGAACACGGCGAAGGCGATCTCGGCCAAGGTCATGCCCTGGTCGGTGCCCTTCACCCCGAACCGGCCCGCGGTGAACTCGATGTCATCCCGGTCCGCCTCCAGCAGGTGCGCCGCGACGGTCTTGGCCTTCTCGATCACCTTGTCGGCCGCCGCGACGACGGCCATGCCGCCGACCACCAGAGACCGCGAACCGTAGGTGTCCATGCCCTTCTGCGCCACCTGGGTGTCGCCGTGCAGAATTTCCACGTTGTCGAACGGCACCCCGAGTCGGTCCGCCACGATCTGGCTGAACGAGGTCTCGTGGCCCTGACCGTGCGGGCTGATGCCGGTGACCACCTCGACGCCGCCGGTGGCCAGCACCCGCACTTGCGCGTGCTCCCAACCGCCTGCGGCATAGTCCAGTGAGGCGAGCACCCGCGAGGGGGCCAGTCCGCACATCTCGGTGAACGTGGAGACTCCGATGCCCAGTTGCACCCGGTCGCCGGATGCGCGACGGGCCTGCTGCTCGGCGCGCAGCTTGTCGTAGCCGAACAACTCCAGCGCCTTGTCGGTGGCGGCCTCGTAGTTGCCCGAGTCGTACTCCAGCCCGGCGACGGTCGTGAACGGGAACTCCTCGTGCTTGATCCAGTTCTTGCGACGCAGCTCGATGGGATCCATCTTCAGCTCCGCGGCCAGGTCGTCCATCAGCCGCTCGATCGCGAACGTCGCCTCCGGCCGCCCGGCCCCGCGGTATGCGCCGGTCGTAGTGGTGTTGGTGAACAGGTTGTTGCATTCGAACCTGTAGGCGGGGAACTTGTAGATCGCGTTGTACATGAACGCGCCCAGGATCGGGATGCCGGAGGTGATGATGCCCAGGTAGGCGCCCATGTCCGCGAGCAGGTTCACGCTCAGTCCGGTGACGATGCCGTCCTTGGTGGCCGACAGCTTGAGGCGCTGCACCTGGGCGCGACCGTGGTGGCCGGCGATCAGCGACTCGCTGCGGGTCTCGGTGTACTTGCACGGCTTGCCGGTGCGGTGCGCCGCGATCATGGTGATGATCTCTTCCGGGGTCACCGCGAGCTTGCCGCCGAAGCCGCCGCCGACATCCGGGGCGACGACGCGCACCTTCGACTCCGGCACTCCCAGGGTCAGCGCCAGCACGAGGCGCACGATGTGCGGCACCTGGGTGGCCGACCACATGGTGATCTGCTCGCTGGTCGGGTCGACCACGGTGGAGCGCGGCTCCATGAAGGCCGGGATCAGCCGCTGCTGGCGGTAGGTGCGCTCGATCACGACGTCGCTGGTGGCCAGCGCCTCCGCGACGTCCTTGCCGGTGCCGGCCGCGGCGGAATCCAGAATCCACTTGGCGGACAGGTTGGTGCCGAGGTCGGGATGGGCGAGCACGGTGTCGTTGTATGCCTCCTCGAGGTCCAGGACCACGGGCAGTTCTTCGTATTCGACGTCGACGAGGTCGAGGGCATCCTGGGCCGCGGCGGCGCTCCTGCCGATGATGCAGGCCACGATCTCGCCGGCGAAGGCGACCCGGTCGATGGCGATGGCCGGATACGACGGCGCCTTCTGCTCCGGGGTCACCGGCCAGACGCAGGGCAGGCTGCCCTGCTCGTCGGCGACGTCCGCGCCGGTGAGCACCATCACCACGCCGGTCGCCTTCTTGGCGGCCTCCACGTTGATCGAGGTGATCTTCGCGTGCGCGAACGGGCTGCGCACCAGGGCGATGTGCAGCATCCCGGGCAGCACCATGTTGTCGGTGTACCGGGAGTGCCCGGTGATGAGGCGCTGGTCTTCCTTCCGGGTGCGCGGGGCACCGATTTCGGTGGTGGTCATGCTGCCGGCACCCCCACCGGGATCGTCGCGCCGAGATTGACCTTGGAGGCGGCCTGCACCGCCTTGACGATGTTGTGGTATCCGGTGCAGCGGCAGAGGTTGCCCTCCAGTCCTTCGCGGATGGTCTGCTCGTCCGGATCCGGATGCTCGCGCAGCAGGTCGATGGATTCCATGATCATGCCCGGGGTGCAGAAGCCGCACTGCAGGGCGTGGTTTTCGTGGAACGCGGCCTGCATCGGGTGCAGCTCGCCGTTCTGGGAGATCCCCTCGATGGTGGTCACCTCGTGGCCGTCGGCCTGCACCGCGAACATGGTGCAGGACTTCACGCTCACCCCATCCAGGTGCACGGTACAGGCGCCGCAGTTGCTGGTGTCGCAGCCGATCAGTGTGCCAGTCTTGCCGAGTGTCTCTCGTAAGTACCTTACGAGCAGCATCCGAGGTTCCACTTCATCCGTGTAGGACACCCCGTCGACTGTCACGGTGATGGTGCTGCGCGTCATGTCTTGCTCCGTTCGCTCACGTCATTGTGTCCTCTCTGTATACACCCGCGAGAGCGGCTCACGATAGAGCGCCCGGCGTGGCGCCAGCCGCTCCGCGGCATCCCGCAGCCCCCTTCGCCGTCGCCCTCCCGGCCGCTCTGCCTTCCCCCTCCCGCCGCCCGTCTACATCCCGTTTCACGGAGATTTTGTCCTCCGGCTGCCGGAACATCGGGCTAAACCGGGCATGCAGACAGAATGTCCTTGAAACGGGATGGGAGGGCGGATGTCTGGCGGATAGGGGGCAGGTGCGGCGGGCGGATGCCGGCAAGGTCGGCCCGAGCCTCACGCGTCGGCGATCCGCTGCAACAGTTCCTCGAACGCCGCCAGCGAATGGCCGGCGACCAGCGCATCCAGGTACGGCAACGCGGCGACGATCCCGCCCTGGATGGGCGCGTAGCCCGCCTTGCCCAGGTGCGGGTTCGACCACAGCACCACCCGGCCCAGCCGCTGCAGCCGGCACACCTGGCTGCCCAGCAGCGTCGGGTCGCCGCGCTCCCAGCCGTCGCTGGCGATCACGATGACGGCGCCGCGCACCACCGAACGCTGCCCCCACCGGTCGGCGAAGGCGCGCAGCACCTCGCCGAGCCGAGTCCCACCGGACCAGTCCGGCACGGCCGCGCCGGCGACCTGCAGAGCTTGCTCCGGGTCGCGCAACCGCAGTGCCGTGGTCACCCGTGTGAGCCGGGTGCCCAACGTGAACACCTCTGTGCTGTAGGGCGCGGCCATGACGACCCGGTGCGCCAGGCGCAGCAGACTGTCGGCGTAGGCCTGCATGGAGCCGGACACGTCCACCAGGAACACGATGCGCCGCGCCCTCGGCCGCGCCCGGCGGTGTCTCAGCGGACCCGGCTCACCCGCGCGCCGCAGCTGTTCGCGCACCGTGCGGGCGGCGTCGATGTCGCCGCGGCGATGCGGATGCCGGCGCAGGCTGCGCCGCTGCGGCACGGTGACGCTCAGGCCGGCGAACAGCCGCGCCAGTCGTGTCCGGTCCACCGCGGACAGGCTGGCGACATCCCGGTGCCGCAGCGCCTCCTCCTCGCTGGCCAGGACCGCGATGCGGTGCTCCTCGCCGAGCTGATCGGCCGCGCCATCGCCGGTGATGTCGGCCTGCGCGACCGACTGCGGGGCCGAACGCGGCGCCGCGACGCCGGCCGGTTCGGCGGAAAACCAGCGCTCGAAGGTCTTGTCGAAGGTGACGATGTCTTCCGGGCTGGTGCACAGCGTGGCGCGCCCGGCCCAGTACACGTGGCGGCGGTCGCCCACGCCGAGCCGCACCGCCGCATCCAGGAACACCTGGGTGCGGTCCGGTCCGACCGGCAGTCCCGCGCTGCGCAGCGCCTGGGCGAAGCCGACGAACGTCCCGGTCGACTCGAGCGGAGCATCCGTCGGTGCGAGCGGGGTTGGCACGGTCAGGCCGTCAGGATGCGGTCGAGCGCCAGGCGCACCCGCTCGGTGTCTTCGCGGTATTTGCACACCGCGCCGATGGTCGCGGCGGCGGATTCCAGGTCGAGTTCCAGGCGGCCGAGCTGACTGAGCGCGTGCGCCCAATCCAGGGTTTCCGCGACACCGGGCGGCTTGAGCATCTCGCCGCCCAGGCGCAGGTTCTGCACAACCGCGGCCACCTGTTCGGCGAGCAGCTGGCTCACCTGGGGGAGGCGGGTGCGCAGGATCTCGATCTCCCTGGCGAGGCCGGGATGCTCGATCCAGTGGTAGAGGCAGCGGCGCTTCAGCGCGTCGTGCAGCTCGCGGGTGCGGTTCGAGGTGAGCACCACGATCGGCGGCGTGCTGGCCGTGATCGTACCCAACTCCGGAATGGTGACCTGATTGGTGGAGAGCACCTCGAGCAGGAACGCCTCGAACTCGTCATCGGCGCGGTCGATCTCGTCCACCAGCAACACCGCCGGACTCTCCCGCAGCGCGCGCAGGATGGGCCGCGCCAACAGGAACCGCTCGTCGAACAGGGACTGCTCGAGCCCATCGGTGTCGCCGGTCGCGCCGGCCGCCTCCACGGTGCGCAGGTGCAGGATCTGCCGGGTGAAGTCCCAGTCGTACAGCGCCTGCGTGGCGTCGATGCCCTCGTAGCACTGCAGCCGGATCAGCGGAATCTGCAGGCACTGCGCCAGCGCCTCGGCCAGTGCGGTCTTGCCGGTGCCCGGCTCGCCCTCCAGCAGCAGCGGACGCTGCATCGCCAGGGCGAGATAGGTCACCATGGCCAGCCCGTCGTCCGCCAGATAACCGACCGAGCCCAGTCGGTCGCGCACATCCTGGGCAGAATCGACGGTGATCATTTACTCAGCATAGAAACATAATGCTCGGAATCGTCAATGTCGGCGCCGGTGGCCAGATCGGAGCAGTCCACCTCGAGCACCGGATGGCGGGCCAGGTAGGCGCGGGCACCGCGATCGCCGGCGCACTCGGCGGCGATCGGCGCCCAGTGATCGCGGCCGAAGAGCACCGGATGCCCCGGGCCGTGGCCGTAGTCGGCGCGGGCCAGGGCATCCGGCGCCGAATGGGCGAGCAACCGCCGGATCACCGCCGGGCCGACGTCCGGCAGGTCGACGAGCTGCACCAGGATGGCCTCCGGTCCGATGCCGGTCGCATCCAGCCCCGCGCCGATCGCATCCAGCCCCGCGCGCAGCGAGGCACCCATGCCGGCCTCCCAGTCGGCGGCCTCGATGATGGTCACCGGCTCGCCGGCGAGCAGGCCGCGGACCGTCTCCGCCGCCGCGCCGACCACCACGACCGTCTCGACGCATCCGCCGGCGGCCAGAGTGCGTGCCGTGGACACCACCCAGGGCACACCGTCGCGGCCTTCCAGCAACGCCTTGGGACGCCCCATCCGTCGGCCGGCACCCGCGGCCAGCAGCAATCCGATCGTCTCGGCCATTCCGGCGCACTCCTCGACCGGGCCGCACCGTCACCGTGGACTCCTGCTCGTCCGCGGTCGGGCGGGTCGATACCCGTTTTCGTACCTTACCGGCTCGCCCTGCGCTTCCGTCACCCCGCATCGGTCGCCCGGCGGTGGCACGGCTAGCATCGACCCGCCCAGGGATGAGCGGCAGCATCGGCGGCTCAGAGATGGCATTCCGGACCACTGATGCGTCCGCGGACAGGCGTCTCGTCCGAAAAGGTATCGCTCGGTGGGAGCAAGGAGGTTTCTTGTCCGGAAAGGTATCGCTCGGGCCTGGTAGGGCGGGCGTTGCGCGACCAGGCGCGGGCGGCCAGACTCGACGGATGGCCACCGAGTACCCCGACCTGCTGCTGCCGGATGCCGCCGCCTGGCGGGCCTGGCTCGAAGAACACCACGCGGACTCGCCCGGGGTGCGGCTGATCCTCGGCCGTAAGGGCGGCACCATCACCGCGCTGGACTACGCCGGAGCCCTGGACGAGGCGCTGTGCTTCGGTTGGATCGACGGCCGGTCCCTCAGCCGCGACGACGAGAGCTTCTTCCAGCGGTTCACCCCGCGCCGTCCACGCAGCAGTTGGTCGCTGCGCAACGTCGGCCACATCGCTCGGCTCGAGAACGAGGGCCGGATGCGCCCGGCCGGCCGCGCCGCAGTCGAGGCGGCGAAGGCGGACGGACGCTGGGAACTGGCCTACGCCGGCCCGGCCCGCGCCGAGCCGCCGGCCGACCTGCTGGCGGCGATCGCCGCCGATCCGAGCGCGCAGGCCATGTACGACGTGCTGACTGCGCAGAACCGGTACGCGCTGATGTTCCGGCTCAGCCAGCTGAAGACGGATGCCGCGCGCCGGCGCAAGATCGCCGGCTTCGTCGAGATGCTGGCCCGGCACGAGGCACCGTACCCGCAGAAGCGGCTGCCAGACTAGAGGCCATGCCGCCGTTTCTCGCCGATTCCGCGCGTGCCGCCCTGGCCCGCCTCGCTGAGGGTGACCGGGCGCAGGTGATGCCGGGCCCGCTGGACCGGCTGCGCGACATCCGATCGCTGATCACGGCGCTGGAGCAGGATGCCGCCACCCTGGATGCGGTGCGCGACGCCCTGGCGAGCGGCGCGAGTTGGGATCAGGTGGCCGAGGCATCCGGCCTCAAGCCGGCGGCGGCGAAGTGGCGCTGGCAGGGCAGCGACGCCGAGATCGCGTCCCGGCACGAGGCCGGCCGCAAACGGTCGGCGCGGCCGAGCAACGTGCCGACGGACCTGCCTGGACTGTCGGTGGCGGAGGCGGCCCGCCGCCTGGGCGTGAGCGTTCAGGCCATTTACCTGCGCATCAGCCGCGGCTCCCTGGATGCCACCACGGTGCACTTGCCGGATGGGCGCAGTTACAAGCGGGTGTTCCCGGACGGGATGCGCTGAGTTGCGCCTAGGTGTGCTTCCGAGTGCTCGGGAAGGACACCAATGTGCAAGTGAGGTTAGATCTACTCGCGGGACAGCATCCGGTGTTCCGGGTCCAGGTTGCGCAGCAGTGTGTCTGAGATGGCCTCCAGCTGCCCGATCTGCTCGTCGGTGAGCAGGTCGACCACGTTTTCGCGCACCGTGCGCACGTGCCCGGGCGCCGAGGCGACGACCTTCTGCCAGCCGGCCTCGGTGAGGCTGGCGTTGGTGGCGCGGCGGTCCTCTGGGCAGGGGGTGCGTTGCACGTAGCCGCGGCGCTCCAGCCGGGCCACCACGTGGGACAGCCGGGGGAGCGTGGCGTTGGTGTGATCGGACAGCGCCGTCATGCGTAGCGTGCGATCCGGCGCCTCGGAGAGCATGGCGAGCACGAAGTACTCGAAGTGGCTCAGCTCGGCGTCGCGTTGCAACTGTGAATCCAGCACGCCGGGCAGCAGTTCCAGGACCGCGACGAAGCGCAACCAGGCGTGCAGTTGCGGTGCGGTCAGCCATTTCTCCTCGGTCATGAAATCAGTCTAGCAAATTACTTGACGCTACAACTGAAGCGAGGTAACTTATTTGTAGCAACAACTAATTGAGCGGTCGCCGAGAGGCGAGAAAAGGAGCACGACATGACGAGCGTCACCATCATCGGAGCGGGCAAGATGGGATCGGCCATCGCCGGGATCGCGGCCAAGGGCGGAGCGCCCGTGCAGGTTCTGGCCCGGGATGCCGAGAAGGCCGCGGAGGCGGCGAAGGCGGCCGGCGCATCGGTCACCTCCGGCGCAGTGGGCGACGCCCCCAGCGGCGACATCGTCGTGCTGGCCGTTCCCTACCCGGCGCTCAGCGACGTGCTGGGACAGTACGCGGCACAACTGGACGGCAAGACCGTCGTCGACATCACCAACCCGCTGGACTTCGCCACCTTCGACAGCCTCACCGTGCCGGCCGATTCCTCCGCCGCGCAGGAGGTCGCCAGCCGGGTGCCCGGCGCCTCCGTGCTCAAGGCGTTCAACACCACTCTGGCCGCCACGCTCACCTCCGGGCAGGTCGGCGGACAGCCGACCACCGTACTGATCGCCGGAGACGACGGCGACGCCAAGGCGGCGCTGGCCGGCGTGCTCGAAGCCGGTGGCATCTCCGCGGTGGATGCCGGTGCGCTCAAGCGGGCCCGCGAGCTCGAGGCGCTCGGGTTCCTGCAGCTCACCCTGGCAGCATCCGAGAAGATCAGCTGGGCCGGGGGGTTTGCGGTCGAGAAGTAGGTTTCGAGACGCGGCCTCGTTCCTCGGTCGCTCCTCAACCACCGGGTGTGCACTAGGGACGGCCTCGTTCCTCGGTCGCTCCCCAACCACCGGTGGGAGAAACCACCCGGTCCCGGCGAAAGTCGGGACCGGGTTCCCTTTTGTGCGGGACAACGCCGGCGGCACGGTTGTGAGGTCAGAAGACCCGCAGCTCGTGAAGGAGAACATCATGGTCACCACCGCCCAACCCGTTCAGACCGCCACTGAACGACGACACGGACACCGCCGCCTCGAGTCGGTCGCCGGAAGCTGGCCGATCGGCGTGAAGGTCGCCGCGAGCGCCGTGCTGATCGGAGCGTTCGTCGCCCAGCTGGTCAATCGGTCGCTGCTCGACATGAGCCACGGCTATGCCAGCCTGTTCCACCAACTAGCGACCGATCCTGGCCCCGCCAACACAGCGGCCATCGCCGGCATCTTCGCACCGGCACTGCTGGTGGGCTCCGTGCTGATCTGGTTCCGGCTGGCTCGCACCCGCAGCCGCATCGCATCCTGGATCACCCTGATCAGCGGAGTGCTCGCCTTCACCTGCCTGCCGCTGATGATGGGCTTCTCGGTGTCGGCGTTCGCCCTGGCCGACGCACACCTGGGCACCACCGCAGCCGCCGCCGCCCTGTCCGGATACGCCGGTCCACCCGCCGCCGTGCTGTTCACCGTCTACAACAACGCGTCGATGCTCACCATCCTCGCCGCGGCCTGGGCGCTGTGGCGCTCGCACGCCGTCTCGCGGGCCAGCGTCATCCTGCTCGTGCTGTTCATCGCCGGCGACATCGCCGGACTCCTGCCGTTCGACGCCCACTACCTCGGCCTGGCCGCCGCAGTGCTGATGTCGGTTTCGCTGTTCACCGCGACGGCACCATTCCGCGACGGCGACCCTGCCACTAGCATCAAGCCATGACGCTCGGGACCGCCCGATGAAGATTTCGCGCGGCACCCCGGCCGCTGTCGCGACGGCACTGTCCGTTCTGGCAGCGACCGAGGTCGCGTTCTTCGTCGTGCTGGTCGGGGCGGATGCCGGCGAATGGCTCGCCCTGGCCACCGAGAACGGCCTCACCACCGCCGCCATCGCCGTGCCGTTCGCCGCCGTCGGAGCCCTGATCATCCGGCGCGCCCCGCGACACGTGCTGGGCTGGATCTTCGTGGCCCTCGGCCAGCTCACCGCCGCGGCCACCCTGTCCGGCATCTGGGCCGAACGCGGGCTGGCGCCGCACACCCTCGCGGTCGTCCTCGCGGCCTACCTGTGGGTGCCGGCACTGCTGCTGGAAACGGCCACGCTCACCCTCTACTTCCCGGACGGCCGGCTGCCGTCCCGGCGCTGGCGCCCGGTGGCCTGGGTCGCCTGGTCGGTGGTGGGGGTGGGCAGCCTCGGCAACATCCTGATCGGGCCGCCGCTGGAAGAGGTGGATGCCGGGCTGCACAATCCGTTGACCATCTCCGGCATCGACCCGGCACTGTCGCTGTCCATCTTCGCGACGCTGATCGGACTGGCCGTGGCCTGCTTCGCCGCCGGGCTCGTCGGCGTCATCGTCCGCACCGTGCGCGGCTCGCGGCAGCGCCGGGCGCCGCTGTGGTGGATGATCGGCGCGTTCGCCGTAACCCTGGTCGGCGGACTGCTCGGCCCGATCCCGAACCTGATCGGCTCCCTCGCCGTCCCGATCGGCCTGGGCGTGGCCACGCTACGGTACGGCCTGTACGACGGCGACCGCTGGCGGGGACGCACCGCCATCCACGGCATCGCTGCCGTCGTCGTGGTGGCGGTGGTCGCGGTGCCGGTCGGCATCCTGGCCGCACAGATCGCCGGCGGCCCGGCCGGTGCGGTGCTGGCCGCCGTGGTGGTCGGGGTCGGTTTCGCCCCGGCGCAACAGTGGGCGCGCCGCGGCATCGATCGGCTGTTCTACGGCGACCGGATGCAGCCCTACGCCGCGCTGTCCCGGCTCGGCCAGCGACTGGAGGACGCCCTGTCGCCGGAGGAGGTGCTGCCGGCCCTGGTCACCACGGTCAGCCGCTCTCTGCATCTGCCCTACGCCGCGGTCACCCTCACCGGGGATGCGGAGCCCGCCGCTCAGGTCGGCGAACGCGGCGAGCACGTCGAGGCGCTGCCGCTCCTGCACGGTGGTGATCGGGTGGGCACCCTCGAGGTCGGCGTGCGCCCCGGTCAACGCGTGCTCGATGCCGGCGACGAGGTGCTGCTGCGCGATGTCGCCGCGCAGGCGGCGGCCTCGGTGCGCGCCGTGCTGCTGAACCGCGACCTGGTGCGCTCGCGGGAACGGCTCGTCGTCGCGCGGGAAGAGGAGCGGCGGCGCATCCGTCGCGACCTGCACGACGGACTGGGGCCCACGCTGGCCGGCGTCGCCCTCGGGCTGGATGCCGCGCACCGCGCCGCCGGACGGGCCGGGCTGGGCGAGAGCCTGGGACTGGACGCGATCCACGCCGACGTGCACCACGGACTGGACGACCTCAAACGGATCGTGGCCGAACTGCGACCGGCGGCCCTGGATGACATCGGCCTGGTCGCCTCGCTGCGCGACTACGGGGCCTCGCTGACGGCATCCGGTCGCATCCTGGTGTCCGTGGACTGCGTCGACGAGCTCCCCGCGCTGCCGGCGGCGGTCGAACTGGCCGCGTACTTCGTCGCGCGGGAGGCGATGAACAACGCGGCCCGCCACTCGCAGGGCCGCCGCTGCCAGGTGAGCCTGCGGTTCGCGGACGGGCTCGATGTGCGGGTCACCGACGACGGCTGCGGCATCGGGGAGGCGACTCGGTCGGGCGTCGGACTCGGATCGATGGCCGAACGCGCCCGGGAACTCGGCGGGCACTGCAGTGTCCAGTCGGTCCCCGGGGGCGGCACCCGCGTGCACGCACATATTCCGGTGCGGGCATGAACGAGCCGATCCGGGTCATCATCGCCGACGACCATCCGGTGTATCGCAGGGGCCTCGCGGCCGCGCTTGCAGACGATGCCGGCATCCGGCTGATCGGCGAGGCCGGCAGCGGTGAGGAGGCGTGCGCGCTGGTGGACCGCCTGGACCGGGTGGACGTCGTACTCATGGATCTGCACATGGACGGCATCGGCGGAATCGCCGCGACCGGCGCGCTGCGTGAGCGCCACCCGGAGTGCGCCGTGCTCGTGCTCACGATGTCCGCGGCCGATGAGACCGTCGACGCGGCGCTGCGCGTCGGCGCCCGCGGCTACCTCGTGAAGGGCGCCGACCAGGACCGGATCGTCTCGGCCATCCGGTCGGTCGCCGCCGGCGAGCTCGTGGTCGGCGCGGAGGTCGCGCACCGGGTCGCCACGACGCTGTCGAGCCTGCCCGTGCACATCGGAGCGTTCCCCGCGCTCACCGCGCGGGAGCGGGAGGTGCTCGACCTGATCGCGCGCGGATACGACAACGCCAGGATCGCCCGAACGCTGTTCCTTTCCGAGAAGACGGTGCGCAACCACGCCTCGGGTGTCTTCGCGAAGTTGGAGGTCGGCAGCCGGGCCGAGGCGGTGGCCCGGGCGCGGGACGCCGGACTCGGGAGCTGAACCGGCCCGACCATCGGGGTGCGGCACGGGAATCTGTTCTCGCCGGACAGAAGCGGCCGTAGTCTCGATTCATGAATCGGGCGTTCACTCTGGTCGCCGCTCAGCTGCTGCTTCTGGCGGCGCTGGTGGTGATTCCGCACGGCACGCTGTGGCCGGTGGCCGCCGCCGCGTTGGTCATCGTCATGGTGCTGGTCCTGGCCGGTGCGGCCCTGGCCGTCCTCGGCGCGGCCGGGCTCGGCTCGGCCCTGACCGCCAGTCCGATTCCACGGGAGCACGCCGGTCTGGTCACGACCGGCATCTACGGCGTGGTCCGTAACCCGATCTACACCGGGCTGCTGGTCGCCGGGCTCGGCCTGGTCGTGTTCGGCGCCTCCATCTGGCACATCGTCACCTGGCTGGCACTGCTGTCGTTGCTGGCCGGGAAGGCGCGATGGGAGGAACGGATGCTGCGCGCCAAGCATCCGGAATTCGATCAGTACGCCGCGCGGGTGGGGCGCTTCATACCGGGTGTCGGCCGGCTGCGTCGACCGGACTGACCCGCTGACCGCATCGGACTGGCCGCGCACCTGCCCAGCATCCGGCTTTCATCATTCAGGACATCGTGTGACCGGTGGGCCGGATGCGACGGGTGCGGTGCTCACGGTCACCACCAGCCTCAACCGCCCCATCGGCTCCTGAATGATGGAAGGGGACGGGGTGTGCTGGCGCGGGATCGCTAGACTTCCGGCATGGGTAACTGGAACTTTTCTGAGTCGATCATCGTGTCCCGACCGGCGGAGGAGCTGTACGCCATGGTCTCGGATGTGACCCGGATGGGCCAGTGGAGCCCGGTGTGCACCGGTGGCTGGTGGGACGACGACAGTCGCGGCGTCGGCGCCTGGTTCACCGGCCACAACGAGACACCCACCAAGACCTGGGAAACCCGCTCCCAAGTGGTGGCCGACGAGCCAGGACGTGAGTTCGCCTTCGTCGTCGGCGGCGACCGCACCCGCTGGGGCTACACGTTCAGCCCGGCCGCCGGCGGTACCGAGCTGACCGAGTCGTGGGCGATCCTGCCGGCGGGGGAGACCTACTTCGCCGAGCGATTCGGCGAGACGGCCGAGGCCGAGATCACGCAGCGGCTCGAGAACGCGCGCAGTGGCATCCACGCCACCCTGGCGGCGATCAAGAAGGCCGCCGAAACCGCCTGATCCGGCCCGCGAATCGGCACTGGCGGCAGGTCGGCGCGCCTCGGACTAGCCACAGGTGGCATTCGGCGCGCACACTGGCGGCATGACGATGCATCTCACGGGTGAGCCTGCGGCGGATGCGCTGCTCACCGAGAACGACCTGGCGCTGCTGATCGGGATGCTGCTCGACCAGCAGGTGACCATGGAGTCTGCCTTCGCGGGCCCGGCCAAGATCCGCGACCGCATCGGCTCGCTGGATGCCGCCGCGATCGCCGACCACGACCCGGATGCCTTCGCGCAGGTGTTCAAACAACCACCGGCGGTGCACCGTTTTCCGGGGTCGATGGCGGCACGCGTGCAGGCGCTGTGCGCCGCGGTGCGCGACGACTGGCACGGCGACGCGACCGCGATCTGGACCGACGGCAACCCCGACGGCGCCGAGATACTGCGCCGGCTGAGGACCCTGCCCGGCTTCGGCGAGCAGAAGGCCCGCATCTTTCTGGCGCTGCTGGGCAAGCAGCGCGGGCTGGCGGCCGTCGGCTGGCGCGAAGCATCCGCCCCGTACGGTGAAGACGGCTCGCGGATGTCGGTGGCCGACATCGTCGACTCCGAGTCGCTGGACCGGGTGCGCGAGTCGAAGAAGGCGGCCAAAGCCGCGGCGAAGGCCCGATAGCGAGTCCCCACCGGGGCGACTCATAGAGGAGAAACCATGTCCGACAAATATGTCGCCACCTCGACGATCACCATCGATGCGTTGCCGTCACGGGTCTGGGAAGTGATCACCGACACCGAATCCGTGGGGCAATTGTTCTTCGGCTCCGAGGTGATCACCGACTGGAGCGTCGGCAGCCCGATCGTCTGGCGCGGCGAGTGGGAAGGCAAACCGTTCGAGGACAAGGGCGAGATCATCGCGTTCGAACCGGGCCGCCGCCTGGAGACCACCCACTTCAGCCCACTGACCGGGCAGGCGGATGCGCCGGAAAACTACCACACGCTCACCTGGACGCTCGAGCCGTTCGGCACCCAGACCGTGCTGACACTGAGGCAGGACAACAACGACAGCGCGGAGGCCGCCGCGCATTCCAAACAGATGTGGGACTCGCTGCTGGCCAGCGCGAAGGACGCCGCCGAGGGCGCCTGATCACGGTTGTCCCGACGACCGGCGAACCGCCCGCGCCACCGTGCGGGGAATTCGAAGACGGACGTGGTTCACTCCTGTCCATGACATCCATGCCGATGTTCCCGCTGTCGTCGGTGCTGTTCCCGGCGATGCCGATGGCGCTGCGCGTGTTCGAGGACCGCTACCTGCTGATGATGTCCCGGGTGCTGCAGCAGGACATCCCGGAATTCGGGGTGGTGCTGATCGAGCGCGGCTCGGAGGCCGGCGGCGGCGAGCAGCGCTTCGACACCGGCACCGTCGCCCACATCACCCAGATGGAAACCGACGGCCGCACCCTCGGGCTTGTGGTGCGCGGCACCCGCCGGGTCGCCGTGACGCGCTGGCTCGAGGACCGGCCGCATCCGCACGCCGAGGTGCTCGACCTTCCGGACCTGCAGTGGACGGATGCGCTGCAGCCGCTGCACGAGGAAGCGGAGTTGGTCGTGCGCCGCACCCTGGCCCAGGCCAGCGAGTTCTCCGAGGGACAATGGCCCGCCGAGATCGGCCTCTCGGAGGATCCGATCCAGTCGAGCTGGCAATTGGCGGGTGTGGCACCGATCGGCCCGCTCGACCAGGTGCACCTGCTGCGTTCCGCGACCGCGGCGGAGTTGCTGCAGGGCATCATCGACGCGACCAGCGGGGCCGCCGAGGTGCTTGGTGCTGGCGGGGTGCTCGGTGCCGACGGAGCACTCGATTCCTGGGACGACGACGAGTTCCCCGACATCGACGACGGCGACGACTGACCCGCTGCGCCGCCGGCCAGTGTTTCGTCGTGTGACGGCTCTACCGACAACGCCGACGCGCGAAATCTAGAATCGAGGCAGCTGGAACGGACATGGAGCGCGAAGGAGGTCGGAATTGACGAGTCTCACAGGAGTGGCCGGCATCATGCAGTGCGCCCACGCCGCGGAGGAGGGCTGCGTCAAGCGCGGTCCCGGCCACGCCTTGCACCCGATCCAGGCCCGCGCCGCGGCGGCCACCGGCAGCAAGTGGATCGACGGCATCGTGCGCAACGCAAGCACCGACGGCTGGATCGCCGTCGAGCCGATCGGATCCGGTGACACCATCTGGGCCTGGCACCACCACGACCTGAGCGCGCAACTGAGCCCGGGGGCCCCGGTAGCGCTGCATTCGCTCTACAAGGTGCTTGCCGCCGGCGACACCCGGGTCAGCGTCCTCACGATCTGAGTCGTCCTGACGATCTGAGTCGTCCCGACAATCTGAGTTCTGACGTCGTCCCGACAATCTGAGTTCTGACGGTGCTCTAGCTCACCGGCATCGTGCCCTTCATCGCATCCGCCATCTTCTGCATCGACATCGCGCACTGACGGCACACCTCGGCGCACATGCGGCAATCGTCGCTCATGTCCGCGTGTTTCATGCACTCGTCGGCGCAGGCCGAAGCCATGGTCATGGTGGCCTGCACCATGGCCGTGAAGCTCTCCAGGTGCATGCCGTTCGGGCGCATCATCATCCGCATCATCGTGTGTGAGGTGTCGGCGGCGTTCATGCACATGTTCGCGCACATCGCCATGGCCTCGCCCGTCATCATGCCGGCGCAGGTGGTGCAGGCCTGCTCGCACGCGGAGCAGGCTTCGATACACTCCTGCATCATCGCCATATCCATGCCCGTGGTCGGCATGTCCTTCTGGTGGTTGTCCATCATCTGCATCGCAGGGTTCATCATGGGAACCGTCCATTTCTGGGGCTGCCGAGCACCAGCCGGTGCCGATGCCGAATGCGGCACCCCACCGATTCGATGCTACGCCGCGGGCTCGCGGACCGCTCGGGCAGTGTGCGAGCACCGCTCGCCTAGTCCGCGACTGCACTAACCCGCGACTACATAGCGCAGGTACACCGTGCCGTTGCTGAACCGGTGTTCATCCAGCAGCTTCAGTGCCAACCGGATCCCCCGGGGCAGTGCCGCGGTGCCACCGCCCACCACCACGGGCACGACGAACAGGTGGACCTCGTCCACCAGGCCGGCCCGGATCGCGTGCCCGGCCAGATCGGCGCCGCCCACGCAGAGGTCGTGCGGCGCGGCTGCCTTCCAACGTCGGATCGCTTCCGGATCGAAGCGGTGCTCCAAGGTCGTCTTCGCGCTGACCGATGCGGCCAGCGTCGTGGAGTACACCACCTTGTCGGCCGCCTGCCAGATCGCGGCAAAATCCCGCTCGACCGGCAACTGGTCGGGCAAGTCCTGCGCGGTTTCCCAGTAGAGCATCGTCTCGTACATCCGCCGTCCGAACAGGTAGGTGCCGATCGGCCGCAAGAGGTCATTGACGAAGCCGTGCACCTCCTCATCGGGGGCGGACCAGTCGAAGTTGCCGTTCTCGTCGGTGATGTATCCGTCGAGCGAGACGGTCAGTGAATAGATCAACCTGCCCATGGTGCACAATCCTCCTAATATCCCGTTCGTTGTCCTACGAGGGCGGCCGATCCCTGTCCGAATCCCGCGCCCTGTTCCCGAACACGCCGGAGGCGGCGGTGCGATAGGACGAATCGATGATCTCCTCGAGCACGGCGAGGTCGACCTTCTCGAGGTCCTTGAGGTAGAGGCAGCCGACGCCGGTGGAGTACTCGCCGAGCCGGGCCAACTGGTCCGGATAGGCGCCGACGCCGTCCGGCAGGTAGACCGTCGTGGCCGCCTTCCGCGGTGAGAAGCCGGCCGCGGGGGCATCACCCTCCCGCCCGCTGGCGTACTTGTAGTGATAGGTGCCGAAGCCGATGATCGACGGTCCCCACAGCTTTGGCGCCTCACCCGTGACCCGCGCGATCAACTCCAGGAGCGTCTGGGCATCGCGCCGCCTGATGGGACTGGCCACCGCCTCGATGTAGGCGTGCACCGACCCGTCTCCGGCGCTCAGTGTGGCCATCGCCACGTCCGTTCCCTCGATCGTGCTCGGGCACTGCTGTCCACAGTAGCCAGTGCGGGCGGACCGGCAAGCTCCTACGGGTGTCGGGCACAGCGCTGTCGGGCACAGGGGTGTCGGGCACAGCGCCGTCGGGCACAGCGCCGTCCGGCACAGCGGAGCGGGCCCCGGCTCTGCGCCGGAACCCGCGCCCGCATCCGCGCCCGCATCCGCACCCGCTCGATGCGTCTACCCGGCGCCGACTACTTCAGTGCGAGGTTGCCCTTCATTCGGAGGTCGGCCACCCCGGAACCACCCTGGCTCGTGCCGTTCACCGCAGAGGTGGTCTCGGCGAACGTCTGAGTGGTGTGCGCGATCGCATCCGCCATCTGCTCCAGCACTCCGAGATCGAGATTGTTCACGGTGTCGCAGGCCTGGTGGTAGCACGGATCGAACGGTTCGCCGGCCACCCCGCCGTAGAGCTCAGCCTGCTCGGCGGTCTTGATGCCCTCGGCGCCGGTGAACAATCCACCGGCCGGAATGCCATTGCTGATGAACCCGAAGTAGTCCGAACGACCATCGAACGCGGTCGGCTCGGTGGCCAGACCCTGCGAGGCGAAGTAATCCGTGAAGACGTGCTCGATGTTCGCCGACCCGTTCGGGCCTTCCGTGCCGAACGCATCCCCATCGCCGTCGTAGACGAACCGCACCGGGTTCGGCGAGGCGACCATGTCGAAGTTGAGGTTCAGCGCGTGGTCCTTGATGTCGCGCTTGGTCAGCTGGGACACGTAGTAGTCGGAACCGACCAGGCCGTCCTCTTCACCGCTCCAGAACGCGAACCGCACCCGGTTGCGTGGTTCGTCGCCGGACTCGGCCATCTGAATCGCGGTCTCGAGGATCGCGGCGCTGCCGCTGCCGTTGTCGTTGATGCCCGGGCCCTCGGCGACGGAGTCCAGGTGCGCGCCGACGACCACGGTGCGGTCCGTGCGGCCGCCGGTGTCCGCGAGCACGTTGAACGTGTTGACCGTCTGCACACCGGCATCCACCTGCATCCGCATCGTCACGCCCGCGATGCCGGCGAGGGCCTCACCGAGCGCGAACGTCGTCCCCATCGCCGGGATCGCCGCCTGTGGGGCGTCGAGCGTGCCGAAGAGCAAGCCGACCCGGTCGTCGCCGGGCGCCTCGTTGCCCTGGTTGAACACCAGGATGCCGGCCGCACCGGCGGCCGCGGCGTTATCGACCTTGACGCGGAAGCTGCAGGTGCCGCGTTGCACCAGCGCGATGGTTCCCGCAGCGAAGCCGGCGAAGTCGGCGGCCTCGCAGCCGCTGGTGGAGGCCCGATCGCCGGTGAGATTCAGGTCGACCGGGGTCAGCGTCGCGGTGACGTCCCCGGAGCCGGAGTAGTCCATCGTGTCGAAGTCGGTCTGGTCGACATAGGAGGCGGGAGTGGGGGAGAGCTGCTCCAGAGCGGAGCCGGTCTCCACGAACTGGTCATAGGAGAAGGGTTGACGCACCGGGTCGTAGCCAGCCGCGCGCAGTTGTCCCTCGATGTATTCGGCGGAGGCGACGTGACCGCTGGTGCCCGCCGCGCGGTCGCCGTCGTTGGCATCTGCAATCGCCTGGAGTGCTTGGAGGTGGTGCACGATATTCTCGGCCGTGACGGCGTTCCGCAACGCTGTGGTGTCCGTGCCGTTGTCGGCGTACGCCGGCAGTCCGATTCCGACCGGTAGGCCGATGCTCACTGCCACGCCCACGCTGGTAGCGATCGCTACCCGGCGCAGCCTTCGGTTGGGTCTCATGGGGATCTCCTTTGATTCTCATACTGTTGCTTCACAGCAACGGCCGACAGCCGGCTGTTCCAGCATCGGCACCGTGTGCCCGACCATAGTGGAGTCTGGCCCCGAATGGGGGTAGACAGCTCTTTTCACACGGTGCTTTCAGGCACGATGCCTGCGTGTAGCCTCGTGGTGTCTCTGCGCGGGGTGTCTCTGCGCGGGGTGTCACTGCAAGGAGGGCTCATGGCCGAGCGCAATCGCGTCACGCCGCTCGGTGACATCGTGGCGACGCCACTTCGCGGAGCCTGGACCGGCAACCGCGGCCGCATCCACTCCGGCACAGCCATCACCAGGTTCCACTCCGGCAATCTCTGGATCATCTGCGCGCTGCAGTTCCGCGGCCGTTGGAATCCGCAGTGGCAGCCCCACCACTACACGTTCCTGTTCTTCCACGACGAGGCCGTGGCGCTCGCCGCCGGACATCGGCCATGCGCCGAATGCCGGCGCGGCAGCTACAACGCCTACCGGACCGCCTGGGCGGCCGGCCTGGGCGTCGATCTGCCGTCGGCCACCGCGATGAACCGGCAGCTGCACTCCGAACGGCTGATCGGCGGAACGCATCGGCGCCTGCTGCACCGGATGCCGCGGGCCGAACTTCCGGACGGCACCTTCGTCCTTCCCGAACCGACAGACTCCGCGAGCGCACCGTACCTGGTGCTCGGCTCTGAGATCGTTCAGTGGGGCACCGAAGGGTACAGCCGGCGCCAGTCGCGGCCATCCGACGGCCTGGTCGAGGTGATCACCCCGCCGGCGACCGTCGCCGCGCTGCGGGCCGGGTATCCGGTGCAGATCGACCCGTCCGCCCGCCCGGAGGTCACATCCGGGCGCCCCGGCACGTCTACCGGGTAGGACATACTGATCGAGAGAAGGAAACCAGACTTATGTACCACCGTCACGCCACGGCCCCCACCGCGATCGGGGAGCTCACCCTCGTCGCCGCGGATGCGGCCCTGATCGGCATCTACTTCCCGCAGCACTGGGTCAAGCCGGAACGCGCCGCGCTCGGCGACCTGGTGGAGCTGGAGCGTGACCCGCTGCTGGCGGAGGCGGCCAGGCAGCTCGAGGAGTATCTCGTCGGGCAGCGCACCGAGTTCGACCTCCCCACCGCCGCCCACGGTGACGCGTTCCAGGAGCGGGTCTGGGCCCTGCTGCGGCAGATCCCGTTCGGTGAAACCGTCACCTACGGAGAACTGGCGGAACGGCTCGGCGACAAATCCCTCGCGCGAATGGTCGGCCGGGCGGTCGGCCACAACCCGCTGTCCATCATCGTGCCGTGCCATCGGGTGGTGGGCAAGAACAACAAGCTCACCGGTTACGCCGGCGGGTTGGAACGCAAGCAGTTCCTGCTCGACCTCGAGGCGCCGGCCGAGGTGAAGGCCGCCCAGTTGTTCTGAGGTCCTCCGCCGGTCCTCGGCCGCCGGCCCGCCGTGCCAGAGCAACCAACATTCAGAGCAACCAACATTCAGAGCAACTATAATTCCGAGCAACCATAATGGGGTGGTGGGGTTCACGCGGGCGCAACTGGAGTCGTTCCGGAACGCCGAGGTCCCCGACCTCGTCGGCCCCGATCTCCGGTTGTTGTTCGTCGGCATCAATCCAGGTCTGTGGACGGCCGCCACGCAGACCCCGTTCGCGCATCCGGGCAACAGGTTCTATCCGGCCCTCGCACTGGCGGGCATCATCCCGCAGCTGCCGTCCTTCGCGGCGGGGCTCAGCGAGGCCGATCGGCAGGCGTTCCTGGATGCCGGCATCGGCATCTCCAACCTCGTGAAGCGGGCCACCGTGCGTGCCGACGAGCTCTCGCGCCAGGAACTTCGGGCCGGCGCCGACCGGCTTGCCCTCGACGTCGCACGCTGGAAGCCGGCGGTGGTGACCATCGTCGGCCTCACCGCCTACCGAGCCGGGTTCGGCCACCCGAAGGCGCGCGCCGGAGCGCAGCCGGAGAACCTCGCCGGGGCCCAGCTTTGGGTGGTGCCCAACCCGAGCGGGCTCAACGCGCACGACACGATCGCCTCGCTCGCGGCGTCGTACGCCGAGCCGGCCCGCGCGGCGGGAATTCTGCCCAGTTAGACCCCTTGCGCCGCCGGTCGGCACCGACTAACGTACAACCAAATGGTTACAGATACGTCGGTGGGCACCCAGTCTGCGTCGCTGAAGATCCACCTCAGCGACGCAGAGGTGGATCGCCTGTTCCACGCTCTCGCCGACACCACCCGTCGTGACATCGTCACCCGGGTGATGGAACGCGAGCAGTCCGTCTCCGAGTTGGCACACAACTACGCGATGAGTTTCGCCGCCGTGCAGAAGCACGTGGCGCTCCTGGAGCGCTGCGCGCTGGTGAGCAAACAACGGCGTGGCCGCGAACAGATCGTGCGCGGCAATCTCCAGACCGTGCAGCGCGCCATCCGCCTGCTCGACGCCTACGAGGAGATCTGGCGGCAGCGCGCGGAGCGTATCGACGACATTCTTGCCGCAGACAAACCCAGGGAGTGATGACAATGACAGTACTCAGCAGCCACAAGGACCCGGATGCGCTGACCCTCACGATCGTCGCGGAATTCGACGCGAGCGTCGAGCGGGTCTGGCAGGTGTGGGAAGACCCGCGTCAACTCGAGCGCTGGTGGGGTCCGCCGACCTGGCCGGCGACCTTCGAGCGACACGACTTCACCGTGGGCGGACAATCCCACTACTACATGACCGGCCCGGACGGCGAAAAGGCCCGCGGCTGGTGGACCGCCACCGTGATCGACCCGCCGCGCCGGTTCGAGTACGACGACGGCTTCTCGGGCAACGACGGCCAGCCCGACCCGTCCCTGCCCACCATGCACGGCGTGGTGACGCTGGACGAAGTCGGCGGGAAGACCCGGATGACCACGGTGACCGAGTTCGTCAGCACCGAGCAACTCGAACAGGTGCTGGCGATGGGCATGGAAGAAGGGATGGTCGGCGCGATGGGGCAGATCGACGCGGTGCTCGCCGACCAGACCCGGCAGGGGGTGGGAGTATGAGCGAGAACCTGGTCGCGGCAACACCCGGCACGGTGCGCTCGGCCGACGGCACCCGGATCACCTACGAAAAGGTAGGGAGCGGGCCGACGCTCGTGCTCGTGGACGGCGCGCTCTGTTCCCGCGATTTCGGACCCTGTCGCAGTTTGGCGAACCACCTCGCCGACACGTTCACGGTGTATTTCTATGACCGACGCGGTCGTGGCGCCAGCGGCGATACCCCGCCGTATGCCCCGGCGCGGGAGTACGAAGACCTGGAGGCCGTCATCCGGGCCGCCGGGGGGAACGCGCACGTGCTGGGGTTCTCGTCCGGCGGGGCGCTCGCCCTGCAGGCGGCGGCATCCGGAGTCCCGATGCGGCGCCTCGCGAGCTATGAGGCGCCCTACGTCGGACTCACCGAGGTCAACGGGGTCACGCCCGACCACCTCGGCCACGTGCAGGAGCTGATCGCCAAGGGTGACCGCGGCGGGGCCGTTGGCTACTTCATGGTGAAGATCGTCGGCGGTCCGGCATTCCTGCCGATTCTGATGCGGATGATGCCGAAGGCCGCCTGGAAACAACTGCGGGCCGCCGCGCACACGCTCATCTACGACACCTCCGTCATGGACGCCTTCGAGGTGCCCGCCGAGACCCTCGCGACGATCACCGTGCCGACCCTGGTGATGGGTGGCAGCAAGGCCAAGCCGAACATGGCCGCCGCCGTGGCCGCCATCGCACACGCGGTGCCGGGGGCAGTGCACAAAATCCTGCCGGGGCAAACCCACCAGGTGAAGAACGAGGTGATCGCACCGGAACTCACCGAGTTCTTCGCTGGGTGAGCGCGACTCCAGGGCTAGGGTGGCCACATGCCACCCAAACTTTCCGCCAGGCAGTTGTTCTGGACCGGGGTCGTGGTCACCGCCGTCGGCGTCTTCGTCGGACAGTTTCTGGTGACCATCGTGTTCAGCCTGTGGGGTGAGCGCGCCATCAATTCCACGCTGCTGCCGTCGATACTGCAACCGCTGGACGCGCTTCTGGTTCCGTTGGGCGCCCTGCTGCTCGCCACCTCGTTGATCGCACGAACCATCGAGGCGCAGACCCGGGCGTCGCATCTGCACGCATCCGCGCGGCGGATCATGCCGCCGCAACTGACGTCGAGGTCGATCCTGTGGACCGGCATTGTGCTCGTGGTGCTCGGCCTCATCCTGATCGCGTCCATCGGCGACTTCTTCATGCAGTTGTCCGGCAGCACGGATGTTGCGGCCAACCTCGCGCGGGATCTCTTGGGGCTGGTCGGGGTGCCGTTGCAGACGATCGCGGTGCCACTGGGCATCGCGCTGCTGCCGACGGCGCTGATCGTGCGGATGCTGGAGGTGCGCGTGCCGGACCACGACATGCCACGAGAGAGCGAGTTGAGCCGCCACTAGGCGCGCCGCCGCCGGCCCGCCGGGGTCGGGTTGTCGCCGAGCGATGCCTTTTCGGACCAGACACCCCGCCGCGGATGCCACACTCGTCCGAAAAGGTATCTCTCGGCGGGGATTAAGCGGCGGAGGACGCCCAGGCCAGGAGCCGGTCCAGCGCCCAGGTGGTCACGATCCGCTCCGGCGGCACGCCGTTGGCGGCTGCCCGGGCGGCGCCGTACTGCAGAAAGTCCAGCTGACCAGGGGCGTGCGCATCCGTGTCGATGCTGAACAGGCATCCGGCCGCCAGCGCCAGCTGGATGAGCTCGTCCGGCGGGTCTTGCCGCTCCGGGCGGGAGTTGATCTCCACCGCCACGTTGTTCTCGGCGCAGGCGGCGAAGATCTGGTCGGCGTCGAACTCGGACGGCGGCCGGGTGCCACGGGATCCGGACACCAGCCGGCCGGTGCAGTGCCCGAGCACGTTGGTGTGCGGATTGCGGATGCCGGCCAGCATCCGGGCGGTCATCGTCGCCGACTCGGACCGCAGCTTGGAATGCACGCTGGCCACCACGATATCGAGCCGGCCCAGCAGCTCCGGGGTCTGATCGAGCTCGCCGCTTTCCAGGATGTCGACCTCGATGCCGGTGAGAATGCGCAGGCCGTCGGCATCGGCGTTGAGCCGCTCGACCAGCTCGATCTGCTCGCCGAGCCGCTGGGCGGTCAGTCCGTTGGCGACCGTGAGGTTGGGGGAGTGGTCGGTCAGCGCCTGGTACTCGCGGCCCAGCGCCTTCGCGGCTTGCGCCATCAGTTCGACCGGCGATCCGCCGTCGGACCAGTTGCTGTGGCTGTGCAGATCGCCGCGCAACAGGGCGCCCAGCTCCTCGCCGCCCTCGGCGAGCGGATGCGCGCCACGCTCGCGCAGATCCGCCAGGTAATCCGGCACCGCCCCGCCGAGCGCCTGCTCGATCACCTGGTAGGTGCGATCGCCGATGCCTTTGGTGCGCTTCAGCCGCCCATCATTGGCGCGGGCGGCCAGCTCGTCGCGGCTGAGGTCGCCGATGATGACGGCCGCCTTGCGGAAGGCCTGCACCTTGAACGTGGGCGCGAGCTCGCGTTCGAGCCAGAAAGCGATCTCGTTCAGCGCGTCAACGGCATCCATGGGTCCATCCTCCCCTCACCGCGCCCGATGTGAGCTCTAACGCACCCCGAATTCTCGGTGCGCGCCACCGGATACCGGGGCAGCGTCGGCCCGGCGAACACTGTCAAGGCCTTGTACTTATCCCGCGGGAACCGGATGATTTAGCACGCCTGCCCACTCGAGCACCCGCCGAGTCTCGGCCGGCTGAGAAAGGCAGATCATGAACGAAGGGGTCGGGGAGTTGCCTCCCGTCCTGGTGTCCGTCGACGCCGTCGCCCGAACCGGAAAACGGATCGAGGCCGAACTCACCAAACGGTATGGGGACGATTACGAGGTCGCCTGCCCAGACGCTCCACAGCTAGGCATGGAGATTCTGGAGGGATTCAAGCGCGACGGGCGCCGGGTGGCCATGATCTTGGCTGCTGCGTTCCTGCCGGGGATGGACGGCACCGACTTCCTCGCGCGGGCGCATCAGTTATTTCCGGCGGCGAAGCGTGGATTGCTCATCGACTGGGGCGACGCCAGAACATTCGACCCGGTCCGCCGGGCCATGGCACTTGGCCACATCGACTTCTTCGTGCAGAAACCGCTCGCGCCCCGGGAAGAGAACTTTCACCGCGCCATCTCGGAGCTTCTCGAAGAGTGGGCATACTCCCAGGGACTTGGTGTGGAGGCCGTCCGCATCGTGGGTGAGCGGTGGTCGCAGCGTTCACAGGAAATGCGCACCCTGCTGGAGCGGTACGGGATCCCGTTCACCTTCCATCTCGCGGATGCTCCGGAGGGCCAGCAACTCCTCGCCGAGGTCGGCGTATCCAGCGAGAGATTGCCGGTGTTGCTCCTGTTCGACGGCCGCGTTCTCGTGGATCCCGAATACTTCGAGGTCGCGGATGCGTTCGCTGCCAGTGTGGAAATCGGTGGCGAGCACCAAGACCTCACCATCGTCGGCGCGGGTCCCGCCGGACTCGCCGCCGCCGTATACGGAGCCTCGGAAGGCTTGGACACCCTGGTCCTGGACCATGAAGCGATCGGCGGGCAGGCCGGGGCAAGCTCCAACATCCGCAATTATCTCGGCTTTCCGCGGGGGGTGGGCGGTAGCGAGCTGGCACGGCGGGCGTACCTGCAAGCCTGGCTGCTCGGGGCGCGATTCAACTTCCTCAGATCCGTGACGCAGCTTCGTGCGGAAGATGATCAACTGGTCCTGGACATTGCCGGCGTCGGTTCGGTCACCTCGCGAGCGGTGGTCCTCGCCCTCGGAGTTCGTTACACGCGGCTGCAGGTGGATTCGCTCGACACCCTGGTGGGCGCCGGCGTCTTCTATGGCGCCGCTGCATCCGAGGCGCGGGGCATGGTGGGGGAGGACGTGTGCGTGGTGGGCGGCGCGAATTCCGCCGGTCAGGCTGCCCTTCATCTTGCGCGGTACGCCAACAGCGTCACCATGATCGTGCGCGGCGACTCGCTGGAGACAAAAATGTCTCAGTATCTCGTCCGGGAGATCGGCGCCACCGGTAACGTCATCGTGCGGCTGGGTGAGCGCGTGGTCGGCGGCGGCGGGCCGGTGCGGCTTGATCACGTCGTCATCGAAGACGCGGACGGGGTGACGAGGACCTTGCCGGTGTCCGCGCTGTTCGTCCTGATCGGCGCGCGTCCGCACACCGAGTGGCTCCCCGCTGCGATCTGCCGGGATGAACACGGGTTCGTGCTGGTCGGTGCGGATGTCGCCAACTCCGGATCCTGGCCGTTGCAGCGGGCGCCGCTGCAGCTCGAGACCTCGCTGCCCGGTGTGTTCGCGGTGGGGGATGTGCGGCGCGGATCCGTGAAGCGGGTCGCGTCCGCCGTCGGCGACGGAGCGGTGGCGGTGCAACTCGTGCAAGAGTTCCTGGAGGCGTAGCGTGCCGGGAGCAGCCCGGGAGCTGGTTGCTAGTGGTTGGCCCGAGCCGGCCCCGGCACGCCGTGGGAGCGCACGAAGTTGCCGTGGGCGGCGGCGGTGGCAGCGCGCAGGGTGCGGTAGTAGCCGATCAGCTGACGGTCCTCTGAGCGTTCCGCCCAGGTCACGGCACGGTAGCCGTGTTCGCCTTCGAGGGCGAGCATCCGGATGACGCCGTAGCAGCGGCCCATCGGGTCGATCATCCGCCAGGTACCCGGTTCGTCCTCGACGGCGGCGAGCACCGGATGCCAGTCGGCGGTCGGTGGCCGACGCGCGTACGCATCGACGGCATCCTGCACTCGGTGTGTCATGGCCATGATGTTTCCTGCTCCCTGGGTGGTGAGCAGCCGGCCCTGCAGCGACAATTTTAGATCAGCACACCGACACGGACCAGGGTGAGAAGACGGATGCGCGCCGGGCCGCCAGCGGACCGGTTACGGCCGGCGACCGCCGCCGGATCGCTTCGTGCGTGCGGGTTTGGCCACCTTCGGCGGCAGCGCGGCGGCGGCCGACAGCGCCCTGGCCACCCAGTACGCGGCCTGTTCCGGATCCTCACGCCAGGTCGCGGGCAGCGCCAGATAGCCCCCCATCGGCCGACCTTCCGGACCGTACGGGCCGACCCCGTCGAGCAGCTCCAGTTCAGCGCGGCCCACCTCGTCCAGGCGAACGCCGACACTCGAGCCGAACAGGCCGGCGAACATGTTCCCGTTCGCGAACGCCCCGAGGTTGCCGAACATCGGCTTGACCTCGACGGCCGGATGTTCCGGCACCAGCGAGCGGAAGAAGGCCTTGTCGTCCTCGGACGGCCTGGGTACCTGCATCGGCCCAGTCTGCCCCGTGCCCCGGTCAACGGGTAGCCGCATCACGTTGGTTCCAGCCCCGCTGATCAGGGCATCGGCGGTTCCAGTGGAAGCACGGTCCCGGCACCGCCATCGACTTGCACCAGCTGCCCCGTATGCAACCGACTGGTCGCGTCGCCGGTGCCGACCACGGCCGGGATGCCGAATTCCCGTGCGACCAGGGAGGCATGCGCGGCCAGGGTGCCGCCATCGGTGACCACGGCGGCGGCGCGGTCGAACAACGGCGTCCAGGCGGGGGCGGTGGCCTTGGCCAGCAGCACCTCTCCGGCGACGAAACTGTCGAAGTCCTCCGGTCCCCTGATGAACCGCACCCGGCCGGTGGCGCGGCCGGTGCTCGCCGGATGCCCGACGACCGCACCCTCCGGCAGGTCGGTGGCGGTCCGCACCGCCGCGACCGCGCGCCCGATCGGGTCGCCAATCAGCCGCGGTGGCACTCCCAGCGTGATCGGAGCGACCAGGCGGCGTTGCCGTTCCCAGACCGTGCGCCGCGCCTGCGCGGGCCCGCTGTGATCCGCCGACGCATCCGCCAGCTCCGCCACGTTGAGGAAGAACACCTGATCCGCGGCGCTGATCGTGCCTGTAGCCAGCAGCAGCTCTGCGAGGCGGCGGGCGCAGCGCCGCAGTACGGGCCAGCCGAGGGAGAGATCGCGGGCCTGCTCCTCCCGCAGCACCGCGTAGTGCTGGGTGACCGCCACAAGCTCGTTGAAGCGGGCGAGGAGTTTCGGAGTTCCAGCCAGCGCGGTGCGGCACGCTTGTTCGCAGTCAATGCGCGCGGCGATGACTGCGGCCGCGCGCGTCGGGTTCACCGTCGGTTCGGGGCTGTCTGGTTGAGTTTCGCCGGCGGTGGGGTGAAACCAGTCGAGAGAGGACACGCCGTGCGGAAGCAGGCGCGGCTCGGCGCCGGGCAACCCGCGCAAGAGAAGCTGATGCCCACCCGTTGCCTGCGACGTTCCCGCCAGCGGGCCGGCCAGGTGCCGACGCCAGAACTTGGCCAGGGCACCCTCCATTTTCCAGGCCGATCCGCCGACGATCGACAAGGACCACAGATACTCCCCGGTGCTGCGGCACAGCTCGGCCGCGATCTGCATCACCCGGGGCAGCGGCGCGCTCGGCACCTCCCGCGCCGAGCGCTCCACCAGCATCCGAAGGGCCGGCAGGCGCGTCTGACGCCAGGCTGTCTCGAGTCGGTGGAGCACCGCGCGGTCGGCGGCGGCCGGGTTGAGCGAGACCCGGGCGAGCGCGTTGTAGAGCAACCACGGTGCCCGGCCGCGGCTGTCCGCCAGCACCCGCCACAGGAGGTGTGCTGACGGGATCGGCGCGGCGTTGTAGTACCAGCCGTTGACGATGGCGAAGCGGAAGGGGACCCGCACGTGGGCATCCGCTGTCATGCCGTCGAGGTATCCGGATTCCAGCGCCGGCAGCAGCCACTGCGCGAACAGCGGAGTCATTGCCTCTGGCAGCCACTCGCCGAGCCGGAAGTTGCGCGACCACAACCCGGGGCCAGGAGCGGTCCAGTCGACCGGGTCGGGCAGGGCTGTCATCGGCCGAGCCTGGAGCAGGAACAGCCGGTCACTGTCGTCGATGGCCCATTCGATGTCCTGGGGCGGGCCGAACTGCTGCTGCACCTTGCGTGCCAGCTCGGCGATGCGCAGTGCCTGCTCGGCGTCCAGAGTGTCGGCGTGCAGGGTGTCGGCGTGCAGGGTGGCGGCGGCGCTCCGGGTGCAGGTCGCCACACCGGCGCGCACCGTCCACTGCTCACCGACCGAGTCACCGGACACCAGCGACTCGCCCAGCCCCCGGACGGCGGTGATCACCGTCTCGGCACGGTCGCCGGTCAGCGGGTTGGCGGTGAACGCGACGCCCGCAACCGTGGCCCGGACCATCTGCTGCACGAGCATCGCCATGCCCGTGGGGCGACCTGCACCGGTGGAGCGGCGGGCGGCGTCATAGGCGGCCACGCGGGAATCCGCGGCGGCATCGAAGCCGCGGCGCGCCGCCGCGCCAAGACCGGTCGCCTCCACGTCCAGGTAGGTCTCGTACATTCCCGCATAGGACGCGTCAGGCAAGTCTTCGGATGCCGCCGAGGACCGGACCGCGAACGGTCCGGCTCCGAGGCTCCGCGCCGCCTCCTGCAGGGCGGTGTCCAGCCTGTCGCCGAGGGCCGTCAGCGCCGCGGCGGTCACCACGAACCCCGGCGGCACCGGGAATCCTGCCGCTGCTGCCCGCGCCAGGGTGGCGGCCTTGCTGCCGGCCGACTCGACCGGCAGTCCGGAAGGGTCGTCGAGCCTGCGAAACGTGTGCGGTCTCGTCATGAGCGGATGACTCGATTCCGGTAGATAGCGTCGCAAATGCGTAGTGTCCCGATAGGTAGCGATGCTACTCTAGTACCGGGGACACACGCTGCGTCAAGGCGAAAGGAACCGAATGCTCCCGATGAGGCCAGAGGCGTTGAAGGGGCACCTGGATGCCCTGCTGCTGTCGGTGCTGGAAACCGGGCCGCGGCACGGCTACGCGGTCATCGAGGCGGTGCGCACCGGCAGCAACGGCACCTTCGACCTGCCGACCGGCACCATCTATCCGGCGCTGCACAGGCTCGAGCGGGCCGGTTTCATCCGGAGTCACTGGCAGGTCATTTCCGGGCGCCGCCGTCGCGAGTACGAGCTCACCGCCTCCGGACGCGGTGCGCTGACCAAGGAGCGAGCGGTATGGGCGCAGTTCTCCACGGCGGTGTCCGTCCTGCTCACGGGGGAGTCATGGCCGGCCGTCGCGGGCTAACGGCACCGGCGGCATCCGCCAGCACGGTGCTCGATCGATATGTTCAGACCCTGGGCGGCCTGCTGACCGGACCGGCCGCCGCCAGGGCCCGCATCCTCGAGGAGCTCCGCGGGCAACTCAACGAGGCCACCCGGGCGAATCTGGCGCGCCGGATGCCGGCCGAGGCCGCAGCCCGCGCGGCGCTGGATGACCTCGGACCCGCGGAGGTCGTCGCGGCCGGGTTCGCCGGCGAGTTGGCGATCCTGCGTGCGCGACGCGTGCTCTGGGCGCTGCTGCTCACCGGGCCGCTGGTGGGAATCTGGTGGTTGCTGCTGCTCACGCCGTCGCCATGGCCGCCGCGGTTCGGCGTCGTCTTCGCCGCGATCCCGGTGCTGCCGCTCATCGCTGCGGCGGTCGGGATCGGAATCGTGGTGATCGCGACCACCGGCTCCCTGATCCGGTGGCTCCCGGAGGCCGCGCCCAGGCGGGCACTGGTGGCAGCGATGGCCGTGGCGCTCGCCAGCATCCTCGGCGATCTGTCGGTGCTGACGATTCTCGCGGTGCGCGCCGTCACCGGATCTGCTGAGTCGTTCCCGTTGGCTCTCGCGATCATGGCGGTGATCGCCAGTACGATCCGATTGGTCGGATCCGCGTGGGCGGTGCGGTCGTGCCTCCGCGATGTCCGGCGTAGGTGATCTGCCCGGCCGGCGACCCCCGGTCGCACCGTGCGCCCGCGTGAGCTCGGCCTAGGAGGGTGATGGCGCGCGCAACCCGGCCAGGGTGATCCCGACCAGGCGATGCACCGCAGCAGCGGAGGGCATCGCTCCGGCGGCGGCAAGGGCGTGCAGGCAATAGCTGGCGAGCTCGTCGGGGGCGATATCGTCTCGGATGCCTCCGGAACCCGCGGCCTCGGCAAGCAGCTCCCGCAGGATGCCCCGCAATCGCTGCTCGGCCTCGTCGAGCCGGTGGTCGCGGTGCAGGAATGCCGCCAGTTCGGTGCCCTGGTGCCCGTGCGACCGGTGTGCGATCGCCGCGTAGGCCTCGAGTACCGCCTCCAGCCGCGCGCGCGCGTCGCCCGGTCGGTCCCGGGCGGCGGCAAGCTGTTCGAGGTGCCCGCCGACGTGACGCTCGTGCCAGGCGAGCAGGACCGCCTCAACATCTGGAAAGTACTTGTACAGGGTGGCCCGCCCGATACCGGTCTCCTCGGCAATGCGCGACATCGTCACGCCGAGCAATCCGTGCGCGTCCACCAGCGTCGCGGTGGCATCCAGGACTGCGGCG
Organism: Parafrigoribacterium mesophilum; assembly: GCF_039652555.1. NCBI lineage: Bacteria > Bacillati > Actinomycetota > Actinomycetes > Micrococcales > Microbacteriaceae > Parafrigoribacterium > Parafrigoribacterium mesophilum. The sequence continues at coordinate 129,934 of NZ_JBDJAF010000005.1, forward strand.
CGCACGTCGCGCCGGTGCGCCTCGATCGTCTCGTTCCACAGTTTCGGCACGAATCAAGGATACAGGATGACCCATCTCTCAACACCGTGTATTGCCCGCAACACAGTGTCACGTAAACTGGTGCGATGACCGATTCACCCCCGCCTGCCGATCGGCAGAAGACACCGTCCAGCGCCGAACAACTGGGCCATGACCGTGGTACGGCACCGCGCACACCGCGCTGGGTGAAGGTGTTTCTGATGGTCGCCATCGCCGTGGTGGTGGCGATCGTGATCGTGCACTTGGCGGGCGGCGGCATGGGAAACCACCTCCCGTGACGAAGCTGTCGCCGCGGCTGCGGAAGATCCTGCTCACCGCCCACGTGCTCGCCTCGGTCGGCTGGTTCGGTGCCGTCGGCGTCTTTCTCGCGCTGGCGATTTCCGGGCTTACCGGCGAAGGTGAGCAGCTGGTTCGTGCCGCCTACGGTGCGATGGGCCTGATCGGATGGTCCGTCATCGTGCCGTTGAGCCTCGCCGCGTTGCTCACCGGCGTCGTGCTGTCCGCCGGAACCAGCTGGGGTTTCTTCCGGCACTACTGGGTGATCATCAAGCTGGGGATCACTGTGGTCGCCACAGTGGTCCTGATGGTGCACATGCAGCCGATCGGCGCCCTGGCGGATGTGGCAGCTACCAAGGGTGTGTCGGGCGGCGTTCTGATCGACCTTAGGACCGAGGTTGTGGTGCAGGCCTCCGCGGCGCTGGTGGTGCTGATCGTGGCCACCGCCCTGTCGGTGTACAAGCCACCGGGCCGAACTCGGTTGGGCTGGCGCGTGCAGCAGGAACAACGGATGCCACCCCGCTGAGTGAGCGGACGGTCACCCGCCGGCGACCGCGAGGCGGGCGGTGACGACCGGCTTCTAGGTCAGGACCGCACCAGCCGAGCGATCGCCGCGGAGGCTTCGCTGATCTTCGCGTCCGCGACGGCGCCGCCCTCGCGGGCCGCCTCGGCCACGCAGTGGCTCAGGTGGTCGTCCAGCAGTTGCAGCGCCACGGTCTCCAGTGCTTTGGTCGCCGCGGACACCTGGGTGAGGATGTCGATGCAGTACACGTCTTCCTCGACCATCCGTTGCAGCCCGCGCACCTGCCCTTCGGCTCGGCGCAGCCGCTTGAGTAGTTCGTCCTTGTTCTGCACATAGCCGTGCATGGCGCCTCCAAGCTAGGTACCCTCCGGGGGTACCTACCAGCTTACGCTTTCCGCGGTTCCGGCGCTGCCCGCGGCCCGCTAACGTTGAGTCGTGGACGATCCGATCGGCACCTTCGGCATGATCGCCGAGTTGTGCGCCTGGATCGGGTTCATCGTGGGCGGGCTGTGCCTGTTCATCCGGCTGATCGTGCACAGCGTCGACGGCACCTGGCTGCGCACGCACGCGGCACTGGTCGGCGAGCCCGTCGGGTCGCGGGTGCGCTGGGTCGCCGACGACGGCGTTATCCGGGAACGCAACCTGGATGCCTGGGAGGGCGAGCATCTGGGCTCCTCACCGGAACCCGAGGTGTATTACCGCCAGAGCGATCCGGAACAGGTGCGGCTGGACCGGCGCAGCGCGGCAAGCACCGTGCTGGGTTTCGTGGGGTGGACGCTGGTCGCCATCGGCGCGGTGGCCGCCGCCATATCCATCGTGCTGCTGTTCATGAGCGGCTGAGGTTCAGCTCGCCACCGCGGTGGTCATGGTGAGCACCGTTGTGCCGTCGTCCGCGAGGGTCAGTGCCGCCTGCAACGCGCCGAGTTGCCCCAGCGCGCCGGCGTGTGTGCCGCCGCAGGGGATGCTCACCTCGCCGTCGGGCAGCGTGCACACCCACAAGCGGCGGTCGGTGAGCCGGTCGCCGTCCGCGTCGACGCGTACCGGCGCATCCGAGGCGATCCACGTGGCTAGCGATGCGTTCAGCGCGTCTTGGATCGTCGGCAAGTCGTCGGTGAGCGCCTCCGCGACGAAGCCCTTGCGTCGCAGCGACTTGTTCAGGCGGTAGGTGTCGATCGACCCGCGCGGCAGGATGCGCGACGAAGCGATCGCCGCGGCGTCAAAGTTCGGTGCGCCGAGCCCGTCGGCGGGCACCTCCTTGCTCCAGCGGTCTGCCAGCGCGCGGTTCAGTGCGAGCGCCGCCAGGTGGCATCCGGTGTGGCCGAGGCAGAGCGCGTTGCGATGTTCCGGGTCGACCGACACCGTGACCGGCTGGCCGACCGCCGGTGGGTCGGTCACCAGGTGCGCCACCACGAACGCCCAGCCCTCGGCGCCGCGGCGCACCGAGACGGCGTCGCCCAGGTACAGCGCGGTGCCGTCGGTGGCCGCCACGACGCAGTCACGCACCGCGGTCGAGCCGCCCGCCCAGGACAGCGTCGCCAGGTCCGGCCCCTGATCCGGCCAGCCGGCGTCCACCGGATGGCAGGCGGTGGCATCCAACAGCACCGCGCTCAGCCCGTCGCCGACCGGCTCGACGTGCAGCACACTCGCCGCGCTCACCAGCGCCCCGGACGGAAAGGTGACGACGGTGTCGGTGCGGGGAAGCGGCATGGTTCCATTCTGTCGCCTGCCGACCCCGGCTTCGCGTCACTGCCCGAGGCCGAGGAGCAGCCCGATCGCGATCGACATCATCACCGCGGCGATCAGGGCGTCGAGGACCCGCCATGACGCGGGCCGGGAGAACAGCGGCCGCAGCAGCCGCGCCCCGAAGCCGAGGGCGGTGAACCACAGGATGCTTCCGGCCGCGGCCCCGAGCCCGAACCACCAGCGGTCAGGGCCGTGCGTGCCGGCCACCGACCCGAGCAGCACGATGGTGTCCAGGTACACGTGGGGGTTGAGCCAGGTGAGCGCGGCGCACGTGGCGATTGCCGCCCGCAGCGAGATCCGCGGCCCCGTGGCTGACGCGATCAGCGCGGTCGGGGCCAGCGCGCGTCGGGCCGCCAGGATGCCGTACCCGACCAGGAATACCGCGCCGGCGATCCGGGCCACGATGAGCAGCCAGGGCGCGGCTTGCAGCAGCGATCCGAGCCCGGCCACCCCGACGGCGATGAGAATCGCATCCGAGGCCGCGCACAGCACCACGATCGGCAGCACGTGTTCGCGGCGCAGCCCCTGTTGCAGAACGAACGCGTTCTGGGCGCCAATGGCCACGATCAGCGACAACCCGAAGCCCAGCCCCGACATCGCGGACAGGAGGGCGACGGAACTCACGCTTCGAATCTAGGGCAGCACGGACACGCACCGCGCATCGGCGACCGACCGCCACCGTCAACCCATTGACCGTGTCCGGGCTGCAGCGTAGCGTGCCCGGGACTCTTCAACAGCAAAGGAAGGACTGATCATGAACACGAAGAATCGTCTCGGCATCCGGGGACTGGCCGTTCTCGGAGCCGTCGTGGCGCTCAGCGCCGTCAACCTGTCCGCTGCCGACGCGGATCCGGGTGGCGTTCCGGCCATCCCGCTCAACAACGGGCAAGAAACGACTGGGGCGAACACCGGCGCCAGCGGCTTCTTCACCTACACCATCTCGGGTGACGAGCTCTGCTACACACTGAGTGCCCGAAACCTGTCCGCACCGGCGGTGGCGGCGCACATCCACATCGCGCCCCGTGAAGTCGCCGGCCCGATCCTGATCCCGCTGACCGTCGGATCGGGCACCGAGTGGACGGTGCAGGCGTGCACGACCGCCGATCCTACCCTGCTCGGCAACATCGCCGCCCACCCGCGGGACTACTACGTCAATGTGCATACGCCGACCTTCCCGGGCGGCGAGATCCGTGGCCAGCTCAAGTAACCGCAAGGTTGCGCGCGCCGGGACCGGCGGGACCCGGGCGCTTCTGTAGGTTGTCGGTATGCCCAGCGAAGCGGTAGCGCTCCCGGTCCCCGGTCCACACGGTGAGCGTCAGGTGCGCATCTCCAGCCCCAGGCGGGTGCTGTGGCCGGAACTCGGGATCACCAAACTCGACCTGGCGAACTACATCGTGGCGGTGGGCGACGCGTTCGTGGCGGCGAACGGCGACCGGCCGGTGTCGCTGCAGCGGTTCCCCGAGGGCATCGACGGCGAGCAGTTCTTCTCGAAGAACCCGCCCAAGGGCGCTCCGGAGTATGTGCGCTCGGTGATGGTGGTCTACCCGAGCGCCCGGACGCATCCGCAGCTCGTGATCGACGAGCCGGCCGCGGCGGTGTGGGCGGTGCAGATGAACACCATCGTGTTCCACCCGTGGCCCTCGCGCGCCGAGAACTCAGACAACCCCGACCAGCTGCGCATCGACCTCGACCCGCAACCTGGCACCGACTTCGACGACGCGGTGCCCGCGGCTCTCGAGCTGCGGGCGGTGCTGGCCGAAGCCGGCCTGGATGCGTTCATCAAGACCTCCGGCAATCGCGGCCTGCACGTGTTCGCACCGATCGAACCGACGCGGGAGTTCCTGGACGTGCGCCACGCCGTCATCGCCGCCGCGCGGGAGCTGGAACGGCGGATGCCCACGGAGGTCACGACCGCCTGGTGGAAGGAGGAGCGCGGCAAGCGGATCTTCGTCGACTTCAACCAGGCCAACCGGGACCGCACCATGGCGGGCGCCTACAGCCCGCGCGCACTGCCGCACGCGAGTGTCTCGACGCCGCTGGAGTGGGAGGAACTGGGCAGCGCCGATCCGAAGACGTTCACGATCGGCACCGTGCCGCAGCGGCTGAGGCAGAACGGCGACCCGTGGGCGCGGTTCCACGAGCATCCCGGCAGCATCGATGTGATGTTGAGTTGGTGGCAACGCGACCTCGACGCGGGACTGGGCGAGCTGCCGTTCCCGCCGGACTACCCGAAGATGCCGGGGGAGCCGCCGCGGGTGCAACCCAGTCGGGCCCGCAAGCCGGAGTAGCCCCCTAAAGCACCGCGCCGAGCCACAGACCCACCGCGGCGACGAGCACGGCGGCCGCCAGCATCCCGAACGAGTTGAGCAGCGCCAGTGCGGTGTGATGCGTCTGCAGCAGCCGCACGGTCTGGAGGCTCGTCGTGCTGAAGGCGGTGAACCCGCCCACCAGTCCGACGCCGATCACGACGGTCCAGCTTTCTGGCAGCACCCGCCCGCCCGCAAGCCCGATGACCAGTCCCAGCACGAACGAGCCGGAGATGTTGATCGCGGACATCGCCACCGGGTAGGTCGAGGCGATGCGACGGTGCACGGATGCGTTGAGCAGCAGGCGCAGCGCCGCACCGACGCCGCCGGCGATGGCCATCAGGGCCGTGGCGATCATGGGTGTGCCTCGTCCCGAACTGCCGGTGGCGCGCTGGGGTGCCGGTGGGTCGCGACCACGATGCCGAGCCAGGTGGCGGCGGCGCCGGCGGCGATGGTGGCCATGCCGTACCCGACCGCCAGCAGCGGATGCCCGTGCCGGGCGACGGTGACGATGTCGACCGCCAGTTGCGCGTAACTGGTGAAGGCGCCGAGGAACCCGGTGCCGACCAGCAGCCGCACGGTGCGGCGCCGGCTGGATTCCGTGCCGTGCGCCAGGGACTGCAGCAGCAGGCCGAGAGCGAACGGACCGAGCAGGTTGACGATCACGGTTCCCGCGGAGACGGTCTGCCAACTCGGGGAGATCTCGACCAGACCGAACCGGGCCACGGTTCCGGCTACGCCGCCGATCGCGGCCAGCGCGAGGTCGCGGGGCCGGAGCCGGATCGGGACGGGCACGCCGGCGATGGTGCGGGAGACTTCCAGGTCGCTGTTGATCGGCAAGACCGACGAGCGCACCATCATCCCAGTATTCCACCGCCGCGCTGTTGCACCGCCGCGCTGTTCCGCCGCTGCGCCCCGCGAATTTCCGCCGCGCCGCCGCGTGCCGAGGCGATGTCGGTGGCTCGTTTTACGCTGGCGCCATGGAAATCACGAACTGCCCAGATTGCGGCAATGAGATCATGAACACCGGCCTGGCGTTCTGGCCCGGCAGTGACGAACCGGTCGCCATCCTCGCCTGTCAGGGCGAAGACTGCGGATGGGTCGGCATCGAGTTCGAGGTTCTGTTCGGGCACAGTGGGGTGGAACGCGGTCTGGTCGCGTCCGTCGCGTAACCGCTACACCAGCACCTGGCTCAGGTCGTAGGCGATCGGCCGGTCGAGCTGCTCAAAGGTGCACGAGCGGGCATCCCGGTCCGGACGCCACCGGTCGAACTGCACGGTGTGCCGGAACCGCATCCCTTCCATCTGGTCATAGCGCACCTCGATCACCCTGCTGGGTTCCAGCTTCACGAACGAGACGTCCTTGCCGGAGGAGAACCGGCTGCGGTCGGTCTCGCCAGTGACGATCTCGCCGTCGTCGTCGCGCAGCACGAGCGGCGCCAGCTCGTCGACGAGCTCGTGCCGGCGTCGGTCGCTGAACGCGGATGCGCCGCCGACGTTGCGCAGCTCGCCATCGGCGTCGTACAGTCCCAGCAGCAGCGAGCCCACCCCGCTGCCGCTCTTGTGCACCCGGTAGCCCAGCAGCACCACATCGGCGGTGCGATGGTGCTTCACCTTGAGCATGAGCCGCTTGCCCGGCGCGTAGGCGGCGGTCAGCGGCTTCGCCACGACGCCGTCCAGGCCGGCACCTTCGAACTCGACGAGCCACTGGCGGGCGAGTTCGACATCCGTGGTGGTCTGCGCCACGTAGATGGGGTCGGGAAGTTTCCCGGCGAGCTCCTCGAGGGCCTCCCGCCGCTTCGCGAACGGAGCGTCCAACATACTGTCCTCGCCCAGACCGAGCAGGTCGAACGCGACGAACATGGCCGGGGTCTCCTCCGCCAGCTTCCGTACCCGACTGTCGGCCGGGTGGATGCGCTGGGAGAGGGCCTCCCAGTCCAGCCGCTGCGCGCCCGGCTCGCCGGTGCGCACCACGATCTCGCCGTCGAGCACGCACGGTGTCGGCAGCAGCCGGCCGAACGCCTGGGTCAACTCCGGAAAGTAGCGGGTGAGCATCTTGGAGCCGCGGCTGCCGATCTCGGTGTGCTCGCCGTCGAAGTAGACGATGGCGCGGAAGCCATCCCATTTCGGCTCATAACTCAGGCCGCCCGGCACGCTGTCCTGCTCCGGGACCGCATCCACCGCCTTGGCCAGCATGGGCGAAACCGGGGTGGCGGAAGAAAGGAGCATGTCTTGATCTTCCGCCTTCGGCCGCCGCGCCGAAAGGGCTTGAGGTGAACGTGCGGCGGCCGACCGGCCGCTGACACGGGCTAGGTGTACTGCCCAGGCAGGTTGGTTGAGTGGATGTGACGACACGCTGTAGTCGTTGTCGATGGTGAAGGACCTCCGGTCGTGGAGTGGAGCTGCTGAAGCATTCACTCTTCGAACCAGGAGGTCCTTCGTGTCCCACGCTAATGCCGCTTTGACCCGCCGTCACCGTTTGCGGATCGCGCGTCTGATCGTTGACGATCATTGGC
>NZ_JBDJAF010000006.1:0-108225 GCF_039652555.1 Parafrigoribacterium mesophilum
GTCCAAGGACCGGGGCACGAAGATCCTCACCTGGTTGGCCGACGTCACGGTGAACCAGCCGTACGGCGACGGCGCCGGCATCGTCCGGCCCGCGTTCAAACTTCCGGTGATCGATCTGGCCCAGCCCGCACCGGCCGGGTCCCGCCAGCGGCTGCTCGAACTTGGTCCAGAGGGCTTTGCGGCGGCGCTGCGTCGACAGCGCGCGCTGGCCGTCACCGAAACGACCTTCCGCGACGCCCACCAGTCGCTGCTGGCCACCAGGGTGCGCACCAAGGACCTGCTCACCGTCGCCCCGCACGTGGCCAGGCTCACTCCGCAGCTGCTGTCGGTGGAGGCGTGGGGCGGCGCCACCTACGACGTGGCGCTGCGGTTCCTCTCCGAAGACCCCTGGGACCGCCTGGCGGACCTGCGCGAGGCACTGCCCAACGTGGCGATCCAGATGCTGCTGCGCGGCCGCAACACCGTGGGGTACACGCCGTACCCCACCGAGGTGACGGACGCGTTCGTGCGGGAAGCTGCCGCCACCGGCGTGGACATCTTCCGCATTTTCGACGCCCTCAATGACGTGTCCCAAATGAAGCCGGCCATCGATGCGGTGCTCGCCACCGGCACCAGCGTTGCCGAGGTGGCGCTGTGCTACACCGGCGACCTGCTCGACCCGGACGAGGACCTGTACACGCTAGACTACTACCTGCGGCTGGCCGAGCAGATCGTGCAGGCCGGCGCCCACATCCTCGCCATCAAGGACATGGCCGGACTGCTGCGTGCCGGCGCCGCCGAAAAGCTCGTCGAAGCCCTTCGCGGCCACTTCGACCTGCCCATCCATGTGCACACCCACGACACCGCTGGCGGCCAGCTGGCCACCCTGCTCGCCGCGAGCCGCGCCGGCGCCGACGCGGTGGACGTCGCGAGCGCCCCGATGTCCGGTACCACCAGCCAGCCGTCCGCATCGGCTTTGGTGGCCGCCCTCGCTCACACCGAGCGTGACACCGGTCTGTCGCTGAAGGCGGTGTCCGACCTCGAGCCCTACTGGGAGGCGGTGCGCCGCGTCTACAAGCCGTTCGAATCCGGTCTGCCGTCGCCGACCGGCCGGGTCTACCACCATGAGATCCCCGGCGGCCAGCTGTCCAATCTCCGCCAGCAGGCCATCGCGCTGGGCCTGGCCGCCCAGTTCGAGAAGATCGAGAACTGGTACGCGGCGGCGAACGCGATCCTCGGCCGACCGCCGAAGGTGACCCCGTCCTCCAAGGCGGTGGGCGACCTCGCGCTGGCGATGGCCGCGGCGGATGCCGACCCCGCCGACTTCGAAGCGAACCCCGGCTCGTACGACATCCCGGACTCGGTGATCGGGTTCATGGCGGGGGAGCTGGGCAACCCTCCGGGCGGCTGGCCCGAGCCGTTCCGAACCAAGGTGTTGGCCGGACGCACGGTGCGGGACGGGATGAAAGACCTCACCGAGGAGGACCGCGTCGCCCTGGACGGGGATCCGGCGATCCGGAGGGCGACCCTCAACCGGCTGCTGTTCCCCGGGCCCACCAAGTCCTTCGACGACGCCAGGGAGGTGTACGGCGACCTGTCGGTGATCGACACCGTCGACTACCTCTACGGTCTCAAGCGCGGCATGGACCACGTGGTCGAAGTCAGCCCCGGCGTGCGCATCATCGTGGGATTGGAAGCGATCGGCGAACCGGACGAGAAAGGCATGCGCACCGTCATGGCGGTCCTCAATGGGCAGCTGCGGCCGGTGTCCGTGCGCGACCGCGGCATCAGCGTGCAGGTGAAGTCTGCGGAAAAGGCGGATGCCGCCAAGCCGGGACATGTCGCCGCTCCGTTCGCCGGAGTGGTCACCCTGCAGGTCGAGGAAGGCGCCGTCGTCGTGGCCGGACAACCGGTCGCGTCGATCGAGGCGATGAAAATGGAGGCGGCGATCACCGCCACCATCGCCGGTACCGTGCTGCGGCTGGCCATCCCCACCACCCAACAGGTGGACGCCGGCGATCTGTTAGTGGAGATTCAGTCACGCTAGCCTGGGTATCCAGCAATTACCGGGATAAACTAGGGCGTCGCATCAGGAGAGGCGTTGCCGTAAGTGATAGCCAAACGCAATAAGACGGACGAGGCAGGCGAGCTTCTCGATACCGAGGAGCACGCGGAGCCGCATCTGGATGAGGTTGCGGAGCTACCGGATGCTCCGGAGTCCACCGACCCCGCCGACCTGCCCGAGAGTCTGACCATTGCGGTCAGCTTGCCGGCACCGGTGCGCGCCGCACCGGCCGACGAACTGGCCGTGGCCATCGACGACGTGCCGGTCGACCCTGGACGGCTCGCCGGACCCGGCCCCAGCACGATGTCCATCGAGGTCGTCACCGGACCGGTGGTGCAACAGGACGACCACCCGGCCGACAACGCCGCCGGGAACAACGCCGCGGGGAATAACGCTGCGAACAGCGCCGACACCACCGCAGGACCTTCGGTGTACAGCCGCCGGGACAGACTCCGCGGCGAGGTATCGGACACACCTGAACCGGCCGCCATGCTCACCGCGGACCGCCTGCTCGACTCGAGGAAGCGCAAGCGCCCCAAGCCGGAAGGCGGCTGGAACGAATTCGTCTACCTGGCAACTTTTGGGATCGTGAACCTGGGCGACTCCGCGAAGGTACGGGAACGCAAACGCCTCGACCTGCGCATCGACAAGGCATTCGAAGGTGGAACCCGCTTCGTGCCGGTGCTCACCCGCAAGGGCGGCGTTGGCAAGACCACGGTGACCGCCTTGCTCGGGATGGCGCTGGCGTCGACCCGCGAGGACCGCGTCATCGCCATCGACGCGAACCCCGACCGCGGCACCCTGGCGGAACGAGTCAGCAAGCAGACCCGCTTCACGGTGCGCAACGTGGTGACCAAGGCCGCGTCGATCACCAGCTTCAGCGACCTCACCCCGTTGGTGTCCCACGACGAGACCCGGCTGGACATCCTGGCCTCGGACACCGACCCGATGCTGTCGGAGGCGTTCGATGAGAACGACTACAACGTGGTCGCGGACCTCACCGCGCGGTTCTATTCGATCGTGCTCACCGACTGCGGCACCGGAATCGTGCACTCGGTGATGCGGGCGACCCTGCAGCGCGCCGATTCTGTGGTGATCGTCTCCGGCGGCAGTGTCGATGAGGCGAGACTGGCCTCCGAGACGCTGACCTGGCTCGAGGCCAACGGCTACGGCGATCTGGTGCGCAACGCGATCGTGGCACTCAACACGGCGACGCAGGGCACCAACCTGGTGAAGCTCGAGGAGATCGAAGCACACTTCAGGTCCAGGGTGCGAGAGATCGTGCGCATTCCCTACGACCCGCAGCTGGCTGCCGGTTCTGTCATCGACTACGAGGGACTGAAGGAGCTCACCAAGAGTTCGGCCCGCGAGTTGGCGGCACTCGTGATCGACGGGCTGCCTGCCCGGCGGGGCGCCTGAACCGATGGCGGAACGTCAGATCAGGATCTTCGGTGATCCGGTACTCAAGACGGTGTCCGATCCGATCACCATCGGTGATGAGCGGGTCGCCGGACTCGTCGCCGACTTGATCGACACCGTGACGCTGCCGGGGCGGGCCGGGGTTGCCGCCCCGCAGATCGGCGTGAACCTGCGCGCCTTCAGCTACAACATCGACGGTGACATCGGCTACATCCTCAACCCGGTGCTGGTCGAGGTGTCGGGCGAGCCGACGCTCGTCGACGAGGGCTGCCTGTCCGTGCCCGGCTTCTATTTTTCCCGGACACGGTACCCGTTCGCCCGGGTCACCGGCATCGACCTGGACGGCAATCCGGTCGAACTGAGCGGCACCGGTCTCATGGCGCAGGCGCTGCAGCACGAAACCGACCATTTGGACGGCACACTGTTCATCGAGGGCCTCGACCGGGACCGCAAACGCGAGGCGATGCGGCAGATCCGCGAATCCGACTGGTTCTAGTGCCGCAACGAGTGCCCCTCGGTGGCCGGCGCATCTTCGTACATGTTCGAGATCACGTCCGTGAAGTCGGCAAGGATCACGTTGCGCTTGATGCTCATCTTCGGCGTCAAGTGACCGCTGGATTCTGACAGGTTCACCGGGAGGACCACGAACTTGCGGATGGACTCGGCCCGGGACACCGCGGCATTGGCGGCGTCCACCGCGCGCTGCAGCTCCGCCAGCACCTTCGGATGCTCGGCCGCCTGTGCCAACGGCATATTCGGGTCTTCGCCGTTGTTGTTCAGCCACACCGGGAGCATCTCCGGATCGAGGGCGATGAGCGCGCCGATGAACGGCCTCTGGTCGCCGACCACGATGACCTGGTCGACGATCGGGTTGGCCCGGATCGGATCCTCCAGCGCGGCCGGGGCCACGTTCTTACCGCCGGCGGTGACGATGATCTCCTTTTTCCGGCCGGTGATCTCCAGGTAGCCATCATCGTCGATGCTGCCGATGTCGCCGGTCTTGAACCACTCCCCGTCGAACACGGCGGCGGTGGCCGCGTCGTTTTTCCAGTAACCGCCGAAGATGTTCACCCCCTTGGCCTGGATCTCGCCGTCCTCGGCGAGCCGCACCGAGCAACCCGGCAGTGGCGGCCCCACCTTGCCGATCTTGAAGTTCGACGGCAGATTCACCGTGATCGGCGCAGTCGTCTCGGTGAGGCCGTAGCCTTCGAGAATGGTCATGCCCAGACTGCGGTAGAAGTGCCCGAGCCGCAGTCCGAGCGGGGCAGAGCCCGACACGGCGTACTTGACCCGTCCGCCCAGCGCCGCCTTGATCTTGCTGTACACGAGCAGGTCGAACACGGCGAACTTGACCCGCAGCCCGAGCGGGACAGTTCCGGCGTCGACGGCCTTCGAGTGCGCGATCGCCACCTCGGCTGCGGCGCGGAAGATGCGGCCCTTGCCGCCGGCCTCCGCCTTCTGCTCAGACGAGTTGTACACCTTCTCGAACACCCGGGGCACGGCCAGCAGGAAGGTCGGCTTGAAGCTCGCCATCGCCGGCAGCAGTTGCTTGGTGTCGGCCTGATGTCCGACCTTGACGCCGCCGTGGATGCACAGCACCTCGATGAACCGCGCAAAAATGTGGGCCAGCGTGACGAACAGCAGCGTGGAGGACCCGGGTTGCACCACCTCGGGGATCGCCAACCGGGAGTTGCGGCACAGTTCGACGAAGTTGGAGTGCGTGAGTACGCAGCCCTTCGGCCGCCCGGTCGTTCCCGCGGTGTAGATCAGGGTAGCCAGGTCCGACCCCTTTGCGAGGCTGCGACGGCGCTCCACCTCCTCGTCGGAGACATCGGCGCCGGATGCGGCGAGTTTGTCCAGGTCGCCGAGGTCGATCTGCCAGACATTCCTGATCAGCGGCAGGTCGGGGTGCACCTCGTCGAAGCGCGCGAAATGGTCAGCGGTTTCGACGATAATGCCCGTTGCGCCGGAATCGGTGAGGTTCCAGAGCATCTGCGCGGGCGAGGAGGTCTCGTACACCGGTACGAGCACGGCGCCGGCGAACCACATGGCGAAGTCGATCAGCGTCCATTCGAAGCGGGTCCTGCACACGAGGCCCACCTTGTCACTGGGCTGGATGCCCGCGGCGATGAAACCTTTGGCCAGCGCGCGGACCTGGCGGAGAAACTCCGCCGCGGTGACATCCGTCCAGCCGCCGTCGGCGGTCGGCAGCGCGAACAACGCGAGGTCGGGAGTCTCGGCCGCCCGCTCGATCAGAAGGTCCGTCGCGTTGGCGTCGGGATCGGCTTTCACGAGGGCAGGCATGTCGTACTGTTCCACGGCAACTCCTTTGACACCGGTATGGTTTGGTGCCTCCACTCTAACTGTTCGCCCCGGAAAATCGGCCTGACAGCGCCCCCAGTGGGGGGCGCCGAGTAGAGTTGGAAAGTCCATCGAGGAAGGTCCTGATGTTTTATTGGCTCATGAAGAATTGGGTCGTAGGGCCAATCGTCAAGGCGGCCTTCCGTCCCTGGGTCACCGGCCACGAGAACATCCCGACGACCGGAGGGGTGATCCTCGCCAGCAACCACCTGTCGTTCATCGACTCGGTGTTCCTGCCCCTGGTCATGGATCGCCAGATCAGCTTCCTCGCCAAGAGTGACTATTACACCGCCACCGGCTTCAAGGGCTGGTTTATCAAGACCTTCCTGAAGGCATCCGGGATGCTGCCGATCGACCGTTCCGGCGGCAAGGCCTCCGAAGCGTCGCTGCGTACCGGGCTCGGGGTGCTCGCCGCCGGCGATGTCCTGGGCATCTACCCCGAGGGCACCAGAAGCCCGGACGGCAAACTGTACCGCGGCCGCACCGGCGTGGCCCGCATGATCCTCGAGGCCACGGTGCCGGTTGTGCCGGTGGCGATGATCGACACCGCGAAGGTCATGCCGATCGGTGCCCGCTTGCCCAAGGTGCGACGCATTGGAGTGGTGATCGGAAAGCCGCTCGATTTCTCTCGCTTCTCGGGGATGGAAGGCGACCGATTCATTCTCCGGTCGATCACCGATGAGATCATGTACGAACTGAGCCGGCTCAGCGGTCAGGAATATGTGGACGTGTACGCGTCTTCAGTCAAGGAGAAGGCATCCGCGGCCAAGGAGAAGCGGGCCGTCGCCAACCGTTAAGGCCGTCTCCAACCGTTAAGGTGGGAGAAGGAGCTCATCGCCCGTCATCCCGGTGCTGTGCCTTCGGCTGCGCCGTCGCAGCGTGCCTCTATCCGCCCCAATCCCCAAGGAAAATCCGTGGTTGATCCGACCGAACCTGTCGTGCTTGCCGATCCTGATGTGATCGAGGGGCTCGACTATTGGCGGAGCCTGCCGATCCGGCAGCAGCCGGTCTGGCCGGACCCGGATGCGCTGGAGGCCGCCTCCGCGGAGATCGCCACCCTCCCGCCCCTGGTCTTCGCCGGGGAGGCCGACCTTCTGCGTGCTCGGCTGGCCAGCGCCGCCAGGGGAGAGGCGTTCCTGCTCCAGGGCGGCGACTGCGCCGAGACGTTCGCCGCGGCGACGGCGAACCAGATCCGCGACCGGGTCAAGACGATACTCCAGATGGCCGTCGTGCTCACCTACGGTGCCTCCATGCCCGTCATCAAGATGGGCCGGATGGCGGGCCAGTTCGCCAAACCGCGATCCAGCGACACCGAGACCCGCGGCGACGTGACCTTGCCCGCGTACCGCGGCGACGTGGTGAACGGCTACGACTTCACCCCAGAGGCGCGCACGCCGGATGCGTCCAGGATGGTGCGCGGCTACCACACCTCCGCGAGCACGCTGAACCTGATCCGCGCGTTCACCCAGGGCGGTTTCGCTGACCTGCGGCAGGTGCACAGCTGGAACCAGGGCTTCGCCCGCAACCCCGCGAACGTGCGGTACGAGCACATCGCCCGCGAGATCGACCGCGCGATCAAGTTCATGATCGCCTGCGGCGCCGATTTCGAGGCGCTGCGGCGCACCGAGTTCTACACCTCGCACGAGGCGCTGCTGATGGACTTCGAACGGCCGATGACCCGCATCGATTCCCGCACCGGCACCCCGTACGACACCTCCGCGCACTTCCTATGGATCGGGGAGCGCACCAGAAACCTCGATGGCGCCCACGTGGACTTCCTGTCCAGGGTGCGCAACCCGCTCGGGGTGAAGCTCGGCCCGACGACCACGCCGCAGGACATGCTGGAGCTGGTGGACAAGCTGGACCCGAACCGCGAGCCAGGGCGGCTCACCTTCATCACCCGGATGGGCGCGGAGCGGGTGCGGGATGCGCTGCCACCGCTTCTGGAGGCGATCAAGGCGTCGGATGCGATGCCGCTGTGGGTGACCGACCCGATGCACGGCAACGGTCTCACCACTCCCACCGGCTACAAGACCCGTCGCTTCGACGACGTCGTCGACGAGGTGAAGGGCTTCTTCGAGGCGCACCGCGCGGTGGGGACCTACCCCGGCGGCATCCACATCGAGCTGACCGGTGACGATGTCACCGAGTGCCTCGGCGGGTCCGAGCAGATCGACGAGGCGACCCTGGCGACCCGGTACGAGTCGCTGTGCGACCCGCGCCTGAACCACATGCAGTCCCTGGAACTGGCGTTCCTGGTGGCCGAGGAGTTGGGCGCCCGCTAGCTTCCCCGGTCGCGGGTACATAGACGAGGGTGGATTGCAACACGCCGGGTAAACCGGGCCCAGAACGCGGCGTGTCCACCGAATCCCCTCGGCTACGTCCGCTCGCCCGCAGGCCCGGGCTCCATCACCGGGAGCTAGTCGCCAAATCCTTTGAAGCTGACATGGACGGATGACCCCTTGTCGACGAGGCTCCCTGCCTTCGGAGTGGTCTTGCGGACCTCGACGGCCGAGGGAAGGAGGTCAGCTCGCTTGTCGTAATCAATCTTGAAGCCGGCATTAGTGAGCGCGTGCTTCGCCTCCTGCCAGGATTTACCGACGACGTCGGGCACCGGCACCTGCGGCACGCCCTTCGAGACGACCAGGTCCACTGTGCCGCCCTTGGCGAGAGAGGTCGCCCCGTTCTGCAGCTGCGCCCGGATCACATTTCCCGCCGGGATGGTGTCGCTCCAGTCGCTGAGCGACGACACGCCGGTAAGCCCGGCGGCGGCGAGCTTGTCTTGCGCGTCCTTCACCGAGAGGCCTGCGACATCCGGGATCGGACCGAGGGAGACCACGAGGGTGATCGGCTGTTTCTCGCCGTACTCCTTGACCGTGGTGAGATCGAGCTTGTCGGCCCCGAACGCGGCGATCACCGTGCCCTGGGGCACCTTGCCGTCAAAGAGCTGCTGCGACGGTTGCGCGGTGAAATTGGGGGCGATGGCGGCCAGGGCCACCTCTTCGGTCTGCCCCACCAGCGGCGGCAGGGCGATCGGCTTCGGGCCGAGCGAGGTGACCAGCGTGACCGTGGCATTGTGCGCCACCCGGGTACCGGAGGCGGGGGTGGTGCCCAGCACCAGCCCCTTGGCGATCTCGGTGGAGTATCCGGTGGTCGTCGCCGTCGCGACCGTGAGGTCGGCCTTCTCCAACTGCGCCGTTGCGGCAGACACGCTGGCACCGGTGACGCTGGGGACCGCCACCATCGCGCCGGGCCCGGCACCGAAGTACCAGCCGGTGCCGCCGCCGAGCGCGGCGAGCAGGATCACCAGCGCGAACAGCCAGAACCCGCGGTGCCTGCGTCGGTCGCTGGCCGCGGACAGGGCCGCGGACTTGTCTGGGATCACCGGTCCGGTGCGGTGCCGGGATGCCGGCGCCAGAACCTGCGTCTTCGCGGTGGCGGACGTCGCCGCGGCGGGCAGCACCATGGTGCGCTGCACGGCGGTGGCGGTGCCCCCGGCCGGCGAGCGCAGGATCTCCTGCGTCTCCAGTAACTGCTCCAGCATGACCGAGGCATCCCGGGGTCGCTGATCCGGGTCGCGCGCCGTCGCCCAGAGCACCAGTTCATCGAGTTCGGCGGGCACCCTGGGGTTCTTCGTACTCGGAGTGGGCACCGTGTCGGTGGCGTGCTGTTGGGCGATCTGGAACGCCTGCTCACCCTTGAATGGCTGCTCGCCCGCGAGCATCTCATACAGCATGATGCCGACCGAGTAGATGTCGCTGCGGGTGTCGGCGACACCGCGGGTGACCAGCTCAGGGGAGAGGTAGGCGATGGTGCCCAGCAGCGCGTTACCGGTCGCGGTGCTGGCGGTGGCCGCCCGGGCCAACCCGAAGTCGCCGATCTTGATCCGGCCATCGTCGGCCAGGAGCACGTTCTCCGGCTTGAGGTCGCGGTGCACGATCCCGTTGCGGTGTGCCGCGGCGAGGCCGGACAGCACCGCCTCCATGATGTCGAGGGTCTGATCGGTGGTGAGGATGCGATGCTCCTGGAGCAGATCGCGCAGCGTGATCCCCGGGAGGTACTCCATCACCAGGTACGCGGTCTCGGCATCCTGACCCTGGTCGTACACGTTCACCACGTTGGGGTGCGCTAGCCGGGCGGCGGATCGGGCCTCCTGGATGAACCGCGCCTTGTACTGCGTGTCGTCGGCGAGGTGGCTGTGCATCACCTTGATCGCGACACGCCGCTCGAGCCTCAGATCGGTCGCCAGGTACACCGTGGCCATGCCGCCCCTGGCGATGCGGGAGCGCACCTGATAGCGCCCGTCGATCAGACGGCCGATCAGAGGATCAGTGCTGTTGGTGCCCACCAAGGCAGTCTAAAGAACGAAGCAGAGAAGGCAGGCCGTAAAACACCGGCCGGGCCGGTTTAGGTCAGTTGATCCAGCCAGAGGCGGGCGGAGGTCTCCCATTTCGCGTACGCGTCCGGGTACGCCGACTGCTGCACGGCCTGTGCTGCCTGGGTCACGGTCATCGACTGCCAGCCGGGAATCTCGAGCAGTCCGCGGGTGATGCCCGCATTGGGGTTGCTCGGACCGCCGAAGAACAACTTCGACGCGTACGTCGTGTCGGTGACCTGGGCAGGGCTGCCCCAGCCGGTGCTGGGCCGCTGCTGGAAGAGGCCGAGCGAGTCGCGGTCGCCGTAGTTCAGGTTGCGCAGCGACGATTCCTGCATGGCAGCGGACAGCGCGATGACCAAGCCGTAGTCGTTCACGCCGAGGGACTTGCCAACGCCGATGATGGTCCTGGCATTCGCCGCCATCTCGGAGGTGAGCGCCACCGTCATCGAGCCACCCGCCGCGGCGACGACGGTACTGGGGATCACCAGCGTCCTGCCGGTGTAAATAATGCTGGACCAGTTCAGGCCGTTCGCGGTCAGAATCGACTGGATGCTCACGCCGAACTTTCCCGCGATCGCGGTAATCGTGTCTCCTGGCATGATCGTGTAGCGGTCGGCGCTGGCGGTCGGCGTCGTGGCCACCGTGCGGACGATGGGAGCCACCGCTGGGGCGGGAGCAGCCGGTTTGGATGCTGTGGCCGCCGGTTGGCCAGGAATCGCGACGGTCTGGCCGGGGTAGATGATGCTGCTGGCGCTGAGGCCGTTGGCACTGAGCACGGATGCCGTCGACACGTGGAACCTCGCGGCGATCGCGCCGATCGTGTCGCCGCGCACGATGGTGTACCGGCCGGCGCTGGAGCTCGGTGCGCTGGTCCGCGGTGCGGGTGCCGCCACCGGGGCGGAGGCACCGCCTGCGGTGAGCTTGAGCACCTGACCGGGGAAGATGATCGACTTCCACGCCAATCCGTTGAGGGCGAGCACCGAGGCCGTGGCCAGTCCGAACCGGCCGGCGATCCCGCTCACGGTGTCTCCGGCGGTCACGCGATAAGTGCTGGGCACCGATGCGGTGCTGATGGTACCGGCCGCGATGACATGGGAGGTGATGTGGGACCCGGCGTGTGCGAGGGCCTCTTTGACCACCTTGCCGAGATCGGTAGGGGAGACCTTCGGCTTATCGATGCGCTTGGTGGCACTGGCCGACTCCACGGGACCGACGAGGCCGAGCCCGATGGCCATGGAGCCGACGAGGACGATGGGAATGGTGTTCAGCAGGTTCTTCGCGGCGCGGCTGCGTTTCGGCTTCGCCACGTGGCGCGCGCGGTCGTGTTCGACAAGACCCGTCATGTTGTTCCCCGTTTCAGTCTCGATCCCCCGAGAAGAGCGCCGCTGGCACACCAGCCGCGCAATACACCAGATAAAACTGACACAGATATAGTTTCCTGTCAATTAGTGGGACAGATGTGACTGGTGGGATTTGAGTGACCCAGCCGTGTTGACTTAACCGGATGCGCGGTTTCTGGCAGTCTTGAAGTTGTGACACTCCGTGAACTGACCTGGCTAACCGTTCCCGACCTCGCCGCCCTGCTCGGCATCACCCCCAGTCGCGTGCGCCGGCTGATCGAAGACAAAAGCCTGCTCGCCGTCAGGGTCGACGGTGTGCTGCGCGTTCCCGACCTCTTCCTCCGTGACGGTGCGCCGCTGCCCGAACTGCGCGGCACGCTCATCGTGCTCGCC
The DNA here is from genome assembly GCF_039652555.1 of Parafrigoribacterium mesophilum. Taxonomy (NCBI): domain Bacteria; kingdom Bacillati; phylum Actinomycetota; class Actinomycetes; order Micrococcales; family Microbacteriaceae; genus Parafrigoribacterium; species Parafrigoribacterium mesophilum. Next base: position 11,936 of record NZ_JBDJAF010000006.1, read on the forward strand.
GACAGCGGCTTCACCGATGACGAAGCCATGAACTGGCTGCTGTCCGACGAAGAGAGCCTCGGCAAGGCGCCGATCGACGCGCTACTGGACGGCCGCAAGGCGGAAGTGCGCCGGGTCGCCCAGGCCCTCGCCATCTAGCCCCGCCCACGCCATAACGGCCCTCGCCATCTAGACGGCGCTTCGCGCTCTGATCAGGCCGCGCGACGGCTCACGGTGTCCGCAAGCTGCACGAGCTGGTCGCGGGCGGCGGTACTCACCGGCGCCGACATGATCGCGTCGGTGGCCAGCTTGACGTTGTGTGCAATGATCCGCTCCACCTGGTCGACGGCGCCGCTGTCGCGGATCGATGCCTGGAGCATCCGCACCTGCTGCGGGGTCAGCTCGGGGTCGCCGAGGAGCTCGTCCACCAACCGCGTGGCGTTCGGCGGCAGCTTTGTCCTCGCCAACGCGATGAGCACGGTACGTTTTCCTTCGCGCAGGTCGTCGCCCGAAGGTTTCCCGGTGACCTCCGGGTCGCCGAACACTCCGAGCAGGTCGTCCCGCAACTGATAGGCGATGCCCAGCGGCAGCCCGAACTCGCGCAACGCCGCCACCTGGGCCAGGCTGCCGCCGGCCAGGGCCGCCCCGATCGCCAGCGGTGCCTCCACACTGTACTTCGCCGACTTGTAGACGATCACGCGGTGCGCCCTGCTGAGCAACTCTGCTTCCGGGTAGTTCTGCCAGGACTGCTCGTCCAGGATGTCGAGGTATTGCCCGAGCGCGACCTCGGTGCGCATCCGGTTGAACTCGGCGCGGGCGGCACGGTTTGCGTCGGCATCCGCGACGCGGCGCAACCCGGAGTCGAAGAGCTCGTCGCTCCAGACCAGGAGGAGGTCGCCGAGCAGCAACGCCGCGGACGACCCGAACTCGGCGGCGCTGCCGTTCCACCCGGACTCGCGGTGCACCGCCAGGAAGCGTCGGTGCGCGGCGGGCAGGCCCCGCCGGGTGTCGGAGTTGTCGATGATGTCGTCGTGGACGAGCGCGGCAGCGTGGAACATCTCCAGCGCGCTGGCGGCCAGCACGACGGCGCCCAGATCACCCGCATCAGGGTTCGAGGGTTGCGCGTCCTGGTGCACCGCAGATCGCGACAGCCCGGACACCGCCTGCCAGCCCCAGTAGCAGAACAGGGCTCGAAACCTTTTTCCCCCTCGCAGCAACTCGCGCGGATACTCGATGAAGGGCTCGAGCTCCGGTGCGATGGAGGAGAGCAACGGTTCACGGTCACCGAGGAACTGATCGATGCGTGCTTGAACCAGATCAACTAACCGCTTACTCTCAGCCACGCATATAGCCTAGCCAGCGGCGGCAGCATACAATTGAGGTTTATCACTAGTCGGTTCTAGTCATGAGAGGAGCCACCGTGCCGCTATCCGAGCAAGAGCAGCACCTTCTCGATGAGATGGAGCGCAGTCTTTATCACAACGATGGTGACATCGTTACGACGGTGAGCAGCCGCGTGGGCAAGCCGAATTACCGCTCCATCGTGGTCGGAATCCTGGTTGGCATCCTCGGTATCGCCACTATCGTCACCGGCGTCGTCGTGCACGTGCCGCTGATCGGCGTCGCAGGATTCGTCGTCATGTTCGGTGGCGTGCTTCTCGCGATGTCGCACCCGAAGCACTCGGGAGCTGTCGGCGACGCACCCGCGCAGGGGCGCACGAAGCAGAAGGCCGGATTCATGGACCGGATGAACGATCGATGGGAAAAACGACAGAACGACCACGACAGCTGACCCGACCCCGACGCCGAGAGGCAACCGCTAAGAAGACCGACCTTCGGGCCGGTCTTTTTTTGTGCCCTGACCGGCCTCGCCCAGGTCGGTTTTGACGAAGTCCCTCCACCTGGCAAAGACCCGTATTCTGGGGCTTCACGACACACAAACAGGGGTAATTTTGCCGATTTCATAGGTTTGTGGATGGAAGTGGAGTAAAGTGGTGGTTACCTGAATCCGGGCCGGAGAGTGAGGGGACTTGTTCGGTGTTCCTTGGCACTTACGCACCCAAACTCGACGACAAAGGCCGCATCATCCTGCCGGCGAAGTTCTGGGACGAACTCGAAGCGGGCATCGTGATCACCCGCGGGCAGGAACGGTGCCTCTACGTGTTCAGCGTCCGTGATTTCGAGCAGCTGCACGACAAGGTCCGCCAGGCACCGATCACCAGCAAGGAGGGCCGCGACTTCATGCGCCTGTTCCTCTCCGGGGCCGGATCGGAAGTTCCGGACAAGCAGCACCGGGTGACGATCCCCGCGGTACTGCGCAGCTACGCCGGCCTAGACCGCAACCTCACCGTGATCGGCGTAGGCAACCGCGCTGAGATCTGGGACAGCGAGGCGTGGGACAGCTACTACGCCGAGCAGGAAAGCAAGTTCGCCGAGACGACCGAGGAGGTGATTCCCGGACTGTTCTAGGTCTTTGACCCTGACTCCCAGCCGTACGCCCTGGCACACTTCCCCGGTGCCAGGTCGCAGCGGATGGGGATCAGGATCAAGGAACTTTGTGTCCGATGCTCATGGCCGACTCCGATATCCACACCCCCGTCATGCTCGAGCGCTGCGTCGAGCTGCTGAGCCCGGCGCTGCAGACGCCCGGCTCGGTGCTGGTCGACGCCACGCTCGGCATGGCAGGGCACGCCGAGGCGTTCCTGACCCGGATGCCGCAGCTGCGGTTCGTCGGACTGGATCGCGACAACGACGCGCTTCAGATCGCCGCCCGCCGGCTGGCTCAGTTCGGCGACCGGGTGCACCTGGTGCACGCCGTCTACGACGAGATGCCCGAGGTGCTCCGTTCGCTGGGCATCGCGGAGGTCGCCGGCATCCTGTTCGACCTCGGCGTCTCCTCCCTGCAGCTGGATCGCACAGAACGCGGCTTCTCCTACTCCCACGACGCCCCGCTGGACATGCGGATGGACGCGCAGTCGCCGCTCACCGCCGAGGTCGTGCTCGCCACCTACAGCGAGGGCGACCTGCGCAGGATCTTCTTCGAATACGGGGAAGAGCGGCTGGCGCCCCGCTACGCGAAGCGCATCGTCGAGCACCGGGCAACGAGCCCGCTGACCAGCTCGGCGCAACTGGTCGATCTCATCGCCGCCGCGACTCCCGCGGCCCTCCACCGCAAGGGCCACCCGGCCAAGCGGGTGTTCCAAGCCCTGCGCATCGAGGTCAATCAGGAACTGGCCGTGCTCGAGCGGGCCATCCCGGCCGCGCTGGACAGCCTGGCCGTGGGAGGCCGGATCGTCGTCTTGGCCTACCACTCCTTGGAAGACCGGATCGTCAAGCAGGCCTTCGCGGCCGGCTCCCACTCCAGCGCCCCCGCCGGGCTGCCCGTCGAACTTCCCGAGCACCGTCCCCAGCTCCGATTGCTCGTCCACGGGGCAGAACAGGCCGGCGACGACGAGAAGGCCGCCAATCCGCGGTCGGCTTCGGTACGACTTCGCGCCGCAGAGCGCCTGAGGAGGGCAGCATGAGCGCCGCCGCATACTCGTTGTCCGCGCGCGCCGCGGACCTCGATGAGGTTCCGCTTCAGCCGCGGCACATCGAGATCGTCTCCAGCCGCAGCCAGCGGCGTGCCAGGCCGCGCACGGTGTACGCGGCGGTCACCGTCGCCGGGTTGTTCGCCATCCTCATCGCCCAGCTCCTGCTCAGCATCGCCGTCTCGGACGGCGCCTACCGGATCGCCGCGCTGCAGGGAGTGCAACGGGAACTCAGCCGCGATCAGCAGACCCTCACGGAACAACTGCACGTGCTGCAGTCGCCGCAGCACCTGGCGGCGAACGCGCAGGCGCTGGGGATGGTGGCCAACACCAGCACGGCGTTCCTGCGGTTGGCTGACGGAGCGGTGATCGGCGCGGCGACCGCCGCCACCGCCAGCGGCGGAAGCGTGATCGGCTCCGACGGTGCGCTGCTGGTACCCGACTCCCTGTTGAAGGATGTGACGTTGGCCGCCCAGCCGGCGACCACCGCCGCCACGGCGGGCCAGCCCGCCCTGATCGGTCAGCCCGCGGTGATCGGCCAGGCCGCGACCCAGGATGCGAGCGTGGGCGCGCCTGCCGACGGCGCGGCATCCGGTTCAGTAGCGTCGGCACAGATACCCGCGCCGATCACTCGGTGAACCAATACAGGTGAATCAGTACAGAGGAACCCCGACCCGGTGAACAGCCCACGAAGAACCCGCCGCAGGCTGGTGCTGGCCGTGCTGATGACCGTCGCCATCGTCGCGGTGTTCGTGGTGAGGCTGGTGGACATCCAGCTGGTGCGCGCCGATGAACTCAATACGGCCTCGCTGAACAAGCGCGCGGTCGCGCAGACCGTGTATGCCGCCCGTGGCAACATCGTCGACACGAACGGGGTGGTGCTGGCGGACAGTGTCATCCGCTACGACATCACCGCGTCGCCGAAGAACGCGAACGCGTTCGAGCGCACCGACAAGAACAAGGTGACCAGCAGTGTCTCGGTGTTCAAGGCCGTCACCGAGATCGCCACGATCACCGGAGGGGACCCGAGCGCCATGCTGCTCGCGGTCACCAAGGATCGCACCTCCGACTTCACCTACCTCACCAAGAGTGTTGACACCGCCACCTACCGGGCCGTGCGCGATCTCGGGATCCCCTGGGTGTACTTTCAGAATCACCCGATCCGCACCTACCCGAACGGTGCCGTGGCCGGCAACATCGTCGGGTTCGTCGGCACCGACGGTCCGCAAAACGGTATCGAGACGGTGGAGAACTCCTGTCTGGCCGCCAAAGACGGTTCCTCCACCTACGAGCGCGGTGCCGACGGCGTTCGGATTCCGGGCAGCACGGTGACGACGAAACCGGCGGTCCCTGGCGGCACTGTGACGCTCACCCTCGAGAGCGACCTGCAGTTCTTCGTGCAGCAGGCGATCGCCGAGCAGGCCATCGCCATCGGCGCCCAATCCGCGTCGGCGCTGGTGGTGCGGGTCAAGGACAACCACCTGCTGGCCGCGGCGGACTGGCCCAGTGTCGATCCGAACAACGTCGACGGCACCCCGGTGGGGAACCTGGGCGCCCTGTCGTTCACCGGTGCCTACGAACAGGGGTCGACCTTCAAAGGCATGACCGCGGCCATGCTCATCGACAAGGGCGTGGCCAGCCCGACCACGGGCATTGTCGTGCCGAGCGTCTTCCATACCCCGGAGGGCGGTGTGGTGCACGACGCGTTTTACCACCCGGATTTGAACCTCACCCTCACCGGCGTGCTGCAGATGTCCTCGAACATCGGCATCTCGATCCTCGGCAACCGGCTCTCACCGGCCGTGCGGTATGACTACATGCGCAAGTTCGGGTTGGGGGAGAAGACGGCCGTCGACTTCCAGGGCGAGACACCGGGCATCCTGCACAAGACCTGGGACGCCCAGACCAAGTACAACGTCACCTACGGGCAGGGCGTGTCCGCCAGCGATGCGCAGGTCATCGACATCTATCAGACGCTCGCCAACGGCGGGATGCGTCTGCCGCTGACCTTGGTGCAGAGCTGCACCAAGCCCGACGGCACCGTGGTGACGCCGGAGCGGCCCGCCGGGGTGCGGGTGGTCTCCGAGCAGGCGGCGAAGACCACGGTCAACATGCTGGAGAGCGTCGCGACCCGCGGCGAGCTGGCCCCGCAACTGCAGATCCCGGGGTACCGGGTGGCGGCCAAGAGCGGAACCGGCGAGGTTCCCGGCCCCGGCGGCTACACCGGCGAGCGCGTCGTCTCGGTCGTGGGCATCGCGCCGGCCGAGAACCCGGAGTACGTCGTTCTCGTCTCCTATGTCAAGCCGCGTATCATGAAGACGTCGGCCGCAGCGGCCCCGACCTTCAGAAAAATCATGACGCAAGTGCTCAAAACGCACCGTGTCCCCCCGTCGACAACACCATCGACCAGCCCACCGGCGACATGGTGAGAAAGAGATCGTCTTGACTGCTCGGATTCCTCCGGTGCTCCGACCGGAGCATCCGTCCGCCAGATCGCTCGCCGGATTGGCCGCTGACTTCGGATTGGACCATCGCGGTGCCCTCGAGGGCATCGACATCACCGGCATCACCGTGCGCACCAGCGAGGTGCAGCCTGGCGATCTGTTCGTCGGGATACACGGCACCCACGAGCACGGGGCCCGGTACGCGGCCCAGGCCAAGGAACGCGGCGCGGTGGCCATCCTCACCGACGAAGACGGTTCACGGCTGGCCGCCGACAGCGGACTGCCGATCGTGATCGTGGATGCGCCGCGCAGTGCGCTGGGCGAGGTGTCCGCCTGGGTCTACCAGACCGCGGACCACCCGCCGCTGCTGCTCGGCGTCACCGGCACGAACGGCAAGACCTCGACGGTGTACCTGCTCGAGGCGATCCTCAAACAGCTCGGCCTGGTCACCGGTCTCAGCTCGACGGCGGAACGCCACATCGGCGACCTCAATGTGGTCAGCAGACTGACCACGCCCGAAGCCAGCGAGATGCACGCCCTGCTGGCCAGGATGCGCGAGAACCAGGTGCGGGCCGCCGCCATCGAGGTCAGCGCGCAGGCGCTCAGCAGCAACCGCATCGACGGCCTCATGTTCGACGTCGTGGCCTTCACCAACCTCAGCCACGACCACCTGGACGACTACGCGGACCTCGACGAATACTTCGCGGCCAAGCTGAGGTTCTTCGAACCAGAGCACGGCAAACGCGGCGTGGTGTCGCTGGATTCCATATGGGGGGCGCGCGTGGTCGACGAGTCCCGGATCCCGGTCACCACCATCTCCGCCACCAGCGGCATCGTGGGGGAGTGGAACGTCGAGATCCTGGACGAGCATGCCGCATACACCCGGTTCCGGCTCACCGGACCGGAGGGCAAGTCCCTGACCACGAAGGTTCCGCTGATCGGCTGGCACATGGCCGCCAACGCGGCACTGGCCATCGTGATGCTCGTGGAAGCCGGATTCGAACTCGAGGCGCTCGACCACGCCCTGCAGGGCGGCATCGACGCCTATCTGCCCGGCCGCACCGAGCGAGTCTCCGGGGACACCGGACCGTCGGTGTACGTGGACTTCGGTCACAGCCCCGACGCGTTTCTCAACACGCTCGCCGCGGTCCGCAAGGTCACCTCGGGCCACCTGATCATGGTGTTCGGCGCCGACGGCGACCGGGACGCCACCAAACGCCACGAGATGGGACGGGTGGCATCCGAGGGCTCCGACATCCTGGTGATCACCGACCACCATCCGCGCTTCGAGGACCCGCAATCGATCCGGTCGACGCTGATCGAGGGAGCCGGTTTAGCCGAGCACCAGGCGCAACTGCACGAAGTGGCCCAACCGGAACAGGCGATCCGCTACGCGGTGTCGCTGGCCGGGCCGGGGGACTCGATTCTCTGGGCCGGGCCGGGACACCAGGACTACCGCGACATCCGCGGGGTGCGCACCCCATACTCGGCGCGGCAGGAAGCCCGCGATGCGCTGTGTGAAGCCGGCTGGGCGTAGGCCGTGATCGCACTGACGCTGGCCGAGATTGCGGCCTCGACCGACGGCGCCCTGCACCTGCCCGACGGGTCCTCAGCCACCGTGGACGGCACCGTTGTGAGCGGCACCGTGCAGACCGACTCGCGGCGGGTGACACCCGGGTCGATCTTCTTCGCACTGCCGGGGGAGACCACCGATGGACACCTGTTCGTCCCCGCCGCCATCGACGCCGGTGCCGCCCTCGTGGTGACCGAACGTCACCTTGACGTCGCGGTGCCGCAGATCGTGGTCGCCTCCGGAGTTGCGGCGCTGGCGGCACTGGCGCACACCGTCGTAGCCCGCGTACGGGCCGAGGGTTCCCTGTCGGTGGTGGGAATCACCGGTTCCAACGGCAAGACCACCACCAAGAACATGGTGCGCGCCATCCTGGAACGCTCCGGCCCGACCGTGGCTCCGGAGGGGTCGTACAACAACCACGTCGGCGCGCCGCTGTCGATGCTCGCCGTCGATCACACCACCCGGTACCTGGTCGTCGAGATGGGTACCAACCATGTGGGGGACATCGCCAAGCTGGTCTCCATCGTCACCCCCGACGTCGCCGTCGTGCTCAAGGTCGGCTTCGCCCACGCCGGGGATTTCGGCTCGCTCGCCGTCACGCAGCGCGCGAAGGCGGAGATGGTGACCGCGTTGCCCGCCGACGCCGTCGCGGTGCTCAACATCGACGACGATCTGGTCGCCCAGATGGCGTCGATGACCGCCGCCCGCGTCGTCTGGTTCGGGCTCAGTGAGGGAGCCGACGTCCGAGCCGATCGCATCGACGCCAGCATCGACGGCACCTCCTTCACCGTCAGTCGACACGGCGCCACCCACCGGGTGAGCCTGCGCATCCTCGGTGAACATCACGTGATGAACGCCCTGGCCGCCTTGGCCGTCGCCGACCAGCTCGGGGTTCCGGTGGCGGAGGCAATCGGCGCCATCGAAGACATGGTCAAGGCGGAGCGGTGGCGAATGGAGGTGCTGCACCCCGGCGGCGGCATCGTCGTCATCAACGACGCCTACAACGCCAGCCCGGACTCCACCGCCGCCGCCCTGAAGACCCTCGCCCAAATCACCGGGCCGCAGCAGCGCTCGGTCGCCGTGCTCGGCGAGATGGCGGACCTCGGCGACATCGCCGACGAGGAACACGACCGCATCGGACGGCTCGTGGTGCGCCTGAACATCGCCAAGCTCGTCGTCGTCGGCCACCGCGCCCGCCACATCCACAACGCCGCAGGGCTCGAGGGATCCTGGAACTTCGAATCGGTGCTCGTGCCCGACGCCGATGCCGCGCTGGACTTCCTGCACACCGAACTGCGCAGCGGCGACGTGGTGCTGGTCAAGTCGTCGAACTCCGCGAAACTCCGCTTCCTCGGTGATCGTCTGGGCGGGGTCAGCTAGTGCTCGCGCTCCTGTTCGCCGCCGGCCTGTCGATGATCTTCACCCTGGCCCTCACCCCGGTCTTCGCGCGGTCGTTCCGGCGGATGAATCTGGGCCAGTTCATCCGGGCAGACACGCCGACGACGCACGTGCTCAAACGCGGCACCCCCACCATGGGCGGGGTGATCTTCATCACCGGCGCCCTGGTCGGCTATTTCGGCGGACACCTCCTCGGCGGCGGACGCCCGAGCGCCTCCGCGCTGCTGGTCATCCTGATGATGGTGGGCGTCGGCTTCATCGGGTTCGTCGACGACTTCATGAAGGTCAGCCGGCACAACAGCCTCGGCCTGGCCGGGCCGTTCAAAATTCTCGGCACCGTCATCGTGGCCATCGTCTTCGCCATCCTCGCGCTCACCCACGAAGACTCCACCGGCGTCACCCCCGCCTCAACGGCAGTGTCGTTCGTGCGGGACCTCCCGTTCGACTTCGTCGTGATCTTCGGCGGCAGCATCGGCGTCATCGTCTTCGTCGCCTGGATCGCGTTCATCACCACCAGCGTGTCGAACGCCGTCAACCTCACAGACGGCCTCGATGGCCTGGCGGCCGGCGCGTCGATCTTCGCCATCGGCTCGTACATCATCATCGGGTTCTGGCAGAACCAGCAGAACTGCCTCGGGAAAGTTCTCGAGGAGAACGTGTTCAAGTGCTACACGGTCTCCCAACCGTTCGACCAGGCCACCATCGCCGCCGCCATCGTCGGATCGCTGATCGGGTTCCTCTGGTGGAACACCTCCCCAGCCCAGGTGATGATGGGCGACACCGGGGCCTTCGCCCTCGGCGGCGCCCTCGCCGCGCTGGCGATCCTGTCCCGCACCGAACTGCTGTTGATGCTCATCGGCGGCCTGTTCGTCATGGTCACCGGATCGGTGATCCTGCAACGCGCATACTTCAAGCTCACCAAGGGCAAGCGCATCTGGCGGGCCACCCCGATCCACCACCATTTCGAGATGAAGGGCTGGCCGGAGGTCACGATCGTCGTGCGGTTCTGGATCATCTCCGGATTGTTCGTCGCCGCCGGCGTCGGCATCTTCTATCTCGAATGGGTCTCGCGAGTCGCACCGTGAGACAGGCGCGCGAAGTAGAATCCCTCACCGGATGGAGCGCGCCGTGGCAGGGACTGCGCGTGGCGGTGCTCGGGCTCGGGGTCACCGGTTTCTCGGTGGCAGACACCCTCGCCGAACTCGGCGCCGATGCGACGGTGTTCGCGTCATCCGCGGACGAGAAGACGGCCGACCTGCTCGAGGTGATCGGGGTCCCGCTGGTCCTGGCCGACCTGCAGAGTCCGGACGGGCACGCGGAGAGCGATCTGGAGACGTTCGCCCCCGAGCTGCTGGTCGTCTCGCCGGGCTTCCCGCCGCGGCATCCGCTCGTGGCCTGGGCCACCGACCACGGCGTTCCGGTCTGGGGCGACGTGGAATTGGCCTGGCGGCTGCGCGACAAGACCGCCGCGGCGCCGTGGCTGGCGATCACCGGCACCAACGGCAAGACCACGACCGTGCAACTCACCGCCGCGATGCTCACTGCCGCCGGCCGCCGGATCGCCGCGTGCGGGAACGTCGGTATGCCGGTGCTTGACGCGATCCGCGACCCGGCCGGGTTCGACGCCCTGGTGGTCGAGCTGTCGAGCTTTCAACTGCACTACATCCACAGCATTTCCCCGCACGCGAGCGTGTGCCTCAACATCGCCGACGACCACCTGGACTGGCACGGTTCGGCGCAGGCCTACCGGGCCGCGAAGGCCAAGGTCTACCGGAACACCGAAGCGGTGTGCCTGTTCAACCGGGCGGACGACGCCACCAGAGCGATGGTGGAGGAGGCCGACGTTGTCGAGGGCGCCCGGGCCGTGGGGTTCGGCCTGGGGATTCCCGCGCCCGGCGACCTGGGCGTGGTCGACGGCATCCTCTGCGAGCGAGCGTTCCACAAGGATTACCAGCGTTCGGCGGTGGAACTGATCTCCATCGACCGGCTGGCCGCGGCCGGGTTGGACAGTGCACACATGGTGCAGAACGTGCTCGCGGCCGCCGGGCTCGCTCTCAGCCTCGGCACGCCGCCCAGCGCCATCCGCACCGCCCTCGGTGGCTTCCACGTCGACCACCACCGCACCCAGGTCGTGGCCGAACACGGCGGAATCCGCTGGGTGGACGATTCCAAGGCCACCAACCCGCACGCCGCCCGCGCCGCCCTGAAGTCAGCCCCTTCGGTGGTCTGGATCGTGGGTGGGTTGTTCAAGGGCGTGGATGTGGCGCAGCTGGTGGAAAGCGAGGCCGGCCGGTTGCGCGCCGCAGTGCTGATCGGCGCCGAGCGCGGCGAGGTCCTCGCGGCATTCAAGCGACACGCGCCGGCGCTCCCGGTGTTCGAGGTCGACACCGTTGACACTGATCAAGTGATGCCGACCGCCGTGAGGCTGGCGGCTGCTGTGGCCCGCAGCGGGGACACGGTGCTCTTGGCCCCGGCTGCCGCATCCATGGATCAGTTCAAGAACTACGCCGACCGGGGATCCAGATTCGCGGCGGCTGTGAACGAGATGTTGGGAGGTGGGGCGGATGACGACAAGCCTTCCTCGCCAGCAGCCTCGCCGCAGCGGTAAGCCGAGGGCACGCGGGCGCGACACCACGGAACCGCCCGCCTCGCTGATTTCCGGCCCGCACCGCGGCACCGGCGCCGCCGTCGTCGCCGTCAAGAAGATCTTCGCCGCCGAGACCGGCAACTTCTTCCTGCTGCTGGGAGCGACGCTGTTCCTGGTCACCTTCGGGCTGGTGATGGTGCTGTCGTCCTCCGCCGTGTCGTCGTACAAGGACACCGAGGACTCCTTCAGCGGCTTCGCCCGGCAGGGTATGTTCGCTATGCTCGGGGTGCCGTTGATGCTGATCGCCTCCAGGATGCCTGCCGTGTTCTGGCGCAAGTGGGCCGGCATCGCCATGGTGGTGGCGGTCGGGCTGCAGTTCCTCGTCGTGGCAACGCCGCTCGGCGTCGAACACGGCGGCAACCGCAACTGGATCAGCCTGGGCTCGGTCAGCGTGCAACCGTCCGAACTGGCCAAGGTAGCCCTGGTCATCTGGCTGGCCATGATCCTGGCCAGGAAACGCGATGTGCTGGAGGACTGGCGGGAACTGGCGTTCCCGCTGGTGCCCGTCGCCGGAGCGGCGATCGGCTTCGTGCTGCTCGGGCAAGACCTCGGCACGTCGATCATCATGATCGCCATGGTGTTCGGCGCGCTGTTCTTCGCCGGCGTGCGACTGCGGCACCTGTTCATCCCGCTGGTAGTGATTGGGGCGGTCGGGCTCGCACTGGGTAGCGCCACCAACTCGCGCCAGGACCGGATCTCGGCCTGGCTGAGCGGATGCTCCTCCGACGCCGACTACTCCGGCCTGTGCTGGCAGACCCTGCACGGCTGGTGGGCTCTGGCCTCCGGCGGGCTGTTCGGCGTCGGACTGGGCAACTCGAAGGCGAAATGGTCCTGGCTGCCGGAGGCCGACAACGACTTCATCTTCGCCATCGTCGGCGAGGAACTCGGGCTGATCGGCGCCGTGCTCGTGCTCGTCCTGTTCATCGTGCTGGCCATCGCGTTCGTGCGGATCATCCGCGCCAACACCGACCCGTTCGCGCGGGTGGCGGTGAGCGTGGTGATGATGTGGATCATCGGGCAGGCGTTCGTCAATATCGCCGTGGTGCTGGGGATGCTGCCGGTGCTCGGGGTGCCGCTGCCGCTGATCTCGGCAGGCGGCTCGGCCCTGGTGACCTCCCTCGTCGCGATCGGGATCGTGTTGTCGTTCGCCCGGCATCCGGTGGTGCAGGGGGCCGTTGACCAGTACCAGCCGGCCGGCGGAAAGCCGCGCAGCCGGTGACCCGCTATCTTCTGGCCGGCGGCGGAACCGCCGGTCACGTCAACCCGTTGCTGGCCGTGGCCGATCGCATCCGGGACCGCGAACCCGAGGCCGTCGTGCTGGTGCTGGGCACGGCGCAGGGCCTGGAGTCACGGCTGGTCCCGGCCCGCGGGTACCGGCTGCTGGTCGTGGACCGGCTGCCCTTCCCGCGCAGCCTGTCGGCATCGGTCGCCCGGTTCCCGGGACGCTTCCGCGCCATCGTGCGCAGCGTGCGCAACCTGATCACAGAACACGCCATCGATGTGGTGGTCGGATTCGGCGGCTACGTGTCCGCTCCCGCCTACCTGGCGGCACGCGCCGAAAAGGTGCCGATCGTGATCCACGAGGCGAACGCCAAGCCCGGGATGGCCAACCGGCTCGGCAGCGTGATGACCGGTCACGTCGGCGTCGCCTTCTCCGGCACCCCGCTGGCGCGGGCACGCCTGGTCGGCATGCCGCTGCGCCGCGAGATCGAACGCCTCGACCGGCACGCCACCCGGCGCGAGGCGATGGCGTTCTTCGGGCTGGACGCGCAGCGGCTGACCCTCCTGGTCACCGGCGGATCGCAGGGCGCCCGGCAACTCAACGAGACGATCTACGCGGCCGCGGCATCGATCCTCGGAACCGGATGGCAGCTGCTGCACATCACCGGCGAGAGGTCGGACCTGCCGGCCTCGGAACTGCCCGGCTACGTGATGGTGCGCTACTGCGACCGGATGGAGCTGGCCCTGTCCGCCGCGGACCTGGTGGTGTCGCGGGCCGGCGCGGCCACGGTGAGCGAACTGATGGGCCTCGGACTCCCCGCCGTCTACGTGCCGCTGGCCATCGGAAACGGCGAACAGCGCCGCAACGCACAATCCCAGGTCGCCGCCGGCGGCGCACTGATCGTGAAGAACTCGCAGTTCACCCCGCAGTGGGTCTCTTCGCAGCTGGTGCCGTTGCTGCTGGACCGCCCACGCATCGCCGACATGGCGGCCCGCACCAGCGCGATCGGCACGCGCGACGGTGCCGATCGCACCGTCGACCTCATCCAGGATGCCCTTCGCGGCACTCGAAAGCAGCGACAGTGATCAAATCGGACTTCTCGCAGGCTATGCCCCAGCAGGTGGGCACGGCGCACTTCGTCGGCATCGGCGGCGCGGGGATGAGCGGCATCGCCCACCTCTTCGTCGCGGCGGGCATCTCGGTCAGCGGGTCGGACATCCGCGACACCGACGCGGTGCGCGCGCTGCGAGCCGAAGGCGTGAAGGTGGCCATCGGCCACGCTGCAGAGAACGTTCTCGCCGCAGATACCGTGGTGGTCACCGGGGCCATCGCGCAGGACAACCCGGAATACCTTGCGGCCCGCGCCGCCGGCATCCCCGTGGTGCACCGCGCCGTGGCACTGGCGTGGCTGACCGAGCGGCACCGCGTGGTGGCGGTCGCCGGCGCCCACGGCAAAACCACCTCCACGGCGATGATCGTCACCGCCCTGCTGCGGCTGGGCGCCGATCCGAGCTTCGTCAACGGCGGTGTGCTCAGCGCTCTCGGCGTGAGCTCCGCCGTCGGCGCGGGCGACCTGTTCGTGGTTGAAGCCGACGAATCCGACGGGTCGTTCCTGCTGTACAACACCGCCGTCGCCCTCGTGACCAACGTCGACCCCGACCACCTGGACCACTACGGGTCCCGCGAGGCCTTCGAGGACGCGTTCGTGCGGTTCGCCGGCAACGCCTCCGAACTGGTCGTGATCTCCAGCGACGACCCCGGAGCGGTGCAGACCACGCAGCGGCTGCACGCCGCACAGGTGATCACGTTCGGCCAGGCATCCGGCGCCGACGTGCGGCTGCACTCCGTGGTCTCCGGCGACTCCGTGTCGTTCGTGCTGCGCTATCTCGGCACCGACTACCCGGCAACCCTCACCGTGCCCGGGCTGCACAACGCGCTCAACGCCGCCGGGGCATTCGGCGTGCTGGTCGGGCTGGGCTATCCGCCCCGCGAGGCCTTGGCCGCGATCGCCGAATTCGAGGGCACGCATCGCCGGTTCGAGTTCAAAGGTCAGGTGCGCGGCGTGCGCGTCTACGACGATTTCGCGCACCACCCCACCGAGATCGCCGCGGCGCTGTCCGCTGCCCGCGGCGTCGTCGGCGCCGGCCGGCTGCTGCCGATCTTCCAGCCGCATCTCTACAGCCGCACCCGGCTGCTGGCCGCCGACTTCGCGCACACCTTCGAAACCCTGGCCGACCACACCACGGTGGTGCCGATTTACGGGGCCAGGCAGGACCCGGAGCCCGGAGTGACCGGGCAGCTGATCACCGACCGCTTCGAGCACCCCGACGGCGCGCGCTACCTGGCCGACTGGCGTCAGGCGGCCGAGCACGCCGCATCCGTCGCCCGCGATGGCGACATCGTGCTCACCATGGGCGGCGGAGACATCTACCGAATCGTCCCAGATGTGCTGCACGCGCTCGAGGAGCGCGGCCAGGGCCCGCGGAACTGACGGAGCGTTCGATGAAGCGACCACAGGGCTTCGATCGGCCGGCGGCCACGACACCGGCAGACACGCCGGAACCCCGCCAGGCGAAACGACGCACGCCCGCCAAACTCACCGTGCCGAAGTTCACCCTGCCGAAGCTCACCGCACCGGCCGGCGCCCAGGCGCCAGCCGACGACACGACGGTGGCCGCCGACATACAGACGAAGCTGGCCGCCGCCAAGCGGCCCGGCCGCGAGCTGGCCAAGATCGCCAGACAGCGCCGCCGCTACGAGAAAAGCGAGGTACGGCGCTTCACCAGGCGGTCCCGGCATCGCAGGGCGGCCTGGTTGACCACCGGCTCGCTGATCCTGCTGCTGGCGGCCCTGGTGGCGGTGGCGGTCTACTCCCCGCTGCTGGCGCTGCGCACCATCACCATCGACGGTGCCTCCCGGGTGAAGGCCAGCGAGGTGCACTCGGCGATCGACGGGCAACTGGGCACCCCGCTCGCGCTGGTGGACTACGGCACGATCAGGAAGGAACTGTCCGCGTTCCCGCTGATCAGGAGTTTCGTGACCGAAACGGTTCCGCCGGACACCCTGGTGATCCACATCGTCGAGCGGCAGCCGGTCGGATCGCTGGCCACCTCTTCCGGCTACGACGTCGTCGACCCCGCCGGCGTTGTGATCCAATCGGCGGCCGAGCGTCCGGCCGGTATGCCGCTGATCGATATCGGCGGCGCCTCCTCCGACAGCCCGGCGTTCAAGGCGGTGGTCGAGGTGCTGTTGGCGCTGCCGGACTCGATGCTCGCCACCGTCGAAAGCGCCACGGCGCAGACCAAGGACGATGTCACCTTCGTGCTCGCCGGTGTCGGGCAGCGCGTGGTCTGGGGCAGCGCCGACCGTTCCGCGCTCAAGTCCCGCGTGCTGCAGGAGCTCATCGCGACCCAGGATCCGGCGCACCGCGTGGAGTACGACGTGACCGCGCCGCTGAGCCCGGTGCTCCGGCCGGTGGGCTGAGAATCCGCCGCATGTCGCGACACGCGGGAGCGCTTGCCGCAGCAGCAGGCCGCTCGCCCGTAGCTTTCTAATCAGAAATGCATACTGAGCATAACTTTAAGCTTCTACCTGAGGTTGACAGTTTCCAGCGGAGGCCCGACGTGACATCGAACCAGAACTACCTAGCAGTGATCAAGGTCGTCGGAATCGGCGGCGGCGGCGTGAACGCTGTCAACCGGATGATCGAACTCGGCCTGCGTGGGGTCGAGTTCATCGCCATCAACACCGACGCGCAAGCCCTCTTGCTCAGCGACGCGGACGTCAAGCTCGACGTCGGTCGTGAGATCACCAGGGGCCTGGGCGCTGGCGCCGATCCCGAGGTGGGTCGACGCGCCGCGGAGGACCACGCCGAGGAGATCGAAGAGGCCCTCGCTGGGGCCGACATGGTGTTCGTCACGGCGGGGGAGGGCGGCGGAACCGGCACCGGTGGCGCTCCCATCGTCGCCCGCATCGCCCGATCGATCGGCGCGTTGACGATCGGCGTTGTGACCAGGCCGTTCGGCTTCGAGGGCAAGCGCCGGGCGGCACAAGCCGAGCTGGGCATCACCACGCTGAAGAACGAGGTCGACACGCTCATCGTGGTGCCGAACGACCGGCTACTGGAGATCAGCGACCGGGGCATCAGCTTCCTGGAAGCCTTTGCGACCGCCGACCAGGTGCTCCTCGCCGGCGTGCAGGGCATCACCGACCTGATCACCACCCCCGGCCTGATCAACCTCGACTTCGCCGACGTGAAGTCGGTGATGCAGGGCGCAGGATCCGCGCTGATGGGCATCGGCTCCTCGCGCGGCGCCGACCGGGCCATCAAGGCCGCGGAACTGGCCGTCGCGTCACCGCTGCTGGAAGCGAGCATCGACGGCGCCCACGGCGTGCTGCTGTCGATCCAGGGCGGTTCCAACCTCGGCATCTTTGAGATCAACGACGCGGCGCGTCTGGTGCAGGAGGCGGTGCATCCGGAGGCCAACATCATCTTCGGCGCCGTGATCGACGACACCCTCGGCGACGAGGTGCGGGTCACCGTGATCGCCGCCGGGTTCGACGGCGGCGAGCCGTCGGCCAAGAAGCAGGAGCGTCGCTCGACCTTCGTCATGGCAGGGGCGCCGGAGCCGGCGTTCGCCCAGGGACAAGAAGCGCGCGAGCCGGCAGCGGAGTGGTCGGGGGAGGCGGAGCCGCCCGCGGCACCGAAGGACCCGATCTTCGACGGGGAGGCCGACGACCTGGACATCCCGGACTTCCTCAGGTAGATGCTGGCGGAACGA
Organism: Parafrigoribacterium mesophilum; assembly: GCF_039652555.1. Classification (NCBI taxonomy): domain Bacteria; kingdom Bacillati; phylum Actinomycetota; class Actinomycetes; order Micrococcales; family Microbacteriaceae; genus Parafrigoribacterium; species Parafrigoribacterium mesophilum. The sequence goes on from NZ_JBDJAF010000006.1 coordinate 29,510, forward strand.
CTGGAGGCGGTGCGCTCGGGGGTCGCGGATGCCGCCGCGGCGGCGGGCCGCAGCGCGGCGGAGATCACCCTGATCGCCGTCACCAAGTTCCAGCCGGCCACGCTGGTACGGGAACTGTTCGAGCTCGGCATCCGGGATTTCGGTGAGAGTAGGCATCAGGAGGCGCGCGCCAAGGCCGCCGAGCTCGCTGAACTGCCGCTCACCTGGCACTTCGTGGGACAGTTGCAGACCAAGAAGGCGCGCCAGGTGAGCAGCTATGCAAGCGTGATCCACTCGGTCGATCGGGTCGCGCTCGTTGATGCGCTTGCCGACGCCACGCAGCGCCTGGACTGTTTCGTGCAACTGAACCTCACGGCTGACCCGGGCCGCGGCGGGGTCGCCACGGCGGACCTCGAACCGCTGGTGGAGCGGGTGGTCGCCGCGCCGGGCCTGCGACTGCTCGGGGTGATGGCAGTGGCACCGCTCGGTGCCGACCCCCGCCGGTCGTTCGCCGCGGTGCGAGCCGCCTCGGAGCGCGTGGTCGCGATCGACCCGGCGGCGGCCTGGATCTCCGCCGGCATGTCCGGCGACTACCGCGAGGCGATCCTCGAAGGTGCGACACACCTGAGGATCGGCACCGCAATCACCGGAAACCGGCCCGCGGCCGGTTAATCTGAAGATACGTGTTTCACCACAGGAGGCAAGAAATGGCCAATCCGCTACGCAAGACCATGGTTTATCTGGGGCTCGCCGACGAGGATCTCGACTACGAGGACGCCACTGCCCACACGCCCGCCGCCCCGGCGCCCGCGCCGCAGCCGGTTCACCAATCCCCGGCCGCGATGTCGAACCGTGCGCCCGTTACGCCGTTGCGGCGCTCGTCGACGCCCCGCACCGCACCGCCCGCCCAGATGAACGAGATCCTCACCGTGCATCCGCGCCAGTACCGCGACGCCCAAGTCATCGCCGAAAGCTTCCGGGAGGGCATCCCGGTCATCATCAACCTGACCCAGATGAGCGAGGCCGACGCACGCCGCCTCATCGACTTCGCCAGCGGGCTGTCCCAGGGACTCTACGGGAAGATCGAGCGCGTGACCTCGAAGGTGTTCCTGCTTTCGCCGGCGAACGTCGCGGTGAGCGGCGAAGGCGTCGACGTCGGCTCGGATGTCGACGCATCGTTCTTCGTGCATTCCTGATCGCGGTGGTCACTCCTGACCGCGATGCGCACTTCATCGCGCTGCCAGCGGCCGCACGGCAGTTCAGCCGGAACGCGGGTCTGATACTGAACGCCGGTATCGCACGGAACGCGAGTATGACACTGTGATGCTGGTATCGATCGTCGCGACGATCCTGTACTACCTGCTGCTGATGTATTTCTTCGTGCTCTGGGCCCGGTTCATCCTGGATCTGCTCCGCAACTTCTCCAGGAGCTGGCGCCCGCGCGGGCTCGGCCTGGTGCTCGCCGAGATCGTGTTCTCACTCACGGATCGGCCGATCCGGATGCTCAGACGGGTGATCCCACCGGTACGGGTCGGCGGAGCCGCGCTCGATTTCGCCTGGAGCATCGTCATGCTCGTGGTCATCATCCTGATTTACATCACCCTCGCGCTGAGCGAGTCGTACATCGGTGTGTAATCTGTGATGGTGACCGCAGGTCACCCGGAGCGGGGGCCCATCCCGCTCCTAAACTTTGCTAGCGTTAACCGAACGTCGCACGTGGCGTTCTAACGAGTTTTGAGGTGAGCACATGGCCCTGACGCCAGAAGACGTGGTTAACAAGCGCTTCCAGCCGACGAAGTTCCGCGAAGGATACGACCAGGATGAGGTCGACGACTTCCTTGACGAGGTAGTCGTCGAGTTGCGGCGCTTGGGCCAGGAGAACGAGGAACTGCGTCAGCGTCTCATCGCCAGCGACTCACGGATCAACGAACTGCAGCGCAGCGGCGGAGGGGCCCAGGGCTACGCCGGCTACCAGCCGCCGCAGATCCCGGCTCCGGTGACCCCGGCCGCCGTGGAGGCCGCCCCCGTCGTCGCCGAGCCCGTGGCGGTACCGGCTCCGGTCGTGGCACCGGCTCGGGTCGACGACTCCAGCGACGACAACAGCACCAACAACCTCCTCCAGCTCGCGCGCCGACTGCACGAGGAACACGTGCGCGATGGCATCCAGAAGAAGGAAGCTCTGATCGCCGAGGGCCAGGCCACCGCCGATCGCCTCACCAGCGAGAGCCAGGCCAATGCCGAGCGCCTGACCAGTGAGAGCCAGGCCAACGCCGAGCGTCTCCTGAGCGAAGCTCAGGCCACGGCGGATCGGTTGGTCGGCGACGCCGAGGTCAAGCAGCGCGAGCAGATCGGTGCCCTGGAGAAGGAGCGCACGGCGCTCGAGCAGCGCATCGACGACCTCCGCACCTTCGAGCGGGAGTACCGCCAGAAGCTGAAGGGCCACATCGAGGGGCTGCTGCACGACCTTGAGTCGTCGTCGACCAGCAGTTCTGCGGTCGGCAGCTCGGCGTCAGTGAGCGCGTCAACCGGCTACCAGGACTTTGGCGGTCGCTGAACCGGCGGAGGTTCACACGACTAGTCGAGCCCGCATCAGCACGCGGGCCCTGGTCGTCGTGGCGCTCGTCGCCGTGGCCGTGTACTGCCTCGACCAGTTCGCGAAGCTCCAGATCGTCGCCCACCTCACCGTGGGGGAGCAGGTCCCGGTGCTCGGCGAGGTGCTGCAGTTCCACTTCGTCAAGAACTCCGGCGCCGCGTTCTCCATCGCCGGGGCGTACACCTGGTTTTTCACCGTCGCGGCCATTTGTGTGACCGTGTTCATCGTCTGGTTCGCACGCCGCATCCGGTCGCTGGGCTGGGCGGTGCTGTTCGGGATGCTGCTGGGCGGTACCACCGGCAACCTCACCGATCGGCTCTTCCGGGAACCATCCTTCGGCCAGGGGCACGTGATCGACTTTCTGCAGGTCTGGGGGTTCCCGGCCATTTTCAACGTCGCGGACTCGTTCATCGTGGCCAGCATGGGCCTGTTCATCATCCTGACCCTGCGCGGCATCGGCCTGGACGGCAAACGCGTCGCCCGCTCCGCCACGCCGCCGTCGGATACGCCGCCAGTCGACCATCAGCCGCCGGCGCAGCAGTAACGGCATGGAAACCCGAAGCCTCCCGGTGCCCGACGGGCTCGCCGGCGAACGTGTGGACGCCGCGATTGCCAAGCTGCTCGGGTTCTCCCGAAGCTTCGCAGCGACCGTCATCGACGACGGCGGCGTCGTCGTCGATGGCCAGCCGGTCGGCAAGTCCGAGCGGCTGAAATCCGGGCAGTGGCTGGAAGTGTCGTGGACTCCGCGGCAGGAGCCGACGGTGATCCCGATTCGAGTGCCGGGGTTCACCATCGTGTACGACGACGACGACCTGGTGGTCATCGATAAGCCGGTGGGGGTCGCCGCGCATCCGTCGGTGGGCTGGGACGGACCGACGGTGCTCGGGGCGCTGGCCGGGGCGGGCTTCCGGGTCGCCACCTCCGGGGCGGCGGAGCGCGCGGGCATCGTGCACCGGCTGGATGCCGGAACCAGCGGCTTGATGGTGGTCGCCAAGAGCGAGTCGGCGTATTCGGCACTCAAACGCGCCTTCCACGACCACGAGGTGACCAAGATCTACCATGCCGTGGTGCAGGGGCATCCCGACCCGTCGGCCGGGACGATCGACGCGCCGATCGGCCGGCATCCGGGCGCGCGGTGGAAGTTCGCCGTGACCGAGGGCGGCAAGCCGTCGGTGACGCACTACCGCACGCTCGAGGCGTTCCGCACCGCGACGCTGCTGCGGATCAACCTGGAGAGCGGCCGCACCCACCAGATCCGGGTGCACATGGCCGCGCAACGGCACCCCTGCGTCGGGGACGCGATGTACGGGGCGGATCCGAAGATCACCGCCCGGCTCGGGCTGACCCGCCAGTGGCTGCACGCCGTCGAGCTCGGCTTCCGGCACCCGTCGACCCACGAGCCGGTGGCCTTCCGCACCGACTATCCGGCCGACTTGCAGCACGCACTGGACATTCTCCGCGCCGACTGACCCCGCCCACCCATCCCGTTTCACGGAGTTTCTGTACTTGAGGCAACTGCGGACCGGCATCCGGCTGGGTCGGAGTCAAAATCTCCGTGAAACGGGATGCGGCGGGGACGCTCCGAAGGCCTGACACGGTGGCGGAGCGCTGCTGACTTAAACTGATGGGACCCCTCGAACAGTCGGAGACGTTGTGGCACCCAGCAAGGATTCCTTCGTGCACCTGCACGTGCACTCCGAATACTCCATGCTGGACGGCGCCGCACGGGTGAAGCCCCTCGTCGATGCCGCCGTGGAGCAGGGCATGCCGGCTCTGGCGATGACCGACCACGGCAACATGTTCGGCGCCTACGACTTCTGGCACGTCGCCACCGCCGCCGGCGTCAAACCGATCATCGGCACCGAGGCGTACATCACCCCCGGCACGGCGCGCGGCGACCGTACCCGCATCCGCTGGGGCAACGGCGGCCAGGACGACGTGTCCGGCAGCGGCGCCTACACCCACATGACCCTGCTCGCCGAGAACAACGTCGGCATGCACAACCTGTTCACGATGTCCTCGCTCGCGTCGATCGAGGGTTTCTACTTCAAACCGCGGATGGACCGCGAACTGCTCAGCAAGTACGCCGAAGGCGTGATCGCGACCACCGGATGCGCCGGCGGCGAGATCCAGACCCGGCTGCGCCTTGGCCAATACGACGAGGCACGCAAGGCCGCGGCGGAGTTCCGGGACATCTTCGGTGCCGAGAACTTCTACTGCGAAATCATGGACCACGGCATCGACGTGGAGCGCCGCGTCATCGGCGAGCTGCTGCGACTGGCGAAGGACCTGAACCTGCCGCTGGTGGCCACCAACGACCTGCACTACATCCACGCGCACGACGCGTCCGCGCACGCGGCCCTGTTGTGCGTGCAGTCCGCCTCGACGCTGGACGACCCGAACCGGTTCCACTTCGAGTCGGATGAGTTCTACCTCAAGAGCGCCGACCAGATGCGCCAGCTGTTCCCCGAGCATCCGGAGGCGGTCACCAACACGCTGCTCATCGCCGAGCGCTGCGACGTGGCGTTCGAGCACCGCGACCTGATGCCGCGCTTCCCGGTGCCCGAGGGCGAGACCGAGGCCAGCTGGTTCGAAAAAGAGGTCGCCCGCGGGATGCAGCGTCGCTTCCCCGAGGGCCCGAGCGAGAAACACCTCGCCCAGGCCCAGTACGAGGTCGACGTGATCAAGCAGATGGGCTTCCCCGGGTACTTCCTGGTGGTCGCCGACTACGTCGGCTGGGCCAAGAGCCAAGGCATCCGCGTCGGACCGGGCCGTGGCTCCGCCGCCGGCTCGATGGCCTCCTACGCCATGGGGATCACCGAACTCGACCCGATCAAGCATGGACTCATCTTCGAGCGGTTCCTCAACCCGGAGCGCGTGTCGATGCCCGACGTGGACGTCGACTTCGACGATCGGCGCCGTGGTGAGGTGATCCGCTACGTCACCGACAAGTACGGTTACGACCGGGTCGCGCAGATCATCACCTATGGCTCGATCAAGGCCAAGCAGGCGCTCAAGGACTCCTCGCGGGTGCTGGGGATGCCCTACTCGGTGGGCGAGAAGCTCACCAAGGCGATGCCGCCCGCCATCCTCGGCCACGAAGTGTCCCTCAACGATCTCGTCGACCGCGACGCCGAACGGTACAAGGAGGGCGCCGACTTCCGGGCCGTGCTGGAAACGGATGCCGATGCCACCAAGGTGTTCGAGACGGCGCGCGGCATCGAGAACATGAAGCGGCAGTGGGGCGTGCACGCGGCCGGTGTGATCATGTCCGCCGAGCCGCTGCTCGATGTGCTGCCGATCATGAAACGCGAGGATGATGGCGCGATCATCACGCAGTTCGACCAGCCGCCGCTGGAAAAGCTCGGCCTGATCAAGATGGACTTCCTCGGCCTGCGCAACCTCACCCTGATCGAGGATGCGCTGCAGTCGATCAAACAGAACACCGGCAGCCCGCTGCCGATCGAGGACCTCGACCTCGACGCCGACCAAAAGACCTACGACCTGCTGGCCCGCGGCGACACCCTCGGCGTCTTCCAGCTCGACGGCGGCGCCATGCGGGCCCTGCTCAAGCAGATGAAGCCCACCAACTTCGAGGACATCTCGGCGCTGATCGCCCTGTACCGGCCCGGGCCGATGGGCATGAACTCGCACATCAAGTACGCGCTGCGCAAGAACGGGCTCGAGGAGATCGAGGCGATCCACCCGGAGCTGGAAGAGCCGCTGCGCGACATCCTCGGCGGCACCTACGGCCTCATCGTCTACCAGGAGCAGGTGATGGCCGTCGCGCAGAAGATCGCCGGCTTCACCCTCGGCCAGGCCGACATTCTGCGCCGGGCGATGGGCAAGAAGAAGAAGTCCGAGCTGGACAAGCAGTACGCGGCCTACTCGGCCGGCGCGAAGGCCAACGGCTACAGCGACGAGGCCACCAAGGTGCTCTGGGACACCCTGATGCCCTTTGCCGGCTACGCGTTCAACAAGGCCCACAGCGCCGGCTACGGCGTGCTCAGCTACTGGACCGCCTACCTGAAGGCCAACTACCCGGCCGACTACATGGCCGCGCTGCTCACCAGCGTCGGCGACTCGAAGGACAAACTCGCGCTGTACCTCAGCGAGTGTCGCAGGATGGGCATCCGCGTGCTCGCTCCGGATGTCAACGAGTCCAGCGTGAACTTCACCGCTGTCGGCAGCGACGTGCGGTTCGGGCTCGGGGCGGTGCGCAACGTCGGCGCCCACGTGGTCGAAGGCATCCGCCAGGCGCGCGAGGAGAAGGGCCGGTTCACCTCGTTCCACGACTTCCTGAAAAAAGTGCCGATCTACGTGGCCAACAAGCGCACCGTGGAGTCGCTGATCAAGGCCGGCGCGTTCGACTCCCTGGGAGCCACCCGACGCGCCATGCTCGAAATCCACGAGGATGCGATCGACGTCGCCGTCAGCCGCAAACGCAACGAGGCCAACGGCCAGGTGGACCTGTTCGAAGGCATCCTCGATTTCGAAGAGGAATCGGCGAAGGTGCCGGATCGGCCGGAATGGTCCAAACGAGACAAGCTCGCATTCGAGCGGGAGATGCTCGGCCTGTACGTGTCGGACCACCCGCTGGCCGGCCTGGAGTCGCAACTGGCCAAGCACGCCAGCACCACGATCGCCGACGTGCTTTCGGGGGAGGGCGCCGAGGACGGAGAGACGGTCACCATCGCCGGGCTGATCACCTCGGTGCAGCACCGCACCGCCCGCAACTCCGGCAACCAGTACGGGCTGGTGCAGGTGGAGGACTTCGGCGCCGAGATCACGGTGCTGTTCCTCGGCAAGACCTACCAGGAGTTCGCGCCGGCGCTGACCAACGATGCGATCGTCGTGGTGCGCGGCAGGGTGAGCGTGCGCGACGACGGAGTGAACCTCCACGCCGTGTCGATGTTCACCCCGGACACCGGGCAGAGCCTCGGCTCCGGTCCGCTGGTGATCTCGGTTCCGGAGTTACGCGCGACGACTCAAGTGGTCACCGCGCTCAACGACGTGCTCATCCGGCATTCCGGCAAGTCAGAGGTCCGACTGAAGCTGCTCAAGGGCGCCAGCGCCCGGATGTTCGAGATCCCGTTCCCGGTGACGGTGAGCGCCGATCTGTACGGCGAGCTGAAGGCGCTGCTCGGGCCGCGCTGCCTCAGCTGACCTCGCGTCGGCCGCGGCCCGCCGCCGGTAAGATTATCCCGCCATGATTCAGCGCATTGACCTCCGCGGACGCACCACCACCACAGCCGAATTGCTGGCCTTGGTGCCGCGAGCCCGAACGGACGTTTCGGTCGCCACGGCCGTCGCCGAAGAGCTGATCGCCGACGTGCGGATGCGCGGCGAGGCCGCCCTGCTCGACCAGGCCGAACGACTGGACCACATCCGGCCGCCGCGCGTGCGGGTGACCGCACAGCAGATCTCCGCCGCTGTGCTCGGGCTCGACCCGCAGGTGAGAGCCGCGCTGGAGGAATCCATTTCCCGGGTCCGCCAGGCCAGCACGGCGCAGCTGCCGGCCGCCACCACGACCACGCTCGGCGACGGCGCCATCGTCGAGCAGCGCTACAGCCCGGTGAAGCGGGTCGGCCTGTACGTTCCCGGCGGGAAGGCCGTGTACCCCTCCAGCGTCGTCATGAACGTGGTGCCCGCGCAGGTGGCCGGCGTGCGCTCGGTGGCACTGGCGTCCCCGCCGCAACGCGAGTTCGGCGGCAGCGTGCACCCCACCATCCTCGGCGCGGCCGGGCTTCTCGGCGTCGACGAGGTGTATGCCATGGGGGGAGCGGGCGCGATCGGCGCTTTCGCCTACGGTGTGCCGGCCATCGGGCTGGACCCGGTACAGGTGATCACCGGCCCCGGCAACGTCTACGTCGCCGCCGCCAAACGCTTCGTCCGCAGCGTCGTCGGGATCGACGCTGAGGCCGGGCCCACCGAGATCATGGTCATCGCCGACGCGGCCGCCGATCCCTTCCTGGTCGGCAGCGACCTGATCAGCCAGGCGGAGCACGACGAGTTGGCCGCGGCCCTGCTCGTCACCGACTCCTCAGAGCTGGCGGATGCCGTCACCGCGGAATTCGACCGCCTCGCCCCGCTCGCCGCCCATCGAGACCGGGTCGCCGCAGCGCTGAGCGGCCAGCAGTCCGCCATCGTGCTGGTCGACGACCTCGCCACGGCGGCGGCGTTCAGCAACGCGTACGGACCGGAGCACCTGGAGATCCAGACCGCCGATGCCGAGAGCGTGCTCGCCGACGTCGACAGTGCCGGCGCTATCTTCCTCGGCGAAAACTCCCCAGTCAGCCTCGGCGACTACCTGGCCGGCTCCAACCACGTGCTGCCCACCGGCGGGCAGGCGCGTTTCGCGTCCGGACTGGGCGCCTACACCTTCCTGCGCCCGCAACAGGTGGTGCGGTACACCAGGGACGCGTTGCACGAGGCGCAGTCCCGGATCGTGGCGCTGGCCACCGCCGAGGACCTACCCGCCCACGGTGCCGCGGTGACCGCCCGGTTCGACCGGCGCTGAGTGGAACGGCCCGACCGAAACCGCGCGGGCAGCGCGCTGCGGCGGATGCCGTACGCTTGAGCCACCATGTTCTGCCCGTTCTGCAGGTACCCGGACTCCCGAGTGGTTGACTCGCGCACCAGCGACGACGGCCTGTCGATCCGTCGCCGTCGGCAGTGCCCGGAATGCGGCCGCCGATTCAGCACCACCGAAACCGCCACCCTCAACGTGGTCAAGCGCAGCGGGGTGGTGCAGCCGTTCAGCCGGGAAAAGATCGTCACCGGCGTGCGCAAGGCCTGCCAGGGCCGGCCGGTCACCGACATCGACCTCGCCGTCCTGGCGCAGCGGGTGGAGGAGTCGATCCGCGCCACGGGCGCGTCCCAGGTGGACGCCAACGACATCGGGCTGGCCATCCTTGCCCCGCTGCGCGAGCTCGACGAGGTGGCCTACCTCCGGTTCGCCAGCGTGTACCAGGCGTTCAGTTCGCTCGACGACTTCGAGAGCGCCATCAACCAGCTGCGCGTCGAACACACCCCGGATGCCGTCCCAGGGCAACCGCAGTCCTAAGACCCGGTCGGCCGACCGCTACTCTGGCTACGGCATGTATCGCATCCTGTTTCGTCTCATCCTCTCCCGCCTGGACCCGGAGAACGCGCACCACCTGGCGTTCGCTGTCATCCGGCTGCTGCCGCGCATCGGCGTCGGCGCGCTGCTGTCCCGTCTGACCCGCCCGCACCCGTCACTGGCCGTGCACACGCTGGGCCTCAGCTTCCCGTCGCCGTTCGGCGTTGCGGCCGGCTTCGACAAAGACGGCCGCGCCATCCGCGGTCTGGGCCAGCTCGGCTTCGGCCACGTGGAGGTCGGCACCATCACGGCCCTCGCCCAGAGCGGCAACGCGCGCCCCCGGTTGTTCCGGCTGATCGCCGATCGTGCCGTGATCAACCGGATGGGATTCAACAACCGCGGCGCGGCGGATGCGCAACCGCGACTGCGCGCCGAACGGCAGCGCCGCATCCGCCCAGTCATCGGCGTCAACATCGGCAAGTCCCGCGTCGTGGCGGTGGCGGATGCGACGGCGGACTACCTCACCAGCACGAGGCTGCTCGCCCCGGAGGCGGACTACCTGGTCGTCAACGTGTCGTCGCCGAACACGCCGGGACTGCGTGGGCTGCAGGAGCTCGACAAACTGGCACCGCTGCTGGCCGCCGTGCGGGACGCGGCGGCGGGCACCCCGGTGCTGGTGAAGATCGCCCCCGACCTGTCCGACGACGCGGTGCGCCGCATCGCCGACCTCGTGGTGGAACTGGGACTGCCTGGGATCATCGCGACCAACACCACCATTTCCCGCGAGGGTCTGGTCTCCGACCCTCAACTGGTGGAGCGCGCCGGCGCCGGAGGACTCTCCGGCGCGCCGGTGGCCCGCCGGTCGAAGGAGGTGCTGCAGATCATCCGCAGTGTCGTGCCGGCCGACCTCTGCGTCATTTCGGTCGGCGGCGTGGAGACCGCGGCGGATGTCGCGGATCGGTTGCGCGCGGGCGCCACCCTGGTGCAGGGCTACACCGCGTTCCTTTACCGGGGGCCGCTGTGGGCGCACCAGATCAACCGCGGGCTGCGCGCCCTGCGGCGCGAATCGGTCAGTTCGGGTACTGCCCGCGCTTGACCTGAGGCTTCGGCAGACGCATCATCCGCAGTTGCAAGGCGCGCATCGCCGCATACCAGCGGTTGCCGCGCTGCAACTGGTCGGCACCGAACTTGGCGCTGAGCTTGCGGTTGATCCGGAAGCCGACGATGAGGCAGTCGATGACCGCGAGGATGAAGAACAGCCACAGTCCGAGGATCGCGAGCACCTGGAACACGTCGTCTTGCACGAAGGTCAGGATGATCACCACGAACATGATCGGGATCATGATCTCGCCGACGCTGAACCGCGCATCAATGAAATCGCGGATGTATTTGCGCTGCGGCCCGCGGTCCCTGGCGACCAGATACTTCTCTTCGCCGTTGGCCATACCGATTCTGGCGCGGTCGCGTGCCTCGGCCATTTTCGCCCTGGATGCCTTGCTCGCGGCCTTGCGGTCGCTGTTCACCAGCGGTCGCAGGTTCGCCGCCTCCCGCTCCTTGCGGGTGGGCGTGGCGTGGCCCTTCCCGACGCTGGCACTGTCGGTGTTGAGCTCATAGTCGACGGCGGCCGCGGACTTGTCTGGTTTCGCCACGTTGGTTCCTTGCGTTAGATGTCCGCTTAAGATTACCCGTATGACTTCACCGCAGGCCACCCGGCCGGAATTACTCGTGTCCCTCAGCAACGCCGTGCAGGAGGGCATGCCTGCGGCCATCGCCGACCTGTCGCGTCTGGTCCGCATCCCTTCGGTGTCCTGGGCAGCGTTCGACCCGAAGCACGTGGCGGACAGTGCCCGCGCGGTCAGCGAACTGGTCACCCAGCTGGGCGTGTTCGATACGGTGGAGGTCAAGGAGGCCCGCATCGGAACCGGCGACACGCTGGGACAACCGGCCGTGCTGGCGCGCCGGGCGCCGCGCGGCGGCAAGCCGACGGTGCTGCTCTACGCGCACCACGACGTGCAACCGCAGGGCAAGGACGAGGATTGGCAGTCGCCGCCGTTCGAGCCCACCGTGCGCGGTGATCGACTCTACGGACGCGGCGCCTCCGACGACAAGGCCGGCGTGCTCGCGCACATCGCCGCCATCCGTGCGCTGATCGAGACCGTCGGCGCGGACTTCGACCTCGGCCTGGTGCTCTTCATCGAGGGGGAGGAGGAGTTCGGCTCCCGTTCCTTCAAAAACTTCCTCATCGACAACAAGGACACCCTGGCGGCGGATGTCATCGTCGTCGCCGACTCGGACAACTGGGACGTGGACACGCCAGCGCTCACCGTGCGGCTCCGCGGCAATGTCACCTTCAAGCTCACGGTGAGCACCCTGGCGCACGCGTCGCACTCCGGCATGTTCGGGGGAGCGGTGCCGGATGCGATGCTCGCCATGATCCAACTGCTGGCCACCCTGCACGACCCCGACGGTTCGGTCGCGGTGGCTGGGCTCACCGGCGGTGAGAGCGACACCCCGGACTATCCGGAGTCCCGGTTGCGGGAAGAGGCGGCCCTGCTGGACGGGGTCACCCCGATCGGCACCGGCAGCATCCTCAGCCGGATCTGGTCGAAGCCGGCCATCACCGTCACCGGCATCGACGCGCCCAGCGTCGCCAACGCATCCAACACCCTGTCGCCGGTGGTGTCGGTGCGGCTGAGTGCCCGCATCGCCCCCGGCCAGAGCGCCAGCGATGCCTACGAGCACCTCGAACGGCACCTGCGCAGCCACGCGCCGTTCGGCGCGCACCTCGAGATCGAGGACGTGGACCTGGGCAACCCGTTCCAGGTGGACACCAGCGGCTGGGCGGTCGCCGAGGTGCACCAGGCGATGGCGGATGCCTGGGGGACGGCCGCGGTGGAAGCGGGCATCGGCGGTTCGATCCCGTTCATCGCCGACCTGGTGCAGGTGTTCCCGTCGGCGCAGATTCTGGTCACCGGGGTCGAAGACCCCGACACGCGGGCGCACAGCCCGAACGAATCGCTGCATCTGGGCGTGTTCCGGCGCGCCATTCTCACCGAAGCACTCTTCCTGGCTCGTGCCAATGAGCGGGGTTGACCCGTATGCTGGTACACATTCCGACACGCTGAAGGAGTCACCATGTCCGACACGACATTGACCGAAACCAAGCCTGCCCCCGCACACGGTGTGGCGCTCACCCCGGCGGCCGGCGACAAGGTGCGATCCTTGTCGGCGCTGGAGAACCGCGACGACCTCAGACTGCGTGTCGCCGTGCAGCCGGGCGGCTGCTCCGGGCTGAACTACCAGCTCTATTTCGATGAGCGACTGCTCGACGGCGACGCGATCGTGGACTTCGGCGGAGTCGAAGTGGTCGTCGACCAGGCCAGCGTCCCCTATCTGGACGGCGCCACGATCGACTACCAGGACACCATCGAAAGCCAGGGCTTCACCATCGACAACCCCAACGCGGTCAGCAGCTGCGCCTGCGGCGACTCGTTCTGCTGAGGTTCGCCGCCGCCGAATCCGCCGCCGGCCCGCGGCTGACTTTGGCGCGGACGGGCGTTTTCCGGCCCGAGCCGGGGAGTGGTTTGGAGTAGGCTGGGAACCGCTCAATACGACTGCCGAAACTGCCAGTCATCGTCATCCGAAAGGTCTCAGGTGCGTTCGAACCGCCGTCTTCGATGGGTTGCCATTCCGGTAGCAGTGACGATTGCCATTGCCCTCGCTGGTTGTACCCAGACCCAATTGCGCGGCTACATGCCGGGCGGACCTGGCATCACCAACCACACCGACTCCGTCGTCGGACTGTGGAGCACCGCATGGATGGTGCTCCTGGTGGTCGGCCTCGTGGTCTGGGGCATGATCATCTGGGTGGCCATCGTTTACCGGCGCCGCAAGGGCCAGGTCGGCCTCCCGGTGCAGTTGAGGTACAGCCTCCCCATCGAGATTCTCTACACGGTTGTTCCGCTGATCCTGATCTTCGGATTCTTCTCCTTCACCGCATCCGACCAGTACGACATCGAGAAGCCGACCGCCAACCCGGATGTCACGGTCGAGGTGTTCGCCAAGCAGTGGTCGTGGGACTTCAATTACCTGAACGAGGGACCCGGCGACAAGGGCGTGTACTCGCTGGGCATCCAGGCGCAGGAACTTGAGAAGTCGCCGTACATCGATGAGAGCAAACTCCCGATCCTGTACCTGCCGGTGAACAAGACCGTGGAGATCAAGGAAGTCAGCCGCGACGTGGTGCACTCCTTCTGGGTGCCCGACTTCTTATACAAGAAAGACGTCATCCCCGGCAAGGACAACTACATGTACTTCACGCCCGAGAAAGAGGGCGTCTTCCGCGGCAAGTGCGCCGAGCTGTGCGGTGAGTACCACTCCCTGATGCTGTTCGAGGTGCACGTGGTCTCCCAGGATGAATACGACCAGCAGATGAACAAACTGGCCGATCTGGGGCAGACTGGATCTCTGGACGAGCTGTACAACCGAAACCAGAACCAGCCCAATAACAAAGCGCCAGAAGGCAACGAGTAGGGCACCGCAATGACAACGACAACGACCCGCCCCACCACGGGGGGAACCAGTTCCAGCCGGACCATCGGCGCATCGAGGGTCCAGACCAAGGGCAACGTCCTGGTCAGTTGGCTCACCACCACCGACCACAAGAAGATCGGGTATCTCTACCTGATCACCTCGTTCGTGTACTTCTGCCTCGGCGGCGTCATGGCCCTGGTCATGCGCACGCAGTTGTTTGAGCCCGGGCTGCAGATTCTGCAGACCAAGGAGCAGTACAACCAGCTGTTCACGATGCACGGAACGATCATGCTGCTGATGTTCGCGACGCCGTTGTTCGCCGGCTTCGCCAACGTGATCATGCCGCTGCAGATTGGCGCGCCCGACGTCGCGTTCCCACGGCTCAACGCGTTCGCGTACTGGCTGTACAGCTTCGGCAGCCTGATCGCCGTCGGCGGGTTCCTCACCCCGCAGGGCGCCGCCGACTTCGGCTGGTTCGCCTACACGCCACTGTCGTCATCCACCTTCTCACCCGGGCTCGGCGGAGACCTGTGGGTCTTCGGACTGGCGATGAGCGGATTCGGCACCATCCTCGGCGGTGTGAACTTCATCACCACGATCATCACCATGCGCGCCCCCGGAATTACGATGTTCCGGATGCCGATCTTCACCTGGAACGTCCTGATCACCGGCATCCTGGTCATCATGGTGTTCCCGCCCCTGGCCGCCGCGCTGTTCGGGCTGGGCGCCGACCGCATGGTCGGAGCGCACATCTACAACCCGGCCAACGGCGGAGCCCTGCTCTGGCAGCACCTGTTCTGGTTCTTCGGGCATCCAGAGGTGTACATCATCGCGATCCCGTTCTTCGGCATCGTCACCGAGGTGTTCCCGGTGTTCAGCCGCAAACCGGTGTTCGGTTACAAGAGCCTGGTGTTCGCCACGATCGCGATCGCCGCGCTGTCCGTCACCGTGTGGGCCCACCACATGTACGTGACCGGCTCCGTGCTGTTGCCGTTCTTCTCGATCATGAGCATGCTGATCGCGGTACCGACCGGGGTGAAGATCTTCAACTGGGTCGGCACGATGTGGCGAGGGTCTGTCACATTCGAGGCGCCGATGCTCTGGGCGATCGGCTTCCTGATCACGTTCACGTTCGGTGGTCTCACCGGCGTGATCATCGCCTCGCCGCCGCTGGACTTCCACGTCTCGGACACCTACTTCATCGTCGCCCACTTCCACTACACCGTGTTCGGCACGGTGGTGTTCGCGATGTTCAGCGGGTTCTACTTCTGGTGGCCCAAGTGGACCGGCAAGATCCTCAACGATCGGCTCGGGAAGATCCACTTCTGGTTGCTGTTCCTCGGATTCCACACCACGTTCCTGATCCAGCACTGGCTCGGCGTGATGGGGATGCCGCGCCGGTACGCCACGTACCAGCCGGAAGACAACTACACCTGGATGAACCAGCTGTCCACATTCGGGTCGCTGCTGCTCGGAATCTCGATGATCCCGTTCCTGCTCAACGTGTACATCACGGCCCGTCACGCGCCGAAGGTCACCTCGAACGACCCCTGGGGCTATGGACGCTCGCTCGAGTGGGCGACCTCCTGCCCGCCGCCGCGGCATAACTTCACCTCGATCCCGCGTATCCGTTCCGAGTCGCCGGCGTTCGACCTGTACCACCCGGAGGCCGGCGTGCCGATCGGTGTCGGGCCGGGCCGGGACGCTCCCGACGCACCCACACTCGATATCGCCGACGGGAAGGTGAAGTAGCAGTATGGGCGCCAACGTCAAGCTGTTCTGGGTCTTGAGTTCGTTCTACTTCCTCTCCGCCATCGGATACACGTTGTGGATCCTTGCCGACCCCTTCCACGGCTCCGTGGAGTGGGTTGGAACCCCCGCGCTGGCGCTCCTCGGGGTGATGTTCGCGTTCATCGCGTTCTACCTCGGACGCGTGCACCGGGCGCAGGGTGGCGAACTGGTGGAGGACCTTCCCGACTCAACCGTCGATGAAGGGGCCGACCTCGGGTTCTACAGCCCCTGGAGCTGGTCGCCGCTCGCACTCGCGTTCGCCGTCGGTCTGTTCTTCTTGGGACTGGCCGTGGGGGCGTGGATGTGTTTCATCGGTGCGTCTCTCGCCATGATCTTCGTGGTCGGCTGGGTGCTGGAGTACTACCGGGGCAACTTTGCCCGCTAAGGGCGCTGAGCTCAGGCCCGCGGCGGCAGCGGATGCTGCAGCAGTATTCGCCCTCGTCGAGCAGTTGGGCGAGGACTACCAGCCCAACCGCACCGCCTTCGATCGTGCGTTCTCCGAGGCGATCGCGGATCCGGATCGACACCTGCTTCTCGTCGCCTCAGAGGCCTCCGGTGCGCTGGTCGGCTACGCGCTGACCACCGTGGCGCGGTTGCTCTACACCAACGGCGAGTCGGCGCAGCTGCAGGAACTCGTCGTCGACGAGCGGGCCAGAAACCGGGGGATCGGCAGTCAACTGGTCTCCGCGGTCGAGGACGCCTGCCGGCGGCGCGGCGTGCGCCAACTCACCGTGGCGAGCAGTCGCGGCGCCTCGTTCTACGAGCGGCTGGACTACCGGTCCACGGCCGACTTCCTCAAGAAGAACTTCACCGAGTAGGCTCGCGCTCCGGCACCCCGCCACAGATACCTTTCCGGACGAGACCACCCGCCGCGGCGGGCGGTCTCGTCCGAAAGGGTATCGCTCGACCGGGGCGCAGGGTGCCGCGCATCCTGTCCTGCACAGCACCCCGTCGCGCCGGGTTTCCCCGGCGCCGCACCGCGACGGGGTGTCCGTGAACGAGGCGGTGCCATCCTCGCCGGGTGAACACTCTGATCCCACTGGCCTCACGGCTCGAACTGGCGAGGGAGCTCGTCTGGGCCGGCAGCAACGATCGGGTACTGCGACGCGCGGCGGAGCATGGCCACTTAGTGCGAGTGATCCCCGGCGTCTATCTGGAGGCCGCCCTGTGGTCCACGCTCGAAGACGATGAGCGGTACCTGCTGCGCATTGCCGCCGTCGCGGGCACTCGGCGCTCGGCCGTGGTCTACTCGCACTACTCCGCGGCCGCGCTGCTCGGCTATCCCGTGATCGGCACCTGGCCGATCCCGGTACACCTCGTCGTCGGCGCGGGCAGCGGGCACCGATCGAGCCCGGCGGTCAGCCGTCACGTGACGAGTGTTCGCCAGGACGAGCTGATGGAGGTGGGCGGCTTCGTGATGACGAACCCGCTGCGAACCGTATGCGACATCGCCCGGACGGCATACACGGCCACCGCGGTGGCCACCGTCGACCGGGCCCTGGCACCCGTGGGCAGCAGCAACCGGAACTCCGAGCCGCTGGAGCGGGTGTTCGGCGACTCAGTCGCCGGTCAGCGCGATGCGCCTCTAGAGCGCGAGGCGATCCTGGATGCGATCCGCGCGCTGGGCCCGGTGCGGGGGAGCCGCAAGGCGCTGTTCGTCGCGAACTTCGCCGACGGCGCATCCGGGTCGCCGGGAGAATCCCTGAGTCGGCTCCAGATCCACCGGCTGCACCTGCCGAAACCCGACCTGCAAGTGCGGGTGGCGAACGGCCCGGTGCGGTACTGGGAGGTGGATTTCGGCTGGGAAGCCGAGAAATTGTTCGGCGAGTTCGACGGATTCGGCAAGTATCACCGCACCAGCATGACCAACGGCGCCTCACCCGAGCACGTGGTCTGGGTTGAGAAGAAACGCGAGGATGCGATCCGGGCGGCCACTAACTACGGCATGGTGCGCTGGCCCTGGGCAATCGCCCGGAGCCTGCCGGCCCTCCGGCAGCTGCTGATGGGGGCCGGTCTGCGGCCGGAGCGCGGCCACCGATAGCAAACCGGACCAGGCGGCCCCCCGCGGCGGGGTGTCTGGTCCGGAATGCTATCGCTCGAGCGCGAGAGGACTAGTGGTGGTCGCTGAGCCGCTCCACCTCGGTGCGGGTGACCGGCTGGATCCGGTCCTCGAAGAACCAGCGCGACATCCTGGCCCGGAAACGCTGCCCGGCGCCGATCCGGCCGCGAGCATCCGGCCGAATCATCAACGGCTTGTAGTCGTGGTAGCTGACCAGCTTCCACCGTTCGAAGTCGTCGAGCTGCTCGTGCACCTCGATGAACTCGCCGCCCGGCAGGCGCACGATGTGTCCGGATTCGAAGCCATGCAGGGCGATCTCCCGATCCTTCTTCTGCAGGGCGATGCAGGCCCGCTTGGTGACCTGGTAGGCGAAGATCGGGCCGAGGAAGATCAGGGCCTGCAGGGTGTGCGTGACCCCTTCGATCGACAGCGCGAAGTGGGTGGAAATGAGGTCGGATCCGGCGCCGGCCCACAACACCGCGTAGAACGTCACGCCGGCGGCACCGATCGCGGTGCGGGTCGGGGCGTTGCGCGGCCGGTCGGCGACGTGGTGCTCACGCTTGTCGCCGGTGATCCAGGCCTCGATGAACGGGTAGAGCATGACGAGAACGATGAACAGTCCGAGCACGATCATCGGGATCAGGATGTTGAACGACCAGGTATGTCCCCAGAGCACGAACTCGAGTCCCGGCGGAACCAGGCGCAGCGCCCCGTCGGCGAAGCCGATGTACCAGTCCGGCTGGGTTCCGGCGGAAATGGGGGAGGGGTCGTACGGTCCGTAGTTCCAGATCGGGTTGATCGTGAAGAACGAGGAGATCAGCACGATCACACCGAAGACGATGAAGAAGAAGCCGCCGGCCTTACCCGCGAACACGGGCAGGATCGGGTCGCCGACCACGTTGTCGTTCGTGCGGCCGGGCCCGGCGTACTGGGTGTGTTTGTTGACCACGACCAGGATGAGGTGGATGCCGAGCGCCGCCACCAGAATGGCCGGCAGCAGCAGGATGTGCAGCGCGAACAGGCGCGGGATGATCACCTCGCCGGGGAATTCACCGCCGAACAGCAGGAACGAGATCCAGGTGCCGATGACCGGGATGCCCTTGACCATGCCGTCGATGATCCGCAGGCCGTTTCCGGAGAGCAGGTCGTCCGGCAGCGAGTATCCGGTGAAACCCTCGGCCATGGCCAGGATGAACAGCACGAAGCCGATCAGCCAGTTCAGCTCGCGCGGCTTACGGAACGAGCCGTTGAAGAACACGCGGAGCATGTGCAGGCCGATCGCGGCCACGAACAGCAGCGCCGCCCAGTGGTGCACCTGCCGCATCAGCAGGCCGCCACGGATGTCGAAGGAGATGTTCAGAGTCGAGGCGTACGCCGCGGACATGTCCATGCCCTTGAGCGGCACGAAGGCTCCGTCGTACTGCACCTGCGTCATCGACGGGTCGAAGAAGAACACCAGGAACGTCCCCGACAGCAGGATCGCCACGAAGCTGTACAGCGACACCTCGCCGAGCATGAACGACCAGTGATCGGGGAAGATCTTCCGGCCCAGCTCGCGGACCAGGCCGGACATGCTGGTGCGCTCGTCGATGTAGTTGGCAGTGGCAGCGGTGAAGCGGGAGCCCCGGCTCGCGGTGACAGGTTTGGGGCGGGTGGTGACGGTCATGAACGCTCCCAGAAGCTCGGTCCGACGGGTTCGTGGAAGTCGCTTTGCGCGACGAGGTAGCCTTCGGCATCCACTGTAATCGGCAATTGCGGAAGCGGGCGCTTCGCCGGCCCGAAAATTACCTCGCAATGATTGGTCACGTCGAACTGTGATTGGTGGCACGGGCAGAGCAGGTGGTGGCTCTGCTGTTCGTACAGCGCCACCGGGCATCCGACGTGCGTGCAGATCTTGGAGTAGGCGACGATGCCCTGGTAGGACCAGTCCTTGCGGTCCTCCTGCTCGTGCAGGTCTTCCGGCTTGAGCCGCATGAGCAGCACGGCAGCCTTCGCCTTTTCCTCCAGCTTGTGCTCGGCGTCACCGAGTCCGGCCGGGATCACGTGGAACACCGAACCCAGGGTGACATCGGATGCCTTGATCGGCGTGCCGCTCGGATCGTGCGTGAGCCGGGTGCCTTCCTTCCACAGCGTGTGGGAGAGCATCTTCACCGGGTCGGCGTTGGCGGGCGCGAGATCGCGCAGCATCACCACCGCCGGCAGCGGGCTGACGGCCAACGCACCGATCAGGGTGCGGCGGATCAGGGTGCGGCGTCCGAATCCGGACTCCTCGTTGCTGACCCGGAAGATCTCCACGGCGGCGGCGCGGTTCTCCGCCGCGCCGTGTCCGTGATGCCGGTTCTCCGGGATCTCCTCGTTGCTCATCAGCGTCTTGGCCCAGTACACGGCGCCCAGGCCGATTCCGAGCAGCGCGAGCGACAGGCCGATCCCCAGGAACATCGTGTTCCGTCGCACCGACTCGCCGTTGGCGGCGCCGGGCTCGATCGGGAAGATGATGTAGGCGGCGATGGCGAAGATCGTGCCGATGATCGACAGTACGAAGAATCCGCTCACCCGACGAGCCGCGGTGCGTTCCTTCTCGGGGTCCAGATCCGTGACGCGCTGGTGACGCGGCGGCAGGCCGGGATTCACGAAAGCATCGGATGCCACGACCGCCGTGCCCGGTGAGCGTTCCGGAGACGTGCTGACTTCAACAGCCGAATCGGTGGCGGCGACATCTGCTTCGTCGTCCTGAGCCATTCTTTTCCCTTCGATTACTGCGGTAAGTCGGATTGCCTAGTTGGCCCTGGCGGAAAGCCAGATGGTCACGCCCACGATGGCGCCCAGACCGAAGATCCAGATGAAGAGTCCTTCGGAGACCGGGCCGAGGCTGCCGAGGTCAAAACCGCCGGGGGAGGCGTTCTCTTGGTTGTACTTCAGCGCGCTGATGATGTCCGCCTTCTGCTGCGGCGTCAGGTTCAGGTCGTTGAATACCGGCATGTTCTGCGGGCCGGTGACCATGGCCTCGTAGACGTGCTTGGCCGAGACGCCTGCGAGCCCCGGGGCGAACTTGCCTTGGGTGAGCGCACCGCCGGCTGCGGCGACGTTGTGGCACATGGCGCAGTTGATGCGGAACAGTTCGGCACCGTTGGCGACGTTGCCGTTGCCCTGCAGGTACTGCTCATCCGGCACGTCCGGCCCTGGCGCCAGCGAGGCGACGTACGCCGCCATCGCGTCGATCTGCTCCTGAGTGAACTGCGGCGGCTTCTGCTCGGCCTGCGGGCCCTGCATGGCCAGCGGCATCCGGCCGGTGCCCACCTGGAAGTCCACCGATGCGGCACCGACACCGTACAGGCTCGGCCCCTCCTTCGTGCCCTGGGCGCTGAGGCCGTGGCAGGTCGCGCAGTTCGCGGCGAAGAGCTTTTGGCCCTCTTGCACGGTGGCCTGGGAAGCGCTGGTGGTTTCCGCGGATGCGGTGCTCGTGAAGAGCGCGTACGCGCCACCGGTGGCCATCAGGCCGATCGTCAGAAGCGCGACCGTGGCCAGCGGCGAACGGCGATTGCTGGACTTGCCGTGGCGCACTTTGGATGCTGTGTTTTTACGCAAGTGGTGTTCCGGTTTCTATTTGAGAACGTAGATGACCAGGAAAAGCCCGATCCAGACGACGTCGACGAAGTGCCAGTAGTAGGAGACGACAATGGCGCTTGTCGCCTCTTTGTGGGTGAAGTTCTTCACGCTGAAGGCGCGGCTGATCAGCAACAGGAACGCGATCAGGCCGCCGGTCACGTGCAGCGCGTGGAAGCCGGTGGTGATGTAGAACGCCGAACCGTATGCATCCGAACTGAGGCTGACATGCTCGCTGACCAGTTGCGCGTACTCGAAAATCTGGCCGATCACGAACACCGAACCCAAAGCGTAAGTGAGGAACATCCACTCGACCATGCCCCACTGGGTGGGCTTCCATCCGGTTGCGCGTTTCTGCAGCCGCTCGGCGGCGAACACACCGAACTGGCAGGTCACCGAGGACAACACCAGGATCACCGTGTTGGCCAGCGCGTACGGCACCGCCAGCTTCACCGTTTGGGACGACCACAGTTCCGGGGAGGTGGAGCGCAGCGTGAAGTACATCGCGAACAAGCCGGCGAAGAACATCACCTCGCTGCCCAGCCAGACTATGGTGCCGACGGCTACCGTACTCGGTCGATTGACGAGGGGTGCCCCGGCGATGCGGGGGAGAGAGGTGCTGGTCACGTCTTCCATTATGGCCGATATCGTGCCGGCGGTTCCCCATTTGCCGAAGGCAAGTTCCGCGGCCTCGATAAGATCGCTGGTATGCCTCATGAGACCAATTGGCCCGGAATTCTCGACTCGCTGCTGCAGCGGAACGACCTGTCGATCAGCGAGGCGTCCTGGTCGATGCGTCAAATCATCCGGGGCGAAGCAACTTCGGCTCAGCTTGCCGGATTCCTGGTCGCGCTGCGTTCCAAGGGCGAAACGGTCGACGAAATCGTCGGATTCCGCGACGCCGTGCTCGAGAACGCCGTGCCGCTGAGTGTGGATTCCATGGCGCTGGACATCGTGGGCACCGGGGGAGACCGGTTCGGCACGGTGAACGTGTCGACCATGGCCTCCGTCGTCGCCGCGGCGGCCGGAACCCCGGTGATCAAACACGGAAACCGGGCGGCCAGTTCCGCCTCCGGATCCTCGGATGTGCTGGCCGCCCTGGGCGTGGATCTGACGCTCAGCCCGCAGCGTGTCGCCGCGGTGCTGGCCGAGACCGGGATCACCTTCGCCTACGCGTCGTTGTTCCACCCCGGGTTCGGGCACGCCGCACCCACCCGGCGCGAGCTCGGCATCCCCACCGTGTTCAACTACCTGGGGCCGCTGTGCAATCCGGCCCGGCCGGAGGCCTCCGCCCTGGGCGTGGCCCAACTGGACAAGGTGCCGCTGTTCGTGGGCGTGTTCCGCACCCGCGGCGCCACGGCGCTGGTGTTCCGCGGCGACGACGGCCTGGACGAGTTGACCACCACCGGTCACAGCCACATTTGGGAGGTGTCCAGGGGAGCGGTCACCGAGCACGATCTCAACCCGGCGGAACTCGGCATCCCGCACGCCGAGATCTCGGCGCTGCAGGGCGGCGACCCGCCGTACAACGCCGCGATCGCGCGCCGCATGCTGGCGGGGGAGCCGGGCCCGGTGCGGGACATCGTGCTGCTGAACGCGGCGGCCGGACTGGTCGCCTACGACCTGGCGCTGGATCCGGCCCAGGTACTGGAATCCATCGTCACCCGGTTCCGGAACAAACTGGCGGTCGCCGCGGCGACGGTCGATTCCGGCGCCGCGCTGGCGAAGCTCGACGAGTGGGTAGCGGCGACGCAGCGCCCATAGATGCAGCGCCCATAGACCGCCCGTCCATAACGGACGCAGCGCGAGAACGCGGCGATCCGACCGGGTGAACAGATTCACATACCATATCCAGGCGATTTCGTCAAACCCCGCGTACACTCGGGGTATGGCAGGGATAGCGCACCAGGACAGCGGCCGATTCACCCGGTTCTTCGAACGGATGAACGGCCGACTGAAGCCTGCCCTGGGGCCGGCCATGATCGGGCCGCTCGATGCCAACCGGAGGATTCCGGCCGGTCCGTGCCCGGTGTGCGGTGAGAAGATGACCGATCACGCGATCGAGCACACCGACTCTGACACGATCCTGCATTGCCCGGCGGCCGCGGCGCCGGCGGAGGATTCGTTCGTGCGGCTGAGCATGCTGGACATGCCGGCGATGCGCGCCCGTCGCGAGCGGACCGGATCGCGGTAACGGGCAAAAGTCGGCACAGTTCGGGGGACCGAGCCAGGGCTGACCGGCGTCCGCTTACTGACATAATGTGCATTATCGGCGGGTTATTATCAGCACGCGTTATTATCAGCACCGTCGACAGGAGCTGCTGACACCGGTTACCAGCGGTCGGCGCGTCGTGGTGTCGGCGTTGGGGTCCGTCACGCGGACACGTAAGCCGCCAGGTGCTGACCGGTCAGCGTGGATCGCGCGGCCACCAGGTCGGCCGGTGTACCCTCGAAGACGATCCGGCCGCCGTCGTGGCCGGCTCCCGGCCCCAGGTCGATGATCCAGTCGGCGTGCGCCATCACCGCCTGATGGTGTTCGATCACGATGACCGACTTGCCGGAGTCCACCAGCCGGTCGAGCAGGCCCAGCAGCTGCTCGACGTCGGCCAGATGCAGCCCGCTGGTCGGCTCGTCGAGCACGTAGATCCGGCCCTTCTCGGCCATCCGGGTGGCCAGCTTGAGCCGTTGTCGCTCGCCGCCGGACAGTGTCGTCAGGGGCTGGCCGATGGTGAGGTAGCCGAGTCCGACGTCCGCGAGGCGCGCCAGGATCGCGTGCGCCGCAGGCGTGCGCCTCTCCCCCGTACCGAAAAATTGCTCAGCTTCGCTGACGGACATCCCGAGCACCTCGGCGATGTCGCGGCCGCCGAACCGGTATTCCAGCACGGAGGCGTCGAACCGCTTCCCGTCGCAGACCTCGCAGACGGTGGACACGCCGGCCATCACACCCAGGTCGGTGTACACCACCCCGGCGCCGTTGCAGTTCGGGCAGGCGCCGTCGGAGTTGGCGCTGAACAGCGCCGGTTTCACGCCGTTGGCCTTCGCGAACGCCTTGCGGATCGGGTCCAGCAGCCCGGTGTAGGTCGCCGGGTTGCTGCGCCGGGAGCCGCGGATCGCGCCCTGGTCGACCACGACCACCCCGTCTCGTCCTGCCACGGTGCGCGTCGAGGCGTCGCCGGCGGGGGCGTCTCGGGACGGGCCGTTGATCAGCGAACTCTTGCCGGAGCCGGCCACTCCGGTGACCACCACGAGCACGCCGAGCGGGATGTCGACATCCACGTCCTGCAGGTTGTTGGCGTCGGCGCCGCGCACCCGGAGCGCTCCGGACGGCGTCCGCACCGACGGCTTCAACCGGGCCCGGTCGTCCAGGTGCTGCCCGGTGAGCGTGTCGCTGGCCCGGAGCTCGTCGATCGTGCCCTCGAACACCACCTCGCCTCCTCCGGCGCCGGCGCCCGGACCGAGATCGACGACGTGGTCGGCGATCTCGATGGTCTCCGGTTTGTGCTCCACCACCAGCACCGTGTTGCCCTTGTCGCGCAACTGCAGCAGCAGCTGGTTCATCCGCTGGATGTCGTGCGGATGCAACCCGACCGTCGGCTCGTCGAAGCCGTAGGTGACGTCGGTGAGGGACGAACCGAGGTGCCGGATCATCTTGGTGCGCTGCGCTTCACCGCCGGACAGGGTGCCCGACGGCCGGTCGAGGCTGAGGTAGCCGAGCCCGATCTCAACAAACGCGTCGAGGGTCTCCCCCAGCGAGGTGAGCAGCGGCGCCAGTGACGGCTCGCGCCGGTCGCGTACCCACTGCGCCAGGTCGCTGATCTGCATCGCGCAGGCGTCGGCGATGTTGATCCCGGCGACCTTGGATGAGCGGGCGCCCTCGTTCAGCCGGGTGCCGCCGCACTCCGGGCAGGTGGTGAAGGTGACCGCCCGGTCCACGAATGCCCGGATGTGCGGCTGCATCGCCTCCTTGTCCTTGGCCAGCATCGTCTTCTGCAGCTTCGGGATCAGGCCCTCGTAGGTGAGGTTGATCCCCTCCACCTTGATCTTGGTCGGCGCCTTATAGAGCAGATCGTGCAATTCCTTCTTGGTGAACTGGCCGATCGGCTTGTCCATGTCGAAGAATCCGCTGCCGCCGAAGATGCGCCCGTACCAGCCGTCCATGCTGTAGCCGGGGATGGTCAGCGCACCGCCGGCGAGCGATTTGCTGTCGTCGTACAGGGCGGACAGGTTGAAGTCTGTGACCGCGCCCATGCCCTCGCAGCGCGGGCACATGCCGCCGGTGATGCTGAATTCGCGCCGCTCTTTCACGGTCTGGCCGCTGCGAGCGAAGCTGACCGCGCCGGCGCCGCTGATCGAGGCCACGTTGAACGAGAACGCCTGCGGCGATCCGATGTGCGGCTGCCCGAGCCGGCTGAAGACGATTCGCAGCAGGGCGTTGGCATCGGTGGCGGTGCCGACGGTGGAACGCGGGTTCGCGCCCATCCGTTCCTGGTCCACGATGATCGCCGTGGTCAGTCCCTCGAGCACGTCGACCTCCGGCCGCGTCTGCGTGGGCATGAAGCCCTGCACGAAGGCGCTGTAGGTCTCGTTGATCATCCGCTGCGATTCCGCGGCGATCGTGCCGAACACCAGCGAACTCTTGCCAGAGCCCGAGACTCCGGTGAACACCGTCAGCCGGCGCTTGGGAATCTCCAGATCCACGTTCTTCAGGTTGTTCACCCGCGCGCCGCGCACGCGGATCATGTCGTGGCTGTCGGCAACATGAAGGGCCGCCGGCCTGGCGCGAGTGGTCGTAGTCATTGTGCTCCTTCAGATCGTTATGGTAGCCGGTCGAGATCTGCGGTCTCCGTCATTTCGGAAGGTGCGGAGGCAGGCACAGGGGTTCGTGCGGCTGCCGGGGTTATATTGGGCGACAAGAGGCACGTCTCGTGGCGATTCAGGTGACCGTGATGAAAACCGTCAAGCTGCTGGCGGGCGCCGGTGTGGTCGCTCTCGGCGCCGCGGCACCCTTGGCGGCCGGCGTTGCCGTGAGCGCGATCCGGGCCCGCGACAGCTGGCTGAGGGAGGACTCCGACCAGCTGGCGCACGACTCCGGCGTCTTCGGCGCCGAGCACGACGGTGAGCCGCTCCGACTGGTGATGCTCGGCGATTCCCTGGCGGTGGGCGTCGGCGCCGGCTCCCCGGACCACACGGTGGGTGCGCGGCTGGCCCGCAGCCTGGCGGCGATGCTGGCCCGCCCGGTGGAACTGTCCAATTTCGCCATCGCCGGCAGCGAGTCGAAGGATCTGCCCGAACAGCTCGAACGGGTCACCGCGATGCCCGAGCCGCCCGACCTGGCCGTCATCATCGTCGGCGGCAACGACGTGCTGCACCGGGCCAGAATCGCCGCCTCCGCGCGCCAGCTGTACCGCGCCGCGCTGGATCTGAAGTCACTGGGCTGCAAGGTCGTCATGGCCACCTGCCCCGACCTGGGCACGGTGCGCCTGGCCATCCAGCCGGTGCGCTACTACCTGCACCGGATGAGCCGTCGACTGGCCATCGCCCAGATGCTCGTGGTGCTGCGCGCCGGCGGTCGGCCGGTTCCACTGTTGAACACCGTCGGGCCCATCTTCTGGCACAAGCCGAAACTGATGTTCTCCACCGACCACTTCCACCCCTCCGCGCTGGGCTACGCGCGAGCGGCGGCGGTGCTGCTGCCGAGCGTGTCGGCGGCGGTAGGGGCCACTACTGTGCGACGAACCCGCTGATGTCGCCGACGTACCTGGTGTGATCGTTCGGCAGCGGCTGCACCGCGGCCAACGCGATCTCGGCCGCGAACTCGCCGACGTTGTACAGCCGGCCCGCCTCGGCCTTCCTGGCGGCAATCGCCTCGGGGTTGGCCCGCGCCAGCAGGGTCGCCGTGATGGTGCCCTCGATCATGTCGCCGGAGACGACGACGAAGTCGATTCCGGCCTCCTCAAGTTCTGGGATGAACTCGCGCAGGGCATCCTCACCGGCCCGCTTGCTCAACGCGACGGCCTCGTACTCTGGCATCGTCGGTGTGCTGCGGATGAAGTGCGCCTGGTGGCTGGTGACGAACACGACCCGGGAGCCGGCGCGCAGCAGCGGCAACGCCGCCGTTAACACCCGCACCTGCGCGTCGCGGTTCAGCTGCATCGCGTAATCCGGCGCCATGCCGGATTCCATGCCGCCGGAGGCGTTGAGCACGAGAATGTCCAGGCCACCCCACGCCTGGTCCACCTGGGCGAACATGGCGGCCACCGACGCGGCGTCGGTGAGATCCGCCTGAATCGCGATCGCCTCTCCCCCGGCGGCCTGGATGCCGGCGACCACCTTGGCCGCGCGCGGCGCCTTGCTGCGGTAGTTCACCACGACCTTCGCCCCGGCCCCGGCGAGGTAGCCGGCCGTGTCGGCGCCGATCCCCCGAGACGATCCGGTGACAAGTGCTCGCTTTCCGGCGAGGGATGAGGCAGCGAGGGGGTTTGGCACGCGGTACTCCTGAAGGCGTCGATGGCGCTGCGACACCGCGCAGCACTGTGCTGTTGATTAAGCACTGTGCTGTTGAGGATACCAATGCGGGGGAATGCTCCATCCCGGCGCCGGCTGATGATAGCTTCAGTGAAGACATGACGCACAAGGAGTGCTGACAGTGCCCGCAGAATTTCTCACCGACTTCGCCTGGATTTTCTGGCTGGGCCTGATCCTGATTTTCCTCATCGTCGAGGTGTCCACCCTCGAGTTCACCTTTCTGATGATCGCGCTCGGCAGCCTGGGCGGGCTGATCTCCGGTTTGTTCGGGCTGGAGTGGTGGGCCCAGATCATCGTGGCGTGCGTGCTGGCCCTGCTGCTGCTGCTGGCGGTGCGGCCGCCCCTGCTGCGCCTGCTCAAACGCGGCGGTGATCCGGCCAAAACCCTCGTCGATGCCTTGATCGGCATCGATGGAATCGTCACCACCGACTTCGTCAACGGCCAGGGCCACGCCCAACTGGCCAACGGCGAGACCTGGACCGCCCGGCTCTCACCCGTCGAACGCGACCAAGACGTCGAAATCGGCGACCGAGTGCTCGTCACCGAGATCGACGGAGCCACCGCCGTGGTGGTCCGCGCTGAAAGGAACCCGCAATGACACTGGACCCAGGTCAGATCGTGCTGTTCATCATCCTGGCGATCATCGTCATCTTCGTTCTGGTGATTCTCGGTCGCGCGATCCGGATCATCCCCCAGGCCACGGCAGGAGTCGTCGAACGGCTCGGCAAGTACCACAAGACGCTGCTGCCAGGACTCAACATCGTCATCCCGCTGATCGACCGGGTGCGGCCGCTCATCGACATGCGCGAGCAGGTGGTCTCCTTCCCGCCGCAGCCGGTGATCACCGAGGACAACCTGGTCGTCTCGATCGATACCGTGGTGTACTTCCAGGTGACGGATGCGCGGGCCGCCACCTACGAGATCGCGAACTACCTCGGCGCGGTCGAGCAGCTGACCACCACGACACTGCGTAACGTCGTCGGCGGGCTGAACCTGGAAGAGGCGCTGACCAGTCGCGACAACATCAATGGGCAATTGCGCATCGTGCTGGACGAGGCCACCGGCAAGTGGGGCATCCGCGTCGGCCGGGTCGAGCTCAAGGCGATCGACCCGCCGGTGTCCATCCAGGACTCGATGGAAAAGCAGATGCGCGCCGAGCGGGACCGCCGCGCGGTGATCCTCACCGCCGAGGGCACCAAGCAGTCCGCGATCCTCACCGCGGAAGGCGCCCGGCAGGCGGCCATCCTCGAGGCCGAGGGCGACGCGAAGGCGGCGGTGCTGCGGGCCGAGGGTGAAGCCAAGGCGATCACCACCGTGTTCCAGGCCATCCACGACGGCGACCCCGACCCGCGTCTGCTGGCCTACCAGTACCTGCTCACCCTGCCCAAGATCGCCGAGAGCGATTCGAGCAAGCTGTGGATCATCCCGAGCGAGCTGACCCAGGCGCTGCAGGGACTGGGCACCGCCTTCATCGACCGCGCCACGCCGCGCGTCGAGTAGAACATTGCGCCGCCAGAGCGGCTTCTTCGCCGCGGACTCCTGCTTCCCCGGCGGCGCGCGGATCCTGGCCCATCGCGGTTTCGCGGTGGACGCCCCGGAGAACACTCTGCTCGCGTTCGAGCGCGCCCTGGCGCTGGGCGTCGACTATCTCGAGACCGATGTGCGCGCCAGCGCGGATGCCGAGGCGATACTCAGCCACGACCCCGACCTGTTCCGACTCACCGGCAGAAACGTCCCGGTACGGCAGCTGTCCGCCGCCCAGTTGCGCGGCACCGGACTCGGCCAGGGGCAGGGCTACGCCAGCCTCGCGGATGCCCTGCACGCGTTCCCGCAGGCCCGGTTCAACATCGACGTGAAGTCCCCCGACGCGATTGCGGGCACCGTGCGGGCGGTGCGGGAGGCTGGCGCCCACGATCGGGTGCTGATCACCTCGTTCAGCGACGCCCGGCGCCTGGCGGTGCTGGCACAGTTGC
This sequence comes from Parafrigoribacterium mesophilum, assembly GCF_039652555.1. NCBI lineage: Bacteria > Bacillati > Actinomycetota > Actinomycetes > Micrococcales > Microbacteriaceae > Parafrigoribacterium > Parafrigoribacterium mesophilum. The sequence goes on from NZ_JBDJAF010000006.1 coordinate 59,629, forward strand.
CCGGCGTGGCCACTTCGGCGTCGGCACGCACGTTCGCGGTCGCCATCGCCGCTGCCTCCGCCGGCGCCGGGCCGGTGCTGCGCCGCGTTCTGCACAACATCGACGCGGTACAGATCCCCGAGAGCAGAAACGGTGTACGCTTCGTCACGTCTAGAACGATCCGTCTGTTCCACGCAGCAGACGTCGAGGTGCACGTGTGGACAGTCAATGCGCAAGCGGATATGCGGCGATTACTGGATCTGGGCGTGGATGGTCTCGTGACAGACCGAGCCGACCTGGCGGTGCAGTTGATGACGGGCAAGTAGTAGCGTCCCGGCAGACTGTGAACCGCCTGTGAATGGCGAACGGCGGAAAGGTTATGCCCAGCTTGGTGGTTTATAACGTTGAGAGCCTCGCGAGACAGGAGACCACACAATGGCGGATCGTAGTTTGCGTGGAATGAGACTTGGCGCACAGAGCCTACAAAGCGATGTCGGCGTCACTTTTTCCCCGAGAAAAAAGAGCAGATACCAGGCCGACGACGGTTCGACCTTCGAGGTCACCTTTTCCGCTGACGCAGAGATCCCTCAGATTTGGGAATCGCCCAAGAGCGGTCAGGAGGGCCGGCTGCTCGCCGACGACGGGGTTCCCGTCCCGCAGGAGGAGTCGCACACCAAGGTGGCGCGCACCCACTGGGACATGCTGCTCGAGCGCCGTACCCGCGCCGAGCTCGAAGAACTACTGCAAGACCGCCTCGACTACCTGCGCGCCCGCCGCGGCCAGCACAAGATCGGCGCGTAGCGCATCCGGCGCGTCGGCGATCAGGTGCGGCGCTTCGTCAGTCCCCACCCGGTGACCCGCAGCAGCGCTTCCGCCACGATCCCGGCGTGCATTTTCGAGCGCCCAACGGTGCGTTCCACGAACGTGATGGGATGCTCCACGATGCGGGCGCCGCGACGCTCCAACCGCCAGGCCAGCTCCACCTGGAAGCAGTAACCCTGGGAGGACACGGTGCTGAGATCGAGTGACCGCAGCGCCTCGGCGCGGAACACCCGGAACCCCGAGGTGAGGTCGTGCACGCCGGAGCCCAGAACCGCCCGGGCGTAGGCGTTACCGATCCGGGAAATGGCCTGACGCAACCAGGGCCAGTTGCGAACAGCACCGCCGGTCACCCACCGGGAGCCCAGCACGAGGTCGGCTCCGGATGCGGCGATGGCCAGCATGGCCGGCAGCTCGGCCGGATCGTGCGAGCCATCGGCATCCATCTCCACGAGCAACGAGTATCCCGCCTCCAGCGCCCGCTCGAAGCTGTCAACATAGGCGCGGCCCAGGCCCGCCTTGGCCGTGCGGTGCCACACCGACACGCCGGGGTCGTCCGCGGCGAACCGATCCGCGAGGGCGCCGGTGCCGTCCGGGCTGGCGTCGTCGACCACGAGCACATCCGCCGCCGGCACCGCCTGACGCAATCGGCCCAGTACGGCGGCCAGGTTGCCGATCTCGTTGTAGGTCGGCACGATCACCAGCACCTCAGCCACGTCGGCCGCCACTGCGTCTGCCAACACTGAGTCGGCGCCGGTCGACCACCGTGGCGACGACCAGGGCCGCGAACGACAACCCGGTCAGCAACCACTCCAACTCGCGCCCGAACATCATCGCCGGGGTGATCGCGTCGCTGAGCGGCACCGTCTCGACCATCGAACCGGGAGTCCAGGTGGGCAGCGCGGCGATGGTGCTGCCGTCCGGCGCGATGATCGCGCTGGTGCCCACCGTGGAGATGTTCACGACGCTGCGGCTGGTCTCCATGGCGCGCAGTCGTGCGATCGCCAGCTGCTGCACGCTTTCATCGGTGTGCCCGAAATCGGCGTTGTTCGTGGGCGCGAGGATCACCTGCGCTCCGGTGTCGATCATCTGGTGGATCAACCCGTCGTCCACGATGTCGAAGCAGATCGCCACGCCGGCCAGCACGTGGTTGATGTCGAACACGTTCGGTCTCGTGCCGATCGCATAGTCGCGCGGAACCAAGTCGAACAGGCTGGGCGCGAACGGGTACCAGAACTGCCGGTCCGGGAGGTACTCGGCGAAGGGCACCGGATGGATTTTGTCGTACTGGGCCACCGCCCCCTCCCCCGACTTCCAGAGCAGCAGGCTGTTGAACAGGCGCCCCCTCGCATCCTCGGTGATGGTCCCGGTGACCAGCGGCGCGTTCATGTCCGCGGTGATCCGGTCCAGCGCGCGCGCCGACGCGCCGTCCCGAAGCGGATCGATGTCGGCGGCGTTCTCCGGCCACACCACCAGGTCCACCGTCTCGCCGATGAGCGGGATGGTCTCCCGGAGGTGGTCCTGCAGGGTCTGTCCCGGCTGGTGCTGGGCGAACAGTCCGGCGTCGGAGGCGCCCTGCACCGCCGCGACCCGGAACGACCCGGAGGATGCCACCGGCCAGGCCGGCACCACCGCGACCACCGCGAACGCCGCCACCACCGCGATGGCGCGCGCCAGGCCGGACAGCCTCACCTCGAGCAGCGCCTGCAGTGCGATGGCGGCCAGCGCCGCCAGCACGAAGCTCAGCCCGGAGATGCCGATCCACGCGACCAGATGACCGAGCGGGCTGGCCGACTGCGAGAAGGCCAGGCGCCCCCAGGAGAATCCGCCGTACGGCCAGACACTGGTGATCGCCTCCCGCAGCGTCCATAACCCGGCCAGCACCAACGGCAGCAGCAGCAGACGCCCGATCCGGCCCGGCCACAGCGCCGGCACGGTGCGCCAGGCCAGGGCCATCAGCATCGCCCCGAAGCCGAAGAACACCGACTGCAGCCCGGCCAGCGCCAGCCACGGCACCGGGCCGAGGTACACGGTGAGCCAGAAGATGTGCGTGCCGAAGAACGCGAATCCGCCGATCAGACCGACCAGGAACCCGCCGCCGGCCCGACGAGCCCGCAGCGACCAGAGCATCAGCGCGGTGCCGGGGATGACCAGCGGCCACCAGCCCAGGTCGGGGAACGCGGCGGCATTGATGATGCCGGCCGCAGCGGCGGTGACGCAGGCCAGCCACAGCTTCGGGGCCGCCAGGGCTGGACCACGCACGGCCGACCGCCATCGGGCCGGCAGAGCGGCGGGCAGCAGCCACGCACTGCGCAGACGCGCCCGGGATCGGCCCACCACGGTCAGCTCACACTCGAATACGCCACGATGCCGCGCCGCACGGCATCCACGGCGGCGTGCGCGGCCGGGCCGACGGTGCCGTCACCCACCAGCGAGATCTGGTCGAGCAGGTCGACGGCCTGCTTGGCGATGCGCACGAAGTCGCCGGCGGCCAGTTCGGCGTCGCTCAGCACAGCATCCAGGGCGCCGCCCTGCGCCCAGTGGTACATGGGTAGGCACATGGCGGCCGAGGGCGGTTCGCTTCCCGGCAAGCGGTGCTCCCGCTCCAGATCGTCGAGGTTGCTCCACAGGTCGGTGGTCTTCTCGAACGCGGACCGGAAGGTGGGGTTCGGCATCCGGTGGTAGGTCAGCGCGCCGTCTTCCCGCCGTGGTTCGTAGACCAGCGCCGTGGCCATCGCCGCCATCCCGGCGACATCCAACTGCTTCCAGGTGCCGCGGCGCAGGCATTCGGCCACCAGGAGGTCGCGTTCGCCGTAGATGCGGCGCAGCGTTCGGCCGTGCGGGCCCACCACCAGGGTGCCGTCGCGGCGGGCCAGGTAGCCCAGCTCGAGCAGCACGTCGCTCACCCGGTCGAAGATCTTCGCGATCAGGCCGGTGCGTTCCCTGATCTGCCTGGTCAGGTCGTCGGTCTGCTTTTTCAGCCGCCACCAGCGCTCCGCCCAGCGGGCGTGGGTCTCGCGATCCTTGCAGGCGTGGCACGGATGCTGCTTCACCCGTTTGCGCAGCGCGTTCAGCTGATGCCCGCGGCGTTCCCGATCCGCCCGGCTCTGCGCCTGGCTGGCGCCCTTGCGCTCCAGGTCGGTGAGTTCGCGGCGCAGCGCCGCGTACTCGGTGAAGTCGCCCAGGTGACACGTCATCGATTTTGCGTAGCCGTCCAGCGACTCCGACTGGCTGCGGACCTTCCTGGCCAGGCTCACCACCGAGCGGTCGGCCTGGAACTGAGCGAACGAGGATTCCAGGATGTCCCTGGTGCGCTCGCGGCCGAACTGCTCGATGAGGTTGACGGCCATGTTGTAGGTGGGTTTGAAGCTGGAGTTCAGCGGGTAGGTGCGCCGGGACGCCAGCGAGGCCACCGCCTCCGCGTCCAAGCCGGACTGCCACTGGATCACCGAGTGGCCCAACGAGTCGATGCCGCGGCGGCCGGCCCGCCCGGTGAGCTGGGTGTACTCCCCCGGGGTGATCGGTACCCGGGCCTCGCCGTTGAACTTCTCCAGCTTCTCCAGCACCACGGTGCGGGCCGGCATGTTGATGCCCAGCGCGAGAGTCTCGGTGGCGAAGACCGCGCGCACCAGCTTGCGTTGGAAGAGCTCTTCCACCACTTCCTTGAACGCGGGCAGCATTCCGGCGTGGTGGGCGGCGACGCCGCGTTCCAGCGATGCCAGCCACGGCCAGTAGCCGAGCACCGCGAGATCCTCGTCGCGCAGGGTGCGGCAGCGTTCCTCCACGATGGCGCGGATCTCGTCGCGCTCGCTGGTGCTGGTGAGGCGCACCCCGGCGTGCAGTACGTTCGCGACGGCCTTGTCGCATCCGTTGCGGCTGAAAATGAAGAAGATCGCCGGCAGCAGGTTCTGCGATTCGAGCAGCCGCACCAGGTGCGCCCGATCCATTCGGCCGCTGTCGAAGCCGCGGTCGCGGTGGTAGCTCTGGCGGTAGCCGCCGCCGTGATGGCCGCGGCTCTTGCCGGGCTGCCTGGAGCTGCCGGCGAGCCGCACCAGTTCCGGGTTGACCCGCTGCGACTGTTCCGAGCCGTCGGTGGTTTTGGCTTCGAACAGGTCCAGCAGTTTGCCGCGCACCAGCACGTGCTGGTCCAGCGGCACCGGGCGCTCCTCGGAGACGATCACCGCTGTCTCGCCCCGCACCGCTTGCAGCCAGTCGCCGAATTCCTCGGCGTTGGACACCGTGGCGCTCAGCGACACCAGCCGCACCTGCTGATCGAGGTGGATGATCACCTCTTCCCACACCGCGCCGCGGAACCGGTCGGCCAGGTAGTGCACCTCGTCCATCACGACGAAGGAGAGGTTCTTGAGCAGGTCGGAGTCGGCGTAAAGCATGTTGCGCAGCACTTCGGTGGTCATCACCACGATGCGGGCACCGGAGTTGATGTTCGTGTCACCGGTGAGCAGCCCCACCTCGCTGGTACCGTATTCCGCGACGAAGTCCTGGTACTTCTGATTGCTCAGCGCCTTCATCGGCGCCGTGTAAAACACCTTCGCGGCGGGATCGCGCATGGCAAGGTACACGGCGAAGTCGGCGACGATGGTCTTGCCTGCGCCGGTCGGCGCGGCCACCAGTACGCTGCTGCCGTGCTCGAGTGCGCTGCACGCGGCCAGCTGGAACGGGTCGAGGTCGAACGCGAGCGAGCGGCGGAAGGCGTCCATTCGCGGAGTGCGAGCCAGGGTGCGCGCGGCGGCGTACCGCTCGGCCGGCGAAAGCTCGCTGCTCATGCGGCGCTCGGGCTGGACAACTCAGAGTCCACGCCGCGCGCCCTCCGCTGTGCCCACGCGTCATGCCAGAATGCGACACCGACCGCGATGAAGTAGAGCACCACCATCGGGATGGCCAGCAGGAACATCGACATCACGTCCGCGGCAGGGGTGGCGATCGCCGTGAACACGCAGATGAGCAGGATGGCGACCCGCCAGGCCTTGAGGATGCCGCGAGCCGAAAGGATGCCGATGAAGTTCAGCAGCACGATGAACACCGGCAGCACAAACGCGACGCCGATGGCCAGCACCAGTTTGAGCACGAAGCCGAGGTAGTCCTTCGCCTCGATGAAGCTGGCATCTTCGGGCGGGACGAATGAGGTGAGGAGCACCACGATGTGCGGCAGCACGTACCAGCCGGCCGCGCAGCCGGCCAAGAAAAGCGGCACGGCGGTGAAGAAGAAACCGAAGGTGTACCGCTTCTCCTTGCCGGTGAGCCCCGGGACCAGGAAGGCGAAGATCTGGTACAGCCAGAACGGACTGGACATCACCACGCCCGCGGTCAGCGCAATCTGGATCTTGAGGTCGAACGCGGAGGTGATGTTCGAGTAGTTAATGGTGGCGTTGTGCGCCCTGGCGATGGTGATGATCGGCTCACGCAGCGCGTTCCAGACCAGGTCCGCCAGGAACCAGCCCACGATGGTGGCGATCAGGATGGCGAGTGCCGAGCGGAACAGGCGCTTCCGCAGTTCAATCAGGTGCTGGCCGAGCGACATCCGTTTTTCGCGTGTTGCGCCTCGCCCGCTACGCGCGGCCACAGTTGCTACGGCTTCGGATGCGACTGGGTGTTGTCGGAGTCCTCGGGGCCGCCGGTTTTCTTGTCATCGTCAGAACTCTTTACTTCGTTCTTGAAGATTTTCATCGACTGTCCAACGCTGCGCGCGAGGGCCGGCAACTTCGTGGCGCCGAATAACAGGATGACGATCGCCAAGATGATCAGCGCATGCCACCCGGTGAGGTTTCCAAACATCCGGTCACGTCCTTTGTGTCGTGCAGCGAGACTATCATTTTAGCCCGGGTGTCCCGCACGTATCCTGCGCACCGGATAACGGTTTGCGCGCTGGTAGCCTGCGCTAGTTGCGGGCCTCGTACCGGGCGGCGCCGGCGGCGGCCCACTCGGCGACGGTGCGGCGGGCGTCGCCGGGCTCGATGACGGTGACCACCGACGACATCCCGGCCACCAGCCGCTTGAGGCTATGGAAGTGCGCCACCGAAATGGTGACCCGGGAACGGTCCGCGGACACCGGCTTCGGCGCTGTAGTGACGTAGTCGGCGAGCAGCGGCAGGGCGGAGCTGAGCACCTCGAGCACCACCGTGGTGTCGCTTTCCGAGCGCTCGAACAGCGAGTCGGGCAGCACGGCGCCCTGGTCGGTCAGGCCGGTGTCGGTCCTCGCGCTGTCGGTCAGTGCGGGGTGGGTCAGTGCTGTGTCGGTGACGGTGAGTGCGCGGATCCGGTCCAGGCGGAAGGTGCGCAGGCCGTCGCGAAGGTGACACCAACCGCGGAGATACCAGTCGGCATCCATCGACTCGATGCGCAGCGGATCGACTCGCCGTCGGCCGTGGGTGCCGCTGGCGGCTGAGTAATCGAACTCGACCTGCACGCCGCGGGTGATGGCGCCGCGCAGCAGCGCGAGGATCTCGTCGGGCTCGGAGCCCTCCACAGCCAGTGCGCTCGGATGCGCGGAGGCGCCCCGGGACAGCTTGTCGGCCAGGGTGGCCATCGCGGTGCGGTCCGCGCTTTCCGGCAATGCCGAAAGATACTGCAGCCCGGCGATCAGCGCGGCGGCCTCTCGACCGGAGAACCTCGGCGTGTCGTCGATGGCAACCAGGTGGGTGAGCACGATCTGGTCGTTGTCCTCGAAGTCGTCCCAGGCGATGTCGAAGAGGTCGCCGTGCTGGTACTGCGCGGTCTCCCCGGGGATCCCAGACACCGCGATGAGCCGCACCGCCTCCCGGATGCGCTCCGCCGGCATCCGGAAATGCTCGGCCACCGTGGCGACGGCGACCCGTTCGTGATCGATGAGGTAGGGCACCAGCGCCAGCAGGAAGGCGAGCCGGTCCCTGGCGTTGACGGCGCCGTGAGCGTCAGCCATGGTCGACTCCCTCCGCCGGGCCCTCGTGGTCGGCGACGGTGCGCCGCAGCCGGGTCAGCACCGCGTCGACCAACTCGGGCGGCGACAGGGCGAGCACCTCCGGCCCGTACCCGGCCAGTTCGTCGGCGAAGATGTTGATGTCCGAGTAGTGCAGGGTGAGCGTGTCCGGTGCGATGCGGGCGGCGCCGCGCCGTTTGCCCAGCCGCACGGCGGCATCCGTGTCCGGCGTGGTGCGCACCGTTGCGACGTGCGCGTTCCATACCGCCTCCAACCCCGCGAGGGCCTGGGCGGCCTGGTCGCCTTCCGGCGGTGTGAACGCGGTACCGGTCACCTCGACGTCGCTGACGATGCGGCGCAGCAGGAAGGTTCTGGTGCCGGCGCTGGCCGGCTCGTCGGCGTACAGGTGCCACCGGCCCTGATGCTGCACCAGGGCGAGCGGGGCGACGGTGCGCACCCGGGCGGCGGCATCGCCCGGCTTCAGATAGGAGAATCGCACCATCACCCGTCGCTCCAACGCGCCGCGCACTGGCTCGAACGCCCGGTCGCGCACGTGGACCCGCGGTTCGTAGCCGAGCACCGGCTCGTCGTTGGCGCCGCCGAGGGACTGCAGTTTCATCAGTGCGCGCCGGGATTCCTCCGAGAGCGAGCCCTCCCGCCAGACCATGGCGGCCAGACCAAGCAGCGCCGTCTCCTCCGCGGAGAAGGTGATGTCTGAGGGCAGTTCGTAGGCGCCGCGCAGGATGCGATACCGAAGGCTCTGGTTACTTCCGGGCTGGTCGGGTGATTCGAGAGTGTCGAGCGGGATGCCGAGCTCTCGGATGCCGTCCTTGTCGCGCTCGAATTGCCGCTCCAGCGTGGCGTTGTCGCCACCGGCGGAATACTGCTGACGGTAGCCCTGCACGGTGGAAAGGATTTCGTGTTTCGTCAACCCGCGCTCGGAGGCCAGGAGCGCCAGCACCAGGCTGAAGAGACGCTCTTCAACCGGGATCCGGGATGCTGACGCTTCAGACACGTTGGTGGCTACTTGGAGTGCGGAATGATTCCGAGAATGTCGACGACATAGACCAGTGTGGCATCCGTCGGCGCCGAGGTGAGGCCCTCGGCGAGCTTCGGCGGGACGACCAACAGCACCTGCGATCCGACCCGCTTGCCGGCCAAGCCTTTCACCAGACCTTCGGGAACCGTGTCCGACTTCACCAGCTCCTTGACAACGGCGGGGCCGTCCTTCCAGGTGGAATCGAAGACGGTGCCGTCAGCCCAGGTCACTCCGGTGTACTTGAGCACCACGTAGTCGCCGTCCGCGACCTTGACGCCGTCGCCGGCTTGCAGCAACGCCACCTTCAGCGCGTTCGGTGCAGGGGAGTTCGGGATCGTGATGCCTGGCGTGCCGTTCGGAGCGAGCACGACGGCGGGCAGACCGACCTGGGGCACCTGACCGGTGCCATGCGCCTTGGCCGGGAACGCCCTGAGGATGTCCACCACGAAGACGAACGAGTCGTTGGCGCCGATGCCCTGAGCAGCACTAGCCTGCCCCTCATGGGTGTCCTGCGCCGATCCGACGATGGCGACACGGGAACCGACGGTGGCGCACGCGAGCCCCTCGCTCAGCGCCGGGAAGCTGGACGGGCCCACGGTGATGAGGCTGCCGCCGATGCCGTCGTACGCCGTCTGGGTCAACACGGCGCCCGTGGCACCGTTGAGCAGGGTCAACTCGACCAGGGCGGACTGGCCCTCCTGCAGAGCCGGCCCATCGCCGGGCAGCAACTGCGTGCGCTGGGTGTTCTTGGTCACCACGGGGGTCGGGAAGTCGACCTTCGGCTCGGCCCCCAGGTCGCCGGTCGCCGTCACCACCGAGGAGGCTCCGCCCGAGGTGATCGGCGAGTCGCATCCCCCAGCGCCGGCGGGGCCGGAGCACGCCGTCAGTGCGGCGAGCATTCCAAAGGTCACGATCAGTGCGGCAGCTTTGCGCACGAATCCTCATTTCCTGTGTACGGGCGATGTGACAACAATTCTAGGTTGCGGATTCGTCGGCTCCCGACGTGCGGGCGATCGCGCGCTGCGCATCCGCTTCGGCGGCGCGTGCGGTGCGGCGCAGGCGTTTGTCGCTGGCGGTGCGTTCGCCGAGCGATCCCGGGGTCCACGCCTCGACGTCCTCGTCGGTGTATGCGCTCTTGGATGCCCTGCGCTTCAGTCGCGGCAGCACCGCCCCGGGGGCGAGGCGGCGGGCGCGCAGCAGGAATCCGGTGTGGCCGATCATCCGGTGGTCCGGCCGCACGGCGAGGCCTTCGACGTGCCAGCCGCGCACAATGGTTTCGGACGAGTCCGGGTCGTTGAACGCGCCGGTGGCGCGCAGCGCCTCCGCGGTGCGGGACAGTTGGGTGACCGTGGCGATGTAACAGATCAGCACGCCGCCCGGGGTGAGCGCCTGTGCGCAGGCGTCGACGCACTCCCAGGGTGCCAGCATGTCGAGCACGATCCGGTCCACCGTGCCGGCGTCGGCGGCGGCGGGCAGCGCGTCGACGAAGTCGCCGACGGTGAGGGTCCAGTTGGCGGGGGCGGCGCCCAGAAAGCTGACGACGTTACCGGTGGCGACCCGGGCGAACTCGTCGCGCCGCTCGAACGAGGTGAGGTGCCCGGTCTCGCCCACCGCCCGCAGCAGCCACAGGGTCAGCGCGCCGGAGCCCACTCCGGCTTCCACGACGTTGGCGCCGGGGAAGACGTCGCCGAGGGCGAGGATCTGCGCGGCGTCCTTCGGATAGACGATCGCCGCCCCGCGCGGCATCGACATGACGAAGTCCGCCAGCAGCGGCCGCATCGCGAGGTATTCGTCGCCGTTGCTGCTGTGCACGACACTGGCATCCGGCGCACCGATGATGTCGTCGTGGGCGATGCCGCCGCGGTGTGTGTAGAACACCGCTCCTGCTTCGAGGGCGATGGTGTTGAGCTTGCCCTTCGGTCCGGTCAGTTGAGCCTTATCACCGGCTCGGAACGGGCCGCTTTGACGGCGCTGCGCCGAGGGTGCGCTCACCGGACGCCGCTCTCGAGCGTGCGCGCGGACTGGAACACGTTCGCGAGGTCGACCAGGGTCTTGCCGTCGAGGGTGTCCCACACCGTGTAGGAGACGTGCTCGGGAAGCGAGACGTGCAGCGGCACGCCGATGCAGACGGCGCCGGCGGCGGCCGCGGATTCCAGGCCCGGCCGGGAGTCCTCGATGGCCACGCAATCGTCCGCGGCGACGTTCAGCAGTTGCGCCCCGCGCAGGTATGGTTCCGGATGCGGTTTGCTGTGGCTGACTTCGTCGCCGGCGATGATGCCGTCGAAGGTGCCGGCCGGGGCGGCGGCCGCCACGTGCTCGGCCATCCGCCGGATCGACATCGTGACCAGGGCGGTCGGGATGCCGGCGTTCTTGAGTTCTGCGAGCAGTTCCAGGGCGCCCGGCCGCCAGGGCACCCGGACCGCGATCTGCTCCAGCACCCGATCGGTGAGCCGGGTGACGATCTCGTCCAACTCGAGCGCGACGCCGCGTTCCTGGAGCACTCCGGCGGAGTGCCACAGGCCGGAGCCGACGAGGGTGAGCCCGTCCTGGGCGGTCCAGATGCCGCCGAACGAGGCCACCAGTTCGATTTCGGCCTGCATCCAATACGGTTCCGTGTCGACCAGGGTGCCGTCCATGTCCCAGAGGACGGCGGCGGGCAGGAGATCGGTCACGACCAGCAGTCTAGTTGGGGCAATCGTCGTGTCTGCTGTGGGCGTACCGCCGATGCCTGCGTACGGGGGAACGAAGTCTTATCCTTGTCAGATGAAAGCTGGCACCACGCCGGTGGCGGCATAGCGAGGATGAGACGTGCCAGACAGCCCAGACAGCACCGGGATCTTGAGCGGACGGCTTCTGGTCGTGGCCTTCGAAGGCTGGAATGACGCCGGGGACGCGGCTAGCGGGGCCGTGCACACCCTGAAAGATCTCCTCGACCTGCAGTCCATTGCCGAGGTTGACTCCGAGAAGTACTTCGACTTCCAGTTCAACCGGCCCACGGTGACCACCGACGACGAGGGCAAGCGCGTGCTGGTCTGGCCGACGGTGGAGATCTTCGGTCCGGCATCGCACCGTAAGAAAAAGGTGCGTCCTCTCGCCGAGGATGCGGAGCTGTCGGTCAGCGGGGACAACGGTTCGAACATCTACGTGCTGCTGGGTACCGAACCGTCCCGCAACTGGCGCAGCTTTACCGCGGAGATCATGGAGACGGTCCGGCAGTGCGAGATCACCGGCATCGTGATGCTCGGGGCGATGCTCGCGGACGTGCCGCACACCCGCCCGATCTCCATCTTCGCCACCAGCGAGAACCAAGCGGTACGCAGCGAACTCGGGATCGAGAAGAGCGCCTACGAGGGGCCGGTGGGCATCCTGTCGGTGCTGGGTGAGGCGGCGGAGACGGAGGGGATTCCCACGCTGTCGGTCTGGGCATCCGTGCCGCACTACGTGCACAATGCACCGTCGCCCAAGGCGACGCTGGCGCTGATCGACCGGTTGGAGGAGATCATCGACGTGGTGATTCCGCGCGGCGACCTGGTCGACGAGTCCGCGGCGTGGGAAAGCGGCATCGACGCGCTGGCCAAGGACGACGACGACATGGCCTCCTACATCCGGCAATTGGAGCGGGCCCGGGACACCGTGGACTCCCCCGAGGCCAGCGGCGAGGCCATCGCCAAGGAGTTCGAGCAGTACCTGAAGCGTCGCGACGGCAAGGCCGACGGTCGTGACCAGCGTCCGGACGACCCCTGGCGTCCGCCCACCCAGTAGCAAGCGCTCCCTGAGGAGGTCGCTGTAGCGACCATCTCGAAGGGAGTGCATCAGATCGAACGCCCGCCTACTCCGACTCCCGCGGCTTTCGTTTCGAGAGCGCGGGTAGATCCTTCCATCGTGACTGAATGAGCGCCAGCTTTTTGGCGCGGCTCCAACCTTGAACCTGCTTCTCGCGTTCGAACGCGGTGCGGATGCTTTCGGACTCCTCGCAAAAGACGAGTCGTGCTCCGCGGTGTTTTCGGGTGAAGTTGGCGCCGAATCCGTTTTCGTGTTCCCACAATCGTCGTTCGAGGTCGACTGTACTGCCCGTGTAATAGCTGCCATCGGCGCATTCGAGGATGTAGACGTATGCCATCGGAGGAGTATGCCTGGGGTCCACCAAGTACGAGGAAGTTGTCCACAGGTTCCCTTCGAGCGCTCGCCTTGCGGCTCGCCCTCAGGGACCGTGTGTTGTCCGGTCCGTGAGGAGGTCGCTCTAGCAACCGTCTTCGCTCCCTGAGGAGGTCGCTCTAGCGACCGTCTCGAAGAGGTGGTGTGTTGGGTTGTTCCCTTCGAGCGCTCGCCTGGCGGCTCGCCCTCAGGGACCGACGCTCGCCTGGCGGCTCGCCCTCAGGGACCGGGTGTTGTCCGGTCCCTGAGGAGGTCGCTCTAGCGACCGTCTCGAAGGGGTGGTGTTTTGGGTCGTTCCCTTCGAGCGCTCGCCTGGCGGCTCGCCCTCAGGGAGCGACGCTCGCCCTCAGGGCGCGAGACGGATGCCGAGCAGCGCGTCGATCGCATCCACCAGCACCGCGGTCGCCGGCGCCTCGGAGGCGATGTACGCGTCGATCCGACGCACCGCCGTGGGAGTATCGAGGTCATCGGCGAGGATGTCCCGCAGTTCGTCCACGAGCGCCGTGTCGGTTCCGGTGCCCGGATGCGCCGCCCAGGCTTCCCAAGTGGTGAGTCGCTCCCCCGCGGTGCGCAGGTGGTCGGCGGTCCACTCCCAGTCCGACCGGTAGTGCTCGGCCAGCAGGGCGAGCCGGATGACCCGGGGGTCGATACCATCGGCGACCAGCCGGGAGACCAGCACCAGGTTGCCCAGCGATTTGCTCATCTTCTCGCCCTGGTAAGCCACCATGCCAGCGTGCGAGTAGATGGCGGACCAGAACCGGCCGGTGAGCGAGGAGGAATGTCCCGCACTGTATTCGTGGTGCGGGAAGATCAGATCGCTGCCGCCGCCGTTCACGGTGATCGGCGAGGTGAGGTGCTCCAGCCCGATGACGGTGCACTCGATATGCCAGCCCGGCCGGCCGCGGCCGACCGGGGAATCCCAGGCCGGTTCTCCCCGGCGTTCGGAGCGCCACAGCAGCGGATCGAGCGGGTCCCGTTTGCCTGGCCGGTCCGGGTCGCCGCCGCGCTCGGCCGATAGCTCAAGCATGGTCGCCCGGTCAAGGTTGCTTTCGCGGCCCAGGAACCACGGACCGGCGTCGGCGCCGAGGGTGGTGTCGTAGTAGATGTCCGGCGCGGCATCCGGGCTCTCGACCGTGTAGGCGATCCCCCGGTCGAGCAGGCCTTTCACGGCGGCGGCAATCGGCGCGATGGCCTCGGTGACGGCCACGTAGTGGTCGGGCGGGATGATCCGCAACGCTTCCATGTCGTGTCGGAACAATTCGGTCTGCTCCGCGGCGAGGTCCTGCCAGTCCACTCCGGTGGCTGCGGCGCGCTCTAACAGCGGGTCGTCGACATCCGTAACGTTCTGCACGTAGTCGACGGCGAATCGGGCATCCAGCCAGAGCCGCACCAGGATGTCATAGGCGAGGTACGTGGCCGCGTGGCCAAGGTGGGTGGCGTCGTAGGGCGTGATGCCGCACACGTACAGCGAGGCGACATCGTGGGGCTGGGTGGGCTTGACGCTCTGACTGACGCTGTCGAAGACCCGGGGGATGGCGCCGCGTCCGGGCAGGGCCGGGATCGTTGGCCGGCTCCAGGATCTCACGCTCTCAGCCTAGTTGGGCAGCAGCACTCCGGTGGACAGCAGCACGATCAGCGCGCCGCCGAGCAGGATGCGGTAGATCACGAACGGCAGGAACGAATGCCTGGTGATGTAGCGCATGAAGAACGCGATCACGATGAAGCCGACAATGAACGCGATGGCGGTCGCGGTGGCGGTCTCCACCCCGCTGAACACCTCGGGCGCGCATCCGGAGGCGGCGCTGAGGCAGGGCTCCTTGATCGTCTTGTACAGCTGGTACAGGCCGCTGCCGAACACGGCGGGGATGGCGAGCAGGAACGAGTAGCGGGCCACCGCGCGGCGGTCGTAGCCGAGGAACAGTCCGCCGGTCATGGTGCCGCCGGAGCGGGACACGCCGGGGATCAGGGCGAGCGCCTGGGCCAGGCCGTAGATGATGGCGTGCGGCCAGGTCAGCTCGCGCAGGCGGCGCTTCTTGGCGCCGACGGCATCCGCCACCCCGAGCAGGATGCCGAACACGATGAGGGTGGTCGCGATGATCCACAGGGAGCGCAGCGTGGTCTCGATCGCGGTTTGGAACAGCAGGCCAAGCACCACGATCGGCACGCTGCCCAGGATGATGAACCAGCCCATGCGGGCGTCCTGGTCGGTGCGCGGCACGCGACCGACCAGCGAGCGCGCCCACTTGGAGACGATGCGGCGGATGTCGGGCCAGAAGTAGATGATCACCGCCGTTTCGGTCCCGAGTTGGGTGATCGCGGTGAACGCGGCGCCGGGGTCGGCACCGGTGCCGAGGAACTCCCCCACGATGCGCAGGTGGGCGCTGGAGGAGATGGGGAGGAATTCGGTGAGGCCCTGTACCAGGCCGAGGATGATCGCCTCAAGAATGCCCACCGGCACCGCTTTCGTTCGTGGTCGTGCAGTCGGCTGGTCCGGCTGTTGCTAGTACTCCAGCAGGAAATCCGTGAGGACCTGCCTGCCAAAGACTAATGCGTCAAGCGGTACCCGTTCGTCAACGCCATGGAACAGGGAGGGGAAATCCAGCTCGGCGGGCAGGCGCAGCGGTGCGAATCCGTAGCCGGCGATTCCCAGCTTGCTGAGCGCCTTGTTGTCGGTGCCGCCGGGGAATAGGTAGGGAAGCACGCGGGCGCCCGGGTCGTTCTTCAGCAGCGCGGCGGAGGCGGCGTCGATCAGCGGGCCGCTGAACTCATTCTCCAGCCCGACATCCTGGTGCATGACGACGACCTCGATGTCCGGACCGACCAGCTCGCGGATCTCGGCGAGAACGGCGTCTTCTTTACCGGGCAGGGTGCGTACGTCCATGAGCGCCTCGGCGATGTCGGGCACCACATTGTGCTTGTAGCCAGCGGTGAACGCGGTGGGGTTGGTGGTGGTGCGCAGGCTGGCTTGGATGAATCCGGACGCCGACCCAGTGGCGATCGCGAGTTCGTCGGGGCCGACCTGCTGCGGGTCGTGGCCGAGCATGGCGGCGATCTCGAGCAGCAGTTCGGCGGTGGCGTAGGTGAGCCGGATCGGCCAGTCCCGCCTGGCCGATGCGCGCCACCGCGTCGGCCAGGCGGGTAATCGCGTTGTTGTGGAGCAGGCGGGAGCCGTGGGCGGCCGGTCCGCGGGCGATAAGTTTGATCCAGACCAGGGCTTTCTCCCCGGTTTGCACGAGGTAGGCGCGCTGGTCGCCGAGGGTGATTGAATAGCCGCCGACTTCGCCGATGGCTTCGGTGGCGCCGGTGAAGACTTCCGGATGCTCCTTGACCAGGTAGTGGGATCCGAGCAGTCCGCCGTCTTCTTCATCGGCGAAGAATGCGACGATGAGGTCGCGGGCGGGGCGCTTGTCCGCGCCGAGGATGTCTTGGAGCGCTGTGAGGATCATCGCGTTGGTGTTCTTCATGTCGATGGCGCCGCGGCCCCAGAGCATGCCATCTTTGATGACGCCTTCGAACGGGTCGACCGACCAGGTCTCCGGTGTAGCGGGGACGACG
This sequence comes from Parafrigoribacterium mesophilum, assembly GCF_039652555.1. Classification (NCBI taxonomy): domain Bacteria; kingdom Bacillati; phylum Actinomycetota; class Actinomycetes; order Micrococcales; family Microbacteriaceae; genus Parafrigoribacterium; species Parafrigoribacterium mesophilum. The sequence goes on from NZ_JBDJAF010000006.1 coordinate 76,089, forward strand.
TCGAGGTGGCCGTGGACAACCAGTGCCCCCTTGTCGGTTCCAGCACCGTCGTGGCTGCCCTCGACACGGGCGACGAGGCTGACCCGTCCAGGCTCGGACTCGAACAGCTGCGGCTCGAGCCCGAGTTCTGTGAGCGCGGCGCTCACGTACTCGGCGGCATCCGTCTCCCCGTTCGACTTGCCGTCGCCGTAATTCGTGGTGTCGAACCGGATCAGGTCGCGGGCAACGCGCGCGGTCTGATCAAGGTCTTCGGTGGGCTTCGTTCGGGCCATGGGTCCACGTTACTGGGAAGTTACGAGTTTTCAGCGAATTGAGCCTGGCAACCGGAGCATTCGTCGCGGTGGGCCGTCAGTCGAAACGCGGCCGCACGCCCCGGTGGGCGAAACTGGGGTGCGCTCTCGTGCTATTCTCGTGAGTCGGTGCAAGCCGAAAACATCCAGTCCGGATGGCGGAAATGGCAGACGCGCTAGCTTGAGGTGCTAGTGCCCGTATAGGGCGTGGGGGTTCAAGTCCCCCTTCGGACACAGAGGTGAATTTCCGACAATGGGCGGTTTTTCTTCAGAGAATGGGTCGCGACGATCGAATGTCGTTCGTCCGGCCCTTTTTCCTTGCCGGGATGCGGTGAATGCGTCGTTGTTGACGGGTGCCAGGGGTGCCTGGAAACGCAAAAAGGCGCGCCTGAAAATTTTCAGGCGCGCCGAATCGTTCGAGTCGTGCAGGTGAGGTGTCGAGGTGGTGCTCGCGGGTTATTCCAGCGGGATGATGCTTTCGTCCAGGCTGGCGACTGAGTCTTTGCTTTGCCAGAACATGGACGGGTTACGCCTGTTCTTAGCCGTGAGACTTTTGATTGTGAGCTTCTCTTTGAAGAACGAGATCATCTTGCGAAGGTTCTCCGAGACCAGAGCGGCAACGCCGACGACGTAGGTGAAGGTGTTCCCACGCACGGCTCGTTTTGATGCGGAGGCGAGGTCTTCGAATTGGGCGCGCTTGATGTTGGCATTGAGTGATTCCACTCCGTTGCGCATGCCGCTAGCTGCGAGCCATTCCAGTCCGCCCCATGGGTAGTACTGCTCGGTCTTGAGACCGCCAGCGTTGGGGTTCTTATCGAACTCTTTGTCGCTGGGGCGATGCATGGTCACAGTGACGCCTTGGTGTGCACCGGGCTGTGCTTTCCACTTTGCGTAATCGGGTGCATCGGTCGGGATGATGTAACGGCGGGTCCAGTCGTCGGTCATCTTGCCTTTGGGCATGAGTCGGGACTTCTCGCGGCGCGCGACCTGCTTCGCGTACAACTGTTCTGCCTGCTCGGTTGCCTTCTTCAGGGCGTCGTGGGACTTCCGTGCTTCACTGCCCTGCGGTGCCTCTTTGTAGGCCCGGCCGTGGTAGAACCATTTCGTGCGTGCGTTGAAGATGACCAAGTCGGCTTCGCGGAGGGCGTTCGGCACGGTATCGAGGTACCAGGCGCCGGATATGTGAACGAATCCGCGCTTGTCGTATGCCTGGACCCCGATTTGGTTCTTCTTGTAGCCGAAGACGTGCTTGAACCCGAGAAGTCGGAGCGGCACGGCATATTCGTGGACCTTACCGTTAGGGTAGGCGCGGTCGACGATGAAGAAGTTGGCCTGGTGCCCTCGTTCAAGGAGAGATTCGGCGATGCGGAGTGCCTCTCCTCTGATGGCCCCGGGGATGTGGAAGCTGACGCCAACGGTCAGTAGTGGGAACACTTCGCACTCTTCGCCGAAGTTCGCCGTCATGCGCGCGATCTCCAACTCGATGCCCCACTTGCGATCCGATTCTGCGGTTCCTTTCACCTTGTTGCTGGGGTCTGTGCGGTTCATGTAGTCGGCGTCGGCGTGAGTCACGACCCCGTGGCTACCTTCCCGGCCGTACCATCCTCCGTCGGGATTTACGGTGCGCCGATCGCCTTCTGGGTTTTTCGCCGAGCGGTTTCCCGCTTTTCCGTAGAGCGGGACGAAGGTCGCGTCCAGGGCGACGTTGCCGTGAGCTCGATCGCGGATTGCTTTCGGCAGGCATTGCCGCGAGCCCTCCAGAAGCGCGTTGGCGAGCGTGAACATACGTCGGCGGCGCATCTCGCAGTTCTCTGGGTCGCGCGCGGCGAGCATTTCAGCGAATTCTGCCTCGGTGAGGACTTTATCTGCGTTGTGCCCGCAAGGGAACCCTGTCTGCACATTCCGGGTAGCTGCGTTGGGAAGATAATTTGTAAACGTCCGAATCGCTGCCTGTGCCCATTACTGGCAGAAGCTGACGTAGTCGTAGAGCTTCCCCTTCAGGAGAGTGACGTGAAGGTCGGCTTTCCTGTTCGTTGGGAAACCGTTGTAAGTCTGAGAATCGTCTGCCGTCACGACGTATGTGCGCCCCGGGAGCGGCGCTGTCTGTGCTGCGTTGCACTTGGTCGCAGGCATCAACCACGTCGTGTCCGGGCTCACAGTCGAAAGATCTGGGACCAAAGAATCAGTAAACGATGCAGCCTTGTACTCGGCCGTCGTCTGCTGCCATGCCGTCGAATGTGTGTCGAACAGACCCGGGTAATTGTTTGCGACGTCCCAAGCAAAGCCAGCATCAGACGACACCGCATACGCTTGCGTGCGGTCATAATAGAACTTCCGCACCATCGCATGTAAATCAAGAACTGTGACCTTGACGGGCGCGCTCGAAACGGTCGCCTTCGCATCCTTTGCAACGGGTCTGACTACAGCACGGTATGTGAGGTCGCTGGCGACTTTAGTGTCTAGAACAATTTTGATGTCTTTCGTCTTACTCGGGCTCGACACCTTCTTTACTGTTGTCCAGGCCTTGTTATCTGGCGAACTCTGAACGATCAGCGTCACCTTGTCGGTGCGTCCGTGAAGGAGCTTGCGGTTCGCTGCCAGAGTGACCGTATCGCCCACAATCACGTCTTCGATCGCGCTTGCTTTCAGCCCAACTGTCATATCTTTTGACTTGATCGCGGGTGCTGAACACGCCGTCATGCCGAGAGCGAGCGTACCGGCGATCGCCAAGACTACGAGTCTTTTCATCTGATTCATCCAATACTGTGTTTGCTGGAGTACTGCGGCACGAACCGCAAATCTCGCCCCAAAGCATATCGCGAGCAAGACTCAGTCCGGCAGGCCCATTTGAGGGGCCAGATGGAGGTGCCTATCGAGGCGCCTCGCATCCTCGATTTTCTGAATCCTCCACTTCACACTCGGCTCCTGGTGCTGTTGTCGTTATCAGAAGGTGTCTGCACTAATTTCAGTACTCATCTGCACAGGTTGTAAGCCGGACGCTCTGCGGGCACCTTTCGGACGGTCGCGAAGATATACTCAAGGCCGCATTTTGATCCGGGAGTGGTGCCCGGAAGCGGAACGGCTTGCGCGAGCCGGTACTCATGAATGGCCTGGTGCCGACTGCCGCGTTGTTCGTGCCTCTGCTCGATACGGTTGTCCCAGGGGGTTATGGATGCCGATGATGGCCGATAGGTTGCGGTCGGCGCGGCTAGCCCTGTGGAGCTTTGGACTCTTCCTCAACCCGTAACAGATCCGCCGCCAACATATAGGTCCACGCCACGCGCGAATCGGCTTCCGTAGTCGACACCTTTGAGTGCACACCCTTGCTCGCCAAGTCGTCCAGAGATTTGAGGCGCGTCCCCAAAGCGGTGATGTTCGAAGCGAGGACATCAGCATGCGTCGAACGGCCAATTTTCAGACGAACGTATTCTGTAAGTCGATTCCGGTAATGATCGTCATCCATGACCCGCTCAACTCCGTTAATCACCACTGGTGCGCGCGGAGGGTAGACCACATCGGCGAGCGCTTTGATCGCTCGACGACACGAAGTGGTGGCGTGACTCATAGCCTCCGGATCTCCCTGTGCGATACGTTCTTGAGCTGCAGAAAGGGCACCAAGGGCGTCCGGCGCAAGCGATGCCAGTCTTTCTTCGACGAATGCCCTTCCTTGCGCGATCACGTCGGGGATAGCGATGCCAGCGAGCATGTCAGATTCCACTTCGAGCAGGTACCGATATGTGGCGTCCATAATGCGCCCAAGAACTACCCTCTGCTGCACAAGCATCGGATACACTGCGGCCTTCTCCTTCTCCTGGCGAAGAGAGGCGAGACCAGTGTCCAGGGGCGTCATTCCCGGAGTCACCATGCCGTCGTAAATAGTCTGCATCGAGGCAGCGAGAGTCTCCAGTTCGGCTGCACCGTGGCCGACAATTGAATCCTTCTCGTTGGAAAGCTTCCGTCGGGCCATCAGCGCCTCAAACGCGGAACGTCTTTGCGAGTCCGCCTTTTCTGCGCCGACGAGTGCCACCAATCGACCGCGAACTTCGGCGGCCGGCTCAGTCAGCGACATGCCGGGTCTGACACCCTGAATCTCAAGTGAGATCCACATCTCCGCGAGCGGATCTTGGCGAAGAGTGGCTACTCGAAGAGCGGCACGAAGGATCGTACTGACGGGCGCACCATCAGCAACTGCGACCAACGCCGCGTCAAGAGCTCGCTGCGTTCGCTCCCGGATGTCCACGCCTTCAACTCATAGCTTCGACACACATTGCATCGACGAGAAGCGCGGGTAAGCGTCTTAGTGGGGGCATGCTTATCGTCTGCACTTCCCGGCAGGTCAGCTTCCGCCGAACAACGCCTTCTGGTCGCTGGCCGCGACAGACACGGGCGGCTACATGGTCAGCAGCTCAACAGGCCGCTCAATCGTCAACAGCCATTCCGGTCTTGTGACGAGCGGTAACCGCAATAGGACCGCTAGCCGTGCCGAGCGCGCGGTCGGCCCGTGTACCAGTGAGTGGTGACCTACAGCCGCGTAAGCAACTCCGCCTTCTTCTGCGCGAACTCGGATTCCGTCAACACGCCGGCCGCTCGCAATTCTGCCAACTTTTTAATTTGCCCCAGCACGTCTGTCTGGGCAGGCTGGGCGGTCACCTGCGGGGTCTTCGCGGCAGCGATGGTCGTCTCGAATGCCTGCTGAATCGCTGCGATGGTCTCCTTCTTGTACTTGACCAAGAACTCGATGGTGTTGACCATCGTCAGCACCTCAACATGGCCGCCCGTCATGGAGTTGCCTCGGCTGTTCACGCCCTGAACCTGAACGAGGTCTACGGAGATCGTCTTGTGGTCCAGCAGCACCTTGTACGTGAAGATGATCCGCCTGGACGTCAACGCAATTGCACCCCGGAGCTTCTCGGTCTTTCCGGTAGCTGTCGTCGTGACCGTCGCGTTCGTCGGCGCGATGTAGATCACTGTCTCGTCGGGGGTTAGCTTCTCGATGACCCGCAGTCCCAGGGCATCTTCAGGACGACCGGCCAGATCTGCACGGCGATCAAACGGATCTACGTGCTCCCGCTACCAGGAAATCATCGACGGTCTGTCAGCGAACCTGGAGAACCCCGTCGGTGGATCATCGGGGGCTCGGGGAGCTTACCGTTGCCGCTCGACGCCAGACGCAAAGGCGCCAGACATCGGATGGTCTGCCGTTAGTTGTCGCAGGGTTGGTCCGAAGTCCCGGTGACGGAATGGCTGATTGTGGCCTGCCCGTTGCTGTTGATTGTGAAGTCGGCACTGCGCGGAACGGTTTCATCGGCACCAGTGTGGCACGAGTCGTTTGTCATCCACGTGACGTGAAGTACCCCATTAGTGAAGGCCAGGGTCTGCACATTGGAATGCTCCTGCTGGTCGATCGCCCCCAGGTCGATTGCGCCGATGAGATCCAAAGACCTGTTGTAGAGGCCAATTACATTGGGCCAGCCAACGGTCCCTCCGGTCGCTATGCAGCCGAAGACGACGGCTGCGAGGCCGGAGGGGTGGGAGCTTGTCGTCCCCGTCGTGTAGAGGGGCTGCTGGCCTTGCCCGAGACCTTGGATCCAGGTATACCCGTTCATCAGCGGGTCGGCGGACTGGAGCTCCCCGTTGACGAGCTGCTCTGCAGGTCGCCTACACATGGCCGGCGCGGTGATGGACATGAGGTCGGATGCGGTGACAGCCGGACGCGCTGGTTGGGTGATCGTGATCGTGTACGGCTCCGGATGCGCGAAGATGTCGACCACAGCCCGGCCCCCATTGACGACATCCTCGAACCCGGAAGTGATCCATGCCGCGCCCTGGAGCAGGACGGATACTATTACGCCGTCTTTGTAGACGTCTTCGATAACCTTGCCGAGACACTTCGACACGGTGTCCACAGCATCAGTTAGATACTTCGCTGCGCTACCCGCCGAGTTGACCTCCGCTGTTGCCATCTTCTTGAACCCAGAAATGCACCCGACGTCATCAAATGCGGTCAGGACCGCTTTGACAGGCTTAGCGCCGAATATTGAGCCGAGCATCGTGACAGTTTCAACTCCGTACATCAACGCGGAGGCAATGTAGGCGGCCCCATTCTCGGTGAACTGCAGGCCCTGAGCATTGTCGCCGGTGTCGTTGTACGTGTAAGACGCGTTGCCGGACAGGAGATGCATGGAATCGCCGGCAGGCAGTTTCGGCTGACCGAGCACGGCGAACAGTTGCGGCAGGAGTGACTGCCAGGAGTTGTCCGGGTTCGTCAGAACCATGTTCGCCGTCTCATGCACCGCAATCGGGTAACCGCGAGCGTTCACGACAGTCAGTTGTGGCCGCTTTTCTGGTCCGCCATCTCCCATGCACCAGTAGACGCGGTCATCAGACGAACTCGAGACGCTGTAACCGGCCGTGCGGATCGCCCCCTCACCGTGGCACGTCGGCTTCGAACCGGACGCGTCCGGGCTAAATATTTTGCCCCACACCGCTGCGATTCCCTTTTTGATGTTCGACCACCAGTCGACGAACCAGAATGAGAAATGCGTCGTTGTGACCTTCGCACCCTCCGACGTCAGCGAGACTCCCTGGACAGGAGTTAGCGGTGAGTCGGGGTTCTCCGTGTATCCGACCAATGGCGCAGGCTCGCCCGGAACTGGTGAGCCTGCGAAGGTAAGAGTCGCCTTCCCGGTGAGTTTCGCCCCCGTGAGCTTGATCGACCAACCGCTCACCCCCTCCTCGATTGTCTTCGTCGCCGTCAGTGTCCCATCGCCGCTGACGGCACCGGCGGGGATTGCCACCGTCAGACCGCTGGATGCGTGCAGTACGGTCGATGCGGTGTCAGTCACATGGATCGAGGGTCCGTGCGCCTCATGCGTCGACGCAGAACAACCGGTTAGCAAGGCTGCCGCGGCCGTAAGGGCCGTAATCGCCGCTATCAACTTGAGCACATTGAGCCACTTCCTGCCGTGATCTGAGGCTATACCTGGCCTCTATCTGTCACGCCACCACCCCGGACCGTCGAGTCGCGTTTCGAGGCGTAGATGAGCCGGAGCGACGCTCCGCTCCTGAGCGGCTCGGACCCAAGGGTTTTCCGTCGCCGTGAGCCGGTGGTTCGAGCGGTGCTTGAGCTATGTCCGGCCGCTTCCTCCGAAGGTCTCGTGCTCCCCGGAATTACAGGGAACTACGACGGCCTCTTGGAATTTCAGGAGTTTCTCCCTGGAATCCGTTGCAATAGAGTTCCAAACTGTCCAATGCCTACGGGGCTAAATGGATTTCCCGAACTTCCCACAGAGACTAGTTCGGGCTATTGAGCCCCGGCTTTCCGGGAAATTGGTTGACAGGATCGCTCAAGCGGTCGGTTGGCCTTTTTTCATGCCCCGAAGGTGTCCCCAGATCACCACAACGAGTAGGTCGGGCTCTTCATTTGAATCAGATTGACGGTCAGGTGCCTTCCGCTTGAGCTTGCGATAGCGGCCCGTGCATGCCTTCTCCTCGGAGGCGTGCTGTGCGCCACGTATCGACTGCGATCACGGTGCCCACGATGACCATGGAAATGGACAGCGACGCGAACGTGTCGGTGAGCCAGTGGTAGCCGAGATATATTCTGCTGAACATTTCGGCGAGCACTCCAAGCCAGGCAAGCCCCGCCCCGAGTGCTACTCCCCATGCTTTGGGTGAGCGGGAGACGATGAGAAAAGCCGTAAGAATGAGGAAGTCACTTGCCCCAAGCACGTGGCCGGACGGGAAAGAGAACGTGGCGTCGTGCCCGATGAGCATGAAGCCTGCTGGCGGTCTTTGACGGTGAACAATCTGGGCAAGCGTGTTGGCGACAATGACGCCCGTAATCATCGCTCCTGCGAGGAGAAAGGGTCGCCACGCATGCTTGGCAAAAATAAGCCAGAGAACAGTGATGATGAAGATGATGATCGGAAGCAACACCGGTCCGAACGTGATGGTCAGCACGATCATCACCGCAGTGACATCGGGCGAACGGTGAGCGTGCATCCACCGCGCCACAGGATCGTCCCAGTCGGCCAGGCCGGTATGGGTGAGAACTCCAGTCAGTACGATGACGAAGCACATCACTCCCATTGCAATGAGAATGGCGGCGCTGAGGTAAAGCCGACGCCGTGCGACGGCGCTCACATACCGCTCCTCCGTGACCATTTTGGATCGCCAAAAGTCTCCATTAGTAAGCCGCATGTACTTCGTTCTCCTTCACAGGGCTTTCGATCTTCTGGCTAATGTAAGTTCGCTTCACCGATTTCGCGCGGTCACAGTCGAGCGAACCGAGCGCGGAACGCGTTATAGAGCCCGAAGGCGATAAAACCTACACCGATAATCACGACAGTGACCGCGCCAAAGGGGAGTGCAACAAGCGCCTTGAGTGCGCCATCGAGTCCGCCAGCCTTATCCGGGTCAACGGTGGCCGACGCGATCCAGAACAAGACACCGACCACGCAGAGCGCCACCCCCTCCAGGGTGTAGCCGATGACTCCGAGCGCAGCCACGGTTCGCCCCAGTGGACCGCGTGGAAGATCGATTCTCTCCAGAAACCGTCGGGTCACTCCGCGCACGATGAGCCCGACGCCGATGGCGAAGGCGATGCCGCCGATGATGATGACGATGAAGTCACCACCGGGCTTAGCCATTAGTTGTGCGGAAAGCGATCGGGAGGATGTTGCATTGCTGGTCGATGAGCCTTGAGCGAAGATGAGAGCAGTCGCACCCACGAAGAAATAGGCCAGGGATTTGGCAACCCCGCTCAGTCGACGAAGCCACTTTCGTTTCGGGTCAGATGACCACGTTAATACCGCGTGAAGCACCTGCCAGACACCGAGCGCTAACAGGGCGATCACAATAACCCAGAGCAGAAACATGCCGGCTGGCGCCTGCGCGAGCTGACCCAGGACACCAGATTGGTCCGCTTCGACCCCCGCGCCCAGAGCGACGCTGAAGGCCGCGAGACCGATCAGTGCATGAACAATCCCATTCATCGCGTACCCGACTCGAGCCGCCCAGCGAAGGGGCGCGCTGTTTTTGGCCTTCGCGGCCCCACGCTTGGCGGTCTCACTCACACGAGTGCACCGTTCCTCGAGGTCTGTCGCCAAACAGAATTGCGGGAAGGTGCTCTGCTGACCAACATCGGGGACACTGATTGTGAGGCGTTCTCAACCACTTCCCGAAGAGCGACGATCTCGACTTTGACGGGGTTGAAGATCACGGCAGCTCCTTTCGGGTCTGACATCTTGTCAGCATAGAGGACGAATTTGATCCAGACTCTCTAGGTATGCGGCACATTTCGGATTGTGATCCGAGTTCCGTCCGAGCGCCCAACTTCCTGGTCCGTTGCCAGGTGCTAAGGAAAGGCGGTTGCTTTGGGCGGAGGCCAAATTTACGAGCGCTTCCACAAATTAGGAAGACTTTAAGAGCGGGTCGTGAGCAACTGATACATCACGTGGTCCTGCCACTTGCCGGCGATCTTCAAGTATTGGGCAGCGAGTCCGTATCGTCTGAAGCCCACATCCTCGAGCACATGCCGTGAGCGGATGTTGTGCGGCAATGTCTCGGCCTGCACCCGGTGCAGTCCCATGTCGCCGAAAGCGAGTGTCGTCATGAGTTGAGCCGCATCATGGGCGTACCCGCGTCCGTTGTAATCGGGGGCAACCCAGTAACCCATGCTGCACGACTGGAAAGCTCCCCGAGTAATACCGCTTAAGGTAATCCGTCCAACTACTTGTTCGCGTTCATCGATGATTACGTGCGGTAGCGCTTCGCCATCGCGATATCGGGCCAAAGCACGCTCCAATTCTGCCCGTTGTCCTTCGACAGTGAAGTACGCATCATCTCGGATCGGGTCCCACGGCTCGAAGAACGCGCGGCCCGACTGCTGAAGCCGCGCGAGCCGCCCGACATCGCGGGTAGATATCAGTCGGGTAGTTGCAGGCACTGACCAATCCTCTCAGCCAGAACTGGTCGCGGAATGCTCAGAGTTGTACTGCGACGTCGGCCCAGCGTGAACCACTGGCGCCGCGGTACGCGGACGAGCGCGATGCGTAGCGAATCCACCGAGAAGGAGTCTTAGGGCTGCGCGAGTCTGCGTCGAATCTCGCGGACGGTGCCAGCTGGGTCCACTCCGTGATCGTGCGACTCGGGCACGACAACGAGTTCGGCGTTCGGCATCGCCTGACTTAACCGGTCGGTCGCCGTCACGAGCAGGGGCATTGTCGGTTCGCCACGGAGAATCGTGACAGGCATCGGCACGCCAGTCATGGCGGGGGTCGGGGTGGAGACCGCCTTCGTCAGTAATGCGTCGTAGACCACCGACTGAGCGACTGCAACGAGGGATGCGAACATCGGGCTGTCACGGATTTGATCGATCACCGGATCAGGCAGACCGATCGCTTCCCTCTGGAACAGGATCACGGCCTCCGCCGGCTTCCGTGCGTCGATGAGCGCTTGGAGCCGGTCAGGCAGGTCGGGAGTCGGTTCTGCTTCACCGAAGCGAAACGGCGGTTCCGACAGGAAGAGGTGAGTGATAGGCACTCCCTCGCCCGCGGCGAAGAGGGCGAGGACCGCGCCGGAGGAGTGGCCGAGCACCGCGGCTTTACCGCCGATTGCTTCGATCACTGCCGCGAGATCCTCGGCTTCCCGCGCGGGCGCGTACGGCACCGTGTCGCCACTCTCACCGCGGGCGCGGCGATCCAAGGTCACGCCCTGGCATCCCGCCTCCGCCAATGCTTCGGCAAGCGGGGCGCCCCCTTCGGCGGTCGAAAATGCACCACCAACGATGACGACCGGCGCACCCTCCCCCACTTGGTTGAAAGCGATGCGAGTTCCGTCCAACGAAGTCGTGTGTTGCATGCTCAATCTGACCATCCGTCGCCGCGCCCTGCAAGGCGCACCACCCTTAATCGACCGGCCTGAGCGATGGGCTAAGGCGGTGTTCGCACAGGAAAAGTCGCAATCCTCGTTCCAAGCCGGCCGAGTTCACGAACTCCAGCGGGCAAGCTCTTCTCGGAATCCGTCGACGAAAACGTCGCCAGGCAGGCTGCCTGCGTCAAAATGAATGCCACAGTTCAGCCGGCCCTGGCAAGACAAAGCAGCCACCCCTAGGCGGACATTTCCGGCGAGGACAGCGACCGGCCAGATCGCAACGACCGGCGCACCCGCGAGCGTTAAGGCTCCAGCGGGACCTGGCAACTGGGGACGGCTCGCTGAGCGGCAACCGCACCAGCATAAGCCCGACCTGGTTGCCGGATGTGCCGCGCCGCTGCAGTGCAACCGGAACCGAAACCGGCAGCCAGGCTGGAACCGCTCGCCAGCGACCGGCAACATCGCCCTGAAGCCGGACGCGACCGCCGCGAGAAGGGCGTCATTCACGGTGGCGCCGACGGGTCGCATTCGCAGCCGAAGGGTAACCAGGTCTGCGTCGACGAAGGCAACCCGTCGATTGGAGCTTCTTGCACCCAGCAGCACGGTTGGCCCGACCTCGTGACTGTGCAACGTCAGGGCGATCCATCGCGCGCCCACCCGGATCTCCCTCAAGACGTCCCCGGGACGTCGATTTCGGCGACGCCTGGTTCCCGAGGAATCGGGCATCGAAGTCATCTCCACGTGCTGGGATGGGTAGCTCGCGCGTGAGTCGATCCCGTCCCCCGCGGTAGTCCATGCCGTCATGGTGGCAGGCGGGTTATCGGTGGTGGTCGGCGACGCGGATTTCTGAGCGTCATGAAGCCGGTCCTCCACCCGTGCTGTGCACGGTACCGTCGGCATCCGCCATGTATTCACGCAGCCGCTGCAGCATCCTGTGATCGGCGAGGAACCCCGAACGAGTGCGCGACGATAATCTCGAAACCGCCGACCTGAGCGCTCAGGAGCCGGATGATTTCGGCATACTCCAGCACCGAGGTGCGCCTGCCCGTTGATGCGCCATGGCCGGGCGCATCGAAGGCGATCACCGTGCGGTCGGCCGATTCGAGCGCGCGGATGACTGCCCCGAAGTGAGAAGCGCGGCTGCGCCAGCCGTGCACGAGCAGCACGGGCCGCTCGCCGCTCTCCCATCGGGACACCGCGACCCGCTTGCCGTTGATAAGTAGCCGGTCCACTCGCGCCGACGAGTGCGTGACGGCGTCGGATGAGCGCACCGACGTCGGCCGACCCAGAAACCAGAACAGCTGGTAGGCCACCTCGGCGGCCAACGCCGGCATCCCGGTGCCGAGCAGATGCACGGCGGCGGTGAGTAGCCGGGCAGCGGTTTCATCCTTGGTCCTTCGTGCTCTGGTCCTTCGTGGTTTGGTCCTTCATGGTTTGGTCCTTCACGGTTTGGCCCTTCATGGCCGACGCGGAACCCGCTGCGTCTGGTGCGCCCAGATTGCGATCTCGACCCGGTTCCGGGCGCCGAGCTTAGTCATCAGGCTAGCCAGGTGTGTCTTGACTGTGCTCAGGGTGATGTAGAGCTCGCTCGCGACCTCGCTGTTGCTCAAGCCCCGCGCCACGGCGGCGAGCACCTGCTCCTCCCGCTCGGTCAGCGGCTCGATTGGTTGCTGCAGCGGAGCGGCCGGCGCCGTACCGGCGAACGCTTCGAGCAGGCGTACCGTCACGTTCGGAGCGATCAGCGCGTCCCCGCTCGCCGCGGCACGCACGGCCTGGCCGAGCAGCGCAGAGCCCGCGTCCTTGAGCAGAAAGCCCTTCGCGCCCGCCCGCAACGCCGCATACACGTATTCGTCGAGGTCAAAGGTGGTGATGATGACCACCGCCATCGGGTTCTCCACCCCCGGCCCGGCGATAGAGCGCGTGGCCTCGATGCCGTCCAGGCCGGGCATCCGGATGTCGAACAGGCAGACATCGGGACGCAGGCTCCTGGCCAGCGCCACTGCCTCGTTCCCGTCGACGGCCTGGCCCACCACCTCGATGTCGGGTTGCGCATCGAGGATCATGCTGAGCCCGGTGCGCACCAGCTCCTGGTCGTCGGCGATGAGCACGCGGATGGTCATGTTGTCCATCCAACACGAGGCAGCACCGCAGTGACGGTCCATCCGCCGCCCGGCGCGCGACCCGACTCGCAGACGCCCCCGAGCAAGGCGGCGCGCTCCATCATCCCGGTGATGCCGTAGCCGGGTGTCGTCGCCGGCACAGGTTCACCGTCGTTGCTCACCGTCAACCGCACCCCACCCTTGTCCACGTCGACGACCACGTCGATGAGGGAGACGCCGCGAGCATGCCGTCGTGCGTTGGTGACCGACTCCTGCGCCAAGCGATAGACCGCGGCGGCAACGATCGGCGGGATGCTCGCAGTGTCGCCGGTGACGCGCATGTCGACGCGCGGGCCGGTACCGTCGACGCTCGTGAGCTGCTCGATGTCGACGAAAGTGCGACCGGGCGCCAGCTCGGGCGCCTCCCCCTGCCGCAGCACGCGAACCATCGAGCGCATCTCCGCCAGGGTTTTGGATGCCTCCTCCTCGATCAGTCCGAGGGCATCCGTCGCCGCCGCAGGGTTCAGGGCGGCAGTCGCCAGGCCGGCCTGAGCGCGGATAGCGATCGCGGACACGTGATGGGCCACCGTATCGTGCAGGTCACGGGCGAGCATCTCCCGCTCCATCAGCTTCGCGCGGTCCAGCTCGCGCATCCTGGCACCGGCCCGGAAGCGCAGGGCGACACCAAGCGTGAGCACAATGCCCAGGAAGGCGGCTTCCCCGATCAGGTCGCCCAGGGTCGTGCCCGTCAGCGCCGACACGGCCAGATTGGCGAGAAGGATGCCCGATCCGACCACCAACGCGCGGCCGTTACCCCACCGGAACAGGGCATAGAGGGTGAAGGCGACGACCCCGCTGGCGTACGGGACCGAGTCGCCGAGCAGGACCGTGCCGACGGCCACGGCGCCCACAGTGATCGCCAGCATCAACAGGGGCCGGGTTCGGCGCCACAGCAGGGTTGGCGCCACCGCGATCCCGACGATCGCGGCCACCAGTGGGTAGGGCAGATCCGTGCGGAACACGGCCTCCAACACCGCGGTGAGCGCGACCAGCACCACCAGTGCCCAATCCCGCCACACCCGCCGCGGCGGTGGCGGAGCGGCGCCGGGCGCGTTCCAGGCGGAGCGCAGGAGGCTGGTCATCCGCTCATGATACGGGGGCATCAGCGTGCAGAGGCGGATGAGCCGGGTCGGCTAGTTGTGCCCGATCCGTTTCGGCGTCGGAGGATGACCAATTCGGCGACGGCGGCGTTGATCAGCCAGGCCGCGCCCATGAGGAGTGCGTCGGTGACACTGCCCAGCGGGCCGACACTGAGAACCCAGATCGCCAAGACGATGGCTTGGGTTCCGGCGGCGATGCCCAAGGCGTAGGCGCGGGTCATCCAGTCGCCGTGGGCGACGAAATCGCGGCGTTTGATGGCAACGATGCCGAGCATGATGGACGCCACCATGGCGGAGCCGAACGCCAACCGGATGACCATGAGCAGCGGGCTGTTGCCGTCCGGAAACGAGTAGAACGCGGCCATCCACAGTCCGGATAGTGCGGCGATGAGGCCGGCGGGGATCAGGATGAGCCCGGCGATGCGGTGCCAGCCGCGCCTGGCGCGCAGCGATGGGACGAACTGGAACGCCCCGAGCAGGCAGTACACCGTGGCACCGACGATGTGGGCAACCACCGGAATCGGCGAGGCGAAGAACCGGGCGTTGTCCGCCGTGATCGTGCCGCCGGCAAGAACGCTGAGGCGGAAGGCGCCGCCGAGCACCGGGATGAGGCTGAGCAGGATCAGCCCGGTGACTGCCAGCCAGCCGGTGCTGTGGCGGTCACTTCGACCGGCTTTGTTCAACGCTCGATACGCCCGCTCGCTGCTCTCGCGGGCTGCTCGGTCAGCGGGAGGCTCGCGGGCCACCCGACCAGCATCGGATCGACCACCAAGAAGTTGTGTCATTACTTCATGCTCGCCTGCACCCCGGTGGCGCACATCGGGAGGGAGAACGAGTCAAGAACCGTACTTTCGGCCGATCCAGGTCGGGCCGAATTGCCGATGTCCGGCACCCGGACGGGCAGCCAATATCGAGTCATGACAACAACCAACACCATGACAGCGGCGGTGTACCGCCGCTTCGGCGCACCGGAGGTCGTTCAGATCGAGCAGACCCGCAAGCCGACCCCGAAAGCCGACGAAATCCTCGTCAAGGTCTATGCCAGCACCGTCAGCGCGGCGGACTACCGGGCCCGCAGCCGTGACATCCCGGGCGGCCTCGGCGTGCTTGCCGCGTTCGGCATCGGCCTGTTCCGGCCGAGCCGCCGCATCCTGGGAATGGATGTCGCCGGCGTCGTTGAAGCAGTCGGTGCAGACGTCACCGCCTTCAGCCCGGGCGACCGGGTGATCGCCATGCTGGGCGGCAAGTTCGGCGGCCACGCCGAGTACGTCTCCATCCCGCAGGACGGCACCATCACCCGCGCTCCCTCCAACCTCACACTCGAGCAGGCTGTCACCCTCCCCTTCGGTGGCACGACGGCGCGAGGCTTCCTGAACCAGGTGGCCGTAAAGCCAGGCGACACCGTGCTGGTCAACGGTGCATCCGGAGCCGTCGGGACTGCGGCTGTGCAACTCACCAAACAGCTGGGCGCCCACGTCACCGGGGTCACCAGCACCGCAAACCGTGAGCTGGTCGCCGCGCTCGGCGCCGACCGGGTCATCGACTATACGACGGATGACTTCCTGGCCGAGGGCACGCAGTATGACGTCATCATCGACTGTGTCGGCAACGCCGGATTCGAGCAGGCCGAGTCGTCGATCAAACCCGGTGGCGCGCTGCTACTCGTGATCGCCGATCTGAAGGCGCTCGTGCGATCGCGCGGGCAGAGCCGTAAGAGCGGCAAGCTCATCACCCCGAACGTCAAGTACACCGCCGACGACCTGGCCTACCTGGTCAGCCTCGCCGAGTCCGGCCGATACCAGCCGGTCATCGACCGCACCTACGGCCTCACCGACATCGTCGAGGCACACCGCTACGTGGACACCGGACGCAAGAAGGGCAACGTCGTCGTGCGCATCACCACCCCAACCAACCACACAAATTAGCCACCCTCACAGGTTAACCAACTACACAAACTAAGGAAAGACATCATGACCATCGCCTCCCCCGAAGCAACTGACCCGCACCGCCTGAAAATGAGCGGCATGCACATGGTGGCACTCATCGCCGGCGTGCTCGCGACGGCAGGATCACATCGCCTCTTCGGCAACATCGACCACCTTTGGTGGGGGCTGGCGGCGCTTGCGGTCGGCATTATCCTCATCCTGGTGGGAGCCGTGGGGCTTGGCCGCAGCATCCACTTCGCACCGGTTGCGGCTGCGAGCTCGGGCTATCCGACGCGCCTGGAAGGCCACCTGGACCCGGCGCTGTCCCGCGGCATGTGGCTGGTCAAGTGGCTGCTGGCCATCCCGCACTACATCGTGCTGGCCATCCTGTGGGCGGCGGTTCCCGTCGCCGTGCTGGCCGCTGGTGTGATGATCCTCTTCACCGGCCGCTACCCGGCGTCGCTTTTCGAGTTCGTCGTGGGAGTGCTCCGCTGGAACTGGCGCGTGGTGTTCTACGCCACCGGGGTGCTGGCCACCGACCAGTATCCGCCGTTCACCCTCGCACGGACCGACTTCCCGGCAACCTTCGACGTCGCGTACCCCGACCGGCTGTCTCGCTGGAAGGTGCTGGTCAAGTCCTGGCTGCTGGCCTTCCCGCATCTGATCATCGTGGGAATCCTGGCCGGCCTGTTCTGGGTGTTCTCCGACGGCCCGGGCGTTGGCGGGTTGGTGGGTTTGCTGGTCTTCATCGCGGCACTGATCCTGCTCTTCACCGGTGCTTACAACGCCGGCCTGTTCAACCTGGTCATGGGCATCCACCGGTGGATCTACCGCGTCTACGCCTACACGTCGCTGCTGCGCGACGACTACCCGCCGTTCCGTCTGGATCAGGGCCCGCTCGAGACCCCGGCTAGGTGAGCACAGAAGCCAGCGCATGGAGCCGGTCGGCCGCGGTCGCGGTTCCCCGGCTCGCTCGGATAGCGGCCCCTACCCGGGCCGCTTCCTTGCGGTATCGGTCATCGGCCACGACGGTGGCAATCGCCTCGCGGATTCGCTCCCGTGACGCCGAGGTCGGCAGCAGGATGCCGGCCCCGGCATCCTGCACCGCCCGGCCGATGATGGGCTGGTCGAACCTGCGATTCACCGGGATCATCACGAGCGGCAGGTCGTGAGCCAGGGCCAGCATCGTCGTCGCGTGTCCGCCGTGCCCGACCAGGACGGAACTGGTCGGCATCACCTCGCGATGCCGCAGATAACGATGGATTTCGGTGTTCGCGGGGACCCGCAATCGATTCGGGTCGAGAGCGGGACCGGTGGTGGCCAGCCCGCGCACCGGCAGCTCGCTGATTGCGTCCAGTGCCGACTGCAGGATGCGCTCCTGACCAGGGATGAACGTCGTACTCAGGCTCACCAGAACGGTCGGATCCGGGCCACCGTGCTGCGGCGCCCCGAGATCCTCCGGAAGCGCAGGCCCGGTGTAGGTCAGCGGCACGGCCGCATCCGCGCGAAGCGGGGCCAGATCGAGCTCCTCAAGCGTGGCTACCAGCACCAGGTCCGCGGCGGCCCACATTTCTCGGGGCCGGTACCCGGCCAGGCGGGCGATGGCCCCCGCCGGGCCGCTTGCCATGGTGCGGCTGACCGCGCCGTACAGCGAGTGCACCAGGACTGCGCAACGGCGACCGGCTCTCTCGGCGGCCTTCAGCGGTCCGTAGAGCAGGCAATCGATCACGATGATGTCGGTCGCGGCCCGTTCCACGCTCGCGAGCATGTCCTCGCCGAAGCTGCGATTGGTGAGCACTCCGAGGAACGCGGTGGCGCTCTGCGCTCCCCCGCCATCCGCGGTTGCCGTCCAGGCTCCGGGGTTGCGATACGATTCGAAGTCGAATCCGGCGGCGCGAATTGTCTCGCGCTGGCTGGGCTGCCCCAGAAAACGCACCCGGTCGCCGCGTCGTACCAGTGCCGCCGCGATCTCGAGCGCGGGAGCGACATTCCCCCCTCCGTCCCAGGTGACGAAGAGCAGATTGACCATTTCGATTACCTCCTCAATGACTGGTTTTGCTGCTGGAAAGGACCGCCTCCACCAGTTGCAGCATCGAACGCTCCGTACTCTTGCGGTCGAGGCCGCGGTCGCGGCGCAGGAGCTTCCAGGTGTAGACATCCGTCGCGACAACCAGAAGGTCGGGATCCGCTCGCCGTCCGTCGCCCCGATTCAACTGCGGCGCGAAGACCGCTTCTACCCAGGCGCGATGGGTCTGCCTACCCAGGTCGGTGATCCGCCGGATGCGTGCATCCCCCAGTTCTTGACCCAGCATCGCGATGACCCAGTCACCGCGCACCTCGTAGTGGTCGACGATGGCCGCCACTGCGGCAGGAACGTCCCCCGTCGGTGCGCTTCTCTCCTCGATGATTTCCGCGGCGGCGAATTCCACTGCCGCGTCGAATAGACCGTCGCGGCTGCCGAAGTGCCTCAGAATCGTCTGCACGCTCACTCCGGCGCGAGTCGCGACGTCGCTCAACATGATGTCGATCGTCAACTTCTCGGTGCTGAGATCCACGAGCGCACGAAGTGCCCGTGACCGCGTGTTGGCGGCCGAGGCGGCTCGGGCGACCATCGTGTACCGACGTGAAGTATTCATGTCAGTTGCAATTAACACCAATTATCTGGTCGAGTCAACCCCGTTGCGTGGATTAATCGTCACCGGCGCCGTGATGGTCCTCGGCGGGTGGCTTGCCCGACGCCAGCAATTTCGCTGAGGACTGACCGGCGCTCGACCACGACCCTTCCAACCCGATCACCGCGAGGCCCGACGTGGGCATGGACATCGGCTCACCCGTGAGAAGCGAAAGGAGATCCTCCATTCCGGGATTGTGCCCGACCACTACTACCGTGTGGGCCTCATCGGGCAGGGCGCGCACCACACCGAGCAGTTCGTCGTTGGATGCGGCATACACGCGGTCGTCGATCCAGACCAGCGGTGGGCTATCGAGTTCGGCCGAGGCGAGCTCCCAGGTCTTTTGAGCTCGGCTTGCCGGTGAGACGACGACGAGGTCAAGGCCGCCAACGCCGTGCGCCAACCATCGGCCAGCCTGTGGTGCCTCGCGCAGGCCCCGCTCGGACAGAGGACGATCGATGTCAGCGTCGTCGCCGGACCAATCCGACTTGGCGTGCCGCAGCAGGATGAGAGTGCGTTCAGACATCCAAGCCCCCCACGCTCGCTAGCAATGGAGCTGTTTCGGTCGAGAACCCACGAGGGGCCGCAGCATTGTCACAGTCTTCCACCGTTGACGTCTCGGGCACTAGTAGTCCCTGGGCGATAGACGGACGTCGTAGGTTCGACTATGACTGGAGTCATGCCGGAACTTCCCGAGGTGCAGGCGCTGGCCGCCGACCTTGATGGCCGGCTTCGCGGTCGGCTTGTCGGGCGGCTCGACCTCCTGTCGTTCGCGGCACTGAAAACCTTCGACCCGTCGGTCTCGCAACTGGCCGGCGCCGTCGTTGACTCCGTCGCCCGACACGGCAAGTTCCTCGACTTCAACATCGGCGACCTGCACCTGGTCGTGCACCTCGCCCGTGCCGGCTGGATCCGCTGGAACGACGGGACGCGATCGACGACGCTTTCCCGCTCGGGGAAGGGCCCGCTGGCGGCGCGGCTCCTGCTCGAGGACGGCACTGGTATCAACATCACCGAGGCCGGCACCAAGAAAAGTCTGGCGATCTACCTTGTCCGGAACCCGGAGGAGGTTCCGGGTATCGCCCGGCTCGGCCCCGACCCGCTGAGTGACAGCTTCACGCTGGAAACCTTCCGGAACATCCTCGCCGCTGCCGGACGGGCCCAGATCAAAGGCGTCCTCCGCAACCAGTCGATCATCGCCGGCATCGGCAACGCCTACTCGGATGAAATTCTGCACGCAGCGAAGATGTCGCCATTCAAGCCGGCGTCGATGAGCCCGGATGAGGCTGCCCGCCTGTACGACGCCGTGCAGTCGACACTGCACGAGGCGATCGAGCGATCGGAGGGTCTGGCCGCGTCCGAGCTGAAGAAGGAGAAAAAGGCCGGGATGCGCGTGCACGGCAGAACAGGAGAACCCTGCCCGGTCTGCGGGGACACCGTGCGGCAGGTGATCTTTGCCGACTCCACCCTCCAGTACTGCCCGACCTGTCAGACCGGCGGCAAACCGCTGGCTGATCGGGTGTTATCGCGGCTGCTCAAGTAGTCGGCGTCAATACAGGTCTGCGTCAATACAGGTCGGTGTCGATACAGGTCGGCGTCATCGAAACAGTTGCTAGTGTGCGGACATGGGAAATGCGCTCGAGTGGCTCGCAAGTTCCGACGGGCCGATTCGGCATGACGCAGATCTCGTCGCCCAACAATTCGGTGCTGGTCATCGGCCGTGTGATCGTCGAGAACGACAGAGACCTGCCGGCCGCGTACGCGCTGGCGAAGCAGATCCAGCTCGCGCCGCTCGCTCAGCACACGCCCTTTCAAGCCACGGAGTGAGGAGACAGCGATGCCTGCAACGCTAAGGCTGACGCACAGCACCATCGGCGTGGAGGTGCGTCGCGGCACATATGACGCGGTGGTCGATGGCAGGCATGCTGGAAGTCTTGAACTGAATGAGACCATCGATATACCGGTCGAGCCCGGACGTCACACCCTGCAGGTTCGAAGTGGCCGAAACTCGAGCCGAACCGAGACCTTCGAGGTTGCCGAGGGCGACATCGCCAGCTTCCGCTGCAGCGGAAAGAGCATCCTGCCGATCTTCCTGCTCTCCTTTGTCGTACCCAGCCTGGCGCTCTCGCTCACGCGCGAGTAGCCGCACGTCGCCGGACCACCACTCCAGACGCAATATCGGTGTGACGCCCGCTAACGTGGGGTGCACCATTACCGATCAAAAGGGGTCCCATGCCGTACATCGTCGACTTCGAAGACGTATCGACCGTTGGCCTCGAGTCGTCGCCGGTAGCTGAGGCTCTGGCCGGGTTGCGTGCGAACGAGGCACGCTACTTTAGAAACAAGTACGGACACGTCTTCACCGTCAGTCCGGCTGACGAGACACCTGAGGTGCTCGACTGGGTGAGTCGTATCCTCAAGGACGAGCGGGACATCGTCATCGGCTCTCGGGCCCTCGAGGCCACCGCCTTCGAAGTCGACGGTATTCGCATGGCCTATGTGTTCTATGAATCCGGACTCTCGATCAACGTCATGTACACCATCGAGGACGGGCAGAAGCGAGCCGTGGGACTCAAGCTCTCCCAAGGCATGGAGATTCCCGAGGAGCTTGCGCCGCACTTCAAATTCGCACGCCAGAAATCGAAGCTGGCCGGCGTCATCCGCGGTTCCTACTTTGTGATCAAGGGCGAGTACTAGGTCTACTTCCGTTTCATCGCTGCAGATCGCGGCGGGGGCGCACGGCGACCGTCACCCGGGACGAAGCGCACAGCCGACCGTTGTCATCGAGGAACTCAACATCCCAGACCCAGTTCGTGCGGCCTTGATGCAGAGCACGGGCCTCGGCATGGATTGTGCCACTGGAGATCGGATGAAGAAATGCCGTGTTGTTTGAACTCCCCATGGCGGTCTCGCCCTTGGGCCACACATGGTGCACCGTCGCTTCGGTTGCCACCATTTCCGCAAGCGCTGCATAGACGCCCCCGTGGACAACACCGAACCGCTGGCAAGTACGGGCTGTCACGGCGGCTTCGCCACGTGCCGTCGCTTCGCCTATCTCCAGAATGCGGAAGCCGAGAACACCGTCCAATGCTTCTAGCGGGGCGACCGGATATTCGTCGAGGACGTCCGGCATTCCCAGGGTTTCCCGCTGATCATTCACAGCCAACTCCCTAGGGTTCGACGTATTTTTGGCGTGACCACCGTATCAGTTCTGATTCCGAACCGACTCCGGACTGTAGATTCTTTTCTATGCCCGCAGCTCCCACCACCTCGGTACAACGGGCCGAGGCGATTCTCCAGTACTCTGCTACGTCAGTCGTTCTCCGCGAAGCATTCTTCGGTGTCCGCCGGTTCGATGACTTTCAGCGGAACCTCGGGATCTCACGATCCGTTTTGACGAGAACGCTGAAGTACATGGTGGAGCGCGGCCTGCTCGAGAGACGCCTCTACCAAAACAGACCGGATCGCTACGAGTACCGACTCTCGGAATCCGGCATCGAACTCTATCCGGTCTTTCTGGCGATGAAGTCCTGGGGCGACCGCTGGCTTGGCAACGACGGGTCGCGAGTGGTCTTGCACCACGAGTTATGCCACCTCGACTGCTCACCGCAGATGACGTGTGACCGATGCGGCGAAACCATGCAAGCTCGAGAAGTGACCTATCGCATCGAGACTCCGCCTTCTGAGGCTGAACACTGAAAGCTGTGATGGCGTCCGTAGGGGGCGTGTAGTACAGTCAGTTCTCAATAGGAACTCACTTCAAGGGGATCTCCGTGACAGAGAAGTCGCTGCAGTCGGTTATTGACTCGAACTCAAGCATCGTCGATACGCTCTACAGGAGGCCGCCGAAGACTGCTCTCAACGTGTTCGGGGTCATGATGCCCACCGACGTCGTCCGTGCCGAATACACGACGTGGCGAGATGAGCAACGCTCCTGGCGTGAAAGTGTTGCGTTGCACGATCAGAGCTACCACATGAATAATCTGCGAGTTCACGGGCCAGACGCTGTTGCCCTCTTCTCGCATCTGGCGATCAACTCTTTCGCGAACTTCCGACCCGGTGCGGCGAAGCAGTTTGTGGCGTGCTCACCCGACGGTTACGTGATCGGCGATGGCATCCTCTACTACGTCGGCGAGAACGACCTTCTCCTCGTAGGGAATCCCGCCACAACCGACTGGGTGCAATTCAACGCAGAGAGTGGTGACTTCAGGGTGGAAGCTGAATTAGACCCGATCTGGGTGCTGAATAAGGACAAGCGCCGCCTGGCGTACCGTTACCAGGTCGAAGGCCCGAATGCATATCGACTTCTCGAAGAGTTGCACGGAGGCCCTCTCCCTGAAATCAAATTCTTCCGGTGGGAAACGATCCGGATCGGCGGCCATGATGTGCGCGCGATGCGTCACAGCATGGGCGGTGTTCCTGGACTTGAACTCTCCGGGCCCTGGGATACGCGGCGCGACGTCAAATCAGCACTCATCGACGCTGGGAAGCGGCATGGGCTGCGGCAAATAGGATCGCTGGCATACTTCAGCACGGTGATCGAGTCCGGGTGGTGGGCGGTGCCGTTCTCCGCGGTCTACACCGGCCCTGAACTGCGCCCCTACCGCGAGTGGCTCTCAGACAAGAGTGCCTCCGCACGCATGTCGGTCGGTGGAAGCTTCTACTCTCCCGACCCGGAGGCCTACTACACAACGCCGTGGGACCTTGGGTACGGCCACATCATCAAGTTCGATCATGACTTCATCGGCCGCGCAGCACTCGAAACTTTGAAGGATCAACCGCATCACAAGAAGGTGACTCTTCTGTGGCACCCGAATGATTTCGCGCAGGTATTCCATCGTCTTGTCGAAGACGGTCCAACAGCACTCCACATCGACCTGCCGGTCGCGGCCACGGCGCGCCTGCATTACGACAAAGTCCTCGATGCAGATGGCAACGTGGTCGGGTTCGGGACGTACCCGACGTACACCTATAACGAGCGATGCATGATGTCGCTTGGGTCCATCGATGAAGAGTTCAGCTCACCTGGGACCGAGTTGACTCTTATCTGGGGCGAAGACGGCGGAGGCGCACGCAGCGCTCCCTGGGTCGAGCCGCACGAACAGGTGACAATTCGCGTGACCGTGGCACCGTCACCGATCAGTTCCATGGCTCGGGAGTACCGCAAGCAACAGGCTTCGTCGATCCCAGGGTGATGCGACGTCGGCTGTCAAATATCAGAACTGTCAAGGAGGACAAAATGACCCTGCGAGGATCCCGAGCGGAAAAAACCCGAAACGAATGGAAGGCCGTACTCGAGAAGTTCCATGAAGATCGGGATACCGCGCTAGACGGTGAATACTGGTCCGAGAAGGACACGTGGTCGCGGGATCGGATCCGCGCTGTCCAAAACGAGAAGATCGCGGTGCTGACGCCCTTTCTGTACGAAAACAGTCGGTTCTATCGGGAGCGCTTTGACCGGTTAGGCGTCGCTCCGACCGACATCAACTCCGTCGAGACGATGATCGCGAACTGGCCCGTCGTCACCAAAGAGGAGATGATGGCCGATGCGACGGCGAACCCGCCATACGGTACCTACTCAACGTGTGGCGAGAGCGAATGGGACGACCGAGGGTGGATGCTCTTTTCTTCATCTGGGTCGACGGGCGTTCCGCGCGTCTTCCGCTACACCCACTTCGACAGAAAGTACTGGGAGCAGGCCAACGCACGCGCTCTCTACTCGGGTGGACTGCGCAAGGGTGACAGTGCCTTCCGGACGGTTGGCTTCGGCCCCCACGTCTTCGCATGGGGCGTGCAGTACGCGCTCGCGAAGATGGGCTTACCGACCATCCCCGGTGGAGGAATGGACGGCATGGCGCGCGCTCGGATCATTCAACGATTCAAGCCCCGGGTACTCGTGTGCACGCCCTCGTATGCTCTCTACCTGGCCCGTACCATGCAGGAGATGGGTATAGACCCCACAACGAGTTCCGTGAAGTGGATCGTTCAGGGCGGCGAGCCGTTCTCCGGCATCGCGGGAACGCTCAAGCGCACTCAGGATCTCTGGGGCGCGACGTCCGTCGAGTTCTACGGTTGTACCGAAGCGTCCCCGCACTGTGGCGGATATTCGTGCCCGGAGTATCAGGAAGGCGAGGAGACGTTCATCCATCTCATGGAGGACATCCAAGTGTGGGAGACCGTTGATCCCGAGACGCTCGAGCCCACTCGTCCGGGTGAGCGGGGCATATCTGTCTGCACCAACTTGAATTCCGAAAGCTCGCCTCAACTGCGTTTCCTCGTTGGCGATTACACGCGCCTGTCGTACGAGCCGTGTGCATGCGGTCGTCATCACGTGCGCGCGATGGGATGCATGACAGGCCGTGCCGACGATCTCATCAATCTGCGCGGCGTCAAGTTCTTCCCGGTCCAGATCGAGGAGGCCGTGCGTGCGGTCGCCGGAACTGGAGACGAATTCCAGATCCGCCTCTCCACGCAACCCGACGGGCTCGACACCATGACAGTCGTAGTCGAACATCGTGAGATATCTTCTGCGGCGCAGGTCGCAACCGAAATTCATTCTCGTTGCGAGGTTCGCTGCAAGGTTGAAGTTGTGAGTCCGAACACATTACCAAAGGCCGAAATGAAGGCCAAGCGGGTCTTCGATGAGCGGCATAAGGGCTGAATCCCCACTCAACCACCCCAGTACCGTCGTGGGATTGCAGACGCGGAGCCGTGCCAGAAATCGAAACTGGCCGGCGTCATCCGCGGTTCCTACTTCGTGATCAAGGGCGAGTACTAGGGGCGGGTTGGGCTGCCGC
Organism: Parafrigoribacterium mesophilum; assembly: GCF_039652555.1. Taxonomy (NCBI): domain Bacteria; kingdom Bacillati; phylum Actinomycetota; class Actinomycetes; order Micrococcales; family Microbacteriaceae; genus Parafrigoribacterium; species Parafrigoribacterium mesophilum. Next base: position 101,907 of record NZ_JBDJAF010000006.1, read on the forward strand.
GAACTGCCGCGGGAAGAAGCGCGTGTCGATCTGCGCCTCGGGAACCCGGAAGTGGCTGCCCGGGAAGCCGATCAGCGTCTTCTCTGTCGAGCCGAACGCGTCGAATACCGTCAGGCCCGATGCGCGATCGATCTCGGGGTCGTCCAGCGGCATGAGAAACTCGAGCGGAATGGTGACGCGCCTGGCCGCCTCGAGGATCACGTCGTAGACGAAGACTCCCCCGAAGATGGCAGCACGGATGCGGTGGTCCGCGGCGGCGAGCGGGATACCGATCGCGCTCGCCAGCGTCATCCCCTGGTAACCGACCGGGCCATCCGCGCCGATGCCTTCCGCCTGAAGCGCGTCGATGGTCGCTTGCCACTCGGGCACGGTGCGGTCGGCGAGCGACCCGTTGTACGCGGTGATGCTCGGGGCGAGCGACTGGCCCGGCGCACGCGCCGCGAGCATTTCGTCGACCCAGCGCTGGTCGGCATCGGACCGCGGTCGGTCGCCATGGCCCTGTACGTCGATGGCGGCGACGTGATACCCGTGCATGGTGACCATGGCGCGGGCGCGGGCCACCAGGCCGGGGGCGCGCTTGTGCAGGCCTCCCCCGTGCCCCATGAGCATGAGTGGGGCGTTCGGAGCTGCATCCGGCGGTGACCACAGGACGCCAGTGACTTGGCCGAGGGTGAATGAGCGGTCGGAGACGCCCTGCGACGTCTCCGCCGCGGTGAACTGAAGTGGGTGCGAGAACTGAAGTGAATGCATAATCGTAGCTTTCTGAGAGTGCTTGGCAAGCGCTCCCCGCGACGGCTACGTCAGTCGCGCGATCGTGAACTGAAAAGGAGCGCCCAGAGTGGACGGTGTGTGCATCGGGCTCACCTCCTCGAATCGTGTCACGGTCGCCGTGAATCCTACCGGATGATGACGTGATCGTGACGGTGGCCCCGTGCCGGTCTTCGGCGTCCTCGATGGGTACCACCTTGCCCCGCAGCCCCCGAAAATTCAGGAAAGCCGGTCGTCGGCCTGGCGCTCGCCCCCCGGCTCACCGCAGTGGGCAGGACGGGGGCGCCCGGATTCCTGAATTTCCGGAGGGTGTGAGTGGTTCCACGGCCGACGCCTAGGCTGTAGGCATGGCCACAGTCATCCTGGTGCGGCACGGTCGCACCGCCGCGAATGTGGCCGGCGTGCTGGCCGGGCGTAGCGCCGGGATCGGGCTGGACGAAGTCGGGCGTCACCAAGTGGCACTGACGGCCGAGCGGCTTGCGGTGGTGCCGCTGATCGCGGTGGTCTCGAGTCCGTTGGAGCGCTGCCTGGAAACGTCACGGATGATCCTCGACCACCAGACCGGTTCACCGGAAGCCCTGGTCGACGAGGCCATCACCGAGTGCGACTACGGCCAGTGGCAGGGCCGGTCCCTCCGTGACCTCGCGGGGGAAAAACTGTGGTCGGTGGTGGAGACGCAGCCTTCCGCCGTGGAGTTCCCCGGCGGCGAGTCGATGTCGGCCATGCAGGCCAGGTCGGTTGCCGCGATCAGACGGTACGACGCGGCCTTCGAGTCAGAACACGGATGCGGTGCCGTTTGGGTCGCCGTGAGCCATGGCGACATCATCAAATCGATCCTGGCCGATGCCCTCGGCATGCATCTTGACCTGTTCCAGCGCATCATTGTCGCCCCGGCGTCGGTCTCGATTGTGCGGTACGGGGCCAGCCGTCCGGAAGTGCTGGTCGCCAACGCCGGCTCTGGCGACCTTTCCTGGCTCCGAAACAGTGTGCCCGCCTCAGACGCGCAGGTGGGTGGCGGGTCTGGCCCGCTTTAGGATGCCGGCCAGCGTGCGCTCCTAGGATGTTGTCATGGCCACTATCGTCCACGGGTTCGACTGGCCCGACCGCGTCGTCGTCGGCACCGTCGGCGAGCCCGGGTCGCGCACGTTCTATCTGCAGGCGCGCGACGGAGGCAGAGTCGTGGGCGTCATTCTTGAAAAGGCGCAGTGTGCTCGGCTTGCCGAGAAGATCGATGAGATCCTCGATGATTTGATGGCGGGTAAGGATAACCCGTTCAGTGTTCCCGCCGTGACTCCTCCGGAACTCGTCGACAACGATCCCTTGGACGCACCCGTCGACCCGGAGTTTCGCACCGGTGCGATGAGCCTGGGCTGGGATCCCGTGACTGCGCAGCTCGTGATCGAGGCCTTTCCGTTGGTGGAGGCGGCCGAGGATGTGTTCGACTCGGACACGGAAGAGCCTGCCGAGATGCTGGTGGTGCGCATCCCCGTCGGCATGGCCCGCGCCTTTGCTCAGCGAACGCTCGAGGTCGTCGGGGCGGGACGACCCATCTGCCCTCGCTGCGGTGCGCCCATGGATGCGGGCGGTCACGTCTGCCCGGTGCCCGACACCCTTTCCTGATGACGGAGATCGACCTCGACTGCGGTGAGCTTCAACTCACCGGCCGCATCACGTCCGCATCGAACGCCACCTTCCTTGGCAGCATCGGCGGCATCCCCGTGGTCTATAAGCCGATCGCGGGCGAGCGTCCGCTGTGGGACTTCCCCGACGGGACCCTGGCACGACGCGAGGTTGCGGCGTACCTGGTCTCGGAGTCGTTCGGCTGGAACGTGGTGCCGCACACGTGGCTGCGGGACGGACCGGTGGGCATGGGAATGGTGCAATTGTGGCAGAATGCCGATCCGGAACAGGACGCCGTCGATGTCGTCGCGGCAGACGGTGTGCCCGACACTGGTTGGCGTCGTGTGTTCGATGGCACAGACGAGCAGGGTCGCCCGGTGGCCCTGGTCCACGAGGACTCTCTTGCACTGCGACGGATGGCGGTGTTCGACATCGTGGTGAATAACGCCGATCGCAAAGGCGCCCACGTGCTTACGATGGCCGATGGGCATCGTCACGGCGTCGACCATGGTCTCACCTTTCACGTCGAGCACAAGCTGCGTACCGTGCTGTGGGGCTGGTTGGGTGAACCCCTCAACGCTGAGGAGCTCGGCGGAATCGACCAGGTGCGAGCGGATCTTGTCGGCGCCCTCGGCGCTGCTCTGGCGGGGCTGATCAGCGCCCCCGAGATCGAGGCACTGGATGCGCGCTGCGAACAGTTGCGGTCCACCTGCCGGTTCCCGGCACCGTCTGGCGACAGGCCCGCGATGCCGTGGCCGCTGTTCTGACCGGCTGAGTTCTGACCGGCTGAGTGGCCGTCAGTGTTGGGGCAGCGACTTGTAGAAGACCAGCCCGTTGCCCTTGTTGTCGTACACCACGGCGCGGCGTTCGTGGGCGTCGTTGTACGGTCCCTTCACGATGCCGCCGCCGCTTTCATCAACTGCATTGGCGTTGCCGTCGACGTCGTCGGTCTTGATGCCCACGACGACCTGCCCGTGAATCGGATGGTCGAGCGCCGTGGCCAGGGCGAGGGTGATGGTGCCACCGTCGAGGGCCGCAAAGTGGTTGCCGTCGCGAAACTTGAGCGGGAAGCCGAGCGTCTCGGTGTAGAACTTGATGGATTCCTCAAGGTCGTCCGTGGACAGGACGATCATTTTTACTTGGTTTTCGCTCACGGGGTTCTCCTCTGGCCTGCAGTCACGAAGCTAGCACGAGGGTGCCTCCGCCCGACTGGGGCAGGTTGGTGTCAGAGCGACTCGGCGGGCGGGTTCTCATCCAGCAGCCGACCAAGGATGGAGCCGAGCGCGAGGTCGTCGATCTTCCCGAAATGCGAAAAACGCAAGTGGCCGGCTCGGTCGATGACCAGGGTCGACGGAGTGCCCTGGAGTCCGTACCGCTGCATGGTCACCGGTATCGCGTCACGCTCGTGACGGTCGACACCGACCGGAAAGTCGATGCCGAATTCGGCCAGGAACACCTTCAGCGCCTCGGGTCCGGTCACCTCGTGATGCTCGAACACCGTGTGCAGGCCGACGACGGCCACGTCTTTCAGCATCCGTTTCACCTTCTCCGCCTGGGGCAAGCCGTAGCTGATGCAGCCGGGGCAGAGCATCTGGAACGCCTCGATGAGCACCACTCGCCCCCGCAACGATTCAAGCGGCGACGGCTGGCCGATCCATTCAGAGACGTCGAGTTCGGGAGCGAGATTGCTGGAGTCGGTCATGACTCCACCTTAGAAGTCCGCGCGCTCGTCGTGCCGTGGTGTTTTGGCCCTTGTTCTTGCATTCGCGTGGAGAGAAGAATGCTTTCACCAATACGCCCGAGGAGTTTCGCCATGCCCCATGTGCAACGGAGAATCGTTATCGATCGCCCAGCGGACCAGGTGTTCGCATTCTTTGCGGACCCTGTGAATGACTCGAAGTGGCGCTCGCATGTCAAGGAGATCACGGCTCTGGGGCCGATCAAAGTCGGTTCGAGCATCCACCAGATCGTCGAGGGCCCTGGCCATCGGGGCATCCCGGCTGATATGAAAGTCGTTGCCTACGAACCATACAGACTGTATGCCTTCGAGGTGACCGCTGGACCGGTGCGTCCTGCCGGTGAATTCCACTTTGTGCCCCTAGGCAGTGGTACGGAGGTGACGTTCGCTCTTCACGCAGAACTCAGCGGCATCAAGAGGCTGGCCATGTCTCGGCCGGTGCAGCGGTCGATGGACGGCGAGATGGCCTCTCTCGACCGGGCGAAGGCGTTACTCGAGCGTTCCTGAACATACGCCCCATTCAATCCAATCCTTCGCGTTCGTGGGTTGCAGGGTGTTGGGCCGCGCGGATGCGCGACGAGGTATTCGAAGTCCCTGTGCGCGATCCCAGTGACTTACTGACGATGTCGAGAAGAACGAGCGAAGCGGATGCCAGAGCCAAGGTTGCCCACGCAGCAAGTTCTCCGCTGAGCAGGCACGCGAGTGCCGGCACGACGAGGCCAGGGATCGCCAACGTGGCGACGCTGGCGATCGGGCGGCCCAGGCGGATGCCGACCAGAGCATTGGCGAGATAGAAGCCGCCGATTCCGGCGGCCAGAAGCATCCGGGCATCGAACGAGAGTGGCGCACCCGCCTGTTCCATGGCGATGCCTATGGATGCCGCGATCAGCGTCAGCGCCGCCACGAGAATGAAGGGCAGATACATGATGACATCGCGCATGGCTCCGTAGGAGTTCGCGCTCCGGGCTGCGCTGAGGCCTGCTTCGGCGGTGGGTACGCCCCAGCGGAAAAACGCTCGCGCCAGTAAGGCGCAGATCAGAAAGCCGAACAAGGCTGCCGCACCGCCGCTGATGGTCGGATGCTTCGCCAGACCGGTAACGGCGAGATACACCGCCTCGCCGATCACGATGACGACGAATAGCCCGACGCGCTCGAGGGCGTGCGAGATGGAGGCTTCCCGATACACCGAGAAAGCGAAGCCCTTTCGCTGGGACAGGAGTGCGATCTCGATGGCGACCGCGACCGCCCACACAAGGTATTGATACGGAGCCGGAATGAGGACTGATCCGAGCCACAGTGCAGCAGTACCGAGGTTGTGCACAAGCGGCCGCCACAGCGAAACCGAGATCGCTTTCCGGCTATAGGCGATGAGCCACATGGCCAGAAGCACGAGGCGGATCCACGCCGCACCGGATGCATAGAGCCAGCCATCCAGCTCGACTCCTTCAGCGACCGCGATCGCCATGGCTGCCGGCCCTGGCATGGCCGCGATGACGAGCACGCCAATGGACGGGAAGCGCGTACCGTACAGATTGTTGGTGATCATTAGGTTGACCCACGCCCACCACAGGGGAAACAGGAGCAGCAGGAACACCAGCACCGTGCTGATGCTCGGCGCTTCTTCGATCAAGTCCGCGGACACCGCCACCACGACGACGAAGACCAGATCGAAGAACAGCTCGTACCAGTCGGCCGCCCGCCGAGGCTGGGATTGAGCCGCTGAAACCTGGACACCGGACACCTCAGCCATCGCGCTCCGATCGTCCTGATCTATCCGAAGTGGATCAGGCTACGAGATTACTCCGGCCGCCAGCATCCGCCTGGCGTGGTTTAGGCGGCGGTTGTTTGGGGTAGGGCGTAGCGGGCTTTGCCGCCTAGTCGTGGTGTCTGGGTGGGGTCGACGTGCGGGGGTGGGATGAACCAGACCTGTCCGTCATGGATCTGGATGATCCAGCCGTCGTCATGGATGCGGCCGTGACAGGGTGGGCAGAGTAGGACTCCGTTGTCCAGGTCGGTGGGCCCGGTATCGCGTTTCCACCAATCAATGTGGTGGGCCTCGGTGTAGGCGACGTCGATTCCGCAGGAGGCGCAGCCCCGAGCTTGTCAAGTTGTCTGTGTAAGTGTCGGTTTATAGGTAGCGGTTGATTCTTTCGGGGTAGGCCAGGCTGAGTTGGGCGAGGGCTTGTTTCCAGT
>NZ_JBDJAF010000007.1:0-83663 GCF_039652555.1 Parafrigoribacterium mesophilum
TGCTTCAGCAGCTCCACTCCACGACCGGAGGTCCTTCACCATCGACAACGACTACAGCGTGTCGTCACATCCACTCAACCAACCTGCCTGGGCAGTACAACTAGCCCCACCGCGAGCGTCGGCACCCTCCGCCGGTTGAGGGGCGAGCGCGCCAGCGCAGTCCCCCCGCCGGTTGAGTAGCGAGCGCGCCAGCGCGTTTTCGCCGGTTGAGTAGGCGAGCGTTAGCGCGAGCCGTATCGAAACCACTGCCCCTCACCCCGGCAACGCGTCCCCCGGAATCCCGCGCACCTCGTACACGTCATAAACCAGCACCCCGGCTTGCACCGCCGGGTCGCCCTCCATCACCGCCCGTGTCGCATCGCGGTCGAGATTGAAGATGCCGATTCCGGAGAGGTCACCGGTGTCCGTGACCGGGCAGACGATGGCCAGCCGGCCGTCCGCGTGCAACTCCATGTTGCGTCGGCCGTGCTCCCAGATGATCGACGCGGCGTTGTTATCGCCGCGATGCGGACCGGGTCGCAGAAGAACTGCAGTGTAGGCTCTGGCGTTTGCCCGCCACGCGTTCAGTTGCTCATCGGTGAATGACTGCATAGCGCCCTCCTAGGGGCGGTCGAGGCGAGCGGGCTCGGCCGAGCCCACGGCATCCACGGCGGTGCCGAGACAGCCGAGGATGCGCGCCCAGCCGGTGTTGAAGCTGCCGCCGAGGTAGCCGCCCGGCAGCGCGCACGCCTTGGCCAGGTCGGCGTCGCTCAGCACCTCCCAACCACGGTGTTCGACGGAGACGCGGGTCAGTGCTGGGCCCAGCGCGTGGAAGCTCAACGCGACCTCGGTGGGTGCGCCGGTGAGGTTCCAGGTCATGACGAATCCGGATGGCGGCTCCCACTGCAGAAGCGGTCCCCAGTCGTGGGTGCTCCCGTCGGTCCAGGTCTCGAAGACGCGGCCGCCGCGGTGCTGTTCGAGAGTGACCTGCCGCACCCGGTCGGTACCGACTGAAAAGGGGCGCACCGGCCACCAGGTTCCGATCTCACGGACGAAGACCGCGAAGGTGTGCTCGATGTCGCTGTGCACGAGCGTCGATTGCCGCACTGGTGGGCGCCGCAGCGCGGTCACCGTTCCGGCGGGTTGGGTGCTCTCTGTCACGGTGCACTCCTCAGATCGAGGTCATCCGGCGGCGGATCCGGATGCGTCATCGAGTTCACGCTCCGCCTCCACGAGTCGGCGAGCCGAGTCTAGGGACGCCGACCACATCTCGTCCAGTAATTCACGGAGAGCTCCCAGCCCTTCGGGGCGTGCCCGGTAGAGCCGGCGTGTTCCGTCGCGGCGCTCGGTCAACAAGCCGGCGGACTTGAGGATGCTCAGGTGCTGGCTGACTGCCGTGCGTGTGACGTCGAAGGCCTGGGAGATCTGACCGGCGGGAAGTTCCTGCTCGGTGACAAGGCGCAGGATGGCGCGACGACGCGGTTCTGCCAGTGCGCGCAGAACCGCGTCGGTCGCCTCCTCCTTCGGCAATGGATCGGGTTTGTTCACGACCACAGGCCCACGGCGTTGCCGTCGGGGTCGGCGATCATGGCGAAGGATCCGTAGCCGCCGGGCAACTTGGTCGGCTCGACCAGACGGGACCCGCCGAGTTCTTCGGCGCGCGCCAGGTACGCATCCAGGTCGCCGACGCGCATATAGATTTTCACACCGGTGTCGCCCGGGTTTTCGCTTGGTCCGAATCCGCCGATGACCGCATCCTTACCGGCGCCGGTGTCGACGAGCGCATAGTCGCCCATCGTCTCGTCGGTCTGGATGGTCCAGTCGAACAAACTCGAGTAGAACTGCTGTGCTCGTTCGCGATCTTCGCTGATGACCTCGAACATCGCCACTGGCTGACCCATGATCGTACTCCGTTCCGTCTCTTTCCGTTAGTAATCGCTAACGTTAGTCATAGGTAACGGATAGTGCAACCCCGCGTTTCCAACTCCACGGATCTGATCTGCGACTCCTGGCTCGTACTCTGTCCGACGCTGGGAACGATAAGCTATCGAGGGTCCGGTTTTCACCGTACGGACTAGCCACGGGCTGTGGCGCAGTTTGGTAGCGCACGTGACTGGGGGTCACGGGGTCGCAGGTTCAAATCCTGTCAGCCCGACCGCGAAGTCCCGGAAACTCAAGGGTTTCCGGGACTTTTTCAGTAGGTAGATTTGATCCGGCCATCGAAAACCCATCAAAAACCCCTCACCACCGCCGCCCAACAGCCTTGTTCTCCGCCTGGTGTCGGATGCCTGCGGTTCGGTGCGGACGCTCCGGCGACGCCGGCGCACCTACCGGCCATGGATACCGACAACACCACCCCGCCCTTTGGGCTGGAACCGCTGCTGGACGTGAACGAACTCGCCGCCTACCTGGGCGTGCCGGTGTCGACCGTCTACGACTGGCGCACCAACGGCAAGGGCCCGCGCGCATTCCGGTTCGGCAAACGGCTGAAGTTCGCCATCTCCGACGTCCAAACCTGGATCGGGCAACACCGCGACCCCAACCCGCCCGAGCCGGGCGATCGGTGGCCGATCCGATGAGCCGGCCAAGACTGACCATCGGCACCTTCGGCAGCCTGTCCGCCCGCCGCCTGGCCTCCTGCAAAATCGAGGTCCGCACCCGGTACCGGGGCTGGGACGGCAAGACCCGGCTGGTGCAGGCCACCGCCGCGACTCGGCCGGCGGCGGAGCGCGCGCTGAAGGCCAAGCTGGCGGAGCGGATGCTGTTCGAGCCGGCGTTTTCCGCGCTGACCGCGGACAGCCGGTTCTCGGAACTGGTCGCCTATTGGCTGGACGATCTCGGCCTGCAGGGCTGGTTGTCGGAGACGACCCGGCAGTTGTATGAGCGGAACATGCGCACCCTGGTGCTGCCGGTGTTCGCGGAGCTGACCCTGCGGGAGATCGGCGTGGCCCGCTGTGACCACTTCCTCAAGCAGCTGGCGCAGCGCAGCTACAACCGGGCCAAGCAGGCCCGGGTGGTGTTGCGGCTCGCTCTGGGTCTCGCGGTGCGGCACGAGGTGATCCCGAGGAACCCGATGGATCACGTCTCCCGGCTGCGCCGGCCAAGCCACACCCCGACCGCGTTGACCCCGGTGGAGGTCAACGCCATCCGTGCCGCGATCGTGTATTGGGAGGCTGGACGCTCCCCGTCCGGCCCGAAACCGGACGGGCAGTTGGGGGCGATCGTGGAGGTTATGCTCGGTACTTCCGCGCGCATCGGCGAGGTGCTCGCGCTCCGGCGCCGGGACATCGATATCACCGGTGCGCCACCGTCGATCCGGATCTGCGGCACCATCGTCAGCCGCAAGGGCGAACCCACGCTGCGGCAGGACCATCCGAAGACCGCGACCTCGCGCCGCACCGTGGCGGTCCCGTCGTTCACCGCCGAGGCCGTCCGACGCCGACTCGCGAGGCTGAGCAATCCGTCAGCGGAGGCGTTGCTGTTCAGTAGCCGGGAGGGGACACCGTTGACGGCGAACAACGTGCGGCGGCAGCTCCGGCACGTGATGGATCTGGCGGGCATCACCGGCGTGACGCCGCACCTGTTCCGCCGCACCGTCGCCACCGCGGTCAACGAGCAAGCCGGTGTCAACCTCGCCGCCGAACTCCTCGGTCATACCGACCCGAGGATCACCATCCAGCACTACATCCGCCGCAACGAGATGGTGAACCCCGCCACGGCCGAGCTACTCGACCGGGTGTTCGCGAAGCACTGATGAGCATGCGATCTCCATCGACCCCAAACCTTGTTCGGAACCGGCACGCCGTCACCACGATTCGGATAATCTGCCCAGCGCGCGCCTTGTGAGTAGCGGTGGTGCCAAGTTGGCACCACCGCAGACTCCGCCGTCCTCGGCTGCCCGAGAGGGTAATCCGCTACCTGGTCCGGGTCGTACTTGTTCGCGGTGGCGGTGCAAAACTCCGTGGCGCGGCACATCCGAATCCTGACCTCGAAGTCATCCCTCCACGCAACGCGAGCGAGCCAGTGCGGGCGCGTGAGCAGGACACTCAAGCGAGAATCATAGGATCCGTGTCGGTTTTCCTCATGTTCGTGGACCATCGCTGCGGCACCTCCCGATAGGTAGGTGCGCACGCCGTCCCCAACTGCTCGTATCGCTGGGCGTGAAACTCGGACGGCGTCTATTCCGAGGACGAGCGCGGCCTGTGTCGCCTGACGCCAGATCAGGTTGGCTCTGTCGGGCCGCGGCGGTACCCGGGTGAGACAGATCGCGGCAATCCTCCCAGAAGCGCGGCAGCAGCCGGCAAATACATCGCCGCGCTGGGACGCCGGGCTAGTCGATGCAATCCGTGTCCTACGTGCGGAGTGGAGGATGACCTAGCGCGGTCAACTCCCCGCGACTCAGAAGTCGTAATCATCTCTCCCTCGGGGGATGTCTCATCCAGACACGAGTAACTTCGCCGACCTGGTCCCAGGACGAGACGGGACCAAAGTTGTCGGACTGCAGAATCATGAGGACGTTATCAATATGGGGGACAAGAGGCAGGTCTACGGGTCTGGTGCTGCGCTGGAGGAGGTCTGGATACGGGCTGGATAGCTCCTGCAGGTGGGCCAGAACTTCTGCGGCTGGCAGTGCTTCGGCATTGAGATCGAGGATCGCGGCTTTTGAGGCCGTGGAGACGCTGCTGGATTGGATGATCTGAACAGCCTCTGGCGGCAGCATGGTTGATGTGCTGATGGACCAGGCTGCGAGCGCTTCCAATACTTCGCTGGTCGCCTTCTGTGGTGTGGCTGGCAGGCCGTTTGCTATCTGACTCTTGACCTCGTCATCGACGCTGTCGTCGCGGAGGAGTGCTTTTAGAACTTCGACGCTAGGCGTCAGTTGGTTGAAGTACCCGGATGCTTTTGTTGAGCCGATGATAAAGGCGACTTGAGCTTCTCCTGCGTTGTCCAGCGCTGCGAAGGTATTTGGGTCGTCGGCAACAAGTCCCTTTTGGACGAGAGACTTGATGAGCTCGGGTTCTCTCGTCGAGATCTTGTTGATCGCGATCGGTGCTCGCGTGAGCGAGTTTGCCAGTAGTACTCGGGTTTCAACGGTTAGCTGTTTCTCATCGATAAGTTGCGCTGCCATTGCTTCCTGTTCGGCAGGCTCGGCGCCGTTGGCGTTGATAGCGGGCTCGGAACTGAGGAAACGGACCAGGGGCTGATCGATAGAGCGCGCATCGATGTAGATTTCTACATTGTGAAGCGTGAGATCGAAGCGTCGGCCTTGCGCCAGGACTTCCATGACATTGTCGGGAACCCCGTCAAGGTCATCGATTCGGAGGCCTTCAGGTAGACGCGAGAGTACCTCCGATGACTTTCCGGCCTCGGCCCGTTCGACGGCGGACATGACATCGACGAGGACGTTGATGTCTTGAAGGGCGTATTGCGGAGGAGTGGTGCCGTCGATGCTCGACAAGTATTCATCGAAGTGGGCGATGATGTGGTCGAAGACGACATCGCTGGCGTCGAAGACTGTGTCGAGTCCAATGCTGTCGGGATCTTCGAGCGCTATCCGTAGGTTCTCGTCCGTGATGACATATTGGCGGGCTTCGATAATCGCTGTTGTCGCGGCGGGCGACAGTCCCTTCAGGGATGGGAGTCGCACTCCGAGGCGCTGAAGCATCTTGATCGCTCTCGTTGGATCATTCTCGCTAGCGGTAAGCTCCCGTAGTTTGTTGTATTTGGCTGCGATCTCGTCGCGGACTGCGTCCGACGCTGGATACTCCTCGTCAGGATCCGCGCCTTCGAACGCCGCCAGGGTGAGAGCCTCTCGCTCGCTGAGGGAATCTTGCGGTCTGTTGGCGATGTATTGGAATATGCCGAACCAGTGCGGCGCAAGCTTATGAAAGAGCTTTCCGACGTATTCACCTTCGGCCACGTAGATGTCGATGAACTCGACCCCAGCTGGACGCACCCAGGCGAGGAGTTTGATGTTGCGGTCGAGCCGTGAGTTGTCGGTGCCGAGCAATTCGTTGTAGATCGCGAGGTTGAACAGGCCGATCGAGCCGAAAACCTCGGGTCCGCCCTCTCGGAGAACGGCCGTGACCTCGTCCTGCGTCAGTTCGTAGCGGTAGGACGGCGCTTCGGCTTGGGTGTGCTGGATCAGGAAGTTCATGGCGTTGGCGGAGGTAACCTCGCCGTGAAACTCTGAGGTGTAAAGGTGGAAGTTGCGATCGATGTGGCCCTGCGCGATGAGATTGATCAGGAGTGGATCGCCCAGCGGAGTGAGGAAACTCTTTCGGAAGTCGATCCCGCTCTCCTTGTGCCGGAGGGTCCACTTTGGCTCAGTGAGCTGCTTGAAGTCTGCCGACCGGAGCCACCGTTGCTGATCCCTTGCATTCTGCAGTTCTTTTCGCCATGAGGTGTCCTCCTCCGCGGCCCAGCGCTCGGGCACGCTCGCTCCGAGCTCGGCGCGCAACCCAGCGCCATCGATGTGGAACACATCCGAACTATCTCCCCACACCTCGATTTCTGTGCCCCCGTCGATGACGCTTGCCCAGAAGTCTGGTGTGATGATTTCTGCGGTCGCGCGGAAATCATCCCCGATTCGGAACTGAATACGCCTCGTGGACTTACCAAGCCTTGTTAGCCAACGCTCGGACAGCGCCTGTAGCTCGGCCCCGAGCTGTTCTGCGCGAGCCTGAGTGTCCGCCACGGGCGAGCTGTGTTCTTCAAGAGTCGCAATCTCGCGCGAGACATCGGACAGACCCGCGTCGATAATTTCGCGCGCTACGCGATATAGCCGGTCAAGCGAACTGTCACCAACCCGAATGAGTTCGAAGTCTTTGAGGCGGGTGTTCTTGAAAGCGACCATCGCGAACAATCCGGTCGGTGTGAGCCCTTCGAGCTTCTTGGGGGCAAGCACACGGGCATGGAATACGCGGTATTCATTGATTATGTTCAGCAGAAGGCGCATGTCGGTGATGTGCTTCGCGACGACGCTGAGTACCTGGGCGTCCACAGAAGCGTCGACTTTCTTCATCGCTTTCACGAGGAGGTCGCGCGAAGTGCGATGCGTGATGAACGGGACGATGGGGATTACCAGGTCAAAAAACTTCGTTCGCTGAGTCGGAGGACTCGCCAAGCTGAGGTCGGCCTGCCAGACGCCAGGTCGGCTCGACTGGACACGAGGTGATGTCGTACCGTCGGTGGCGGGGACAAGTTCATCTGTGACGGATTCCGTCGCTAGATCCTCGAAGATGCTGTCTCGCACGGCGTAGATGAAGTGCAGGGGTCGTCTACGCAACTGTCGGGACGTATTGAGCACCGTATTTAGCGCTCGCAGCGATGCATAAATAGCTGGGTTCTCGAAGCGATCAAGATCTTCAACGATCACGATGTCGCGTTTGGTCATCTCGAAGAAATAGACGACTTCGTCAAGATACTTGTCGAAGTACGACTCTTCTCCACTTGCCCCGTCTGTTCTGAGTGTTACCGAGGTTGAAGCGGTGCCGAGCTTGTCGATGCGGACGCGATTGTGAAGAAGATACTGAAGTAGGTACGTGAGGATTGCGATGGCGGTACCAATCCCAAGTAGTAACCAGACGCGTTCGCCCTCTCGTTCCGGAGGTAGTTGGAGTGGGGCGCCCCAGCCCGTGAGCCAGAGAACTCCTCCGGCAACAGTCCCTGCTAGGACAGATATCACCGCGGTGCGCCAAAACGATAGCTTGCTAATTCTTCGAAACCGAGACCCTGGCACCTTGCTTGGCCGCTCGCGATAGAGCAGTTGTTTGACAATTTCCTTTTGGATTTGGTTGTTAACCTCTTCCTCAGCGGCGTCCGGCTGCACTCCTATGTCGCTGAGCGAAGACAGCGAGATCTCAACGACCCGCCGCCTAAGACTCATTCGTACGGCTGTCAAGACACTGCTCTTGCCGCTGCCGTACCCTCCGGTCAAGGCGATGTTCCAGACATTCTTCCGACGCTTTCGGTCGCGTAGCAGCGCGATGAGTTCCGTGCTGTAGACCCCGTGTTGGTCGGGGATTGGCATTGGCGTCAGCGGTCTGAGGATGAGGGCGTCACCCGCAATCCTCTGGCGAACTGCCTTTAATAGTCGCGTCGCTCTAAGTCGCAACCGGCCTGTCCATCGAAGTTCAAACCCGGCAGGTACCTCGATGTCGTCGTCCAACACACTTTCTCCTTCCGCACGGAAGGCAGGCTGCGGATCGAGGACTACTAGGGTCCGTATCAGTCGTGCGCCTACCACAGCCTCGTGCCCGACGATACCGGCATCGTACTGTGCGATCCGCGGGACGCGCAGGGACATCACTACCGAAAGTCTTCCTCATCTTCCTCGCGCTGCCGCAGTTCACCGGTCAAACAGCCAGCTGGCGCGCGCGGGTGCAGATGATTTTGCTCGGCGGCTTCACGTGGGGCAACTGCGCCAGCGTGTACTTCGCCGGCGGTTACGGGCGCCAGCACCATCCTGATCACTCGCCCGCGTGTCGCGAAGATCGTCGGCCTCCTTTTTTCGGCATCGCCACAATCGGCCACGGCATCGACCTGGTAATCGAGAAGTCCCTGACCGCGATCCACTGAGCAAACAGATGCAGGCCACGCCCGTACCGACCCCCGCGACAGCGGCGAATACCGGTCGTGCGGGAAGGGGCTCGATCCGGTCCCTTGCCGATCGTCTCGCTTTCAGATCCACCACACCATTTGCAGATCGAGGACAGAGCGTGTCGGGTTGATGCCGCGGAGGTCTCTGCCGCGCACCTTCAAGTCGTGGATGAGGTTCAGGCGGAGGCCGTCCGGTGACGGTGTCGATGCGGGTGATGTCGGCGGGCGACGGATACAAGTACTTGCTGAAGTCGGTGGCTGCCGGTGACGGCGATCGAGACCTGTCGACGCCGTTGATCCGCTACTACGCGGAGACGGGCACGCCTCCGGGGTTCTGGCTTGGTGAGGGTGTCCGCTCCCTCGGGCAGGGGGAGCTGGAGCCGGGCGATGCGGTGAGTGAGGCGCAGCTTCAGCTCCTGCTTGGTATGGGCCGTGACCCGATCACGGGCGCTCCGTTGGGGCGGGCGTTCCCGGCCTACAGGAGCGTCGCTGAGCGTATCCGTGACCGTGTGGCGGGGTTCGATGCCGGCCTCTCGGTCGATGAGCGGGCCGCTGCGGTGACTGCGATCGAGGCTGGGGAAGCAGGCAACACCCCGCGTCGGGCCGTTGCTGGGTATGACTACACGTTCAGCGTGCCGAAGTCCGTGTCGGTGCTGTGGGGGTTGGCCAACGCGGACACGCAATCCTTAATCGCAACGGCGCATCACCAGGCGGTTGCTGACGTGGTTGGGCTGATGGAGCGGGAGGTTGCAGCGACGCGCACCGGTGTCTCGGCGGGCGATGGGGCGGTGGCGCAGGTGGAGGTGACTGGGTTGATCGCGATGGGATACGACCACTACGACTCGCGTGCCGGCGACCCGCAGTTGCACACGCACGTCGTCATCTCCAACAAGGTCCGTACCGTCTACGACGAGGGTTGGCGGTCGTTGGATGGGCGGCCGATGCACGCCGCGGTACACGCACTGTCGGCACACTACAACGCGGTCCTCGCCGATCACCTCACGCGCGTGCTTGGCGTCGGGTGGGAGCGGCGTGACCGGGGCCGGGACCGGACCCTGGCGTGGGAGATCGCCCGCGTCCCCGAGGAGCTGATCGAGGAGTTCTCCTCCCGGTCGCGCGACATCAACGTCGAGGCCGACCGGCTGATCGATAAGCACGTGGCCGAACACGGTCGCCGGCCGGCGGGGGAGACGATCGTGAAGCTGCGGGCGCAGGCCACCCTGTCCACCCGCCCGGCGAAGCAGGTTCGCTCGTTGGCGGAGCTGACCGCGGAGTGGCGGAAACGAGCAGCCGACACGCTCGGGACGGATGCCGCAACCTGGGTGACGACGGTACTCAGCGAGAGCGAAGGGCGCGCACTACTGCACGCCGGCGAGGTGCCGCTGGGTGTCGTCGCCGAACTGGGGCGTGTGGTCGTTGCGGTGGTGGGGGAGAAGCAGTCGACTTGGCGGCGCTGGAACCTTCATGCCGAGGCGTCCCGGCAGACGATGGGCTGGCGGTTCGCTACCACGCAGGATCGGGAGGCGATCGTCGGCATGATCACGGATGCCGCCGAGTCCGCGTCGTTGCGGCTCACGCCACCGGAGCTTGCCAGCTCACCCTCGGTGTTTCAGCGCGGGGACGGCACCAGCGTGTTCCGGCCGAAGAACTCCGTCGTGTTTTCCTCCGAGAAGTTGCTGGCTGCGGAGGATCGGTTGCTCAAGCTGTCCCGCACGACGGATGCGCCGACCGTTGGTGTCGAGGTGATCGAGCGCATCGCTCACCGCCGCGACACTTCGGGCCGGAGGCTCGCTGCAGACCAGGCGGCGGCCCTAGCGATGGTCGCCGCCTCCGGCCGTACCCTCGATCTGCTGGTCGGGCCGGCCGGGGCGGGCAAGACGACGGCGATGAACGCGCTGCGCCGAGCGTGGGAATCTCAACATGGTGAAGGGTCGGTGATCGGGCTGGCTCCATCCGCGGCAGCCGCGCAGGTGCTTGCCGAAGACCTCGGCATTGCCACCGAGAACACCGCGATGTGGATCACTCGACAGAGCCACGGCCAAATCGCGTTTCATGCGGGGCAGCTGGTGATCGTGGACGAGGCATCCCTGGCCGGGACGTTCACCCTCGACACGATCACCGCCCACGCCGCCAAGGCAGGCGCAAAGGTTCTACTGATCGGGGACTGGGCACAATTGGATGCCGTGGACGCTGGTGGGTCATTCGGGATGCTGGTGCGGGACCGTGATCATGCCCCCGAGTTGGTCGACATTCACCGGTTCCGCCACGAGTGGGAGAAGACCGCCTCCCGGCAACTGCGGATCGGCGATGCGGCCGTGATCGACACCTACCAGGAGCAGGGCCGGATTCGCGAAGGCGAGTCCGAGGCGATGCTGGATGCCGCCTACACCGCGTGGCGGGCCGACCTCGCCCAAGGGTTGGCCTCGGTCATGATCGCCGAAACCCACGACATCGTCACCGCACTGAACAACAGGGCCAGGCTCGACCGGATCATCGAAGGAACCGTCGCAACGGCTGGCGCCGTTCGGCTGCACGACGGCACCGAGGCATCCGCCGGCGACCTCGTCGTCACCCGCCACAACGACCGGCGCCTGCGCGCCTGCCGCGGATTCGTGAAGAACGGCGACCGCTGGACCATCACCGCAACCGGCCGCGACGGGTCCGCGACCCTGCGCCGAGCCGGACACCGGTTCGGCGCCTCCGCCACCCTGCCCGCCAGCTACGTCGCCGACGAACTCGACCTCGGGTACGCGCTGACCGCCCACCGCGCGCAAGGCTCCACCGTCGACACCGCGCATGCGATCGTGCAAAGCACGGCCATGACCAGAGAGGCGTTCTACGTCGCGATGACCCGCGGCCGCCAGGCGAACACCGCATACGTGGCGACCGATCACCCCGACGACACCCACGCGCACCCGCATCCCGACGATCAGGCGAGCAGCACCGCGCGGGCGGTTCTGTCCGGGGTGCTCCAGCACGTCGGTGCCGAGCCATCCGGGCACGAGACCATCCGCGCCGAGCACGAAGCCTGGTCGAACATCGCCCAACTCGCCGCCGAGTACGAGACCATCGCCGCAGCCGCGCAACGCGACCGCTGGATCCACCTCGTCCAGCACGCGGGACTGACCGAACGGCAGGTCAGCCAGGTCATCGAGTCGCCAGCGTTCAGGCCGCTCACCGCAGCGTTACGCCGAGCCGAAGCCTTCCGTCATGATGTCGATGTGCTGCTGCCACGGCTGGTCGCAGCGCGGGGTTTCGAGGACGCGGACGACATCGCCGCCGTCCTGCACCATCGCCTTGCGAAGTCAACAAGCAGGCGTACCGGCAGCAGCCGAGGCACTCCCGCTCCGCGCCTCATTGCCGGCCTGATCCCCGAAGCGACTGGGTCGATGAGCGACGAGATGCGTCAAGCCCTCGCCGAACGGCAGCGGCTCATCGAGCAGCGCGCCACCGCGCTGGCCCAGGCAGCCGTCGAGGAACGTGCCGCATGGATGGTCCGGCTCGGGCAGCCGTCCCGCGACCGCCGGTCTCAAGCGACCTGGACACATCACGTGCGGACAATCGTCGCCTACCGCGACCGCTACCAAGTTACCGCCGCCACTAATCCGCTCGGCGCGCCAGCTGACGGTGTAGCGCAGCGGCTCGACCGCGCCCGCGCCGAAACCGCACTCACCTGCGCGCGACAACTCGAACCCAAGACCGCACTGCAGATGCCGTCGTCTGTGCGTCGCCAACCCGATCTGCGTCTGTGATCGACAGGTTCTACTTTCATAGGTTTGCTGAGCCTTTGCGCCAGCTGAGTCGCCCGAACTTCTGCCCGAGCCTCCTGATAACCGTCTTTACGCCGCTCATCAACTTCAGCGCGCGCCCATCCAGCCCTGATCTCTGAGCTGCCGCCCGGAGACAACGGAGGGGGCGCTGCTATCCGGAGTCCGCGAGCGCAACGTCTGTCATGGCTCAGTCAAGGCACATGAAAAGGTCTCATACGCTTCGAGATTTGCGCCCAGCGCCTCGCGACGATCGCGGGAACAGGTAGGTCCGTTGATCGGGCGCTCAAGGTTCAGGGAGCTGCGCCGAGCAAGCCAGTCGCCCGACGCGCCTCGATGTCATATGGATACGTGACAAGCCATCGGTACGCTCGGAGTTGGAGTCAGGTTCCGTCTCGGAGTCAGCCTTCACATCGAAAGGAACGCCGTGCGTCTAGAAGATATCGTCGCCCCGGCGGGGTTGGCAGGCATCGTACCCGGCCGTCCGGTGACGGTGCTGGCGGCATGGATGCACGGCCCGAACGCGGTTGAGGTCACCTACCGAGACGACAACGGTGACCTCGGCCAGATCGTCCTCTACCGGGCCGACGAGTCGAGGATCGAGCCGCATCTCAACAGCGGGCGTCCATTCGATGCCGACCCGCGGAACTTCCGCCTTGCCGCCGAGGCGCAACGCATCATGCTCGCGGCTCTGCATGACCCCATGCTCGCGGTGGCGACGAGCGCTGTGCAGCCTCTGCCCCACCAGATCCGTGCGGTGTACGGCGAGATGCTGCCCCGCACGCCGCTTCGGTTCTTGCTGGCCGACGATCCCGGTGCCGGGAAGACGATCATGGCGGGCCTCTACATCAAGGAGCTGATTCTCCGTGAGGACGTGCGCACCTGTCTGGTAGTGGCGCCAGGCGGTCTGGTCGAGCAATGGCAGGACGAGCTTGCGCTGAAGTTCGGGCTGGAGTTCGAGATCCTTGGCCCGGGCGCTGAGGACACCGTTCCCGGAAGGACCGTCTTCGACCAGAAGCCGCTGCTCATCGCGCGAATGGATCAGCTCGCGCGCAACGAGGTGCTGCTCGATGAGTTGGAGCAGGCCGAGTTCGATCTGGTTGTGGTCGACGAGGCGCACCGAATGAGCGCGAGTTGGTTCAGTGGCGAGCTGAAGGCATCCAAGCGATTCCAGCTCGGCGAGCTGCTGAGCGAGCGCGCCAGGCACTTCCTGCTGATGACCGCAACCCCGCATAACGGCAAGGATGAGGACTTTCAGACCTTCCTTTCGCTGCTCGATCGCGACAGGTTCGTCGGGCCCGGCGGCAGGGACGCCCATTCGGGAACCGCCGATGGCCTGATGCGCCGGATGGTGAAGGAGCGCCTGGTGACGTTTGAGGGGCGGCCGCTGTTTCCTGAGCGGATCGCCGAGACCGCCGCATACCGACTCTCGCCGGACGAGCAGTACCTCTACGAGGAGGTCACCGAGTACGTCCGCAACGGGATGAACCTCGCCGACCGACTGGAAGGCAAGCGGAAGAACACCGTAGGCTTCGCCCTCACCGTTCTGCAACGCCGACTTGCGTCCAGCCCGGAGGCGATCTACCAGTCGTTGCGGCGACGCACTGATCGGTTGGAGCGGCTGCGCGCCGACCTGATCGATGGCATCCTCGACGCGCCGCCGACGGACACGCCCGCGTCGCTGCTGGAGGACGATCCCGACATCGATGAACTCGACGCCGCCGAGCTGGAGGAGGCCGAGAATGAGCTCGTCGACGCTGCGACCGCGGCGCGCACCGCGGCGGAGCTGGAGACGGAGATCCTCGACCTGCGGAGGCTCACCGAGATCGCCCGCAAACTTCTCACCAGCCAGCAGGACGTGAAGTGGCGGGAGCTACGCGGTGTGATCGACAGCCATGTTCTTGCCCACGCCGATGGCACCCCGCGTAAGCTCATCGTCTTCACCGAGCACCGCGACACCTTGAACTACCTCGATCGCCGCATCGGGCAGTTGCTCGGCAAGCGTGATGCCGTCGTCGTCATCCACGGCGCAGTCCCGCGATACGAGCGTCGCCGCATCACCGCCGAGTTCACTGCGAACGCCGACGTGCAGATTTTGCTCGCCACGGATGCCGCGGGCGAGGGCCTGAACCTCCAGGCGGCGCACCTCATGGTCAACTACGACCTGCCGTGGAACCCAAACCGCATCGAGCAGCGCTTCGGCCGTATCCACCGGATCGGCCAGACCGAGGTGTGCCGGCTGTGGAACCTCGTCGCCGAAGACACCCGCGAGGGTGACGTGTTCATCCGCTTGCTCGACAAGATTGAGGAGCAGCGCGCTGCCTATGGCGGCGAGATCTTCAACGTACTCGGGACCTCCCTCGGAGAATTGTCGCTCACCAAAGTACTGCGCGAAGCGATCCGCTATGGCGAACAGCCCGAGGTCAAAGCCCGAATGTGGGAGGTCATCGACGAGAGTGTCTCCGCTGGCCTCCAAGAGCTGCTCGACGACAAAGCCCTCGCCAACGAAGCCCTCGCACCGAACGACCTGGAGACGCTGCGCCGCGAGATGGATGACGCCAAGGCAAAGCGTCTCCAGCCACACTTCATCCGCGACGCATTCCTCGAAGCGTTCGATCGAGTAGGCGGCCGCATCGAGCGGCGCGAGAAGGGTCGCTACGAGATCACCCACGTTCCTGCCGCGGTACGCGAACGCGCGGGGCGAGCGCCGATTGCGCGACGTTACGAGCGCATCACATTCGATGTGGACACCGTCGACGTCCACGGTGCCCCGCGCGCCGAGCTCCTCGCACCGGGCCACTCGCTACATGATGCCGTGCTGCACCTCGTTATCGACCAGTACGGCTCAATGCTCGACCGGGGCACAGTGCTGAAATCCGACACGGTGCTCGAGCCGACGCTGCTGATCGGCGTTGTCAACGAAGTAAAAGACGCCACAGGCGCAACCGTCAGCAAGCGCTTCGGCTACTCGTTTGTTGGCGAAGACGGTATTGCGCATGAGGCCGGCCCTGCCCCTTACCTCGATTTCGGGCCCGCCGACGACGCGCAACGGCAGTCCGCAGCAGGACTGCCATGGCTGGCGCAGCGCGAGCACGATGCCGTTTCCTGGGTGATCGCCGAGCAACTCCCGACCTTCGCCAACGAAGTCACCGTCCGTCGCACGGCGGAGTTTGAGCGCGTTCGCGAGCGCGTTATCACGCGACTCACTGGCGAGGTCAACCGTCTATACACCAAGGCGTTGAAGACTGACGCGGACGCCGCGGCAGGCAAGAAGGTCCGGTACTCTAGCGAGACCCTACGGCGTCGTGCCGAGGACCTCGAGCAGCGCCGCGTGACCCGTCTTGCGCTCATCGATCGCCAGCTCGCGATGTCGCCCGTCCCCCCGAGGATTACGGCCATCGCGCTCGTAGTGCCCCAGATTGAAGTGGAAGCCTCGCGCGACCCGAGCGTGTCAGCAGTCGCCCGCGCTGCTGTCGAGCGCCGCGGCGTCGACGCAGTACTCGCCGCCGAACGCGCGCTGGGACGTTTCCCTGAGGAGCAGGCGCATAACAACCCTGGTTTCGATGTCCTCTCGCGCGCTGTTGAGAGCCCCGATCTCCGAATCGAAGTCAAGGCTCGTATCGAAGGTTCGGACACATTCACTATCACCCGCACCGAGGTGCTCACCGCGCTCAACGCCGCGCCCGACCACAGGCTCGCCCTCGTGAGGGTCAGCGCTGGTGACTCCCACCTCGACCAGGTGCGCTATATCGGCAACGCCTTCCAGGGGGTTGAACCTGCCTGGCTCACCGACTTCGATGTGGTCTCCCAGAACCTTTCCTGGAACGACTGGTGGGCGCGCGGAACCGAGCCGTTCTGACGCAGAGTCGCTCACCGCGGAGCCGAAGGTTCCGGCGTGCTTGCCTCGGTACTTGCCCAGTCATCGCTAAGGTGAGAGAACGTAGCGTATCGAAGGGGATTCCATGGCGAGCCAGCGCCTCACAGTGTTCTTATTGACGGAAGACGTGCGTGTGCCGAACGATGCTCTGGATGCGGCTCGCGAGAAGCCTTATTCGGAGCAAGAGCTCCCCGCCACCGTCGGATTCGAGGGTGCGTTTTACTCGAAGTACAACCCACCGAAGTTCCCAGAATGGGTTAAGTACGTAACCCCAGTGCTTGGCTCCGACCTCGACGCCAAAACGGCGTCAGCATCAGGGCTTCTCATTATCAAGGCCGTCAACCGATACTTTGCGCTGAGCTTTGGGTTCGGCCGCAGCTTTCTCGATCCCTCGAAGATCGAGCGTCGCTTCGGACTCAAAGTCGCACTGAACCGTATCGACGCGCAACAGATTCGCAGCCTAGACACCAAAACGTTCGAGGACATGGTGGTGTCGAAAACCACGCAAACAAGCAAGAACGCGGAACTAGCCAACTTCGGTGTCGATGCTGCACGGGACCTACTGAGAGCTGTCACGGGGAAGCCGTCGGACAAGTCACTCGGTCGGACGATCTCCGGTTCGGATGCGCTTGTCCTCACGACGAAACGCTCGGTGAAAGAATTGCCCGACCTTCTCGCGGAGCTTCTGGTGGCCTATGAGGATGACGCCTACAAGGCCCGGTTCGAGTGGATCGACCACCTTGCGGAGGTGAAAGACCCAACCAACATCAGAGCCCTCGATGCCCAACTCGTCAAGCAGCTTCAAGTAGGAGATACAGCGAGAACTCACTTGGCGATGCCGGAGAACTTCGGATGGGATGAGATTTCCGGCTTCAAGATCGACGGAGCTGGCCGGACAGAGTTCGACGACCTCGACCTTGATGAATACCTCGAAGCCCTGGGCGACAAGCGAAACGACCTTACCGTCGAACAGCTCAAGTCCCACAAAGTCAAGGTCGGCTGGATCAGGTCAGGCAACTTTGACGCTCGCTGGAGCGTGTACAACGCTCTCGTCTCCGAACAGCACGTCGACCAAAAGTTGTTCGCACTGATCGAGGGCCGGTGGTTCGAAATCGCCGAAACACTGGTTGCAGAGGTTGACAGCTATCTCGAATCCCTGCCTGTTGCAGAGACCACTCTTCCCTCCGCGATCAAGAACGAGAGCGAGGGGACCTACAACGCCCGCGTTGCCGAACTGTCGACCGACCTGCTACTGCTCGACAAGAAACTTGTGCGTGCGCAGGATGCCGCAACTTCTATCGAGTTCTGCGATCTGCTCTCGTCCGGCTCAGAACTGATACATGTCAAGAGGAAGTCCCGGTCAGCGACCCTCAGCCACCTCTTTGCGCAGGGCAACGTCTCGGCGAACACTCTGATCGGAGATGGCCCATTCCGCGACGCCGTGAGAGCGCGCCTCGGGCAGGCCGCAGGAGACGACGCCGCCCGCTGGCTCGACCTGATACCAGGGTCAGACTCCCAGCCAGACCGTTCCCGCTACACCGTGCACTTTGCGGTTCTAACGAACTCAAAGGGAACGGGAACTGATTGGCTACCGTTCTTCAGCAAACTGAATCTGATGCAGACTGCAAAGCAGATTCAGAGCCTCGGCCCAGCCGTCGTTATATCTCGGGTGCCGGTCGATGCGACGACGGCGTAACCGCTCTAGCGCAGTAGAGCGGGTCGGTGGGCCGCGAGCCTCGTCGACGAGCTGTTCAAGGGCTGACGGGCCTCGCGGGTAGGCTCGAACCCGCGGCCTGATCGGCCAAGAGGTACGCCCGAGAGGAACCGAGTGGCAGTCAGACGCAAGTTGATTGAGGTGTCATTACCGCTCGACGAGATCAACAAGCAGTCGGCGCGCGAGAAGTCGATCCGCCACGGGCACCCGTCGACGTTGCATCTCTGGTGGGCACGTCGCCCGCTTGCGACGGCGCGCGCGGTGCTTTTCGCGCAGCTCGTTGACGACCCGAGCAACTTCCACGCTGAGTATCGTCAGGAGGCGGTCGACAAGGCCTATGAGGACCCGGACGCGTGGGCCGAGCATCGCGTGAAGCAGGAGCGTGAGCGTCTTTTCGACCTCATCAGGCGGATGGTGAACTGGGACAACCTGAACGACGAAGACCTCTTCGACCAGGTTCGTGCCGAGATCATGCGCTCGACGGATAACAACCCGCCAGCAATTCTTGACCCATTCGCAGGCGGTGGCACGATCCCGCTCGAGGCACAGCGGCTCGGCCTAGAGGCGCACGCTAGCGACCTTAACCCGGTCGCGGTGCTCATCAACAAGGCGCTCATCGAGATCCCGCCGAAGTTCGCCGGACGCGAGCCGGTGTTTCCCGGCGCAGCGGGGCAGCGCAACGCTTGGCCGAAGGCAACAGGGCTCGCCGAGGATGTACGCCGCTACGGCGAGTGGATGCGCAGCGAAGCCCAGAATCGCATCGGCCACCTCTACCCCAAGGCCACCCTGCCCGACGGGTCGAAGGCGGCTGTCATCGCCTGGATCTGGGCGCGGACGGTCACTTGCCCCAACCCCGCCTGCGGCATCGAGATGCCTCTCGTACGCTCCTGGTCGCTCGGCAAGAAGAAGGGCAAGGAAGCCTACGTCGTGCCACGCGTGGTCGAAGGGCGTGTTGAATACGAGATCGGGCACGATCCAACGGCGTGGCCGACCGGTGGCGCTGACGGAACAATGTCTGGCAGGAAGGGTGCCGTTTGCGTCTCCTGTGGAACTGCGGTTCCGACCGAATACATCAAAGCGGAAGGGTTGGAGCGCAGACTCCGCGCAACGCTAATCGCGACTGTCGCCGAGGGTGAAAGGCGCCGAGTCTATCTCGCCCCTACGGTCGAGCACGTCCAAGCGGCGAACGTGCCCAAGCCCGGTTGCACCCCTGACCAGAAGCTCGGGATTGATCCGCGCAATCTCTGGACACCGTCCTATGGGCTGGACACCTTCGACTCGCTTTTCACTAATCGGCAGTTGATGGCGCTCACCACATTCAGTGACCTCGTGTTAGAGGCTCGGGAGCGCGTCCTCAGTGACGCACTTGTCGCCGGAATGCCCGGGGGAGACCGCCTCGAAGCCGGCGGCACTGACGCCTCCGCCTACGCCGACGCCGTCGCGACGTACCTTGGTCTGGCCGTGGACCGCATCGCCGCAGTCAACTGCTCACTTTCACGATGGAATTCTGCGCCATCCAAAGAGAGCGTTTCTGATGTTTTCGCCCGTCAGGCTATTCCGATGGTGTGGGACTTTGCGGAGGGCAACCCGTTGCAATGGGGACCGGCGAATGTTCTGTGGAGCGTCGAGTGGGTGGCTCGCGCCGTCAACAACCTTCCCCTGGGGTCTGGGGCCGTCGAGCAGGCCGATGCCGCGAGCCGGAGCTTCTCGGGGCTGCTCCTCTCGACCGATCCGCCGTACTACGACAACATCGGGTACTCGGACCTGTCCGACTTCTTCTACGTCTGGATGCGCCGCTCTCTGCGCCCGATTCAGCCGAAGCTGCTCGGAACGATGCTCGTTCCAAAGGCTGAGGAGTTGGTCGCGAACCCATACCGACATCGGAGTACGGAAGGAGCCAAGGCCTTCTTTGAGGCGGGGTTCGAGCACGTCTTCGCTCACGCCCGCGAGAGCGCATCCGAAGACTACCCGATCGCCGTTTACTACGCCTTCAAGCAGTCCGAGACTGATGAAGGTGGCGAGGCGTCGACAGGCTGGGAGACCATTCTTAGTTCGATGGTTCGCGCGGGCTGGTCGGTCACGGCGACGTGGCCGGTGCGCTCAGAGCGTGGCGGTCGCATGATCAGTGTCGGAACGAATGCGCTCGCTTCTTCCGTAGTTCTTGCGCTTCGCCCTCGCCCATCGGACGCCACGGTCACTGACCGCCGCGGTTTCATCGCTGCGATGAAACGTGAGCTCGGCCCGGCGCTTCGTGAGCTGCAGCAGGGAGGCATTGCCCCTGTCGACCTGCCACAGTCGGCGATCGGGCCGGGAATGGCGGTGTTCTCCCGCTATGCAAAGGTCATCGAATCGGACGGCTCGGAGATGACCGTTCGCTCTGCACTCGCCCGGATCAATGAGGTTCTCGACGAGCTTCTCACCGAACAGGAAGGCGACTTCAACCCGACGACGCGCTTCGCGATCGCCTGGTATCGCGGCAACGGCTACGAAGCTGGCGCATTCGGCGACGCCGAGAATCTCGCACGCGCCCGGGCTACTGCCGTGGCAGCGATGGAACGTAGCGGTATCCTCACTGCTCGGGCTGGCAAGGTGCAGCTCTACCGCCCAGGGGACCTGTCCGGGGACTACGACGTGGCGATGGATCGGCACACAAGCGCGTGGGAGGCGCTGCAGCACACCATCCGCATCCAAGAGTCAATGGGCATCCCCGCCGCAGGTGCATTCCTACACGAGGCGAGCCGTCGCACAAATGGTCCAGTCGACCTAGATCTCGTGAAGCAACTGGCTTACCTACTCTTCCAGGTTGCCGAGAAGAACGGCTGGACGAAGGACGCCATCTCGTTCAACGGCATCGCCACCTCCTGGTCAGAGCTGCTCGACTCCGGGCGGACTTCTGCACACGTAAGCACCGCGGCGACCCTCGACTTTGACGCACTCGCGGAGTAGCGATGGCGATACGTGACGCGGACCGCAAGCTGCCGTGGGGGCGCGCACACAACCGGTGCGCCCCACTTGGCTCATGAGGTTCCAGGGCACGGTCAGCAGCAAACAAGTGGGCGGCTTCGATGACTGAGCCCCGAAACCTGTTGAAGGGCTGGTGCACTATAGGTCGGTCCTTCTCAGAAGGGCTGCGAGAGTTCGGTGATGATTCGCGTATCCAGAGTCTGGACGCGCATCTCAAGTCGCTCACCGGGCTCCGGTCGGGCGAGCCTGGTGCAGCATGGGCGCTCGCCGCACACACGGGGCTTTGGCCAGAGCCACGCGACGGGGCTGAACGCGGCCAGCGGCTGATCGACTTCGTGCTATGGGGAGAGGGCGACCATCTGGAAGCCGCCGAGGTCATGCAGACGACTGACCGTGAGTTCATGCGCCGACTTCGGACAATGAGCGACGCCATTGTTCCCGCCGTCCACGCGGCGTACAGCGGAACACGTTCCTGGGGGCTCCAGTTCGAGCGTTTCGTCGAGCTACCGTCGAGCAACCGCGACCTCCAGCGGCAGGTGTCTATCTGGGCAGAGGCGCTTAGGACCGCCGACCCGGAGGCCGGTGCCATAGAGTTAAGGCAGGGGCTTAGCGCCTGGCCGTTCAGCGATGAGAGACCCGCTGGTGTCTACTTCAGTAGCGCCAACGCAGAGGTTGGCGAGCGTCCGGAGACGCCCTACCTGGACCGCCTCTCTGAGTACCTCGCCACCGACAGCAACATCGCGCGACACGTCGAGAAGCTGAGTGCTGAAAGCACGACGCTCGGTGCTCGCCGCACCCATCTGTATCTACCAATCGCCGCGAGCGGCGAGAACGGTGATCTGTTGGCACTGTCTCCGAGCCTCTTTACTTGGGGCACGTTCACACCGCTTGAGGGCATCACCGACCTATGGCTTGCGAATGGCCTTGAAGTCTTCCACTGGTCAGCAGAGACCGGCTGGGTCTATCACCCAGATACGGACGAGAGTGCGGAAAACGCTCGCGCCCACCGTGCCGGGCCGAACTCCTAGCTTCCGCCACGCCGACCAAGCCCCCGACGTTCGGCCGATGTCCGCTGCCCTCGGTAGCCTGGGGAGTCAGGAGGCTTTCTAGTGGCGACATCAAATCGTGACCGCATCGGGCGGATGTTCGAGATCCTTGCGGAGGCGCTCGACCCCTTCATTGCAGAGGTGCTGGAGCCGCAGATCGGTGATTCCGATTGGGCGCTGGTGGTCAAGCTCGCCGACGAGGAGAAGGGCATTACCGGCAAGGCACACAGCCGGGAAGACCCTGCCATGCAGCTTCGGATTCTGACCGAGGGCCTAACGGGCCGGGTGAAGAAGGGCTGGTACCCGTTCAAGGGCGTCGTCACCCGCGAGCACGAGGCGTATGCGAGCCTGCTACGCGAGACGCGGAACCAGTGGGCGCACAACGCGTCCTTCGATGACGACGCGGCGCTGCGGGCGCTCGACTATGCCCGGCTGCTGCTGTCCGCGGTGGGGCAGGCGCATGCGGCCGACAAGGTGGACGCTATCCGGCTCGACCTGCGGCGGATCGCCACGGGCAAGCAGGACTCACGTGCGCTGAAGTCCTCAACCGTGGTGCCCGGCGCGTCGGGGCTGGCCCCGTGGCGGCAGGTGCTGAAGCCGCGCGACGAGGTGGCGACAGGCAACTTCCAGTCCAGCGAGTTCGCCGCCGACCTCTACAAGGTCGCACGCGATCCCGCGGCGACGAGCGGGGAGTATTCCGATCCGGCGCAGTTCTTCGCCCGCACCTACCTCACCGAGGGTCTGCGCGACCTCATCGGCCGCGCGGTGAAGCGCCTGGCCGGGGATGCGAACGCCTCGCCCGTGGTGAATCTCCAGACCAACTTTGGTGGCGGCAAGTCGCACTCGATGCTGGCGCTGTGGCACCTGGCCGGCGGTCTGCCGCTGAGCCGGTTCCCGCAGGAGGCGCAGGAGCTGCTGACGGCGAACGGCTACCCCGTGGTGGGCATCACCGCGCGTCGGGTCGCGCTGGTCGGCAACCACTTCGCGCCGCAGGGCGAGACGAAGGACGACGGCACCCGCGTGAATACGCTGTGGGGTGAGCTGGCGTGGCAGCTCGGCAGGCGCGAGGCGTATGAGATTGTCAAGCAGCATGACGAGAAGCGCACCAACCCGGGCGCTGACCTGCACAAGCTGTTGCATAAGTACGCTCCGGCAGTCATCCTGATCGACGAGTGGGTGGCCTATGCGAGACAGCTCTACGGCCGCGAGGACCTCGCGGGTGGCACGTTCGACACGCAGTTTACGTTCGCACAGTCGCTGACCGAGGCTTCGAAGTCGATACCCGGCATTCTGCTCGCGATCTCGATCCCCGCTTCACACGACGCGGACGACAGCGGTGAGTATGCAGGTGCGGCCGAGGAAGTTGGCGGCTCGAACGGTATGGAAGCACTTAAGCGCCTCCAGAATGTCGTGCGGAGAGTCGCCGACCAGTGGCGGCCAGCGTCGAGTGACGAGGCGTATCGCATCGTCAAGCAGCGGCTATTTGAGTCCGAGGATGCGCGGGCGCTTGCACAGATCGCTGCGACGGCCAGGGCCTTCAGCGACTTCTACGTGGCGAATGCGGGCGAGTTCCCCAAGGAGGCCCGCGACCCTCAATACGCCCGGCGTATCCAGCAGACTTATCCTCTGCATCCCGAGCTGTTCGACCGGCTCTACGAGGACTGGTCGTCTCTGGAGCGGTTCCAGCGCACGCGTGGCGTGCTGCGCCTGATGAACGCAGTGATTCATGCCCTGTGGGTCGGCGAAGATCAGGGACCTCTCATCCTGCCTGGCTCGATCCCGCTGTCGGTTGCCTCCGTGAATGCCGAGCTGACGCAGTACCTCCAAGACTCGTGGAAGGCCGTCATTGATGCGGACGTCGATGGGTTGAACTCAGAACCGGCTCGCATTGACAACGAGAAGCCCGTGCTCGGTCAGCGGTCAGTGACGAAGCGACTCGCTCGCACCGTATTCTTCGGTGCCGCGCCCACGATCGGCACAGCCCACATGGGCATCGACACTCAGCGCGTTTTCCTCGGCGCGGCGGTACCCGGCGACATCGTCGGCAACTTCCATTCCGCGCTCACTCAACTCGGTGACCGCACGACTTACTACTATTCAAGCGCGGGCAAGCACTGGTATGACACCCAGGCGAACGTCACGCGTCGCGCGAAGGACGCCGCTGACGCGCTCCATCAGGAAGATGTGTGGGCCGAGGTCGTCAAACGGCTCCGCGCTGAGGAGCGGACCCGGAGCGACCTCGCCGGTATCCATGTCGGACCAACCGACTCGGGGGACATCCCAGATACCGAGCAAGCGAGACTCGTCATCCTCCACCCGCGCTATTCGCACAAGGGTAAGAAGGGTGATTCACCCGCGATCGGCTTTGCACGCCAGGCCACCGAACGCCGCGGCACAGCGAATCGGACGAACCGGAACATGGTTGTCTTTCTCGCGCCAGACGAGGACCGCCTCGCCGAACTCGATCAGGCGACTCGATCTTTCCTTGCGTGGAAAGAGATCGTCGGCAAATCGAACGAGCTAAACCTCACGCCGCAGCAGCTTGCTCAGGCGCAGGAAAAGCGGGACCAATTTGGCCGCACCGTCGATGACCGGCTCGCACTGACCTACCAGTGGGTGCTCAACCCAGTCGCGCCCGACCCCAGCTCACCATTCGAGATCGAGATCGTCAGGGCTGAGGGGCAGACGGGTTCGCTCGCCGAACGTGTTGCAAAGAAGCTTGGCAGCACGGGCGCCTACAGCGTCCAGCACGCCGCCCGATCGATCCGGTTCTCGCTCGACACGAAGGTCCCGTCGGCATGGTCAGCGGGGCACGTCTCAGTCGGTGCGCTGTGGGGGCTTTATGCGCAGTATCCCTACATGCCGCGGCTCCGCTCGCGAGAGGTGCTGATCGACGCCCTCGACAACCAGCCGTTGCTTTGGCAGAGCGAAGGCTTCGCGCTGGCTGAGTCCTACGATGAGGCTGCCGGTAGTTATGTCGGTCTCTGGTTGCCCGGTGAGACGGGTCGTGCAGCAATTTCGGATGCAACTCTCATCGTGAAGCCTGAGCTGGCCGAGGCGCAGCGGGCGGCCGACCTGCTCGCGACAGCGACTGCGCCTGGCGGTGACCCTGCTAACAGCGACACGGGCGAAGGCACCGGCGCATCGTCGCCTGCCACGGGACCGGCATCTACGACAACGACGACACTGCCGAAGAAACCAGTCGCTACGCGCTATGTCGGGAGCGTACCGATCAACGCTGAGCGCTACTCCGCGGACTTCGCCAAGATCGCCACCGAGATACTCGCAAACCTCGCAGCGTCCGGCGCGAAGCTGTCGATCTCGTTGTCGATCGATGCGGTTCACCCTTATGGGTTCAGCGAGCAGCAACTCCGAACCATCCGCGAGAACGCCGGAACGCTGAAGTTCACGACAAACGAGTTCGAGGCGGAGTGACTAATTGTGGCCGTAGCTCGCGAACGAGTATGTCAATACTGGAACAGCAATTATCCGTTACTTAGGTCCGCTCGGAGACTGGTCATGTTCTCCTAGATCAGCTTTTGGAATCGCTCTGGTGAAATGCCCGATTCCTGGGCGACACGGACGGTGAACTCGTTTACCGTGCGATCGGTTTCGATGAAAACTTCACGCGTCTCATAAAGCTCCGCCAGCATCGTTCCCGTCCAGCAATAGTCATGAACGCGGCCGCCTTCTTCCGAAAGAAGCTCATCCAACTTCTTCGTTTGGGCGCAGCTTCGAAAACAGGCGCTGTCGCTCCGCCTCGACGATTTCTCTGACTAGTTCGGCCTCGGAAACATCGAACGCTTCGGGCGCAATCTGGGCCGTCTCGCTGATCGCGACGAAGTCATCGAACAGTTCCTTCTTCTTCGCCAAGATTTGGGTGACCCGTAGGTCGACACCTTCCTCGGAAAGCAGCCGATGGACCTGAACGGACCGCAACTGGCCCATTCGTCGCGCCCGGGCGATTGCCTGCCACTCCGTTGTCGGCTTGAGTTGCGGCTCGCAAATCACGACGACCGATGCGGCCTGGATGTTGAGACCGATGCCTCCAGCGATGATCTGGGCGACGAGCACAGCTCCAGATTCCGCAGCAGAAAAGTCGTCGACCAGTGTTTGCCGTTTCACGGCCGGGACCGATCCCGTCAGCGGCCCGAACACACTGCCGGACAATGCACCCACGACCTCGTTAAGGACGCTCAGGTAATTCGAGAAGACGATCACCTTCCGGTTGTTGTCCTGGGCCTCGTCTACGATCTCGATCAAGCGTTGGAGCTTCTCGGAGTCCATGCCTTGAAGCATCGCCGCTTGCCGCATGGCCTGGAAGTTGCCGGAGTAGACGGCATTCCTGTACGTGGCTCTGTCTGCGGCCGACATTGGCAGCCATTCTTCCACCTCGACCAGTTCAGGAAGCTCAGTGAGCACGTCTTCCAGGTTGCGGCGGAGGTAGACCGGGGCGACCTGCTGACGAAACAGCCGCGGGCGGAGGTCGGTCGCGTCGACCACGAGGTCCGGTCGGATGTAGTCAACGAGGTTGCGGAACTCTTCGACCCGGTTCTCCAGCGGGGTACCAGTGAGCAGGATTGCGCGCTCTGCCTTTTCGATCACTCGAGAGCTTCGCTGGGCGCGTAGCGTCCGGGGGTTCTTGATGTAGTGCGCTTCGTCAAAGATCACACAGGCAAGCTCGTTAACCAGGGCGAGGTGTAATTCGAGCCAGCCAAGGGATTCGTAGGTCGTGACGGCGATGCCGCCTAATCGCCGCCAACTCCGCAGGGCGGCGTCCCGTCCGGATCCATGCAGCCGGTGCGCTCGGAGAGTCGACTTCGCCTGGATCTCTCGCATCCAATTCGTCACGACTGCTGCTGGGCAGATGACCAGGGCATGTTGTGAGCCCTTTGTGCGCAGGTGCGCCACGGCGGCGAGCGCCTCGATGGTCTTGCCGAGGCCCATCTCGTCGCCGATGATGACCTTGCGCTGAACGAGTGCGAATCGTGCCGCAAAGCTTTGGTATCCGCGAAGCGACACGGCAAGGTGCTCGGTTTCCAGCTCTAGTTCACGGATGGCCGCGACTACATCCTCCGGCAACCCTCCGATGACGGCATCTTCGTCCTCGGTGAGGAACCCCAGCTCTTGAAGCATCGCGAAGTAGTCGGCCGGGCGGGCCAGAAAGTCCTGCCACGGGTCTCGCGGTGCGGCACCCGCAACCGAGGCAGAGATCGCCTGTGCACGGCGGACAACAGATTCGACGGCATCTACGAACGCAGCGTGATCCGAGAGCGCCGAGATAATAACCAGGTGCATGACGTTGCTGTCCAGCGCATTCGCCAGCGGGGTGAGTGCTTCGGCGCGGGCCAGGTCGGCCGTAGCGTTCTTCGTCTTCCGCGTAGCGTCCCAGATCCCGAGGTGTCTGACCAACGCGAGAGTCCGAGCTGTCGGGCTCTTAATATCGATGCGCACCGGCATCTCGTCGTACGTCGTCTGCCAGAGTGTTTGAGCTGCGCCCCGGATACGGCGAGCAGTGGTTGCGCCAATCCCCTGGAGTAATGAGAGTTGTGTTGCGTAGGTGAAGACGTCCTGAACCGTCGTGAACCCCGCGTCCGCCAGCGGCGCGATGCGAATGCGCTCCCTTGTGGCGTCCTTCAACCGCTCGATTGGCATCTCGGCGATCACGCGCTGGACCTCGGCCTTACGAAGCGCGACGCCGGCATCAACGGCCTGCTGTCGGAACTTTGCTTCCCTGGTCAGGTCGTCTTGGATTGTCTTGACCGCACCGGGAAGCGCTGACGTGACGGCGCTCGGAAGCAGTTGTGGTGCGCCGAGGCCGACTATCTCCGTGACGAGACCAACGGACTCCGAGAGTGCCGCGGCGACATCAATCGGGAACGGGTCACGAGACCGATCGTCGGTGCGAGACAGGATCGCGGGGACGCCTGCCGAGCGGCCCCAGGCAGCGAAGTCGGATAGGTAATGGCCGGCGTGCTCTCCCTTCTCGCGCACCTTGCTGCTACTAAAGAGTCGTCGAAGTCCGTACAACGCCCTGACGTCGCGCAGCGCGGTCGGGATTTCAGTGACCAGCTGTTGCAACGTTTTGGTTTCTTCCGGGGTCAGCAACGGGAGTAGTACGCGGAGGGCGAGCAAGCCGAACTGCTGGCTGTCGCTCTGGCGAACAGGAAGCACACTCCAGTGGCGCTCGCCATGCAGCTTTACGTCAACAATGCGTGACTTGATCGAGGCTGTTGCGCTGTCGGCCTCGGCTTGAACCCGAGAACGGTATGTCGTCACCTCCTGCGCGTGCTTCGCCCACTCCGAGACCTCATCCAATTCCGGACGCAGTCTGTGGAGTTCGTCGCGGATCATGCTGGTATCGTTCGCAATCGTCAGGTGATGGTCGGGCCCTCAAACGCTATTGGTAAGTACCCCTCAACGTTGGCGCCTAGCCGTATCGTAGCGACCGGCTGCGGGGAAGGAACCGCACCGTACTGAGGCTCATCGCATCGTGTCGTCGAATTTCGACAGGACAACGGGCCTGAGCCGCTCACTGCAGCGGGAAGGTACACGAAGTCAGTGCCGCTCCTTGGCCGGCGTGACCACTGCGTGCCGGCCGTGGAAATCATCGCCGAGTCCAGAACTTGTGCAAGCCAAAACTGATTCCTCAGTACGGCATCCGGCTTGTCACTATCCACGGCCAAAGTTCGTCGAGGGGAGCCTAACAAGAGGATTCGTGATTGCAACGTGTCGTCCCGCCATCTTTCGACGGCTTAGAGATGGTCAGGCGAGGTAAACTGACACCACCAAATGGGATGTACTTTCCGTCGGGCGATGATGCACCGAAGATCGCAGCTACACCTGTTTTCCCATCGAATTCATTCGTGACTACCCCGGATCGAGCATTTATAATCGGAGGAAGCGAACCGCCCGGTTCTCTGTCAACATAAGGGAACCCGCGAGTAGCCGAGACAGCCGGTTGGGATTCGAAAGAACATGAGGAATCCACGGGGTCGCAGGTTCAAATCCTGTCAGCCCGACCGCGGCCGCACGAAACCGCGAAGTCCCGGAAACTGAAGGGTTTCCGGGACTTTTTCAGGTTTCCGGGACTTTTTCAGTAGGTAGATTTGATCCGGTCATCGAAAACCCATCAAGAACCGCTCACCACCACCGCCCAACAGCCTTGTTCTCTACCTGGTGTCGGATGCCGGCGGTTCGGTGCGGACGCTCCGGCGACGCCGGCGCACCTGCCGGCCATGGATACCGACAACACCCCGCCCTTTGGGCTGGAACCGCTGCTGGACGTGATCGAACTCGCCGCCTACCTGGGCGTGCCGGTGTCGACCGTCTACGACTGGCGCACCAACAGCAAGGGCCATCGACCTGGAAGCTTATTCGGGAACTAACGCGCCCGTCACCATGGTTGGGATCGCTTGGCAAGCGTTTGTGGTGCCAAGTTGGCACCACCGCCGAATACACGATTCCCGGTCCCTGCCCGGAGCCGGGTGAACTGTTTGCCGGCGATGGTCATTCTCCAACTGGTCGAGGTCGTGCTTTTTCGCGAGGTCGGTGTAACGCTCAGCGGTGCACCGTATCCCACCGTAACCTCGGGGGACACTCGCCGCGAAGCAATCCACGTAGCCTGCACACTAGTTATTGCGCCACGCCGTCGCGTGGTTGAGAGATTCTCGTCCTAGAGTATCTCCATGGATGGTATACGCCTTACCGGAGATTCAGTCGTATCGGCGTTAACGTTGACTACATCTCCGATGATCTAAAGGTCCTCGTCCAAGCCCGGCTTAGTGACTATTGCTATGGCGCGACTCGCGTGATGGAAGATACGGCTTACTACTCGTTCGAGAAGACGGTTAAGCAATTTCTTGAACGATTCGAGTCGAAGCATCGGACGACGCAGATCGGCATGGCTGGCGAGTTCCTCGTCGATCTCCTTATGCCAATGGCGCAACCCGGCGCTCTCCAACACGAGTATCTATTTCAATAAAGAAGAGCGCAGCACAAAGAAGGGTTTCGACCTGACGTTTTTTGAAGAGACTTCCAATGCCGTCTGGTACTCAGAGGTGAAATCGGGCGAACCGACAAGTGACTCTGTCGACGTCAAAGTGGCATCTCTGATGGCAACTGCGGCTTCAGACCTTGCTTTTAAAATGAGGGCAGGTGCACCGCGGTCGCGCTGGGAATCAGCCCAGCTAGATGCGGGATTGGCGCTTAGCTCGAACGAAGACAAAACGGTAAAGGCTTTGCTAAGGCGCGACTTCACCGTTGCCCCAGCTAGATCCGACGTAGACAAGTTCTTCACGGAGCTGAGCCCAATAGCTTAAGAAGTGGGCGATCATTCGTTTGTAGGGTTCGTTATCGGAAGTGCCTCGGCACGAAATAACTTCGAGACGCCTCCGATTAGCATCCGTGGGCTGTATCGTACGAGATTCCCCATATGGGCACGACACCGATGTCCGCGGACGGCAGCCGGCCGGCTCAAAGGTGCGTCTGTTCAGCGTCCTCTTGCGCAACTTATGTGTGATTCGGGGCCAGCTGGCCGCTTGCATGTGACTTGCTAGGAGCATGGGCATGGGCATCGGCAGTACAACCGATACGGCACTGATGGAGGTCACAACGCCAGGCCAGTCTGCCGTTTATTTGCGAGGTTGCAGATTCCGCAGAGCCCACGTGCCGAGTTCCTCGATGGTCGGCACGATTTCGGTGCCCGCAGTGGTGAGTTCATAACTGACCGATATCGGTGGCCCTTCCGCGACGTCTCGGCGCACAAGTCCGACCTCGACGAGCTCGGACAGGCGCTCCGCGAGCACGGTGTCACTGATGCCACTGACGGCCTTGCGCAGCCCGACAAACGACGCGCTTCCCGTGCCGAGGACACCGAGAATCATGCCGTTCCATCGCTTTCCCAACACCGAGAAGGCAAGAGTGATCGCGGAATCACACCTGCGCGTGTTGGTCTCAAGGTCGGCCATGACATCAATCATAATCGTGCTAGCGTTTTCCGAGTCGCTTTGTTTTTCGTAGTCCACGTTTGGAGAACCAATGTCTTTGTTCCGCCTCGATGCCAGCATCATGCCCGCTACATCCCAGAGCCGTGCCCTGGCCGATCTGGTTGAAGCGGAGTGGTCCGCCGAACATCCCGACTCCGTCGTCAAGCGTCGTGATCTTGGCAGCGAGCCGCTGCCTGCCACGCTCTGGCGTGACGTCGTGACCAGCCGCTTCCTCGCCGAGGCAGACCGCAGTCCGGCTCAGCACGACGCTCACGCACGTGCCGCAGCACTCGCCGACGAACTGATCAACGCGGATGCCCTGTTACTGGCGATCCCGCTCTACAACTGGGGAGTCGCAGCCCACGTGAAGACCTGGTACGACGTCACCTACACCGACCGGCGCATCGCCGGAGGTGCCCTCAAGGGTAAGCCCGTTGTGCTCGCCACCGTCCTCGGCGGCAACTACAGCCCCGGCACCCCAAAGGAACGGTGGGACCACTCCACCCCGTGGCTTAGCCACGTGATCGGCGAGATCTGGGGTGCCGACCTGCTCGTTGTGCAGCGCCAGCTCACACTCGTCGGCGTCAATCCAGCGCTGGATCAATTCACCGGGCAGGCCGCAGAAATCAAGGTCGCCGCAGAGCAACTCGCGATCGAGCACGGGCGCGCCCTAGCCGCGAAGCGGTATTCGCGGGTGGGCTAACCCGGGATTGCGGGCATGGGCATCTCGCTCCGCGAGATCGCCGGGTCCATCGGCAGCCGCCTGGGCAAATGCTCGGCCGTAGGCGCCCCTTCTGCCTCAAGGGCGGATCGTTCGGTTCAACCTAATGAAAGAGATTACTCATCCATGAGCAGCATCAGTTTCATCGGTCTGGGGGGCATGGCCCGCGCCATAGCCGCTCGCGCGGTCGCGGGCGGCAACTCGGTCGAGCTCATCGGCCGCGACGCGGCCAAGGCGAAGGGCCTGGCTGCCGAGCTCGGCGGCGGGGCCACGGATGGCACATTCGGCGCTGTCCCGGCTGGTGATATCGTCGTCCTCGCCGTGCCGTACACCAGCGCAGTGCAGGTCGTCGCCCAATACGGGGATGCACTGGCTGGCAAGGTCATCATCGATATCTCCAACACCTTCAACGCCGACGGCACTGCTCTGGTCATCTCTGACGGCACTTCCGGTGCGCAGGAGATCGCCAAGGTTGCCCCGGTAAGCGCGCACGTCGTGAAGGCGTTCAACACCGTCTTCGGCCACGTCCTAGTAAAGGGGCGTCCGTTGGACGTGTTCTTCGCCGGAGATGACGCGCGGGCCAAGGCGAGTGTGTCGGCGTTCATCGAGAGCCTCGGACTGCGCCCCCTCGATGTCGGCGGCCTGGAGATGGCCCGCTGGCTAGAAGGGATCGGGCCGCTACTGATGGGCCTGGCCCGCCACGGCGTGGGGAACTTCAACCTCGCCCTCGGCGTCAGCATTCTCAGCTGAGCGCACCCGTGCCTGCCGCTCCTGCACCGCGTCCGGCAAGCGGCGGAGGCGCCCGTCGAGATCCAGATGCCGCATTATGCATTCTTGGTTGATGAGGACCTCTTCGGCCGCGCGTATGTGCGACAGGCCATCGCCCAAGCCCTCAGGCGTACGACAGCGACCATTCCGCCCACAGGAGTCGAGCCCTGCGTGTCCCGACGGAGGTTCCGCTTGTGACACAAGTCAGCAATCCTCGGCCAGCGAGCGTTCAACGATAGATCTGCGTCGGTAGAGGTCCGGCTTGCGGGTACCTACTTGATCCGTTCGTAGACTTGACCATGAGGTCCAGCAAGTGCAATGGGGATCCGGCTTGTGGGCCAGCTTGGCGCCGTCCGACCATACAGCGTCGCGCGTGCGATTAGCTGAGCGTCATGACACGCACACTCATTCTCGGTGGGACGGCATGGCTTGGTCGCGAGATAGCCGAGCGGTTGGTTACCAGAGGCGAGGACGTGACGTGTCTTGCTCGCGGTGAGTCCGGAGAGGTTCCGAGCGGCGTGACTTTCGTCCGTGCCGATAGGCGACATTCTGGTGCTTACGATGCTGTTAAGGGAAGCGACTGGGACGAAATAATCGAGCTTACGTACCAGGCCGACCTCGTCACCGGGGCGCTTGATGCTTCGGCTGATAATACGCAGCATTGGACCCTGATTTCGTCCGGCGCCGCGTCCTGCGCTGTCGCATCCGATGTCCTTAGCCCGAGAAGCGCGATTCCCTGTCACTCTTGGAGAAGGAGTGTGCGCGCAGCTTGAAGAACATCAAGATGAATGTCGTGGGGCTACAGGCGAGAACAAGGGCCAAGACCACCGCCCACCAGTCGCCGTTGACCGCGAAAAAGGCACCGAATGCGAGCGCAACCGATAATCGCACGACGTTGACGATGAGAAGACGGCGCCGTCGGCGCATCAGTTTTGCCTCGTCTGGCTCTTCCGGCCACGGCTCGTCCCAACTGCGTCGCACGAGCCAGACACAACCGATGGACATCAGAATCGTTGCCACCACCAGCAGGATCGCGCCGAAAATGCTCAGAGGCGGGTGAGCGATCATTCCGCCCGCGACGATAGCGACTAGAACACCCAGCACAATCGTGTAGGCACCCGCCACCCTTGGTGAGACCTTACGCAGCACGCCGAGACCTTCCTCCGGCTTTTGTGCTGAACACTACTACTGACGTCAGGCCAGCAGTGGCACATGGATCCGGCTTACGGACACGGGCGCCCCGGGGCGCAAATGGCACGGACTGGGTTTGCTTCGTGAATACACCAGAACGCGAGGTTGACCGGCCCGCAGAGACAACTTAGCCAGCCGTCTAGCCCCGAAATGTGGGGTCGGCTCGTGGCGCGGACTTTTGGACTGGACGGTGTGGTGGAGGGCCACAGCCAAGTATCGCCGGCCTCCTTACGCGCCGTATTCCTAGCCGACATGGCAGCGGAACGGACACCGGAAACTTCGCTTGCTCCGGGCCAGCGTCTCGAGCCGGTACACATTCACGGCGTGCAGGACACGAGCATTCATCTGTGATTACCGGCGGATAGATGCATCGAACTGACGAAATCGGGTTGGGGTGAGCCGCATCAGTATGGCGACTTCGGAACCGAACTCATGGTCTACGGCCCACGAAGCGACTCGGAACTGGAACTTGTGCTCGCGGTAATTCGGGAGAGCATCTCATTCGCACGCGGCGCGACACTGTGACTTGGGCACGATGGCCGTACGTCTCGCGAGGGAACCGGCGCGGACATGGCTGCGCGTGTATGGCTGTGGGTCGAAGCATGCGCCACCCGCGATGGCGCATCGCGCCGATCTGGCCGTCAGTTCTTCTTCAGCTGCTCAGCGGGCATCACGATGATGCCGCTGGGGCCGCGGATATACGTGAGCTTGTAGACGTCCCGACCGAGGAAGCGACGCGGTGCATGCCAATCTCGTTGGGGCGAGTCGGGTTTGACTCGATCGCTTCGGGGGTGGATGTACTCGAAGAGTTCCAGGCGACCGTGACCGTCTAGTGTTTGGAGCATCGCGATGTTGGCGTGATTGCCATTACCCGGAAACCCGAACTCGGGCAAACCTAGGCGCGGCCCAGCCGATCCTCATTTGCTCGGGCGGCCGGCCGGGTCGACGGAGTCACGAAGTACCGACCACTAAGTTCTTAGTTGGTTCCGTCGGGATCAAACGGCGGTTCGCCGCTGCGGAGGTCGACATCGGACTCACGAATGGCATAGCGCATGGCCGCCTCAGCCGCCGCGGGGTTGCCAGCCTCCACAGCTTCAAGCACGCGGCGGTGATCGGGCACCGGGTCGAGCCAGCCGGCTCCGGGATGGTGCTGGATACGGTTCCTAGCGTCGACGGCGTGTACCACCACGACATCCAATCGCATCATCAATTCGTTATGGGTCGCCTGCAGCAAGCGAAGGTGGAAGTCGCGGTCGGCGGCAGCGAGGCGATCCACGTCCTGACCGGCCGCTTCGAACTCGGCGAAAGAGCTACGTAGCGCCTCGATGTCGGCCGCATCCCGAAATTGCGCTGCCATCCGTGCGGTAGCTGGCTCGATGACGTCGCGCAATTGGGAAAGTTCTGCCAGCAGGCGGTCATCGTCGCGGTGTGCTTCCCGACGCCACATTATGACGTCACCGTCGAGCAGTTTCCAGGAATCACGGTTCGTCACGATCGTCCCGCGCTTGGGCCAAGAGTCGATCAGCCCCTTCTCGCGAATTACGCGAAGTGCCTCCCGGATTGCGGTCTTACTTACTCCGAACTCGGGTTCGAGCGCGTCAACGTTGATTCGGGATCCGGGCGGATAGTCACCACGGACGATGCGAAGCCCGAGCTTTCCCACGAGCTCTGCATGAAGATCAGCCATGAGTGTGACCCTATCGAACAAATCCGGTGTACCTGCTTGATTTTACGTATAGACCTAATGTTAGTATTAATCGTACCAATCGGCTTTGGGTCCGAGATTGGGCTCTTGCCTGGGAAACCGCACCGTTTACGAAGGAGTAGCAATGCAATTACGCCCTCATCGCCGCGTGAAAGCCCTAGCGACGATCGCCATACTCACTGCTGGCGCGACCGTGCTGGCGGGCTGTTCTTCCTCTGCCCCGAACGCATCAGAGGAATCCGCCAAGCCACAGGCCGCGACGATCACGTTTGCAGCCTCGACGCTGGGCGACCCCGGCCGCGGCCCGGGTCTCCAGAAGCTCATCGACGAGTACAACTCCAGCCAGGATGTCGTCACCGTCAAGCCTGCGTCGGTTCCATATCCCACGTTCGGGCAGACTGTCCTCACCCAGATGGGCGGCGGGGCCGGGCCCGACCTCGTTCGGTTCGACATGCCTGAGTTCGAAGCGGCAGCATCTTCGGGCCTTCTCGAGCAGTTGGATGACAAGATTGACGCGAAGGCACTGAATCTCATTGCGGGGCCCGACAAGTACTTGACCGTCGACGGTCACAGATACGGCGTGGTCTTCGAGAACTCGAACTACGGGATGTTCTACAACGCGGATCTGATTCCTTCACCGCCTAAGACTTTCGACGAGTTCGTTCAGACGGCGAAGGACCTCACGAAAGGCGACACCTACGGTCTTGCCTTCCGGCAGACGCCGGCCGAGGAGGCTGGGGTTTGGCAAGACACCTTCAACTATGTCCTGGGCTTCGGCGGAAACTGGTCCAACGGCAAGAAGCTCACGATCGACTCGCCGCAGGTGATCAAGGGGCTCGAGGCGTACCAGCAGCTCTACGATGCGAACGTCATTCCCAAGGGGGCCGATGCTGCGACGTTCCGCAAGATGTTCGCCAACGGTAAGGTCGGGATGGAGTTGAACAATGGCGGCTACGCTACGGCGACTACGGCGGCGAACCCCGAGCTGAACTTCAGTGTGGCACCAATCCCGTTCCCGGTGAAGAAGCAAGGCTCGCTGCTGGCCCCGATCGTGGTCAACTCAAACAGTAAGCATAAGGACGCGGCTCTCGATTTCATCAAATGGCTGCTGAAGCCGAGCCAGCAGGTCAAGCTGCAGGAGGTACTTGGCGCGAGTAGCGTCGCCACCCCGACCGAGCGCAGCCAGGCGAGCTTGGCGAAGTACCCGTTCCTGCCGGTGCTCGATGGGCTGACCAACTCGGGCGTGCCGCAGATCGTACTTGGGTTCGGCGCACAGACACCCGACCTCCGGCACGTCATCGTGACTCAGATCTTGTCCGCACTGCAAGGCCAGACGGATATGAAGTCCGCGATGCAGACAGCCCAGAAGCAGGCAGAGGAAATCGTAGGGCGGTGAGTCGCCTGACCACAGGGGTCGCGCCGGGCGGCGCGACCCCTGCGCCCTCACTGACGCCGTCCCGTGCGTCGACGTTCGCTGCGCGTCGACGTCGCAGAGTGATCGGCAGCCCCTGGACGCCTTACCTCTTCCTGGCGCCGGCGGTGGTCTACATCGCCGTCTTTCAACTCGTGCCCTTGATCCAGGAGGTCTGGCTCAGTTTCACCCGGACCACGTTGTTGAACCCCAATGTCAATGTCTGGGTGGGATTCGCGAATTTTCGGTCTATTTTCGCTGACCCGGAGTTCCAACAGACGCTGCTGACCACCGCGGTCTACGTGATCGCCTGCGTTGTCGGCGCGGTTGGCGTCGGTCTGCTCGTGGCGCTCCTGCTTAACGGACGCTTTCCTGGCCGTGCAGTGGCCCGCTCTCTGGTGACGGTGCCGTGGGCAGCCCCGGGCATCGCGGTGGCACTGATCGCGATTTGGATGCTCAACCCGCAGTACGGCGTCCTGACGAAACTGCTTCGCGTCGTAGGGATCGATCCGGGACCAAGCGGAGTCCTCGACAATCCCCGACTCGCGCTGGCAGCCATTCTCTTCACGACTATCTGGCAACTCGTCCCCTTCGTCGCGATTGTGCTGCTCTCCGCTCTGCAGTCGGTGCCGCAGGAACTGGTCGAGGCGGCCCAAGTTGACGGAGCCGGACGCTGGAGGGTGTTCCGGGTGGTTACGTGGCAGGTCCTCAAGCCGACCGTTGGTCTGGTCGCGGTGCTGATGACCATCTGGTCGCTGCGTCGCTTCGAACTCATCTGGCTGATGACCAGGGGCGGGCCACTCGGCTCAACCCGGACACTCGTGATCGACCTCTATTCACAAGCGTTCGATTCAAAGCAGTTGGGCTCGGCGGCGGCAATCGGCATGGTCGGTATCGTCATCGCGCTCATAGTCATTGTCGGCAGCAGGCTCGTTGCCCGCGCAGCGGCGAAGGAGGCCTGATGCGCACCTCAAGACTTGGCGTGACCGGGCGTATGCTCGCG
Source organism: Parafrigoribacterium mesophilum (assembly GCF_039652555.1). Taxonomy (NCBI): domain Bacteria; kingdom Bacillati; phylum Actinomycetota; class Actinomycetes; order Micrococcales; family Microbacteriaceae; genus Parafrigoribacterium; species Parafrigoribacterium mesophilum. Next base: position 37,735 of record NZ_JBDJAF010000007.1, read on the forward strand.
GTCCTGATTGTTCTTGGCCTGGCGATCTTCCCGGTCTACTGGATGTTCGTCACAGCGCTTACGCCTGACTCGCAGTTGTTCGGAGCCGGAGTGAGTCTGTTGCCCGACCTCACGCGTCTCGGCGTTTTTGTCGACGCGCTCGAAGACGGACAGGTGCTCGGCTGGTTGCTGAACAGCTTCATCGTTGCTGCCGGAACCACGGTGCTGTCCATCGGGCTCGGCGTGCCCCTCGGCTATGCGCTCTCGCGATTTCGCTTCCGAGGCAAGCTGGTAGTCGGGCTCGCCCTGCTTTTCACGCAGATGCTCCCCGAGGCCCTGCTGGTGGTGCCCTTGTTCTCCCTATTTCGACGGTTCGAATTGCTGAATTCGTTGCAGGGGCTCATCCTGGCCGACACCGCATTTGCGCTGCCAGTTGTCGCCCTAATCCTGAAGGGCGCGATCGACGGCGTCCCGCGCGAGCTTGACGAAGCCGTGCGGGTAGATGGTGGCCGGCCGATGACGATATTGGCCAGAATCATCCTGCCGCTGATCGCCCCGGCCGTCGCCGCAGCAGCCGTCATCGCATTTTTCAGTGCCTGGAACGAGTATGTGTTCGCGGTGACTTTCGTGTTCGACAAGTCGCTCCAGCCAGCCTCGGTCGGCGTTGCTGGATATATCGGAGAACAGGACGTCTCCATCCAGAGCATCATGGCTGTCGCCCTGCTTTTCACACTTCCAGCCGTCGTTTTCTACCTATTCGCACAACGCTATGTCGTCAGCGGGATGACCGCCGGCGCCGTGAAAGGATGACGTAACCCAGATGAGAATCACCACCCTCGACAGCTTCGTCGTGGACTTCTACCGGACGAACCTCGTCTTCGTCCGGCTGAGTACTGACGAGGGAGTGACCGGTGTCGCAGAAGCGACACTGGAAGGTCAGGAACTCGCCATTCGCGGTGCGATCGCGCAACTCGCCGAGCAGGTGCGTGGCAAAGACCCGACCCGTATCACCGAAACAATCTACGAACTGAATCGCGACGCGTACTGGCGGGGCGGACCCGTCTCGATGACAGCTATCAGCGCGGTAGAGACGGCAATGTGGGACGTGTCCGCCAAAGCCCTCGGCGTCCCGGTGCACCGAATGCTCGGGGGAACGACCCGCGACCGTGTACGTGCATACGCTAACGGCTGGTTCTCGGGCGCGCGAACTCCGGAAGATTTCGCCAAGGCGGCCGTTGCCACCGTCCGGCAAGGATTCCGCGGACTCAAGTGGGACCCGTTCGAGGCGAGCGATCTCACCGTGGGAGCGGGCGATCTTCGCCGAATGCTTGAGCCGGTTGCCGCCGTGCGCGATGCAGTCGGCGACGATGTCGAGTTGTTCATCGAGGGACACGGCCGGTTCGACGTCCCGACCGCGATTCGCGTGGCGCGCGAGTTGGAGGCATTTCAGCCCGTCTTCTTCGAGGAGCCCACCCCGCCCGACAGCATCGACGCCCTCGTGGAGGTCCGCTCGAAGTCGCCGATTCCGATCGCTGCCGGTGAGCGCTGGTTCGGGCGCAACGCGTTCCTCCCGGTATTCGAACGGGGCGCGGTCGACTTTATCCAGCCCGATGTCACGCATGCAGGTGGACTGTCGGAACTGGTTTTCCTCTCGACGCTCGCTGCGGCCCGCTACGTACCGTTTGCCCCGCACAACCCTTCGGGGCCCCTCAGCACCGCAGCCACCCTGCAGCTTGGTGCGACTCTGCCGAACTTCCGTTACCTGGAGATCATGGCGACAGACGTCCCATGGCGCAGTAACATCTCAAACGAAGCGCTCATACTGACCGACGAGGGGGACGTACTGATTCCCGACGGCGTCGGTCTCGGTATCGAACTCGACTTCGACGCCATCGCAGAGCACCCGTACACGCCGCACCCCATGCGAATCTTCAATGACGCGGTTTCCGACATCCGGCCGCCGGACGCGCGGTCGTACTTCAATCTTGACAGGGTGACCGTGGCCTGACGGAGCGAGGAGAACAAGATGTACCTGCTACGCCTTGAGGGCGGTCGGATCGCGGTCGAGCGCGAGGACGAAATCTTCGCCCTCCCGGTCCGCTCGCTCGCCGAGCTGCTCGCCCATTCACTCGCCGAGATCCGCACGCTCGTGACGCAGGCGAGCATGCCGACCGCCGACGGCAAGCGCCTTGCGCCAATCGACGGCCGCACTGAGGTCTGGGCAAGCGGCGTTACCTACCAGCGTTCGCGGACCGCGAGGATGGACGAGTCTACCGACCCCGATATTTATGACCGTGTTTACGCGGCCACCCGGCCGGAGTTGTTTTTCAAGGCACCCGCCTGGCGGGTCGTTACTCACGGCGATCCTGTGGCAATCCGCGACGACTCGACTTGGGACGTCCCGGAGCCCGAGCTGGCCGTCATCGCGAACCGGTTCGGTGAAATCGTCGGCTACGGCGCCTGCAACGACATGAGCTCGCGTTCGCTGGAGGGCGAAAACCCGCTGTATCTGCCACAGGCGAAGGTTTTTGCAGGAGCGTGCGCCCTCGGCCCGACAATACGACCGGCCTGGGAAGTTGACCCTGCGACTGTCCCGATCCGCTTGACGATCGAGAGAGAAGGGCGGACGGTGCTGGACGAGTCCACCTCGACTGCGGCCCTTGTGCGGAAGGTGCCCGATCTGGTCGCCGCGCTCTTCCACGCGGAAAACTTCCCAGACGGAGCATGGCTGTCGACCGGTACGGGCATCGTGCCTCCCAACGATTTCACACTTTGTGTGGGCGACACCGTAACGGTTGACATCCTTGGCGTGGCGACGACTACGAACACCGTCGCCAGTGGGCGCGACGCCTGGCTATTTCTCACAGAGCGATGACGCCCCAGGGTACTTAAGGAGTTCTCATGACTGATACCACCCCGGCTGAACTGGAGTTGGTGGCGGCCCGGGCGGCCGCGGCTGCGCCGCTGTGGGCGGTCACCGCGCCGAAACGCCGGGCGGCCGCCCTGGTCGCAGTCGCCGACGGGTTGGAGGCGGCCGAGGACGACCTGGTTGCCACCGCGATGGTCGAGACCGGTTTGGCCGAGGCGCGCCTGCGGGGCGAGCTGACGCGCACCGCCGTGCAGTTGCGGTTGTTCGCCGATGTGGTGGTGGACGGCGCGTATCTCGACGTGCGCATTGACGACGCCGATCCGCAGTTCGCTTTGGGGGTGCGTCCGGATGTGCGTCGGTATCGGATCCCGGTCGGCCCGGTGTTAAATTTTGCGGCGAGCAACTTTCCGTTCGCATTTTCGGTGGCCGGCGGCGACACGGCGTCGGCGCTTGCCGCGGGTTGTCCGGTGGTCCTCAAAGCGCATTCCGGGCATCCAGAACTCTCGGAGCAGACCGCAGCGATCGTGACCGGGGCACTGGCCGGGGCGGGTGCGCCGGAGGGCACGTTTCAGTTGATCACCGGTCAGCGGGCGGGGGTGGCGATGCTTAAGGATCGCCGGATTGCCGCGGGTAGTTTCACCGGGTCGATCCGTGCCGGCCGGCTGCTGGCCGACATCGCCGCAGCCCGGCCGACTCCGATCCCGTTCTATGGCGAGTTGGGCAGTGTGAACCCCACCTTCGTCACGTCGGCCGCGCTCGCGGAGAACGCGGACGGCATCGCCGACGGATACGTCACCAGCGTCGCCGGATCGGCGGGGCAGTTGTGCACCAAGCCGGGCTTCCTGTTCGTGCCTGAACAGCAGCATCCGCTGACCGACCGGATCGCACAGTTGGTTGGTGTGGTGGGGGAGCACCGGTTGCTGAACCCGGGGATCGCCGCGGGCTACCGGGCCCGCCGGGACGCCATCCTGCGCACCACCGGGGTGACGGTCATCGCCGAGGGGTCCCTGCGCATAGACGAGGACGGTCAGGGTTGGGCGACTCCCACCATCGTGAGCGTTCCGGTGGCCACCCTGCAGCGGCATCGAGACACCCTTTTGGACGAGGCGTTCGGTCCGCTGTCCATCCTGGTGCAGTACGACACGGATGCCGACCTCGCCAAGGTGGCCGACGACCTGTTCCAGGGCAACCTCACCGGCACCGTGCACGCGGCATCCGGGGAGAACACCCCGGTACTGCGCACCTTAGTGCCGTGGATTGCCCAGCATGCCGGCCGGGTGCTGTTTGGCGGCTGGCCCACCGGCGTCGCGGTGACGCCGGCCATGCAGCACGGCGGCCCGTGGCCGGCGACCACGAACGACTCCGGCACCTCGGTCGGGACCGCCGCGATCAGCCGGTTCCTGCGCCCGGTGGCCTACCAGGGTGCCCCGCAGGAGCTGCTGCCAGAGCCGCTGCGCGACGACAACCCGTGGAACGTGCCCCAACACCGCAACCCTGCAGGGCAGTCACAAAACTGGGGCGCAGCAGCGCGCTAACGGGTAACTTACAAGTCGAACCTTCTCGACCTGGCGGCGTTAGATTGTTGCCAGCCGGATGTTCGAGAGCTCCTCACCGTAGTGCTCTCGGAGCCTCACTTTGCGCTCCAGGTCCTCGATGACGGCGGACGTGAAGTCCACGCCGTAGAGCGCCTCGCTGGATCCGAGGCCACCCGGCGAGAACACGTTGACCTCCATCAGCTTGTCGCCCACAATGTCCAGGCCGACGAGGAACAGACCATCCGCGAGCAGTTTGGGGCGCACCGCCTCCACGATCTGCAGCATCTCGTCGGTCACCTTCACCGCTTCGGCGCTGCCGCCCGCAGACATGTTGGACCGGATGTCGGTCTTTCCGGGCCGCCGACGGAAGGCGGCGTAGACGCCGTCAACCTCGAGGGCGCGGCCGTTCATGACGAACATCCGCACGTCCCCGTCCTTGGCTTTGGACAGGTATTCCTGGGCGACCACATAGCCATCACGAGCGATCGCCTCCACGATCTGAGAGATATTGGGCGCCTCCTTGGGGGTGACCAGGAACACGCCGGAGCCACCCGAGCCCTGCAGGGGCTTGAGCACGGCGTGGCCGCCCAGCTCGTCAATGAACTGGCGGATGCGGTGCTCATCTCGCGAGATCAACGTTCGTGGCCGCACCACCTCCGGGAAGTGCTGAAAATATGCCTTCGACGTGGCGTCGGCCAGGGAACCAGGATCGTTGACGATGAGCACGCCGGAGTCGGCGAGCAGCTTGCCGAAGGCGATGCCGGCCGTGTTCGCCCACGGGCTCTCCTCAGCGTCCATCGCCGGGTCGGAGCGCAGCATGATCACATCCAAGTCGCCCAGCGCAACCCTCTCCCGGTCGACCGCCTGCACGTCTTCGAGGTACCGCTTCGGCGAGCGGTACGCTTTGCCCGCGCTCACGGATGCCACCATCGCCGAGAGCGACCCGTCCGGCTCGTAACCGAAATCCCGCAGCCCCATCAGGCAAGCGTCGTGGCCGAGCCGAGTGGCGGTCATCGCCAGACGCGTGGTCGTGTACACGGGCTTCTCGGTGGCGATGTCGTTGACCACGAAACCGATCTTCATGGGGACTCCTAGCTGGATGGTCGTGGGCGGTTGGGGGAGGGGAGTATGAGCTGCGGCGTCGGGCGTTACGCGTTGACGAGTGTCACCAGGTCTTCCGTGCGGGCGGCATTCTGCAGCCTGGCGGCGGCCTCCGGGTCGGAGAGGTACCGGGGCATGACCCGCGCCGCGGCGAGCAATCCGCGCGCGGCGAGATCCTCCACGAGGGGCAAATCCTCCAGCGAGAACTTGCCGAGGAAGAACAAGTCCAACACGCCGCCGTCGGCCACGTGCCGCAGCAACGCGAGCAGTCCGCGCAGGTAGATCGCATCTTTGGTGAAGCCGCCGGCCCGGTACACCCGCATCGCGACGCCGTAGGCGCTTCCTGCGGGCAGACCGTGACCGGTGAGCAGGCGATGCGTCTCGACGAAAGTCGCGCCGCCCACCAGCGACTGCACGGCAATCACCCTCGCGGCGAGCTGGCGCAGCCGGGTGGCGGTGAGCCCGCCGCACGCGATCTCCGCCAGCACAGCGAGGCCTTCCTGCGTCTCGTCGTAGTGGGCGAGGCCCGAGCCCAGCATCCGGATCGGCTGCGCCATGCCGTTCACCTGGGTCACCAGGTGGGTGCCCACCTCGTGCTGCAGGAGCGCGTTAACGCGGGGGGCGGCCACCGCGGCGTTGTTGGAGATGAGCAGCATGTTGCCATCAACGAGCACGCCGGAGATGTCGTCGCGAATCTCGGCGTGGATCCCGACGTCCGGGTCGATCGATCGGTAGTAGTCGATTTCCGCCTGCGCTGCAGCCAGAAACGTCTCTGCGTTGACGGAGTCGTACTCGAGCCGGCCGCTCGGCAGTCGGCGCAGCAAGTCTTCGGCGCGGCTCACCAGCCCGGGGTGCACCGCGCCGTATTGGGCGATCGACAACTGCAGGAAGTCTGGCGTGTCGCGCGCCCGCAGCATCTCGATCCGCAGCGACATCTCCCGCTGCCGGTTGCGCAGCAACGCGGCAAGGGTGGCGTCAGCGACGTTGTCGAGCGGCAGCGCGGCCACCTGCGCATCCAGCACGTTGGGGTCAACGTCCAGTGTGCGGTACTGGAACACCGGGTCGACCTCCGGGTGCGCGAGGAACGTCGCACGAACGTCGTCGGCGTTCACGGGGGTCATTTCCAGCAGAAACCGCACGCTTCCCGCCAGGGTGGCCATGGCATGGTCCGCGGCGAGGTCCTCGGGGGAGAGAACACCCACGTCGATGGCGCTCGTCTCCGGGGCGGCGGCATCGTGCGGGCGGGCCGGCGGCTCGACGGCGTCGGCTGAGGGGACCGGGGAGGCGCCGGACCGCGGGCGTGCGGGGTCGACGGCGTCAGGCGCATCCGCGCTGCTGCCGTGGGTCTCCCGGCCGGCGCTCACGACGTCACCACCGCGCGCAGCGATTCCTCGACCGCCGGGATGGTGCCGGCCAGCGCGCGGGCGAGTTCGTCGATTCTGTCGCGGTCGACCTCTCCGGTCCACTCATCCATGAAGGTCTTCTTGAACTCGAGCGCGAGCACGATACCGCGGCCCGGGTACCGGGCGTGCGTCCAGGCCGCGAGCTGTCGACCACGGAAGCGGATGTTCTCACGCACGTCCAGAGCGCCGGTCGAGGTCTCGGCGCCCCGCAGCGCCTCCATGAACGTGTTCACCACAGGGGCGAACCGGGCATCCAACGAGCCCGTGCCCACGTTGACCTCGGGGTTCTCCTCGTCCGGGCCCGCCGCGGCGTCAGCTCCGTCACGTCGGTGGTTATAGGAGTGGATGTCGAACACCACGAACGGTCCGCGTTCAGCGACCGCGTCCAGGTATATGCCGAGCTCGGCATAGAAGGCGTCGTAGACGGCGAGGGAGCCGGCGACGAGGGAGCCGGCGAGCGGAGGATTGCGGATCACGTCCAGACCCCACGCCTCCTCCGCGGAACGGTAGACAGCCTCGTCGCGCTCGCGATTCAGGTCCACCTCGAATCGGGACCGATGCACGACGACACGGGCGGGGATGAGGGCCCCGATCTCGGCAGTGTGCGGGTCCTCCTCCCGCAGTCGGTCCGGCTCGGGAAGAATCAGCTCCGCAGCGAAGTCGGGGCGCACGTCGTGCCCATCGTGGATAGCGGTGGCGACGAATTGTCGATCCCAGCTGCCGAGAAACTCGAACGGGGGATGCTCAGGTTTACGCATTGGGACATTATTACCACCGCATATGGGAGGTACATGAAGGCTGGCCGTCGACGCCTGCGGGCGGATCAAGGCGGACTCGACACGAGTTGAAAGAACAGCAGGAAATCGAAACGCTGCCGTGGGGCACAGTAGGGTGAACGTCATGCATAAGGGGAAAAAGCCATTGGCCGTCGTCAGTTTTGCGGCACTCCTGTTGTTCTTCGGAGCAGTTCCGGCTGCATCCGCCGCGCCGGTGGGAGTCACGGATTCGAACGGCATCACGTACGAGGCTGACGACGGAAACGTTGCCGCCGGGGCATCCGTGATCGACTATACGGGCAGTGCAACCGCTGTTTCTATTCCTGCGGCGGTGACCATCAACGGCACCACGTACGATGTCACCAGCATCATGGGCGGTCCGTTCGATGGCACCAGTGTGACATCGGTGACCATCCCCAACAGCGTCACGAGCATCGGGGATGCGGCGTTCCAAGGCAGCAACTTGACAGCGGTGACCATCCCGAACAGCGTCACGAGCATTGGCGATCATGCGTTTTATTCCAGCAGGAATCTGGCGTCGGTGACCATCCCGAGCAGCGTGACTAGCATCGGAGAGGCTGCGTTCTCCTTCACCAACTTGACGTCGGTGACCATCCCGAACAGCGTCACCAGCATCGGGCAGGCTGCGTTCAACTACAGCGCTCTGACTTCGGTCACCATCCCGGACAGCGTCACCAGCCTCGGGGATTTTGCCTTCGACACCAACAAGCTGACGTCGGTGAGCATCCCGGACAGTATCACCAGCATCGGGGAGGGTGCGTTCCAGAATAACCATTTGACGTCGCTGACCATCCCGACCAGCATCACCAACATCGGCGGATATGCATTTGCGTTCAACAGTTTGACGTCCGTGACCATCCCGGATAGCGTCACCAGCATTGGATTCGGTGCGTTCTCAAGTAACGACTTGACGTCGGTGATCCTCCCGGATAGCGTCACCAGCATCGGCGGGACGGCGTTTGGGTTCAACAGTTTGACGTCGGTGGTCATTCCGAGCGGCGTCACCGGCATCGGCGAGTACACGTTCGCGCACAACGACTTGACGTCGGTGGTCATCCCGGACAGCGTCACCAGCATCGGTGACCACGCGTTCGACGGCAACATGTTGGGGTCGGTGACGATACCAGATGGTGTCACCACCATCGGCGCCCACGCGTTCTACAACAGTGGTTTGATCGGGTCGTTGACCATTCCCAGCAGTGTCACCAGCATTGGAAACTACGCGTTCGACGAGACCGACATTTCGGCGGTGCATTTCTTGGGCGCGGTGCCAACGACGGTGGGTTTGACGGCCTTGGGTACCTTCCCGGGTGTGCTCGTGTCGTACCTCCCGCAATACAGTTCTTCCGCTGTCGCTGGAGGGTTCACCTTCCCGACGTGGACACCCGCCGGGACCTCGGACGTCTACGCCACGTATGCGATCGCGACCGTCTCCTTCGACACGACTGGGGGCAGCACCGCCCCGGCTCCGGTAGGTGTGAACGCTGACGGCACTGCGCCCCGGCCGGCCGACCCGACCTGGGCCGGCCACTCCTTCGCCGGCTGGTTCACGGCAGCATCCGGCGGGAGCGCGTGGGACTTCACCAGCCGGATCGGCGCGGACACCACGCTGTACGCGCAGTGGTCGGTGACCGTGCCTCCTGTGGTCACACCGCCGGTGGTCATCCCGCCACTGGTTGACGAACCGGTGGATGCCGCACCTGTCCTCACCCTGAACCTTCACCTGGCCGTCGGATCGCCGATCGGTAACGCCCCAGTTGCCGTCAGCGGAACCGGGCTGCTCGCGAACTCAGCGTGGTCTGTGGTGTTGCACTCCACCCCGATCACTGTCGCTTCGGGGACAGCCAGTAGCACCGGAACGTTCACTGACACGTTCTTGCTCCCGGCCAGCATTCCTGCTGGAGCCCACACCATCACCCTCACAGGGACGGCACCGGATGGGTCCACGATCACCAAGGTGGTGTACATCACCGTCACGGGCACCGGGACACTCGGTTATCTCTCCACCCAGGGGCCGCATTCGACTCTTGCCGCCACGGGCGTCGACACGCCGACCGACGGGCTCATCGGGGGCGCGCTTCTGCTTCTCCTCCTCGGTTCGGCCCTGATCTTCACCAGCCGTCGTCGTCGACGGGGTGCCGTGTCCTAGGCCGGACGCTCGCCAGCTGACACCGGTCGTCGCGTCAGTGTTATGAACTGATCGTCCGTCAGGGAACGTTCCACCATGATGGTGGCCAACCTTCTTCGAAACCAGCGTTTTCCAGCGTAGCGTTGCCGACATCTGAACCTGGAATGCGGGGTTAGCACTCACACCGCATTCAGACTCTCCTGATGAGTGCTGTCACCAGTTGAAAGGGAACGATTCCGTTTTGCCCTGCGCAGCAGTGCGCATCTCCAGAAAGGCGAGTTTCGCTGGCCCTTGTCAGCGAATCTGGGTTGGCTTATGCTCACGACTCGTAACCGAGAAATCAATTACATCGCTTGTCGTGCGCCTGTCCTAACCCGTATGCAGGAGGCCGTAAATGGTGATCAACTTGGCTGAGCAGCCGGATGCAGGACAGCTGTATAGCGAATTTATCCCCGCTGGCTATGGTCCGGCACCGGCACCGTTTGCGGCCGCGGTGCGATATTGGGCCAGCGTTCGGGGCGACGAATGCGCTGTGTGCACGCACGGCGGTGTCTCGTTGTCGTGGCGAGATCTCGACACGTGGTCGGGACGGCTCGGCAGGCAGCTTGCTGACAGGGTCGCTCCGGGGGAGGAACCGGTGATCGTGATCGCCGGCCACGACCAGGACGCGGTGGTGGCGGCGGTAGCGACGCGACGAGCTGGTCGGCCGTTCGTCTTTGTGGACACGACTACGCCGAGCGCCCGCATCGCTGAGATCATTGGTCTCGCCACACCGGTCGCCACTTTCGTGGCCCCTCAGTATCGCGAGTTGGCGAATTCTCTTGAGTGTGACTTGGGTGTGGTCATTTCAATTGAGCGGCTGCCGAGTGGCCCGCTGCTTGATCCGCAGATTATCGATTACGAGGCGCTCGCAGCAATCGGGTTTACGTCGGGCTCGACCGGTGTTCCGAAAGGAGTTGTCATCGAGGGGCGTGCGCTGGCCGAGGAACTGGTCGAGAACCCCGTAAGCGTGGACCTTGGCCAGAGCGATCGGGTGGGCATCGTCAATCCGCTCAGCTTCTTCCTCGGCTTTTTCAACCTGTTCGACAACCTCGTGCATGGCTGCCCCACCCACCTGTTCGATCTGCGCCGCCGCGGGGTCGAAGCCATGACTGATTGGCTCGCGACGGAGCGGATCACCGTACTGAACGGCACGCCGCACGCTCTGCGCAGTGTGGCGGCGTGCGCCATCGACCGGGGCCTACACCTGCCCGACTTGCGTCGGGTGGTAGTCGGTGGTGAACCGGTCCAATGGCACGACGTCGAGTTGCTGCGGGGATGCACGACAGCTGACTGCGAGCTGATCGCCCTGTCCGGATCGTCCGAGGCCTGGACCTTGACCTGGTTTCCAGTGACGGCGGACATGCCACTGGGCAGCGGCGCTGTACCGGCTGGGCACCTGTTCCCGGGCAAAGAGCTGCAACTGCTTGACCACGACGGCCGCCCCGTCGCCGCGGGCACACCGGGCGAGATCGTCACCGTTGGAAGCCGCTGTTCGCGCGGTTACTGGCGCAATCCGGAGGGTACCGCCGCGCGTTTTCGCACTCGTGCCGACGGGCTACGCGTCTATCATTCCGGCGACCTGGCCCGGATCCGGCCCGGCGACGGACTGCTCGAATACGTCGGCCGCCGCGACCACATGGTCAAAATCCGCGGATACCTGGTCGAGCCCGCCGAGGTGGAACGTCATCTCATGTCCGAAAACGAGATACGTGAATGTGTCGTCGTGGGTGTGCCGACCCGGGTCGAGGGCGTTAACCAGCTTGTCGCCTATGTCGTACCGGATCCCCGGCGGTGGATTTCCGGAGCGGCTCTGCGTCGTCGGCTGCGCACCGACCTGCCCGGATACATGGTGCCCCCGGTGATCATTGAGCTCACCGAGTTACCGCGCAACCCTAACGGCAAGATCGACAGGTTGGCGTTACCGGCACCCGCGCGTGCGTCCGACGACGCCGACATCCGCATCATGACCCCGTTTGAAGGGTTTATCGCCAGCATCTGTGAACGGGTGCTGGGCGTGAGCGACATCGGACCGCACGAAGACCTCATTCAGCTCGGCGCTGACTCGCTCGCCGTCGAGGAGCTGGTGTCGGCCCTCGACACGGATGCCAACCGGACCATCACCTCCGCCGACTTCCTGCAGAACCCGACCGTGGCGGCGCTAGCCGCGCTGCCCCGGCACGCCCCCAGCAATCTCCAACGCGGTGTCATGATCGAACTAGCCAAGGGCGGCGATGCAGCCCCGTTGTTCGTGATCGCCGGCGCCTCCGGCCTCGGTATCCAGTTCCGCGAACTCGCGCAACTGATCGCCGCCGACCGGCCGGTGTATGGGCTACAGGCGCCCGGCCTGGAATGGGGCCTGCTGCCTGAAACCTCGATCGCTCGCATCTCCAAGCGGTACATCAAAGCCATGCAGTCGGTTCAACCACACGGCCCCTACCTCGTGGCGGGTTTCTCCCTTGGCGGCATTATCGCCTACGACGTTGTTCGCCGACTGCGCAGTGCCGGGCACTCGGTTGCCCTGCTCGCCCTGCTCGATGTCGTCGACAGCACCGCACTGGTATCCCAGGTAGAAATGCAGCGCATCATGCCGAGCGCGCCCTCCGCGGCCGATCAAGCCCGCGCAAGCCGGCTCCGCCAAACGCTACGACGACTGGCCTGGCAGCGCTGGCCCTACCTCGGCTTCTGGCGAGCCTTCCGCAAAGATCGCTTCGTCGCCTACTGGCGCCTCGGCGAGACGATAAGCGCGCGCTACCGAATCTTCCCGATGACCCAAGACGACACTCGAATCATCGATGTGGTGGCAACCGAAGTCGATAGCCCGCGTGTCGACTGGGCCCGCCACATCACACCCCCACCGACCCAGGCAACCGTCGCCGGCGACCACCTCACCATGCTGCGAGCACCGTTCGTCAACGAGCTTGCAGCCGTGTTGCTACCGGCGATGGAAGACCTGTGAGGATTGTTCTGCGCCGTTAGTGCGGTGCCTTCCTCGCTCAGAAGTCACCAGCCGCTGCGCGTTGGAGTGTGCCCCTCCCGCGCATCCTCCGGCATCGGCATCTCGGCCCGCAGCCCCAGCAGCCGGATGGGCCGGCCGGGTTCAATCCTGCCGATCAGTGCCAGAATCCCGGCGAGCACGGTCTCTCGGTCGAAGGTCTCAGCGACCCGTTTGGTGAGGACCCTGGTGACGAACGGCGCGTAGCGCACCTTCAGAGTCAGCCCGACCACGGGCCGGCCCTCGGCGGTGACATCCGCCAGCACCCGCTCAGCCAGGTCGCGTACCGCCTGCTCGACCTGAGCCGGCTCGGTCAAGTCGTGCTGGAACGTCGTCTCCCTGCTGTGCCCGCGCGCCACCCACGGCGTGTCATCCACCACACGGGCGCCCTCGCCCCGCCCGAGTTGGATGTACCAGGGACCCATTCTCGGTCCGAACTGGGCAACCAGGCTGTCCGGCTCGGCGGCGGCAAGCTCGGCGACGGTGGTGATGCCGCACTCGGCAAGCCGACGCGAGATCTTCGTTCCGACGCCCCATAACGCAATCGTCGGCCGGTCACCCATGACTTCCAGCCAATTGTCTACCGTGAGTCGAAACACCCCGCGAGGTTTGCCGAATCCCGTCGCGACCTTGGCGCGGACCAGCGTGTCGCCGATTCCGACGCTGCAGTGCAGTTCGGTCCGATCCAGGACGGCCTGCTGCACCCGCCGGGCATAGCCTTCTGGATCGTCCGTCTGCACGCCGACGAACGCTTCGTCCCAGCCGAGTACTTGCACGGTCGCGTCAGGTTGGGCGCGGAGAGTTGCCATGACCTCTTCGGATGCGGCGGTGTAGGCCTCGGCGTCCACTGGCAGGATCACCGCATCCGGAGCCTTGCGTGCGGCGATGCGCAGCGGCATACCGGATCCGACGCCGAACTCCCGGGCCTCGTACGACGCGGTGGACACCACGGCCCGCTCAGTGGGATCGCCTCGACCGCCGACGATCACCGGTTTGCCGGCGAGCTCGGGGCGCCGCAGCACTTCCACGGCCGCGATGAACTGGTCGAGGTCGACGTGCAGCACCCAGGAGTTCCGCCCTTGGTCCACGCGACCAGTCTGCCGCCCGGACCGCGCCGCGCAAAGGCCGAAGCGGGGTTGTTCAATATCGCTTACGGAGCGGTTTCCCGTACGAACTCGGTGATCTTCGTGGCCAAGGTCTTCGCTTGTGTCCAGTGGAGGTAGTGCGGGCCCTCGAGTTGGATGATCTCGTGGTGGCGGACGTTTGCCAGTTGGTTCTCGTGAGCCTTAAGCCAGTTGGGAATGGTCGCGATGCTATCGGTGGAGAGGAAGTTCAGAACGGGCAGGTCGTCGGGATAGGTCACACCGTTGAGCGCCGCGGCGTTGCTGCCCATTCGAGCGGTTTCGTCGGCGACCGCTGAGTTGCCGTAGTTCCAGATTGTCATGAGGCGCATCTGTTCAAGTTCGGCCGGAGTGAAGTCGTGGCTCGACGGGTCCGCCAGGGTTGGCGCAACCGACACCACGGCTCTGACCAACCCGATCGTGGCAATTATTTTTTCGACATTGATACCACCGCCGGTAAAGGATGCCGTGTCGGCTTGGGCGGCGGGCACTGTGGGATCGATGCCGATCACTGCGGTTACTTCGCTCGGGTACCGGTTGGCGTAGTCGAGTGTGTAAAAGCCGGCGATCGAGTGCCCGATCAAAACGTAAGGTCCGTCGACCTCGAGTGAGGCGAGCACCTGGTGCAGCTCGTCGCTGATGTTTTCCACGGTCCGTTCGCGGGCGGTCATGTCGCTGTACCCGTATCCGAATCCCTCGACGACGATGACGTCGTAGGTGTCGAGTTCCCGGATCAGAGGCGCGAAGTCCAGTGCCGGCGCGATGGTGCCAAGCCCGCTGAGCAAGACCAGAGGCTGTCCGGTGCGGTCCCCGGACCGGTAGACGTTCATCGCGCCGCCGGCAACCTCAACCAACTGGCCGTACGCTGCTGTACTCCCTTTCTCCTGTTGTTCGAGGAAGGAATTGGCCGCTGTGGATGCGAGTGTTACCGCCAGAGCGGTGAGAACGATGACACCAGTGACCTTGAGCCCGCGGTGGGCTGGCCGGCGGCGCTTTTCGGGTGGTCCTTCTGGTGCCGGCCGTGAACGCTGAGGACTGACTTGTGGCATGGGATATTTCCAGACTCTGGGATGTTCGGATGAGGTCAGACCTGCCACAACGCGGCACACTCGAGAAGGAGTACTCCATGTATACCCCTGGGGGTATATGAGTCAAGCATTAGTTGACGCGGGGTTCGAAGTCAGCCGACAGAATTGGCGAACCTCAGGCTCCCGTCCTATCGGGTGAAGGTGACGTGGATGGTGCCGCTCTCGGCCACTTCCGTCGTCACCGTGTGGGTGAAGTCGAGGCCGGCCAGGTCGTCCCACAGCCGGTTGCCCTGACCAAGGAGAATCGGGGCGACCATGACATGCAGCTGGTCGACCAGGCCAGCGCGCAGGAAGTCGCGTGCGGTGCCGACACCGCCGCCGACGCGCACGTCCCGGCCGCTCGCCGCCTGGGTCGCCTCGGCGAGCACATCCTCGATGCCGGCGCTGCGGAAGTGGAAGGTGGTACCGCCCCGCATCGGGATCGACGGACGCGGGGCGGTGTGGGTGAGCACGTAGACCGGGGTGCCGAACGGCGGCTGGTCACCCCACCAGCCCTTCCAGTCGGGATCGTCGGGAAACGAGTGCAGGCCGAACATCCCGGCGCCCATGATCTCGGCGCCGATGCCCTCGAAGAACGCGACGGCGTACCGGTCGTCGATGCCGGTCGTGCCCTTACCGCTGGTGTCGCCGAAGACACGTTCCCGGAACGTGCGGGTCGCGGCATACGCCGCCGTGAGACGCTCCCAGTCTGTGCCCATGGGATTTTCGGGCGTCGGGTCGGCCGGCGTGTAGCCGTCCAGCGAGGCGAACAGATCGAGACGAACGCGGGGCATGTCAGGTCTCCTTCGGTGTGGCGCATCGGCCGGATGCCGTGCCGTCATGGGCGGATGTGAATGATCGTCTTCCCGGTGCGTCGCTCGGTCGGGTTGAGGGCAACGACGGCGTCATCGAGTGTCGCGACGTGGCCGATGTTCGTCCGCAGGCGTCCGTCGCGCACCCGCTGCACGATCTCACCAAGTTGAGCACGATCGGACTCCACGACGAAATCAACGGCCAGGCCGTTTACGGGCCGTGCCTCGGCCGGCCCGGTGATGGTCACCAGCGTTCCTCCGGCCCGGATCAAGCTCGCGGATCTCTTCTGAATGTCTCCACCGATGACGTCGAAGACCAGGTCGACTGCGCCGACGTCTTCGAGGGTGTCGCCCGCGAGGTCGACGAACTCGTGCGCGCCGAAGTCGAGGGCCTTCTGACGATCGGCGGCGCGCCCGGTGCCGATGACGTAGGCGCCGGCTTCGCGCGCGAGTTGCGTGACCATCGTCCCGACCGCGCCAGCCGCGCCGTGCGCGAGGACGGTCTGCCCCGCCTGGAGGTGGCCGTGCTGGAACAGACCCTGCCAGGCAGTGAGGCCCGAGATCGGCAGGCTCGCGCCCACGATGAAGTCGACGTCACCGGGGAGCGGCGCGAGGTTGCGCGCCTCGATCGCCACATACTCCGCCAGGGTGCCGTCACGATGCCAGTCCGAGAGGCCGAACACCCGCTGCCCCACCGAGAGACCGGTCGTGCCGTAACCGAGGGCAACAACTTCTCCGGCCAGCTCGTGTCCGAGGATCGACGGCGCTCGGCCATGGTTGGCACGATCGGTCCAGGTGGACGGCCATCCCACCTCCGTCGGAACGAATCCCGAGGCGTGTACTTCGACGAGGACGTCGTTGATCGCCGCCGCCGGCTCCGGACGACCCTCCAGCATCATCCCGGCTGCTCCCGCGGCCTTGTCTGTCACCACAATCGCCTTCATAATGCACCTCACCCTGTCACGTCAGCCCCGCCACGGCGTGGGCTTCGGCCACCACCTCCGGACGTTGCGCCAGCCGCCACACCCCAGTCGTCCGAACGCCAGCCGGAGGTGATCCACGGAACGGCGCCGCGACCACGCCCGGTGCAGAACCTAAGGAACACGGTCGTCCCGATCCAGCGCGTGCGCGCGGGCCTGCCTGGGCCATGCCCGTCAGATTAGCCGGATTGTTCCCGCCGCGCGAGAGCGCGAAGCGTCGAACGTCGCTTCGTGTCAGCGACAGCTGCCGCGCTGCTCTGGAAATCTGCGGACATCACTGATATGAAAGGTGGACGAAGCGATGCGACCTCCCACACTCCGTCGGACCTGTTCGGCTCGCCCCGCAGACACCTCATCTACCGAGCGAAGGGGCAAGAACGCGGATGATTGAAAGGAGATCCCGATGACGGACTCGATTGACAGCACCACAACCATCGATGACGCGCTCGCGAAGTTTCGCGAGATGCTCGCGTCGGATGGCTACCTGCTGAGTTGGTCGGACGCCGGCGATGAGCGAATCGTCGTCGAGATCGCGGCGGGTGAGGATGCGTGTGCTGACTGCCTGGTCCCGCTTGCCGTGATGGAGCAGATCATGTCGAACGCTCTGGAGCCGACGCCGTATTCGCTTGACCACGTGGTCTTGCCTGCGGGGAATGCGCACTAGCGTCCGTCCCGAACAGAAATCTGCGGCGGCGGATCTACCATGCGCGCGGTCTCCGCGCCCCTGAGCAGGTGCCTTTCCATCTAACGGAACTTCGCTGGGGGAGCCAATTACCCGCATGCCATACTGACGGCACAGCTTCCGGCCACGACGAAAGGGCATGCCGAGATGGCAATTCAGGAGATGCTGCTTGATCCGACAGGAATGGAAGATCAGGCGACGGACAGTACACTTTCTCCCCGACCCGTGAGTCTCAAGGGATTGAGGATCGGTCTTCTCGACAACACCAAGCCCAACGCGACGATGCTGCTCAACGAGATCGCGAAGGAGCTTCAGGAGCACTACAGCGCCGGTGAAGCGCGGCTGTATACGAAGGACTACTTCGGCACCCCCCTTAAGCAGCCGCTGCTCGAGCAGATCGTCAATGAGTGCGATGTCGTTGTGACCGGGGTGGGGGACTGTGGCTCGTGCAGTGCGGCCACCGTGGCCGACGGCATTCTGCTGGAGCGGGCCGGCATGCCGACGGTGAGCATCACCTCGGATTCATTTCTGATGTCGGGCCAAGCGATGGCCGCAGTGCAGCGGTTTCCCGGGTTCGACTTCTACGCGGTGGAGCACCCGTTTGCCAGCCTGAGCGCCGGTGAGGTGCGCGAGCGCGCGCTGACTGCGCTGCCCGAAGTACTGCGGATTCTGGGTGTGGAAGGCTGAGATGACAACGACGACGGTGAATGAAGCGGTACTGCCCGAGGCCGAGGCCGACCAGTTTCGCGAGGTTCTGGAGTACTACTGGGACAAGGAGTGGACCGACGGACTTCCGGTAGTACCGGTCACCGAGGGGTATGTAGCCCGGTTCCTGGCCACGGTCGACCGCGATCCAGACGAGGCCCTCTTCACGATCACCCACCTCAATCGCCAGCTCACCGTTCGGCTCGCCGCGATCAACGCGGCGATGGCGGGCTGCAAGCCGGAGTACTTCCCGGTCGTGGTCGCAGCATGGGAGGCGATCGCCAAGGAGCCGCATCCGGTGCGCGGTATCTGGCAGAGCACCACGGGTACCGCCCCCTTCCTGGTCGTGAACGGTCCCATTCGAGGCGAGATCGAACTCAACAGCCAGGGCAACATCTTCGGCTCCGGTTTCCGGGCGAACGCCACCATCGGTCGGGCGATCCGGCTCGGGTGCATCAACGTGTTCGGCCTGCGTCCGCACAAACTCGACCAGGCGACGCAGGGCACCCCCGCGAAGTACTCGTCGTGCATCGCGGAGAACGAGGAGCAGAGCCCGTGGGCGCCGCTGCACACCGAATACGGGTTCGATGCGTCGGAGAGCGTCGTGACGGCCTATGTGATCCGGTCGGTGATGCACATCGAAGCGCGCCACACCTCGGATCCAGAGCAGCTCGCCCTAGATTTTGCCGACACCATCCGTCGTACCGGCGCCCTCATCCATGAGTACACGAGTGCGCTACTGGTGCTGGTGCCTGAGCACGCCGAGCTCTTTGCCTCGGCGGGCTGGAGCAAGGATGACCTGCGCAACTTCGTCTTCGAACAGGCGACGCGGTCTCGCTCGGAACTGGTGGCCGTGGGCAAGGATGCGCTCTCGCACAAGACCCGGTGGCGGCTACCCTCGAGCCACCCCGACTCCATGCCCGATACCGCCAGCGCCTCCGACGAGCCGGACACCATTCGCGTGCTCAGCCACCCGACCTCCATCCAGGTCATGGTCGCCGGAGCCAACAACGCGGGTGTGTCCGCCGTGGTCGAAATCTTCACTCTCAACCCGCCGCGGGAATTGCCGTTTTCGTACAGCAAGATCGAAGCCGCGAAGTAGTCAGTACGGCGTCAGCGCGTCACTCTCGTCGCGCCAGTAGCCGACGTGCGAGGACGCCGGTCTAGGGAACTTTCCGGCCGCGTGTGATGGTGAGCGGAAGCGTCGCCAGCGAAATGGCGGCGGCCACGAGAAGAGCGACCGGGAACGAGAACCCGGTCGCGATCGCCCCGACGAGCACCGACCCGATCCCCATTCCCGCATCGAATCCCACGTTCCACACGGCGCTCGCCGCGCCGTATTCAGGTCGGCGTGCGACCGCCAGCGCGAGCAGCAGCGTGAGGTTTTGCAGCCCGCCGTAGGCAACACCGACGAGAGCCATGGCGCCCAGGAACAGGAACACCTGCGTGTCACCCCGGTTCTGCACGGCGAGCGCCGTGAGCCCGAGCCCGATGACGGTGAGCAGCACCAGCGGCCACAGAAACCGGGCAATGCCGTGCCGATCGGCGAGGGTTCCAATACGCCACCGGCTGACCGCGGCGGTCACCGTCAGCAGCACCAGCCCACCCGCCGTCGCCAGCGGTGAGGAACTCATCTGCGGGGCAAACGTGATGAGCGCCCCACCCGCGAGTGTCACGCCGACCAGGAGCAGCGTGGGGCGCGCCAGCCGAATGGCGAGCCGTCGCCGCGGCCCGTCGCCGGATGACGCGGGTCGCTCCACGCCATCGCCGTCAGTGCTGTCGCCATCACGACGTTGCTGCTCCGCTTCCCGATCGCGCAGTGCACGGGAGAGCCGGGGGGCGGCAACAACACCGAGGATCGATAGGGCACCGAGCGCGAACACTATCCAATAGCCGACCGTGTCGACGAGCCAGGGCCCCGCGGGGAGCAGGACAACTTGTGGGATGGCGATTGCTGCGCCATACGCGCCGATCGCGGCCCCGTGACGTGACGGCGGAACCAGGTGGGCGACCGCGGTGGACCCGGTGACGGTGAGAACTCCGAATCCGAGGCCACGCAGCACGGAGAGCAGCAGTATCCAGTCGAGTTGGTCGGACACCAAGTGCAACAGCGATGGTGCGCCCATGAACACCAGGCCGGCCGCGAGGATCCGACCGGTGCCGAATCGGCGTAGTAACCACGGCACAAACGGCTGCGTCAGTATGGTGGCGAGCAGCAGGATCCCGTTGACAAGCCCCGCCCCGGCTTCATCGGAACCGCCATACACGGCCCACAGCGGCGATACCGGCAGCAGGGCCGCATAGCCGGCGAACCCGGCAGCGGTGAGTGCCAGCAGCGCCGGCATTCCAGGCTCGCGCCACACCGGGATCTGGGTCGATGGTTCAGGTCGGCTCACGCTGTCCAACTCTATTGGTTGGGCCCGCACGCTAGTTTGCGGCGATGAGGCGCATAATCAGATCCGGACAACTCGGGGAGATCGTGGATGGTGTCGCTGTTGGACGTCGATATCCTGGCGGGCCCGATGCTGTACGTCGTCTACGGAATCGCCGCGGCACTGGTCATCCTCGCGGCGAGCGGAGTGTTCGGCCTGCTCGGGAGCAGGCGCGTCTGGGTTGTGCGGACCAGCGCCGCGGCAGTCCTCGGCGCGGCCACCGGGCTGGTGCTGTCGTGGTTGATCGCGGATGTCTGGAACACCTTCGGGGCGCCGGTGTCTGCCGGAACACGAGCCTGGGGCTGCGCCACTTTGGCCGGAATCGCGGTGGCAATCAATGCGTTCTGGCGCACCCGCTGGTGGACCAAGGTCACCGCGGCGGTCACGGTGGTGTCGGTCCTCGTCGCCGGCTTGCTGGGCATCAATGCCGACATTGGTCAGTATCACTCCCTGCGGGCCGTCTTCTCGACGCAGATTCGACCGATCGCGTTGCCTCCGAAACCAGCCGCTTCACGGGCACCGTTGCCGGAGGCCCGGCCGCTGTGGCAATCCTGGAAGCCACCAGCGAATATGCCGGCGAGTGGGCGGCTGGGTGCCGTGAGCATCCCAGGGGTGGTTTCGAAGTTTCCTGCTCGGCAAGCCGTGCTGTACCTTCCTCCGGCGGCACTGGTAGCGGACGCGCCGCCACTTCCGGTGGTGATCGTCTTATCCGGTCAACCCGGGCAACCGATGAACGACTTCCAATCGGCGAATCTGCACCCGATGCTCGAGGCCTTCCAGCGGGCCCACAACGGCTTGGCCCCTATCGTGATCGCCCCGGACCAATTGGGAACGCCGTTCGCTAATCCGATGTGCGTGGATTCTCGCCTGGGCAACTCGGCCGAGTACCTGACCGTCGACGTTCCGGCGTGGATCCGGAGCCACCTGCACGTGCTGCCGGGTGCCGCATCCTGGGCTATCGGCGGATTCTCGCAAGGGGGCACCTGTGCCATTCAACTGGGGGCAGCGCATCCAGAGCTGTTCGGCGCCATCCTGGACGTGTCCGGCGAACTCGTGCCCCGCAACGGCAGTCCACAGCACACCATCGCGGTCGGTTTCGGCGGGAACGCTGCCGCATACCAGCGCGCGAAACCGGTGAACATCCTCGCTGCCCATGCACCGTACGCAGACATGACCGCAATATTCGGGGTCGGTCAGACGGATGCTCGTTACACCGCCTGGGCACGCCAGGTGGCGAAGGCGGCCGCGACCGCGGGAATGACCACCACGTTCATCGTCGCGCCCGGCACCGGCCATGATTGGCACACCGCGTCGTATGTGCTGGCAGCCGGCATGCGCATCCTCTGCGCGAAGTTCGGACTTGCCCGGTCATGATCGACATTGTTCTGCGGTACCTGCGACGGATTCCGGTGGCCCTCGGGTTGGCAGGCCTCACCGTCGCCGTTGCCATAGCGACCGGCGGGTTCGCCCGAGGCCCGCTGCCACGGGTTCGAGAGCAGTTCGGCACCGGACTGGATCCGTTCCTGGAGCACCACAATTATTTTTCGCCGATCACCTCGGTCTTTCTGGTCAGGGGGATCGGTGAGCTGATCGTCGTCGCCGTCGGCATTGTGATCCTGGTCGGCCTCGCCGAGCGGTTGATGGGCTGGTGGCGCACCCTGATCGTGTACCTGGTGAGTGCGGTGGTTGGGGCCGCGGCCGGGATCGGGCTGCAAGCCCTGGGCCTGGACTTTCACGAACTCTGGTCGATGGGTGTCAGGGACTTGACCACGCTGGACCCGTTCACTCCGATCGCTGGGGCCGTCATGGCAGGCAGCGCCTTCGCCGGACCGCTGTGGCGTCGCCGGATCCGCGTGCTCGGCTTCTCGATCCTGATCATGTTCCTGCTGTACTCCGGCCAGCCGGGGGACCTTTTCCGACTCCTCGGCGCGCTGGTGGGGTTCCTGCTCGGCGTGCTGATGTCACCGGGAAAACCGCAGTTGCGATGGCAGCGCAGTTCCCACAGCGAGACCCGCGGCCTTCTCGCCGCCGTGCTGGTCATCACCGCGGTCGGTCCGCTGATCACGGTGTTCTCGCGCGCCAAATTCGGGCCGCTGCATTCGCTCGGCCTGCTCTTCCGGGACGTGTTGCCGCGGCTTGGGACCGTCACCCAGCAGTGCCGGCTCGACCTGCGCACCAACACGTGTCTGCGCGATATTGCGCTTGCCCGGTTGGACGGACCGGGTCCCGTGTTGCTGACCCTCCTGCCCCTGCTGGTCCTACTGATCGCCGCGTGGGGCATCCTGCAGGGCAAGCGCTTCGCCGCGTGGCTGGCGATCGGCGTCAATCTCCTGCTGGCGGTATTGGCCGGCTACTTCTATGGCTTCATCCGGCTGTCCGGCATGCCGTTCGCGGTGGTGAGTTCGCGTGGCCCGCTGGAGGCGACCATCGAATTGGTCGTCTCGGTGCTCGTCCCGTTCGTCGTGGCATTACTCATTTTCGCGAACATCCGTCACCTCACCGTGTCGGTCGCCCGCCGGCTCGTGGTGAACTATCTTCTGGCAGTCGCCGGCGCGTTCGCACTGTTGTCGAGCGTGTATCTCGTGCTCGGGTCGCTCACCCGGGATCAGTTCCGACCCGGAATTTCGATCGATGAATTGATCACCGATCTGCCGCAACGATTCGTGCCGGTCGGCTTCCTCGGTGTGGAACGGATCCAGTTCGTGCCGACAGGCACGATCCCACGGCTGTTGTACCAGTGGATCGGCCCGGCGTTCTGGCTGGTAGTTCTTATCGGCGCGATCGCACTGACGGCATCGGTGTTCGACCACAGCCGGGCCGAAGACCGGGACCGCGCCCGGGATCTGTTGGAGCGCGCCGGCGGCGGCTCCCTCGGATTCATGACCACCTGGTCCGGCAATCGCTGGTGGTTCACCGACGACGGCGCAGCTGCGGTGGCGTATCGGGTCGTGAACGGCGTCGCCATCACGACCTCGGAACCGTTGTGCACCGTGGACCGGAGGGATGCCACCGTGCGGCAGTTCGCGACGTTCTGCGACGACAACGGATGGATCCCGGTGTTCTACAGTGTCCACGAGGAGTTCAGGCACATCTTCGCCGCAATGGGGTGGAGCGTGATGGTGGTCGGAGAAGAGACCGTGTTAAGACCGGCGACGTGGTCCATGAAGGGCCGCAAATGGCAAGACATCCGAAGCTCCATCAATCGGGCTGAGCGCAGCGGCATCCGGGCCGAATGGACGAGTTATACCAGGCTGCCGTTGCACATGTCGAGTCAGATCGAGGAGATCTCGGAGCAGTGGGTGGCAGAAAAAGGCCTCCCCGAACTCGGTTTCACGCTCGGCGGGCTGGACGAGCTGAAAGACCGCGACGTAGCCATCATGCTCGCGGTCGGCCCGGACGATTGGATCGAAGCGGTCACCAGCTGGATGCCATGCTACCGAAACGGCGAGGTCATCGGATGGACGCTCGACTTCATGCGCCGCCGCCCCGAGAGCATGAGTGGTGTCATGGAATTTCTCATCGCGTCCTCCGTGATTCACATGCAGACCCGCGAGATCGAGTTCATGAGCCTGTCGGCCGTCCCACTCGCGCAAGAGGGACGGCCCTCCAACGACCGCGACAATGGAATGACACGATTGCTCGCCTTTATTGGGGCAGCTTTGGAGCCGGTGTATGGATTCCAGTCACTCCTGCGGTTCAAACAGAAGTTTCAACCGGAGTACCGGCCGCTGTTCATGGCATACGCCGACCCGTTCACCCTGCCGGCCATCGGCACAGCTATCGCTCGCGCCTATCTGCCGACCATGTCGATGAGCGCGACACTGCGCTTCATGCGCAACCTGAGATAGGGCGTCCTTCGCCAGCTGCGGTAATACAGGTACACAATGAAGTGAGGAAGGTTGGTGCGTGGCGATGGGAACGACGGAATTGGGCGGACAGGCACAGCGGATGCAGAAGGCGTTGTCTCCGGTACTGGTGATCGGACCCGATTTTCTCGCCGGCCGATGTGACGCCGACGACATGGCGCACACCATGGTGCAGGCGGTGCAGGAGTTCGTCGACGGCGAGCGGGCGCGCCAGCAGGGTAGCGTGCCGTCCGACGCGGATGCTGCGCCGGCTCCGGTGAGTAAGACGCCCCCAGAACTCCAAGCCGCGCTGGCCGAGATCTACACCTGCGGGTCGGGATACCTCGCCGACCGCTGCGACTCCGACTGCGTGGCGCGCACGATGGTGCAGATCATGGACGAATTCGGCGACCTGGCCCCGGCGCGCTGAAAGCGGGGGCAGAGTCCCCCGCCCCCGATTTTGCCGTTGACGTTGTCCGTGCAAGGCTTGTCCGGTGCTGCGGATGCAGAGCAAAACTTCAGTGTCGTTGATGCCCTCCGCAGTCCATCGATAAGCGCCGGGGCCGGCCACCACCAACCACGGAGAAACGATGCTCGGAAAGCTCCTCGTCCGCTATCTGAAGCAGTACCGATGGCTGCTCATCGGCGTGCTCCTGTTCCAATTTGCGTCGGCCATGGCCTCCCTCTACCTTCCGAGCCTCAACGCCGACATCATCGACAAGGGCGTGGCCAAGGCCGACACCGGGTACATCTGGTCCACCGGAATCGTCATGCTCATCATCTCGCTCGGCCAGATCGTGTGCGCGATCCTGGCTACCTACTTCGCCGCCAGGGCCGCGATGCTGATGGGGCGCGACATCCGCAACGACGTTTTCGAGCGGGTCACCGCCTATTCAGAGCGCGAGGTGGCGCAGTTCGGTCCCGGGTCGCTGATCACCCGCAACACCAATGACGTGCAGCAGGTGCAGATGCTCGCGATGATGGGCGCCACGTTCCTCGTCACCGCGCCGCTGTTGGCCATCGGCGGCATCATCATGGCGCTGCGCCAGGATGTCGGCCTGAGCTGGTTGATCGCCGTCGCCGTGCCGGCGCTGTTGCTCATGGCCCTTCTCATCATCGGTCGCATGGTGCCGCTGTTCCGCAGCCTGCAGCTGAAGCTCGACGCGGTGAACCGCATCATGCGCGAGCAACTGACCGGCATTCGGGTGGTGCGCGCCTTCGTGCGGGAGAACATCGAGGAACGACGCTTCGCCGCCGCCAACCACGACATCATGGTCATCGGCCGCAGGGTTGGCGAACTGTTCGTGCTGCTGTTCCCGCTTGCGATGCTCGTGCTGAATGTCACGGTCGTCGGCGTGATCTGGTTCGGCGGCATCCGGGTCGACAACGGCGACATCGAGGTCGGCACCTTGTTCGCCTTCATGGTGTACATCATGCAGATTCTGATGGGCGTGCTCATGGCGAGCTTCATCACCATGATGATTCCGCGCGCCGCAGTCAGCGCCGAGCGGATCAGCGAGGTGCTCGCGAGTCAGTCCACGCTGACCAGGCCCACGGATCCCGTCACCGTGTTCCCGACCCCGGGCACGGTGGAATTCCGCGACGCGAGCTTCACCTACCCGGGCGCGGAACACCCGGTACTGGCCGGCGTCACCTTCCGCGCCCAGCCCGGCGAGACGGTCGCGATCGTCGGTTCCACCGGCGCGGGCAAGACCACCCTGGTTTCGCTCATTCCGCGGCTCTTCGACGTGACCGGCGGCAGCGCGCTCGTCGGCGGAGTCGACGTGCGCCAGGCCGACCTCGATCTGCTCTGGGACGGTATCGGATTGGTGCCACAACGGCCGTTCCTCTTCAGTGGCACCGTCGCATCCAACCTGCGGTTCGGTCGCGAGAGCGCCACCGATGAGGAGCTCTGGCAGGCCCTGGAAATCGCCCAGGGCCGCGACTTCGTCGCCGAGATGGAGGGCGGTCTGAGCGCCCGCATCGCGCAGGGCGGCACCAACGTCTCCGGAGGGCAACGGCAGCGGCTCGCCATCGCCCGTGCGATCGTGCACCGGAGCGCCGTCCTCGTGTTCGACGACTCGTTCTCGGCCCTGGACCTCACCACGGATGCCCGGCTGCGGCAGGCGCTCTGGCGCGAACTTCCCGAGGTGACCAAGATCGTCGTCGCCCAACGTGTCTCCACCATCGTCGACGCCGACCGCATCGTGGTGCTCGACGACGGACGCATGGTCGGACTGGGCACTCACCACGAGCTGCTGGAAACCTGCGAAACCTATCGCGAGATCGTCGAATCCCAGCTCGGCGTGGAGGCCCAGTCATGACCGCCAGCACCCCGGCCCCGCTGTCCGAGGAGGAGAAGCTCGAGCTTGAACTCGCCGAGCAGGCCCGCCTCGGCGCCGACGACTGGATGAGCATCAAGCCAGGCAAGGCGGAGCACTTCGGCACGAGCTTCAAGCGGCTGATCGGCCTGCTGCGGCCGCACGCGGTGGCCTTCGTCTTCGTCTCGTTCCTCGGGGCGATCGGCGTCGTGCTCGCAGTCATCGCGCCCAAGGTGCTCGGTGAGGCGACCAACATCATCTTCGAGGGCGTCGTTTCGAAGATGCTGCCCACGGGCGTCACCCAGGCCCAGGCCGTCGACCAGCTGCGCGCCTCCGGTCAGAACGAGCTCGCGAACATGGTCTCTGCCATGCATCTGACCCCGGGTCAGGGCATCGACTTCATCGGCCTCAGCCGCGTGCTGATCGTGGTCCTCGCGCTGTACCTCGCGGCGTCCTTCCTCAACTGGGTGCAGGGCTACGTGATCAACGCGATCATGATGACGACCATGTTCCAGCTGCGGGAAGACGTCGAGACCAAGATCAACCGGATGCCGCTGCGCTACTTCGACAAGGTGCAACGCGGCGAGCTGATCTCGCGGGTGACGAACGACATCGACAACATCACCCAGACCATGCAGCAGTCGCTCTCCACGGCGCTGACCAATGTGCTCACCGTCCTGGGCGTGCTGATCATGATGTTCACGATCTCCTGGCAGCTGACCCTCGTGGCGCTCGTGAGCCTGCCACTGATGGCGGTGATCTTCGGCATCATCGGGCCGAAGTCGCAGAAGGCGTTCGGAATCCAGTGGCGCAAGGTCGGGCGGCTGAACGCCCGGGTCGAGGAGTCGTTCTCGGGACACGCGCTGGTGAAGGTGTTCGGCCGCGAACAGGATGCCCTTACCGGATTCAAGGCCGAGAACCAGGAGCTGTTCGAGGCGTCGTTCAAGGCGCAGTTCCTCTCCGGCATGATGATGCCGGCCATGATGTTCGTGGGCAACCTCACCTACGTCGGCATCGCCGTGCTCGGCGGGCTCATGGTCGCCGGCGGCCAGGTGCGCCTCGGCGACGTGCAGGCGTTCATCCAGTACTCCCAGCAGTTCACCCAGCCGCTGTCGGAGCTCGGCGGCATGGCCGCGGTCGTGCAGTCGGGCACCGCCTCCGCCGAGCGGGTCTTTGAAATGCTCGACGCCGACGAGCAGGAACCGGATGCCGAGGATGCTCAGGCCCCGGTGGACGGCGACGGCACGATCGTCTTCGAGAACGTGCAGTTCGCCTACACGCCGGAACGGCCGCTGATCCGCAACCTCAGCTTCTCCGTCGAGCCGGGGCAGACGGTCGCGATCGTCGGGCCGACCGGTGCGGGCAAAACCACGCTGGTCAACCTGATCATGCGGTTCTACGAGTTGAGCGCAGGGCGCATCCTGGTCGATGGGCAGGACATCGCCGGTCTGCGGCGCAATGACGTGCGTGCGCGCACCGGAATGGTGCTCCAGGATCCGTGGCTGTTCGCCGGAACGATTCGCGAGAACATCCGGTACGGGCGGCAGGATGCCACCGATGACGAAGTGCTCGAGGCAGCGAAGACCACCTATGTCGACCGCTTCGTGCGCTCGCTGCCCGACGGCTACGACACGCTGCTCGACGAGGAGGCGTCGAACGTGTCGGCGGGGGAGAAGCAGCTGATCACGATCGCCCGGGCCTTCGTGGCGCGGCCCAGCGTGTTGATCCTGGATGAGGCGACCAGCTCGGTCGACACCCGCACCGAGTTGCTGCTGCAGCACGCGATGGCAGCACTGCGGGCCGGGCGCACCTCGTTCGTGATCGCGCATCGACTGTCGACCATCCGCGACGCGGACCTGATCCTGGTGATGGAGCGGGGCGACATCGTGGAGCACGGCACCCACCCGGAGCTGATCGGGCGAAAAGGTGCGTACTGGCGGTTGTACAACTCGCAATTCGAGCAGGCGGCCACCGACTTGGATGCTGAGGCCGCGGTGCACGAGGGGCCACAGGACCTGGCGGCGGGTTCGGCCGACGACGACAGCCGCGAGTCCAACGACGCCCGCGAGCCGAACCGCGAGACGAACACAGAGTACGCGGGCTAGCTCACACCGATCCAGCGGCGTATCCGAGATGCACCGTACCCATCCTTCTCGGAGGAGATCGTCTCGGTGGCCGTGTCGAAGTGGCCATACGGGGGCCGGCCGCCGGCGAAGGTGACATCCACCCGGGCGACACGACGATGGCCGAACTCGACGTAGCAGACACCGTTGCCGTCGTAGGTGCGTGTGGTCTCGCCGGAAGTGATCCGCGCGGTGATCGCATCCGCCACGACCGCCGCCTGACCCTCGGCGAACACCCCCGCCTTCGGGGTGCCGACGCTGGTGACATCTCCGATCGCGAAGACGTCCGGGTAGTCGGTTTGCAGCGTCAGCGCATCCACGGGCACCCAACCGCCGACGGCCAGCCCCGACTCGGCGACCACGGCCGGCACCACATGCTTGGGCACACCCAGGAAGAGGTCATAGGGCATGGTGGACCCATCGGCGAACACCACCTCGTGAGCATCCGGGTTCAGCGCCGTGATCTTCCGCTGAGGGTGCCATTCGATATCCCGTTCCGCGAATGCGGTGAGCAGCGCTTCGGATGCGGCCGGTACCGGGGGCACCGGGCTCGGCAGTGGCATCACCACCGCGATCTCGCAGTCGGCGCGCAGCCCGCGGCTGGTCAGGTACTCGTGGATCAGCAGAGCCGTTTCGCTCGGCGCCGGCGGGCACTTGAACGGCGTCGATGTGACGCCAACGACCACCCGGCCACCGCTGAATCCGGCGATCACGTCGCGCACCGCGAATGCACCGCGGTTCGTATAGAACTCGTGTCCGTCCTCGACAAGCCCGGGCGTCGCCGCCGGGTCGAGGTCCGCGCCGAGCGCCACGACAAGGAAATCCGCATCGAACGTGCCCGCATCGGTGTCGACCCGCTTGGTTGCCGGGTCGATCGAGCGGATGGTGGTGCGGATGAACCGCACTCCGGGCTTGTCGATCCGGTCGTAGGGGTGGCTCACCTCGGCGGCGGTGCGTTTTCCGAACATGACATCAAGCTTGGAAAAGCCGAACACGAAGTGGTCACGCCGGTCGATCAGGGTGATGTCGACGGCGGCGCCGAAGCGTTCCGACAGGCCGGCAGCCAGTTCCAGCCCGCCGAAGCCGGCACCGAGTATGAGAACACGCGTGGTCATCTAAGCAACTCCCGTTCCGCTAGGCCCAGAATAGCGTCGGCCGGGCGAACGAGGGCGTTGCGCGGATTCAGACGTGCAGGGCGGGCCGGTAGATGAGCTCTTGGATGTTGCGGTCGAGCGTTCGGGTCTCGAGCAGCTCGAGGTCGAAGTCGGCCGCTCCCTGAAAGATCGGGGCTTCCCCGGTTTGGCCGGTGATGACGGGGAACAGCGTCACTTGCACGCGGTCGACCAGGCCAGCAGCCATCAGCGCTCGGTTCATCGCCAGGCTGCCGTGCGAGCGCAACGGCACCTGGGACTCCTGCTTGAGTCCGGCGACGACGTCGACGGCGTCGCCGCGAGCGACGGCCGCGTCCGGCCAGTCGAGTGGCTCTTCCAGCGTGGTCGACACCACGGTCATGGGCAGGTTCCGCATCCGGGTGACCCAGGGGTCGCGCACGTCGGAGTCTTCGGTACTGGCGGCCAGCATCTGCGTAAACAACCGATAGGTGTGAGCACCGAAGATCATCCGCTGCTCTTGGTTGTACAGGGCGAGGCGGTGGTCGAGCAGTTCTGGGCCTTGCTTGCCCCAGTAGCCGGTCCAGTTGCCGCCGGCGCCGCCGAATCCGTCAAGGCTGGAAAAGACGTCGAAGGTGTAGGTAGCGGTCACGGTTGGATCCTGTCAGGCAACAGCACTTCCCTGCATTTCCAATCTATATCTCAGTGGGGGTCTTGCCGCAAGGCCCCGTTCGTGCCTGAGAATGGTCGATTGTGACTCTGACTACTGGCGCCTTTGACCTTCCCGACCGACTCGCCGCCAAGGCGGACCCGGCGCTGATCGCCGCCGACGATGAACAGTTCACGAAAATCGCCAACAGCCTCAAGACCGCCATCTCCGACCTCACCGACCGGCTCGATGCGGAGCGGAGGGCGCCCGGCAGGGCGGGCCAGCAGGCGCTCGAACGGGATCTGGAAATCCACCGGCTGACGGCCCGCCTGCGCGCCCTGCGCCGCTTCGGGCTGGACCTGTGCCTGGGCCGGATGGTCAGCGCGGACAACCCGGAACCGGTGTATGTGGGGCGGCTCGGCCTCGCCGACAGCGACGGGCGCCGGCTGCTGGTCGACTGGCGTTCCCCGGCTGCCGAGCCGTTCTTCGGAGCGACCCACGCTCACCCGATGGGACTGATCAGCCGCCGCCGCTACCGGTGGACCCGCGGCCGGATCAGCGACTACTGGGACGAGGTGTTCACCCCGGACGGGTTGCACAGCAACGCGGCGCTGGACGACCAGTCCGCCTTCATCGCGAGTCTCGGCAGCAGCCGGTCGCCCCGGATGCGCGACGTGCTCGGCACCATCCAGGCCGACCAGGATGCCATCATCCGCGCCGGCTCGCGCGGCGCGCTCGTGGTCGACGGCGGCCCCGGCACCGGGAAGACCGTCGTCGCGCTGCACCGCACCGCCTACCTGCTCTACTCCGACCCCCGCCTGGCGCGCAGCCGCGGCGGGGTACTGTTCGTCGGACCACACCAGGGCTATCTCGCCTACGTCGAGGACGTGCTGCCGAGCCTGGGAGAGGAGGGCGTGCAGCTGTGCACCCTGCGCGATCTGGTCCCCGAAGGCGCCACGGCCACGGTGGAGACCGACCGCAACCTGGCCCGGCTGAAAGCATCCGCGCGGCTGATCGCTGCGATCGAGACAGCCGTCACCTGGTACGAAACGCCGCCCGCCCAGGGAACGACGATCGAGACGCCGTGGTCGGATATCTGGCTCAGCGCCGCCGAGTGGGCCGAAGCGTTCGATGCGGCGGATGCGAGCACGCCGCACAATGAGGCACGCGACCAGGTCTGGGAGGCGCTCCTCGACATCGTGACCGACCGATTCGACGACGAGGAGGTGCCCCCGCACCTGTTGCGCCGATCGCTGCTGCGGAACGAGGAACTGACCGGAACGTTCGCCAGGGCCTGGCCATTGCTGGACCCGGCCGGCATCGTCGCCGACCTGTGGTCAGTTCCCGCCTACCTGAGCCGCTGCGCCCCGTGGCTGACCGCCCACGAAGTCCGGATGCTCCAGCGCCCCGAACCCCGAGCCTGGACGGTGTCCGACCTGCCGTTCCTCGACGCCGCACGCCTTCGGGTCGGCGACCCGGATGCCACCCGCCGCACGCGGCAGCGTGCCGCCGCGCTCGCTGCCGAACGCGAGGAGATGGACCGCGTGGTCGACGACCTGATCGCCGCCGACGACTCCGAGTTGCTGCTGATGTCGATGCTGCGCGGCCAGGACCTGCAGAACACGCTGGTCAACGAGGCCGCGCTGCCGTCAACCAGTCCGGACCTGCTCGCCGGCCCGTTCGCGCACATCGTCGTGGACGAGGCCCAGGAATTGACGGATGCCGAGTGGCAGATGCTGCTGAGCCGCTGCCCGTCCCGCAGCTTCACGATTGTGGGCGACCGTGCCCAGGCCCGGCACGGCTTCACCGAGTCGTGGCAGGACCGGCTGGAGAGGGTCGGGCTGGAGAAGATCCGGCTGGCGTCGCTGACCATCAACTACCGCACGCCGGAAGAGGTGATGGCGGAGGCTGAACCGGTCATCCGAGCGGTGATGCCCGACGCCAACGTGCCGACCTCGGTCCGCAGCAGCGGCACCCCGGTCATGCGCCGGCCGACGTCGGAGCTGGGCTCCATCATCGACACCTGGCTCGCCGCGCACGCCGAGGGGATCGCCAGCGTGATCGGGACTGGAGACATCCGAACCGGCCCGTTGCCGACGACCTCCCGCGTCCGATCGCTGACCCCGGTCCTGGCCAAGGGTCTCGAGTTCGATCTGGTCGTCCTCATCGACCCGGACACGTTCGGCTCCGGCATCGAAGGAGCGGTCGACCGCTACGTCGCGATGACTCGAGCGACGCAGCAACTGGTGATCCTCACGACCGCTGGTGCCAAGCGGTAGCCGTGATCGAGGGGTCAGCCGCCGCGTTGGCCGGATTCTCGCCGCAACGGCGGTCCGCTCAGTCCGCGTCCAGCTCCTCGAGGAGGCGTAAACCGCGCTGAGCCCAGGCGATCTCGCCTTTGGCCTGCTCGATCAGCCCCTCGTAGGTGAACCGCTTGAAGGCAACCGTCTTGCGACGTTCTGCGGCCGCGGTGACGGCGAGTCGCCGACGCAGCATGG
Source organism: Parafrigoribacterium mesophilum (assembly GCF_039652555.1). Lineage (NCBI taxonomy): Bacteria > Bacillati > Actinomycetota > Actinomycetes > Micrococcales > Microbacteriaceae > Parafrigoribacterium > Parafrigoribacterium mesophilum. Next base: position 70,925 of record NZ_JBDJAF010000007.1, read on the forward strand.
GATTCGAAACAGTGTCGATAGCCTCGAGCTCATCCTCCCAGATCCCGAGCTGCTCGGTGTGGTGGGCGATGTGCCCCTGGAAGAATTCGCGGGCGGCGGCGGTGCTGGCGGATTCGAGGTAGGCGGCACGCAGGTGCGCGGGATCGCGCACGCGCGCGTAGACGAGAGGCTCGTTCATCCAGTCGACAAAGAACTGATCGCCCTTAGCGGTGACGCGGTACTGACGCTTCTTGCCTTTGGTGCCCCATGGAAGCACCTCACCCTCGATGAGCCCTTCCGCCTCCATCTTGCGCAGTTCCGGGTAGATCTGGGAATCGGGCGCGTGCCAGACGTGGCCGACCGAGACCGAGAACTGCTTCTGCAGGTCGTAGCCGGTCAGTGGACTCACCCGCAGCAGAGCGAGCAAGGCGTGGCGCAAGCTCATGGATGCCCCTTCAGGTGAGCGCGAAAAGTCGGCCGGTGTCGCGGCACGGCGGTGCGTGGAAAAGGCCGGGTGGAAATGACCGAGTGGAAATGACCGGTTGGAAATGAACGGGGAGAAGCACGGGCGCGAGCCGCGGGCTTCTCCCCGGTGTTCAGGATCGTGCGGCGACTACTCGTTCTTGTAGCCGGTGCGCCAGCCTCCCTTGTACTCAGCGCGAGCGACGGTGGAGTACGGGACGGGGCTGACGACGACGCGAACCTCGGTCTGCTCGTGCGGCTCGACGGAGGCCTTCGAGCTGCCGCCGTTCGGCTCTCCCCAGACGACCTTCAACTCGGTGCCCTCGGGGACATCCGGGTTGACGGTCGCAAGCGACAGGGCGCGACGCTCGTTCGAGCTGTAGCCGGTGAACATGGAGTAGCCGACAACCGTGCCGTCGGCATCCACGACCGCGTCGTAGTTCGCCGAGCCGTAGTTGGCCAACGGCAGGTCGAAGAACTTGTAGTGCGGTCCATCGACGTTCAGCAGTGAGCCCCAGACCTTCGTCAGGTCCTCGGCGTTCCAGGCAAGCGTGACCTTCTTGCGCTGGGTGGTCGGGTCGATCTTCTCCAGCGCGTCGCGGCCGATGAAGTCGTGGTCGAACTTGACGAACGTGCCGTAACCGAGCTCCCACGGGGTGAGGTAGTAGTCCTCGATGTTGTCAGAGACGAAGGAGCCGGCAAGGGTGCCGGTGGCCTCGTAGCTGTCGGCGCCGAGCCACGCCCGGTAGCCGGCCTCGGCCTCACCGGTGTAGATGGCCGGCAGCGGCGACGGGATCCAGCCCGACTCCAGCGTGTTCGACGGGTAGGCGCGCGATCCGACCGGGACCAGGCCGAACTCGACCCCGGCATCCACGATCGCGTCGCGGATGCGGTCGTGATCGGCGTAGGGACCCCAGATCTCCAGGCCCGGCGCGCCGGCCATGCCGTGGCGGAGCGTGCGTACCGTGGTGCCGTCGATCGTCATGGTGGACATGTTGAAGAACTTCAGCTGCTCCAGCGGACCGCCGTTGAGCTTCTCGATCACTTGCCAGGCGTTCGGGCCCTGGATCTGGAAACGGTAGTAATTGCGGCTGACCGAGTGGCCGTACGGGCGTGAGGGCGAACGGCGGTCCACGACAATCTCGAGGTTCTTGTAGTCGCCCGTTTCGCCGTGGTAGAGCAGCCAGTTAGCGGCTGGCGAACGGCCCACATATACGTACTCGTCCTCTGCCTCACGGAACAGGATGCCGTCGCCGATGACGTGGCCGCCCGCGGTGGTGGGTACGTATTGCTTGGCCTTGTTGACCGGGAACACGGCGGTGGAGTTGATGATCGTGTTGGAGATCAACTTGATCGCGTCGGAGCCCTTGAGGAACAGGTTGTCCATGTGGTGCGACTGGTCGTAGAGCACGGCGGTGTCACGCCACGCCTTCTGCTCCTTGATCCAGTTCTGGAAGTCAGCCGGAACAACGGGGTAGATGTACGAGCCGATTTGCGACTCGCGCAGGAGTTCGACGGGGCTTCCCGCCGCGTTGATCACGTCCTGCAGGTTCTTTGGTGCCATATTTGTTTCTCTTTTCCTTGTGATGGTGGTGGATTGGTCGGGGTGGTCTGGATGCCGCGGGGTGCCGTGATCGCCGGGTCGGGCTCAGAAGACGATGGTTTGTGTTCCGTGCCGGATGACGCGGTCCTCGGCGTGCCATTGCACGGCTCGGGACAGCACCGCGCGCTCGACGTAGGCGCCGCGTGCTTGAAGATCGGCAGCGGTCATCGAGTGGTCGACGCGTGCGACATCCTGCTCGATGATGGGTCCTTCGTCGAGGTCTTCTGTGACGTAGTGCGAGGTCGCGCCGATGAGCTTCACACCGCGTTCCTTGGCTTTGCGGTAGGGCGCAGCGCCGATGAACGCGGGCAGGAAGGAATGGTGGATGTTGATCACCGGCACACCGACCCCCTCGAGGAAGCCATCCGAGAGGATCTGCATGTACCGCGCGAGGACGACGAAGTCGACGTTGCCGGCGAGCAGTTTGACGATCTCGGCTTCCGCGGCGGACTTGTCCGGCCCCTGCGAGGGGACGTGAAAGAACGGTATCCCGAAGGAGCGCACCCCCTCGGCGGTGGTGGTGTGGTTGCTGATGACCATCGGGATGGTCACCGGCAGTTCCCCGCGTCGGTGACGCCACAACAGCTCCAGCAGGCAGTGGTCGCTGGTCGAGACCAGGATCGCCATGCGCTTGGGGATGGACTGGTCGGTGAGGGTCCACGTCAGGTTCAGCGGGGTGAGGGTCTTGTCCAGGTCCGCCTCGATCTCGGGGATTGCGGCCTGCAGGTCGGGCCGGTGGAACACCACCCGCTGGAAGAATGCGCCACCATCCGGGTTGTCGGTGAATTGGTCCAGAGTGACGATGTTGCCCCGGTTGCGGGTGATCAGCGCGGCTACCGCACTCACGATGCCCGGTTTGTCCGGCCCGTGCACAATCAGACAGGCGCGGTTGCGCAGCACTTCCATATTCATCGCCATTGATGCATCCTCTTCTAGTTTTTCTTCTAGTTTTTCGGCGCGTACTGGGTAGCCCAGTCCGCGGTGGCCTTGAGGCCGCCAAAGGTATAGAGGTGCAGCTTCACGCTCTCCAGCCCACCGGTGCCTGATCCTGTCGATGGATCGGCCAGCAGATTCCCCAGGGCGGTGACGAACTTGTCGGGGCCGGCAGTACCCATCAAGTTGGTCAGCGAGAAGCCGTACTTCTTCACGATCATGGCGTTGGCGCCCACGCCGAACCGGCGGGCGAAGCTGATCAGCCGCTTGATCCCGGCGGGGCCGGGGGTGCCGATCCTGATCTGGGTGTCGATGCCGTGCCCGCGCACCTGCTTGATCCACGCCATCACCGGGTCGGTGTCGAAAGAGAACTGCGTCAGGATCGTTGCCGCAAGTCCCTGTTCCTTCAGGCTCGCGGACTTGTCGGCGAGGTGCGACCACAGCACATCCGTCGGGATGTCGGGGTGGCCTTCCGGGTACCCGGCGATGCTGACGTGTTTCACCCCGTACTTCTGCAGCACACCGGAGCGGATCACCGACAAGGAGTCCGGGTATGGGCCCTGAGGTGTGGCCGGGTCCCCGCCCACGGCGAACACATTCTCGGTGGCCCCGACATCCTGTAGTGCAGCCAGAAAATCCTCCAGCTCGGCCTGTGACGAAAGTCGCCGCGCGGAGACATGGGGTACCGGGGTGAACCCGAGTTCCCGTACCGCCTTGGCCGCCGCCACCCGCATCTCGAGATCCTCGTTGCCCAGGAACGTCACGTTGATTCGGGTGCCGGCAGGGATGCTGTCCTTCGCCTCGATCAGACCGGGTACATCCTTACCCGTCATCTCCAGCGAATAATTCGACAGCAGGTCCACTCCGGGACTCGTGGTGTTCGTCATTGAATCGATGTCCTCTCCACCCTCAGGTGCGGCAGCAGTGCGCGTTCTCATCAGAATAACTATCTGTGTAGTTATTGTCTACTGTGTGTCGTTTATTACGGCGGTCTTTCAGGTGTTGGTCGACAACTCGGTGAGTCGGCGTTCCAAAAAGCGCCGCTCGGTGCCGTCGTCCGTGAGCTCGCGCCCTCCGATAGGCATCCTGCGCCTCCTCGATGTGTCCGAGCCGTCGCAGCAGTTCGGCCCTGGTCGAGTGCAGGTAGCGAAAGTCGTCGAGCCCGAGCCCGTCGAGGATACGCAGCCCGGCCTGCGGTCCTTCGGTCTCGGCGACGGCGATGGCGCGGTTGAGCTCCACGATGGGTGAGCCGGTCAGGCGGCCGAGCTCGCCGTACAACGCCGCGATCTGCGCCCAGTCGCACGGCACCTCGGCGTGCAGCGCAGCGATGGCGGCCTGCAGAACATAGGGCCCTCGGCCGCGCAGGGCGAGCGCCCGATCGAGTTCGGCGCGTCCGGCGGCGATCTGCGCCGTGTTCCACCGGGATCGGTCTTGATCGGCGAGCAGTACGAGTTCGCTGTCGCTGAACCGCGCCTCGCGCCGAGAGTCGTGCAGGAGCATCATCGCCAGCAGCCCGTGCACCTCGGGCTCGGTCGGGAGCAGTTCGGTGAGAGCCCGACCCAACCAGATCGCCTCGGCGGCGAGTTCGTCACGGCCGCCGTAGCCTTCGTTGAAGATCAGGTAGACGACGGCGAGAACGGCGTCGAGGCGCTCGCCGAGTAGGTGAGCCGGTGGCACCCGGAACGGGATCCCTGCGGCTTTGATCTTGCGTTTGGCCCGTACCAGCCGCTGCGCCATGGTGGCCTCGGGTACCAGGAAGGCTCGGGCGATCTCGTCCGTGCTCAGCCCGCCGAGGGTGCGCAGTGTGAGCGCCACCTGCGCCTCGATTGCGAGGGCGGGGTGACAGCAGGTGAAGATGAGCTCCAAGCGCTCGTCCGGAAAGATCATGGACGTCATCGGCACCTCGGCGCGATTCTCCGCAGCGAGCAGGCTGAACTTGGTTGTGAGAGTGCGGTTGCGACGGATGCGATCCGTCGCTTGGTTTCGGGCGGTCCTCATCAACCAGGCACGCGGGTTATCGGGAACGCCGTCGCGCGGCCAGCGGTCGGCGGCGATCGCGAATGCCTCCTGCGCGGCCTCCTCGGCGAGGTCGAAGTCGCCGAGGAAGCCGATCAGGGTGGCCAGAACGCGGCCCCATTCCTCGCGGAAGACCTGTTCGAGCGTCGTTACCAATACACCTCCGAGGGGCGGATCTCGACGGCGCCGCCATAGCGTGCTGCCGGCACGCGGGCGGCCACCTCGATGGCCGCGTCCAGATCATCGGCCTCGAGAATGAACCAGCCGCCCACCGCCTCCTTCATTCCGACGAACGGTCCATCCGTGGTCACGGTCTTGCCGCCCTCGAGCCGTACCGTGGTTGCGTTTTCGGGCAAGCCCATCGGCAGCCCGGGGGTGACGCCCGGCGTCTGGTTGATCGCCTGGTAGTCGGCGGCGACCTGCTTCTGCTCCTCCTCGGGGAGTGCGGCTTGCCGTTCGAGTGCGCCGTTTTGATAGATCATCATGATGTACTTCATCGCTAGCCCTTTCGTCGTGACCAGTGTGGTCGTAGTAAGACGAACGGCGAGCCCCCAAATCGACAACTCAACGAGAAAATCTGAACGCTGAGTCAGCTCGCCGCTTTCGTCACGAGGGCAGCGATCTTCTTCTCGTCGGCCTTAGTCAGTTTCGTGAGGGCATAGGCGGTCGGCCACATGCTGCCTTCGTCGAGGTTCGCCGCGGCTTCGAATCCGAAGGTCGCGTACCTGTTCTTGAACTTGTCGGCGCTTTGGAAGAAGCAGACCAGTTTGCCGTCCTTGGCGTAGGCGGGCATCCCGTACCAAAGTTTCGCTTTGAGCTCGGGTGCGCTGGCCTTGACGATGGTGTGGATGCGTTCGGCCATGGCGCGATCGGATTCCGGCATCTCGGCGATCTTGGCGAGCACATCGTTTTCGGCATCTGCGTCTTTGCCCCGGGCCGCCTCCGCCTTGAGTTCCTTGGCGCGCTCTTTCATCGCGGCCTTTTCTTCGTCGGTGAACTGGGGCGCTTTGCCCTTGGTAGGGGCCTTCGGGCTGGACTTTTTCGTGTCGCTCATGACTGGTTCCCTTTCTGTCCTTCGCGCTGCGCGCGTTCCTCGGAATCCTCGAGTTCCTCGAACACGGTTATCTGCTGCCCGCCGGGCCCCTCGAGCCTGGAGTTGAGTGACCGCCACGGTGTCTCGCGTGGTTCGCCAACGATGACGGCACCGGCACGTGCAAGTGTCGTTGTGGTGCCGCGACCATCGGACACCTCAAACGCGAGCCGGATGCCGGGGCGCTGTACTTGCCCTGTTTCGAGCTGGTCGATCATCCGTTTCTGGGCGGGATTTGCGATTTCGAGTGTGGCGCGGCCGGCCTCGAGAATCGCGACGCGTGCCGCGCCGTCACCCTCGAATGCCAGCTCTTCGGGCAATCCAAGAGCGTCTCGATAGAAGGCGATAGCGGCGTCGAAGTCCTCCACCTCGACAACCACACGGAGTTGTAAGGCGCCTCCGGAATCGTTCGTCGTCATGTTCATGGTTGCCAGGTTAACCCGGACGCCCTACCCCTGTCGGCGCACCATCTCCGCGATCCAGGCGGGTGCGAACGGCGAGGTGCAATTCGGGGGAGTCGGGTAGTCTTTCAAGACTTCGAGGCGCTCACCGATGTCAATGGCGCGGGGACGGAGGTCGGCGTGCTGTATGCCGATTTCGGCCAGGCAGTGGTTCATCGACCACTGCAGGCGGTCCGGGGCATCCTTCATCTCCGACTCGACGGTGTCGAGCAGTCCGGTCAGGTTGAGCACCTCGGGATTCTTGGCCACCCGATCGGTGGTCAGCTCCCAGCCGGCGCTGGCGACCACCGGGTCGGCATCGGAAAACCAGCGCAGCCGCAGCTCCTCGGCGTGCGGGTTCTTCTTCACTACGTAGTTGACGAGCCAGTCGTGCACCTTCGGGGCGCGAGCCTGCCGCAGCATCGCATCCAGCTGGTCGGCTTCGTACAGCTTCGGCCGGCAGATCAGGATCGCCAGCAGCCGGGCCGCGGTGTCATCCGTCGCCCACAGCTCGGCTGCCAGCTCGTGCTGAATCTTCAGGCGTTTGGCAAGCTGACGCAGCTTGCCGAGGTTCACGCCGTGGTCGTCGCCGCGCTTCTCGTTCGCCTCGCGCACCTTCGGGTCCGCGAGAGCAGCCAGCTCGGCCATGACGTCGGGCAACGGTTTTTCTTGCACTGCACTTCCCTTTGTCCTCACCATGGGCGCCCGTGAGCGCCCGACTGTGCTGCCCCCACAGTATGACGGATGCGCCTGAGGCTGACGAGGCATTCCGCCGGGTTCTGAGCCCCGATGCTCAGTTCCGTCAGGAGCGTGCCGGCACCGGCGACGAGGAGGTCACCGTCGCCGCATCCCGTCGCGCGGCCTTCGGGGTGAAGCAGACGCTTCCGATCATCATGATCACCGTCGTGGCCAGCACGACGAACAAGAGGATGCCGGGGCTGAAGCCGGTCAGTTGCAGAGACGCCGGGATGCTGTAGAAGAGCACGATGGTCACGAGCCCGCGCGGAGTGAAGAACAGTTCCGGCAGGATGTGACCTCGACCGAACACCATCAGGTACAGGTAGCGCATTACCAAGATGCAGGCGACGATGGCCGATCCGATCAGCAGCACGTTGGCATCCCAGAGGCTGCGGATGTCGATGGAGTAGCCGAACAGCACAAAGAACACGGTGCGGACGAGGAAGGCGGATTCCACCGTGACCGAGGTGACTGTTTCTGCGGCGCTTTCCACGTCACCGGTCGTCAAGTGCCTGTGGAACGGCCGGAAGCTGCTGTGACTCCAATTGTTGATGACGATTCCGAAGATCAGCACCGTGAGCAGGGTCGGGAGCTGCCAGGCGTGCCCGACGGCGTAGATGAGGAGCAGCACCGAGATGATGAGGAACGCCTTAACGTTCACATCCACCTTGGCGAGCAGAAAGACGAGTCCGATCGAGATGCCGATCGAGGCCAGCACGGCGGCCACCAGGCCGAGCACTTCCAACGCGACGACACCGGCGTCGAGTCGTTGGCCCGCGATCAGGAAGTTGAACAACAAAATTCCGAAGACGTCGGACAAGGCCGACTCATAGGTGAGGAACTCGCGTTTGTTCTTTGTCAGGTAGCCGATGCTTGAGGCGACGATCGTGCTGCTGATCACCGCCAGGGGGACGGCATAGACAATGCTCGATAACCACTCTTGGCCGAACGCCATGTAAATGATGATCGCGATGCCCGCCGTGGTCAGTGCCAGGACGAACAGCGAGGATGCTGTCGCGCGCTTGATCAGGGGCAGTTTGTCTTTCGACATGCTCAGGTCGAGACCCGCCTCCAGAAGGATGATGATAAGCCCCAGGACGCCGACGAACTGGAGGAACTCCAGCGGAACGTCCACCTGGGCGTCGAGGGCCGTGCTGGCTTCCCGCAGTCCGATGCCCAGCACAAGCAGCATCAGCACCGTGGGGATGCGAGTTTTGCCGCTGATGATGGAGAAGACGTAGGAAAGAACGACGACTCCGCTCAGGGCGGCGATGGCGAGGTAGGGCATAGGCACAGTGGGCTACCTTGCCACATCTGACTGTCAGTGCAAATTCCTGGTCGTGGCGCGTCGTCGTTGGCTGAACAGCCGCCGTGGGGTCGCCTATTTGACGGCTTCTTTTCTTCCGTGGTTCACCACGCTCTAGACTTCCGCGGTGAGTGTTCCCACCGTTGATGGACTTCGAACCATGGAGCTGGGTGCTCCGGGCTCCATGCGCGCGTTTCTCAACGATTGCGTGCTGAACGGCCGCAAGCGCGCCACCGCCGGACTTCCGACCTGGAGGATTGGCGGAAGCAGCACCGGGAGTTCTGGTCTCGGAGCGGCCGGAAGGTTACCGACGAGACTCCGGTGCTGTGCATCTACTTCATATTGCTCGTTGCCAGCCGCTACCAGCCACGCTTTTCGGATGCAGGGTCAGCATGAGGCGGTGCTCGTCGACCATCGCCTGCATGAACTCGTTCGGATCGGGGTGGGGCTTCTTGCTGATCGTGTTGTAGAGCGCCAGCAGGTCCTGCCCTGACTGATCACCCGGCTCACGGCTGACCGGGCCGACCTGGGCCGTGCACGCTACCGACGCGTAGGCCCAGAAGTCTGTGCCGAGCACGTGCATCGTTGCTCGCGGATCCCGGAGCAGGTTGCGGGTCTTGGCCCGGTTAGCGGTGACTGACACGCGGAAGACGGTGCCGTCGAAGGCGGTGGACACGTTGGATGACTGCGGTGACCCGTCCGAGCGCAGAGTGATCAGAATCGCTTTGTGATGAGCGCTCAGCCACTCGCGCACCTCTGGGGTGAGTGCACCCATGTGACCTCCTTCAGGTACGTGTCCAGCGCTTCGATCTTCGCATGGCACAGATGCGGGCCTTCGGTGGCCACGACTTCATGGCGTCTACCTGACGAGTTCCTTTCTCATTCCGATCACCAGCGTCGAGGCGATCACCGATAAGCCATAGAAGCAGAACATCCCGGCCGCCATCGTGAAGCCGTTGTCGACGCCGACCAACCCGATGAGCGGGGATGCGATCGCCGCCGCGGTGAGCGAAGCGGCGCCCATCAGCGCGGAGGCGACGCCCGCATGTGCCGGGTGGTCCCGCAAGCCCATGGCCTGGTTGTTCGGCGTCACTAGCTGCTGGAATCCGATGCACAACCAGGAAAACGCCGCAACGCCCGCAAGGCCGATCGTTGGGGCGGCGATCATCATGAGGGCGGCGGATGTCATTGCGCCCGCGAGGCCGACGAGGGCGACCTTGTGCGGGGTGAACCGGACCAAGAGCAGCGGACTCAGTCGGTTCATGAAGAGCATCGTGACGGCGCCGCCGGAGAGGATGAGGCCGTACATCTGTTGGGATGCCCCGTACCAGTCTTGCGCCACGAAACTCAGGCCGGAGATGTAGCAGAAGCTCGCCGCCATCATCGCGGATTGTGACAGCGCCGAGCCCACGAATACGCTATCCCTGACGACGGATTTAAGGCCGATGACGAAGTTGGTTTCCCGGAGCGATCGCCTGATCGGTTGGGTTTCCGGGAGGGCGAAGATCGCGGTGAGCACCAGCGCGGCGGACATGATGCCCTGCACGATGAAGATCCCGTGCCAGTCCGTCCACAGCAGCATGCCCGAACCGATGAGAGGCGCGACGATCGGTGCGCCGGTGGCGATCAGCAGGATTGACGAGTACCGCACCGACGAGGAGCGTCCCGCGGAGATGTCCCGTACGATCGCCACGGCGATCGCCGGTGCCGCTGCGGAACCGGCGCCCTGGAGTGCGCGGAACACGATGAGGGACCCAATATCGGGGGCCAATGCCGAGAGCACCGAGAACACGGCGTGCACGCTCAGTCCGGCGATGAGCGGCCAACGCCGGCCGACCGCATCCGACAGCGGGCCGAGCAGGAGCATTCCGACGGCCATGCCCAGTAGCGACCCGGTCAGGGTGGTCTGCACGGCCGCTTCGGATGTGGCAAAGTCGCGGGCGATTTGAGGCATCGCCGGCAAATACATGTCGACGGTCATGGGCCCGAGAGAGCACATGATGCCCAGGAGAACGATCAGGCCGCGGTGGGACTGGGTTCGGGTGCCGCTGGTCAGCTGCTGGTGCATTGCCAGTCGATCCTAACCCTGGGGGAAACGCACGCAAGCGGGCCCCGGGCAACATCGTCTACAGCAGTTCTGAGTCGGTAGGAGCGATAGCCCATAGGGCGGTCCGTTCCGCTCGCTGACCGGATCCGAGCACGATGGGGAGCATGCACCATGAGGCTTCCCACCGCAAAGATAACGGTTTGGTAACGGTGTTGTAGTCGGGTTGGTGGGGGGTGGTTTTGCTGGTTTTTGGGGGCTGGGATGTCGGTGGCTGGTGGGATTGTTGGGGTTATGGAGCAGCCGTTGCAGTTTCTGGAGGACGACGTGAAGTCGTTGCGCCGGACGTGGGTTGGTGCGCTGCCCGCGTTCGGTGGCGGTGCTGGCATCGATGCTGCCGGTGAGGTGGCGTTGATGAGTGATGCGGGTCTGGTGGCGGTCACTGGTGCGGTGGCGCATCTGGTGCGTGCCTCGGAGGCGGTGTTGGCCAGGGTGGCGGGGGAGGTCGCCAAACGCTCGCCGGCCGAGTTGGGTCGGGAGGGTCTGGCCAAAAAGCAGGGGTTTGTGAATTCGGTCAGCCTGGTGGCGGCGGCTACCGGTGGGTCGGTGGCGGCGGCGGCGCGGATGGTGCAGGTGGGTCGGGCGACCGCGCCGCGTCAGTCGTTGACCGGGGAGGTGTTGCCGCCGGCGCACCCGTACGTGGCTCGGGCGGTGAACTGCGGCCGGATCAGTTCGGATGCGGCGGCGGCGATCACCGGCATGCTGGACCGGGTCGCCGCCCGGGCGAACCCGCAACAAGCCGATGAGTACGAGCGGTTGTTGGCGGAGCATGCGGCGCAGCTGCCGCATGCTCTGGTGATCCGGATGGTGCGTGAGGCCGAAGCGCGTCTGGATCAAGACGGCCTGGCCCCGCGGGAGGAAGACATGCACGCCAGCCGGTTTCTGCACATCCGGGAGGACGAGCACGGCGTGATCCGGCTGACCGCGGCCCTGGATCCGGCCACCGGGGCACCGATCAAGGTCGCGGTCGAAGCGGCGGTCACCCAGATGATTCGGGCCCGCCGCAGCGACGCGGACGGCACCGACACCGACCACACCCCGGACGGCACCGATGCGGATGGCACGGCGGTGGGGTCGGTGGTGGGTGATGATCGGTCGGTGCCGCAGATGCAGGCCGATGCGTTGGCGATGATCGCCGGCCACACCCTGGGTTGCAGCCGGATGCCTACCGGTCCGGCGGTGACCATGGTGGTGCGCACCGAGTTGACCACGTTGACCGAGGGCCTCGGTCACGGTCACATCGACGGGCTGACCCAGCCGGTCAGTGCCGGCACGATCCGCAAACTGGCCGCCACCGCCGGGCTGATCCCGGCCGTGTTCGGCGGCAACTCGCTGCCATTGGATCTAGGCCGGGACGCCCGATTGTTCTCCTGGCCGCAACGCCTGGCGTTGGCCGAACGTGACGGGGGCTGCGCCTCCTGCGGAATCGACGTCGCCTACACCGAGGCCCACCACATCGATTGGTGAGGGTGTCAGATTGTCTGTGTAAGAGTCATATTTGATGAAAGGTTCTGACACTGAATGTCTTTGACCGATGAGATGGATTCGTCGTTGTCGCCGTCGCCTGCTGAGGAGGCGTTGAAGGAGCTGAAGGCCAGCGGTGGTCTGGACGCGTTGTTCGCGAAGATTGATGCCGGGCAGGTGCAATTGACCGGGCCTGGCGGGTTCGTGCCCGGCCTGATCAAGGCCGCGCTGGAGCGTGGCCTGCAGGCCGAATTGTCCGAGCATCTGGGCTACGAGAAGGGTGACCCGGAGGCGCGATTGTATGAGGACTCCCGCAATGGGTTCACCCCGAAAACGGTCGCATCGGAGATCGGCGATATCCAGTTGGATGTGCCCCGGGACCGGGCCGGCTCGTTCACCCCGCGCCTGGTGCCCAAGGGCGCCCGGCGTCTGGGCGGGCTGGACGACATGATCATCTCGCTCTACGCCGGCGGGATGACGATCCGCGAGATCCAGCATCATCTGACATCAACGATCGGCACGGAGCTGTCCCACGAGACGATCTCGAAGATCACCGACGCGGTGCTCGAGGAGGTGCTGGTCTGGCAGTCTCGACCGTTGGAGG
>NZ_JBDJAF010000008.1:0-44089 GCF_039652555.1 Parafrigoribacterium mesophilum
GCACCAACCCACGTCCGGCGCAACGACTTCACGTCGTCCTCCAGAAACTGCAACGGCTGCTCCATAACCCCAACAATCCCACCAGCCACCGACATCCCAACCCCCAAAAACCAGCAAAACCACCCCCCTACCAACCCAGCTACAACACCGTTACCAAACCGTTATATTTGCGGCAAAGCGGGCGCGATCGGGCGTTGGTACGAGAGCGGTTCCGGCCGTGGAAGCGTGGCCGTGACCTGGACCGCAGGGCCCTTGAATCACCCTGCCCCGCCTGTACTCTGAGCGGGTCGATGGCTGCCGCCGAGGAGGTACGCATGGCCGGAAGCAACCGCAGAATCGTGGAACGGGCCGGGCCCTGGGGCTTCGTATTCCTTTTGGCGTATGTGGGAGCCGCCATCTACTTCGTGTCCGAATCCGACGGCAGTTTTAGGCACGTGATCCTAGGACTGCTGCGGGCCCTGGTCTGGCCCGTCTACGTCGTCTATCACGTGCTGACGCTCATCGGCGCTTAGCGCATCCGTGCTGACACGCGTCACGCCCGCTTGCTCAGATGCACCACTCCAGCGGGCACGGGAACATTGTCCAGCACGAAGCCCGCGCGCTGGTAAATGTCGATATTGCGAAGGCTCCGAGCCCCGGTGTACAGCGTGATCTGCTGCACTGGCGTCGGAACCTGCTGCTCCGCGTAGTGCAGGAGCCAGCGCCCGATGCCGTGGCCTGCGTAGTCTGGGGCGACCATCAGGCGCCCGATCTCCCACTCGTCCCCCTGCGTGCGAGCCCGCACCGCACCGACGAGACGCCCGCCGTCCCGCAGGCACCACACCGACCACTCCTCGATCCAGGCGACGACGTCCGCGAAATCTTCCTGGAGCGCCGGAATCTCCATGGTCTCGTTCGAGAACGCTTCCTGCATCCAGCAGCAGCGTTGCAGCACCAGCAGCTCTGCCGCATCCGAACCGTCGGCGCGGTGCAGATCGATACCCGCCAACGGCAGCGAATCGGTAGGAACGGATGTTCTGCGCATCGGGCGCAGGGTCGTCGCGAGGCGGGTGATCTCCTCCAGCACGCCGAGTGCCCTGGCGTCGCGCACCGGGTTCGGGCGCATGGCTCCATCCCGCGTCTCATCGGTGATGCGCAGCGCGACCGTGGCGCCACACGGGACCATCCGCAGCGTGGTGGCGACCTGCTTGCTCATCTGCACACCGCGGGTGCCTGCGGACGTGTTGCCGTAGGAAACGAAGGCGATGGGTTTCCACGCCCACTCGCGGTGCAGGTAGTCGAAGGCGTTCTTGAGCGTCGCCGGCATCCCGTAGTTGTACTCGGGGGTGACCACGATCACCGCATCGACGGCATCAACCCGCCGGGACCAGGCCCGGGTGTGCTCGTGCTGGTAGTGGCCGGCGGACGGGTGCTCCGGCTCGTCGAGGAAGGGTAGCTGGAGCTCCGCGAGGTCGACGAGATCGTAGGTAACCCCGAGTTGCTGAGCTCGTTCGCCTGTGGTCTGGAGGAACCACTCAGTGATTGCTGCGCCGATGCGGCTGGGCCGGGTGCTGGCGCCAATGACGAGGACGCGCACTGGATTTATCTGTGACATGTAAACGAAGCTTAGACTATCGATTACATGTAACCAACTGTAGGGTGTGCGGTGTGACGAAGACTCGGTGGCTGACGGCGGATGAGGAGCGCGCCTGGCGGGCGATCAACCGCTTGCTCGTGGCCCTGCCCGCCCGCCTCGGCCGCGATCTCGCTGCCCAGGGGCTCTCCACGCCGGACTATGAGGTGCTCAGCACGCTCTCGGAGAAGGCGGATGGCCGGTGGCCGCTGAAGGAGATGGCCGCCAAGATGGAGTGGTCCCGAAGCCGGCTCTCGCGGCATGTGTCGCGGATGGCCGACCGCGGCCTCGTCGAGAAGCAGGCCGATGCCTCGGATGCGCGTGGTTGCCTGCTACGTCTCAGCGAGTCTGGTCGGTCGGCGCTGTCCCGGGTCGCACCGCACCATTTGCACTCGGTGCGCGCGCGGCTGATCGATCACCTTACCCCGGCGGAGTTGGCCAGCCTCGAGCGGATCTCGAACCGGATCGCCGACCTCCCGGCTGGCCTCGAGTAATCGCGCTGACCGCGAGGACAGCATCCTTGGGCTACCCCAGAGTCGCGGTGACGAATTCGCCGCGCGCTCAAGGTCCGGCGTGTTGGGCAGCGGAACCGAGCGTTCCAGCACGGCCCGCGAACCGGGGCTCGATAACCGGGCGATGCCCTGGTTCGTATTCACGTCGGATCATTGACCCAGTCTGCCGCGACGTCATGGCTTACGACGACGACTACTACTACGCTGTGCAGATGTCCTCCGACCTCCGGCTGCGCGACGGACGCATGCTGCGCATCCATGACAGTGGTGAGGTCGGCGACGGTTCTCCTGCCGCGTTCACCATTTTCTGGCATCACGGCTCCCCGCAGACCGGTGCGGCGCTCGAGCCGCTGCTGGATGCCGCCGCCAAACGCGGAGTCCGCCTCGTATCTTATGCGCGGCCTAGCTACGGTGGGTCCACCCGGCAACCTGGACGGAACGTCGCCTCGGCGGCATCCGACGTGGAGCAGGTTGTCGATGCGCTCGGCATCGAACGATTTGCCGTAATGGGCGCCTCGGGCGGCGGGCCGCACGCGCTCGCCTGCGCCGCTCTGCTGCCCGAGAGGGTGTCGGCGGTGGCGTGCCTGGCGAGCCTTGCCCCGTTCGGCGCCGAAGGACTCGACTACTTCGGCGGCATGATCGGCGACGGAGCGGCTTTGCGCGCTGCTGTGGCCGGCCGGCAGGCGCGGGAGACCTTCGCGCAAACGGAGGTATTTGATTCTGCAACGTTCACTGCTGCCGACTACGCCGCGCTTGATGGACGCTGGGCATCGCTTGGATCGGATGTCGCTGTCGCGTCGAGTGCTGGGCCTGACGGCTTGATCGACGACGATGTAGCCTACGTGCAACCTTGGGGATTCGATTTGGCCGACATCAGCGCGCCCGTCCTGTTCGTGCAGGGCGGCGAGGACCGGGTCGTGCCGCCCGCGCATGCCGACTGGCTGGTGCGTCATTGCTTGCGGCCGGAACTGTGGCTTCGACCGCGCGATAGTCATATCTCCGTGCTCGACGCGTGCCCCTTGGCGATGGACTGGCTGCTGGAACGTTCCTGAGTCCCTTCGCGAGTCACCGACATCCACGGTGAGGACTGGCGAGGGGCCTGTGTGCTGCCCTAGGCGCTGGCTGGCGGCTGACTGACCTGCACCGCCGGCACCGATCGTGGATACCGAGCGAGCTTGGGGAACCAGGATGTGTCCGGCACCCTCGCCAACACGGACCCGGCGACCACAGTGATCAGCACGTATGCGGTGGCTAGTGGCGCCAACTGTGGCTCCACGCCGGCGCCAACCGCGAGTCCGGCGATGACGATGGAAAACTCACCGCGTGGAGTGAGCACGAATCCGGTGCGCCAACGGCCCGGTACGCCGATTCCGGCTCGCTTGGCAGCCAGGTAACCGCTCATGACCTTGGTGCCGATCGTGAGCGCGGAAAGTATCAGGGCCGGGACGAGCACCGGCCAGATGCCGGCCGGATCGGTCACCAGACCGAAGAAGACGAAGAAGATGGCGGCGAACAGGTCCCGCAGCGGCGACAGCAGTTGGGTCGCGTTATGGGCAACGGGTCCGGAGAGCGCAATCCCCACAAGGAAGGCGCCGACCGCGGCGGACACACTCACCTGCTCGGCCAATCCGGCCACCAGCATCGTCAGACCGAGCACACCGAGGAGCAGCGGCTCCGCGTGATCCACCGTGAACAGTCGCGACACCAGGTGGCCGAACCGAAGCGCGATCACCAGGATGACGAGCACGACGCCGACGGCGATGACAAGCGCAATGGCACCCTGCAAAAGAGCCGCCCCGATCACCAGAGCGGAAAGCACCGGCAGATAGAACGCCATCGCGAGGTCTTCGATAACCAGGATGGACAGCACCACCGGTGTCTCGCGGTTGCCAACGCGACCGAGGTCGCGAAGCAGTTTCGCGGTCACGCCCGAGGACGATACCCAGGTGATCCCCGCCATGGCCACCGCCGCGATCGGTCCCCAGCCGAGGATCAGTGCAAACGCCGCACCGGGTACGGCATTGAACAGGGCATCGAGCATTCCCGCCATTCGGGAGCGTTTGAGACTGCCGATCAATTCTTCCGGGGAGTATTCCAGCCCCAACATGGCTAGGAGCAGGATGACGCCGATCTCCGCGCCGATCTCGAAGAAGTCCTGGCTCGCAGACATCTCGAGCGCACCGCCGGTACCAAGGACAAGCCCGGCAAGCAGATATAAGGGGATTGGTGAGATGCCGAAGCGCATGGAGAGCCGCCCGAGCAGGCTCAGGCCGAGAAGCATTCCACCGACCTCGACGAGAATCACAGTTGTCTCGTTCATAGGGTCGGCATCCGCTCAGCCTGTGCTGGAGGCGATGAGGTCGGCCAGCGAATCCAAACCCTGTCGTGTGCCGACCGCAACGAGCGAGTCCCCCGCCTCGATTACATCGTTCGGAGTGGGGGATGCGATGACCTGTTTGTCGCGCACGATGGCCACGATGGATGCGCCGGTTCTGCTACGCGCTTGGGTGGCCCCGAGCGGGCGACCGGCATAGTTGGAGTCCGTCGGGACCAGCAAGTGCTCCGTGAACAGGCCGGCAGCTTCATCCGTGAGTTCGGTGAGTTTGCTGAGCATGAACGAGGCGCCCAGGATGTCGGACAGCGTCGCAGCCTCGGCGTCGCTCATCGGGATGGAGAACGCGCACGCATCCGGGTCTTGGATATCGAAGATCGACAGCTCGCGGCTGCCGTCCCGATACGTGACAACACCGATGCGCCGGCCCCGCGCGGTCACCAGATCGTGCCGGACTCCGATGCCTGGCAGGTCGGTTTTCTCAATGCGCACGCCCATGCCGCAACGCTACCAGGGCGGCTTGTCCAGTGACATCCAGACTCGGCAGTTGGCCGAGAGCTGGTTCGGTCGGTCACCCCCTGGCCCCGGATCGCCCCGCAGCGTAGCGTGAATCCTCTCGCCGACATTGGTGTCGGGGCGCACTCGATGGATGGATCGGGCAATGGGCTGGAAACTCTACGATCTGACGGCGCGGACCGACGGGCCGCACGCCACCTTCGGACCGGCGGCCTACCTCTTCGCCCAGTCCACCCGGCACGCGGTGTACCAGGGCTTCACGTCGGCGGGCGGGTCCACAGGCCGCCTCTACGAGCTCTACTGGACGCCGGACAACGATCAGTGGCGCATCACCGATCTGATGGATGCCGCGGACGCGCCCGCCGCCACCGGGAATCCGACCGCTTACATCCACGCGACCACCGGCTCCCAGCACATCCTGTACATCGGCGGGTTGTTCGACGGACACGTGCACGAACTGTACTGGAGGCACGGCGATTGGAAACACCACGATCTCACTACCGCGACAGGCGCTCCTCTGGCGTTGAGCGGTCCGAAGGGTTACGAGTTCTTCGCCGAGGGTACCCAGCGCGTGGTGTACCAGGGGCAGGACCTGCACATCCATGAACTGTGGTGGCGCGATGACGGTACCGGCTGGCATCGTGGCGACCTCACCGCCGTGACTGGCGCTCCCCTCGCCGACGGTGAACCGTTCGGTTACGTGTTTGATCAACAGGGTACCCAGCACGTGGTGTACCTCGGTAAAGACGCCCACATCCACGAGCTCTGGTGGCAGGCCGGCGCCTGGCACCACAATGACCTCACCCAGTCCGCGGGGGCGCCGCCCGCTGCCGACGACCCCACCGGATACGTGTTTCGCGGCCAACAGACCCAGCACGTCAATTTCCGGGGAGCCGATGGCCACATCCACGAGCTCTGGTGGCAAACCGGCAGCTGGCACCACGCCGACCTCAGCGGACTGACCGGCGCTCCGGCGACGTACGGCGGCACCGTCCCCTCCGGATACGCCTTTGAAGCTCAGCCCCGGCAGCCCGAGGCGACGCAACATGTGCTCTACGCGGGCGTGGACAATCACATCCACGAACTGTGGTGGAACTCCACCGGCTGGCACCACCACGACCTGACCGGGGCTCCCTATGCGCCGAGCTCGATCAGCAATCCGGACGGGTTTGTCGAGGTCGATACCGCATCACAACACGTGTACTACACCTCGGCCGATCACCACATTATCGAGCTCGTGTGGAGGCCCGTCTGACTAGCTGCCGCCTCGGATCACTCAGTTCGGTGACGGCGTTGGCGATGATCGGCGCGAGGAACCCTTGGACGGCGGAAGGGTCGTCTGCGTCCCACTGTCGTTCGTCGTGTTCGCTGACGTCGTGATCGTCGCGTCAGGTGCCAGCTCCGCTGTAGGGGTGCCGGTGGTCGTGCTGGTGGTCGTTGCGCTGGCCGCAGCGAGGGGGGATTCCGTGGTCGGCGTGTTGACGGCAGGATCCTGCGTCACGCTCGCGGTGCTGATCGTGGGGTCGCCCTGCGCCGGTGCGCCGACGTACGCGGCGTCATCCGTCTTGAACGTGAACGAGTCCACCGACTGCCCACCGGTGCGCCCGAATACTCCCAGCTGCCCATCGCCGAGAGGCGAGTTGAACATGTGCGACATGATCACCTGCCCGTCCAGGGTGATCGTCGCCACCGTCGCCTTGAGCACCAGATTCAGACGGTAATCTCGACCGTCCACCAATGCCTTGGTGATGGCTCGGTCGATCACCCAGCCACCGCGCGGCGTGACGTGTCCGATGACGACGCGACTGCCGGCGACATCCAGCGCGACGAACTTGAAGTCGTCCGTGCCGTAGTAATCGAAGACGATACCGCTGAAACCGTTCGTGGCCAGCACCGACTCCACCTCAATGTAGCTGAGGGGGTCCAGCCGGACGCCGTTGATGGTTCCGGTACCGTCCGCCGCATAGCCGACCAGCGCGATGACCGGCCCCGCGGTAGTGGGCCCGCTCGCATAGCGTCCCGCGGCGGTGGTCCAGGATCCGGCGACTGGCGTGAACGCTGTCGTCGGCTCGTCGAACTGCTCCGTGCGCTCGAGCGTGATCTCGGGAGAGATGACCGTGACATCGATGTTGTCGAACCACCCGTGTGCCTGATTCGAGCCGAAGCCGTACAGGCCCCGGTTGAGCGCGACCGTCTCGCCATCGAGGATGCGCGGCGAGAACTGATGGCTGAAGGCGTTCTTGCCGTCGATCGTCACGGTGACGATGAGCCCGTTCACGATCACGTTCAGGTTGTAGCTCTTGCCCGACTTCACTCCGCCGGACACCGAGCCCTGCGCGTCGTACCACCACCCGTTCACGTCCCGGTGCCCGATCACCATTTTGTTGGTCGACTGGTCGACGCCGGCGAACTTGAAGTCGAATTCTCCGAAGTAGTCGAAGATCACGAACGCGTTCGCCTTCCAACCGGCGGTGGGCTTGTCCATCGCGATCCGGGCGGAGAGTTCGTAGTAGACACTCGTGTAGCTATCGGAGTAGAGAACGGCGACGGCATCGTTGGCGTTGCTCGTCGCGGTGACCTTGAGGATGCCCGACTGGACGACGAACGCGCCGGAGTCGGTGGCGAAGCCCTGCAGGGTGCCGTCGTTGAAGTCGGCCCCGCGCAACGTGTCCCGTCGTCCGCCCGGGATGTTGCCGGCCTGCGGGTCGGTCGGCCCGCCCGTCTGCGTCTGCCAGTGGTTGTGGTCGCTCTGGGTGATCAGGCCGAGTTCACCGAACGGCTCGCCATTGCGGGCGGGGTCCTCACCGGTGTCGGTGGCCCGCGTCGGGTCGGCGCCCTGGCTCTTCGACAGCGCGTAGAGGAACTCCGGCAGCTGCGGGTTCACCTGCCGGCTGACCGTCGCGATGCCGAACGGCGAGAACGGCACCAGGTAGGTGTTGAACTCACCCACCCAGTCGATGAGCCGGTCGCCGCCGGTGTTGCCGATCAGAATATCCAGGCCCGCTCCCCCGTAGACGCGATCCTCGAAGCTGGAGTTCACGCCGTCGGGCGCGTCGTTCAGTCCGGCGTTCGTGGTGAGCAGGTCGTCGACGTTCGAGAGGTCGTTGCCCCAGCCGGCCCAGATGGTGTCCTCACCGGTGCCGCCGACCGACCAGTCGTTGCCGAGATCGCCGAAGATCACGTCGTTGCCGTCGGAGCGCTGATTGGAGATCGTCCCGGTGCAGGACCCACGGTTGTCGACCGCGATGCAGGCCGTGACCCAGTTGCCCGAGCTGGCGTCGTTGTTCAGGAAGAACGGCCGGGTCCACGGTGCCGCGCCGCCCTTCCAGAGGCTGCCATCGGCGTTGAAGAGGATGGCGCGGCGCGGGTCGTACTCGTCGTAGAGCAGGAACTCTCCCAGGCGCAGCGCGCCGTTGCTGGTCGAGTGCCACGCGTTCGTGTCGGCCCCGAAGTGCAGCACGTCGCCGGGGTTCCACGGGTGGGCGAAGTCGATGTACTCGACACCCACAGGGTTGCCCGCCGTGTCGAAGTGCTGGGCATAGCCGGTCGTCAGCGCTTCCGCTCCGGAGATCGCGTCATCGCCTGCGCCGCCGTGAATCCAGTCGCCGCCGAGGCCGCCGAAGATGATGTCGTCGGCGTTGTTCGCGTCGAACGACGGCTGATTCGCCACGTGCTGCCGGCTCGCGTTCTCATTGGGGCCGAGGTTGTAGACGGTGAGGTCGGCGGCCTTCACGAGCTGGCCAGCCACGTTGATGGTTGCCGTCTGCACCTGGCCGGGCGTGTAGATGAACTCGTTCAGCACGTCGCCCTGGCTGGTCTTGGCGTCGGGGTCGACCGTGCGGAATTTGAGGATGCCGTACAACGGCTCCGCGAACTGCGTGCACACCGCGGACGAGGCGGTCGAGCATCCGGTGTTCCGGCTGGTGAAGATACGGCCGTCGTCACCGAGGATGCCGTCCGCGCCGGTGCCGCCGGAGATCCAGTCGTTGCCCCAGCCGCCGATCAAGTCGTCGTCCTGCGCGTCGCCGTAGATGGCATCGTGGTCGGCTCCGGTGTAGACGATGTCGTCGCCGGTCTCGCCGTGCACCTCGTCGCGTCCGCCAATCTGCAGGTACTTCCACGATCCGCCCGTGGTGTCCAGGATCGTTGAGCAGGTCGGCTGGGTGAGCGACCCGTTGCAATCGGCGCCGGTGCCCAGCCCGAAGTTCTCCGGCGCGAAGTCCGGACCGCCCACCGTGTAGTCCAGCAGGTGCACGCCGCGCACGACGAGCTTCTGCGCACCGTAGGTGTCGTAGTTGAAGGTGACGTAGTTGGCCTGGCCCGCCGCGCCGGTGGGGTTCACATCGGTGCCGTTGACGCCGACGACGCGGATGATGCGGCCGTTGTCGGCGGAGATGGTGTCGGCATCGCGGGCGTGCATGTTCGCGGCCGACGTGCCGTCGGCGAGAATTCCGCCGTCCAGACCCGGCGTGCTCGCGATTCCCGAGGTCTGGTTGTTGATGCCGAGCTGGGTGCCGGCGCCGCCGAAGAGCAGATCGGCGCCGCGGTCGTCGCCCGGCGCGTACCACTCGGCGGGGGTCGGGACGCCGTCCGGCCTCAGTTCCGGGCGCACCAGGCTGAAGAAGTCGCTGGACCCGCCGACGATGTCGTCCTGGCCGAGGTTGCCGAAGATCCGGTCGTTGCCGGCGTTGCCCTCGAGGTAATCGTCGCCATCAGTCGCCGCCTCGAAGGAGGGCACGACCACGAGCACGCCGGTGAAGTCGCAGACCAGCGACCCCGGGGCGCCCAGGCAGCCGAGCGGAGTCCGCGACGCGCCGACATGCCAGGTGGGGGTCTGGTCATCGGTCATCCTGGCGAACGCGCTGTCGATGCCGCCGTCGCCCTGAATCGTGTCGTTGCCCAGTTGGCCGAAGATCACGTCGTGCGCCTGGCCGCCGGCCAGGTAGTCGTTGCCGAAGCTTCCCGCGCCTGCCGTGCCCTCGTCGAATGCGAACGTGTGGAACAGGTTCGTCACGTCGTATTCTGCCCACCACGGCGCCCCATCGGCGTCGCGGTAGGCGCGCGGTGTGCCGTCAACGAGGAGAAGTCCGGAGTTGTCCTCTCCGACCACTCCCCCGCACGCATTCGGCCGGTCGGTGCGGCTGTAGAGGAGCGTGCCGCAGAGGGTCTGGAAGCGCGGGCTGGTCCAGTCGCCGGGCGTCCGCTCGAAGACCACATTGTCGCCGAACAGGATGTCATCACCTTCGTCGCCGTCGACCATGTCATGGCCGGCGCCGCCGATGAGCACATCGCGACCGAGATTGCCGAAGATGACGTCGTCGGCGCCACGCTGCAGGGTGCGGCTTTCAATCGAGACGATGGTCGCGATCGCCGTGGTCTGGATCTTCTGCAGCCTCGGGTCCGGGAGGTTCGGGTCGGCGACAGCTTGCACGATCGCGCCGTGGTCGCCGAAGATCACATCATCGTAGGCAGACTGATCTCCGCCGGTAAGCGTGCCGGGACCATCGCCGAAGAGCAGGTCGCGTCCGGCGTCCAGGAGCGTGTCGCGCACCGGCGACGGATACGGCGCGATGGTGGTGCCGTTGTTGAGGGAGCCGCCTCCGGTCACCGATGGCGCCGGCGAGCGGTCGATCACGGCGATGTCGAGCGCCCGGGTGAAGACGTCCACGTTGATACCGGAGTCGCCGTAGATGTGGTCCACACCGCGCAGGCCGCGAATCTCGTCGTCGCCGGAGCCGCCCGCGAGGTGGTCGCCGGCCTGGCTGCCGATGATGAGGTCGTCACCCAGTCCGCCATAGGCCGTGAAGCCGACAGTTGGCAGATCGTTCGCTGCCCGGTGGGCGAACAGGCCGGAGGCGTCGATGATGTCGTTGCCGGCGTGGTCATACGGGTGGGCGAGGCCGAGCACCCACTCGTCGTCCTCGTTCTCCGCGTCCGGGATCCCGGTGAACGGATCGAACGGCTTCGGGCCGAACTCCATGCCGAGCACATCGGACGCCCGGCCCGAATACCAGACTCCGTCCTGAGACGTGTCGCCGTAGACGACCAGCGGGGAACCCGGGCCCGCGACGGCGTCGCGGTCGCACGCCACCCCGTCGATCGGGTTGACCAGGTTGCAGACCGTGATCACGTCGCCACCGATCCGCACGCCGCCGTCGCGGGTCGCGTCGAACCCGGTGATGGTAAACAGTGGCGCGTTCCAGACCGCCGCGCCCGTGGCGTTCAGGGACACCGATGGCTGGAATGCGACGTTCCAGAACGTCATGCTTGACGCGGTGAGCGCCCTGATCGTGTACGCGCCGGGCATGCCGGAGAGGCGCACCTGCATGCCGATTGTGAAACCGTCCGCCAGGAAGGAGCCGCCGTCGGTGCGGAGCAGGTAATCGGTGTGCACTTGCACCGGCGCGGTAACGGTGACCTCGACCGGGTTCGCCACGTGCACCGTCGTCGCGACGGTGCCGAGCGGGCCGGTGTAGACCGGACCAGACAGGTACATCACCGAGCCGGCGCCGCAGGAGGGGAACGGGTCGTCGAAGGCGCAGGCTGCGTCGCCGAAGCCGAGGATCATCCGGGTAAACGCTTCGCCGGCCAACTGCACATGCTGCGGGCCGATTCCGTAGGGGTCGCCGACGACGTAGCCGCTGCCCGCGAGGGCCGAGGTGAGACCCCACGGCAGGCCGTCGAGTCGGGTGAGCACGAGCCCGGTACCGGCCGGGGCGCCCGCCGCGGGGGCCGAGCGCAGCATGTCGAACGAGTTCTGGATCGCCGAGTTGCCGCCGCCGTGCACCGTGGTGATCCCGCCGTGCGGGCCGGGCACGAATACGGTGCGCGTGCCGGAGGTCGCCGTCGGGATGCGCTCGCCGCGGCGAAGCGTGAGGGTGGTTCCGTCGTCGGAGATCGCCATCAGGCGCCACTGTCCGGTGAGTCCCTGGATCATCACGAGTTGCCCGACCACGAAACCGTCGGCGGCCCAACTGCCGGAGGAACGGGTGACGGTGCCGCCGTCGCCCTGAAGGTTCGGGGTGATGGTCACCGGCGTGGAGGCGGTGACGGGCACGTCGGCGCCGACGACGGTACGGAGCGTGGATCCGGTGGCGGCCGCGCCGCTCACCAGCCGCAGGTACATGACGGTGTTGGCCGTGGTGTCGGCGAGGTCGTCGTCGCCGAAGCCGACGACCTTCCAGGTTCCGGTCATCCCGCTGATCGTCACCGGCATGCCGACGACGAAGCCCTGGGCCTTCCAATCGAACGCTGCCGGGCGGCTGAGGCGGTGGGTCGAGCCGAATTGTCCTGCGGATGTGGCGAGCACGACCGTGCCGGTGAGCTTGACCGCATCATCCGGTTGCAGCGTGCCCTGGATGTCGAGGCGGTCGTTGCCGACGCCGAGCATCAGGTTGAACACCTCAATCGTGCTCTTCGCGCCGTTCGTCACGAACCGGCCGTCGATGAACTGCACGGTGCCGTAGCTGATACCGCCGGGGAAGACCTGCGGCTCGCCGAACGTCTGGCCATCGGTGCCGCCGAAGCCGGCACCGAAGTCGAGGTCTTGTGCCATCCCGAAGCCGGTCAGGGACGTGCCGGTCATGACCCCGCGGCCATTGGCCTGACTGGAGTCGTTGTAGACGTTGAGCATGTCGATCTGCTTGAACTCCGGCGCTTGCGCCCCGATCGCGAAGAGAGGTCCGTCCTGTTCACCGGGCAGCTTGAGCCCCAACTCGAGGGAGCGGTCGGCGCCGGACACGCCGCCCTCGACCGCGAGCGGCCCGCGCAGCTTCGACACCAGGTGGGTCGATGCCGGGAAGACCTTCACGCCCACCCGCTGGAGCGGCTGGCTGTATGCGACGTCCGCTTCCAGCACGATGTTCTTCTCGGCCGCGTAGTCGTCACCGGCCGCGGCAAACGTGACCACGGCAGCGATGCGCACCACACTGAACTGGCCGCCGGAGACGAACGCTGCGAGCGAGTCGCCGGAGAGGCCGGCCGCGCGAAGTTCCAGCTTCTCGTCGTGGCCCGCGTTGTCGCCGCGGATGACGGCGATCTTCCCGCGGATGCAGGTGGCGCCCTGGCAGATTTCGACCCATTGGCCCTCAAGGAAGCCGTCGGCCAACCAGCTGCCGGAGGCCGGCCGCACGAGTCGCCAGGCGCCGCCGACGAACTCGGTCGTCGCGTTTCCGTCCCAGATCCCGGACCGGGTGAGCAGGTTGATCGCCACGCCGGTGCCCGAGCCGCAGCCGGCGACCGGGCCGTTCAGCGTGAGTGTCTTGCCGTCGGTGCCGACGGAAAGGATGGTGAACATCGTCGGGCCGCACGCGGAGATCCGGATGCGTTGCCCCGCCAGGAAGCCCTCGTCGATGAAGCTGCCGAGGTCGCTGCCGTTCGCCCGGCTGATGGTGTTGCCGGCGAAGCTCAGGTTGCCGAGGAACCTGCGGCTCGGGATGTCCCCGCCGACGACCTGGTAGTCGGCCGAGGTGACCGCGGCGCCGCCGACCGACACCACGTCGACGAGACCGTCGGTGAGCAGGGCGATGGTCACGCTGCCGTTCGGCGCCTTGGTGAGCCGGATCGTGTAGCTATCGGTGCCGCCGGGGATGGTGCACGCCTGATTGCCGCAGGCGATCACCACGGTGTCGCTGCCGGTCGGGATGCTCACGACATTCGGGGTCTCGTCGTCGTACACGAGCACGTCGGTGCGCTGCAGGCCGCTGCGGAGGTTCGGGAACGGGTACTTCGCCACCGCCGCGGGTGTGGTGAGCGCCGTGTCGAGTTCGTAGTTCACCACGGCGGTGAGCGGGTCGCCCGGGTCGCTGTTGTTGCGAGCGTGGACCACGATGCGCAGCGGGACGTCCCAGTTCGAGGAGTCGAAGCTCACCGAGTAGTAGCTGCCGCCTGCGCCGTCGGAGGACTGCCGCAGCCGCAGTGCGGGCACCGCGGAAAGGTCCAGGCTGATCAGCCGCTGGCTGGCGGCATCCATCCAGACCTTCACCCAGATCGTCTCGCCGGCCGCGGGGGCGGTCGCAAGTGACAGGAGGATGTCGTCGGTGCGCTCGGTCGCGGTGCTGCCCTCGATGACCACGGTGCGTCCGTCGAGGCTGGTGCCGCCGGGGGTCACCGGAACCGCGTAGACGCCGGGGGTGTCGTTGTCGTAGACGAGGGCGTTGACCTGGCGCACCGCGGCGCCGTGGAACCGGGAGTCCGCGCTGATCACCGAGTGCTGCACGACGACGATGCGGTCGCCCTCGGCGCGTGGGTCGTCGGCGGCCCAGAGGTATACCCGTTGCGGGGTCTTCCAGCTGTCGCCCACGGTGGTGAAGGTGAGCACGACGGCGCGACCGGCCTCGTCGACGACGACACCGTTCACGACCTTGTGACGCTGGAACTCGCGGGCTTCGTCGCACTGGCTGTCGTCGGTGCCGACGCACAGCCAGACCGAGTCGCCGATGCCGTCTGCCAGCGGTTCTGGGTTGAGATCGGCGCCGTTCGCCTCCTGCGAGGACGCCAACGCGGCCGAGACGGTGACGTACACCGGTGCGGTCGGCTTGACCGCGAGTTCGACCGTGTAGTGCGCGTAGCTCTTGATCACGGCCGAGCCGGTGGCGCCCTCCCGCACCACGGTGCCGCCGGACTGCTCGCGGATCACGACGATCCCCTGACCGGAGGTGGCCAGGTTGTACGGCAGGCCATCCGTCGGCAGGCCATCGTAGCCGGGGTCGTTCGGCGCGGTCACGACGTGGTCGACTGCGCCCGACAGGCCTTCCAGCTCGCGCGTTACGATGTCGGCCGTGACATCCCCGGTGACGCTGATCAGGTCGGAGCCGAGCCCGCCGATGATGCGGTAGGCGACCCCGTAGGCGGTGGACTGCACGAAGAACTGGTCGTCGCCCTCCAGCCCGTCGACCTCGACGACCTCGATCGTCGTGTACCTGACGTTCAGTCCCCCGCCGAAGACGCCCGTGTCGGTGATCGCGAAGTCGTCGGCGAACTCGGTGCCGAGCACGATCACCTTGTCGAACCCGGTGCCGCCGTCGACGTTGACCGGCGCGTTCACGTTGTACTGCACCTCGTCCTCGCCGGCGCCGGCGCGGATGTCGAGCGGGCGTGCGGTGGAGAAGCCGAGGCCGATCACCGGCACCGCGACGCCGTTCGCATCGAGCGGGATGACATCGTCCTGCCACCTTGTGTTGTCGAGATCGACGTTCGAGCCGGTCAGGTGGTTGAAGGTGGTGTGCGCGTCGGCGTTGTTGCAGACGTTGTCACCGTTGTTGTCGTAGCGGATGTAGCCGTTCGCCAGGGTGCACTGGCCGCCCGGGACATCCGGAACCGGGAACGCGCCGGTGGTCGGGTCTGCGGCGAACGTGACGTCGCTCAGGCCGCACCCGGCGATGTTGTCGGCGTCGGTGTCGCACACCGCGGCGATAGCGAACGAGCGCACGATGAACAGGTCGTTGTGGTCGTCACCGTTCAGTTGGATCTCGGCCTGGTTCGAGTAGACCGTGAAGCGATCGTTGCCGGTGCCGCCGGTCGCCAGGAGCGGAGCGTGGGTGCCGGGGCTGAGCCAGCCCCGGGTGGTCGGCACCAGCGACGGGAAGGTATCCGCCGGGAGCAGTGCACCGCCCTCGGGGCTCTGCTCACCGTCGCGCTGGGTGCCGAAGATCTGGCCGATCTGGAACGTGTCGTTGCCGGCGCCGCCATCGAGCGTGATCGTCGCGGTCGTGTCGTCGACGAAGAACGCGTCATTGCCGCCCTGGCCGTACACGGTGATGCGGCCGTTGATCGCGGTGTCGTAATTGATCCGCTGCACCAGCGGGCTCGGCTCGTTACCGGCGATTCGGTCACGGTAGCTTCCGATTCCGCCGTCCGCCGCGCCCGAGCCTGCCAGCAGTGCGATGAAGGCCGGGTTGTTGGCCGTTTCGGTCGGGGTCAGGCATCCGCCAGCCACACCGGGCTCGAGCCCGAACGGGCTTTGGTTGTCGATGCACCTCAGCGCCCGCAGCAGGAAGATGTCGTCGGTGGCGGCATTCGTGGTCGTGCCGGCCAGGTAGCCGTTGTAGTGGGCCGCCAGGTTGTCGTAACCGTAGATCGCCAACTCGTCCACGCCCGCATCGGGCGCGCCGGTGTCGAGTACGTTGATGACGTAGTTGCGCACGTTGCCGTGGCTGCCGTTTGTGTACACCGCGTAGTAGTCGCTTTCGCCCTGACCATCGAGGGTCAGGGTGTGGCCGGCACCGACTCCGGACTGCAGGCCGGTCGGGCTGGTCACGACGTCCATCGACTGCAGGTGCCAGACGGTGATCCGATCCTCGCCGTCGCTGGTCAGCGAGTCCGTGGTCGCGTTGCCGTGGATCGTGGTCTTCGCGCCGAGGAAGATGTACCCCGCGTCGCCCCACTGCTCCTTGTTGAGAGCCGGGTTCGTGGTCTGAGCCAGGTCGAGTCCGGACGGATCGCCGAGCTGGATCAGGTCGACGTCGCTGCCGCCCCAGACGTTGATCTGTCGGCCAGTGACCGGGTTCGCGCTTGTGGGCGAGCACAGGCCCATCGGCTCGTCGCCGGGGCCGCCGGGCGTCACGACGCAGTCGGCGATGATGCGGCCGCGCAGGATCATGCTCGTGCCGTACTCGTCGGTCGGGGCGACGATGGTGCCGCCGGTGTCGGCATTGCCGAAGTCCCCACGGATGTCGATGGAACGGTCGGCGAGGATCTGCGAATTCTGGTGCAGTGTGATGTCGTCGCCGACGCGGAGCTCCACGCTGCCGGTCTCGGCCAGCACGGTACCGTTCGGGATGACCCGGGGGTGGTCGGCGTCATTCGCCGGCGCCGTCGTGTCGTCTTCCGCGAAGTTCGCGGTGCCGTCCCGAACCAGGAACAGGTCCTCGTCGATCGCACCACTCTCCCGTACGGTGATCCGGATGTCGCCGCTCAAGGCGTGGGCGAGAACGAGTCGCAGGTACTCGTCGGTCTCCGTGAGGTAGATGCCGGTGCCGGCCTCGAGTGCGACGTCGTCGGCGACCGTCGCGAGGCCGGCATCGGAGCTGCCGTCCGGGTTGTTCGCGCAGTTCACGTTCGTGCAGGCGAACGGGGATCCGACGAGCGAGTCGATCTCGAGATCGTTGGCCGCGACGCCGATGGATCCGCCGTTGGCGTCCAGGTCGATGGACTGGCCGATCACGTCGGCCGCGGCATCGTTCTGCGCGTCCAGGATGCTTCCCGCGCGGCTCCGGAGGCTCACGTTGCCGGTGGCGAGGGAGGCGTCGCCCGCGGTGTGGACGAGGCCGACCTGCAGGTCGCCGGCGACCTGGTCGAGGTAGATGCCGGCCGTTTTGTCGTCGTCGGCCGCGGTGTCGTCCGCGTCGAGGTCGCCGAGCGGTCCGCCAACCGCGTTGACCTGGATCTCCAGGAAGTTGCCTGGCAGCCCGATGCCGCCGACCCCGGACACGCTGCCGGCCCCGCCGAGCAGGTTGTCGCCAGCATAGAGGTTGATGTTGCGCCCGGTCACGTCGATGCCGTTCGGGGTGCCGGCCGCGCAGTCGAGGTCGTACGCATCGACGCAGGTGCTGTCGTCATCGGTGCCGATGAGCCCCGCGTCGAGTTCGGCGTCGAGGATCATGCGCGGCGAGCGGAGCGTGACGTCCGCGGCGATCGTCGCCGTGCTGCACGCCCCCGGGGCCGCACCGGTGCACAGACCGGTCGCGTGGATGTGGCCAACCCGCAGGTCGCCCTTCCCGCTTTGTTCGATGACGGTGATGCTGCCGTTGGTGAGCACGTCGATCTTGCCGGAACCGTCGCTCGATCCGTGGCTGGCGCCGGTCTCGTCGTCGGTCCAGGTCGCGTCGGCATCGGTGTGTGCGGTCACGGTGAGCTCGGTTGCGGCCGAGGTGTGGAAGATTGCGACGTTATGTCCTGCGCGGATGTCGCTGAAGGTGTAGTTCGCCGCGCGCTGGCTGAGCGTGGTGCCGAAGGCGACCAGCACGACCTCGCCGCCGACGATCACCGGAGTGTCGGCGCCGCCGGTGCACCCGGCGCCATCGGGACGGAAGTAGCACGTGGTCGGCACCGTTTCGCGAACGGGGCCGCCGGGCAGGTTGTCCGGGGTGTAAATCCGCACGTTGATGTCGCCGACCGCGCCCGGGTCGGTGCCCTCTGCGCTGTCGCGCAGGATCACCACCGCGTCGTGTCCCGCCTTGATGGACGAAACCACCGGATTCAGCGGTGCGGTGTTCGCGGTGAGTGAGTCACGGCGGATGGTTGTGACATCGAGGAAGATGTCGGCTCCGGCCTCGGCGCCGAGGTGGATGGGTTTGAGCGTCGCGGGGACGCCGACCTCTCCGGTATGCGTGATCTGGAACAGGGCCAGGGTGATCGGCTGGGCCACGGTGCCGATGGAGCCGAGTTCGGTATCGAGGGTGACCCGGTTCGCGAAGATCGTTTCGGGGCCGGCATCCGTTCCGCTGAGGATCGAGCCGCGGTCGTTGGTGACGCGCACGGAGCCGATGTTGTTGACGATATCGCCGTCGATCGTGAGATCGTGCCCGGTGGTCGCGGCGCCGCGGAGGCTCTCGATCACCACGTCGGTGGCGGGGAAGATGTGCTCGACCTTGAAGAACCAGCGGGTGGCCGGCGGTGCGTGCGCCCCGTTGTCGACGGACACGTTGATCGTGCCTTCCGGGGTCGTGGTGAGGTTCGAGTTGAGCGTGTTGATCGACACGCTCGGTGAGGCCGTGGTGCCCTTCAGGAAGACGGCCTTGTCCGAGGAGTTGCGGATCTGCACCGAGTTCCAGGTCTCCTGCATGTAGAAGATCCCCAGGAGCCCGTGGATCAGGCCGTCGCAGGCGCCGGTGCAGCTCGCCTGGTGGTTCGCCTCGAACAGTGCCTCTGGCTTCTGGTCGTAGAGGATCGGGTCGACCCAGATCGTGTCGCCGCCCACCACGTCCCCGATGCCGAGCGGGGTGCCGAACTGTGTCGCGCGCACGGTGACGTTGTCGGTCTTCGCAATGATCCTGCCGCTCGCGTCGACGATGAGGATCGGGTTGGGTTCGCCGAGCAGGTACGTGGTGGACTCCCACAGGATGTCCCGCGCCGGCTGGTAGGTGAGGTTGGCATCGGAGCTGCCGAAGTCGAACAGCCCGCCGGAGCGGTGGGCGTGCACGTAGAGGTTCGAGAAGTACTGGTACGCGGCCACGTGCAATCCGGCGGTGCGCACGATCGATTCATCGGCACCGACCACCGAGGATGTCGTGGTCGCCGTGACGTCGGCTCTGGCATCCGTGTCGCCGCCGCCGCAGCCGCAGTTCGCGTTGGCATCGGCTTGCAGGTCGAGGTTCTCGTGGGCGGAGCGGATGAACACGTCGGTGCCTTCGACGGCGGAGTCCTTCTCGAGGGTGACGGTGGCGGCGCTGTTCAGCCTCACGTACGCGCCGGCGTCCGAATCCGCACCGAGGGCGTAGGCGTCGGCGTCGGAGCGGGCGATGCCGCGGGCCTGAAGGAGTGCGGTCTGGATCGCGCCGGTGGCACCGTTCACGGTGTGCTGGCGGCCGATGGCCGCCGAGAGCTGAACCTCATCGCCGAGGATGCTGCCGGTGCCGGCCACGGTCGTCGCCACGGTGGCGGAATGCTCGCCACCGATCTGGACGCCCTGGCTCGAGTCGTCGTTGGCGTCGGTGTTCGTGCCGAGGCCGCCGGAACCCGAGGATGCGCGTGCCGATGCGTCGAAGCCCGCGGCGGCATCGACGAGCACGGTGCGACCCGCGACGACGTCACCGGCGACGAGCGTGCTCACGGTGAAGCCGAGTTCGAGGTCGACGTCGGTGTCGGCGCCGGAGATGAGGCCGCCGGTGCGGTTGACCGCCTCTCCGTTGGCGGTGATGAAGCCGAGGGCGGTGATCTCGACGTCGGTCGAGGAGAAGATTGAGGCGCCATTGGCGACCACGACGGTGACGGTGTTCACGACGTGGGCGTTGGCGTGAGCCGCCCCGAATCCGATGAATCCGCCGCCCCGGGCCACCGAACTCACGGCGGCGTTGGCGTAGGACGTGCCGTTGAGTTTCACGGCGCCGCCGCGGAGTGTTCCGTTCCGGATATCGACAGTGACCGTCGGCCGCACGTCGACCGTGGAGTAGACGTCCTTGAAGTCGAACCCGCCGCCGCCGATGCCGGTGGAGGTGGCGCTCGGCACGCCGTTCACCCCGCCGCTGAGGTCGGCGAGCAGTGCTCCCGGTCCGCCGACGCCGATGAGGACGTGCGGTGTGCCGACGAGGCTGCCGTTCGGGAGGTCGAGATAGAGCTGCTGCGTTCCTGTGCCTTGCGAGACGGCTGCGATGCCCTCGTCGACGAGGCGGTGCGTGCCGAGCTTGTCGACCAGGCCGGTCTGCACCGTGCCGGCGGCGTCCTTCAGCTGGAACGTGGTGCCGCTTGTCACCGAGATGAAGTACATGTTGCCGTCGACGAGCCCGATCGACTCGTGGCCGACGCGCTGCAGGCTGTGGGTGGCCCGCAGCCCGGCCGGTGTCGTGTTGGGGATGAGCGCGATGATCTGCATGACCTCGGTGCACGGGCGGAGGTCGACGTCGGTGCCCGGGTCGGCGTCGTAGGTTCCGATGCCGGCGTGGCAGGCGGAGTCGGCCAGTCGGATGGTGTGGTTGCCCGCCCCGAACATCGGGCCGAATCCGTCGAGGTCTTCGAGCACGATCCACACGTGCTGGCCGTTCACGAGCCCGCCGATCGCGGGACCGCCGCTGACGGTGTAGATCCACTCGGAGTTGTCGATGGCGCCGTGGTTCGGGGCGTAGATCGTGTTCCACGCCCCGTCGTGGCTGATGGCGCCATCGGCGTTCTGGTCGAGTTTGCCGTCCCCGTCGGTGCGCACGTCGACCAGGCTGGACTTGAAGTCGATGGTCGCGGGGGCGTGGTACACCACGGCGCGCCCGTCCAGGCCGGTGGTGTCGCCGACGGTGAAGCTGCTGCCCGCAGTGATGCTCGGGTTCACGAGCGAGACGACGGTGTTGCCGGACTGGGTCAGCGGTGAGGTGGATAGGCGCAGGTCGAATTCGTCCACCGCGTAGACGTAGTAGGCGTTCCCGCAGGTGAGGCCGCCCACCGGCAGTGTGCCGAGCGCACCGCCGCCGTTGCAGTTGTAGACGACCCTGTCGCCGGTGCGGAGGTTGTGTCCTCCCGGGAAGTGCAGGGTGGCCGTGGCGGCGGAGACCACGCCGGCCGCGGTGAACTGGACGCCGAGCCTCAGCGTGTTGTCGTCGACCTTGATGATGCCGTAGCTGCGGCCGTCGCCCAGTCCGGCGATGGCGTTCGGGTTCGGGATCGTGCCGTCCTGCACGGCGGGGTCGGTGGACGCCGGCGCGCTGTAGGTGATGGTGCTGCCGGTGTCGATTCCGTGCGGAAGCGCGAAGCAGATGGTGTCTGCGCCGTTGCAGTTGATCGCCTGGATCGTGCCGTCGGAGAGTGTGGCGAGCGCGGCGCCATGGCGTGCGGTGATGGAGAGCAGCCCGCCGGCCTGCGCGAAGCCGCCGGTCACGGTGGCAACCACGGTTGGTTTGTCCACCGACTTCGCGGTGAAGCCCGCCGTGATGGAGATCACGCCACCGGTCGTCGCGTTGGCGAAGGAATCGGCATCGGTCAGGGACTGCGCGAAGACGGTCAGGGACTGCGCCGCGGTCACCTCCCCGCCGCCCAGCGTCGCCGAGACGGTCGGTGCGGTGTTGGCCTCGGCGGTCGAGGCGTTGACGGCCAGGATGCCTGCCGAGAAGCTGTCGACTCTGGCGTTGGTCGCGTCGTCGCCGATGGCCTTGACCTCGATGACCAGTGCGCCGGCGTCGCCGACCCTGCCGACTGCCGGGTCGATGTGCGTGGTTCCCACGTCGCCGTTCAGCTCGGCCTTGGTGACCGCCTTGTCGGTCGCCGTCGGCGAGACCGTGCTGATGCTGACGCCGCCGAACGCGACCCCGCCGGAGGCGGCTGTCGCGCGGTTGCGCGCGTGGGCGTACAGCACGAGTTTGCCGGTGACGCCGGAGATTTCGGCCGGGTCCCCGACGATGGCGGCGGTGACCGCCGCGGTGGAGATGTCCGCGTTCGCCACGCCGCCGTTCACCCCGGCGAGCCCTGCCGCAATCGCGATGAGGGTCGCATCCACCGTGTTCGTGCCGCTGGCCTCGATGGTGAGGTTCTTCGCCGCCGTGACCGTGCCATCCCAGCGGGCCACCGTTGGCGCGCCGATCGTGGCGATCGGAGCGCCGACGGCGATGCCGGCGAAGAGGGAGACCGTCATCACGTTCGAGACAGCGGTCGCCGAGTTCACCGACGTGGCCGTGATGGAGACATCGGCTCCCGGCGCTGCGATGGAGCCGGCGCCCGTTGCCGACACCGCGGAGGTGATCTCGGCGTGGGCGATTCCGACGGCCAGGCTCACCAGCGCCACTGCGGCGGTGAGCACGCGCGCCTGGGCGGTCGCATGGGCGTTCGCGCTCACCTCGACCGAGGTCGCCGCGGTGATCGCGCCGTCCATGGTGGCCCGCACTTCGTTGTCGACGTCGGCGAGTGCGATCATCGCCTTCAGGTCGATGAGGCCGCCCGAGACGCCGTCGACGATGCTTCTGACGAGGTTGCCGTCGTCGTGGGTCTTCGCGGTGACCCTGATCGCACCGGTCGATGACAGTGTGCCGCTGGCGACGATGGCCCGGATCCACGCGTCGGAGGTGATCTGGGTGCTCGCCCAGGCGCCGCTGATGCCCACCAGCGCAATGGCGCCCATCACGGTGTCCGCCGTCGCACGGTTCTCCGCGTCGGCTTCGACCGCGATGGCCGCTGCGTTGATGACGCTGCCATTGACCTGCGCCAGGGTGTGTCCGGCAAGTTCCGCGAAGACGACCTGAATCTGGACGCTGACGCCGCCGCCGCCGCCGGCCGGGGCGATCACGGCGGCCTCGTTGTCGGCGGTGGCGCGCACCGTGACGGCGCCGGTCGTGGTGGTGGCACCGCCGAGCACGGATTCCAGGTGGCGTGACGAGTTCGCGCGGGCAACGGTCACCCCGAGCGCGACGGCGCCGACGGTGACGTTCAGCGTCTTCACGGTGACCGTTCGGCTGCCGTCGGCGGTGACGGACACGCCGCCGGCGCCGATGCTCCCCGTCGGTGCGGCCGAGGCCCTGGCCGTGCCGGACAGGTCCACGAAGGTGATCACTCCGCCGATGCCGATCGCGCCGCCCGCCAGCGAGATGCCCAGCGCGTCGACCGTGACGTTGTCGATGACCTTGGCGACGTAGCGACCGACGGTTCCGGCCGCGCCGACGGCGACCGTGCCGCTTGCGGTCTCGGCCCGGTTGTCGCCGGCGACGCTCACATAGGCGACCGCGAAGCCGACCGCTCCAGCGCCGGCGGCGACCCCGATGGAGTACACGTTCAGGGTTCTGGTCGCACTGGATTCGACGAGCACGCCGAGGCCCGCCCGTCGCAGCTGGGCGCCGCCATCGATGTGCGCCCGCTGCGTGCCCGTGTCCTTGATCACGGCGACCTGGCCGCCGAGCCCGACGAATCCGCCGCCAGCGGCGAGCCCGAACCCGAGTGAGTCCTCGACCATGACGGCACGGACACTGATTTCGTCGGCAGCCCCGGCACCGGCGGTGACCACGGCGGTCGATCCGATGCCGGCATCCGTGCGGCTGCGGATGTTCAGCACGAGCACCGATCCGCCGCCGCCGACCACACCGCCGCCGATGGCGCCGGCCACGCCGAGCACCTGCAGGTCGTCGATCGCCCACACCCGCACCGAGTGCCCGGCGGTGACGAGACCGTCGATGCTGGCGGTGGTGCCGCCGCTCGGCGGGGTGGCCAGCGCGCTGGCGGTGAGCCCGGTGGTCGGCGCGGCGCCCGCGATGGCCGCGGAGGCGCCGGCCAATCCGGAGGTGACCCGGCCGTTGGTCTTCTCCTCGCCGTCGACCATGACCCACTCGGCGGCGGTCACGTCGGGCGCGGCGCCGATGGTGGTCGCGTTCACCCGCGGACGGTACTTGTGTCCGCCGTAGGAGACGTAAGAGTTCGGGTCTTCCATGTCATAGGAGACGCCGGAGTCCCAGGCCACGAAGGTGCGGGTGCTGGTCGTGCCGTTCAGCGCCCCCTTGTAGCCGCCGTCGCCCTTGGCGATCTCATCGGCCTTGTCGGTGTTGTCCTTCGCGGTGGGTGCGGCATCCGTCTCGCCCTGCCACTGGCCGTCCGTGCCCGGCGTGCTGGTCGCGTGGTGGACGGTCGCCGCCCAGCGCTTGCCACCGTAGGTGACGACGTCGCCCTCGCGGTAGAAGAGGTTCACGTCGTTCGCGGTGGCCGCCGAGTATTCGCCGCGGAACGGTCCACCGTCCGCCTGGTGGTAGGTGCCGGACTGCTGGGTGCCGATCGCCCAGAGCGACAGCGAGATGGCCAGGCCGACGGCGCCGCCGGCGATGCTCACGGCGATGGAGCTGACGTCCTTGATCGACAGTGCGAAGACCTCGACGTCGTCGTTCGCTGTGACGGTCGCCCCGGCGGCGATCGCGGCCTGCACTCTGGTGTCGGCGATGCCGATGTCGATCCCGCCGGCGACGCCGACGAAGCCGCCTGCCGCGCCGCCGGCGACCGTAACGGACGTGAACCGGTCCACGGCCGAGACGTTGACGCTCTGCGCTGCCGACGCCCCACCGGCCAGGTTGACCCGGGCGCCGGCGCCGATGAAGGCCTTCGTGACCACGTGCAGGAGGGTGACGGCGATGCCGCCGGCCACGCCGACGAAGCCGCCGCCGATCGCCGGCACCAGGCCGAAGATGTCCTCCGACGAGTACGCCTGCACCGCGACGCCGTGGAACGGCGCGCCCGCCCCGTAGCGGCCGAAGCCGGTGCCGACGATCGTGCCGTTGTAGACGCCGGGCAGGCCAGCGCCGGTGGCCAGGGCGTCGACGACGGACCCGTTACCGAGAAAGGCCTGCGTGTCCTTGTCGAGGAGGGCGATGCCAACCGCGGCACCCACACCGACGTAGCCGCCGGCGATGGCCGCGGTGATCAGGATCGCCTTCGTGTCGTCTCCGGCGAGCACCAGGATGTTGTTGCCGGCCTTGAGCGTGGCGCCCCCGGTCGCGCACGCCGAGCCGTCTCCCGCCGGGTTGCCGGTGCAGGCGTAGGTGCGGGTGTTCAGGATTGTGACGGCCAGGGTGGCCGCGACGCCGACGGTGCCGCCGCCGGCGCCTACCACGACCGAGACGACCGCGTCTGTCGAGGTGGCGGTGATGGCGATGTCATTGCGCGCCCGCACGATCGCATCCGACCCGACGTGTGCCCGGGTGTTCAACTGCACGACCCGGACGCCCACCGGGATGGCGACCGCCGCAGACCCGGCCACCGACAGGGCGCCGGCGATGCCGAGGTGGTAGAACTGGCTCGCCGCGGCCACCCGCACCGACTGCGCGGGGTTCGACCCGGCGGCATCGCCGCTGCAGTCCGCGTTGCAGTTCATGCGGGCATCCGCGCCGATCCAGGCATAGGTGTGGATGTCGTCGACGTTGACCGCGCCCGCGAGGTTGACCGCGGCAGTGCCGGCGACGCCGGCGGAGATCCCGACGACGGCGATGTCGTCGCTGCTGCCCGCGGTGACGGCGACGCCGCGGAAGGTGTCCGTGCCGACGGTGATCAGCCGCGGCCCGTAGGCGCTGGCGTCCCCGCCGGGGGTCGTGCCGCTCTCGACGATGCTGTGGCTGCGGCCGCTCGTCGATCCGGTGTTCAGGCCGGTGATCACGACGCCGCCCTTGTCCTCCGGCTTGTTCCGCAGCCGCAGCTGGTTCGGGGCGAGGCCGGTGGTCTCCGCGTAATAGGTCGCGCCGTCGATCAGACCGCCGATCGGCACTCCCCCGCCCGCGCTGTAGACGACGGTGTCGCCGTCCGCGAAGCCGTGGTTGTAAGGCAGCGTGATGACGTCGCCACTCACCGTGCCCGGCTTCAGCGGGTTGAACCGGAGGGATTCGTCCTGGCGGACGCCGGCCTGGTCGGTCGGGATGAGCCGGTGGCTTTCACCGGTGCCCCCCGAGACGGCGATCGCGGCATCGGACAGGTCCTGGACCTTGTGCAGCTTCACCCGGGTCGCGTCGACGACCTCCACGTAGTAGACCTGCTGCGGCGTGTTCTCGTCACCCGGAGTGTCGCTGAGCCCCGAGATGTTGGCGCCGTAGCCGGAGTCGTAGATAACCTCGTCGCCGTCGGCGAACCCGTGGGCGAAGCCGAGGTTGATGACGCCGCCGCCCTCCAGCGCAACCGAGGCATCGAAGCGGGTGTCCTGGGTGGTCACGGTGTAGCCGCCGGTCGCGACGGTGAGCGGTGTGCCGTTGCCCAGCCCGACGACCAGCGCGAACGCGCCGAGGTAGGACCGGGTGTGCTTGGCGATCACCGGAACCGCGACGGCCGCACCGACCGCGGCGGTGCCGCCGCCGGAGATGTTGCCGGCGATCACGTTGAGACGGAGGCGGTCGTCGGCGGCCACCCGGACGCTGCCGGACACGGCGATGTCGGCCCGGTCCGCGGTCGAGGTGCCGTCCTCAACATACGCGGTCGTGTTCACGGTGATCACGGAGACGCCGGCGTTGACGTTGACGGCGGCCGTGCCGCCGAACCCGCCGCCGACCGAGATCGAATCGATGTTCTCGGTGGAGAGCGCGTCAATGGTGAGGTTGCCGCCGGCCCGAACCGTGGCTGCCTTGCCGATCCAGGCTTCGGTGGTCTTGTGGATCACCTCGACGTCGACGCCCGCGCCGACACCGGCGGTTCCGCCGTAGCTCAGCTGTCCCGCGAGTGCGAGCACCGTCGTGTCGTCGCTGGCCAGTATGGCGACGTTCGTCGTCGGCTGGCTGACGTCGCCGAGGAGGCTCGCCCTGGTGACATCCGTGGTCGTGTTGACCACCACGGAACCGGCCACCCCGGCGGTGCTTCCTCCGGAACCGCCGACGGCCAGGAGCATCAGGTCGCCCGACTTCGTCGCCGAGATTGTGAGGCCCGCTCCCTGGGCCTGAACGTCGGCGTTCACGCCGACCTGGGCCTCGACGGTGCTGTTGCGGACCACGACGATCGCGGATGCCCCCACTCCGGCCGAGCCGCCGCCGATCGCGAGGTTCCCGGCAGCCAGGTCGGCGTTCATCGCGCGGATCGCAGTGACGGCCACGGCGCCGAGCGCGTGCACCTCGGTGTCGGCGCCGACGTGCGCGC
The DNA here is from genome assembly GCF_039652555.1 of Parafrigoribacterium mesophilum. Lineage (NCBI taxonomy): Bacteria > Bacillati > Actinomycetota > Actinomycetes > Micrococcales > Microbacteriaceae > Parafrigoribacterium > Parafrigoribacterium mesophilum. The sequence continues at coordinate 27,185 of NZ_JBDJAF010000008.1, forward strand.
GGACCTTGGGGTCGGAACCGCCCTGGCCGGCGACGAACACGATGACGGCGCCCGAGGCGGCGGCCGAGTTGAGGCTCAGCCCGCCCGCGATGGCGAGGAGGAACCAGTCCTCGGTCCCGTCGGCGGCGACGGTCACCGAACCGCCCGCCCGGACGTCGGCGGAGTCGCCGATCCAGGCTCGCAAATTGGAGTTGGCGACGACGACGATCACGGTGATGCCGACGCTGGCCGAGCTCTGGCTGAGCGCCAGGGTGCCGCCGACGTCGTCGACGGTGAGGTTGTCCTCCGCCCGCACGGCCACACTCTGCCCGGCGTGGCCGATCGCGCCGACCTGGTTGACCTGCGCGCCGTTGCCGATCCAGGCCCGGGTGTCGAAATTGAAGATCTCGATGATGAACGCGCCGGACACGGCCGCCCCGCCGGAGCTCGCACCGCCCGCGATGGCGACGGAGGTCAGCGACAGCCAGTCGAGCTTGCCGTCGAGCGGTTCGGGAACATCCGGCACAAGCGAGACGAGGGTGGACTTGGCGCTAACCGAGATCGCGCCCGCCGCATCCAGGCCGGTGCTGCCGGCGCCGGTGCTGGAGTCGACGTGCGCCGTCGTGGCGACCTCGAGGTAGTTCACGGAGAAGGCGGCGCCGATCGCCGAGCCTGAGCCGGTGGACAGGGCGCCGGCGATCGCCAGGTTCTGCAGGCCGATGCGCTGGTCGGCCCGCACGGCGATGCCGCCAGCCGAAGCGTCGATGCCGGCACCTTGCCCGACCTGCGCCTCGGTGGTGAGCAGCAGGATCTGCACCGCGGCGCTGCCGGCGAAGGAGGTGGACTTGCCGCCACCGGCCGCGAACGCCCAGACGATGAATTCGTTGTTCTGCACCACCCCGCCGACGCTCGGCGTGGTGGCTTCCACGATGACGCCGGTGTTGCCGCTGACGTCGGCGCCCGCACCGATGGCCGCGCGGTTGGTGAGGTCCTGCACGTTCAGGCCGATCGCTGCGCCGACGCGGGTGCCGTTCGATTGGAGGTCGATGGCCGAGCCCATCGCGAGGGCCCTCGCGTTCGCCCAGAGGGTCGAGCGCACCACGACCGGTCCCGTCGTCGCCGTGACCTCGACGTCCGCGGCGATGCGCGCGGTGTTCGTCGCCACGACCCAGTTGACCGCGACGGCGGCGGCGACTCCGGTGCTGCCGCTGCCGGAGCCGGACTGGCTGCTCGATGTGCTGTTCGCGCCGGTCGCCCCGTTCGTGCCGTTGGTTCCGCCGTTCGAGGATGGCATGCCCGCGGTCTTCGATGAGGTCGCCTGCGTGTTCGGGTTGTTCCCGTTGACCTGCTCCTTGGACTTCTGGTCGCCACTGGAGTCGGACTCCTCCGCACCCTTCGCGCTGGCGACCGCCTTCGCCTCGGAGCGCAGTTCGGATACTGCCAGCACCGTCACGGCGGTGCCGGTGGTGTCGCGGGCGATCTCGGCGAGGGTGTCCCAGCCGACGACGGCGTTGATGGAGAGGTCCACTCCTACCGCGGTGCTCTTGCCCGCGGCTTCGGCGTTGCCCTCGGTGACGATGCGGTTCACGTGCGTCGCGGTGACGGTCACCGCGCCGCTCCCGGTGTATCCGGTGCCGGAGGTGCCGAGCCGCGCGATGACGACATCGTCGACGCTCACGACCAGGGCGACGACCGGGGTGATCGCGGTGCCGCCCGCTGTGCCGCCCTCCGCGGTGGTGACGAGTTCACGGAAGCCGAACGCGTCGACGCTGAGCGAGGATCCGCCGGTGAGCGCCGCGCCGTCCTCGGCCCCGGCGCGCACGGCGCTGCCGTCGATGACCTGCAGGGCGACGGACGCGCCGATGCCGGTCGCGGATCCGACCTCGGCCTTGCCGGAAGCCTTCGCGAGGTCCCGTTCATTGCTCTGCGCCGAGATCGTGACGGCGCCGCCGGTGAGGGTTGCGGAGGCGCCGGGCTGCAGCAGCGCTTCGGTGGTGTTGTGCAGGATGTTGATGGCCAGGGCTCCGGCGATGCCGACGCTGGTCGACTTGCTGGCGCCGGCCCGCGCGGTCGCGGTGACCTCGTGCTCCCACAGTCGGAACAGCTGGTCGGCGGCGGGGGCGGCCGGGAAGTGGTCGCCGGTGCCGATCGTCGCGCCGGTCTGCAGGATCCACTGGTGCTGGTCGTTCCGCTTGTAGAAGCCCGGTGCCTTCGACCCGTCCTGCTCGGTGAGCCGGAACCAGTCGTTCTTCTCGATCTGGTCCTTCGGCAGTTCGTCCTTCTCGGAGTACACGTCCGCGGTGATCCACTCCCACGCGGTGCCGTTGTACTTCCAGACGCTCTTCGCGGGCTTTCCCTCGCGCGCCGTGGTGAGGAGGAAGTAGTCACCGTTCGACGGGGTGCCGGGCAGGGCCGCGCCGCTGGTGATGGTGGTGTCGGTGTCCATCGACCAGTTGGAGCCGTCGAACTTGTAGATGCCGTCGTCGGCACTCGCCTTGACGTAGGCCAGGTCGTCCTTGGACGGCCCTGGCAGTTCCTTGCCCTCCTCGACGATCCTCCACTCGGATCCACTCCAGCGGCGGATCACGTCGTTGGTGTCCCCGCCGGCCAGGCCCGCGGTCAGCACCAGGCCGGTGCCGGTGATGGTCGCGGTGCCGGTGACCGCGCGGTTCACGATGTCGACGTCGTTGACGGCGACGCCCGCGCCGATCCCGACCGAGCCGTCGGTCGCGGAGTCGCCCTTGGCGTTCGCCGAGACATCCGTGTTCGCCAGCGACTTCAGGGTGACGACCCCACCCGCCGAGATCACGACGCCGTCGCCGAACCAGGCCCGGGAGGCGCTGTTCACCACGTTGATCGCGATCGCGCCGGCGATCGAGACCGAGTTGCCGCCGTCCTCGTTGGAGGCCGCCTTGGGGGTGGAACTCGTGGAGGTCGTGCCGCCGTTGGCGTTGCGGGATTGGTTCGCCTTGCCGAGGTTCGCATCGGCCTTCTGGTTGACGTCCTTGCCGCCGCCGTCCTTGCCTTCCGACGGCGAGGCGCCTTTCGCGGCCGCTTCGGCGAGCGTCGTGACATCGACCGATTGCGTGGTCTGGAAGCCCACGGCCCCGACGGCGGTGATGCTGCGGGCGCTGCCGGATTCTGCGACGACGTTGTCGAGGATGGCGAGCGCGAGGGAGACGCCGATGCCGGCAGTACTGCCCGCCTTGGTGTCCCCCTTGGCGGTGGTGCCGGCCTTCACACTCTGGGTGGCCTGCGCGGTGACGCTTTCGGCGGTGAGTGCGGTGCTGCTTGCACCGAGCGATGCGCTGGTGCGGATGGTGGCCAACGTGATGGCGATGGCCGGGACGATGGTGACGGTTCCGGATGTGCCGCCGGCTTTCGCTTCCGTGGTGAACGTCGTGTCCTCGGTAGCGGTGATCGTGATGGCGCCGGCGCCGGTGAGCGGTGGGCCGCGAGTCGGGTCGGCGACCTGGTCGATGCCGGCGTAGACGGTGAAGTTGACGAGGTTGAGGCCGAATGCGGCGCCGATTCCGACGGTGCCCGTGCCCGACTGGCTGGCGAGTCCTGACGCCTTGTTGGTGCTCTGCGACCCGGCGGTGAAACTGACCGCACCTCCACCGGTGATGGCCACCCCGCGGTCGGGCAGGAAGTCGGTGAGGGGCGCCTGGTCGCCGTGGATGACCGCGAGGGTGGTCGCGTCGACGAGGTTCAGCGCGAAGGCCCCGGCGATGCCGAGTGTGCCGCTGCCGTCGGTGGCACCCGCCTTGGCGGTCGCCTCGAACGCATGGCTCGTGTCGGTGCCGACCGGCTTCACGGTGGCGCTGAGAGCAAGTGAATGCGCCACCAGTTTCGCGCCCACGCCGATGCCGGCCTCGTTCAGCAGCTTCACCTTGTTCACGGCGAGTCCGGCTCCGATGCCGACCGAGGTGGCGCCGGTTGACGTGCCGTCGGCGGTCGCGGTCGCATCCGTGTTGTTGTGTGTCGTGAACGACGCGGCACCGCTGGTGGTGAGGGTGGTGGCGGGGGCGAGCAGCGCCGTGGTGGTGGATTCGACCAGGTTGAAGGCGATTGCGGCGGCCACGGTCACGTCCGTGCCGTCTTCGTTCTCGGCCGCCGGTGTGCTGGAGTCGTTCGCACCGGCCGAGGAGCGAGCCCCGGCATCGGACAGTTTGGCGTCGGATTTCTGGTTGGCACTCTGGCCGGTGGAGTCGCTGCTCTCGTCCGGCGCGCCCGCCGCGCTGGCTTCCGCGCTCGTGGACGTCGTCGAGACGCCGTCAGCCGTCATGCCAACGTCGCCGGCCGAGGTCACGTCCCGGTAGATCGACGAATCGGCCTCGTGGTCGGCGGAGGTCAGTGCGAACGAGATGGTCGCCGCGAGGGAGGATCCGCTGCCTGCCGCGGTGGCGCCCTTCGCCGTGGTGGTGGCCTTGGCGGTCTGGTCGGCCTTCGCGGTGATACCGGCACTGGTCGACAGCGCTGGTCCGGTGAGAATGGAGGCGACCGTGCGCACGTTCGAGATCGCGATGCTGGCGACACCGGTGAGAGACGCGGACGATCCGCCGCCGGCACCGCCTTCCGTCTCGGTGGTCGTGTCGTCGGTGCTGGTCGCCTCGATGTTCAGCGCCTTGATGCCGGTGATGGCGGATGCCGCGGCCAGGCCCGCCTGCACGGCGACGTTGATCAGGCTGATGGCGACGGAGGCACCGACTCCCACCGAACCGCCGTCCTGCTTCGCGGTGGCCTTGGCATGGTTGTTGTGGCCGGCCGTGGCCTTCAGCGCGACATCCGCGTTGCCCGCCGAACTGCCGGCCCCGCGCACCTCGGCGGCCGTCGTTGCCGTCACCGAGTTCACCGCAACCGAGCCGGCGATCGATACCGAGCCGGAGCTCTTCTTGCCGGAGATCGACGTCGCGGTGAAGTTCGATTCGCCGGTTGCCGGGCCCTGGGCCTCGACCATGACGCTCGTCGCCCCCAGGGTTGAGCCGTTCCCGATGAAGGCTTCGGTGAGGACGTCGATGATGTTCACCGCGACCCCGATGGCCAGTCCCAATCCGGATCCGCCGCCACTGCCGTCCGTCGTGCCGCCATCGGCGGTGGTCGTGACGGTGTTCTTGGCTTTCGCCGTGATGGTCTGCGCGCCGGTCGTGGTGACCTTCGCGCCGGTGACGTGCGCCTTCGTGTTCGTGCCGAGCACCGACACCGACAGCGCGCCGGCGACGTCGATGGTGCCGTCGGAGGTGGACGACTGGCCGTTCGCGCGATCCGCCGAGTTCGCGCTCTCGTTGTTCTGGGTCGCACCGCCCTTGCCGGCGTTGGATGAGGCGGTGATCGTGGCCTCCTGCTCGGCGAGCAGCGCGAGTGTGGCGGCCGTGCTGGGTGTGGCGCTCGTCGAGTCGATGGCCGCCTCGGTGGTCTGGTTGAGGTGGGCGATCGCCACGCCGGCCCCGGCCGTTGCATCCTTCGCGTCGGCGATGCCGCTCAGGGTGGCGTGGTTGACGGCCGTGACCTCGAGGTCACCGGTCACGGTGATGCGGGCCGTGTTGGTCACCTTGCTGATCGCGCGCGCTGTGACGGTGAGGATGGCCACCGCGGCGTCGAAGCTCGCGGTGCCGTCCGCGCCGGCGGTGCCCTCGTCCTTGGCCGCGTCCGACCCCGGCTTGGCACCGGCATCCACGGTCGAGGTCGACGAGAGGATCACCTTGCCGCTCGCGGTCACAACGGCCGAGCCGCCGACGGTGACCGAGGCGTCCGAGAACACGATCGCAGCATCGCCGTACTTCTTGTTCAACTCGACCGGTCCGATTGTCGAGGATGCGGTGAGCACCGCATCGCCGGCGGTGGCGGTCAGCGATGATGCGCCGGTCACGGTCACGCTCGCGTTCGAGTCGACGATCACCGCATAGGCGGTGGGGTCCGTCTCGTCGGGATCGACGGTCGCCGTGGCGGTGAGGGTGAGCTGCTCGGCGGTGAGCGATGCGCCGTCGACGAGGACGGACACGTCGGCGCAGTGCGTGGCCGGGCGCAGGAGGCAGTCGGGATCGAGCCCAGGTCCGCCGGTGGTCGACTGGGTGGCGTTGAGCGTGATCTGCTTTGCGGTGATCGTTGCGCCGGACTGCACGGTGATCTTCTCGACGTTGATCACGAGGGTCGCGCCGCCCAGAGCGATGGTGCCGATGATCGTGATGGTGTCGTTGCCGTCGCCGCCGTTGATGGTGAGCGAGACGGTGGGCCCGGTGAAGTCGGTCTGCTCGAACGAGCTGTTCAGGCTGCGCAGCCGGAGGCCGCCGGTGATCTCCTCGAGCACGGCCTTGTCGTCGCTGCCGCTGAGGGTGAACTCCACGTCATTCGCGGTGCCAGTCGCGACGATCGGCTCGATGTTCGAGTAGACCACCGTCATGGCACCGAGGTGCAGGGTGCCGGACGAGGCGTCGGCGGGGAACGACACGATGCTGCCGTCACCCGCAGTAGCGAGCGTGTCGAAACCGTCGGCACCGTCGAAGACGACCGTGATCGCCGGGTCGGCTGCGGTGCGGTCGATGGTGAAGATATCGTCCCCGGCCGATCCGGTGACACGGATCTCGGTGACTCCAGTCAGTGCGCGGGTCTCGCTGCCGAAGCTGGCCGTGCCATCCGCGTTGAAGACCAGGGTGTGCGCGCCGGCACCGATCGACCGCGACCAGACCGTTGGCACGAGCGCGTCGGGTGCCCCATCGGGCGTGGCGGAGGTCGAGCTCTCCGGCGCCTGGTCACCGTCGCCGGGCACGGTCGCGGTGTCCGCCTCGGGAGTCGTCGTCGCTGCATCGGTGCTTGTCGTGACGGGGTCGGCGGTCGTCGAAGGGACGGGGTCCGTCGCCGAGGTGGGGTCGGAGGTCGGTGTGGGGTCCACGGTCGGAGCGGGGTCGGCCGGGGCCGGATCTGCGGTGGGCGCGGGTTCTGAAACTGCTGCCGGATACATCCGCTCGGCACTGTTCGCGCGTTGCTCGCCGGGGTCGAGTACGCGGGACATCAGGTCGCTGCCACCGTCGATGTCGGGGAAGCCGGCGATGTGTCCGTACTCGTGAGCGAGCACCGTGACGAGGTCCATGGCCCCGCCGTTGAGCGACCAGCCCCACCCGGCAGCGTCAGGGTCGACCGCGATCGCGTTGTCGTAAGTGACGGCCAGTGTGGCGCCGTCGAGGTCTGCGAGGTACAGCCGCGCCCCGCTGACGTCCCAGCCGGGCCATTGCGCCGCGGCCGAAGCGGCCGCCGCCGACAGGTCGTTCTGCGAGATCGCGGCGCTGCCTGGCGCGGGGCCGATGCCGGGCGCGTCCTGGTGCTCGCCGTTGCGCAGTAGGTCGGCCAGTTGCTCGCCCGTGAGCGTGACCGGCAGCGTGAGCTCGCGCGCGTTCGTGCTGGGAGCCGCAAGTGCCGCAGCGGGACTCGCCGCCGGCAGTGTCATGGTCGCCGCAGTCACCAGCGCAACGGCGGCGGTCCACGTCCGCCGCGTCGCTATTGCAAGCGCGGTCCAAGTCATGCGGGGTTCCCGGTGATCTAGGCGGTGCAGTCGGTTCGGGGGGGGCGGGCAACTACCACCTGGCACGTCAAACCCCGAGGGGAGCGACGCACGACAGGGCAGAGCTCTTCCGGCGGAGGGCTTGCAGGTCACGATCTGATCCGGCAACCAACGAAAGGTCTTCGCGAGACCATACCGTAGTCAATTCGCAGGTGTCAATGACTCATATTGACGAGTTGAGACAGAGGCCTCCACCGGGCGGCGATTACCCGGGGAGTATCGCCACAGGAGGGCACTGAGCAGGCTCGGTCGTCCTTCTCTTGCCGCTCGGAGTTGGCACGATCGAGGACCCGGACTCAACCACCGGGGGCGCGGTCACGGCACGGGCGTCGACAGCACCACCCGAAGCGGGTGATGACCGGCTACTACTTGACCAAACGGCGCGTGACCCCTGCCAGCTGGTCGGCATCCAGGGCGAAGAGGTCACGGGCGCCCGCGGTCGCCGCGCCGAGCAGGCCCGACGCTTGCGGCAGCAGTTGCTCCGCGTAGAACCGTGCGAGCACCAGCTGGGTGTTGGCTAGTTCCGGGTCGCCGGTCTCCGGACCGGCCAGGGCCGAACGCGCCATCAGCCACCCGCCGACACTCAGGCCCCACATCCGCAGATACGGCACGGAACCGGCAAGGACCGAGTTGGGATCCGCAGTGCTGGTGGCAAGCATCCACTTCGTGGCTGTCTCCAGGGCATCCAACTGCCTGGTGAGCTCCTCGCGGATGGAGTCGAAGTCGTTTCCGGCAGCGGCCAGCTCTGGCACGATCTCTCGCATGGTCGCGATGAACTCGAGGAAGGATGCCCCACCGCGCACGCCGAGTTTCCGGCCGACGAGGTCTGCAGCCTGGATGCCGTTGGTACCCTCGTAGATCGCGGCGATCCGCACGTCGCGGAAGTGCTGCGCGGCCCCGGTCTCCTCGATGAAGCCCATGCCACCGTGGATCTGCAGCGCGAGCGAGGTGAGCTCGTTGCCCAGGTCGGTGCCGAACGCCTTGCAGATCGGGGTCAGCAGCCCCACGATCTCGTCGGAACGGCTACGCGCGGCCGGGTCCGGCTCGTGCGTGCTGTGGTCGACATACACGGCGTTGAGCAACATCAGCCGGCGCAGCGCCGCAAGGTAGGTCTTCTGGGTCATCAGCATCCGGCGCACGTCCGGGAATTCGATGATCGCCGAGTCTCGGCCAGTCGCTCCGATGGCCCGGCCCTGGCGCCGTTCCTGCGCATACTCCAGCGACTGCTGGTAGGCGCGTTCGGCGACCGCCAGGCCCTGCATCCCAACCGAGAGACGGGCGCTGTTCATCATGATGAACATGATCCGCATGCCCATGTTTTCTTCGCCGATGAGATAGCCGGTGGCGTTCTCGTACGCGAGTACGCAGGTCGGCGACCCGTGGATGCCGAGCTTGTGCTCGATCGACAGCGTCTTCACGCCGTTGCGCTCCCCCAGCGAACCATCCTCGTTCACCAGGAACTTCGGCACGATGAAGCAGGAGATGCCCTTGGTGCCGGCCGGGGCGTCTGGTGTGCGTGCAAGCACCAGGTGCACGATCTGCTCGGCCATGTCGTGGTCGCCGAAGGTGATGAAGATCTTCTGCCCGCTGATGGCATAGCTGCCGTCGTCTTGCCGCACCGCGCGGGTGGTCAGCGCGCCGACATCCGAACCGGCCTGCGGCTCGGTGAGGTTCATCGTCGCGGCCCACTCGCCGGTCACCATTTTCGGCAGGAAGCGCTGCTGCTGTTCGGTGGCGCCGTGATGCAGCAGCGCGTCGATAGCCCCCTGGGTGAGTAGCGGGCCGAGCGCGAATGCCATGTTCGCTGACGTCATGAACTCCTGGATGATCAGCCCGATCACCCGGGGGAATCCGCCGCCGCCGAACTCCTCGGGCAACGGCATCGCGCCCCAGCCTGCTTCGACGTACTGGTGATAGGCCTCTTTGAAGCCGGTCGGCGTGACGACGGTGCCATCGGGCTGCCAGCGCGAGCCTTCCAGGTCGCCGGCGCGGTTGGTAGGCGCCACGACATCGGCCATGAACTCGCCGCACTGCTCAAGCAACTCCATCACCGTGTCGAGGTCGGCGTGCTCAAAACCGGGCAACTTGGCGATGTCCGGGTACCCCACGACGTGCTTGAGGATGAAGGCTACTTCGGATACGGGAGGTCGGTACTCGCTCATGTTCGCCAGCGTACCTTGCATGGCGGAATCCGCCCGGATTGCCGCGTTTCTGTGCCGATTTCCTACAATATTGCTCCGACTGCGCACGGATGCTGCGGTGTAGTCCTACAAGCCACAGGCCCGCTCACATGGGCATGACCGCGGTCAGCCCGGGCAGCAATACCGGATTCAGTGGAACGAAGCACGCAAATACGATGATGCCTACTCCGACCACCTTGCTGAATGCGCGGCCGTGCTTCCACGTCTTCTCCAAGAGGATCGCCGCCGCGATGGCAGCCATCCACACCAGGTTCATCACCCCGACGCAGATCAGGACCACCATCAATCCCCAGCAGCAACCGGCGCAATACGAACCGTGATACATGCCGACGCGGAGATCCCGAAACCGGCCTCGATAACCGGACACGTGCAACAGGAAGGCCATCGGTGACCGGCAGTGTCTGAGGCAGAAGTCTTTCAGCGGCGTCAGCTGATAGATGCCCGCCGCCGCGAGCAGCCCGGCGCCGACCCAGGTCGCCGCGACGGGCGCCACCGCGACCAGCACGGCTAGCAGGCTCGCCGCGAAGTAGGCGAGCAGTCCGAAGCCCAGCCAGGTGATCAGGTAGCCGACGACCAGGGCCGTCGTGCGTGCCAGCCTGATCCGGGACGGCTGTAGGGCGCGCAGCGTGCGCAGGTAAGTCGACGTGAGCGGCGCCAGGGTCGGCAACATCATCGCGACCATCATCAGTTCCCACACCGCCAGGAACCCGACCAGTCCGAGACCCATCGTTCCGGGCCCGGCAGGCATGCCGATGAACTGCTGTACGGTAATCAGCCAGGCGAGCGCCGCGCAGGCGATCAGCGCCAGCGCGCTGGCGCGGTGACCGGTGGTCAGGTGTGCGCGTGCGCGACCGGACACCTAGGCTGACCAGGCGAACGGAGCCGAGAAGGAGTTCTTCCCCGCGTTGTCCCAGGTCATCCCGAACACGTCGATGCGCCCGGTGCTGGATAATCCTGCGGCGAGGGTGTCGGCGGGGAAACCGACTCCGCTGACCTTCACCCCCAACCCGGTGGGATCCAGTGGCGACACAAAGTCTTCGACGGTCATCTGGACAGCGTTGCCGACGGTGACCTGGTGGCGTTTCCCGTCGTCGGAATACGTCATCTCAGAGGACTGCATCCCGGCCATTTCGCCGATCAGCGGAGCCAGGCCCGCCATCGGTCCGCCGAGCTGGCCGCCGAACACAGCACCGAGCGCTTCCGCCTGTTCCGCCGAGGCCGTCGAATCCATCAGAAGGCCGAGTTTCCAACCTCCCTCACTCATCAGCGCAGGCGTATCGGCGACGAGACAGACGGTGAGGCCATCGACGTCAACACCGTTGACGTCACCGTTGTCGACATGGAACGCCATCGCCACTCTGCATCGCTCATTGTCGGCTGGAGCACTCAACCCGGAGGTGGTACAGGGGCAGATCATGTCGCAATTGCAGTTCTCGAAGTAGGTGCCTTCTAGTTGCCACGTCATCGTAAGTTCCTTCCGAGAGGTGACTTTGCGCCGAGGATTCTCCTCGCGGCCGGCGGCGATGTCAACCGATTGATCTCTTGTGAAGCACTCGCCCTTCGCGGTGTCATGGTCCGCGCGTAACGTGACCTGGATTGCAGCAAACGTTAGAGAGCGGGAGGAAGAACCGTGTCGGTGAAACTGAATGATGATGCGCTCAGCGCTGCCCGTCGTCTGGTCAAAGGGGGCAGTGTGGTCCGCGACGAACGGGACGACTGGAGCGAGCACGCTCCCTCGACCGACGACGAGAACAAGTTTGTCGATCAGGAAGGCTGGGAGGCGTACGGGCGCTGGCACCTGGGAATCGACACGGATAAACCAGCCGAGACCAAGGGACGCTACAGCTTCCCGTTCGGCGATTTCTCCAAGGTGCACCGCTGCGCGGTTATTTCCCTCGAATCACGTGCTGCGCAAAACGACCATGACGATATTGCCACTGCGTCGAAGAACCTGTTGAAGCTCATCGATTCGTGAGTTCGGGTTCCGGTACTGGTATCGGTGATTGGGCTTGTCGAAATCCCGGTTCGTTGGGGGGGGGGGTCTTGACAGGCTCGACCACCGGGGTCTTAGCGGGTGATGGTGCCGGTGAGGGAGGCGACCGGGCGTAGTAGCAGTGGTCTGGCGGCGTACCAGGCGGCGGCCATGACCAGGATGGAGGTGGCGAAGATCCAGAAGCCGACCCAGTTCTCGTGGTCGCTGCCGCCATACATGTGGTTGAGGTTGCGTAGTGCTCCGGTGGCCAGTACCAGGGTGACGTGCACGATGGTGAACAGGACGTAGTAGAGCATGATCGGGAAGTGGATGGCCCGGGCGATCTCGATCGGATAGATCCGGTTTAAGGTGGTGGCGTTCTTGGGCCAGGCCCCGGACATCCGTATCCCGGTGATGACGGCGAGGGGTGCGGCGATGAACACGGTGACGAAGTAGGCGATTAGTTGCAGGCTGTTGTAGTTGACCCAACCGTTTTCGGTGGGCCAGTTCAGGGACGCGTATTGGATGGCGACCGAGATCGAGTTGGGGATCACGTCCCAGTGCAGCGGGACGATGCGCATCCATTGGCCGGTGGGAAACAGCAGGATCAGGAAGATGATGCCGTTGGCTACCCAGAAGGCGGCCAGGCTGAGGTGGAACCACAGGTGCAGGCTGATCTTGGTCGGGGTGCCCTTGGTGCGGATCAGGCCCTTGTTGTTGCGGGTCCAGTGCGCCGGCGGCCGGGCGGTGGTGCGCACCTGCCAACCGGACCGGATGATCAGGATGATGAAGAAGAAGTTCAGGAAGTGCTGCCAGGACAGCCAGGCCGGGAAACCCACCGGCGCCACCTTGGGCAGTTCGGATTGGCCGGGGAAGTCGGTCATGAACGACTGCACCGCCGGCAGCTCCCGCAGCCCCTTAGCCACCAGCACGACCACGACCAGGGCGACTAGCGCTGCGAGGGTGATCACCGCCGGTTTGAACCACCGGGCGGCGGTGACCGATTTCGACTCCGCCGTCACGATGCGGCTCGCTCTTCCAGCGCCTGGATCAGTTGCGGCACGACGGTGAACACGTCTCCGACAATGCCGTAGTCAGCGATGTCGAAGATCGGCGCGTCGGCGTCCTTGTTGATCGCCACGATCGTCTTGGCGGTCTGCATGCCGGCCCGATGCTGGATCGCGCCGGAAATACCCAACGCGATATACAGCTGCGGCGACACCGTGGTTCCGGTCTGGCCCACCTGGGAAGTCTGCGGCACGTAACCGGCATCCACCGCCGCGCGCGAGGCGCCCACCGCCGCGCCGAGCGCATCCGCCAGCTGTTCTACCAGCTCGAACTTCTCCTTGGAGCCAAGGCCGCGGCCGCCGGAGACGACCACTTTCGCCTCCCGCAACTCCGGCCGGGCCGAGGTGCCCACCGCGTCGGTGATGCCGTCGACCACCGCCGAGGTCGCGGCATCAGCGCTCACCTGAACGGTGCTGACGGTCGGCGTCGCGGCCGTGGCACGCTCCTCGATGGCCCCCGGACGCAGCGTCACGATCGCCGGCCCGCCCTCCACGGTCGACTCGACCGTGTAGGCGCCGCCGAAAATCGAATGAGTGACCACGATCTTTCCGGCATCCGAACGCACATCCACCGCATCAATGCACAGGCCACCCTTCAGACGCACCGCCAGACGGGCGGCAACATCCCGGCCCTCAACGGAGTTCGCCACCAGGACCGCGGCCGGATCCAGGGCGGCACTGGCGGCCACCAACGCCTCCAACTGCGGGCCCACCAGCAGCGAGTCGACCCGATCGGACTCGGCCAGAAACACCTGCTGGGCGCCCAGCGCGCCGAGCGCGTCGACCAGGCCGGCTCCCGCACCAGGGGCGACCGCGACCACCGCGACCGGGGTGCCCAACCGTCCGGCGGCGGCGATCAACGACGGCGCGGTGTTCCGGATCTCGCCGGTGCTGGAGCGTTCGATCAGGGCAAGGATGTTGGGCATGTCAGATTCCTTAGGTTCGATCAACGTCGGTCAGATCAGGTGGCCCGCGGCCAGGAATTCCGCCAGTTCGACACCCGCGTTGCCCTCGTCAACGACCTTCGTGCCCGCGGTACGCGATGGCCGCTCGGCGGTGCTCAACACCACCGACCGGCCCCCACCGGACAGCGCATCGGCACCCAGACCCAGCTCGCCCACCGTGAGCACGGTCAGCGGCTTCTTCTTCGCCGAGAGAATGCCCTTGAAGTTCGGGAACCGCACCTCCGGAGTGCGTTCAGTGACCGAGACGACAGCCGGCAACCCGGTGTGCACCTGAATGCTGCCGCTGTCGGTGCCGCGTTCCCCACTCACCTGGGACTCGGAAATCTCCACCGAGTCCAAAAAGGTCAGATGCGGTAGACCCAGGTGCTCGGCAACCATCGCGGGGATCACCCCACCACGACCATCGGTGGACTCGTTGCCGGCAATGACCAGGTCATACCCCGACTTGGTCAGCGCGGCCGCCAGCACCGAGGCGGTGCGGGCCAGGTCGGCGCCGGCCAGCGAATCATCCAGCACGTGCACCGCCGCATCCGCCCCCAGCGACAACCCCTTACGCAGCGCGGCGGTTACCGAACTCGGCCCCATCGACACCAGCACCACCTCGGTGCCCTTATGGGCATCCTTGTAGCGCAACGCCACCTCCAGGGCGCGTTCACCGATCTCGTCGATGATCGGATCGCTGGCCGCCCGATCCAGAATCCCCGTCGCCGGATCCAACCTGCGCTCCTCATAGGTATCGGGCACTTGCTTGATCAGCACGACGATCTTCATGGCTCGCTCCTTCTGCAGAATCCGGATAGACAGCATCCGAATGGCGGGTGTGAATCCGCGGTTCTTCTAACCGATAGTAGGGCCCTCCTTCACAAACCGGAGGGACGTAGTGACCCGGCGATAGGAAGAAGTTCAGTTAATGGTGATTTACTGGGACATCATACAATTGTGACAACGGCCACACGCCGTGAATGCATTCCGAGTACTGCACCCACGAAAGGATCGCCACCATGAACTTCGACGACGAAGAGAGCCACGCGGACATACGTGAGGCGGTGGCTGCGGTCACCCGATCATTCGGCGACTCCTATTACGCGGATCACGGCGCCAGCAACAAGCCGACCCAAGAATTGTGGCTGGAACTCGGCAAGCAGGGCTTCATCGGCATCAATCTGCCGGAGGAGTTCGGCGGCGGCGGGGCCGGCCTCACCGAGCTGGCCCTGGTGTGCGAAGAGACGGCCGCCCAAGGCACGCCATTGCTGCTGATGCTCGTCTCGAGCGCCATCTCCGGCGAAGTCATTTCCCGCTATGGCAGCCAGTCCCAGAAGGAGACGTGGTTGCCCCGGATGGCCAGCGGCGAAAGCAAGGTGGTGTTCGCCATTACCGAGCCGGATGCCGGATCCAACACCCTGAAGATGGCCACCACCGCGGTGCGCGACGGCGATGACTGGGTGCTGAACGGCACCAAGTACTACATCTCCGGAGTCGACGAGGCGGATGCCGTGCTCGTCGTAGCGCGCACCGGCACCAACGAAGAAAACGGCAAAGCGCTGCTATCGCTGTTCATCGTGCCCACCGATGCCCCCGGCTTCGTGGCGCAGCGGCTTCCGGTTTCCGCCTCGCTTCCGGAGCGTCAGTTCACGCTGTTCTTCGACAACCTGCGTCTTGGCAGCGACGCGCTGGTCGGAGCCGAAAACGAAGGCTTCGCCGAGGTGTTCCACGGTTTGAACCCGGAGCGCATCGTGGGCGCAGCGATTTGCGTTGGCGTCGGCAGGTACGCGTTGGAGAAGACGGCAGAGTACGCTCGCACCCGCAAGGTCTGGGACGTGCCGATCGGCAGCCACCAGGGCGTGTCGCACGTGCTGGCCAAGGCCAAGATCGAGGTGGAATTGGCGGCGCTGATGACGCGCAAAGCTGCCTGGTTGCACGACAACGGTCGCCCGGCCGGCGAGGCGTCGAACATGGCAAAGTACGCTGCCGCGGAAGCAGCACTGGGCGCCGTGGATGCTGCCATCCAGACCCACGGCGGCAACGGACTTAGCACCGAGTACGGACTCATCCCACTCTGGGGCATCGTGCGCCTGCTGCGGATCGCCCCGGTCAGTCGCGAGATGGTGCTCAATTATGTGGCACAGCACACCCTGGGTCTCCCCCGCTCCTACTGATCGGCGCGGTCCACCAGCCCCTTCCAAGTAGTCGAGCCGCCCCAGTGGTCGACCCGCCCCGGTGGTCGAGCTCGTCGCGACCCGCACCTTTCTCCGGTGGTCGAGCTTGGGCTCCACTGAGCTTGTCGAAGTGTCGAGACCCTGCAAGGATGTCGAACACACATACGG
The DNA here is from genome assembly GCF_039652555.1 of Parafrigoribacterium mesophilum. Lineage (NCBI taxonomy): Bacteria > Bacillati > Actinomycetota > Actinomycetes > Micrococcales > Microbacteriaceae > Parafrigoribacterium > Parafrigoribacterium mesophilum. The sequence goes on from NZ_JBDJAF010000008.1 coordinate 43,248, forward strand.
CCATGATGAGTTCTCACCACCCGCAGTTGGTGCTTCCCTAGTACACCGTAGGCCAACTATCGACGCGTCAATAGCGGATATAGTTATCCACACATCGAAGAAAGATACGATACTGCTTGCATTCCGTGGCAAAATAGGGGTATGGGAAACCCCACCACCACCACAGTATTGGATGGGATCACCGCACGGGTGGCCGCGGTGCTGGATCCGCGCGGACTGGGTGGCATGTCCGAGGACGACCTGCTCAGCCTGCTAGCGGCGACCGAACGTCTGGGCCGGCGGGTGGACGCACTGCGGGTGCTGGCGGCCGGGGAGGTGGCCGAACTCTCCCGCAACGAGGTGGGCAGGTGTGGTCTGGCCGCCCGGAAGGGCTGCCGCAATAGTGCGGAGTTGCTGGAACGGGTCGCCCAGGTCTCCGGGGATACCGCCCGCAAACGGATCAAGACCGGCCGGGCCGTGCGCGGGCGGCTGTCGCTGTCCGGGGAGCGGCTACCTGCCCAATTCGCCGTTGTCGCCGACGCCATGGTTGCCGGGACGATCGGTCTGGATAGTGCCCACGCGATCGTGGCGGGACTGACCGCGCTGACCCACCCGGTGGGTCGCGACGTGCTGCAGGCGGCGGAAACCGCGTTGGTGGCCGCCGCGTGCGGGGCCACCGAGTTATCCCCGGTGGCCTGCGCGGCGGACGATATCCGTAACCAGGCCGGTGTGTGGCGGATGTTCCTGGACCAGGACGGATCCCAGAGGGTGTCAGATTGTCTGTGTAAGAGTCATATTTGATGAAAGGTTCTGACACTGAATGTCTTTGACCGATGAGATGGATTCGTCGTTGTCGCCGTCGC
>NZ_JBDJAF010000009.1:0-22654 GCF_039652555.1 Parafrigoribacterium mesophilum
CTGTCGACGCAGCGCCGCCGCAAAGCCCTCTGGACCAAGTTCGAGCAGCCGCTGGCGGGACCCGGCCGGTGCGGGCTGGGCCAGATCGATCACCGGAAGCTTGAACGCGGGCCGGACGATGCCGGCGCCGTCGCCGTACGGCTGGTTCACCGTGACGTCGGCCAACCAGGTGAGGATCTTCGTGCCCCGGTCCTTGGACGGCTGCGCCTTGACCAGGTCGGGGCGCTCGTCGATGAACGAGGTGCTCAGGTCGCCGGCTTCGAAGGTCGGGTCGTCGAGCACCGCCTGCAGGAACGGGATGTTGGTGGAGACGCCGCGGATGCGGAACTCGGCCAGCCCGCGCTTGGCCCGCGCCACGGCGGCGGCGAAGTCGCGGCCGTGGCAGGTCATCTTGACCAGCATCGAGTCGAAGTGCGGGCTGATCCGGGTGCCGGGGGCGATGGTGCCGCCATCCAGGCGGATGCCGCCGCCGCCGGGCGAGCGATAGGTGGTGATCTTGCCGGTGTCCGGGCGGAATCCGTCGGCGGGGTCTTCGGTGGTGATACGGCACTGCAACGCCGCTCCGCGCAGGTGCAGGTCCTCCTGCCGCAGCCCCAGCTCGCCCAGGCGCTGCCCGAATGCGATGCGCATCTGGGCCTGCACCAGGTCGACGTCGGTGACCTCCTCGGTGACGGTGTGCTCCACCTGGATGCGCGGGTTCATCTCGATGAACACGTGCTGGCCGGCCCGCTCCCCCACCGTGTCGACAAGAAACTCGACGGTGCCGGCGTTGACGTAGTCGATGGACTTCGCGAAGGCGATGGCGTCGCGGTACAGCGCCTGCCGGATGCTGTCTTCGAGGTTGGGGGCGGGCGCGATCTCGACGACCTTCTGGTTGCGTCGCTGCACCGAGCAGTCCCGCTCGAACAGGTGCACGGTCTCGCCGGCGCCATCGGCGAGGATCTGCACCTCGACGTGCCTGGGGCGTAGCACCGCCTGTTCGATGAACATGGTCGGGTCGCCGAAGGCGCTGTCGGCCTCGCGCATGGCCTCTTCCAGGGCACCGCGCAACTCGTCCTTGGAGTCGACCCTGCGCATCCCCCGGCCACCGCCGCCGGCGACGGCCTTGGCGAAGACGGGGTACCCGATCGCGTCGGCGCCGGCAACCAGTTCGTCGATGTCTTTGGAGGCGGGCGTGGACGCCAACACCGGCACTCCGGCGGCGCGCGCGTGCGTCTTGGCGGTTACCTTGTTGCCGGCCATTTGCAGGACTTTTTCGCTCGGCCCGATGAAGGTGATGCCGGCGGCAGTGGCCGCGGCGGCGAGTTCAGGGTTCTCGGAGAGGAATCCGTAGCCGGGGTAGATCGCATCCGCCCCACAGTCCTTGGCGACCCGAATGATCTCGGAGACGTCGAGGTAGGCACGCACCGGATGCCCGACGGTTCCGATCTGGTAGGCCTCGTCCGCCTTGAGGCGATGCAGTGAGTTGCGATCCTCATACGGGAACACTGCGACGGTGCGCGCACCGAGCTCAAAGGCTGCACGGAAGGCACGGATGGCGATTTCGCCGCGGTTGGCCACCAGAATTTTCTTGAACATCGAGCCCTTCTGTTTATGGTCCGGCGCACCGCCGGCGGTTAGGCGCTTTCAGGATACCGAAGGTAGTGTCTCTACTTGTGCATGTACTCAGCGTCAGCTCCCTCAAGGGAGGAGTGGGCAAGACCACTGTGACGCTCGGCTTGGCCTCGGCGGCGTTCTCGAAACGGCTCCGCACGCTGGTCGTGGATCTGGATCCGCAGTCGGACGTCTCGACCGGAATGGACATCAACATCGCCGGCCACCTCAATGTCGCCGATGTGCTGGCCAATCCGAAGGAGAAGGTCGTACGGGCCGCGATCGCGCCGAGCGGTTGGACCAAGGGCCGCTCCGGCACCATCGACGTGATGATCGGCAGCCCCGCGGCCATCAATTTCGACGGCCCGCATCCGACCGTGCGTGAAATCTGGAAGCTCGAGGAGGCCCTGGCCAACGTCGAGTCCGACTATGACCTCGTGCTGATCGACTGCGCCCCCTCGCTGAACGCGCTCACCCGCACCGCGTGGGCGGCCAGCGACCGCGTCACCGTGGTCACCGAGCCGGGACTGTTCTCCGTCGCCGCCGCCGACCGGGCCCTGCGGGCCATCGAGGAGATCCGCCGCGGACTGTCGCCGCGGCTGCAGCCGCTGGGCATCATCGTGAACCGCACGAGGGTGCAGTCCCTGGAACACCAGTTCCGGATCAAGGAGTTGCGGGACATGTTCGGCCCGCTCGTGCTGAGCCCGCAACTGCCGGAGCGCACGTCACTGCAGCAGGCGCAGGGCGCCGCGAAACCGCTGCACATCTGGCCTGGTGAAGCCGCGCAGGAGATGTCGCACGCGTTCGACCTGTTGCTGGAACGCGTGATGCGTGCGGCGAAGATCCCTGACCCGAGCACCCAGGCCGTCGGCGCCCGGTAGCATCCGCCCGCGCCCGTCCCGGCGCATCCGGCTGTCGGCACCATCCGGCCCGCGCATCCGGCACCAGCATCCAGCCCCAGCATCCGGCGCTCGGCACGTCCCGTTTCACGGAGTTCTTGCATCCGAGGGCCCCGGATGCCTGACCACGGATGCCCGGAAGTCAAAATCTCCTTGAAACGGGATTAAGAACGGGGCTAAGGGCGGGGAGCAGGCAGACGAACTTCGACGGCGGAAGAGGTGACTAGCTGGCGCGCCGGGGGGCGAGGTGACTAGCTGACTAGCTGGCACGCCGGGGGGGCGAGGTGACTAGGTGACTAGCTGGCGCGGCTGGAGCGCCGGGCGGCGAGTTCGTCGGCGGCATCCGGCTGCTGGGCGTCGAACTCCACCAGGCTGCTCTCCACTTCGCGCAGCACCTTGCCCACTGCGATGCCGAACACGCCCTGGCCGCGGCTGACCAGGTCGATGACCTCGTCGTCGGAGGTGCACAAGTAAACGCTCGCGCCATCGCTCATCAACGTGGTCTGGGCCAGGTCGTTGACGCCTGCCTCACGCAGTTGGTTGACGGCGGTGCGGATCTGCTGTAGCGAGATTCCGGTGTCCAGCAGGCGCTTGACCAGTTTGAGAACCAGGATGTCGCGGAAGCCATAGAGCCGCTGCGAACCCGATCCGGATGCCGTGCGTACGGTCGGTTCGACCAACTGGGTGCGGGCCCAGTAGTCCAATTGCCGGTAGCTGATGCCGGCGGCACGGGCCGCAATGGCACCGCGGTACCCCGAGGTGTCGTCCAGGTCGGGAAGTCCATCGGTGAAAAGCAGACCGAGGTTGTAACGGGAGTCTTCGCTTCGACTGCTGGGTTCGTTCATCGCGATGCCTTCCCCCTTCTTCGATGCGGGTGCCCGCGACTCAACGGTACCCGTGGCTCAGGCCGCAATCAATCACATCCGCCAAGCGCATCGTGGCGTGTCGTGAAGGCGGATCACCGCCGAGTCTACTGGGCGGCCTTCACTGGTCCAAGCGGGACAGCGCGGAACGGATCAAGCTGCCGCGCACGATCTCCAACTGGCCGACGATCTCACGGGCCAGCTCGCTCGCTTTGGCCCGGCTGGAGGGATCTTTGCGACGCGCCACCGGGATCAATGCGCTTTCGATGAGGCCCAGTTCCCGTTCAGCCGACGCCCGGAATCCGCGCAAATGCCGAGGCTCGATGCCGGAACGCTGCAGTTCCGCGAGGGCGCGCAACACGGCCAGCACGTCCTCGCCGTACCACTCGGCCGGAAGGATCAGGGACGCGGACACGGCGTCGTTGAGCAGCTGCGGCGACGCCCCGGCCTCGCGGATCAGTTCGTCGCGTTGCAGCCGCCGCTCGTTCGAGAGGATGGAACCCGGCGCGACGGTGGCGCGGCCGGGCAGCTCCGGCGTCCTGCCGGCATCCAGTTCGTCCAAATAGCCGCGGATGACCTTGAGCGGCAGGTAGTGTTCGCGCTGCATCGTGAGCACGAAACGCAACCGGTCCAGGTCAGCGGCGGAGAACTTGCGGTATCCGGATTCGGTGCGTGCCGGCGAGATCAGCCGACGCTCCTCGAGGAACCGCAATTTGGAGGGGGTGAGATCGGGGAAATCCGCCGTGAGCCTCGCCAGCACCTGCCCGATGCTCAGAAGAGGAGCGGCGCGGCTGGAATGTGCCTGCGCCGCGGATCGGCCCACTATTTGCTCGCCAGGTTGGCGAGGTCGACTCGTGACGCATAGAACGTGAGCCGGAACTTGCCGATCTGCACCTCCGCACCATCACTCAGTGCCGCGGATTCGATCCGCACGCCGTCGAAGTATGTGCCGTTCAACGAGCCGAGATCCTTGATCTCAAACTGGCTGCCGTGACGCAGGAACTCCGAGTGCCTGCGTGAGACGGTGACATCGTCGAGGAAGATATCCGCGTTCGGGTGACGTCCGGCCGTGGTCACATCGGAATCCAGCAAGAAACGGGCTCCCACGTTCGGACCGCGCCGCACCACGAGCAACGCCGAACGGGAGGGCAGGGCGGAGATGGCCTCCTGCTCTTCGGCCGAAACCGCGCCGTCCAAATTGGCCAGCTGGGCTTCGAATTCCGCAGTGAAATGACTTGTGGTCGCGGGATCGTGAGGCTCGTCCTGATGACGCGGATCCTGGTTTTCGGAATCAACCATCGTGTCCCTCCCTTGGTGTCCCAGCGTATCCGATTCGTGGGGTGAGTCTTCCCGGGAAATTCGGATGATCCGGCGCGCCTCGACGAGGTAAATACCGCCGGCCCACCAGTAGAGGAACGCGCCCCACAGCGCGAACGCCCAGCCGGTCGGCGCCACCACGGTCGCCGCCGCCGGAAATGCCTGGGCCGCCATGAACAGCGGCAGGGCGAGAAGCAGACAGAAAGTCGCCATCTTGCCGAGGTTGTGCACCGGGATCGGGCCGTACCCGAAATTGGCCAGGATAATGCCCAAGAACAGCAGCACGACATCCCGACCGACGACGACGGCCAGCAGCCACCAGGGGATGATGCCACGCACGGCCAAGCCGATCAGCGTGGTGAAGATGAAGATGCGGTCGGCGGCGGGATCCAGCAGCTGCCCGAGCCGGGACACCTGACCCAACTTGCGCGCCAGTATCCCATCCAGATAGTCCGTGACGCTGGAGAGCACCAGAACGGCCAGGGCGAGGAGGTCCCTGCCCTCGAGCAGCAGCACGAGGAACACGGGGATGAGAGCCAGTCTCGCCACGCTCAACACGTTCGGAATCGTGAGGATGCGCGAACTGACTTGATTCCTCATCTTTGCGTCCACAGTGGTCGAGTCTAATCACACCGCTGGTCGCCGACGGTGCCGGGATCGGGCGGTGGGACCTGCCGCCGCCCTTGCGCCAATCGGGGTCGAGTCGGATGCTGGACCCGGAGGTGCGCATGCTCTTCGCCGACCGATCGGATGCCGGGCGTCAGCTCGCGCATCGCCTGGAACATCTCCGCGGCCGGGACCTCGTGGTACTCGGATTGCCGCGCGGCGGAGTACCGGTCGCATACGAGGTGGCGACGGCGCTGGCGGCACCGCTGGACGTCGTCGTGATCAGAAAACTGGGTGCTCCGTTCAACTCGGAGTTCGCGATCGGCGCGATCGGTGAGGGTGTGCGGGTAGTCGACGAGGCCGCACTGCGGCAGCTGGGCGTCAGCGACAACCAGCTGATCGAGGTCGAATCGCGGGAACAAGCTGAACTTGAGCGGCGCATCCAGCGGTTCCGCGGTTCCGCCGAGCGCATGGACCTCACCGGACGGGTCGCCGTCATCGTCGATGACGGCATAGCCACAGGTTCCACGGCGCTGGCGGCCTGCCGCGTGGTGCGGGCGCTGGGTGCCAGTGAGATCGTGCTTGCGGTGCCGGTGGCACCGCCAGACTGGACCGACCGTTTCGGCGATGCGGCGGACGAGTACGTGTGCCTGGAAACACCGCGAGGCTTCTTCGCCGTCGGGCAGTGGTACACCAACTTCACGCAGACCTCGGACGATGAGGTGATGGCGCTGCTGGCCCGGTCGCACTGACATCTGGCGGTGCAGGCTAGCCATCGTTGTCGACCTGCCGGATCTGGTCGGCCGTGAGCGGTGCCCATGGTGAGCTGTCCGGGTTGGCGGAGGCCGCCTCAGGGCTCTCCGCCTGGTTCCACCACTTCGCCTCGAAGGGAATCCCGTCTTGGAGAACGCGGACGCCTTTCTCGTACACCGCCGTCCCCGTCCACTCCGGGTAGGTTCCCGGCGGCAAGGTGGGAACCTTGATGGGTCTCTCACCGGGCAGCACCGGGCCGATCAGCGACCAGGGCGTCTCCCACGCGTTGAGCACGGGATTGTCGGGAAGGTCACCCCTGGTCCACCATTTCGCAACATAGACGTTGCGGTGCCAGACCACCTTGGTGCCCTCGAGATAGGAGGACTCCGCCGCCCACACCGGATAGGGGCTGGTCGCCGGATCGTCAACGATCTCGCGAGGTGCCACCGTCTCGGCCGATGTCACCTTCGCGGCGGCCGGCGCCATCCGTCCGTGCAGATCTGCGGCGAGCAGACTGGCGAACCGGCGCTCACCCTGGTTCACCCCGCTGCAGGCATCCGAGACCCGGGTGAGGTCGACGTAGTTGGGGCCGCAGGTGATGTCCCGGTTCAACGACCACATGGACACCCGTCCCAGCCCGTGGTCGCGGGCGAAGGCGTTGAGCGCCGTGGCGGCGTCAAGCCCGAAGACCTCGGCCGGCACATCGTTTTGGCCGATCATCGGCGTCGCCCCGACCTTCGACCAGAGAGTCTCGTCGGACAGCGTCGTGCCGGCCCGGTCGTAAAGCACCCCCAACTGCCGTTGCGTCGAGGTGAGAGCCTCGGTCGTCGCCTTCAGCAGGCCGTGGTCCGGCTTCGTGGCGGCACCGTAGTTCATGACCATCGCGTTGACTCCGGCGAGGTCGACCCCGGCGGTCAGCAGGTCTGCGACGGCGACTTGGCCGGCCTCGGTGAGGCCGGTGGGCGCGACCGGCAGGGTGAGCCACACCGCGAGCGGTTTGCCGGCGGCGCGACGATCCGATTGCAACTTCTGGATCGCCTTGGCTCGACGCACTCCGGCGGCACGGTCGTTGAGGTTGGCGCCCTCGATGTCGAGGTCGATGGTCGCCACGTCGTAACGGTCGATGACGTCCGAGTATGCCGCGAGGAGCCTGCCGTCGTCGGTGCAGCCGGTGGCGAGTTCATCGTTGAGCTGACCGCCGAAGGACACCGCGATCGCCCCGCCCTGTTGTTCCAGGCGGGCGATCTTGCGATCCAGGTCCAAGCCGACTGATGCCTCATCCAGTGTGAACGCGGTGCCCCAACTGGGCGTACAGGCATCATCCTTCGAACTGACGATGAACGAGAGCACCACATCCCGCCCAGCCGGCGTCGCCGGCGCCTCGAACGCGAAGGTCGGAGTGGCCGTCACATCGGCGTATCCGGCGAACCATGGCTCCGAAGCGTGGGCGGCGGTTGAGGAACTCCACCACTGAAACCCGGCCGTTCCACCCGCCGTCAACGCGCACACGGCCGCAACAGCGATGAAGACCCTGAGCAGCGACAACCGGCGGGGCGGTTCGGTGTTCTCCCCAGGCGAGGATTCCAGTTCGGGTAGCCGGTTCATGCGGACATCCTCTGCTCACTCGTGGTGCGGGCCGCAACGGTCAGCGCGTCACCCGACGTGGCACCGCAGAACTCACCGTGATAGAGCACGCTCTGCCAATCGAGCACCGGGACGGCGGCAGCGGCCTGCACCCGCGGACGGCGCGGCTTCCGCTCGACGAACAGCCATCGGGTGACTCCGACGGCAAGGTCGACGATGGAATTGCCGATTCCGATGTAGGCGACGATCGCCCAGGCGGCGAGCGTGGCGTTCAGCGCGGCGAAGGCGGCATTCCCCCAGTTCTGAGCCAGCACATCGCGCCAGCCGGTGAGCACCGAAAATGCCACGATGAGCAGCGGCGCCAGCACGTAGACCGGTGCGGTCGCGGTACGGTTTCGCACCTTGGGGGTGCGGGCGAAGGGGATTTTCCGGCCGGTGATCGCCTGCTGCAGGGACCCCAGCACCCCGGCCAGATTGACCGGAAGGAGGATGAGATTGAACCCGTAGATGCGGAAGATATCGGTGAACCGGTATCCGCAGGATTTCAGATCGCTGCCCATCGCCAAGAAATACGGCAGTGCTGCGATGAGCACGATCGGGCTCAGCAGTCGGCTGTCATACGGATACACCAGCAGAAAGACCAGCCCGAAGCTCGCCCAGGCGATCGAGGCCATGTAGTTGATTCGCAACAGTAATTCCACCGTGGGGACTCGTTCGCCCAGGCGCCGTCGTTCGCTGGCTTGACGCCAGAGCTTCGGCAAGATCAACAGGCCGCCGTTCGCCCACCGTCGGCGCTGCACGATCAGCGATCCGAAATCGGGCGGGGTCGCGCTATAACTGAGCCGCTCCGGGTAGTTCACGAGGCTCCAGCCGTGCGTGCCCAGGTCGACACTGGATTCGGTGTCTTCGATCACCGTGCGGTCCTGCACGTACCGGCGTACCTCGAAGCCGCCGACCATCTCCTTTTCGACGATGTCTTCGAGCGCGCGCTTGCGGATGACGGCGTTCGCACCCACCCAAAAAGTCGCGCCGAAGTGCGACATTCCCTGGTGCAAGATGTGCTGCAGGTCTGTCGTGGCGCCTGCGAGGCGCTCAATCCTCGTTCCCGCGCCCCGGAACGACGAGTATGGCGTCTGCGTGACGGCCACTCGCGCGTTGTCCGGTTGTTCCAGGAGGTACACCAGGCGCAGGCAGTAGTCGCGAAGCAGGATGGAGTCGGCGTCGAGGGTGAGCAGGTACTCGGAGTCGGGTATCGTCAGGTCCCCGTGCCGGGGATCGTCGGTCGGACGAAGCAGGAAACCGTCTGGCGTTGATTCCTCCCGATAGGTGCCGCCCATCAGTCCGATGTACGCGTTCAGGTTCATCGCTTTGTTGGCTTCGTGTGACAACGACACGTACAGTTTGCGCTCGAAGGTGGTCAGCTCGGCAGTGAATGTCCACACCAGTCGCTGATGCAACTCGTTCATCCGCTCCCATGCCGGCGTGGACCCCTCGCTCGCCGCCACGATCAATGCCTCCGCGATGAGACCGAATTCGCTCGCGAGTCCTCGGAGGACCTGTTCCACGAAGAACTCATCGACGTGGTCGGACACGGTCTCCCGCGCGGCCATGTCGTCGAGCCAGTCGGCGCACCATCGGTATTCGGCGGCCAGGGCCCGCACGCTGGCGAGGTCCACCGCCCGGTCCTCACCCGCCCGCCGCTCGAATCGTAGCCTGGCCTGTGTCACGTGGTCGCGGGGTTCGATCAACGCGGCGTCGATTTCAGCGGCAAGGACCCGCGACCGAGAAAGCTGATCGAGCGCGATCGGATCGGTGGGCCGGGGTGGATCGTCCACGAGAAGGACGACGCGCATCGAGGGGTACTCCTGGAGCGCCGCCGACCACAGCGTGGCCCGGACGACATCTGCCTCCTCGCGGTACGAGGGCACCAGCACGGTGATCGATGACGCATTCCTCGAGAAGTGACGATCAAGCTCCGCTCGGGGCACCCGCACGTGAGCACGGAACCGCTGCAGCGCCCCCTGCCGTGCGATGAGGTACATCAGCGCGGAGAACGTGAGGAATGTGACAACGACAAGGTAGAAGATGGCCTCCATGGTGAAGCGGAAGCTTCCCGCGCCGCTCTCCATCACTTCCCGGATGATGGTCGAAATCACATAGGCGACCCAGGCGATCACCGTCACCACGATGCCGAGTCGTCCGAATGTGATCGCCCGATCACTCGGGGACAGGTGCATCGTCGGCAGCGGGGTTGAGCGGCGCTCCGCCCCCCATTGTCGTTTTCGGGCAGGCGCGGGTGTCGTCGGAATCATCGGGAACCTCGGCGGGGCCAGCGCGTTTCGGGTCACGCTGTCGGGTAAACCCCTTCGCCGGAGCCTACAGCAAATCGTCCGAAAAGTCCCCCGTTCGGTGGACTGTTGCTGTACCCCATTAGGAGGACATCCGGATGCGGATCAGGAACCGCACTGGCTGCTGCGTCTCCGGCAGGCAGAGCGTGCGGGTGCGGCCGGGGTCAGCCGGGCGCACCGTCAGCCGGAATGATTCAGCTGCAGTCCCACGAAGCCGGCGTAATCAGCTGCCGCGCGGGCGAATCCGGCGGCTTCCTCGGCGGTGAGCCGCTCGAACGGTTCAGCGCTCAGATCCACCGCGGTGGTATTCCTGGCGCGGTGCCAGGTGCCGATGATCCGCCCGTGCGACACCATCACCGGATAGAAGATGCCGTTGCCGCCCGGCACAATCCGGTTCGCGTGCTCAAACGGGAGGGCATGGGAGCGGTCCTGGTAGCCGAGCAGAAACTCGTCGAACCCGGGCAGCAGGTGCACCCCCGACTTCGCCGGAGCCTTCGATGCGGCCGGCCGGCTCGCCGACATCCAATATTCCCCTCCCCCGCAGTGCACGGCGCCCAGTTCGTCGCGGGCGGCGGCGAGTCCTTGCCTCGCATCCGCCATGGTCAGTTTGGACCACCACGCGAAGTCCTTGATGGTGGCCGGGCCGTGGCCGCGGAAGTAGCCGAGGGCGAACCTGCGCAGCGCCTCGGTGTTGTCCACCTCCTCGTTGGGCGGCGCCCACTCGTCGAGCAGCACCATGGCCTGCCCGGTGCGGCGCGGCGGACCCCAGCAGATGAGGCCGATCTGCGCCAGGTACCAGATGATGTGGTAGCCGCGCTGACCGGTCGTGGTGATACCGGCGTCTTCGAGCACCGCGAGGAATTCGGCGCGGGTGGCGGCGCCGCCGCCGGCCAGTTCGGTGCGGGCGAGATCGGCCGACCGGTCGAGGGTGTCCTGGTCGAGATCGAGTTGTCGTTGCCGGGTGGCAGCCGAGGCCAGAGTGCGCGATGCCGTGAGTTGCAGCATCCAACGCAGGTCGTCCGGCGCCACGAAGTGCAGGGTGCCCCGCATCGGCCAGGACCGCACGACGCTGCCCCGGGCAAGTTCTGCGAGCACCTGCTCCCGGGTGGTGCCCGGCGCGCGCACGCCGAGGGCCCACAGACCCTGCCCGAAATCCTGCGCCTGCATGGCGAGCAGGTGCCGGACGACGTCGGCCACGCCGGTGCCGGCTGCCGCCGTCGGGGCGATCCACTGGCTCGCGAGCCGCAGCCCCAGCAGCTCGGCCCTGTCGATCTCGAGCGCGTGAGTGCCTGCATCGACCTCGGCCGTGCCGGTCCCGTCTGCATCGACTTCGGCCGTGCCGGTCCCGTCCGTATCGACTTCGGCCGTGCCGGTCCGGTCCGTATCGGCTTCGGCCGTGCCGGTCCGGTCCGCATCGACTTCGGCCGAAGTTGTCGGGGCAGTGTCTTCCTGGGCCGTGTGACTCGGGCCCTTCTGCGGTGCCATCCCCTCAGTATCGCGGCACCCTCCGACACCGCTCAACCCGCCCCGCCCGCCCCGTTTCAAGGAGAATCTGTCACTCGAGCCCCGGTTTTCGGGCATCCAGGCCGGTCGGATGCAGAAACTCCGTGAGACGGGATGCGAGTGCGGATGTCACGATGGAGGGATGTGGGTCGGCTGGATCGAATTCGACATTCTGCTGGGTGATGTGCGCTCCTGAAGCAGAAGCGTTCCGTGGTGCGTCCCCTGGTCGCCGAGTTGCGCCGGAGGTTCCAACTCAGCGTGGCGGAGGTGGGCGAACTCGAACTGCACCGGCGCACCGTGATCGGGCTGGCCGCCGTCGCATCCGCCCGGACCCACATCGTCGCGTTGCTCGACCAGGTGGAACGGTTCGTCACACAGCGGCCGGAGGTCGAGCTGCTGTCTGCCCGCCGTCGGCTGCACGCCTCACACGACGAGACCTAACGGCCGCTTTGCCTCCGGTTCAGTACAGGAACACCGGCAGCCAGTCCCGGTTGTGTGCGTGCACGAGGGCGAGGAAGAGTACCAAGTCGAAGATCAGGTGCACTGACACCACGTAGGTCAGCGACTTGGTGAGCTTAAAGGTGTAGCCCTGCAGCATCGCGAACGGGAAGGTGAGCAGCGGCCCCCAACTCTCGTAGCCGATCTCCCAGAGGAACGAGGAGAAGATCACGGCCTGCAGGATGTTGGCGAGCCAGTCTGGAAAATGGTGCCGCAGCAGTGTGAAGGTGGTGCAGACGAAGAATAGCTCGTCCCAGATCCCGACCGTGTTGACCCCGATGAAGAGGCGGGCGAAGACGCTGGGATCGGATGCGTCCGGCCAGTTCCGATACACCCCGGTGCTGATCAGATAAAACGGCAGGATGAAATACCCGAGCGCCACGACGCCGATGAGGTACAGCTTCGCCACGGTGGGCCAGCGCCGTCCGGTGAGCACCGGGAAACGCACGAGGTGATCGCGGTAACCGAACCGTGACACGACGTACGGCACCAGCACCGCCAGGGCGAGCGCGCCGCCCATGAGCAGCATGTGCCGGATGCTGAGATCGGCGTTCAGGGGAACCGCACTGATGATGACCAGGCCGGCTGCGATGAGTGCGAGGTGGCCGGCGAACGGCCGGTCGACCACCAACGCGACGATCACGCTGGTCACGAGCGTGGCGTAGCCGGCCAGATTGAACTCGAATCCGAACAGCAGCACCGCCGACGCCGACAGCAGCACGGCCGGCACCAGCTTCCAACTGAGCGCCTGTCGAGCAGGAACCGTGGCGGTGGATGCCTGCGTCACCCTCCCAGTGTCGTCCGCGCCGCCTTCTGATTCAACCGGCCAGCGTTCCCCGTCGCACCCATCTCACGGAGTTTCTGTCTCCGAGGCCCGTATTGGCGAGCATCCGGCGTCTGAAATGCAAAAACTCCTTGAAACGGGTGGATCAGGCGCGGGTGAGGATGCCAGCGACGAAGGCTGCTCCGTTACGGACGATCGCTTTCCGCGGCGCTTGAGCCGCCGGTGGGGTCCGGCGGGCCGTCGAGGCGGGATTCCGAACGGTCGTTACGGTCACCGGGGCGGGCAGTGGGGTGTCCGGACGCGGGGTCAGCATCATTACTCTCCGCGTCAGCCTGCTCGCGCTGAGCTTGTTCGATCGCCTGGGCGAGTTCGTCCACGAGCAATGATCCGGGCGCGACGACACCGCTGCGGTACCCGGCCCGGCCGATCATGTGGGCGGAGATCGGCGCCGTCATCATCTGGAACAGCAGGAGTGTCACCAGCATCAAAATCGTCGGCAGGCGGCGATCTTGCACCGCGATCGCGAGCAGGATGAAGACCAGGCCCAGGATCTGCGGCTTCGTGGTGGCATGCATGCGCGCGATAGCGTCGGGAAAACGGATCAGGCCAACCCCGGCGGCCAGCGACAGGAACGCCCCGAGGAGCAGAAACACCGCGGTGGGCACGTCAAGAACCACATCGAAGGTCATTTGTGGCCGCTCCTCGACACGTACCGGGCGACCACGACCGAACCCAGGAACGCCGTGGCCGCCAGCACCAGCATCGCCGCCAGATTCCGCGTGTGCGCGTGGTACACCATCTCGGCGCCCATCGCACAGATGATCGTCGTGAGCAGCATGTCGGATGCGATCATCCGGTCCAGGATCGACGGCCCCCGCGCGATTCGGTACAGCGCCATCCCGGCGGCCGCAGTCAGCATGACTCCGAGACCCACGAACACCCACTCGGTCATCGGTCCGCCCCGTTCCCCTGAATCCGCCTCAGATCCGTTCTCGACCCGATGGCGCGAACAATGCGCGCTTCAACGACCAGCACCTTCCTGCGCATCAGCTCAACATCGCCGGTCGTCCGGGTGGCAAAGGTGTGCAGGTACAGGATGGATCGCTCCCGATCGGCCTCCACCACCAGCGAGCCGGGTACCAGCGACATGGCGATCGCATCCAGGGTCATGATCAGGTCGGAACGCGTTCTCAACTGGATGCCGATCACCGACGAGCGTGGGATGGGCCGCGGGTCCAGCGCTTGGAACGCCACGGTGAACGAGGCGACCGCGACGTCGAGAAAAAAGTGCGCGAGAAAAACGATCGTGTACCAGAGATTGATCCGGCCGGACAGGTCGACCGGCGGCAGGTAGAACACCCGGGTCACCAGGATCGCGACGATCACGCCGGTGACGAAGCTAAGCCAGGTAGCCTGGCCCCACAGCACCATCCACAGCAGCACCAGTCCGATGAGCAGCGGCAATTGCTGCCAGAGTCGTCCGCGAAGCTCTCTCCTGTCGGCTTTGCCGGTGCGGCCTTCGTGCTCGCCGGCCACCTCGTCCCGGTCCTGGTCGTTCATTTCGACGCCCCGGTGAACACGGTCGTGATGTAATACTCGGGTCCGGTGATGTTGTCTCCGGCACGCGAACTCAGGTCATACAGCGGCGCAGCGAACACCGTGAGGGCGACGCTGACCGCGACCATGGCGGCTGTGGCTCCCACCATGATGCGTGGGATGCTGCGAGCCGGCTTCACCTCGGCCGACCCGGCGATGGTCGGGAGCACCGGCAGCGGATGCTCATAGCCCGCCACTTCCTCCACGTCGCGCCAAAACGTCATGCCCCACGCACGCGCGAGCGCATACAGGGTGAGCAAGGCGACCAGTGCCCCGCTGCCGATGAGCATCCACGCGAGGAAGGAACCGGACTGCGCTCCCGCTTCAAACAACGCGAGCTTTCCGAGGAACCCCGAGAACGGCGGGATCCCGCCCAGACTCAACATCGGAATGAAGAACAGGACGCCGATCACCGGCGACGCTTTCAACAGGCCGCCGAGCCGGTTGATGCTGGTCGTGCCGCCTTGGCGTTCCACCAGCCCAGTCGCCAGGAACAGGGTGGTCTGCACGGTGATGTGGTGCACGATGTAGTAGGTCGCGGCGGAGAGCCCGGCGACGGTGCCGAGCCCGATGCCGAACAGCATGTAGCCGATGTGACTCACCAGGGTGAACGACAACAGCCGTTTGATGTCCGACTGCGCGACCGCGCCCAGGATTCCGACGATCATCGTCAACGCGGCGACGATCAGAATCGGGGTGTTCAATTCGTCTCCGGGGAAGATGATCATCTCGGTGCGCATGATCGCGTACACGCCCACCTTGGTGAGCAGCCCGGCGAACACGGCGGTGACCGGCGCGGGGGCGGTCGGGTACGAGTCCGGCAGCCAGAACGACAGCGGGAACACGGCCGCCTTGATGCCGAACGCGAGAAGCAGCATGACGTGCAGAATCAGCTGCACGTCCGGTGGCAGGTCGGCGAGCCGCACGGACAGCTGGGCGATGTTCACCGTGCCGGTGGCGCCGTAAATCATGGCAATGGCGGCCAGGAAAATCACGGACGAGACGAGGCTGACCACGATGTAGGTGATTCCGGCCCGAATGCGCAGCTCGGTGCCGCCCACCGTGATGAGCACATAGCTGGCCACCAGCAGAATCTCGAAACTCACATACAGGTTGAACAGGTCGCCGGCGATGAACGCGTTGAAGACGCCGGTCGCCAAAATCAGGTAGGTCGGGTAGTAGATCGACACCGGGGTCTCGCGATCGCCATCGGCAAGCCCCTGACCCACCGAGAACACCAGCACCGCCAGCAGCACGGCGGCCGAGACCACCAGCAGCAGGGCCGCCAACCGGTCGACGACCAGCACGATGCCGAACGGCGCGCTCCACCCGCCGATCTCCACGGCAATGGCACCACTGCGGTCGACGGCCACCAATAGGGCAACGCCAATCACCAAGACGGCGGTGAGCACGCTGACCGCGATCGCGGTTTGCACGCGCGGATGCTTCGCCTGGGTCAACGCGACGGCGGCGCCCAGCAACGGCAACAGAACCACGAGCGGCATCAACACGGTCATGGATGCTCCTCCGGCCGGTCCCGCGTTGCGCGGCGCTGCTCGGCCTGACGTTGCTCGGCCCGCAACTGCTCGGTGCGCAATTGCTCGGCCAGCTGCTCCGCGACGCTCTCCTGCTCTTCCAGCCGTTCCAGTTCCGCCAGGTCGAGCGCGGTGGAGACGGCGGCCGCCGCGCGCGTTCCGAACTCAGTGTCTTCGCCGGCGACATCACGTTCCGCCACCACGGAGGCCCTGCGCCGACCGACCTCCACGTCTTCGGTGTCATCGTGAACGACATCCAGATGGGCCAAGCGCCAGGAGCGGTAGATGAGTGCCATCAGAAACGCGGACACCCCGAACGTGATGACGATGGAGGTCAGCATGAAGGCGTGCGGCAGCGGATCGGCCAGTCGTCCGGTTTCACCGTAGAACGGCGCGACGCCCGCGCGACCGGAGATGACGAGGATGAGGAGGTTCGTCGCATTGCCAACCAGGAGAAAGCCGAGTAACACGCGGGTCATGCTGCGCTCCAGCAGCAGATACACACCGGCCGCGTACAGCACGGCCATCACTGCGACCAGGGTCAGGGAGACGCTCATATCGTGCTCCCGCTTTCGAGTTCTTCCGATGCATCCTCCTGCTGGCGGTCAACCTCGGCGCCCAGGCTGCGCAGCACGTCGAGCACCATGCCGATCACGACCAGGTAGACCCCGACGTCGAAAACCGTCGAGGTCGTGAACTCCAGGTGCCCCAGCACCGGAACCGTCGCCTCGAACCAGGTCGAGGTGAGCGCGTGCTCGCCGAACAGCAGCGGAGCGGTTGCCGTGCCCGCCGCGAGGATGAGGCCGGCGCCCAGCAGCTTCCCGGCATCCAGCGGTGCGGCCGCCCCCAACTCGTAACGGCCTCCAGCGAGGTATCGCCCAGCGAGCGCCAGTCCCGCGACAAGCCCGCCGGCGAAACCACCGCCCGGCAGGTTATGGCCGGTGAAGAGGATGTACACCGAGAGCACCACCACGGCGTGAAACAGCAGACGGATGACCACCTCGAGCAGGATCGAGCGGTTCTCCGGAGCGAGCTTGCGGCCGGCCAGCAGCCAGGCGTTGCGGGTGGACGGATCCTGAACGCCGGGGACGTACTCGGCGGCGACGGTCTCTCGCATCGGTCGCAACCGTGCTCGCAGCGTGCGCCGGCGGCGGTGGTCCGGCACCCGCGGCAGATTGTCGGTTCTGCTGCGCAGGAAGACCAGGCTGGCGACACCGGTGGCCGCCGCGATCAGGACGGAGAGTTCGCCCAGGGTGTCCCAGCCGCGGATGTCGACGAGCACGACGTTGACGACGTTGTTGCCGTGCCCGAATTCGTGGGCCAGGTCGGGCAGGGCCAGCGAGATGGGCGAGGCGGTTCTGGCGCCCAGGGCGACAACGGCCACCGCGGCCATCACCAGTCCGACGGCGGCGCCGACAACGGCTCGGACGACCCGGTGTGCGCTGCCGTGTTCCTGCCCGAGCCTGGCGGGCAGGCGGCGGAGAACCAGAACAAAAGCGATGAGCGTGACGGTTTCCACGAGCACCTGGGTGAGCGCGAGATCCGGCGCCCCATGGAAGGCAAACAGTGCCGCCATACCGTACCCGGTCACGCCGACCAACAGCGCCGCTGAGAATCGCTTGCCTGCCCGGACCAAGGCGACGGCGGCGACCGCCATGATCGCGCCGGCCGCGAGTTGCGCTGGGCTGTCGAACAACAACACCTCGTCGGGCCAAGTTCGGTTCAACGCGAGCGTCGTCCCGACCGACCCGACCATGACGAGCAGGATCACACCCAGGTAGAACGGCAGTGAACCGCGCTGAGTCGTCGCAGTCACCCGGCCGGCGACGCGGTCGAGCGCCCGCATCAGCTTCCGGTACAACTCGCTCGAGTCCACGATGGCCGGAACACGCGATTGACCTGCGAAGACCGGGGTGCGCGCCAGGAACATGGCCACCCCGCCAAGGACCGTGAGCGTAGAAACGATCAACGCAGAATCGACGCCGTGCCACATGGCGAGAACGTAGTCCTGGTGGGCGGGTGGGAACAGCGCAGAATAGCCGGCCAGCACCGTGCCGACGGCACCGAACAGCGGCGCCAGGGCGATCCCGGCGACGGCCAGAAGTCCTGGCGAGAACAGGAACCACACGCTCTCGTGCACGGGACGAACCTTTTCGACGTCGCGTTTGCGAGCGAAGGCTCCCCACAGGAACCGTGCGCTGTACGCCACTGTGAGGGTGGACCCGAGTGCGACGCCCACCACGATGATCCATCCGACGGTCGAACCGGAGGTCGCATCCTCCAGCAAAGCGGTGAGCACCGCTTCTTTGGCAACGAATCCTGCGGTGAGCGGAAGTCCGGCCATGGACAGGGTCGCCAAGACCGCGATCGCGGTCACAAAGGGTGCCTCCCTGCCCAGACCACTGAGCTTGCGCAGATCGCGCGTTCCGGCACGGTGGTCGACGATGCCGACAATAAGGAAAAGGGCCGCCTTGAACAGTGCGTGCGCGAGCAGGAGCGCGAGCCCAGCGAGGGCGGCCGTGCGCGTTCCGAAGCTTACGACCACGACGAGGAATCCGAGCTGGCTGACGGTGCCGTACGCCAGTAGCAGCTTGAGGTCGAACTGGGTGAGCGCCCGCCAGCCGCCGACCAGCATGGTGAACACCCCGAGGCTGAGCAGAAGCGGATGCCACCCCGGCGTATCGCCGAAACCCGGCGCCAGTCGCGCGATGAGGTAAATTCCGGCCTGCACCATTGCCGCGGCGTGCAGGTATGCGCTCACCGGGGTGGGCGCCGCCATCGCCGCGGGCAGCCAGAAATGGAACGGGATGATCGCGGATTTGCTGAGCGCCCCGACCAGGATCAGCATGATGGCAATGGTTACCGCCGTCCCGTGCGGGGCAAGACCGAGCAGTTTGGTCAGGCTGGCGGTTCCGGCGGCTTGCGCCAACAGGACAAGCCCGACCAGCATGGCCAGGCCGCCGGCGGTTGTGACGATCAGCGCCTGCAGTGCGGCACCGCGGCTGGCCAGGCGGCCGGTGTAGTGGCCGATCAGAAGATAGGAGAAAACGCTGGTGGCTTCCCAGAACAGGAACAGCAGGTACACGTTGTCGGCGATGACCAGCCCGTACATGCCTCCGGTGAAGGCCAGCAACGAGGACGCAAACCGGCCAAGGCCGTGCTCGGACGCGGCGAAGTACGTCGTGCAGTAGAGAATCACCAGCGCGCCGACGCCCGTGACGATGAGCGCGAGCAACCAGGACAGCGCATCCACGCGGACGCTCAGGTCCAGTTGCAACTGCGGAATCCAGGGCACGGCCTCCACCGCGGCGTGACCGGCGCTGACTGTCGGTGTCTGAGTCAGGGTGAGAACGAACGCCGCAGCAGGGACGAGAGCGACGAGCGGGAATATCCGAACGCCCAGCGCGCGCGTTACTGCAGGAACGACCAGCGAAACGAGCCCGAACGCCACGAGGAATGCAAGCACGGTTCCTCCCGGAGCGTCGGTTCTATCACGGGTAAATCAGATCGAAGCGAACCGGTGTCAGCGAAGGCCCATCATCCTTCTTCCCTGGTGATCTGCGTGAACCGACGTTCGAGGTCGGCCAATCGATCGGGGATGGGCCGGCTGTGCAGCATGTTGGCGACCTGGTCGGCTTCGTCTTCATCAAGGTCGATCGTTGCCAAGTGTTCGTCGGAGATGGACGAGTCCTGGCCGGTCAACGGTCCGTAAATGAACAACTTCCGGCTCCCGGACGGCTCCTCAAGCACCCCGAAATGTTCGCCGCTGCGAGTGACGCAGTGATGCATCATTCCTGCACCGGGTACCGACGTGTGAGTGATCTCCATGACGGATGCTGCTCCGTTTCTCTCCGGGGCGACAGCGGTTACTTGCAGCTTACTGCCCCCCTAGGAAGTTCTGGCTGGACATTCCCTCAGTCGGCGGGACCGAAGCCGCCGGGCACGTCTACCGGTCGCCCCGCATCCTGTCCCGTTTCACGGAGATTCTGTCTGCGCACCCCGTTTTGGCAGGCATCCCGGTGTCCTAGATACAAAATCTCCGTGAAACGGGATCAGGCGGCGGGGAACAGGGAGGTGCGGCTCGGAGCAGGGAGGTACGGCGGGGAACATTGGGGAGAGAATTACGCGGTGGCGAGTTTCTCCACCGTGCGCAGGTTGCGCGTGGTGATGTACGGCGTGAACCGGGACTTGGCGAGCAGCTTTGCGAACGGGCTGTTCAGCGTGGATCCACGCGGCACCCGCCAGTACAGCACCCCGTCCCCGGATGCGATCGACTCCTCCTCCTGGGTCAGGCTCCCGGAGGAGGCGAGCAGTTCCGCGGCGACGTTCTCGTCGGAGGAGAACACGACATACGGATGGTGGGTGTCGTCGGCGCGCGCGAACGGGTACCCCGCCGCGATCCGCGCCATCCGCTCCCCCGACACGAGCACGATCCACGCGTCGTACCCGAACGCTTGCTGGAGGGCCAACTCGATGCGGCCCTTCAGGTCCGCAAGCCCCGCGGATGCGATGCCGTCCGTTGCGTCGAACGCCACGTTGCCGCTCGCGAGCACGGTGCGCACCCCGGTGAACCCCTGCTCGGCGAAGGTCGCGGCGAGCGGCGCGCTCTTCACAGTGATCCCGCCCACATTGACGCCGCGTAGCAGCGCGATCATTCTGGCCGTGTGTGTCATCGGGCCGACACTCATTTCGGTTGAGCGACCCCGCCGTCAGCGGCGGGTCACCATTCGGGCCACGAATGCCGCCTGACCGACGTGCTGCAGGTCGTCGGCGATCACACTGACCAGACGCACCCCGAGGGTCACCGGCGGGTCCCAGCTGGTGTCGACGATGCGGCTCAGGTCCGGATCGCTCAGCCCATGAATGAACCGCACGGTGCGGTCATGAACGGCCTCGTGGTAGCCGATGAGCAGCTCCGCGGTGAGACCGACGACCTGCGCGACCTCCTTCGAGGACTGACCGAACCCGGTGGCGTC
This sequence comes from Parafrigoribacterium mesophilum, assembly GCF_039652555.1. Taxonomy (NCBI): domain Bacteria; kingdom Bacillati; phylum Actinomycetota; class Actinomycetes; order Micrococcales; family Microbacteriaceae; genus Parafrigoribacterium; species Parafrigoribacterium mesophilum. The sequence continues at coordinate 20,856 of NZ_JBDJAF010000009.1, forward strand.
GGCCGGAAATGGCAGCCCGAAACGCTCGAACCAGCCGGCATCGGTCCACACCTGGTCGCTGTCCGCGACCTCGGCGACGTGATCGTCCTGCACCCGGGTGAGGTGCCAGATCAGCCAGCCGATCGAGTTCGCGCCATCGTCGACCCGAACCGCGAGGTCGTCGGGGGTCAAGCCCCTGACGACGCGGCGCACCGCGCCCCGGATGCGTCCGAAGCCGTCGACGAGCAAGTCGATACTGGTGGTCATGGTCCCATCCTCTCTCCATCAGCGCACCGATGCGGGAACTGATCGGGTCAGGAAAGTGCTTCTGGTCACGGGTCGTCGTCGTGGCTAGCCTGGACCCATGTCCCGCACGGACGTCATCGTAGTGGGTGCCGGGCTGGCGGGCCTGTCGGCGGCCCGCACCCTCGCCGCCGCCGGGCGCACGGTGACCGTACTGGAGGCCAGAGACCGGGTCGGTGGCCGCACCGAGAACGGAACGTTCGCCGACGGGCAGTGGATCGAACTGGGCGGCCAGTGGATCGGCGCCACCCAGAACCGCATGCACGAACTCGTGGCCGCCCTCGGACTCCAGACCTTCCCGACGTACAACGACGGCCGGTTGGTGCTCCAGATGCTGGGGAAACGCAGCCTCATGGGCTCGGAGAAGACGGCAACGCCCAAACTCGGTCCGTTCGCGCTGGCCGATCTCGCCCACGGGATGTCGAGGTTCGGCAAGCTGGCCGCATCCGTCGATGTGGATCAGCCGTGGCGCACCCGGCGTGCCGCGTCGCTTGATGGGCAGACCTTCCGCACCTGGATCCGTCGCACGCTGCGCACCCGGGCCGGGCGCGCCTACTTTCGGATTTTCTGTGAGGCAGTGTTCGCCGCGGATCCCGCCGACCTCTCGGTGCTGCACGCGCTCTTTTATGCGAAATCCGGCGGCGACATGGAGACCCTCATGGCGGTGGCCGAGGGGGCGCAACAGGACCGCATCGTCGGCGGGTCGGCGCTGATCGGCGAGCGGATGGCGCAGGAACTGGGCGACCGGGTCGCCCTCGCCTCCCCGGTGCGCGGCATCCGTGCTGTCGGTGACGGCGTGATGGTGGTCACCCGCGACGGCGCCGAGCACGGTGCCAGCCGCGTGATCGTGACCCTGCCACCGACGCTGGCCGGCCGGCTCGAATACGACCCGGTTCTGCCGAGCTGGCGCGATCAGCTGACCCAGCGGGTGCCGGCGGGTTCGGTGATCAAAATGTGTCTGGCGTACGACCGGCCGTTCTGGCGAGAGCGCGGGCTGAACGGCCAGGCCGCGTCGGACGCCGGCCCGGTCAAGGTGACGTTCGACAACACGCCGCCTGGATACGACCGCGGAGTCCTGCTGGGCTTCATCGAAGGCAACGAGGCCCGCCGGTGGGCGCGCCGCAGCCCCGGCGACCGCAAGGAAGCCTTCGTTCGCTGCCTGGTGCGCTATTTCGGCGAGGAGGCAGCGCATCCGCAGGAGTTTCTCGAGCGGGACTGGATGGCGGAGGAATTCAGCCGCGGCTGTTACGGCGCCCACTTTGCGCCCGGCGTGTGGACCGGCTACGGTCGTGCGCTCACCGAACCGATCGGACCGATTCACTGGGCCGGCACGGAGTGCTCCCCGGCGTGGAACGGCTACATGGAGGGAGCGGTGCGCTCGGGCGAAACGACGGCACGGGTGGTGCTCGGCGAGCTGACCTAGCTGTACTGCCCAGGGAGGTTGGTTAACCGGGTGATGGGTGGTTTGGCTCCGGTGGCGGTGTGGGGCCTGTGGTGATTGTATTCGTGGAGCCAGG
>NZ_JBDJAF010000010.1:0-4593 GCF_039652555.1 Parafrigoribacterium mesophilum
GCCAATGATCGTCAACGATCAGACGCGCGATCCGCAAACGGTGACGGCGGGTCAAAGCGGCATTAGCGTGGGACACGAAGGACCTCCTGGTTCGAAGAGCGAATGCTTCAGCAGCTCCACTCCACGACCGGAGGTCCTTCACCATCGACAACAACTACAGCGTGTCGTCACATCCACTCAACCAACCTGCCTGGGCAGTACACCTAGCTCAGCCCGTCGCGGCGCTTGAGCAGTTCCTGCACCTCGTCGATGTTGAGCACCGGCATCGTGTTGTGGGTGATGTTCTGGTTCAGATCACCCTGCACAGAGTCGAGTCGTCCGTGCAGCATCGCCACCGCATCGTCGACGATTTCGGTGTCACGCTGCGCCGTGCCGTGCAGCAGCCACTTCGCCAGCTCCAGCTCCGCATACAGGGTGGCGCGCTGCAGAATCTGCCGGTCGCTGGATCCCCGGGCGGCGTCGTACGCATCGAACGCGGTGTCCACCACCTCGCCTTGATTGGCGCCGAGCAGCCAATACAAATCGCGCGCCGGGTCGCCGACGCGCAGCCCGTGCCATCCGAGCACTCCGGTCACGTCGCCGTCGCTGGCGAGGAACGAGTCAGCGGTCAAGGAGTCGTTGATCACCGTTGGTGCGAACTGCCACAGAGCGGCGTCATTGGTGGCCGACTCCCAGCGTTCCAGTAGCGCGGCCGGAACGAGTCCGGTGGCCGAGGCCCGGTCCAGCACGGTGAGGCTTGACGCGAGGGCCTCACTCGGGGTGAGCGTCGGCAATCCGGCATCCGCCACGAAGCTCGTCGGCAGGGTGTGGATGGCGGCGATCGCCTTCCCGATCGAGCTGGCGAGCACCCCGCCTGGTCTCAGGTCGGCCAACGCAACTGCGTCGCCGTACACATACTGGTAAACCACGACCCGGCCCCCGTTGACCGGCGCCTGCCCCGCGTATGTCGGCACCGTGAACGGCAGCCGGGAGCGCACACCGGTGCTCAGCGCCTGCAGCGCGACCAGCTCGGTGGACTGCTCGACTTCCGCGGCTTCGGTGAGCGCGCGGCGGATGATCCAGTGCTTTCCGTCACGGCTCGTGAGCAGCGCGGAATCGAAATCGCCGGAGCCCGCCGTGCCGATGGTGCTGGAGCGCACGATGTCCAGTCCGGCTACGGCCGCAGTCGCCAGCGCGGCTAGAGTGAGATGGGATCTGGCCATACCTGCCAGGGTAGGTCGTCGGCGGCCAGGCCGGTCCCAACGCCACGCTGTTGATGACTTCCCCCGACAAAGATTGGCCGTCGATGTCCGGTTCGCCGCTTTCGCACCCCCGGGTGGGAGAACTGCCCTTGTCGCGGTACGACTTCGACCGCGATTACCTCGCCCGCACCCGACCGAGCCTGTTCGACGAACTTGCCGCCGATCCGGCCACCCGGTTCCTGCTGCTCTGGCACGGCAAGGGGCTGCTGGGCTCCGAGGACGGCGCAGAACTCGCGTTGGTCGGCGTCGACGCCGTTCCCGCTGCCGGGCTGTGGCTCTACCTGGGACGCTCGGTGTCGGACACCGCTCACGAACCGGCCGGCACCCCCGTCGTCGCCGTGGTACTGGAAGACGCGGCGCCCGCACCCGTCACCGACAATCAACAACTGTGGGGAAACCTGCGCACCGTCGGCAGCACCCTGAACGACCGGGACGCCGGGCTGCTCACCGAAGCAGTGGCGCTGGCGAACTGGCACAGCTCGCACCGGTTCTCCCCGAGCACCGGCCAGCCGCTGCTGCCCGAACTGGGCGGATGGGTTCGACGCAGCCCGGATGACGAGACGGCGATCTTCCCGCGCACCGACCCGGCAATCATCGTGCTCATCACCGATTCGGACGACCGCATCCTGCTCGGATCGAACGCGCTCTGGGAGGCCAACCGGTACTCCCTGCTGGCTGGCTTCGTGGAACCGGGGGAGTCGCTCGAGGCGGCCGTGATCCGTGAGGTCTTCGAAGAGTCCGGCATCCGGGTCGTGGACCCGGTCTACGTCGGCTCCCAGCCGTGGCCCTTCCCGGCCTCGCTCATGGTCGGCTTCCGAGCGCTCGCCGACCCCGCAGGTGGATGGGTGTCGGAGCCGGACGGGGCGGAAATCCTCGACCTGCGCTGGTTCAGCCGCCAGGAGCTTCAGGATGCCATCGGCGAGATCATCCTGCCCGGAGCCACGTCGATCGCCCGATTCATGATCGAGGACTGGTTCGGCGGACCGGTCTCCGAGGCATGAGCGGATCGACAGGTATGACCGGCTCGGCCGGCCTGCTGGCCGGACTCGACGACGAGCAGCGCGGTGCCGCCCAGGCGCTGCTGGGCCCGGTCTGCCTGCTCGCCGGAGCGGGCACCGGCAAGACGCGGGCCATCACCCACCGCATCGCCTACGGCGTCGCGACCGGCGTGTACCCGCCCGGACGGGTCATGGCGCTCACCTTTACCGCCCGGGCCGCCGCGGAACTTCGCAGCAGGCTCCGTCAGCTCGGCGTCGGCGGGATCGCCGCGCGCACCTTCCATGCCGCTGCGCTCTCGCAATTGAACTTTTTCTGGCCGCAGGTGATTGGTGGCACGATGCCGCGGATCCTCGAGAGCAAGGGCCGCGTTCTGGCCGAGGCCGCCGCGGCGCTGCACCTGAAGATCGATACCGCAGCGCTGCGCGACCTGGCGGCGGAGATCGAGTGGCGCAAAGTGTCGCAGCTGACCCTGAGCCAATACGCTACGGTCGCGGACACCCGATCGCTGCCCCCCACGCTGCGCCCCGAACAAGTCGTCGACCTGCATCGTGCCTACGAGGACGCCAAGGATGCCCGCCGTCAGTTGGACTTCGAGGACGTGCTGCTGGCCTGCGCCGGCATGATCGAGAGCGAGCCCCGGGTCGCCCAGCAGGTGCGGGAGCAGTACCGGTTCTTCGTCGTCGACGAATATCAGGATGTGTCGCCACTACAGCAGGCGCTGCTGGAGCTGTGGCTGGGCGACCGGGACGACCTGTGCGTGGTCGGCGACGCCAGCCAGACCATCTACGCGTTCGCCGGTGCCTCCCCGGAGTATTTGCTCGGCTTCGGTAGTCGCTACCGCCACGCCACCGTGGTGCGGCTGGAGCAGAACTACCGTTCTACCGGCCCCATCGTGGACACTGCGAACCGGCTGATGAAGGGTCGGGCCGGGGCGCTCCGGCTGCGCGCCGCATCCGACGACGGCCCGAAACCGCCGGTGCCCACCATCACCGCCCACCAGAGCGACATCGCGGAGGCCCGCGCCGTGGCCGGCGCGATCGCTGATCAGATCGCCGCCGGAACCAAACCACAGGACATCGCGATCCTGTACCGCATCAACGTGCAGGCGGCGGCGCTGGAGAACGCGCTGAACGACGCCGGGGTGAGCCACCAGCTGCGCGGCGGCACGCGATTCTTCGATCTGCAAGAAGTCAAGCAGGCCATGATGATGCTCAGGGGCGCGGCCGTCGCCCCCACCGGCGAACCCCTGTTCAAGACCGTGAGCGACGTGCTGCGGTCGCTGGGCTGGACCCAGCAGGCCCCCGAAATCCGCGGCGCCGTGCGCGAGCGCTGGGAGTCGTTGAACGTCATCATGGGGCTGGCCGAGTCCCAACCGCGCGGCAGCACGCTGCGCGGCTTCGTCGCGGAGCTGTTCGAACGCTCCGCCGGCCAGCACGAGCCGACCAGGGAGGCGGTGACGCTGGCGACCTTGCACTCGGCCAAGGGACTCGAATGGGACACCGTGTACCTCGTCGGCCTCAGCGACGGCCTCGTGCCGATCACCTACGCCAAGGATGCGGCCGCCGTCGACGAGGAACGCCGGCTGCTGTACGTGGGCATCACCAGGGCACGGCGGCGGCTGCACCTGTCCTGGGCGCAGACCGGGCAGCAGCGCTCGGCGACCAGGGCGCCCTCGCCGTTTCTGGCTGAGCTGCAACGCCGTGAGGCAACACCGGCCGGTTAGGCCAGCCGGCGGGCGAGTCCGGTGCACAGGCACAGTGGATGCGGGCGCTCGCTGCGCACCGACAGCGTGCCGCCCCGGACATCGAGATGCCGCGACACCGACTCGGACGACGCCGCATGGCGAACCCGGGACACCACCATGCGCGCCGCCAGCGCCGCCACCTCTGCGGAGATCAGCGGTGTCTCGGCCGGGCCGACCGTGCCCAGCAGTTGCGAGGCGATCGCCGGCCACGCCGCATCCGCATCGGCGTGCTGCCGCTCCAAACAATAGAGGCACGGTCCGGTGCCCGGCTCGATCATCGGGCCGATGTGCACCTCGCTGTCGCCGAACACCACCGGCAGGTGCGGCACGTCATCGCGCAGCCAGTACCCGCGCAGGGCAGGATCGACCACGTAGTGGGTCACCAGCACCGCGACCTCGGGACGGAATCGTCGCCGGGCACCGTCCTGGTGGTCCGCGCGGTGAACGACGAAGCCGCACTGCGACAGCGTCGCCGCGATCCGCTGCGCGGTCGGCCCGGTGCCGGTCACCGCTAGGTGTACTGCCCAGGCAGGTTGGTTGAGTGGATGTGACGACACGCTGTAGTCGTTGTCGATGGTGAAGGACCTCCGGTCGTGGAGTGGAGCTGCT
>NZ_JBDJAF010000011.1:0-958 GCF_039652555.1 Parafrigoribacterium mesophilum
CTCTTCGAACCAGGAGGTCCTTCGTGTCCCACGCTAATGCCGCTTTGACCCGCCGTCACCGTTTGCGGATCGCGCGTCTGATCGTTGACGATCATTGGCCGGTGGTCCAGGCCGCCCGCCAGTTCAACGTGTCGTGGCCGACTGCTAAACGATGGGCCGACCGATACGAGGCGATGGGCGAGGCGGGGATGGATGACCGGTCCTCGCGCCCGCACCACAGCCCGACCAAAACGTCTCAGGACCTGGTGCGGAAGGTGGTGCACCTGCGGTGGAAGAAACGCCTCGGCCCAATCGCGATCGGGGCGAAGCTGGGCATGCCGGCCTCGACCGTCCACGCCGTCTTGGTTCGGTGTCGGCTCAACCGACTCCACCACATCGACGTGCGCACCGGCGAAGTCGTCCGGCGTTACGAGCACGAAAGACCAGGCGACCTGATCCACGTCGACGTGAAGAAACTCGGCAACATCCCCGACGGGGGCGGCTGGCGATATGTCGGCCGGCAGCAGGGCAGACGCAACCGGGCCGCCACGCCGGGCAAAGCGAAGAACCCCTACCGCAATCCGAAGATCGGGACCGCGTTCGTCCACACCGTCATCGACGACCACTCCCGCGTTGCCTACGCCGAAATCCATGACGACGAAACCGCCGCCACCGCCGTCGGCGTCCTCCTGCGGGCCGTGTCCTGGTTCGCCAGCCGCGGCATCATCATCAAACGAGTCCTCTCCGACAACGGGTCCGCCTATAAATCACACCTCTGGCGCGACACCTGCGCAGAACTGGGCATCAAGGCGAAAAAGACACGCCCCTACCGCCCACAAACGAACGGGAAGATCGAACGGTTCCACCGCACCCTCGCCGACGGCTGGGCGTTCAAACGCCACTACAACAGCGAATCAGCCCGCCGCGCAGCCCTCCCGGCCTGGCTCCACGAATACAATCACCACAGGCCCCACACCGC
>NZ_JBDJAF010000012.1:0-940 GCF_039652555.1 Parafrigoribacterium mesophilum
CATCAACGATCGGCACGGAGCTGTCCCACGAGACGATCTCGAAGATCACCGACGCGGTGCTCGAGGAGGTGCTGGTCTGGCAGTCTCGACCGTTGGAGGCCCTCTACCCGGTGATCTACCTGGACGCCCTGGTGGTCAAGGTCCGGGACGGGGCGCACGTGATCAACAAGGCCGCCCATATCGCCGTCGGGGTGGACATGGACGGCATCAAACACGTCCTGGGAATCTGGGTGCAACAAACCGAGGGCGCCAAGTTCTGGGCCGGTGTGTGCGCGGAGCTGGCCAATCGGGGCATCAAAGACGTCCTCATCGTCTGCTGCGACGGGTTGACCGGGTTCCCCGAGGCGATCGAGGCGACCTGGCCGGAGGCGACCGTGCAAACCTGTGTCGTGCATCTGATCCGCGCCGCGATGCGGTTCGTGAACTACAAAGACCGCAAGGCCGTCGCCGCCGCGTTGAAGCCGATCTATACGGCCGCCACCGTCGAGGCCGCCGAGGCCGCCCTAGAGGCGTTCGCCGTCTCCGAGCTGGGCAGCCGCTACCCGACCACGGTCAAGACGTTCCAGAACGCCTGGGAGCGGTTCATCCCGTTCCTGGCGTTCCCGCCCATGCTGCGCCGGGTGATCTACACGACCAACAGCATCGAGTCGTTGAACTACCAGATGCGCAAGATCATCAAGAACCGGGGACACTTCCCGAGCGATGCCGCCGTGGTGAAACTGCTCTGGCTGGCCATCTGCAACATCGAAGACAACCGAGCCCGCGACCGGGCCAAGGAGAAAGGACGAAACCGAGACACCCGCAAGGCCGAAGGCCGACTCGTCGAGGGCCAGATCACCACGAACTGGAAACAAGCCCTCGCCCAACTCAGCCTGGCCTACCCCGAAAGAATCAACCGCTACCTATAAACCGACACTTACACAGACAACTTGACAAGCTC
>NZ_JBDJAF010000013.1:0-578 GCF_039652555.1 Parafrigoribacterium mesophilum
GGCCAGAGGCAGCCGCCGTCTCTGATGGCGAGGGCTTCGTGTTGCCGGTCGTCGAACAGGCGCCGGGTGCGACCCAAGTCCAGTGGCCCGCCGGTGGCGGTGGTGAAGATGGTTTGGGTGCCGCCCATGCACACCATCCGCTGGGCAGTGGTGGCCGACACCGGGGCGGGGTTGCCCTGGATGACCGCGAACCCGGTCCCGGATTCCAGGTCGGTTTGGGTGACCACGATCTTCACCTGCGGGGCGAACTTCCCGTACATCTTGTTCGGGTCGGCGCCCGCCCCGACGCGAACCAGCTGCAGCAGCCCGTCGGAGGCGATCTGCTCACTCGTGCGAGAGTCATCGGTGATTTTCTTGGCCCGCTCGATTTCGGCCGGGTCCACCATGCGGGGTCCGCCGCGCCGGGGTGAGGTGAGTGGGTCGATGGCGGCGGTGAGGTAGCCGGCGCCCTCGGGATCTAAGTCCCAGGAGGCATGCAGCATCCCATTGCCCAGTTTGCGCAGTTTCAGACTGCGCTGCTGGAACAGTTCCGCCTCCCGGGCAGGGATACCCTCCTCATCGATCAGATCCCGACAGAT
>NZ_JBDJAF010000014.1:0-418 GCF_039652555.1 Parafrigoribacterium mesophilum
TGGGATTGTTGGGGTTATGGAGCAGCCGTTGCAGTTTCTGGAGGACGACGTGAAGTCGTTGCGCCGGACGTGGGTTGGTGCGCTGCCCGCGTTCGGTGGTGGTGCTGGCATCGACCCTGCCGGTGAGGTGGCGTTGATGAGTGATGCGGGTCTGGTGGCGGTCACTGGTGCGGTGGGGCATCTGGTGCGTGCTTCGGAGGCGGTGTTGGCCAGGGTGGCGGGGGAGGTCGCCAAACGCTCGCCGGCCGAGTTGGGTCGGGAGGGTCTGGCGAAAAAGCAGGGGTTTGTGAATTCGGTCAGCCTGGTGGCGGCGGCTACGGGTGGGTCGGTGGCGGCGGCGGCGCGGATGGTGCAGGTGGGTCGGGCGACCGCGCCGCGTCAGTCGTTGACCGGGGAGGTGTTGCCGCCGGCGCACCCG
>NZ_JBDJAF010000015.1:0-407 GCF_039652555.1 Parafrigoribacterium mesophilum
GAGAACACGGCCAGAAGCTATGGGCTCGGTCCAGTGGCCAGGGCCCGCTACGTGGTGTGGTCGACCGTGCTTCCGTATCTGATGACGGGCATCCGGCTCGCGTCGGCGGTCGCCCTCATCCTCGCGATCACCGCGGAGTTGATCATCGGTTCCCCGGGCCTCGGCTACCAGATCGCGTTGACCCAGTCCGGTGGCGCCGTGCCGGAAATGTACGCGCTCATCGTGGCAACCGGGATGATCGGGGTCATCATCAACTTCGGAATGCGACTGATCGAGAAGAAGACGCTCGCCTGGCATTCGTCGATCCGCAGCGAGGTGATCGCATGAGCGCCCTGAAGCGAGTCGTCTACTTCGTCGGCCTGCCGTTGCTGCTGATCATCATGTGGTGGGCGCTGACCCTCGGCCCG
>NZ_JBDJAF010000016.1:0-386 GCF_039652555.1 Parafrigoribacterium mesophilum
GGCGGCCAGTTTGCGGATCGTGCCGGCACTGACCGGCTGGGTCAGCCCGTCGATGTGACCGTGACCGAGGCCCTCGGTCAACGTGGTCAACTCGGTGCGTACCACCATGGTCACCGCCGGACCGGTGGGCATCCGGCTGCAACCCAGGGTGTGGCCGGCGATCATCGCCAACGCGTCGGCCTGCATCTGCGGCACCGACCGATCATCGGCCACCACCGACCCCACCACCGTGCTATCCGCATCGGTGCCGTCCGGGGTGTGGTCGGTGTCGGTGCCGTCCGCGTCGGTGCGGCGGGCCCGAATCATCTGGGTGACCGCCGCTTCGACCGCGACCTTGATCGGTGCCCCGGTGGCCGGATCCAGGGCCGCGGTCAGCCGGATCACGC
>NZ_JBDJAF010000017.1:0-377 GCF_039652555.1 Parafrigoribacterium mesophilum
TGCACTCCATCGCAGCCCGGCATCCCTCGAGGGTCTGGCAGAGCAGCTGCGTGTCCTCGAGTTCGTTCGCGTAGATCTCCGAGGGGTCGAAGGTGCGCGCGAGTTCGCCCAGCTTGCGGGCGGCGTCATCCTCGCGCCCTTCGAGACGCTTCGCCACCATGTGGAAGCTGTTGCAGAAGCCCCACACGAGATCCTTGGCGAATTCCTCCATCCGGGTGTCGCGCAGCACGTCGAACATCGTGCGCATCATCAGGGCGACGGCTGCTTCGACCTGGAACGGGTCGGGCATGTCCGCCTTCTCGGGTTCGGACACGACGCTGAGCTTGGCCATCTCGGATTCTTCGATGAAGCTGCTGGCGTACTCGTTCGAGGTGTCG
>NZ_JBDJAF010000018.1:0-365 GCF_039652555.1 Parafrigoribacterium mesophilum
CGATCGCCCAGGTGATCCGCATTGGCTGGTATTCCGTCGTGCACGTCAAAAGCGAGGTCAGCCAGGAGCTCCGAATGCTTCTGACCAACCGGCGGACACTCCTGACAAAGGCGATCGACATTGAGAACGAAATACGCGGGACGTTGCGCGTATTTGGAGTGAAGTTGTCCGGCCGCATTACCACTCATACGTTCGAGCAAAGGGCTCTTGAGCTGGTCGCTTCCATGCCCCGGCTGGAGGCAATGATCCGCCCAATGCTAGCAGCGCGGGCGGCTCTGCGAGAGCAATATACGGTGCTCCACCGGATGCTGCTGCAAGCAGTACGATGTGATGAAACGTGTCGCCGCCTGAAGACGGTTCCCGGT
>NZ_JBDJAF010000019.1:0-347 GCF_039652555.1 Parafrigoribacterium mesophilum
GCTTCCGCATTCTTGCGGGGGAACGGATTGAACGGGATTTCGAGTTCGGGGTGAACCAGGTCGGGCCGGTTGCGCTTGAGCCAGGCCATGTGCTGCTTGATGATCGACCAGACAGTATACCGTGACCCCTTGCTCCAGGGCCTCGTGCCGAGCCAAACGATAAACGCATTGAGAATGCCGCTATCGACGTCGCGCGTGGCTAAGATGGCGGAATCGTATTCGGCAAGGAACGCAAACCAGAACTTCAAAGTACGGAACGCTGAGCCTCTGTTGGCCGGTTGTTTGGCAGCATAGTGATGCCGGAACGCGAGCGCCCACTCGGCAGCCATGGTCGGCCGATCGAAGAT
>NZ_JBDJAF010000020.1:0-343 GCF_039652555.1 Parafrigoribacterium mesophilum
GTAGCCTTCGGGGGTGCCGGTGAACACCAGCCCGCCGGCGGTGGTCAGAACGCCGCCCCACAGCGGGGCCTTGTTCTTGTATTCCCACACGATCTTGCCGGTGGTCGGGTCCATCGCGCGCAGCGCGCCGATGTGATCCTCGGCAATCGGCTTGATCGTGAAGCCGGCGCCGAGATAGGCCGCACCCTTCTTGTAGGCGATCGGTTCGTTCCAGATGTCCATGCCCCATTCGTTGGCGGGAATGTAGAACAGGCCGGCCTGCTGGCTGTAGGCCATCGGCATCTGGTTCTTGGCGCCGAGGAAGGCCGGCGCCGCGAACACGGTCGAGCCCTTCTTGCCGTCG
>NZ_JBDJAF010000021.1:0-330 GCF_039652555.1 Parafrigoribacterium mesophilum
GTTGCCGCAGCCGGTGTCGTTGACCAGCTGCCCGTTGGCGTCGTGGGCATAGGTGCCGCGGTTGTCGAGCCCGCGGAAGCTCAGCGTCGGGCCGAGCCGGTCGCTCTCGCCGGTATGGTTGAACACCAGGTCGAGCAGCAGGCCGATCCCCGCCGCGTGCAGGGCCGCCACCGTCTCGCGCAGCTCGGCCACGCCGCCAGGGCACAGGCCGGGGTCGAGCGCCATCGGCACCACGGGGTTGTAGCCCCAGGCGTTGCTCAGGCCGAGGGGCGGCAAGTGGCGCTCGTCGATCCAGGCCACCACCGGCATCAGCTCGATCGCGCTGACGTG
>NZ_JBDJAF010000022.1:0-321 GCF_039652555.1 Parafrigoribacterium mesophilum
CGGCAAGACCGGTGACGTGCACTTCAATCGCGGTCACACCATGACCGTCAGCTACGACGAGGTCGTGCTGGGACGGTGGATCGAGAATCTGGTGTCCGAGTTGGGTATCTAGGTGGTGCTGGGCGCCTCTGTGCATCGTGTCGACCAGAGCGATGGCGTCATCTCCGCGACCACCTTCGCCACACGGTACGGAGTCGTGCGCGTGCGGGCCGACGGCTTCATCGACGCCACAGGCGACGCTGCGCTCAACTGGGAGGCGGGACTGCCGTGCCAGGTACCGGAACGCACCGTGTGGGGCTCCCAGCAGATTCGCCTCGAGGG
>NZ_JBDJAF010000023.1:0-317 GCF_039652555.1 Parafrigoribacterium mesophilum
TCCGCCGTTGGTCTCACTGCGAACGGCGAGCGTGCCCATGGCCGCGCGCGCGTGCTCTTGGACCTCATCGACGTGCTCTTTGCCTTGCCGCCGGTCGAGCTCTCCCGGTTCGCACCGCTGGCGTTCCAGGCGCGAGATGATGCCGTCGCCCTCGAAATTCTGACGACAGCCGCGATCGAGCTGGTCGACACGCTGGCCACCATCCGGCCCGCGCACGCGACCGGTCCGGTGGTGCTCGGTGGCAGCATCCTGGGCACGATGCCGGGCGGCAATCCCGTGGCACAGTCGCTGGCTAGCGCCCTCGGGCCGGCGGAGCT
>NZ_JBDJAF010000024.1:0-308 GCF_039652555.1 Parafrigoribacterium mesophilum
GACGGCGACAACGACGAATCCATCTCATCGGTCAAAGACATTCAGTGTCAGAACCTTTCATCAAATATGACTCTTACACAGACAATCTGACACCCTCACAGCCCCCGTCACGTTCGGCCAACGCCAGGCGTTGCGGCCAGGAGAACAATCGGGCATCCCGGCCCAGATCCAATGGCAGCGAGTCGCCGCCGAACACGGCCGGGATCAGACCGGCGGTGGCGGCCAGTTTGCGGATCGTGCCGGCACTGACCGGCTGGGTCAGCCCGTCGATGTGACCGTGACCGAGGCCCTCGGTCAACGTGGTCAAC
>NZ_JBDJAF010000025.1:0-300 GCF_039652555.1 Parafrigoribacterium mesophilum
GTGATCGTCAACCTGCTCGGTCCGTTCGCTCTCGGCCTGATGCTGCAGTCCCTGGCGCACGGCACGGAATCCAGCCGGCGCCGCACCGTGCGGCTGCTGGTCTGCACCGGGTTCCTCGGCGCCTTCACCAGTTACGCGCAACTGGCGGTCGACATCGTCACCGTCGCCCGGCACGGGCATCCGCTGCTGGCGGTCGGGTACTGCATGGCCACCATCGCCGCCGGCGCCGCCGCCACCTGGCTCGGCATCGTGGTCGCGACCCACCGGCACCCCAGCGCGCCACCGGCAGTTCGGGACGAG
>NZ_JBDJAF010000026.1:0-299 GCF_039652555.1 Parafrigoribacterium mesophilum
GTGCGCTGCTTCCGGCGGGATTGCCGCTGCTGTCCGCCCTCATCGGCGTCGGGGTCGTGATGGGCGACATCACCTCCGTCGCCGCGTTCACGACGGTGTCGAGCACCGCGCCGCTGCTGGCACTGATGATCGGCCTGGCAGTCGGCATCGACTACGCCCTGTTCATCCTGTCCCGGCACCGGACCCAACTGGCCCAGGGCGAACAGTCCCAAGAGTCGGCCGCGATCGCCGTAGGCACGGCCGGAAGCGCTGTAGTGTTCGCCGGCGTCACCGTGATCATCGCCCTGCTCGGTCTGCTC
>NZ_JBDJAF010000027.1:0-297 GCF_039652555.1 Parafrigoribacterium mesophilum
AAACGGCCACGCTCACCCTCTACTTCCCGGACGACCGGCTGCCGTCCCGGCGCTGGCGCCCGGTGGCCTGGGTCGCCTGGTCGGTGGTGGGGGTGGGCAGCCTCGGCAACAACCTGATCGGGCCGCCGCTGGAAGAGGTGGATGCCGGGCTGCACAATCCGTTGACCATCTCCGGCATCGACCCGGCACTGTCGCTGTCCAACTTCGCGACGCTGATCGGACTGGCCGTGGCCTGCTTCGCCGCCGGGCTCGTCGGCGTCATCGTCCGCACCGTGCGCGGCTCGCGGCAGCGCCGGG
>NZ_JBDJAF010000028.1:0-296 GCF_039652555.1 Parafrigoribacterium mesophilum
CAGTCCGTCACCGTGTTCCTCAAGGCGCTGGGACTGACCAGCGCGGAGATCCTCGAGGAGTTCAAGGGCTACGCGTCGATCGAGGCCACCCTGGAGTAGGATTCCATCCTCACCAAGGAGGAGGCACTCAAGGACATCTACCGCAAGCTTCGCCCGGGCGAGCAGGTGGCTGCCGAGGCCGCCCGCGCCCTGTTGGACAACTTCTACTTCAACTCCTAGCGCTACGACCTCGCCAAGGTCGGCCGGTACAAGATCAACCGCAAGCTGGGAATCGATGCACCCCTGGGCAGTTCCGT
>NZ_JBDJAF010000029.1:0-294 GCF_039652555.1 Parafrigoribacterium mesophilum
ATCGGCCATTGCGCGCCGGTTGCCAACATCCCCTATCCCTCACGAAGGGCTCAGGATTCTGAGGGCACCAAGGGCAGTTCGAGTCCGTAGTTCCAAGTCAGAATCGCCGGCTGCTCGCGGTAGAAGCTGAGCACCGACACTGATCCAGCATCCAAGGTGATCTGGGCCCCGAAACGTGGTGCCATTCGCAGGAATTCGGCTGTCAGGATGCGCAGAAAATGGCCATGCGCAACCAGAGCGACATCTCCCTCAGCCATCGCAGGAAGCACTCGCGTGAGCACGCGCGACGCGCGT
>NZ_JBDJAF010000030.1:0-292 GCF_039652555.1 Parafrigoribacterium mesophilum
GTTGTGGATCGCGGTGAACCGCTCAGTCCGCACCGTGCCGCCGGCGCGGTCCGCCGATGGCAGCAATTCGATGAGCTGGTCGAGTAGCGCCTCACTGTCCGCACGGATGAAGCGGTCGGACTCCATGTACCACAGCGGCTAATCCTCCTTGAGCGGGTCGGGATCGATGAAGAACACACGGGCCCCCTCCGCGGGTGCGCACAGCGAGATGATCCAGGGACTGTCGGTGTCGACGGCCACAATGACATCGGCTTCACTGATCAGCTCGTCGACGACATAGCCGAGGTGCAGC
>NZ_JBDJAF010000031.1:0-291 GCF_039652555.1 Parafrigoribacterium mesophilum
GCGATCCGCGACATCGACGACGTGCCCGCCCACACCCGCGCGGTGATCGAGCACTTTTTCCGTCATTACAAAGACCTCGAACCGGGCGCCGCCGTGTTCACCAGCAGGTCGTCCCGCACGGCGGGATCCGAGGGGAGATCACCGGCGAGAAAATAGGCTCCCTTCGAGGTGCCGCCCCGCATCACCATGCATCGGACGCCGTCGGGCGCCAGAACCGGTGTCGTCATGACAGTTCCGGTGCCACGGTGATCGGGACGGCCCGCGAAGCGCACCACGAGTTTCTGCGCAGGC
>NZ_JBDJAF010000032.1:0-289 GCF_039652555.1 Parafrigoribacterium mesophilum
GGAGCTCACCGCGGAGCACCCGCATCCGGTGCGCGGGGGCAAGCAGCCTCGCATCCTGTTCGGCACGCAGGCCTCGAACCGGCCGCCGATCTGAAGGCGCTCGTGCGATCGCGCGGGCAGAGCCGTAAGAGCGGCAAGCTCATCACCCCGAACGTCAAGTACACCGCCGACGACCTGGCCTACCTGGTCAGCCTCGCCGAGTCCGGCCGATACCAGCCGGTCATCGACCACACCTACGGCCTCACCGACATCGTCGACGGCGGCGTGGGCGATCAACCTTTTCGTGCGC
>NZ_JBDJAF010000033.1:0-289 GCF_039652555.1 Parafrigoribacterium mesophilum
GATGAGGTCCAGGCGGCGCGCTGCTCGTCGGTGAGCGCAGTCGACGGCGCGATGGTCGAGTCGTAGTCGTCGTCGAGTGTGTTCTTGTTGAGGTGGTCATCCGGTGTCACGATGTTCCTGGCGATGCTGTTCTGCAGAGCGCTCTAGTGGTTGGCACAACATACGTGATCAAAAAGTCACCGCGCTGGCGCTGGATCGTCGCGGTCGTGATCCGTTCGTCTGGGCGGACAAGGCCGCTTTGGTGCGCTTTGGGCACTTCCCTTGGCCAGCGCGATCTTCAGCGACGCAG
>NZ_JBDJAF010000034.1:0-288 GCF_039652555.1 Parafrigoribacterium mesophilum
GAACGGCTGCCCGGAGCCTGGCCGGTGGCCGGCACCACCGGCTATGACGCCCTCGCCGACATCGACAGGGTGCTCGTGGATGAAAGCGGTCAGGATGGTCTCGACGCTCTGGATGCCGACGTGCGCGACCGGCGTAAGCCGCCGTCCTGGGAAGCGCTGCGTCATTCCACGACGCGGGCCGTGGCCGACGGAATCCTCCATTCAGAGGTGTTACGGCTGGTTCGCGATGTGCGGCGCTCCGGTGCCGTGATCACCGATCGAGAATCGCTAGCGGACGCGCTCGCCGAA
>NZ_JBDJAF010000035.1:0-287 GCF_039652555.1 Parafrigoribacterium mesophilum
GGCCATCGATACCGCAAGTGAGCTGCCCGCGAAGTACTGGATGACGGCATAGATCGTGGCGATCACCAGCACGGTGATCGTGATCGACAAGTCGTTGTACACCCACCCTGCGAGCAAACCGAGCGCGCCGATGACCAGGAGGAACAACAGGATGATGAAGACCGTGTTGCGCTTGTTGCGCGCAATGGCGGAGTACATGGAAGCGGTTCAGTTAGAACTGCACACGGGGCGGCTCGGCGACGGCGGCCGAGTCGGGGACCTCGAAGAAGTCGCGCTCGGTGAAGCCC
>NZ_JBDJAF010000036.1:0-287 GCF_039652555.1 Parafrigoribacterium mesophilum
CAAGAGCGTGACCAACTTGAAGCAGACACCGTTCGATCGGGACACCGCGTACTGGACTCACCAGGGCTGGAGCCCGCGCGCCCCGGTCAAGCTGTCTTCCCGAATCGACGTGCCCGCGGCGGGTGGCACGGTGGAAGCGGGCACAGTAGCGGTGGCCGGTGTGGCCTGGCGCCAGCACGTCGGAGTTTCTGCCGTGCAGGTGCGGGTGGACGACGGGCCGTTCCGCGACGCCGAACTATGCGCGTTGGAGTCGGCCGATACCTGGCGGCAATGGGTGTACCGCTGGC
>NZ_JBDJAF010000037.1:0-286 GCF_039652555.1 Parafrigoribacterium mesophilum
AGGATGTCAGCACCGTGGTGGTCGGCGGATCCACCGTGGTGGGCGGCGGGCGCCATCGGCTCGGCGAGGTGGGATCGCTGCTGGCGGCGGCGGTGGAGAAGGTGGGCGTGGCATGACCAGCACGGTGATCGACAATATCGGCCTGCTGGTCACCACCGACCCGGCCGTGGGGCCCCTCACCGCCGAGCGTACGAATGGCGCCGTCGTGACCGAAAATGGTCGCATCCGGTGGGTAGGTGAAGCCGGCGCCGCACCGGATGCCGACGACCGGGTGGACGCGGAGGGC
>NZ_JBDJAF010000038.1:0-285 GCF_039652555.1 Parafrigoribacterium mesophilum
CAACGACTGTTCCTCGCGCAGGTGATCGCCGGTGTCCAGCGGCACCCGCTCCACGACCGACGATTTGGCCACTGCGCGCAGTGCCAGGATTCCGGCCAGTACCAGTCCGACGACCACCGCTGTCACGAGGTCGACGGCCACTGTCACCGCGACCGTCACCAGGAGCACGACGGCGTCGGCCCGGGAGGATTTCACGATGCTGCGGATGGCCCCTACCTGAATCATCTGCACCGTCGTGGCCAGCAGCACACCGCCCAGCGCCGCCAGCGGGATGACACCGACCAC
>NZ_JBDJAF010000039.1:0-285 GCF_039652555.1 Parafrigoribacterium mesophilum
GCAAGTGACAGCAACCGGCCCGTGGACCATCACGCTGCGGTCGATAAAGTCACTGCGGACGTTCGAAGGCGCAGTCGCGACCGGAACTGGCGATGACGTGTTGATCTACCTCGGAAAGCCAGGCGCGGCAACGATCAGCCACGACGGACAGCACAACTTCGCAGTGTGGTCTTACGGCGACCGCAGCGATCTCGTGGTCAATGAGATCGGTGCGTACAACGGCACGGTGCGCTGGGGTACAGGTCCTTCGGTGGTCGCGGTGTCAGCGGACGGCAATTGGAGCAT
>NZ_JBDJAF010000040.1:0-284 GCF_039652555.1 Parafrigoribacterium mesophilum
TCGCACGGCTGCGCGGTTTGGTACGGCTCGATGTCGAACCGGGACCAGTCGTCGGAGACCGTGACCTGCAGGTTGAACTTCGCCATCATCGCCACCGTCAATTCGACGTAACTGCGTTCGTTGAGGTGCCCGTCGACGAGGATCGTGGTGTGCTGCGAGGCGAACGGCGCCATCAGGACGAGACCGGACTCCCACTGGGACAGCGTGCCGGCGATGTGGGTCACTCCGCCACGCGGCCGACGCGCCGTCACGATGATCGGCGGACAGCCATCTGTACTCGAGGT
>NZ_JBDJAF010000041.1:0-283 GCF_039652555.1 Parafrigoribacterium mesophilum
GGAGGCCCCGATCAGCACCGCCCTGACGACCGGGGTGCTCTCGGCCGAGCAGGCCGATGCGGTGCGCCGCGGCCTGGGCATCCCCACCGATCAGGTCAGAGCCGAGGTGCTGCGGGCTACCGCCGAACAGTTGATCGTCCAGCAGGCGCACCTGCCGGCGGATCAACTGTTCAAGGAAGCCCGTATCTGTCGGGATCTGATCGATGAGGAGGGTATCCCTGCCCGGGAGGCGGAACTGTTCCAGCAGCGCAGTCTGAAACTGCGCAAACTGGGCAATGGGATG
>NZ_JBDJAF010000042.1:0-283 GCF_039652555.1 Parafrigoribacterium mesophilum
CCTCGGCCAGCAGCAGGGTGCCCGGTGTGCTGGACGTTCCGTTCGCGGTGACGCCGAGCAACTCGGCCTCGCGTGCACTTTCGGCGACTCGGCTGGCCATCCACTCGCCGCCTGCCGGGTAGTACCAGCGTGTGTAGGTGCGCAACACGTCACCCCAGATGGCGTGCGATCGGGAGCCCAGAACGCGGCGCACACCGAACGGCAGCGCCGCTACCCAGGCGCCGGCGACCTCCGCCCAACGTCGGCCGGAGGACTGCTGCAGCCAGGATGCGCCTGCCTCGGT
>NZ_JBDJAF010000043.1:0-283 GCF_039652555.1 Parafrigoribacterium mesophilum
CCAGGCCCAGCATCATCCGGATCGTCGTGGTCTTACCGCAGCCGTTCGGGCCGAGGAATCCGAACACCGCGCCGCGTGGGACGGCCAGATCGACGTCGTTCACCGCGACGTGTGTGCCGAACCGGTTGGTCAGCCCGCGTGTCTGAATTGCCAGTTCACCAGACGGGATGCTGCCGCTCACCGGGACTGCGCTGCGGCCAACCGCCGTGACGCCGGAACCGCTCCGGCGAACACACGTCCGTCCTTCGTGACGAGCACATTCACCAGCGAGGTGTGCACCATT
>NZ_JBDJAF010000044.1:0-282 GCF_039652555.1 Parafrigoribacterium mesophilum
CGCGCTCCAGGATCTGGCCGAAGATGAGCAGGGAGTGGCCGACCCTGGTGCGCACCGGCGTTGGTGCCCGTCGGGACGGTGGACAAGTTCCAGGGCATCCGTCGTTCGTGATGAGCAACTCGTTCGCGAACCAGGCTCGGTGATGGCGAAGCACGACACCCGCGGAGGTCGTGGGATCGTCCAAGAAAGAGGAAATTCAATGTTGAATCGCACAGCATCACGGCCGGTGGCGAAAAGCCTCGTCGCGGCTTGTTCCAACGGGACGTCGACGGCAGGGCGGTG
>NZ_JBDJAF010000045.1:0-281 GCF_039652555.1 Parafrigoribacterium mesophilum
GACTGCTTCGCTGCCCGCCCGGACTTTCCCCAAGGCGAGGCTCCGCGCGTACTCGAACGGATGCGCCGCCGGCTGGGAGAGGACCCGCTGGGCACCGTCACCGAATTCCGCCGCCGCTGTGGCGGGCTGGCGCCCGACAGGCCACCCCACCTCGCCCCGCTGGCCCAAGACCTCGAACGCCTGATCGCCGAGGACCGGCGCGGTGCATGGCAGGGCCCGCTGCTGGTGATCCACGGCGCGCAGGACACGATCCTCCCGCCCGCGCTGCAGGCCGCCACTTT
>NZ_JBDJAF010000046.1:0-279 GCF_039652555.1 Parafrigoribacterium mesophilum
GGCGGCCGATGATGTCGCAGGCCAGCACGAACAGGCCGCCGAGCAGCGCCACCCAGGGCACCGAGCGGCGCATATTGTCGCCGAACAGGATGCTGACCACGTTCGGCAGGATCAGGCCCAGGAAGGGAATGCTGCCGGCCGTGACCACCACCACCGCCGAAATCGCCGACACGATCAGGAGGCCATAGAAGGTCAGGCGCTTGTAGTTCAGCCCCAGGTTGGTGGTGAACTGCTGGCCCATGCCGGCCACGGTGAAGCGGTCGGCCGCGACCCAGGCGG
>NZ_JBDJAF010000047.1:0-279 GCF_039652555.1 Parafrigoribacterium mesophilum
GTCTCAGGAACACGCACGGCGATGCTGAAACGACGGTCTCCCTCAAACAGCAGGCCGGAATCCCGCCCGCCCATCGCGGCTGCCACCGTGTCCGCTACTTCCCGAACGGTGAGGCCAAAACGCGCGATGGCTGCCCGATCGAACCGGACATCGAGCGTTGGCGCGCCCCCGGTCTGGTCCGCTTTGACGCTTGCGGCGCCGGGGATTGATTGCAGCACGCGCACAATCTCGTTGGCCGACTGCGACATCTTATCGAGATCGTCGCCATAGAGCTTGATC
>NZ_JBDJAF010000048.1:0-278 GCF_039652555.1 Parafrigoribacterium mesophilum
CATACCTAGACCGAAACAGAATCTAGCGTCAGATGCAAGTTGACTCGCAGAATATGAGACAATCGTGCTGGTAACGCTAGGATCTGTGAGAAGAAGGCGGCGGCAGACAGTGGAATCGAAGATCGCTTCACTGGACGACATCGACAAGGGCATCCTGCGGGCGTTGTCGGCCAACGCGCGCGAGTCAGGGGCGGCGCTCGCGTCGCGGATCGGCGTTGCGGAATCCACGGTGTCGCTGCGGATGCGCCGGCTGCACGCCGCAGGCTATCTGCGCGGCT
>NZ_JBDJAF010000049.1:0-277 GCF_039652555.1 Parafrigoribacterium mesophilum
TCTGCTGGTTTCTTATTTAGTTGCGATTAGCATACTTACAATTACGCCGGGATTGGATACGACATTGATTATTCGTACCGCAACACTAGAAGGAAAATCCAGCGCCTTTCATGCAGCGCTTGGTATTAGTACAGGCTGTATCGTGTGGGGGCTCGTAGTTGCCTGTGGATTAGGCGCTTTATTCATGGCTTCGGCAATGGCTTTTAGTGTATTGAAATGGGTTGGTGCGGCTTATTTAGCTTGGCTTGGGCTAAATATGCTCTTCAAACCTCGCCAT
>NZ_JBDJAF010000050.1:0-275 GCF_039652555.1 Parafrigoribacterium mesophilum
GGACGAGGTGTGGCGCGTGGTCTGGGCCCAGGCGGTGGGCGCCATGGCCTATGGCACCGAGCGGATCCGCCCGGTCGACGTGATCACCGGCCCCGGCAACGCCTGGGTGGCCGAGGCCAAGCGCCAGCTCTACGGCGTGGTGGGCATCGACATGGTGGCCGGCCCGAGCGAGATCCTGGTGATCGCCGATGGCCGGAACGTGCCCGAATGGATCGCCGCCGACCTGCTCAGCCAGGCCGAGCACGATCCCTCGGCCCAGTCGATCCTGATCACCG
>NZ_JBDJAF010000051.1:0-275 GCF_039652555.1 Parafrigoribacterium mesophilum
GGGAGACCCACGGCAGCAGCGCGGATGCGCCTGACGCCGTCGACCCCGCACGCCCGCGGTCCGGCGCCTCCCCGGTCCCCTCAGCCGACGCCGTAGAGCCGCCGGCCCGCCCGCACGATGCCGCCGCCCCGGAGACGAGCGCCATCGACGTGGGTGTTCTCTCCCCCGAGGACCTCGCCGCGGACCATGCCATGGCCACCCTGGCGGGAAGCGTGTGGTTTCTGCTGGAAATGACCCCCGTGAACGCCGACGACGTTCGTGCGACGTTCCTCGCG
>NZ_JBDJAF010000052.1:0-275 GCF_039652555.1 Parafrigoribacterium mesophilum
GGGCGGTTCTGGGCTCCGGCGTGCACGACCTCACCACGGGGTTCCGGGTGTTCCGCGCTGAGGCGCTGCGGTCACTCGATCTCAGCACCGTGTCCTCCCAGGGTTACTGCTTCCAGGTGGAGCTGGCCTGGCGGTTGGAGCGTCGCGGCGCCCGCTTCGTGGAGCATCCCATCACGATCGTGGAACGCACCGTTGGGCGCTCGAAAATGCACGCCGGGATCGTGGCGGAAGCGCTGCTGCGGGTCACCGGGTGGGGACTGACGAAGCGCCGCACC
>NZ_JBDJAF010000053.1:0-275 GCF_039652555.1 Parafrigoribacterium mesophilum
GTCGTGGTGCAGGGCCTGGTCAGCCGGGGCGGGGGCAACTTCGCCTGGCTGTTCAAGCGGATGGGGTGAGAGCCGTTTTTTTCGCGCAAAGGCGCAAAGGCACGAAGGGGTTGCGCCCGGCTCCCGCGAAGCGGCCTCGAGTCCTGGCGTTGCCCAATCGCAGGCGTTTGAATTGAAGGCGACTTCGTCGCGCTTACAACATCTTTGCGCTTTTGCGCCTTTGCGCGAACCTCCGCACCGCCCGGCCGAGCTACCCCTGCCGGAACGGCAGACGC
>NZ_JBDJAF010000054.1:0-274 GCF_039652555.1 Parafrigoribacterium mesophilum
AGGGCCGATCACATCGTCGTGTTCTCCCGCGAGCAGGTGCACCACGACAAGCAATTCGACATCTTGGGGCCGGTCGAGCGCGGTAGGTTGACCTGGGAGCAGATCCGCGAACTCGGAGACGTGCTCATCGATCCGGCGCCCGTCCGTCAGAGCCCCGAGGAGATCACCGTCTTCGCAAACAACACCGGCATCGGCATCCAGTTCGGGGCCGTCGGTGCACGGGTTCTCGAACTCGCTGAGAAGCTCGACCTCGGGCACGTCGTTCCGACGGATT
>NZ_JBDJAF010000055.1:0-274 GCF_039652555.1 Parafrigoribacterium mesophilum
GGGACCTGTCAACCTCTCAGCAATTGAAGAGTTTGAGCAAGTGAATGAGCGCTATCAGTTCTTGACTGAGCAGCGCACGGACCTTCTAGAGGCTAAAGAAACACTACACGTGGCCATCGCTGAAATGGATGAAGAGATGACAGAACGGTTCTCGACGACATTCTTTGAAATCCAAAAACATTTCCGCATCGTCTTCCGTAAACTTTTTGGTGGAGGTCAGGCAGATCTTGTAATCACGCAGCCAGACAACATGCTTGAAACGGGCATTGAAATC
>NZ_JBDJAF010000056.1:0-273 GCF_039652555.1 Parafrigoribacterium mesophilum
CGTGTTCCCGCTGCGTGCCGCGCACATGGAGAAAGAGGAACGCGAGGCAAAGGCCCAGCAGGCGGCCGAGGTGCTCGGCCTGGGCGGACTGCTCGACCGGAAACCGCGGCAACTGTCCGGCGGTGAACGGCAACGTGTCGCGTTGGCCAGAGCGATGGTGCGCAATCCCGCGGTGTTCCTCCTGGACGAACAGCTTTCCAACCTGGATGCGAAACTTCGCGCTACCGCCCGGGACGAGCTCAAGCGGTTCCAGGAACGCGTGGGCACAACCAC
>NZ_JBDJAF010000057.1:0-273 GCF_039652555.1 Parafrigoribacterium mesophilum
GCTCCTCCCACTCCGCCATCAGCTTCCCGAGGCTCTGCTGGATGAAGACGAAGAACTCCGCCATCTCTGCCACGCGCGCCCGCGCCGCACTCTGGGTGCGGCATTAAATCTCAAGGCCCGGGTTGACCTTGAGGGACTCCACCACCTCATCATTGACAGAGTCGCACCTGGTTTATAGAACGTCGTCAATTGCCCCTGTGACCAAGTGCCCGATCTGCGGGGCGAGTGCAAGCATGGCCGCCACCAGCACCGCTACGAACGCTCCCGCCCAAA
>NZ_JBDJAF010000058.1:0-272 GCF_039652555.1 Parafrigoribacterium mesophilum
CGACGCCAGCCAGCACAACATTGTCGTCGGACCGGTCACCGGGCTCAGGGACGACGGCACGCCGATTCAAGTGTCGCACCGGCTCACCACCGGCCAGGCGGTCGTCTACCGCACCACGGGAAAACTGGTGGGCGGGCTGGCCAACGGCGGCACCTATTACGTCATCGTTGTAAACCAGTACGTCATCCAGCTCGCGGCAACGCGGTACGACACCACGGCACACAGCTACGCATGCGGGACCGACACGTGCACCGACGAGCCGAAACCGATCG
>NZ_JBDJAF010000059.1:0-272 GCF_039652555.1 Parafrigoribacterium mesophilum
TGCCCGGCCTGTCCTCCACTCGCCTCGCCGCCCTGCCCGATGCCGCCGCGCTGCTGCTGTCGCTGATCGACCACCTGCGCCCGGCCGAGATCGTGTTCTCCTCCTGGGGCCTGCGCGAAGGGCTGCTTTACGCGGCCATGCCCGAAGGCACGCGGCGGCAGGACCCGCTTCTCGCCGGGGTGGCCGCTTTCGTCGAGCAGGAGCGTGCCTCGCCCGCCGCCGCGGCCATGGTGGCGGGCTGGACCGCGCCGGTCAGCAGTCCCGAGCTCCCC
>NZ_JBDJAF010000060.1:0-271 GCF_039652555.1 Parafrigoribacterium mesophilum
CGCCAGTTCCGAAGAGCAAGCTCGCTCAGGCCGCACTCTTCCTCGGCATCGTCGCGGCGGTGTGCGCCATGATTCCCGTACTCAAAGCCGCGGCGGTGGTCGCCGGTCTCGGCGCCATTGTCTGCGGTGGCTTCGCTCTGAAGAGGAAGACCGCGCACCGTCGGCGTTCCATCGCAGGACTCAGCCTTGGCGCGGTCGCGTTGATCATCGCGATGGTGGTCAGCTCTGCATCGGCCGGTGGGAACACGACGGCGGAATCTGCGGTGCAGCA
>NZ_JBDJAF010000061.1:0-271 GCF_039652555.1 Parafrigoribacterium mesophilum
GCTGAAGGAATAAAAGCTTATAACGAAGGCGAACTGCAGTTACCTACCCGCTCACTTCTGCCGATTAGGATGGAGGATCTCTCGGGAGGAGTCTGGGAATTGGAAATGGGAGAAATCCCTACTCTCATTCTAGATAGTGGTCTCGGGACTAAACAAGAGCTGAAGTCAAGTCCTATACTCTTCGCGATCCTCCCTGGCGTAATTAGGGCAATCTTGGTAAATCTCGTTCATGAACAATTGGGGACAAGTAATGACGATGACGGCTCCAACG
>NZ_JBDJAF010000062.1:0-271 GCF_039652555.1 Parafrigoribacterium mesophilum
CCTATCGCCCGGGCGGGAGGCTAGACATTGTACCTTGGTCCCATATCGGCCGGCCCCGCGTGCGCTAACCTGCCGGCATGATGCACGCGCCGTTCCGCTCCGCCCGGCTGCCGCTGGCCCTGGCCCTGCTCGCCGCTGCCGCCCCGGCCCTGGCCGGCGGCACGGCCTATGTCTCGAACGAGCGCGGCGACAGCGTGACGGTGATCGACCTCGACAGTCGCGCGGTCACCGCCACCTGGCCGGTCGGCAAGCGCCCGCGCGGCATCGCGCT
>NZ_JBDJAF010000063.1:0-270 GCF_039652555.1 Parafrigoribacterium mesophilum
GTGCCCGGCGGCGCGAACAGGTAGAAATAGCCGTTGGCCCCGGTGGTGCCAGTGGCGAAACGGCTGGCGCCCACATCGGCGGTCACGCCCCTGCCCGCCAGCGCCGAGCCATTGCCGGCATAGGCCGTGCCCTGCACCACCTGTACGCCATTGGGGAAGAAGCTCTTGAGATAAGGATAGAGCCCGGAACCGCCGGCCCAGGCCGCGCCGAGCGAGACGGCCATGCCGGTGGTCTGCAAAAAGGCGGTGGTCCGCCCCCCGACGCTGCTG
>NZ_JBDJAF010000064.1:0-270 GCF_039652555.1 Parafrigoribacterium mesophilum
GGCCGTCCTGCTCGCTGAGCACCGCGAGGATGTCATAGGCACCCAGTGGCTTGTGGCTTTGCCAGACCAGTTCCAGGACGCGGCGGCGCAGGGCAGTCAGACGCAAACCGTTCTGCGCGCACAAGGTATCGGCCTCGGACAAAGCGCTGTGCACGCAATGGGAGTGGTCGTGGGGACGGCTGGCAATCGGGGTAATAGGCATGAGCGGCGACGAGATTTGCTGGAGACGTTATTATGTTACCCGTTCTCGCTTCCTTGAGTGGTCATCGT
>NZ_JBDJAF010000065.1:0-269 GCF_039652555.1 Parafrigoribacterium mesophilum
GAACGTGCCGGTGGAGGCCGATGGTGCGCTGGGCATCGTCGACGGGATTTCCGCGCCCGGCCTGACCGTGGACCTGCGCGCCGAGATGGATGTCGAGGTGGTGGTGTCGAACTGCCCGCAGATCAACAACCCCTGCAATGGCTTCAACCCCACCCCGGTGCGCATGATCGTGTGCGATCCGGCCTGATGCCACAAGCGTTGTTCAGCAAGGTCCTGATCGCCAACCGCGGTGCGATTGCCTGCCGGATCATCCGCACACTGCGGCGGAT
>NZ_JBDJAF010000066.1:0-267 GCF_039652555.1 Parafrigoribacterium mesophilum
TATCCCGTCGATCGTGGCCGGCCTGTTTGCGTTCGCGCTGCTTGCGCTCCTGCTCGGTGATCCGGGCATCCGTTCCGGCTTCGGCGGCGCGATCGTGCTGTCGCTGCTCATGATCCCCACTGTCGTGCGTTCCTCTGAGGAGATGCTCAAGCTCGTGCCGAACGAGCTGCGCGAGGCATCCTTCGCCCTCGAGGTGCCGAAGTGGCTGACGATCCTCAAGGTCGTCATCCCCACCTCGCTGGCGGGCATCACCACCGGCATCACGCT
>NZ_JBDJAF010000067.1:0-267 GCF_039652555.1 Parafrigoribacterium mesophilum
GGCCGCGGCGGCCGGTCTTGATGCTGTCGAAGTCCAGCACCAGCGAGTATGCGGCCATGATGATGACGAGGATGCCAATGATCACGAGGCCGCCGATCGGCTGACCGAAGCGCGACGGCGGTCGCTGAGCAACCCGGCTACCTGGCCTGCAAGCGACAGGACGGATGGAGGACATCCGCGGGGGGCTTGATGGACACCACCGAGCGGATTAGTGTGACGGCAGCCGTCTACCGAGGCGGCGAACCGCAGAACCTCGGCGGTGCGGCT
>NZ_JBDJAF010000068.1:0-266 GCF_039652555.1 Parafrigoribacterium mesophilum
TGTTCCTGTTCTGGGAAGCCACCAGCGTTTTCTCCTATCTTCTGATCGGCCACTACACCGGCCGCCTGGCCAGCCGCGGTGCCACACTGCAGGCGCTGATCGTCACAACCGCCGGCGGCCTGGCCATGCTGGTCGGGCTTGTCCTGTTGGCGCAAGCCGCCGGAACCGCCAGCCTGACCAAACTGCTCGGTCTTGCCCCGCACGGGACGGTGGTAACCATTGCCATCATGCTGATCCTGGTCGGGGCGCTCAGCAAATCCGCGATC
>NZ_JBDJAF010000069.1:0-266 GCF_039652555.1 Parafrigoribacterium mesophilum
GGTGATCTTTCGAGGAAATAGAGGTCTCAGGATGGCTTTCCATCGGCACCGATAGAAGGCCACCTCTTGAAGCAGATTTGCAGGATGAACCAATGCGTTAGGTGTAGTGCAGCCATGGCCC
Source organism: Parafrigoribacterium mesophilum (assembly GCF_039652555.1). NCBI lineage: Bacteria > Bacillati > Actinomycetota > Actinomycetes > Micrococcales > Microbacteriaceae > Parafrigoribacterium > Parafrigoribacterium mesophilum. The sequence goes on from NZ_JBDJAF010000069.1 coordinate 122, forward strand.
AAGCTTGGACGCTGATTCGCACCAAGTGGTAAACTTGCGATGAAGACAGGCCGCTATACCAATAAGCGGTATGTGTCGGAGCCGCTTTACCTTCGTGGCGGGCCGGACTCGGCGATCCGGTGAAACTGGTGGGGGCGACCCCGCC
>NZ_JBDJAF010000070.1:0-266 GCF_039652555.1 Parafrigoribacterium mesophilum
GCAGTCGCGGCAGCGGTAGGGCATCGGCTTGTGGTTCTTGACCTCGGCAACCGAGAGGCTGCCGCAGTGAGGGCAAGAGACCTCGCCGCTCCAGCGGTTGCGCTCAAAGTACTGCCGCGCGGCTTCCTCATCCGGGAAGCGCTGGAAGAACTGATACAGGCTGACGGTCTCGGGCTTGTCGGTCATGAAACCTAACTAGCCAAATGGGACCGGCTAGTCAAGCTAGTTGTGGCTAGCTAGGTATATAGGTCCCAAAAGAAAGGGGG
>NZ_JBDJAF010000071.1:0-266 GCF_039652555.1 Parafrigoribacterium mesophilum
GGATCAGCGTGCGCGGATTCTTGTTCTGGTCGCCCGTGTCAATCCGACCGGTGACTCGTGAGTTCTTGATCGTGACATCCGCCGCGCTGATGGTCAACGCGCCCTTGATGTCGTATCCATCGATCACCGTGCCGGGAGTCGTGATGTTGAACGGACCGGAATATGGCTTCAGCACAACGCCGGCTGGGACACCGGTATTCGCTACCGTCGGCCAGTCGCTGTTCGTTGGAGCCGGCTCAGGGGTCGGAGTCGGCGTCGGACTGGGC
>NZ_JBDJAF010000072.1:0-265 GCF_039652555.1 Parafrigoribacterium mesophilum
CGGCGCGCTGATGTGGGGCTTTCTGTACAGCAAGAACTTCGGCCCAATCGCAGACTTCTTCAATGCGCTCGGTACGACGGGGCGGCCTCGTGCAACCAAGTGGCCGACGCCACCGCGGATGCTGACCGTTACGTGTGGGGTGCCGTCACCCTCCAGATCCAGGACGTTCCCGAACCGGTGACCGGGGTGGCCGTGACCTCCTTCCCCGGTAACACGATTCGGAACGTGGGCAGTGGCATCGGCGTGGTGCACAACGCGCTGCTAC
>NZ_JBDJAF010000073.1:0-265 GCF_039652555.1 Parafrigoribacterium mesophilum
TACATGTTTACAGTGCGGGTTGAGGGTTGGTCCGAAATGTTGATCTGGGGTGGACTACACCGTTACCGTCAGGTAGCGGCGGGAGTGCTCCCGCCGCTACCTGACGTGAAACCAGTTGCTACTTCGCCGCAACCACCTGGATGGTGATGGTCGCCACGATGTCATCGCGCAGGCTGATCGTGGCCTCGTGTCGTCCCGTCCCCTTGATCGGTGTGGGAATGTCGATCTTGCGCTTGTCAAGGCCGGTCAGGCCCCCGGCCGCAGC
>NZ_JBDJAF010000074.1:0-265 GCF_039652555.1 Parafrigoribacterium mesophilum
CTTTCCCCCAGCTGGGATTAGAGCCGGGCCGTGTTGTTGCGCCTGAGCGCGGGGTAAGCAAAGGCCTGTGCAGCGGAGCCCGTATGGCGTAGCGGAGCAGGCCATTGCTTATGTAGTTCGGCGGGGAATGCCGCCGGGGTCTCGTAGCCAAGGGCTGAGTGTGGCCGTTCGTGGTTGTAGTCCTCGACCCACGCCGCGATCTGAACGCGGGCATGGTCCATGCTGAGGAACAGCGTCTCGTTAAGTAGCTCATCGCGCATGCGAC
>NZ_JBDJAF010000075.1:0-264 GCF_039652555.1 Parafrigoribacterium mesophilum
GGATCTTAAGCCCGGTGTGGGCTTCCACGGTGATCACCGTGCAGGGCAGGCCGCCGTAGCTCAGCGTCGAGTTGATCGGCTGCGCAGACATCGCACCGTAGTTACCCTTGCCGTTCTCCTTCGGGCACGTCGGAATCGGAACGATCAAGTCTCGCGGGATGCTGACGGCGACGGCGTTCGTCTGGTCCTGGGACACGTGGTGCAGGATGTTCACGTCGTTCAAGGCGCTGTCCGGTCGCTTTACCCCGGAACCGGCGCGGCTGT
>NZ_JBDJAF010000076.1:0-261 GCF_039652555.1 Parafrigoribacterium mesophilum
GGGTCGTCGAGCTGGACGAGGATGCGGGCCTTCGATTCATAGCTGTTGGGCACCATGGCCAAGACCAGCCAGCCAAGCAGGCAGACGCCCCAGGCCACGCCCAGAGCGATCCACTTGCGGTGCCACACACTGAACAGCGCGGCGCGCAGCTCGTCGAGGAGTCCGTTCATGCCCCGGCCCCGCCGCTCAGAACGTGCTCTCGGGGATGATGATCACGTCGCCCGGCATCAGCATCACGTTGGCCTTGCTGTTGCCCTTTTT
>NZ_JBDJAF010000077.1:0-260 GCF_039652555.1 Parafrigoribacterium mesophilum
GTCTGGGTGTCGAAGCTGAACATGAAGACCTCGGGCGAACCCGCCGGTCGCTATGGCAACGGCGACGGTGAGGCCTGCCTGGAAACACCGCGAGGCTTCTTCGCCGTCGGGCATCCGGGCAGCTGGTCGTTGCCAGGCGGGGGGTCGTGCGGCAGCTGCTCGCTCAGGGACAAGCCCGGCAAGCAGATATAAGGGGATTGGTGAGATGCCGAAGCGCATGGAGAGCCGCCCGAGCAGGCTCAGGCCGAGAAGCATTCCAC
>NZ_JBDJAF010000078.1:0-260 GCF_039652555.1 Parafrigoribacterium mesophilum
GGGCCCTGTCGATCTCCGACAGGAAGGTTCGCAGCGGGTGAGGTCGGTCCACGTCGTCGCTTCGGTAGCTGAGCACGATCATGATCCGGCCATCGGACAGGGCGCGAAGCAAGAAACGGAGCACCGCTAGTGTGGCGCTGTCGACCCAGTGCAGGTCCTCGAAGATGGCCACAATCGGGTGCTCGCGGGCAAAATACTCCAGCAGCACCGCGATCACTTCGTGCACCGGAGCAACGCCGGGCCGCTCCGAACCGGAGTCG
>NZ_JBDJAF010000079.1:0-260 GCF_039652555.1 Parafrigoribacterium mesophilum
CGCGCCTCGTTGCCGAGCTGAAGAAGGCCAAGGAAGAGCTGTTCAACCTGCGCTTCCAGTCCGCAACCGGACAACTGGAGAGCCACGGACGCCTGCGCGCCGTCACGCGCGACATAGCCCGGATTTACACGATCATCCGCGAACGCGAGCTGGGCATCCGTGCCACGCCCGTTCCGGTCGAGGTACCGGTGAAGGCCGAAAAGTAATCGAAGAAGGCCAAGGCCGATGAGACGGTCGCCGAGGCTCCCGTAGGGGAGTCC
>NZ_JBDJAF010000080.1:0-260 GCF_039652555.1 Parafrigoribacterium mesophilum
CCCGGACTGGGTGTGGGCGCCCGCCCGGCGGGTGACCGCGTTGTCTGTTGCGCCGGTGATGGCGGCGATGAAGTCCTCGTAGCTGACTTCACCGATCCGGAATTCGCCGTTGTTGCGGCCGAGCCGCAGCACCGCAACCCGGGTGGCGACGGCCTGCACATCGGCCATGTTGTGGCTGATCAGGATGTCGCCGAGGCCACGCTCACGCAGTCGCTCGATGAGGTTGAGCACTTCGGCTGTTTGCGCCACCCCGAGCGCTG
>NZ_JBDJAF010000081.1:0-258 GCF_039652555.1 Parafrigoribacterium mesophilum
CGAACCGATAGCGGCTCTAATCCTTAGCGGGCCGCTTCGCGGGCGAGCTGCGTCAGGTCGTACGGTGCGTTGTAGATGGTGACCGCCATTCCGCGATCGAAGAGGCCGGACAGTACCTCGACGATCTCGCCGACAACCACTGGGGCCGGCCTGCCGTCCGCGCGGGCACGTTCGGTGGTGATGCCGTGCACCGCACTGGCCTGCGCGGGAATCTCCTCTCCGGGGTCGGCCAACCAGTCCCAGCGCTCCACGCACGTT
>NZ_JBDJAF010000082.1:0-258 GCF_039652555.1 Parafrigoribacterium mesophilum
TTGGACAGGAAGGTGAAGAACTGGGCGACGCCCTTGTAGTCGGCCGCCGGCTTGCCGGCGAAGACCCAGAGCGATGCGCCGCCGGGGATCGTGTTCTGCGGAGCGCCGGCCGCTTCCGGGTAGTAGGGCAGGGAGCCGATGCCGAAATCCATGCCGGCCTTGACCATGTCGCCGATGCCGCCGGACGATTCCGGCATCATGGCGCATTCGCCGTTGAGGAACTTCGCCTTGGCTTCCGACGTACGGCCGCCGTACTGG
>NZ_JBDJAF010000083.1:0-257 GCF_039652555.1 Parafrigoribacterium mesophilum
CTGGTCGACACGATGCACAGAGGCGCCCAGCACCACCTTGATACCCAACTCGGACACCAGATTCTCGATCCACAGTCCCAGCACGACCTCGTCGTAGCTGACGGTCATGGTGTGACCTCGATTGAAGTGCACGTCACCGGTCTTGCCGAGGTCCTGGAACATCAGATCGAAGATCCCGGGAGTCAGCTGCCGGTACTCCGGCCCATTGCCGTAGACGCCGCAGAACAGCCCGATCAGCGAGTTGACGCATTGGCCGC
>NZ_JBDJAF010000084.1:0-256 GCF_039652555.1 Parafrigoribacterium mesophilum
CGGCACCGGGCGCGCCGCCGATCGTCAGAAGGCGAACAAGGTGCCGACCTCGATGTCGCTGTTGTCGACCCCGCCGAGCGACCGTGGAACCCCGTCGGCGTAACCGACCGGGATCAGCCCGATGGTGGTCGGCTTGGCGGTGACATACTTCTGTCCGTAGCCGACGCCGACGCCGGCGGGCACCCGCCGCAGCTGGGTGACGTGGGGAACAGCGCGCAGCGCGTACTTCAGCCCGTACTCGATGCCGTCGACGGTC
>NZ_JBDJAF010000085.1:0-256 GCF_039652555.1 Parafrigoribacterium mesophilum
CCGCGGCGAGCTGTTCTCGGTAGAGCGCGAACATTTCCGGTGGCGCGTACGCTTCCTCGGTGGCGATGAGCAGATATCCTTGAGCGCCCCCGGTGGACAACGCTGATTCTTAGGGCAGCACGGACTCTTCGGATGGCACGGATTGTCTCCTGACTGGTGAGGCTCGACTCGTGCCACCGACAGTTATCGACGGAGCACTGCGAACGCAACAATCGCGGGAGATTTTCCGTGGGGAGGAATGCCCGTCTCTAGAGGA
>NZ_JBDJAF010000086.1:0-256 GCF_039652555.1 Parafrigoribacterium mesophilum
CTATCGATCACCTCAACCGCCAGGGCGAGGGCGTCGACTTCAATTCCGAGCAGCGCCAGGTCGCTATGCCGTCCGCTGACGTGATGGCCGAGATCAACCTGCTGCTCACCGCGACCTCTACCGAGCCTAGCGCCGTACTTGCCTACGCAAGCCAAGCGCTGTTCCGTCGCCAGGTGGAATCCCTGGATGATCTGACCGCGGAAGAAGCCGGCAAGCTTGTCGCTATCCTAAATCAGAAGGCGCTGAAGATGGGGGT
>NZ_JBDJAF010000087.1:0-255 GCF_039652555.1 Parafrigoribacterium mesophilum
ATCCGGCACGTCACCGGAGCGACGCGTGCCGAACTGACGCAGGCCATCGCGCTGTACAAGGCCACGCGTCCCCTGCTGCACGGCGGCATCACCGGTAACGCCGACCTGCCCGACCCGGCATACGCGCTGCACGGCGTGGTCGCCCAGGATGCGTCGGAGGCGCTGTTCGGGTTCGTGTGCGTGGGGACATCGGTTGCCGAAACTCCCGGCCGAATCGGTATTCTGGGTCTGGATGCCGCGCGCCGCTATCGGGTC
>NZ_JBDJAF010000088.1:0-255 GCF_039652555.1 Parafrigoribacterium mesophilum
TGCGCCTGGTGATCCTGCCGCAGGCCTTCCGCAACATGATTCCGCTGCTGCTCACCCAGGCGATCGTCCTGTTCCAGGATACGTCGCTGGTGTATGTGAGCGCGCTGTCGGACTTCTTTACCCAGGCATACAACATCGGTGAGCGCGACGGCCGTATCGTCGAGCTGCTGCTGTTTGCCGGCTTGTGCTATTTCGTGATCTGCTTCGGCGCCTCCGTGCTGGTGAAGCGACTTCAGAAGAAGGTGACCCAATGAT
>NZ_JBDJAF010000089.1:0-255 GCF_039652555.1 Parafrigoribacterium mesophilum
ATAACGTTGATCACCCGAGTGTCGAGAGAGACCGGAGTGGCCTCGTCCGGACGACCTGGACACTGCCGGCGGAGACTCCGGCCGGCACCACGATGCGTTGAAGCACGCTGAACACTACCTCGGAGAGCATCGCAAGCACGATGACGACAATCGACCCGGCGAGCTTCTGCGGATAATCGTTGGTCTTGAGGCCGAGGAACAGAAAATGGCCGAGCCCGCCTGCTCCGACGTAGTCGGCCAGGGTGACAGTGCAAA
>NZ_JBDJAF010000090.1:0-253 GCF_039652555.1 Parafrigoribacterium mesophilum
GCCATACGACCCGGCCGCCCCATCACACGACCTCGCCTAGTGCCCTTTCATCATGCCTAGTGCCCTTTCATCATTCCGGACATGGTGGGACGGCTGTCTACTGGTGAGGCCTGCGAGAATTCGGTACATGACATCCGCCACCCCGGCACCACGAGGTCCTGAATGACGACCAGTGGCGCGGCGAGACTGCTGGGACCGGCCGAGGTGCGGGACCTGGCCGCATCCTTGGATCTTCGCCCTACGAAGAAGCTCG
>NZ_JBDJAF010000091.1:0-253 GCF_039652555.1 Parafrigoribacterium mesophilum
GAACCCAGCATTTTCATGTAGGCCGGCACTGCCCGGGCGAACATCACGCGGAACCGGTCGCCCGACAGCGCCTGCATCAGATTGGCGGCGCTGGCGGTCACAATCGGGTGGCGCATTGTGGCATAAAACGTGCCGGTAATGCGGATCTTCGAAGTCACTTGGCTGACCGCGCCCGCCAGCACGGCCGGTTCCTTCAGGGCAAAGCGCTCCGAGATCCACACGCAGCCAATGCCGATCCGCTCCGCCTCAATCG
>NZ_JBDJAF010000092.1:0-253 GCF_039652555.1 Parafrigoribacterium mesophilum
GGGACGAAATCGGCTCGGCCCAGGTTGCCGAAGCGATCCAGTACCGTCGCGCGCTCCGGCATGACTGAAAAGCGGACGCCATTGCATGAAAAGCGGACGCCATTGCAGCACCGCTGTGCTGCGTTGCGTCAGTGAAACGCATTTCTTTCTCCTGCATAATGGCCCGACGGGACCGGCGCATCCGTGCCGAGAAGCCCGACCTATACATCAGGAGACGAAGTTGGACCATTCGAAGAGAAACGCATTGAAAACG
>NZ_JBDJAF010000093.1:0-253 GCF_039652555.1 Parafrigoribacterium mesophilum
GCAGCACGCCCATCGGTCGGACATCGGTGCGCTGACCGCCAAGCTGGACCGCCAGCAGGCGGCGATCCGAGCATTCATCATTCGCAACCCCAGCTGACGCGGACGAAAGGCAAGGGGGAACGGCAGATTGCTCCGGAACGGACGCAATAGCTCACAAGCGACAAGTAAACCGCCGCAAGCGACTGGATTGCCTCGCTTTGAGACAATCTGTTCGCAGTCGCACAAGGACTCTTGTCAATCGTGAATTTGTTCT
>NZ_JBDJAF010000094.1:0-252 GCF_039652555.1 Parafrigoribacterium mesophilum
GTGCGGGGCCGCCTGGTCATGGATCGAGCCTACGTTGCCTCTGCCGGAGGCCACCGTCGCCGACCTCCGCGGCCCGACCGACGCGCTGGCCCGCGGCGTCATCGAGCACGTGTTCTACCCGGTGTTCCCATCGGCTTCACGTTGCTGCTCGGCCGGCTTGGTGAACACCGTCCACCAACCGGATGCGCTGTTGTAGCGTTGACGAATGGAATACACGCGCCTGGGCTTGAGCGGACTGCAAGTGTCATCGGT
>NZ_JBDJAF010000095.1:0-252 GCF_039652555.1 Parafrigoribacterium mesophilum
CCGTGTGCTTGCCCCCAAGAATCTCGAAGGGCTCACACCGACCGTATTTTTCGCGATGGTCGCTTTCAAGAACACCCGCCTCAAAGTCTTCGAACTCATTCGGGTTGGTGACAGTTCGCTTGACCGGCTTTATCGCGTAGCGCGCGAAATTATCGACGCGGGTCTGTCCGATGTCTCGCGCGAGATTGCGACTCTTAAAGAACACAGCTCGCCCGTGGCGGACACTCAGGCTCGCGCAGAACAGCTCAGGGC
>NZ_JBDJAF010000096.1:0-252 GCF_039652555.1 Parafrigoribacterium mesophilum
GCCTCTTCAGCCTGCAGGATGAATTCGTCCGGTCGGATCGGGCCGCGCACCGGATCGTTCCAGCGGATCAGCGCCTCGGCGCCGCTGATCCGGGATTCGGAGTAGTCCCACTGCGGCTGATAGGCCAGCCAGATGTCCCCGTTGCGCATGCCCTCGTCGATCCGCGCCAGCAGCGACAGTTCCCAGCCGGCGTTGGCGAGGCGCTTGGCCTCGAAAATCTCGACTGTGCGGCCATGCTTGAGGGCGTCGGTC
>NZ_JBDJAF010000097.1:0-251 GCF_039652555.1 Parafrigoribacterium mesophilum
GGTCGACGCGTTCAGCGCCATCGTGCACCGCGACAAGGCATACGCCTACGGCCTGCTGATGACCGAGCGGCTGAAGAATCTGATCCCGAGGCAGCAGTTCGAGGTGCCCATCCAGGCGGCGATCGGCGCCAGGATCATCGCCCGCGAGTCCATCACCGCGATGCGCAAAGACGTGCTCGCAAAGTGCTACGGCGGCGACATCACCCGCAAGCGCAAGCTGCTCGAGCCCGGCGCCAGGGTCGAGGTGCATT
>NZ_JBDJAF010000098.1:0-251 GCF_039652555.1 Parafrigoribacterium mesophilum
CGCGGACGAGCAGGAGACCTCGTGCTCGGTGTTGGCTACGCCGAAGATGATTCCTACGCTGGTGTGGCTCATTGGTTCTTTCAATGTCGATTCTGGTCGGATTGGTGATTCAGGCGATGTTGATTCAGGTGAGTGCGTCGCATCCTGCCGCCGAGACCGGTGATGATTTCGTGCGGCAGGGTTCCGGAGATGGTAGCCCATTCCGCGGCATCCGGTTCGCCCACGGCGGCGTCGCCGAGCAGCACGACCTC
>NZ_JBDJAF010000099.1:0-251 GCF_039652555.1 Parafrigoribacterium mesophilum
CTTCGTGATCGCGCACCGGCTGTCCACGATCCGCGAAGCCGACCTCATCCTGGTGATGGAGAACGGTCAGATCGTCGAGCTGGGCACCCACGAGGTGTTGCTGGCCGCGCAGGGCGCCTACTTCACCCTGTACAACGCGAAGTTCGCCGCTCCGGTCGCCGACGAGGTGTAGACGGCCATCTCGGTTGTGTACAGGCCGGTGGATTGCCGGTTGTGCTCAGAACCGGGGTGACCGCCGCAGCGGCAGGCGT
>NZ_JBDJAF010000100.1:0-240 GCF_039652555.1 Parafrigoribacterium mesophilum
CGCCACCGGCGGGCCACTGGACTTGGGTCGCACCCGGCGCCTGTTCGACGACCGGCAACACGAAGCCCTCGCCATCAGAGACGGCGGCTGCCTCTGGCCGGACTGCGGACAACCACCCCTGATGACCGAGGCCCACCACATCAACGAATACGACCGCGACCATGGCAACACCGATATCGCCGACGGGGTCTGCCTCTGCCGATTCCACCACCTCACCCTGCACAACAACGGCTGGCGAAT
>NZ_JBDJAF010000101.1:0-237 GCF_039652555.1 Parafrigoribacterium mesophilum
CCCGCGGGGCCAGGCCGTCTTGATCCAGACGCGCTTCGGCCTCACGCACCATCCGGATCACCAGAGCATGCGGCAGCTGCGCCGCATGCTCCGCCAACACCCGCTCGTACTCATCGGCTTGTTGCGGGTTCGCCCGGACGGCGACCCGGTCCAGCATGCCGGTGATCGCCGCCGCCGCATCCGAACTGATCCGGCCGCAGTTCACCGCCCGAGCCACGTACGGGTGCGCCGGCGGCA